>CATLAK010000001.1 GCA_949878435.1 uncultured Lachnospiraceae bacterium
TCCTTGCTGTATGATTGTTATTCACAATTCAATTATACCATCAAGTGCAGGTTTGTGCCTTTTTTATGGGCTACAGTATTGATTTTTCAAGGTTCAGCACACCAACTGGTGTGGGAAGTTTGAGTTAATAAGTATGAACATCCAACTGCGGATAAGGAATCCTGACCCCCGCTTCATCCAGTGCATATTTAATCTGCTCCGTCAGCTCCCATTTGGTGGTCCAGAAGTCAGACTGGAGCGCCCAGCATCTTACGTTCAGGTTTACGCTGCTTTCCCCCAAAGAATCCACAAAGACTCTGATTTCTTTCTCCTTTAGAACGGAAGGCATAGCCAGAATTGCAGCTTCTATGACTTCTCTTGCTTTATGAATATCCTCCTCGTAGGCGATTCCTACAGGAATGTCGATTCTGCGCTCGCTGCACTTGGTATAGTTGGTGATGGTACCGTTTGCCAATGTACCGTTAGGCAGAACAATCACTTTGTTTTCGGGTGTGATGATCTGGGTATAGAAAATGTCTACGGCGTCAACCGTACCCTCGTTTCCAAGTCCGTCCCTGATATAATCGCCTGCCACAAAGGGCTTTAAAACCAGAAGCAGCACGCCGCCAGCAAAGTTGCTTAAACTTCCCTGTATGGCAAGCCCTACTGCCACGCTCGCCGAACCTAAGATGGCAAGAATGCTGGCGGCATCCACACCCATTCCGGATGCAATCATGAGAATCAGCACAAAATACAGCCCGAACTTTACAAAGGAATCTATAAAGCGCACCGCCCCTTCATCCACACGGCTCTTGATTAGTGTTTTTTTGAGGATGCGCCTTAAAAGTCCGATCAGCTGTACACCGATTAAGAATGCCAATGCCGCCAGAACGACCCTGAGCCCAAGGTGAAAAATCTGTTCTGGGAGCTGTTGCAGAAACCTCTCGATCACTCCCGTATTCACTTCCTTTTCCAGCCCCTGTGCTCCCATGCTCCATTCTCCTTACTTCTTTTTCTTCGTTTCAGCAGGTTTTCTTAATTCTTCCTCTTCTTTGCGCAGCATTTCCGCCCGCTTTAGTTCCTCCTGTGCTTTCTTTAGTTCTTCCTGCGCTTTTCTTTCAGCCTCTTTTGCCCTTTCCATGGCTTCCTTCGCCTGCCGTTCGGCTTCTCTTGCTTCCTCTTTTGCCCTCTCGGCTTCTTCCTTCGCCGCCTGCGCTGCTTTTTCTGCCTCTTCCGCCCTTGCCTGCGCCTCTAATTTTGCCTTTTTCTTTTCAATTTGAAGCTTTTCCTTTTCGGTATAAGGCACGTAAGCATAGATACTTGCAGATAAAGGTGCACTGGTCATCTTGAAGGAAAATGCTCTTCCGTCAGCCTCTTCTTCCTCCACGTATTTCGCTCTTCCGTTTACTCTTCCCAGTCCGCCGTAACATTTGGCATCTGTATTCAAGATTTCTTTATACTTGCCCTCCAGCGGAACCCCTATGGTAAATTCCTGCTCCACATTTGCAAAGTTTACGACTACAATCAGAACATCCTCTTCCTTTTCGGCCTTTCGCATAAAGGAGACCATGCATTTTTCGGGAGAGATACAGTTGATCCATTCAAATCCTTCCGGTTTGGTGTCAAATGCATGGAGCGCCGTTTTTTCTTTGTACAAGGCATTTAAATCCTTCATCAGCCGGTTGATTCCTTTGTGGGAATCGTGCTGCAAAAGCGCCCACTCCGTTTCTCTGGTCTCGTCAAACTCACGGAACTCTGCAAGATCCTGTCCCATGAACAAAAGCTTCTTTCCGGGGTGAGTCATCATGTACGTATATGTGATGCGGAGATTTGCAAACTTATCTTCCAGAACCCCCGGCATCTTTCCAATCATGGTCGCCTTTCCGTGGACCACCTCATCATGGGAATATACCAGCATAAAGTTTTCGCTGTAGGTATAAATCATGCTGAATGTAAGTTCATCATGGTGATGTGCCCTGAAATAAGGATCGTTGCCGATATAGGACAGGAAATCATTCATGAATCCCATATTCCACTTAAGATCAAAGCCAAGTCCGTCCTCTTCCACCGCGCCCGTGATCTTCGGCCATGCAGTGGATTCCTCCGCAATCATGAGCACACCCGGATTCCGCTTTTTCATGATGGAATTTAAGTGTCTCAGCATTTCGATTGCTTGAAGGTTTTCGTGCCCGCCATAAATGTTGGCAATCCATTCGCCGTCATTCTTTCCGTAATCCAGATAGAGCATGGATGCCACTGCATCCATACGTATACCGTCCACATGGTATTTTTCTACCCAATATAGGGCATTGGCAATCAGATAATTGGAAACCTGGGGTCTTCCGTAATTATAAATCAACGTGCCCCAATGAGGATGCGCCCCCTGTCTGGGATCTGCATGTTCGTACAGGCATGTGCCGTCAAACTGTGCCAAACCATAGGTATCTCTTGGGAAATGCGCCGGAACCCAGTCTAAGATCACGCCGATTCCCGCCTGATGAAGGGCATCTACAAAGTACATCAAATCTTCTGCTGTCCCATATCTCGCCGTAGGCGCATAATATCCAATCACCTGATATCCCCAGGATGCATCCAGCGGATGCTCCATAATCGGCATCAATTCTACGTGCGTATACCCCATGTCCTTTATATATTTGATGATTTCAGGCGCAAGTTCTCTGTAGTTTAAGTAACCGTTGGTATCCCTGTCCTTCTTAAAGGAGCCAAGATACAATTCATACACACTGATGGGAGAATTTTTCTGCTGATGCTTTTCCCTCTCCTTCATCCATTTCGCATCTTTCCATTTATAAGAGATATCTCTGATAACAGAAGCTGTTTCCGGACGGAGCTGCTGTCCAAAGGCATAGGGATCTGCTTTTAAGTAAGTCAGACCGCCTCTTACCTTTAATTCAAATTTATAGCATTCACCCGGCATCACGTCCGGTATGAACAGTTCAAAAACGCCGGCATCCTGATTTTTCTGCATTTGGTGAATCCTGCCGTCCCAGTGGTTAAAATCCCCCACCACGCTGACACGAATTGCATTGGGCGCCCATACTGCAAAAAAGGTGCCCTTGACGCCGTCTGTTTCCATGAAATGAGCGCCAAGTTTTTCATAAACGGAATAATGGATTCCTGCATTGAATTTCTCAACGTCACTCTTTGTAAAACCGATCTTATATCTGTAGGGATCTTTGGCGCGGATGACGATCTCCTCCTCATACTGTATCTCATATTCATACTGATCGGGAATCTTGCCGGGAAGCAGATACGCAAAATAACCGGATTCATCCACCCGTTCCATTTCGTATTCTTTTCCGTCATCTTTAACCAAAATGCTGACTTTGACAGCCCCCGGCCAGAAGGTCTGGAACAGGACATTCTTTCCCGTCACATGAGGTCCTAAAATTTCCTGTGGACTATCCTCCTCTGAATAAATGATTCCTTCAATTCTCGGCCAATTCATCAGTTTATATAGTTTATTGTTCATTCCCTCTCCTCCATTATAGACTGCGGATTTCCTCCGCTATATATCTTTTATTTTAACAAAGATATCTATACAACACAAGCATCAAGTGATACAATCATAACATGATTAATTTATGATAAAGGATGTGAAAAAATGTTCAATAAACCCAATCGTTCCGACGGATACGAAGCCCTTTCAAAGGAAGATAAAGACTTGCTTGACCGCATTGACGCCTATGCGGAACAGGTTCTTGGAGATATCGACCCGCAGAAGACCCGCATCTCTTTCCAGTTAGACAAGCTAAAACCTGTCATGCTGGAAATTGCTGAGGAAAGAGGCGCTGCGCTGGAAGATATCTTTATCCGCTATATGGACCTTGCCAGCGTCGTTTCTGCCAAACAAAATGCAGCGCTCAAGGAAGATCTGCATGATGCAGGAATAACAGATTTTAAGGAATATTAAAAAGTGTGCGTGGATACGCACACTTTTTTTATTCCCGCGAGCAACGAGCCAAGCGGACATGCTTGCATGCCCATTTGGCGACTGCCGCGAGGATTATTTTACAACTCTTACACGGAACACGCCGTTAATCGCTTTTAACTTGCTGATGATCTCATCGTCCGCCGGTTTTTCAATATCCAGCATTGTATATGCCACTTCGCCTTTTGACTTGTTCGTCATATCAGTGATATTGATTCCCTCATCTCCGAAGCATGCCGTGAACTTCGTGATCATATTCGCCTTATTCGTGTGGAAGATTGCCACACGTCCCGCCTGTGTACAGATTCCCATATCACAGTTGGGATAATTCACGCTGTTTATGATATTGCCGTTTTTCAGATAGTTCATCATTTCCTTGACTGCCATCTTTGCACAGTTATCTTCTGATTCCTCTGTGGAAGCGCCCAAGTGAGGAATCACGATACAGCCTTCCTGTCCTACCGTGGTGGTGTTGGGAAAATCAGATACATATCTGCGCACTTTTCCTTCCTTGATACCTGCTAAGACGTCTTCTTCATTTACAAGCAGATCTCTTGCAAAGTTAAGGAGAATCACACCGTCTTTCATTTTCTGGATGGCTTCTTTATTGATCATTCCCTTGGTGGAATCTAAGAGCGGTACGTGGATGGTGATGATATCACAATTTTCATAAATATCTTCCACATTGAGCACATGCTTTACGTCTCTGCTCAGATTCCATGCAGCATCCACGGATACGTAAGGATCATATCCATATACTTCCATTCCCATATGTTTGGCAACGTTTGCAACCTTGACGCCGATTGCGCCAAGCCCGATGATACCCAGCTTTTTGTCCTGAACCTCGGTTCCTGCAAAGCGCTTCTTTTCTTTTTCCGTCGCCTTGGCAATATTTTCGTCATCTTTTGCAGATGTTACCCAGTTGATGCCGCCTACAATATCTCTGGATGCAAGGAGCATGCCGGCAATGACCAGTTCCTTAACACCGTTTGCATTTGCGCCGGGCGTGTTAAATACCACGATTCCCTTTTCTGCACACTTATCCAGCGGAATGTTATTGACGCCGGCGCCGGCTCTTGCCACTGCCAGAAGTTCCTCTGACAATTCCATATCATGCATGGCTGCGCTTCTGACCAAAATTCCCTGCGCCGCATTCACATCCTCTGTCTTTTCAAACTCATCCGTAAACTTATCCAGCCCCACTTTGGCAATGGGATTTAAACAGTAATATTGAAACATTTTATTTTCTCCTTTAAACGACTCTCAGCTATTCTTTTTCTCAAATTCCTTCATAAAGGCAACCAGCTTTTCCACGCCTTCCATGGGCATTGCATTATAAATACTTGCGCGCATGCCGCCCACCGACCTGTGCCCTTTCAAGTTTTCAAATCCGGCTTCCTTTGCTTCCTTGACAAATTTGGCATCCAGCTCTTCGCTTCCCGTGACGAAAGGAACGTTCATTAAAGACCTGTCTTCTCTTCTCACGGTACCTGTGAACAGACTGCTTTCATCTAAGAAATCATAAAGAATTTTTGCCTTTTTCTCATTATATTCTTTGATGGCAGATAAACCGCCCATTTTTTTCAGCCATTTAAATACCTTGCCGCAGATATAGATGCCGTATGCAGGAGGGGTATTATACAGGGAATCTGCGTCTGCATGGGTCTTGTATTTCAACATCGTAGGCGTTCCGGGAAGGGTATCTTCTGTAATCAGGTCCTCCCTGATGATAACGATCACAACGCCGGCGGGTCCTATGTTTTTCTGTACACCGCCATAAATAACGCCATACTTAGTTACGTCTACGGGTTCAGAAAGGAAACAGGATGAAACATCCGAAACCAGCACATGTCCCTTGGTATTTGGCAGGGTCTTGAATTTGGTTCCGTAAATCGTATTGTTCTCGCATATGTATACATAATCAGCATCTTCAGGAATAGGAAGATCGGAACAGTCCGGAATATAAGAAAAGGTCTTATCTGCTGAAGAAGCAACTTCCACCGCTTCACCATAAATCTTTGCTTCCTGATAAGCCTTCTTTGCCCACTGACCGGTTACGATGTATGCCGCCTTGCGGTTTTTCATCAGGTTCATGGGGATCATTGCAAACTGCTGGCTGGCGCCTCCTTGCAAGAACAGAACCTTATAATTATCAGGGATGTTCATAAGATCGCGCAGATCGGCTTCCGCCTCTTTGATGATGGTATCGTACACTTTGGAACGATGGCTCATCTCCATAACGGACATTCCTGACCCCTTATAATCTAACATTTCATCTGCAGCTTCTTTTAATACTTCCTCAGGTAAAACTGCCGGACCTGCTGAAAAGTTATACACTCTGGACACTTTTATCTCCTCCTGTTTATGGGTTTTCCCCCAATTTATAGCAAAAAACATCTGCAACACATTTTAAACTCATTTTACGTGTTCGTCAACCAATTTTAATAAAACATGACGCATGGCGTCCCGATTTCCACCATCTCATAAAGCTCCGACACCTTGTCTAAAGGCGTGTTTATACAGCCGTGGGAACCGTTCGTCTTATAGATTTCGCCGCCGTATCTGCTGCGCCAGGATGCATCATGGATGCCGATTGCGCCTTTGACCGGAATCCAATATTTTACCGGGGAAGCATAATCCTCCCCGCGAAGGATTCTGTCTCTTTCTTTGTTGTACACAAAATTTGTACCTGACGGCGTTCCTCTTCTAAGGCTGGTATTTCCCGTCACCACCGGCGTTTCTATCTTCAACTCCCCGTTTTCATAATAGTACAGCATCTGATTCGTCATATCTACTTCTATATAGGTATCCCCGATGTCATCTTTCCCCTGCCGTACTGCCGTCTGAAGATAGACCGGCTCATGCACTTCCCGTCTCCTATTTTGAACCGCCTGCAAAAGATACTCTTTTTCTGCGTCCCGGTCGATCTTATTTCCATAAGTACCTCCCTTTACCGTCACAATTTCCCCGCGGGTGGCTTTAAAATTGCGGCTTGCTCCAACCGTATCATATTCATCGGCAAGGCGGTCGACAAATGCATACACCTTTTCTTCATCGGTACACAGATTTCCATCCCGGTCCAGGACAAATCCGCCTTCCTCATCCAGCATAAGAAAATCGCACACAACGGATCCGTCTATGGGGACGGTTTGATCGCCAAACTGGTAAATGATTCCGCAGTCCTGATAATCTGCAAGTTTCTCCCAGAGCATCTTTTCTCTTTTCATTTCCTCATCAAGCGGCAGGTCCTCATAGCATCCTGCCTCTTCTAGTGCAAGAACCGGTTCAAGGCTTTCAAAGGCTGTTTGGATCATTTCCCTTGTCTTCTCCTCATTGAGCACATGCGTCCTTTCATCCTCCAGTGCATATCCGCCGTCTGTTTTTACGATTCTGACCGTCCGCTCCTTAGGATCCTTCCCCTGAAAGAAAGGAAAGCCGTCTATCAATTGCTCAAACTTATCTTTATCATATCGAAGCACGGGAGAAAACTCCCTGTCTCCTGAATCCCCGATTAAATTGTCAATCCACAGATAGAGATTCTGCCTTTCCAGATATACGCGCAAGGGCTCCTCAAAGGTTACGGTAAGATTTATTTCATCCGGTAAAATAGCATAAGACTTACCATCACCGTCGATGATGGTAAGTCCGGTATACTCATATTGTTTTAAAAGTTCTTCATTCACCTCATTGACACTTTTTCCGGCACAATAAACCCCATTGATCCAGGTACCGTAGCTGAAGCCGCCATCATAATAAAATACCAACGCCAAATACATAACGATCAATGATAAAAGTATGATCAATCCGCCAATAGCGCTTCCTTTTAAAACATTTTTACTCATTCTTCCTTATCCAAATCCGTCGCATCAAACACATCGCTGATGGGAGCCCCTGCGGGAACCATAGGAAATACCTTGTCGTCCTCCGGAATCACGCATTCGATCAATACCGGTTTTTTCATTTCGATTGCCCGGGCAAGAGCATCTGCAACTTCCTCCTTACGTGTTACGCGGATTGCTTCACAGCCAAGTCCCTTTGCAACCATACAGAAGTCCACTCCGTCGTCAAGCACTGTCTGAGAATACCGTTTCTCGTAAAACAGCGTCTGCCACTGTCTCACCATTCCGAGCACATGATTGTTGATGACCACCTCGATAATGGGAATCTGATACCTGGAAGCCGTTGCCAGTTCATTCATATTCATGCGGAAACATCCGTCCCCTGCAATATTGATACAGATTTTATCTGGGCAGCCCATTTTTGCGCCAATGCAGGCGCCAAGTCCGTATCCCATAGTCCCAAGTCCGCCTGAGGATAAAAAGGTTCTGGGGTGCGTGTACTTGTAGTACTGCGCCGCCCACATCTGGTGCTGCCCTACGTCCGTTACGATTACGGCTCTTCCCCCGGTGACTTTATCGATTTCTTCCATGATATAGGGACAGGACAAAGCACTCTCATCATAATTCAACGGATATTTTTCTTTTAGTTCTTTAATATGCGCATTCCATTCTTTATGTTCCATCTGCGGCAGTTCCTGATTGATCAGCGTAAGGATCTCCTTAAGGTCTCCCACAACAGATGCTTCTGTCTTGATATTTTTGTTGATTTCCGCCGCATCTATATCGATGTGGAGCACCCTTGCCTTTGAGGCGAACATTGCCGCGTTCCCCACCACACGGTCTGAGAACCTTGCGCCTAAGGCAACGAGAAGATCGCATTCGCTGACCCCAAGGTTAGATGCCTTCGTTCCATGCATGCCGATCATGCCTGTGTATCTTTCATCATGTCCATCCATCACGCCCTTTGCCATCAGGGTATCACACACAGGCGCATCCATAAGCGCTGAAAGAAGCCTTACTTCCTCCGCCGCCCCCGAAATCACTGCACCGCCTCCCACGTAAAGGAACGGTCTTTTGGACTCTTTGATCAGGGATACCGCCTTCTCAATATCCTTTTCGGTATACTTGCACGAAGACGTAAGCACCTCCGGTGTCTTTGCCTCATATTCAAAAGCCGCCGCCGTCACATCCTTGGTGATATCCACCAGAACCGGACCCGGACGCCCTTCTTTGGCAATCCTGAACGCTTTTCTTATGGTATCTGCCAGCTTGGCAACATCTTTCACAATATAGCTGTGCTTGGTGATCGGCATGGTCACGCCGGCAATATCGACCTCCTGAAAGGAGTCCTTGCCAAGCAGCGGAAGATTCACGTTACATGTGATTGCTACCACCGGAACAGAATCCATATACGCGGTGGCAATACCGGTAACCAGATTCGTCGCACCGGGACCGCTGGTCGCCAGGCATACGCCCACCCTTCCGGTGGCGCGGGCGTAACCGTCCGCCGCATGCGCTGCCCCTTGTTCATGAGACGTTAAAATATGTTTGATTTCTTCACTGTGCTTATATAATGCATCATATACATTTAAAATCGTGCCTCCGGGATAACCAAATACGGTATCTACTCCCTGTTCTTTCAGGCATTCTACTACGATTTCTGCACCTGTTAACTGCATTTATCCATTCCTCCCAATCTATCATTATTTTCTGGGGATTTCCAGAATTGCTCCTCTGTTACCGCTGGTGACCATTTCCCTGTATCTTGCAAGATAGCCTGTGGTGACCTTGGGCTCTCTGGGCTGCCATTTCGCTGCCCTTGCCGCCATTTCCTCCTCGGAAACCTTTACATCCAGTTTCATTGCAGGAATATCGATACTGATGATATCCCCCTCTTTGACAAGCCCGATGGGACCGCCCACTGCCGCCTCCGGCGAGACATGCCCGATGGAAGCGCCTCTGGATGCCCCCGAAAAACGTCCGTCTGTAATAAGGGCAACGCTTGAGCCAAGCCCCATGCCTGCAATCGCTGAGGTGGGATTGAGCATCTCGCGCATGCCCGGTCCGCCCTTAGGACCTTCGTAGCGGATCACTACCACGTCTCCTGCCACGATCTTGCCGCCCTTGATTGCTTCAATAGCATCCTCTTCACAGTCAAATACTCTTGCCGGACCTTCGTGCACCATCATCTCCGACACCACTGCGGAGCGCTTTACAACGCTGCCGTCAGGAGCGAGATTCCCTTTTAACACAGCAAGACCGCCTGTTGAGGAGTAAGGATTGTCAAGAGGTCTTATCACTTCCGGATTCTTATTGATGGCATCTTTAATATTCTCTCCTACCGTCATTCCCGTCACAGTCATGCATCCCGTGTGCAAAAGCCCTGCGTCCGACAGCTCTTTCATCACTGCATAAACGCCGCCCGCTTCGTTTAAGTCTTCCATGTAAGTGGGACCTGCAGGTGCAAGATGGCACAGATTCGGCGTCTTTTCGCTGATCTCATTTGCAAAAGCGATATCAAAATCAAATCCCACCTCATGTGCAATCGCAGGCAGATGCAGCATGGAATTGGTAGAACATCCAAGCGCCATATCCACCGTCAGCGCATTTAAGATGGCGTCTTTGGTCATGATATCCCTTGGTCTTATATCTTTGCGGTACATTTCCATCACCGCCATTCCGGCATGCTTTGCCAGTTTGATCCGCTCTGAATACACTGCCGGAATCGTACCGTTTCCTTTCAGCCCCATTCCAAGCGCTTCCGTCAGACAGTTCATGGAGTTTGCCGTATACATTCCGGAACAGGAGCCGCAGGTAGGACATACCTTCTCCTCAAATTCTTTTACCTCTTCCTCCGTCATGGTGCCTGCTGCATGGGAACCCACCGCCTCAAACATAGAAGAAAGACTTCTCTTCTGTCCTTTCACACGCCCCGCAAGCATGGGACCGCCTGAAACGAACACGGTAGGCACATTGATTCTCGCCGCTGCCATCAAAAGCCCGGGGACATTCTTGTCACAGTTAGGAACCATGACAAGCGCGTCAAACTGATGGGCAAGCGCCATACATTCGGTAGAATCCGCAATCAGATCCCTTGTAACCAGAGAGTACTTCATCCCGATATGTCCCATTGCAATTCCGTCGCACACGGCAATCGCCGGAAATACCACCGGCACACCGCCCGCCTCGGCAACTCCCATCTTAACGGCTTCCACGATTTTATCCAGATTCATATGCCCCGGCACGATCTCATTGTAGGAGCTGACGATTCCCACCATGGGCTTTTTCATCTCCTCCTCCGTAAACCCCAGCGCATTAAAAAGACTTCTGTGGGGTGCCTGCTGTATACCGCTTTTTACATTATCACTTCTCATTTTTCCTCCATTCCGAAGCATTTTACGCTAAGAGTAAGGCGCATTGCTTCTATTTATCTTTGTTTTCATTTTTTGTGTAAAGAATATACTGATCATTTTCATACACAGAGAGCATATCCTTCTCTATATATTCCCATGGAATCGTATCATAATAATGATAAAACTCCCAGACCATCTCTTTAAAATCCGGGTCGGTCATCCGTTTATCCAAAAGGACCACATCTGCCCCTTCAATCTCTCTGTTTTCACATCGAATGCCATAAAGAAAGTATAGCAGATATTCCTGATTACAGTCGGTCACACAAATCTTACTCCATTTATCCATATCTGTATGCGAAAAAGCCTCCGCTATGGCATGCTCGTTTCCGCCGTATTGCTCATTGTAACCGGAAAAGCCAAGGCATTTCACACTGAATGCGGCTGCCAGTACAAGCAGCAAAACTGCATTTCCTTTTCTTTTAAGCTGTTTGCTTAGCACCGCCTCTAAAAGTACACCGATTAAGATTGCAAGCAGCACTCCTCCATAGGTAAAGACCCTGTAGTACGGGCGTTTACATTGAATCAAGAGACAGACCGGAACCATCACGATTCCCATAAATAAACTCAGGTAAAGCAGCAGCCGTACATTTTCCTTCTTTCGGATGTGGTTCACGATTTGATAAATCAGGAACACGATCCCAATTCCCCATAGAATCATCACCGCCAGCGATTGCAAATACTGACCAGACAATGTCACCAAAAACTCCCATAACCTGCCTGCGAACCCAGCCCTTTCCTCACTCTGGATATAAGGGGTGTCCAGCATATATTCCATTCCCCTGCCCATTGCAGCGAAGGGAGCGCTTAAAATGACCTTGATATGCTCCATGCCATAGTAGGCGCCGTTCTCCTCCTTGGTAAGAAGATTAGAACCGATTGCCAGCCAGATAGCTGCATATAGGAAAATCGTAAAAAGCGCCGCTGTCACAGACGCAAGGATCAGTTTCAAAAGTTTCTTTCCGCTTTCTTTTTTGTCCTCCTGTAAACTCTTAATCAGCAGAAAAGTACCTCCTGCCATGCATAAGGGAACCACCCAGTACACATTGCTGCTCACCGCATATAATCCAAGCACCAGGGATGCTATGTAAATCAGGTAAATCCTTTTGGCAGTTCTTTGTTCTTCGCAGATCTTAATCATGCACCACCATGCTGTAAGATAGCAGGTAATGCCAAGGGTATAGCCCCTTCCCTGCACGGCAAGCTGATTGACCAGATTCATGGACAAGTACAAAAGAACGGTAATGTGAGGAATCCATCCCTTGGTATAGCGCCCTGCGATTTTATATAAAAGCCACAGATTCGCCAGTGCACACAGGTACGATATTCCCCGCAGTCCGATATAGGCATTGCCGAAATAATCAAGAAATGCAGACAAAACCGAATATCCCACATGATTATTGGGCAGCGGCCAATGAATGGCGGCATACACCGGTCCTTTGCTGATGAACCAATAATAGGTATATAACTCATCGTACCAGGGCGTAAGGGCAAACAGCCGGTAGCCGTAATAGACAGCCATCACTGCCATGATGACAAGAAAAACTACTCTATCCTTTTTTTCGCTAATTGATTTCATCGGCTAACAGATCACCCATTTCCTTGCATCCCACCTGTGTACATCCTTTAGACATGATATCGATGGTGCGGTATCCTTTTTTCAAAATATTCTTTACGGCATTTTCAACTGCATCTGCTTCCTTGTCAAGGTCAAAGGAAAAGCGCAGCATCATAGCTGCCGAGAGAATGGTTGCAATAGGATTGGCAATTCCCTTTCCTGCAATATCCGGCGCAGAACCATGACTGGGCTCATAAAGACCGAATTTGCTGTCATTTAAGGAAGCGGATGCAAGCATTCCGATGGAGCCTGTCACCATGCTTGCCTCATCTGAAAGGATATCCCCGAACATATTCTCCGTAAGAATCACATCAAACTGTGCAGGATCCTTGACAAGCTGCATCGCACAGTTATCCACCAGCATATGTTCTAACGTAACATCCGGGTAGTTTTGGGCTACTTCTTCTACCACTTTGCGCCATAATCTGGAGGAATCCAGCACATTCGCCTTGTCCACGCTGGTCACTTTCTTCTTCCGCTTCATGGCGATTTCAAATCCCTTTATTGCAATCCTGCGGATCTCATTTTCATCATAAGTAAGGGTATCCACCGCTTTGCGGACGCCGTTTTCTTCTGTGGTGTGGCGTTCCCCGAAGTACAATCCTCCCGTCAGTTCCCGCATAATCATCATATCAAATCCTGCACTGCTGATTTCCTTTTTCAGCGGACAGGCATCTGCCAATTCGTCATACAAGACGGCAGGTCTTAGATTTGCAAACAGATTCAGCGCCTTGCGGATGCCGAGAAGTCCTGCCTCCGGTCGCAAATTGGGGGGCAGCTTATACCAGGGGGATGTGATGGTATCGCCGCCTATGGATCCCATCAGAACAGCGTCTGCTGCTTTTGCCGCTGCAATTGCCTCCTCTGTCAGCGGCACACCGTGCACATCAATGGAAGCTCCGCCCATCAAAATGTTTGTGTATATCATTTCGTGACCATAGACCAAAGCCACCTTATCCAGCACTTTTCTGGCTTCTGCCACGATTTCGGGTCCGATACCGTCCCCTTCAATACATGCAATATTTAATCTCATATTTACCTTCCTCCTTATTGATACAAAATAAGGCGCATATCATGCGCCTCACTTCCAAATTCATGTTTATTCTGCATCTGCCTTCTCAACCTGCGAAATAGCAGATTTCTGCATGGGAATACGGCAATTCTTGTTATTTCCAAATTCAACGATCACTGTATCATCGGTGATATCTATAACAATTCCGTAAAAACCGCTGCTGGTTAAGACACAGTCGCCAACTTCAAGTGCGGATAACATGGCTGCCATTTTCTTTTGTTCCTTTTTTTGCGGACGAATCATGAAAAAATACATGAAACCAAAAATGAGCACCAGCCACAAGATCATCCCAATGCCAAGACCGCCTGTTGCTGCCTGTTCAGCGCTGCCTGTCAATAAAATACCCATTCAAATTTCCTCCTGTTTTCAACTTTGTAAATAAGCCTAACAAATATAATACACAATTGAGCGGTTAAAAACAAGTCATACCTGCAAGTTTTTGTTTTTTGTACGCTGAAAATTCCCCCTGATCCAGTGCATCCCGTATCTCTTCCATCATTGTATTATAAAAATACAGATTGTGGAGCACGCAAAGACGCATTCCAAGCATTTCCTTTGCTTTCAGCAAATGGCGGATATAAGCCCTTGAATACCGGCGGCATGCAGGACATGCGCACCCTTCTTCAATCGGTCTATCGTCCAATTCATATTTCGCATTAAAGAGGTTGATCTTACCGTGATTGGTATATAAATGACCATGACGCCCGTTTCTGCTGGGGTAAACACAGTCGAAGAAATCGATGCCTCTCTCCACACCCTCCAATATATTCGCCGGCGTTCCCACCCCCATCAGGTAGGTTGGTTTATCCACCGGAAGATGCGGAACCGTTTCTTCTATAATATAGTACATCTCCTCATGACTTTCCCCCACGGCGAGACCGCCAATGGCATATCCGTCAAGCTCCATTTCCGCAATCTGTTTGGCATGCTCTATTCTGATATCCGCATAAACCGCTCCCTGATTGATTGCAAATAAAAGCTGGTTTTGATTGATTGTGTCCTCTAAGCCATTCAGCCGCTGCATTTCCTTTTTGCACCGCGTAAGCCATCTGGTGGTCCGTTCCACCGATGCCTGTACATAAGCCCGGTCCGCCTTGCTAGGGGCACATTCATCAAACGCCATGGCTATCGTGGATGCCAGATTGGACTGAATCTGCATACTTTCTTCCGGTCCCATGAAGATCTTGCGCCCATCAATGTGGGAGTTAAAGTAAACACCCTCTTCTTTGATCTTCCGCAGCCCTGCAAGGGAGAAGACCTGAAATCCGCCGGAATCCGTCAGGATCGGCTTGTTCCAAGCCATAAATTTATGAAGTCCTCCCAGCTGTTTGATAATCTGATCCCCTGGTCTTACGTGTAAATGATACGTATTGGAAAGTTCCACCTGGGTGTGAATCTTTTCTAAATCCTCCGTTGAGACCGCTCCCTTGATTGCTGCCACAGTCCCAACATTCATGAAAACCGGTGTCTGTATCACGCCATGAACGGTTGTGAGTTCCCCGCGTTTAGCCCTTCCTTCCTGCTTTAACAACCGATACATAATTTCCTCCAGAAATTTATAAATATTTATCCCAAAATTCTTCCAGACAAAGTTCCTCTTCCATAATAATCGCAGCAGCTTCCTTCCCCACATAGCGGAAGTGCCAGGGCTCAAATTCTATGCTGGTGATGTATTCCTTTCCTTTGGGATAACGAAGAACGAACCCATATTCGGCACAGTGCTCCGCAAGCCATTTCCCGGCATCCGTATCTGCAAAACCTTCATCCAGCTTCACATAAGTGTCTGATACGATATCTATGGCTAATCCGATCTGATGTTCGCTCGCTCCCGGAACGGTTACTGCCTGAGAGGATATTTTGTAAGCTTCCATGTAAGACATTCCCTTGTTCATATACGCTTTAATCTTACGGTTAAACAAAACTTCCTGCCATGCCAGATCCCTATAAGGAGAACAGATCGCAAGATTGACGCCGTCCTCGCTTGCCGCTTGCATCATGGCAAGCAGCTCCTCTATGATTCTTTCATCACATTTCATGGTTCCCTTGATGGTCTTGATCGGTCCAAGAGTAAAGGTATAATCCTCAGGAATGGGATGCTGCTTGTTGATCAGCACCAGCTTCCAGTCATCTTCATCGAAAGAAATTTCCTCTTCCTGTCTGCTTTCCGGCACTTCTTCTGCATCTGCCGGATTCCCTGCTGCTTCCCCGCTCTCTGCATCGGTTTTAGGTCCAGCTTCCTCTGCCTGCCCATGAGGCTCATTTTCATCGATAATCTCATCCAGAAGGTACTTGTCCGCCCCTTCCATGCCGTGCAATTCCGCATCATCATATCCGTCGATCACGTCATCGTCATCCAGTATTTCCAGTTCATCGATCTGAATCTGCCGGGCATCAGCCAGCGTAATATCAGAAGTAACTGCCGCTGTCACTTCCGCTTCGTTTTCCTTTTCAGATACAAATCCATTTTCCTCCTGAAAAACCGGGTAAGAAAAACTGTTGCCCACCATAAAACAGCATAATATAAAAATCGTACAGGCAAACCGTTTGGTTCCCCTTTTAAAGTAATCAAATATCTGGTGTAAAAGCATGGTGACTGCCAGCCCTACGATTGCCGGACCTCTTAAGATCCTGCTGCGCCTCCCCATGCTGATAAAATACGCTTTTGCTCTCTCGTTTAAACTTCTTTTCATCTGTCCCTGCCAAAAAATTTTTATCGCCAAAGCAACCGCTAAGGCGATTTACATAATATTTTACACAAATCTTTCCGATTCTACAATAGGTGATACAAAAATAATTGTAAAATAAATATAATTCCGCTATAATCGGATGTAAATCCACTACCTACAGTCGAAAGGAGCTTCTAATTTATGGCAGGATCATCATTTGGAACGATATTTAAAATAAGCACCTGGGGGGAATCCCACGGAAAGGCATTGGGTGTTGTAATAGACGGCTGTCCTGCTGGGCTTCATCTGTGTGAAGCGGATATTCAGCCTTATCTTGACCGCAGAAAACCCGGACAGACCTCCATTTCCACTCCCCGTAAGGAATCGGATCAGGTGGAAATACTTTCCGGCGTATTCAAGGGACGCACCACCGGCACTCCTATTTCGCTGCTAATTCCCAACACTTCCCAGAAATCTTCTGACTACAGTGAGATTGCTTCCTATTACAGACCGGGTCATGCGGATTATACCTTTGACGCTAAATATGGATTCCGTGATTACACCGGCGGCGGACGCTCCTCGGGACGGGAAACCATCGGCAGAGTCGCTGCCGGAGCCATCGCCGTTAAAATATTGAAAGAAATGGGAATCACCGTGACCGCTTATACCGAGTCCATCGGTCCCGTTTCCATAGATATGACCCGCTTTGACAAAGACGCCATTTACCGCACGCCCACCTGTATGCCCGATGAAAAAGCAGCCGAGGCTGCAATGGCTTACCTGAAAGAGTGTATGGAGAAAAAAGATTCCAGCGGCGGAATCGTTGCGTGTATCGCAGACGGACTTCCCGCCGGCATAGGCGATCCTGTATTTGAAAAGCTGGACGCCAACCTTGCCAAAGCAATCATGTCCATCGGCGCAGTGAAGGCAGTTGAAATCGGAGACGGCGTTTTGGTATCACAGTCTGTAGGCTCTCTTAACAACGACGCATTCAGATGCACAGACGGCATCATAACCAAAAAGACCAATCATTCCGGCGGCATTTTAGGCGGCATCAGCGACGGAGCCCAGATCCTTTTAAGAGCACATATTAAGCCAACTCCTTCTATCTTTTCGGTTCAGGAGACGGTAAACCAAAATAAAGAAAATATAGAAATTGCCATCAAGGGACGCCACGACCCCGTGATTGTTCCAAGAGCTGTGGCGGTGGTGGAAGCCATGGCAGCGCTTACCATTCTTGATGCATGTATGCTGAACATGACGGCACGCCTTGACTATCTTACCAATTTTTACCGCTAAGGCAACACATACCACACAACAAAAGGCTTTCGATGTTTTCGTATCATCAAAAGCCTTTCTTACATTATGACCTTTATGGTTTATTTCAAGCGGTAAAAGATAATACAGTTGGGCTGGTCCACTTTCATTTCTTTTCCATTCATGACAAGGGTTCCCTTTTTCATGTCCACATTAAAAAATGTCATAGAATCAGATTCATGATTTAAAGAAACCAGATGCCTGTTATCCGGAAATAGTGCTGCATCCTTGGGGTAATCGCCGCTGACCGGCAGGCAGAATATTTTTTGCAAAAATCCTGTTTCCTGATCGATGGAGTAAACAATCACGCTGTTATCCCCGGCATTGGAACTGCAAAGATACTGAAAATCTTCCGAAAACGTGAGCGCACTGGCTGCAGATCCTTTGGCATGATACATATTAAGGGTGGGAATATTCTGTATCTTGTCAAAAACCGGAATCCCATGTTCGTCAATGGAATACGTATACACATCGATATAATTTTTCAGTTCGTGGACAATATACAAAAATCTGCCATCCTTAGAAAATTTCAAATGACGAGGTGCTGATTCCTGCTCGCTTCTGATAATATCCACCTGGCGCAGCCTTCCGTTTACATGATTCAGCTCATACACCACCACATGGTCCATGCCCAGATCCGCTGCACACAAGAACTTATTGTCCCGGGTCATCTTCACACAGTTGATGTGGGGTCTGAAATTTCTTTCCGCAATGCTCCCAAGCCCCTTATGGAAAATCTCATCTGTAATCTCTCCGATGGCGCCATCCTCTTCCACGCGCAGAACCGTCAATTTCGCATCATGATACCCTGCCACAAAAAGGAATTTATCTTCGTAATCCGTAGATAAATAGCATCCTCTCATGCCATTGATCGATGCATGATTGATTACCTCAAGGCTTCCATCCTCCAATATCTTATAAGACTCCACGCCAAAATCTGTGATGGAATACAGATACTTACGGTTGTGGGAGATCGTCACATAAGAAGAATTGGTTATCTTGACCTGATTCTTCTCCGAA
Source organism: uncultured Lachnospiraceae bacterium (assembly GCA_949878435.1). Lineage (GTDB taxonomy): Bacteria > Bacillota > Clostridia > Lachnospirales > Lachnospiraceae > Suilimivivens. Next base: position 18,874 of record CATLAK010000001.1, read on the forward strand.
AATCTTCCGTTTTCCATATCCACATCATAAATCCTTATACCGAAATTGCTCTTATTCCCTGATGTATAGGTCGATACATAAGCCACATATTTTTCTTTTCCCATGCTGCTTCCCTCTTAACTCTATTTTGATAAATTGCGGTTCACCTGTAAACCATTTTCATTATAGCACAGCTTATTTTCCCGCACAATAAAAGATACTTTTCCTTTTAGAAAAATATTTATATTTTATATTGACATTCCTATACTTATCTGTATAATGAAAATCAGTGTTTAGTTTTACTAAACTTTCAGTTTATTATAATTGGCATTCAGGAAGATGGGGCATTTTTATGACTAACGGAATCAATATCGGAAATAAGATTAAGGATCTGCGCTGCCAGAAGGGCTTGACGCAGGAAGAGCTTGCGGATCGATGTGAGTTATCAAAAGGCTTTATCTCACAGCTGGAACGTGACTTGACGTCCCCCTCCATCACTACCCTTATGGATATTCTGCAATGCCTCGGCACGGACTTAAAGGAATTTTTTAACGATTCGGAAGATACCCAGATTTCTTTTAAGGAAACAGATTACTTTGAGAAAATAGATGAAGAACTTAAAAATAAGATTGAATGGATCATTCCAAATGCGCAGAAGAATATGATGGAACCGATACGGTTAACCTTATCTCCCGGAGGAAGCACCTACCCTGATAATCCTCATGAGGGAGAAGAATTCGGTTATGTTCTATCCGGAAGTGTTTCTTTGATTCTCGGCACCAGAACCATAAAAGTCAAAAAAGGAGAATCCTTTTACTTTACAGCGAAACGATCCCATTATTTAAAGGCAGACAATAAAACGGGCGCCGTCCTTATATGGGTAAGCAGCCCTCCCAGCTTTTAACGGATCAGAATGGAGAATTGTGATGAATAAAATATTAATCGATCTCAAAAATATCAGTAAATCCTTTGACGGACAGATGGTTCTGGACGATTTAAATTTATATATCCGGGAAAATGAGTTTCTAACCCTCTTAGGTCCCAGCGGATGTGGAAAGACGACTACCCTGCGCATCTTAGGCGGATTCGAGACCCCTGATACGGGAAGTGTCATCTTCGACGGTAAGGATATCACCAAACTTCCTCCCAACAAGCGGCAGCTGAACACCGTTTTTCAAAAATATGCGCTTTTTACCCATATGACCATTGCCGAAAACATTGCGTTTGGGCTTAAGATTAAAAATAAGAGCAAGACTTACATAAACGATAAAATTAAATATGCATTAAAACTGGTCAACCTGGAAGGCTTTGAAAACCGCATGCCGGATTCATTAAGCGGCGGTCAGCAGCAGCGTATCGCCATTGCCCGTGCCATCGTCAATGAACCTAAGGTTCTTCTTTTAGATGAACCCTTAGGCGCACTCGACTTAAAACTGCGCCAGGATATGCAGTATGAATTGATCCGGCTGAAAAATGAACTTGGGATTACTTTCATTTATGTAACACACGATCAGGAAGAAGCCCTCACCATGTCCGACACCATCGTAGTCATGAACCAGGGCTACATCCAGCAGATCGGCACCCCTGAAAAGATCTACAATGAACCGGAAAATGCTTTTGTCGCCGACTTTATCGGTGACAGCAACATAATAAGTTCTACTATGATCGAGGATAAGCTGGTAGAAATTTTAGGAACCAAGTTTCCCTGTGTGGATACCGGTTTTGGGTGCAACAAGCCTGTGGATGTGGTGATCCGCCCGGAAGATGTAATCCTCTCCTCGCCTGCCAAGGGCAAAATGACAGGAACTGTGACCCACTTGATTTTTAAGGGGGTTCATTATGAAATGGAAGTCACTGCCGCAGGTTATGAATGGCTGGTTCACTCCACCGGCATGTTTCCTGTAGGCACGGAAGTGGGAATCGATGTGGATCCCTTTAATATTCAGATTATGAATAAACCCGCTTCTGAAGATGAGGAGGCTGTGGGCGTCAATGAATAAGAAGAAATTGCTGGGCACCCCCTATTTTATCTGGTCCGCCATATTTATCATCATCCCTTTGTGCATGGTATTTTACTACGGCTTTACCGATAAAAGCGGCGCCTTTACCTTAGAAAACATCATAGCGATCTCCTCGCCGGAGCACGCAAAGGCATTGTATCTTGCATTAGGCTTATCTCTCATCTCCACCCTGATCTGCCTTCTCCTTGCCTATCCTCTGGCAATGATTTTGTGCGGTCTTAATGTGAACCAGCACAGCTTTATCGTGCTGATCTTCATCCTTCCTATGTGGATGAATTTTTTGCTCCGCACCCTTGCATGGCAGACCCTGCTTGAAAAGACGGGCGTCATAAACAATATCCTTTCCTTTCTGCACCTGCCTGCCCTTACGATCATCAACACGCCCTATGCCATTATACTGGGCATGGTTTACAACTTTTTGCCCTTTATGGTGCTTCCCATTTACAACTCTCTGGTTAAAATCGACCCCAATGTGATAAACGCTGCCAGAGACTTAGGTGCAAACGGACTGCAGGTATTTGCCAAAATCACCCTGCCCCTTACGCTGCCCGGCATCATCAGCGGAATCACCATGGTCTTTATCCCTGCGCTTACCACCTTCGTCATCAGTAAACTGCTTGGCGGAAGCAAGATTCTGCTGATCGGCAATGTGGTGGAGGAAGAATTTACCCAGGCTGGCAATTGGCATTTAGGGAGCGGTCTGTCCATCGTGCTGATGTTGTTCATCATTGTAAATATGGTTATCTCTTCTATTTTTGATAAGGATGGGGAGGGCTCTGTCCTATGATAAAAAATACTGCTAAGAAAATATATGTCACTTTAATTTTTATTTTTCTGTATGCCCCCATCGCCACGCTGATTGTGCTGTCTTTCAACGCCAGCAGGACCCGGGCAAAATGGGGCGGGCTGACGCTTAAATGGTATGGCGCATTATTTCGCAATGATGAGATTCTTAAGGCGCTGTTCAACACCCTGTTCATTGCCTTTACAGCCTCCATTATTGCAACCATAATCGGCACCATAGCCTGTATCTCTATCATGAATTTGAAAAAGCGTGCACGGACGGTTGTCATTGGCATCACCAACATCCCCATGCTCAACGCCGATATCGTTACGGGAATTTCCTTTATGCTTCTTTTCATCAGTATGGGGATGCGTTTTGGAATGGAGACCATCCTGCTCTCTCATATCACGTTCTGCATTCCTTACGTGATTTTGAGTGTCATGCCGCGTATGAAGCAGTTAAATCCCCATACATATGAAGCTGCCCTGGATTTAGGCGCAGGTCCCATATACGGATTTTTCAAGGTGGTTTTCCCTGATATCCTGCCAGGCGTGCTTTCAGGGTTTTTGATGGCATTTACTATGTCTTTAGATGATTTTATCATCACCCACTTTACCAAAGGCGCCGGTGTGGACACTCTTTCCACCAAAATCTATACAGAAGTGAAAAAGGGAATCAAACCGGAAATGTATGCCCTTTCCACCATCATCTTTGTGACCGTGCTGGTGCTGCTGCTCTTAGTCAACAAAGCACCTTCCGAAAATAAAAAAGTAAAAAAGAAATCTTTTTAAAGGAGTAAGTAATGAAAAAAATAGTATGTTCTGTTCTTATGGTTTGTACCGTTTTATCTTCCCTTCTGACAGGCTGCGGCAGTTCCGGCGGGGAAAACGGCGAGGTCGTCGTCTACAACTGGGGGGAATACATTGATCCTGAAACAATTTCCCTTTTTGAAGAAGAAACCGGCATCAAAGTCGTCTATGATGAATTTGAGACCAATGAGATTATGTACCCCAAGGTAGAAGCCGGCGCTGCCGCTTATGATGTCATCTGCCCTTCTGATTATATGATTCAGAAGATGATCGATAACGATCTGCTTGCAGAAATCAATTTTGACAACATTCCAAACATCAAAAACATCGGTCAGCAATACTTTGACCAGTCCAAAGAGTTTGATCCCGAAAACAAATATTCCGTTCCCTACTGCTTTGGCACCGTGGGCATTCTCTACAATAAGACCATGGTGGACGGTCCCATCGACAGCTGGTCTGTCCTCTGGGATGAAAAATATGCCGACAATATTCTGATGCAGGATTCCGTCCGGGATGCCTTCATGGTTGCCCTGAAGTTAAACAACTATTCCATGAATACCTTAAACGAAAGCGAACTTCAGACTGCAAAGAACACTTTAATTGAACAAAAACCGCTGGTTCAGGCATACGTGATCGATCAGGTACGGGACAAAATGATTGGCGGCGAGGCTGCCCTGGGCGTCATCTATTCCGGCGAGGCTATTTATACCCAGCGGGAAAACCCGGATTTAGAATATGTCATTCCCAAAGAAGGTACAAATGTGTGGATTGATTCCTGGGTCATCCCTAAAAATGCGCCCAATAAAGAAAATGCCGAAGCCTTCATCAATTTTATGTGCCGGGAAGACATTGCGCTCATGAATTTTGAGTACATTACCTACTCCACCCCCAACACTGCCGCACAGGCGCTGATCGAGGATGAGGATATCCGCAATTCCAAGATTGCCTTTCCGGATTTAAGCCTATATGAAAATTTAGAGACTTTCAAATATTTAGGCGCAGAAGGCGATGAGCTGTATAATGAGCTTTGGAAAGAAGTCAAATCTGACTAACCATACATCGCTTTCCCAGCATAACATAAAGGAAGAAAAATCCTCTAAAAATTTTTCTTCCTTTTCCTATCTAGGTATAACATTTCAGCTTCGCCATTATAATTTATTTAGATGCACTTCCAATAAGAACCTTTTTCCCGCAGAAAGCAAAGCCGTATTTCCGGATGCGCTCCTCTGGCACCCCTTTCGCAATAAGGCTTGACTGGTAATTCTTCTCTTCTATCTGCCTTAACACCTCCAAAACCGTATCGGATAATTCCTTTTCGTCCTCTTCCTGTACTTTAAATTCCAGAATGATACCATCTTTATCCGTCTTCGGTTCCAGCATAACATCATACCTGCCAAAACCGCTCTCACGGTTTGATGTAATTACATATTGATCCGCCAATTCCACCATCAGTCCAAGCACAAATCCATGATAAAAACATTCCGGCTTTTTCTCTGAAGGTCTTTTGCCTGTATCAAAGCTGCTGAACATTTCTGCAGTAACTTTATTCATATAAGTGTTCATTGCTTTTAAGTCATCCTGTAATAATGCACGGATAAAATCATTATAATCGTCATTCCCCGAAAACCAGTCCTGTATCATATTTTCAAACATAATGTGCACTTCTTTGTTGGTGAGAGCAAGTTCATATTGTATGCGTCCTGTCCCCTCCACGAATATCTTCCGGACAACTTTCAAATAACCGCTTGCAAGCAAAAGACTCCATACTGCATTCTTTTTGGTAAACAACTGATTATATACAATCTGCTCATCCATCTCCATGGTAAGCGCTCTGCCGCATAGCAGCTCTTCAAAATCTTTTTTGATATTGGGTCTTCCTTCTTTGATCAATCTTTCTGCCAGCCTGTTGCTGCTGGAATTTGCCCAGTAAGCCCCCACTTCCTTTTTATCAAGGAAATGAATAATAGACCATGGATTATAGATATCCTTTCTTTTTCCAAATGCAAATCCATCATACCAATCCCTTACTTGCTGTTTTTGATGAAGCAAACCATATTCCTATAAAGCTGTAAAAACCTCCTCTTCCGTAAAACCAAAGCAGTCCGCATATTTATCAGAGGTGGTGGTTACTACTTCCAAATTATTTAAATCAGAAAAGATAGATTCTTTGCTGATCCTTGTTATCCCTGTCATAATGGCACGTTCCAGATAGGGATTCGTCTTAAAAGTGGAATTAAGAAGGCTTCTCATAAAAGCCGCCAGTTCTTCCCAATATCCATTCATATATGCTTCCTGCATGGGCGTATCGTATTCATCTAAAAGAATAATCACCTTTTTCCCATAATAGCGGCATAAAAAATCAGACAACATTTTTAAAGATAAAGATGCCATGTAACTTTCCATGTCTGTTGAAACTTTTTGAAAATCCTTTTTTTCATTTTCATTCAGGATTTCTTCCTCTAGCAGGAAATCAAACTTGTTAAAGAACATTTGGATAATCTTGCATATTTTTTGGCGTGCCCCTTGGAACGTAGTTTCTTTCACATCCGCAGAGCTTAAGAAAATAACAGGATATGTTCCCTGCAATTCTCTGTACTTTTCATTTTCCCATATTTCCAATCCTTGAAATAAATCTTCTCTATCCTTATAATGAACAGAAAAAAATTTGTCCAGCATGCTCATATTTAAAGTCTTGCCAAATCTTCTGGGACGCGTAATCAATGTCACCTCATCTGCTGCTTCCCACCATTCCCGGATAAATTTCGTCTTATCAATATAAAAATAATGATTTATCCTGATTTTTTCAAAATCCTGATTTCCAATGCCAATCGGTCTGGTCATTACCAATCTCCTTTTACATCCCTGCTATCGCGCCGTTTCTCTATGCTTTGATTATAGTATATCCGTTTCTTTCTTTAAAAGCAATAAACACTATCGACATACCATGCGCTCTGCAAACTCGTTATAGGTTCCCCTAAACACATTCCTATCTATGTATTTTTCAGTACCCTCGTATCCTTCTAAAACGGCGGTATCTGTATATTGCCAGAAGGTCCATGTGCGTCCTAAATCGCCCATAGGCGGATAGTATACGTTTCTGATCCACAAGGGATATTCTTCAAATTCGCCTTTGATATATTGGTTATAAACTGTATAGGTGGAATAGATTACAGGTTTTACCTGATAATAGTCCTCCAACACTGTCAGCATTTTTCTAAGATTTGTTCTCACCTCTTCCTCTTTCGGTGGATTCTTTTCCTTGTCTGCGTAAAACTCTACATCTACGGCTGGTATTAGCCTTCCGTCAAGATTTCCCACCGTTTCGATGTAAAATGCCGCCTGTTTTGCTCCGTCGCTGTCAAAGCTGAAAAAATGATACGCGCCTATATACAAATCTGTTTCCGCCGCTTCCTGCCAGTTATCTAAAAAACGCTCGTCTAAATAACTGCTTCCTTCCGTAGCTTTTATAAATGCAAAATCCACATCCTGCTTAGCAAGCCTTGTCCAATCGATTTTCCCCTGATAGTGCGACACATCCACGCCATGAAGTTCATATTTTTCTGCAAATAAGCGGTTTATCTTTATTGTTTTATTTATCATCAATATGCCTGCGAAAGTTCCGGCAGCTATTATCATTACAAGTATCCAACAAAATTTTCTTTTAAGTCCGGTCCGATTTTTCCATAACATTTCCCATTTTCCTCCCCGGTAATATCATGACAGGAATACATTTCTGCATAAAGGTCACTTAAATTATGATCGATGATAAGATAATAAGAAGGCTCCATCTCCTCTCCTTCATAAATATAAAAATAATCTATGCTTCCGTGCGTAACATAACAATCCTCAAAAATCAGTCTTTCCTGCCTGTCATAATAGCCATGTATGACGCTAAACCAAGTACCTCCATATGCCATATTGTGACTTCGATCTTTCTTCTGCAAAGTACCGTCTTCCCGATACACAAAATCCATTTCCACTAATGTACTGATATCCTTTTCGTCACTCATATAAGTAATCCATCCGGTAGCAATATAATGTTTCATCTTTCCATCAGCAGTATACGCTGTCTGCTCCTCAAAATCTTCTATATAAGTATCTTGGCTCGGATCATATCCATCATAAGTCAGCTTTGAATAGAGATCCTCCTTATCATTAATTCTTAGCAGATGATCATCCTCAGTATACAAAGGCTTCCCTGAACAATTAAAAACAAATCCTTCTTCCTTACGCCTCTCATCCGGGAAATACCTGATTCCACATCCCTTTGCTGCCATTTCATCAAAATAAAGCTCCATCCAAAGCACACCGGTTTCCTCATCCACATACTGATAAAACGGCTCCTCCCCCTCAAAACCAAAATCCCTTAAAAAAGTCTCCTTATCCGCATATCCCAAATGCAATTCCCCACCCCTGCTGTCAGTCACCAAAAACTCCGCCTGTTCCGGGTCTATATTCAGCCTAGGACTCCCCACCGCCTCCCAATCTCCATCCGCTATCGCCACTTCCTCATACGCTAACTCCAAACCAGCCACACAAATCCCCAAAACCTGCTCTCCCAGCTTGTCCGCTCTCCCATCCCCCAGCCTTTCAACAACCCCAATCCCCCTACTGCCACCGCCATTCACAATCCCATACCCTATAACCCAAATAACCGCCAAAACAATTACACCAATTCCGCCAATTCTAAACCACCTTCCCATTCCTTTTCCCTTCATGCCTTTCACTCACTCCATATTATTTTTCAATAATCTCATCATTATAGAAGCCCATCATAAATTTTATTCATCTATACATCAACATTATAGCGCAGCCATGCATCAAGTCTTTGCGAAAAATCGGCAATTTCACTTACAGAATGTTAAATCCTTAGGGCAAAATCGCCATGGATGGCGATTTTAGGAGCCAAACGGCATGGATGCCGTCTTGGCTCCGACCCGACCGTCTTGAAACACCTAAATACATTCTGTTAGTGAAATCCGATTTTTGAGAAGAGACTTGAAACATAATGTATGATAACCGTCGGGCGCATCCCGCCTCCATACGTTTCCTGCCCTGCCATAGCTGCCCCAAGGCGCTGCCCATCCAGCAATGTCAATCCCCGTTCCTCACACCACCTCTCCACAAAAAACACATCCCTCGCGAGATGTGTTTCAAAAATATCACCGTATCTGCCCATTCCCCACAATCCTATACTTGTAAGAAGTGAGCTCTCTAAGCCCCATAGGACCCCTTGCATGCAGTTTCTGGGTACTGATTCCAATCTCCGCCCCAAACCCAAACTCAAATCCATCCGTAAATCTGGTAGATGCATTCACATAAACACAGGCTGCATCCACCCCATTTAGGAACTTCTCTGCATTCTCCTCATCCTCCGTAATAATTGCCTCCGAGTGCCGGGTATTATAACGGTTGATATGTGCAATGGCTTCCTCCACAGAAGAAACGACTTTCATGGAAATAATATAATCCAGATATTCCGTCCCGTAATCTTCTTCCGTTGCAGGAACGCATTCGATTACCTGCTGTACTTTTTCATCCCCTCTGATTTCCACCTGATGTTCCTTAAGCGCACTGGCAAGAAGCGGCAAAAACTTATCTTTTACTGCCTCATGGATTACCAGCGATTCACAGGCATTGCAGACACCGATCCGCTGGGTTTTGGCATTGATAATGATAGGAACCGCCTTCGTAAGATCTGCCGCTTCATCTACATAAATATGGCAATTTCCCGTTCCCGTCTCAATCACAGGTATGGTACTGTTCTCCACCACGCTCCGGATAAGACCTGCGCCGCCTCTTGGAATCAACAGATCCACATATTCTTTGAGCCGCATGAACTCCGTTGCCACTTTTCTGTCTGTAGACTCAATCAATTGGATGGCATGCTCTGTGATTCCTTCCTCCCTAAGCGCATGCTGAATCACTTTTGTGACTGCCATATTGGAGCATATTGCGTCGCTTCCTCCTTTTAAAATGACAACATTGCCGCTTTTAAAGCAAAGCCCAAAGGCATCTGCCGTCACATTGGGACGGGATTCATAGATGATGCCGATAACGCCCATGGGCACTCTGCGTTTTTCGATTTTTAGTCCGTTAGGACGCTCCATGGTCTCTAAAACCTCACCTATTGGATCAGGCAGTTCTGCTACCTGTCTAAACCCTTCCGCCATCCCTGCAATCCGCTCCGGTGTAAGACGCAGCCTGTCGATTAGACCGGGATGCATACCTTTTTCTTCTCCCCGCTTAATATCCTTTTCATTTTCCGCGATAATCTGGCTGCTTTCATCGATAAGCGCCTGTGCCACTGCATATAGTGCACGATTTTTTCTGTTTTCACTCAGCATCTGCAGCTCATACTTTGCTTCCACTGCATTTTTTCCCATCTGTACCAATAATTCCATCTTTCCTATCCTTACCTTATCCTAATTCTTTATCTAATGATTTCCTTATCTGTGACAATCATATCCGGCCGCTTGTCATGTGATTCTACCGGTACTTTTTTGGCAATCTGACATTCAAATGCCAAGGCAGCGCTTGAAAGCGCCGGAAAGGCGGCAAGATAACGATCATAAAATCCTTTTCCATAGCCCATGCGCCCTCTTTGTCTGTCGAACACAGCTCCCGGAACAAGCAAAAGACAGTTTTGTGTTTTCGCCATCTGCTCCGTAAAAAGTCTGCTTTCATCTCCCGACGGCTCCATGATTCCCTGATAGCCGTCCATAAAGTCTTCCATCTTTTTTACTTCATAAAACCGGATATCCATTCCCTCCACCTTCGGTGCAAATATCCGCTTCTTATGCTGCTGCAGCAATTCTTCCACCCTGCCGCAAGTCATGACTTCACTGCGGTAATCCATATAGACGAGAAGAATGTCCGCCTTTTGAAAGACTGCCTCTGCCTCCAGCAGTTCCCAGATCCGGGCGCTTTTTTCCTTGCGCTCACTCATTGAAAGCTGATTTCTGTAATTAAGGTACCTGCTCCGTAGTTCCTGTTTGCTGACAAATTCTTTCTTTTCCATAAACAGTCCTCCTTCGTATCTTAATTTTCTTTTTCATTTTCTATGATATGAGCAGCCACTTTCTCTGCTACATAAATACCATCCATTGCCGCCGAAGTGATTCCTCCCGCATAGCCGGCGCCTTCGCCGCATGGGTATAGTCCTTTTAAGGAGGACTGCAGTTCATCATCCCGCAAGATCCTCACTGGAGAAGAGGTCCTGCTCTCCACTCCTGCTACGAAGATGCGTGCATCGTCAAAGCCTTTGATGGTCCTTCCAAACTGCTCCATCCCCTCTGCCAGCGCCCGTAAAAGCGGAGCCGGAAATATTTCATGCACCGGGGCAAAATCCCATGCCCCTTTTATACATGGGACAAAACTTTCCGGTATAACTGATATTTCAGTTTCTGCCTGCCCGCAGGAGATACTTTCTCCCTTTGCTGCCCGCCTGAATGTGCCGTAACGTTCCACGGGAATCTTTCCTTTTCCAACCGCAAAGGCTTTCTCTTCCAGTTTTCTCTGAAAAGCAATTCCTGCAAGAGGATGGTCCGCCTCATAATCTTCCGGCGTCACCGATACAATTACGGCACTGTTCGCATTGCTGCCGTCCCTGCCGCTGTAACTCATTCCGTTGACCGCAAGTCTGCCGGGCTCAGATGACGCATTTACCACATATCCTCCCGGACACATGCAAAAAGAATATACCCCTCTTCCATCCCACGCCTTTGCAGTCACCTTGTAGGACGCATTTCCCAGTTTCTTTTCCTGCCGTTTGCCATACTGGGATATATTGATCAGTTCCTGAGGGTGCTCCAATCGCATTCCCACAGCAAAAGGCTTTGCCTCCATCTTGATTTCTTTTTCATAAAGCATTTCAAAGGTATCTCTGGCACTGTGCCCAAGTGCAAGCACCACATAGTCTGCATCCAGCTTCTTGCACCCGTTAATGAGAACTCCCTTGATTCTGCCATCCTCTATACACAGATCTGTCACTTTCGCGTGAAAACACACCTCTCCGCCCATTTTCAGAATCGCTTGTCTCATATTCACCACGACCCTGGTAAGAATATCTGTTCCTATATGAGGCTTATGATCATATAGAATCTCCTCGGGCGCACCGGCTTCCACGAACAAAGACAGCACTTCCCGGTTCCTGCCATGCTTATCTTTCACGAGTGTGTTCAGTTTTCCATCTGAAAAAGTACCTGCGCCGCCTTCTCCGAACTGTACATTGGACTCCGGATTCAGCATTCCTTCTTCCCAGAACTTCTCAACATCTTTTGTCCTCTGCTCCACAGGCGCCCCACGCTCCAGCAAAACAGGTTTAAATCCTGCCTTTGCCAGCATATAACCGCAAAAAAGCCCTGCCGGTCCGGTTCCTATGATTACAGGTCTTGCGCTTCCCGCATAAGATGCCACAGGAAACCGATAAGGTATCTCTTTCCATGCCATAACCTGCTTTTTATCGCATTTTCGGTAAACGGATGCCTGATTCTTTACCTGCACGTTCAGGATATAGTTAAAATATAACTCCGGTTTCTTCCTTGCATCTATGGATCTTCTGACAATTGTAATCTGTGGCGTTTCCTCACACCGCAAAAGCTTTTTGACGCGCCTTATCAGTTCTTCTTCCGTGTGGTCAACCGGAAGCTTCAGCTGATTGATTCTTAACATTTCTGATTTTCCTTCTGTGTTTCTTCTTTCCTTAGCTGCCCCTCTTCATCCTCCGCAATCTCTTTCGTAGAAAAACCGGCAGCATTTCTGCCTGCTATATATCCGCTTGTCCATGCCCACTGCAGATTGTATCCGCCGCACTCTCCGTCCACATCCACAACTTCACCTGCAAAATACAATCCCTTTACCACCTCTGATTCCATCTCGGTGCTGATCTGTGAGAGCATAACGCCGCCTGCACATACCTGTGCATTTTCTATAGAATGATCACCGCATATATGTACGACAAAAGCCCGGTATTGCTCCATAAGTGCCAAAACCTTCTGCCAGCCCGCATCCTCTGCTGTCATTGAAGGCTTTAAACCTGCCTGTTTGAGCATCACCGCATTTATTTTTTTGTGGAGCGTTCCTGTCAGAAAATCCTCCAGCTTCTTGTCCATCAAAGATTCATAGCGCAGTCTGTTCATGTATGTAAATGTCTTTTCGTCCTGCTCTGGGAAAAAGTCAATCACAACTTCAACCTTCTTACCTTCCCTTATAGCATAAGATGCAATACGGCTCACCTGAAAAATGGGAATCCCGGAAACACCGTACTGTGTAAACTGCAATTCTCCGTTTTCAGAAGCAGCTTCTGATCCGTCAACAAGAAGCCTGATTCCTGCCTGACATCTGACACCGGAAAGCGCTTTTATAAAACTGTCATTGCTTTCAAGCTGTACAAGCCCAGGCACTACGGGACTGATCTTATGTCCAAAGCGCTGTGCAAGCTCATATCCCCTCATTCCCTCGCCCTTTTTCAAGGATGCACCGCTTCCGCAGGCTATGATCAGCTTCTTAAACTGATAGCCACGGTCAGAAGCATCCTTCAGTTCAAAAAGTTCCTCCTCCTTGCGGTATACAGCATCTGTAATCTCAACCTCTGTCACAACTTCTATCTTTGCCCGTTTCAGTTCCATGCGGAGAACATCTAACACCGCTGATGCCTGTTCTGAATAAGGATAAAGATAATTGTTTTTACTCTTGACCATCAGACCGATATTTTCAAAAAATGTCATAACATCCCATACGGAAAAGACACGAAAAATCTTATGAAGCTTTTCTTTATCTTCACAATAATAGTGATCCGTGGAAAAAGCAAGATTGCCCAGATTGCATTTTCCGTTGCCTGTAGCAAGGATTTTTTTGCCCACTCGCTCATTTTTTTCAAACAAAGTGACTTCTGCTCCATATTTCGCAGCGCTGATTGCTGCCATCATTCCAGATGCCCCTGCACCGATTACTGCTATTTTCATTTTGTTTTCCATTCGTTTCCTCATTTCTGTTAGTTTTATCTATTGAATTACTATAGTACTAACTGGAGTAAGACTCAAGAAAATTATATAATTCTCCCTCATCTTCCACATATTTCATATTTAAGATTTCTTCCTGCAGGCTATCCGGCAGCTCTTCCACTTTTATATCCGTATTCATATAAACATGTGAAAGACTATGATCGTAAACAACCACATAATGATTCTCATTCAAAAGAAAAAAGCCCTTTTCTTCTTCTGTAAAATCATAACTTTTTCTGACCACTACTCTTCCTGACGAAAAAGAAACCAGTTCCATATAATCAAATCCTTTCTCCATATCTGTCAATGAAGGATTTAAATTATATTCTTTAATCTCCTGAACCAGTCTTTCCCTATCCAGACCAACAAATTTATCGGGGGCATCCACCTCTTCCTCAACGGTTTCTCCCGTGACGGTATTATACTGTTGAACCACGTAGTGGGTATTGGCTGTCACCACCGGTTCTTCATGAAATGATACCTCCACCGGTTCTTCCTTTATTTCTTCTGCCGGCAGCGTCTCTAGCTGTACCTGTTCCTTATGTTCCCCTGGATAAAAATATTCCATGATTGCCATATTGGCTATAAATCCAAGTGAAAACATACTGCATGGATAGATAAAAAACAAACTGATACGTTTTACAAATTTCATGGCACATACACCTTTACCTTTTATTAACCTATAGATGACCCGTTGCAGCATCTATTGTTAATAAACAGTATCAGCCAAAAAATTTAAATCTATACCATTATGAAAAATGAAGCAGTCCTGCCAGCATGATCAAAATCCTGCCTCCTGCCATTTCCTCCAGTTCTCCGTCCTTAAATGCCCGCAATACAATTAAAAGTACCAAATATATAATAACAGCTGTCACAAGACAGATCACCAGCGAAATAACGCTTCCCACCATAGGCGCAAATATTTTGTTTAAGAGAAATGCAATCACCCCTGAGACCCCAGATGCCGCTGCGGTTATCAAAAAGCACCTGATCCATTCCTGGCTATATTGAAAACTGCGGCAGATCAGCAAAAATCCCATAACGGCCACCGCCGCGTAAAAGACGATGACTGCCGTTATCACTCCTGTAATGCCGGTTTTCGCAGTTTTCAAAAGCAATACCACAATACCGCTGTGCAGAATCAGCGCGATAGCCCCCATTCCCGTCACATATTTCATTTTTCTGCTTTTCATGAGGATTTCCATAAAAACAGACGCAAATATATTAAATACAATAATCAGGCTCCCCAGCTGAACCCACTTGACCGCTTCCTGTTGATTTCCTTTAAAGAGCATGTCCAAAATATTTTCAGCCAGCGCCGCCACAAATACCGCAGATGGAATGGCAATAATTGCACATTGATGAATCAAAGTTCCAAGCCGTTCCCTCGCAATACGGTTTTCTTCTCTTTCCAGGCTTACCATAATGCGTCTGACCGGCATAATACATACCAAATTGGCAACTCCGCAGACGATTCCAATTATGACAAGACACTTTCCGTAATACTGCCCCCACTGTGTTATCCTGTTATCCGCCTCTGCCTGAAATGAGAAAAACAGATATTGATCTAACAGGGGAAGCCCCTGAAAACAGATAAAGTACAGGGAATAAAGTATACTGCTTCTTATAAGCAGGTGAAGCACACGTATCGTAGTATCCTGGTTTCTCTGCAGTTCCCTTCCCAGCTGCTTTTTTAATGAAGATTTATAAACAAAGAACAAAATAAGGGTATGAAGAAAGCATATAAGGGAAGCAGCCAGCAGTCCGATCGATGCCCCCATTGCCCCGTATGCCGCCGCATAATCTTCATTCTGCAAAAAGGCAGAAACCTTTACGCCATACCCATGCAGAAGCGTCGCCCCTGTCAGTCCACCGATAAACAAAAATAAGACATTCAGGATCTGCGAGTGCATTGCAGGCACCTTTGACCCATTGCCCTGAAAATAACCTCTGAAGATTCCTGTCAATATATAAAAGAACATGGCAGGCGCCATCATGCTCACCGCCATTCCTGCTAAAGGAATGTGCAGCACCTTATCTGTAAAATAGTTTCCCAAAATCAGAAAAAGAACACTTAAGATAAAACCAATGCCTCCTCCGAAGAAGAGCGCGCCGCTCAATACCTTTTCAGCGCTTTTGAACTGATCTCTCTTCACCCGGTATCTGACCAGCAGTGCCGTCGCTTCTGTCAGACCATATGAAAGAGTCCCTGCAATCACCAGATAGATTTCATTTGCCGCCCCGAAATAGGCAATACCGTTGTCTCCAATCATCCGCTCTAACAAAATCCTGAAAATCAACGTACCCGTCAAGGCGATCCATGTAAGGATCATATAGTAATCTCTTCTTGTAGAAGTTGTCTTTTTTCTCTCTGGTCTATTCATAAGTTCTCCTGTCCGTTTTGCTCAGGTTCCGTCAATTATCTCTCGTAATTTTCAATTCCCTAAGAACATTTTCCTGCTTCTTTTCCATCACGTCTGCCTCTTCCTTCGTCATATGGTCATATCCGCACAAATGAAGCATGCTGTGTGCAATAAGAAAAGCAAACTCCCTTTTGACAGAATGACCAAAAGCAGCCGCCTGTTCCATTACCTTCTCCGCCGATAGGATGATATCCCCCAAAATAAGTTCCCCGCTCTCAGGGTCAAAATAATCTGCCTCCTCATCCTCCACAATAGAAAAATCAGCTTCCCTGACAAAATCTATCATTGGAAAGGAAAGCACATCTGTAGGTGCATCCACCTGCCGGTACTGTCTGTTAAATTCATGGATTCCCTGATTATCCGTGATCAAAAGGTTGACCTGTGCCTCATAAGGACAGTCTTCCTGTGCAAGGACTTCCCCCATGATCAGATCCAGCACTTCCTTCACATCAAATGCAAATGTAACAGATGCTTCATTTTCAACGTAAGAAGTCATAGTACAGCCTTTCCTCCACTAAAATCCGCTTCATCTCCTGCAGTTCCCCTAAAGAGACACCGCTATAATCTATCATACCACTTTCCAGCTTTTTTTTAAATATCGTGTTGATGATCTTCTGATAATCTAATTCTATTTTAGGCTCTTTTGAAAAAAGATAGCGGATAGAAGAAATGACTGTATCGCAAAAAAGAAGCAGTACCGTTTCCTTTGACAAAATTCGTTCCCCTTTGTCCAAATACTCCTTTAACACTCTCTGCACCTCTTTGGGAAAATGATTTTCCCTAAGAATCTCTTCCGTATTTTCCCAGGTGCTCCCGCCTTTTATCATTCCGATCCTATGATAATAGCCGCATGCTTTGGCAAAAGCATCATCATAATTTATTTTTTTGGCGATTCTGTCACACAGATATGCCGTGTGGACGGCATGATAATATTCCTCTTTTGAGCAGTTTTTTAATTCCACTAATAGCGGGCACTCCGGATCATTGATATCCACATAAATATCCCGTTCCCTGTAAATAATGGAAAAACTGAAAAATTTAAGTAATATGATGAGCAATATAACGCTGACAAGCAGATTTACCATGGGTATGGTAAACATTCCAAACGACAGCACTTCATTAGCATATAAAACTTCCTGTATGCACAGACAGACAAACTGCATCAGCAGGGAAATAAAAAGCGGCAGCCATATCTTAAAATTCTCATTCACATATGAAAAAACCAAAATTCCCACAAATCCACTGATAAAATATACAAAGAAGGTGACGCTTCCGCCTCCCTGAAGGAGGATTGAAATCAAAAGCAGGGTGCTGCCGGCTACAAAGCCAATCATCTGATTTCCAAAAAACATCATCCCTACGAACACTGCCAGATATGGCCAGCCCCCTGACGGAAGGAGCGGAAACAGAACGCTTGCCCCTAAACAGAGCAGGTAAATAACCGTAAATCTTCCCGGGTGTTTTTCATTGTCGTATAAATAAGCGCCGTCTGCCCGGCTTCTCTCCATGGCAAACCAAGTACATCCAAACCCTATGCCTGCCAAAATCGCTATGCCTGCAATCTCTATCTGAGATTTTTGATAGTAATAAGCTGCCAATGCGCTTATAGCAATCGTCATAAAAAACAAAACGACTTCCGAAAGAAGCGCTGTCCCTTTCTTTTGACCAATTTCCTTGCCTGTATCCTTTAAATCCTTACTCTCACTGCTTTTTTCCATAAACTGTATTCCTGCTTCTGCGCTTCGGCGTATTGTTTTCTTTTGCCTTGAAGGCTTTTGCCTCGTATGCTTCATATGCTTTTACGATTTTCTGTACCAGAGGGTGCCTTACCACATCCCGGCTGGTCATTTTGCACAGTTCAATTCCTTCTATATTTTGAAGAACCTTCTGCGCCACATCAAGCCCTGAGACCGTCCCCGGAGAAAGGTCCTTCTGTGATGCGTCTCCCGTCACAATTACCTTAGAACCAAATCCGATTCTGGTTAGAAACATCTTCATCTGGGCAGGCGTCGTATTCTGGGCTTCATCCAGAATAATATAGGCATTGTCCAGCGTCCGCCCTCTCATATAGGCAAGGGGCGCTACTTCTATCAGCCCTTTTTCCATATTTTTAAGGAAAGTCTCTGCCCCCATGATCTGGTACAGTGCATCATACAAAGGGCGCAGATAGGGATCTACTTTGCTCTGCAGATCTCCCGGTAAAAATCCCAATTTTTCTCCTGCTTCAATTGCAGGTCTGGTCAGGATGATCCTCTCCACTTCCTGATTCTTAAATGCCGTTATTGCCATTGCCATGGCAAGATACGTCTTCCCTGTACCTGCCGGTCCTAACCCGAATACGATCATATTGTTTCTGATTGCATCCACATACCTCTTTTGTCCAAGCGTCTTTGGCTTAATCGGTTTGCCCGCTATGGTATGGCAGATACACTCTTTATCTATTTCCAGCAGGATGTCTTCATTTTCTTCCATGCTCATTGTAATTGCATAATCCACATTCTGTTCCTCTATGATATTTCCTCTCATTGATAATTCCGTCAATTCCTGAATCACTTTTTTAGCTTTTTTCACATAAGGCTTGCTTCCGCTGATCTGCACTTCCCCATTCCGGTCTACAATCGATACCTTAAGCTGTCCCTCCAGCTTTTTAATATGGCTGTCAAACTGACCAAAAACATTCTGCTGATCCTTAGCCGATACCTTAATCTGTTCAGAGACTTCTTCCATCTGTTTCTCCCAATTTGTTATTCCTTTATTCCTCTTCCTGCGGGGCTTCTTCTACCTGCACAAGCCAGGTCTTTTTCTCCGTTCCCGTCTTTTCGATTGCCAGAAAATCTACTTTCATCTTCCATACGCCGGAAACCTTATTTATTGTAACATTTTTTTCTATAATTTGTACCCCTTTTTCCTGTAAAGTTTCTATAAATTTTTGTATTTTTTCTTCAAACAGCTTTTTCACTTCGCTTTGGCTGTAGATTTTCTCTTCGACTACATATTCTCTGACAAGATCACTTCCAATATACACCGGCAGATAATAATTTTCAAAGAGCCTGAGCTGCTTCTTTTCTTCTATCACATCGTACGCTTCATACCCTTTTCCAATCATTGGCAAACTCAATTTTTTGGTTCCAAACATGATAAAAGGGCTCTTTCTTTCATTGCCTGTATATTGTTTCTCCTCATATTGTTCTTTCAGTTCTTCTTTCATCTGGTAAGTGCATCTTAACATAATGTCCGCATCCGCCCTGCAGTAATCATACCGCCTGACCGTACTGTCTTCATTCATAATCGGGATGCCGCCCTCTACCAGCACGTCTCCTTTCTTTACCAGTGTCCCTGCCGTCACCTTAGGGCTGCCGCTTCGGGTCACGATGCTGATAATTTCTCCCTCTTTGTCTGCAACCAGATCCACGCCCTCCCCCTCCGGCAGCTCCGTTTTACTCTCCTTAACCTGAATCAGATCATTTTCCTTCACTTGAATCAAAAGCCTTGTGCCATCGATTCTCGCTGAGGTCCATGTGACGATATCAAACTCATTTCTGATTGCCTTCTCCAGCGCTTCAATCTCAACCTCGCTTTTTTTCATCCCTGGTTCAAACCCGCTGCTTGCCAGAAAATCCTGAAAAACATCTGTGGTCACATAATAATTTCCCTCAACCTCAATCGCCCAGATAAATCCGGACATCCAGATCCAGAAAATAAGGCTTCCTAAAAGCCCGCCCACAAAGATTCTCCGCCTCCACATCCGCAGAGAAAGAAAGGGTAGTCCATAACGTTTCGTTATGACCACCCTGGTACCCGTTTTTCTTGAAATCCCCCTGAGACGATAAAAACCTTTCAGGCTGATCTTCATAGTATAATACGCACCATGATTTTCAATATCCCAGAGAAAAATATTATGATTGCTGCACAGGTTCATGAACCGCTCCGGCGAGAACCCAAAAACTTTAATAGAAAGATATCCCTTCAAAAAACGAATGACCTGTATCATACCGCACCTCACAAAGTTTATTCCTGATTTCACTTAAGATAACGTACCGTTTCCACACAGCCGTTTATTTTCATGTCTTCATTTGTATAATAAACAATGTTCAGCCGCCTTCCGCAGATTTCAATCTTGCAGGTCTTTCCCTGAAGCAAAATCATCTGGCTGGTATATTCAATAATGCCCTTGTAATTTTCTACAAATACCTCTGTATTCCCTGTCAAGGTGACGATTGACGCTCCAAGAAGCGAATCCTTGGGCAGTTTTAATGATTCTACCACAAGCTCCTTCCCATGAACCTGCCTTACGTCCTGTCTTTCCTCTCTGGTCTGATTCCATTTATTTTTAAATCTACGGTTCTCTCGCTTCATCATATCATACTATATGTGAAAGAAGGGACGGCTATACCTGCAATTTCTTATTTATGGTATGGCTCTCTCTTGATGATCTTATATGCCCTGTAAATCTGCTCCAGCAAAATGACCCTCATCAATTGATGAGGGAATGTCATATTGGAAAAGCTCACCGCCCAATGTGCCGCCTTTGATACGCTCTCATGCAGCCCCAGCGAGCCGCCAATGATAAACTGCAGATGACTCTTGCCCTGTACGGCAAGGTGGTTCAGCCGATTTGCAAAAGACACGGAATCGGGGCTGTCCCCTTTAATTTCAAGGGTGATGATATACGCATCCTCTTTTATATGCTTCAGGATCCGCGCTGCTTCCTTTTCCCTGATCTGCTCTTCCAAAACCACTCCTGCATCGTCGGGCGTCTTTTCATCCTGCACCTCTATGATTTCTAACTTGCAATATCTGCCAAGCCTTTTCTCATATTCCAATACCGCTTTCCTGTAAAAGTCTTCTTTTATTCTGCCCACACAAATAATCGTAATCTTTTTCAAATTTCCCCTCCTTAAAGGGAGGTTTCTTCGGAAGGTGCGGATGCGGTTTTTTCAAAAATTTCAGGATAGATTTCTTCCACGAGCCTGTCCAGATAACCTTCGTCCAAATTCACAAACTGATTCTTGATCGCATTTTTCATATGGTCATAGCGTTGAAAATATTGAACCTCTTCCCTTTCATCCGAAAGCGCCAGAATCTCATCGATTTCTTCTTTCGTGAAATTTTCCATACACCATTTTTTGATTTCAACCGTCAGGTTATTTTCCTTGCAGGCTTTTCGTTTAAAAGTTTTAAAATTTCTCATGGATATGATACCCATTACGATGAACAGGAGGAACAATACCCCCATAACGCCGCTGATCATATACCTGTTGGTTAGAGACATCTTAATATCGATGATGCCAAGAAAAAACAAAATAATAACGATAAGCCCAACTCCGCCTACAATCAGAAAGGTATACGCCGAAGTCCTGTTCTCTTCCGCCTTCTCCTCATTGTTGACATAAACTGATCCCCATGCCATATCCCAATACCTCCTTTAGCCCCACTTCCTATTTTACTACGGATCGGCATAGGTTTCCACTAGTTTTTATTCTTTGAGATCAGGCATGGAACACCGATATTTGCATTGTCTCTTGGATGCATCCAGATATAATTGTCGGGATTACTGATTTCAACGTGAATGGTTCTGTTTCCTTTTTTATCTTTGTTCTCGTTCAAATAAATCCATGATCCGTTCTCCGCGCTTGCGTTCCACTCTTTGGTGCTTTCATCTGCATAAAGATTGGTAATGTAGAAATCACCATGGATAAGCCCTTTTGCATAACTTCCGATTAAATTTGCATCGTACCCCACGCCTTCTACCAAAAGGGACTTATTATAATCATAATGTTCAGATCCTTCTCCCTCCGGCAGATCATTTGCCCATCCGCCCGTATACTGGTGATAGGTATACAGATCCTTGTTATTTTCCGTAGGGTGCATATGGTAATGAATCCATGTACCGTTTCCGCTTCTTACCCCGTCCTTCCAGTCTCCGTAGTAATACTGGTTATCCGCATACACCGCGATTCCCTTGCCTTCCGGCTGCCCGTTTCCGTTTACACCGCCGTAATAATAAAAATCCTTGGTTCCCTTAAGCTGCCATGACATAGCAATATAGTGGTCCAGTCTGGCAAGATCATCCAACGCCTTTTGGTTATTCTGCTCCCAATAAGACATCATTTCTGCCAACTGTGTGTCCTTATTGAACGCCACCTTGCTATAGTCTATTTTGCCGGCTTCCATGATTTCCTTATAAGGTGTAGGACTGGGCAGTTCCATTGGCGTCATGGATGCTTGTTCGCTTTCCTCCTGACCAGCTTCCTGCATACCTTCCTGTCTGTTATCAGCCGGCGATGCTGCCACTGTCTGGGACAGGGTCTGATCCACGCGGTTCTCGTCCGCATAATCCATAATATCCTGCTGCAGATCCTCTGCCTGCCCCTCATCTTGCTTCTTCGTCCGATTGACAAGCAGCATAACAGCCAGAATGATGATGATCAGTGCAAAGGGAACTGCCTTGACCAGAATTTTAGCCAGCTCTCCTCCTGCATTTTCCGTTTCGTCTTCCTCAAATAATTTTTTCATAGTCACTCCTTAAAATCAAAGCAGCTTCTTTTTGTGGTCACGCTGCGGACATACCCTCCCGCCTCCACGTGTGCCGGCGAAACCTGGTAGGCTTTAAGCGCTTCCTCGGTCTCAAACCGGGAGATTAAGGCAATGTCCTTATTGCTGGAGTCCATTTCATTGATTACCACTTGAAGAGATACCACGCCCTCCACGGTATCGGCTACCGCTTCCAGTCTCCTTTTGATCTCAAGTGATGCCTCCTTCCTTTCCTGCTCTGATAAATCCTCCCTTAAATTCCATAAAACAATATGATGAACCATGGCACATCCTCCTTTATAAACATACAACAATTTTTTTAATTTTGTATCATCTAAATTATTAATATTCTTTTAAAAAGTCCATGCCGGAAACAAATTCCGGCATGTTTAAGACAACATTTAATTCCTCGTCATTTATTTGTTTTTCAGGTACTCGTCGATTCCCTTTGCGCCCGCACGTCCTGCGCCCATGGCAAGGATTACGGTAGCTGCTCCCGTCACAGCGTCCCCGCCGGCATAAACGCCTTCTTTCGTGGTCTTTCCAAAGGTCTCATCTGCCACGATGCATTTCCACTTATTGACTTCCAGCCCTTCCGTGGTGGAGGAAATAAGCGGATTAGGGGATGTTCCAAGGGACATGATCACCGTATCCACATCGATTGTAAACTCAGATCCGGGCACTTCAACCGGACGTCTTCTGCCGGACTCATCGGGCTCTCCAAGCTCCATCCTGATACACTTAATACCCTTTACCCAGCCTTTTTCATCTTCCAGGATTTCCACTGGATTGGTCAAAAGGTCAAAAATGATTCCTTCTTCCTTTGCGTGATGCACTTCTTCCACACGGGCAGGAAGTTCTTCCTCGCTTCTTCTGTATACGATATGTACCTCTGCTCCAAGACGAAGCGCCGTCCTTGCGGCATCCATGGCTACGTTTCCGCCGCCTACCACGGCTACCTTCTTCCCCCTCATGATGGGAGTGCTGGACTCCTCGTCAAATGCCTTCATCAGGTTGCTTCTGGTGAGATATTCATTTGCTGAGAACACACCGTTTGCCTGTTCGCCGGGGATTCCCATAAATTTGGGTAGTCCTGCGCCGGAACCGATAAATATGGCGTCAAATCCCTCTTCTGCAAGCAGTTCGTCAATAGTCACTGATTTTCCCACTACCACATTGGTCTCGATCTTTACGCCAAGGGATTTCACGTTTTCGATTTCCTTCGCCACAACATTGGTCTTGGGAAGACGGAATTCCGGAATGCCATATACAAGCACGCCGCCCGGCTCATGAAGGGCTTCAAAGATGGTCACTTCATATCCCATCTTGGCAAGATCTCCTGCGCAGGTAAGTCCTGCCGGTCCTGAACCGATCACTGCCACTTTCTTTCCGTTCTTTTCCTCTGCTCCCTGAGGCTTTATGCCGTTTTCAGCAGCCCAGTCTGCCACGAACCGCTCCAGTTTTCCAATGGAAATCGGCTCTCCCTTGATGCCTCTGATACATTTTCCCTCGCACTGGCTCTCCTGAGGGCACACACGCCCACAGACGGCAGGCAGTGCAGAAGACTCGCTGATTACCTGATAAGCAGCTTCCACGTCTCCTTCTTTTACCTTTTCTATAAAGCCCGGAATATCTATGGATACAGGACAGCCTTTGATGCACTGCGCATTCTTGCAGTTGATGCATCTTGCCGCTTCCTCCATTGCCTCTTCCTTGTTATATCCCAGACAGACTTCCTCAAAATTGGCAGCCCGAACCTTTGCATCCTGTTCCCTGACAGGGACTTTCTTTAATACGTCCATTATTTATCACCTCCGCAATTTCCGCATCCGCCGTGGTGGGTATCTCCTTCTTTTGCCTTTAAGAATGCCCTTCCCTCTTCCGTCTTATAAATCTGCTGGCGCTGCATCGCTTCATCAAAGTTTACCTGGTGCCCGTCAAATTCAGGACCGTCCACACAGGCAAATTTCACCTTGCCGCCTACCGTCACCCGGCACGCCCCGCACATACCGGTTCCGTCTACCATAATCGGATTTAAGCTGACAATGGTGGGAAGCTCAAGTTCTTTGGTCAGTTTGCATACAAATTTCATCATGATCATAGGTCCGATTGCAACACATACGTCATAATGCTTTCCTTCGTTCACCAGATCCGTAATGGTCTGGGTAACCATTCCGCTTCTGCCGTAAGACCCGTCGTCTGTGGTCACATACAGATTGCCTGCCACTTCTTTCATCTCATCTTCCAGAATCAGAAGATCCTTGGTCTTTGCGCCTACGATTACATCCGCATCAATGCCCTTTTCATGGAGCCATTTCACCTGGGGGTATACCGGCGCTGTTCCCACACCGCCTGCCACGAACAACATTTTCTTGTTCTTTAATGTCTCAAGGTCCTCTGACACGAACTCCGACGGACAGCCAAGAGGTCCCACAAAGTCATGGAACGCATCTCCTTCTTTCAAAGATGCCATAAACTGTGTGCCCGCACCTACAATCTGAAATACAATCGTCACGGTTCCCTTTTCTCTGTCATAGTCACAGATCGTAAGCGGAATCCTCTCTGAGCATGCATCTGTCCTGACAATTACGAACTGCCCCGGTTTGCATGCTTTTGCTACTCGTTTTGCTTCCACTACCATGTAAAAAATATTGGCAGCAAGCTCTTTTGCTTCTAAAATCTTGTACATTCCTTATCCCTTTCTTATTTTGATATATAAATTTTGTGAACACTTATTGTAGGGAAATCAGTCCCATCTGTCCGTTTTCATCATAGATCAGACGATTGGGCGCACCGGTATACACTTCCACTGCATATAAGCGGTCTGTCATCTGCTGGGCGCCGTTTTCGTCTTCTATGCATTCATTCAAAACATAATAATATCCCAAATCGGCAATTTTCTCAATAGTAACATAGTTAAATACATATTTTCCCTGCATGCCCTGGGCATGTCCCTGCATATCCACAAGCACTTTGCGCTCTAAAAGCGCCTGTTTCACATTTTCAACCGCCTTTTCCACCGTCACGTCCGTTTCAAAGGAAAATAGATAGCTTCGACTGATAATTTCACTTGGTACCCCTTCCTCCGAGATCGTCACGAATTTGAAATTCGTCCTTCCAAGAGGCACTGTGATCGGTTCCGTATATCTCAGACTATCCTTCGTCGGATCGGAGCCATCTGTGGTATAATATACCGTCCCTTCCTCCGGCACAATCACTTCGACCTTCGTGGGGACACAATAGGTACCGCTGTACAAAAGCACTTCCGGCGGATCCGGCTCGATCAGATTGATCACATACCAGCTGCGCGCCACCTCACTTTTAATGCCATAATCATTTACAAAGACAGCAGCCACCTGATATTCTCCTGATTCAAGAAACAAAGGGGAAGTATAAACCTCGCTTCTTTCGTCCGGGTTGCTTCCATCCAGCGTATAATATATCTTTCCTGTGGTATTGGCAGTCATCTTCAAGGTAATGACTTTGTCATAATTACCTGATTCATATCCAAATTTGGGCGTCATTGCCATATACTGTTGAAAATGATTTATGATATCCGCATCGGCACAAGATGTCAGCAGAGAATTGATCTCTTCGTATCTGCCCTCTTCATCATAAATATAAATGATGCTTTCATATGCTCTTTCCTTATCTTCATATTCCAGCTTTCCCCTTTCCACCAACTGGATCAGGATATCCGCCGCCATCTGCTTTTCGCCCATCTGATAATAATAATTGGACTCCATGAGCACGAGGTCCGCAGCATCATCTTTAAGCTGCCTTGCCCTTTCCAGATAAGAAATTGCCTCTTCATATTCCTGCATATCTGCATATTTTCTCGCCTGCTCAATCTGATATGCCACGGAAAATCTGTGATACATGGACACGATCACATATGCAGCCGCCACAGTGACTACAATAAAGGTAATCAGACTGGCAAGGAGCCAGTTCTTTCCCCTCTCCCGGGATAGAAAAGAAGGGGGCTTTTTTTTTTTGTCCTTTTTTGCCCAAGCTTCACCCTCCGGCTTTGCCTTCTCTAGCCCCCCGCTGCTTCCCTCTATCTCCTCCGCAACTGTGGATAAGGTTTCTATTATACTGTTTTCAAATTCAGGTTCAAAGTCGGGCACCATCTGTATTTCCATCCCGCACTTCTCACAATATAAATGGTCCTCTGCCATCTCACATCCACAATTGGGACACTTCATAGCTGCCTCCCCTTCCTCTGCCAAATCAGTTTACAGAGCATACCGTCACAATCTAGGACTGTAACTCTACCGACTCAATACAGTTATTTAGAAGCATGGCAATCGTCATAGGCCCCACACCGCCCGGAACAGGCGTAATCGCACTGCAGACCGGTTCAACATCTTCAAAATCCACATCGCCGCACAATTTGTTGTTCTCATCCCTGTTGATTCCCACATCGATTACCACGGCGCCCTCTTTCACATATTCCCTGGTAATCATTTTAGGCTTTCCGATTGCCACGATCAGAATATCTGCCCTTCCAGTCACTTCCTTCAGGTTCTTGGTACGGGAATGTGCTATGGTTACCGTAGCATTCTCGCGAAGCAAAAGGATGGACATAGGCTTACCTACGATATTGCTTCTGCCGAGCACTACACATTCCTTTCCTTCAATGGAAACGCCGCTTCTTTTCAGCAGTTGAATGATGCCTGCAGGCGTACAGGATACAAAACCCTTCTGCCCGATGCACAGCGCACCCACGCTTTGGGGGTGAAAGCCATCCACATCTTTCTTAGGATCGATTGCCTTAATGACAGTGTCCTCATCAATATGTGACGGAAGCGGCAGCTGAACCAAGATGCCGTTCACATCCTTTCTGCCGTTTAGCTCCTGTATCAGTGCTAAAAGTTCTTCCTGGGTCGTTTCCTCTGGAAGTTCATAGGACAAAGAGCCGATTCCGATATACTCGCATCCCTTTTTCTTGTTTCTGACATAAACACTGGACGCCGGATTATCTCCCACCTGAATGACCGCCAGCGTCACTTCAACTCCCCTTTCATGAAGTTCTGCCGCTTTTTGCTTTAACTCATCTTTAATCTGCGTTGAAATTGTTTTTCCATCAATAATTGCCGCCATGTTTTCCGCCTTTCCCTATCCTTTAAAAAAGTCCTGTTATCACACCATCATCATCTACATCAATACGAAATGCCGCCGGCTGTTTGGGAAGCCCCGGCATCGTCATGACCGCTCCCGTAAGCACTACCACGAACCCTGCACCGGCAGAAACATAAACTTCTCTCACATTCATCCTGAAATTTTCCGGTCTGCCCAAAAGCGCCGGGTCATCGGAAAGGGAATACTGGGTTTTTGCCATACACACCGGCATATTTCCAAATCCCAGTTTTTCCAGTTCTGCAAGCTGTTTTTCTGCCTGTCCGGTATAATTTACACCTTCTGCTCCGTAAATTTCCCTTGCCACCGTTTCTATCTTTTCTTTCAGACTTAAGCTGTCCTCGTACAATAGCTTAAACGCGCTCTTTTTATGTTCCAGCGTTTCAAGCACTTCCTTTGCCAGTGCAATACCGCCTTCTCCGCCCTTCTCCCAGACTTCCGAAAGTGCGAACGCGCATCCCCGCTCTGTGCAGAACGCTCTTACATATGCAGTTTCCGCTTCCGTGTCCGTTGCAAAACTGTTTAAGGTCACTACCACCGGTACTCCATACTTGTGCAGATTTTCAATGTGCTTTTCCAGATTTACGATTCCTTTCTTCAAGGCTTCTAAATTTTCTTCCCCCAATGACTCTTTGGGTATGCCGCCATTATATTTCAGTGCACGGACCGTTGCAACCAACACCACTGCATCCGGTTTAAGCCCCGCCATCCTGCATTTGATATCAAAAAACTTTTCCGCACCTAGATCAGCGCCAAAGCCCGCTTCCGTGATGACGTAATCTGCCATCTTAAGAGCAGCCTTGGTAGCGCGCACGGAATTACATCCATGGGCGATATTGGCAAAGGGTCCTCCGTGTACAAGCGCCGGCGTATGCTCCAGCGTCTGGATGAGATTCGGTTTCATGGCATCCTTAAGAAGCGCTGCCATTGCCCCCACTGCATTCAAATCGCTGGCTGTCACCGGTTTTCCCTGATAATCATAGGCAGCCACCATCCGGCCAAGCCGGATTTTTAAATCTTTCATATCTTTTGCCAGACAAAGCACTGCCATAATCTCCGATGCCACCGTGATGACAAAGTGATCCTCTCTCACCGTTCCGTCTGTCTTTGCGCCAAGCCCTACCACGATATTGCGCAGAACCCTGTCATTCATATCAAGACATCTTTTCCACACTACCCTTCTGGTGTCGATTCCAAGTTCATTTCCCTGCTGTATATGATTATCAAGAAGCGCTGCAAGGAGATTATTGGCAGATGTGATTGCATGAAAATCTCCTGTAAAGTGAAGGTTTAAATCCTCCATTGGGACTACCTGGGCATATCCGCCGCCCGCTGCACCGCCTTTGATTCCAAAGCAGGGACCAAGGGAAGGCTCCCTAAGCGCGATCACTGCCTTTTTCCCAAGTTTCCCAAATGCCTGCCCCAAGCCTACGCTGGTGGTGGTTTTTCCTTCTCCTGCCGGCGTTGGATTGATTGCTGTGACTAAAATCAGCTTTCCGTCAGGATTGGCAGCCTGTCTTTCTAAGCATTCATCCGAAATCTTGGCTTTATATCTTCCATACAATTCCAGCTCCTGCTCATCGATCTGAAGGGTCTTTGCCACCTCCCCGATAGGGATAAGTTCTGCCTCCTGTGCGATTTGAATATCCGTCTTCATACTAATCCTCCTGTTCTTATAAGGACTCCTCTATGTACTGTTCAAACTGCTCTGCGCTCATCAGCACCTTGCGCGGCTTGGTTCCTTCTTCTTCACCGACCACTCCTGCCTCACAGAGCTGATCCATGATTCTTGCCGCCCGGTTAAAACCAATCTTAAACACACGCTGAAGCATCCCGATGGATGCCTTGTCTTTTTCTATGATGAATTTAGCTGCATCAACAAAATATTGATCCCTCTCCGTGCCTTCCGCTCCTGAGGCGCCGCCACCCATGCTGCTTCCGCCGGCAGCGATCTTCTCCTGGATATCGGTATCATAGATATTTCCAAGGGTCTGGTTCTTCAAAAACTCAACCACATCCGATACCTCTTTGTCAGAGACGAACGCCCCCTGCACTCTTGCAGGCTTGCTGTACCCTTGCGGGTAGAAAAGCATATCTCCTTTTCCAAGCAGCTTTTCCGCTCCGTTCATATCAAGGATCGTACGCGAATCCACACCGCTTGATACGCTGAATGCCACCCGGCTCGGCATATTGGCTTTAATAAGACCCGTGATGACGTCCACCGAAGGTCGCTGGGTAGCGATGATCAGATGAATCCCCGCCGCCCTTGCAAGCTGGGCAAGGCGGCAGATAGATTCCTCCACCTCCCCGGGGCATACCATCATAAGGTCTGCAAGTTCGTCTACAATAATCACAATCTGGGGCATCTTGGAGGGCGCCTCGGCATCTCCTTTTTCTTTCATCGCCTCCACTTTTTTGTTGTAGCCTTTCAGATCTCTTACGTTGAAATCTGCAAATTTCTGGTACCTGTCCGTCATCTCGGCAACGCCCCACTGGAGCGCCGCTGATGCCTTCTTAGGATCCGTCACAACCGGAATAAGAAGATGGGGAATACCGTTATATACGCTAAGCTCCACCACCTTGGGATCGACCATAATAAGCTTTACGTCATCCGGATGTGCCTTATATAAGATACTCATAATAAGTGTATTGATGCAGACCGACTTGCCGGAACCTGTCGCCCCTGCAATCAGCATATGAGGCATCTTGGCAATATCTGCCATTACGACCTTGCCGCCAATATCTTTTCCAACTGCAAACGCCAGATTGGAAGGGAACTCCTTAAACTCTTTGCTCTCAAGAAGATCGCGGAGGGCTACCATCATGTTCTCTTTATTGGGCACCTCGATTCCTACCGCTGCCTTGCCGGGAATCGGCGCTTCTATTCTGATATCCGTCGCCGCCAGATTTAATTTGATATCATCGGTAAGCCCCACGATTTTGCTGACCTTGACGCCCTGCTCCGGCTGAAGCTCAAATCTGGTGACAGAAGGTCCCTGGCTGATATCGGTAACGGTGACACGCACACCAAAGGTCTGCAGCGTCTGCTGCAGCCGCATTGCCGTCTCTTTCAATTCCCTTGCCGAATCGCCCCCTGCTTTCCCCTTTCCCCGCACCAGCTTGCTGATGGGCGGGAATATGTATTTTTTAGGGATACGCTCCTTTGGAATCTGTATTTGCGGCTGAGCCGCCATTGGCTCCTCTACCGCTGCTTTGACCGGGCTTTCTGATGCCGCTGCCACAGGACGAACCCTTTCAGGCTGCCTTGCCGGTTCTTCATAATCCGGCTCCGCCTGTCTTTTGACAGGCATATCATATTCCTGCACGCCGCCCGGAAACTCATCGAAGGCTTCAGCCTCCTCACCGTCTGCATACAAACTTGTTATCTCTGAAAGTTCATCGCATCCTTCTTCCTCTTCTAAGTAAGCGCTGTTGATCCTTATTTTATCAAAATCAAATTCTTCCTGCTGCATCTGCCCGGGCGCTTCTTTCACCTGCTCTATCTGCTCTTCAAAGTCTGTCAGATTGATTTCATGAATATCATCCCTTGTCTTATGCCGCTCTTGTCTATCCTCCGTCAGCGTGGTATCGAGCATGACGCCGGAAACCTTCTTGTCCATGCGGAGAATCTTTTCGTTTTCCCGTTCTTCTTCCCGCAGCCTTCTTTCTTCTTCCCGCCGCTGCCTTTCCGCCTCCTGCTCTCTTCTGCGTTCCATCGCCCGTTCTCTGCGGTATGCCGCATCTTCTTTAGAACGCTCATAAACCTTTCTTCCCCCGGATTTAACGCCTGATACGAAGGACTTGTCCGTCAACACCACAAGCGATATGATCACAGCAACTAAAACCACTAAAACGGTGCCGATCATTCCCAGAAAGTGAAAACATAAATACGCAAGTGAACCGGCAAGCACGCCTCCTCCGTTATGCTTTTCGCTGCACCTTGTATATATTTCATTAATCTGATAACTTTCAACAGCTTCCAGCCCTCCGGCAAACAATTCGCACACCATTCCCGCAAGAAGAAAAAGCAGCACACCTGCTACAAGCTTACGCGTCGCTATTGCATTGCCGCTGTTTACCATCCCAAAGGCAATCATAATGAACAAAACAAGAGGCATAATATAAGCAGTCAGACCAAAAATACCAAACATAATATCACTGACGGTATTTCCCATCACGCCGGCAATTCCAAAATTGCATAGAAACAAAAAGATTGCCGCCGCAAACAAGGCAATCAAAATAATTTCATTTCTGATTGCCACATCCATAGGTTCGCTTTTACTGCGTGAATTTGTTGTTTTTCTTTGATAATTTCCTCTTCCGGAGCTTTGCCTGCCCGCAGATGAACTGCTCCTTCCGGAACTGCCTTTCTTTGTCTGTGCCATACTAAATCCCCTTTAAGTATCTTCCAGATACTCACATAATCTTTTATAGTATAGCATTTTCATCAATCCTTGTCACCAATAAACATTTTTTTGTTATTTCTTTTTCTTTTTTGCAATTAGAGAGTGAAGTTTTTCCATTGCTTCCCGGATTCCGCCCGTCTCATTGATGATTCCTTCCGCCACAGCTTCCTCACCCACCAGGATGGTCCCCACGTCCTTGGTAAGCACGCCTGTCTCCATCATCAGCTCTTCAAATCTGTTTTTAGTAATCTTACAGTGACCGCATACGAACCCTGTGATTCTGTTCTGAATCTGCCTGAAGTAATCAAAGGTCTGTGGGACACCAATAACCATTCCGTTCATCCTCACAGGATGGATGACCATCGTCCCCGTGGGAACGATATAAGAGTAATTCGTGCTCACAGCGATGGGAACGCCGATGGAATGGCTCCCTCCTAATACCAATGATACTGTAGGTTTGCTCAAAGATGCAATCATCTCCGCAATCGCAAGCCCTGCCTCCACATCTCCGCCCATGGTATTTAACAAGATCAGGACTCCATCTATATCCTTGCTGTCCTCAATCGCCGCAAGTTCCGGCAGAACATGCTCATATTTGGTGGTCTTGGAATTTGTTCCAAGATTGTCATGCCCTTCTACCTCTCCGATTACCGAAATCAAATGTATGGTGTGAGACTTTCCGTTTTTGTCCAGCGTCACCTGACCTGTTTCTTCTATCCGCTCATCCCTATGCTTTTCTTCTTCCACCTTTTTTCCTGACATATCTGCGCCTTCCTTTTCCGAAATAAATTTAAAAAGAACTGCCAAAAGCAGTCCCTTTTAGTATATTTCCTGTGCGATTTTTTATGCAAAAGATTTTAAATGTCAAAGTCGTCATTTTCGTTGATTTCAACATCAAATTCCATCCTGCACTCGTCAAGATCAAAGTCCATATCCTTTTTCACATGTTTTTTGGGAACCGGAAGTGGATTGTCAAGAAGGCGGACCTTTCTGCCGTCTTCCGTGACCACGTAGTCTCCTTCCTCTTCTGCCGGCATTTCCGGCTCTGCTGCTTGTTCTTTCACTTCTACTTCCGGTGCTTTATAACACACTGCCTCCGCTTCCGGCATGCTTCCTTCCTCCACAGCTTCTACCGTATCATTCGGCACCTCGTTCTGACTTGCCTCCACCGCAGCTTCGGGTGTCTGATCTTCCGCCGCACTTTCTGCTTTTTTTGCTTTTACAATACAATAAACTACCTGACAGAAAATGCCTGCCACAAGGGCGCCGTCAAGCCACAGCAAAAAAGCTGCCGAAACATCCTGACAACGTTCCGGGAACCCCTGAAACTGATAAAGCCACCAGTAGAACCGGTCTACGATGGTATCGCCGGTCAGTCCTGTATACTTTATAAGTATGGCAAACAGTCCCGCTGACAGTCCAATCAGCAGATGCCAGATTTGGGTTCTCACTTTCATGATCCGATCTTTATTTTTCCGCTCTTTTTCCTGATTTTGCAATCTGATTTTGTCTCTAAGCGCTTTAAAATGGCAAATCAGAACATACACCATCATTACCGGTAAAAGCCACCCCAGATAATTCCAGATGCACATCACTCCAGCAAAGAACCCCAGCAGTTTTAAGTAAAGCCCCCGCCATGCTCTTTTATTCCATTCTCCCTTCATCGCCCTGTCATGAAAATATCCCAGCGCAACAAGAAGGAGGGAAAAATACAGCATAAAATAATTTTCAGGCGACACAGAAAAAACAGATTTTAAAATCCACGGCGATATCATCAAAATGCCGGAAGAAACAAATCCTGCCAGCCTACCAAACAGCATGCTGATGCCGACAAACAGCAAAACAATCCATAAGGTCTGAATCACCAGCTGATAAATACCCACTGCATCAATCAAATTTCCCGTAAATTTCAAAAGTCTTGACAGATTTCTGGTGTACGCATAGGAAAGTCCTGAATTTAACACAGGTTCCTGCTTTGATGCCCGCATCATGGCATAGGAAAAATAGCCGTATGTATCAATCATCGACCGACCGCCAAAAATGAAATACTGTATTCTGCTGCTTGCAGCCACAAAAAACCACAAAAGTAAAAGCAGCCAGTTCTTCTTTTTATTCATCCCAGTTGTGGTATACTGCTTGCACATCATCTTCTTCATCCAGTAAATCAAGTATCTTCTGCAGACTCTTTACCGCTGCCTCGTCCGTAAGTTCTACGTAGTTCTGCGGTATCATGGTCACTTCAGCAGAAACCATTGCAATATTTGCTTCCTGAAGCGCTTTCAGTACCGTATCAAAATCATCTGGATCTGTAAGTATCTCGAAGCTGTCTTCCTCTTCTGCAAAATCTTCTGCACCTGCATCCAAAGCCAGCATCATAAGCTCGTCGGAATCTCCTTCATATTCCTCCTTGTCGATGATGATCTGCCCTTTCTTGTCGAACATGAACGATACGCATCCCGGTGTTCCCACATTTCCATTTCCCTTGGTAAAGGCGTTTCTCACATTTGCCGCCGTCCTGTTCTGATTGTCTGTGAGCGCATCCACAATGATGGCAATCCCATTAGGACCATAACCTTCATAAGTAATATACTTGTAGTTGACGCTTCCCGCATCTCCTGCTGCCTTCTTGATTCCTCTTTCAATGGTATCATTGGGCATGTTGTTGGATTTTGCTTTTGCAATGACCTGTGCCAGCTTTGAGTTATTTGCCGGGTCCGGTCCGCCTTCCTTTACGGCTACCGCGATTTCTCTCCCAAGAATGGTAAAGATTTTCCCTTTAGCCGCATCATTTTTTTCCTTCTTATGCTTGATGTTTGCAAATTTTGAATGTCCTGACATTTTCTTTCTCCTTTACATCTGTTTATTTTCTGTTTCGTTTTCTTCTGCTTTTATATCTTTACACGCTTCCTCGTCTTCAGATTTCTTTTCGGGAAGTTTTTTTACAAGGACACTTTTAATCATTCTGTTTTTTACCTGCATGATCTTAAAATGATATCCGTCCACATCGATGGAAAAGTCCTCATCTTCTTCATCCGGAATCTTATCCATCTTGGAAATCATAAAACCATTTAAGGTCTCAAATTCCTGTTCTTTAAAAGAAATTCCGAACCGTTCCTCCAATTCCTCGAGAGGCGTGATTCCTTCTATCATATACTCGTCAGCATTTTCGGTCTCTTCGATATGCTCCTCTTCCTCATCGTATTCATCCATGATGTTTCCCACAATCTCTTCCAGAATATCCTCCATGGCAACCAGCCCCGTGGTTTGTCCATATTCATCCACTACGATCACCATCTGGGTTTTGGTATGCTGCATAATTTGAAACAGCGCGTCTATATTTTTGGTCTCCGGTATGAACATTGTCTCTCTTACAAGACCTTCTATGTCTCCCACCATAAGCCCCATATTTCCCTCTTCCCTGTGGGCACGCATGGCATCCCTGAAATGAAGGATTCCGATTACATGGTCGATATTCTCATCATATACCGGAAATCGGCTCTTGCTCTCACTGAGCATATAATCAAGCGCCTCTCCTAACGTCATATTCCTGTCGATTCCAAGAATATTGGATCTGTGGGTCATAATGTCCTTCGCCTGTTTATCGCCAAATTCAAAAATATTGGTAATCATCTCCGCTTCCGTCGCCAAAAGCACACCCTGCTCATGTCCTTCATTGACCATGGATATGATCTCTTCTTCTGTCACATCCTCCCCATTCTCATCTGCATGAATGCCGAAGATCCTGAGAATCCCCTTTGACGTCACAGACACAAGACCTGTTACCGGACTGAAGAACCGGGTAATATAATAAATCGGATTGATACACGCATAGGACCATTTCCCTGCATAGCGCACCCCCAGCCGTTTGGGAATCAAAACGCCGAAAGTCAATAATATGTATAGCAGTACCGCCCCCGCAAGGAATAGCGCCGCGGCGGAGACCACCGCCGGCGGTATCACTGAATCCGCCATTTTTTCCATCACGCCTTTTTCTATGAGCCTTCCCGCTACCCTGCCGAAGACTCTTAAGAAAAACGCTCCCATAATCAGATTAATCAAGGTCACCACAAGCTGGACCGTGTTGATGTACTGCTCGGGATTTACTGCAATCTCGTAAAGCCGCCTCGCTTTTTTATTTCCAGTCTCCTCAAATTGCTCTGATAGTTCCTTTGCATTCAATTCCTTGACTGCCGCACCGAATCCATAAAAAAGCATATCCGTAAAGAGCAATGCAAAAAAAACAATATAACTGGCCGTAGGTCCGCCATCTTCCATTCTTCTATCTCCTTTTGTACAAAATATCACATTAGACTATATCATTTCCTGTTCTTATCGTCAAGGTCTGCGTTGGCTTACATATATGTACCCAGTTCAAGACTGACCATGAGCCCGCGGTTCACCTGCCGCATGATATCTTCGTCCAGGTGGCACACCTTGTCTTTCAGACGCTTTTTATCTATGGTTCGGAGCTGTTCTAAGAGAATGACCGAATCTTTCACCATATCATATCTCCCGGCACTCAATTCAATATGCGTAGGCAGTTTCGCCTTATTCATCTTAGATGTAATCGCTGCACAGATCACCGTCGGACTGTGCCTGTTTCCCACATCATTCTGTATGATCAGCACCGGTCTGATGCCGCCCTGTTCTGACCCCACCACCGGTCTTAAATCTGCATAATAAATATCCCCTCTTCTCACTTCTTCACACACCCTTCATTTCAACAATAGGATATTTTCAAGTCAGTAAGTAGTATAACCGTATTGTCAGAAGGTATTCAGATGCAGTTAAAAATCCTGACAGTATTCCTCTATGTACAGGATTTTCCCGCCTTTTTTATAGATTCTCGGCACGCGCTTCCCGATATCACATGCGAACTCATAATTGAATCTGCCGGAAAGACTGCCTAATTCCTCCATCGTGACCTGTTCCTTTCCATCACATCCAATCAGCGTCACCACATCCCCCTGCGCTGCCTCCGGGATATGGGTCACATCTATCATAAACTGATCCATGCATACCCGCCCTAAAATGGGCGCTCTTTTCCCATGCACCAGTACAAATCCTTTTCCTGACAATCCTCTGGGATAACCGTCCCCGTACCCGATGGGAATCGTGGCTATCCGCATCTTTTCTTTGGCAACAAAAGTACTTCCATAGCTTACCCCGGTGCCTGCTTCTATTTCCTTTATATAAACAATGGTACTATAAAGGGAAAGCGCCGGCGCAAGTTCTACAATATCCTTCCGCACCTGATCAGAAGGCAATAGTCCATAGAGGGTGATGCCTGCCCTGACCAGATCCATATTTGCCCTTGGCAGTTCTAAGATTCCCGCACTGTTTGAACAGTGTTTCAGGGGAATTTCCCTGCCGGTCTTCTCCCTGATAAGCGCAAGGAACCTCTCAAATTCGGCAATCTGACCTTCTGCTGCAGATTTATCGCTCTCGTCTGCCCTTGCAAAATGGGTAAAGATTCCTTCCACTTCGATTCTGTCCGTTTCAAAAGCGCTCTCCACGAAGCTAAGCCCCTCTTCATCTGCTCTCACGCCAATCCTGCTCATCCCGGTATCCACTTTAATATGAACCTTTGCCTTCTTATGAATGCCCTTCTTTTCAAGACGCGCTGCAGCATTTGAGAGTTCTTTCAGCGTATCGGACCGAAATACCGCCATCCTGACTTCCTCCTGTATCAGCTTTTCATAGCTATATGGAAAGGTATATCCCAAAATCAGAATGGGTTTGGCAATCCCCGCATCCTTAAGCAGGCACGCCTCCTCCGCTGTGGCTACTGCAAACCCATAGAGAAAGGGAAGGGGCTCCAATTCCCGTGCGATAGGCGCCGCCCCATGACCGTATCCATCCGTTTTGACCACTGCAATCATTTTTGTCTGCGGCGCAATATTTCTTTTCATATTCTCCATATTGTTTCTGATTGCATCCAGGTCTATTTCCGCGTAAACCCGCTTAAGCCTATACATGATGTCCTCTTCCTTCACCATAATTCCTCTCTTCTTCTGCCCAGCAGACTGTATTTTAAACCGCTTATCCCTCTCGCATCACAAGAGGAAGCTTTTGGATGATATCCGACGCTGTCGTTCCATAACGCCCTTCCTTGAAGGATGCCTCTTCTCCTGCAAGACCATGCAGGTATACCCCTAAGCATGCCGCGTCAAAGACCTCCTTCTTTTGTGCAAGGAGCCCTCCGATCACGCCAGCCAGCACATCGCCGCTGCCAGCCCCTGCCATTGCGTCATTTCCTGACGTATTGATATAAAG
Organism: uncultured Lachnospiraceae bacterium; assembly: GCA_949878435.1. Lineage (GTDB taxonomy): Bacteria > Bacillota > Clostridia > Lachnospirales > Lachnospiraceae > Suilimivivens. The sequence continues at coordinate 57,249 of CATLAK010000001.1, forward strand.
TTCTCTTCTTCCTGCCTGCGCCACCATCGTCGCAGCATCCTTCGCCGCCACCACGCAGCCAAACTCTTTCGCGAGCATATAAACCAGCTCTTCCCTGCGCTTTTGATATTCCTCCATGGAAGCTGCCGCAAGACGCACCAACTCGCCCGGGTGCGGTGTCAGGACCATCTTTCCCGCCCCATATTCCGCCGCAAGCATGCGCAGCTTCTCATGTGCAGCAAGCAGATTAAGGGCATCTGCATCCAGCACTATCGGTTCTCTCCCTTCTTCCAGGATATCCTTCAGTAATAGATACGCGTTTTGATCTGTTCCCATCCCCGGACCTGCAACTATGACATCTGCCCAATCCAAAGACTTTTGCACCATTTCTTCGTCAGGTGCTTCATCAAAGGTATAGAGCATGGCTTCCGGAACTGCATTCTGCACGATTTCCCGATTGCAGGAAGGGGTAATGATTTTCACCATCCCTGCACCGGTTTTTAAAATACTGCTCCCGCACAAAATACATGCCCCTGCCATATCGCGGCTTCCTGCGACCAGCAATACCTTTCCAAAAGTGCCTTTATTCCCGTCCGGTCTCCTTTGGGGAAGGAGCTTTGATACATCGCTTCTTTCATAGCAAAATGCCCCCGGAGGTTCTTTTCCAAAGGACTGCTTATGAATCCCTATGTCCTTAACGATCCGCTCTCCCGTGTATTCTCTTCCCGGGTATAAAAGATGCCCTCTTTTTATAAATGCAAATGTCACCGTCAGATCTGCCCGCACCGCATTGCCTAATATCCTGCCGGTATCCGCACAGACGCCGGAAGGTATATCCACGCTTAAGATGACTGCCCCTTTTCTTCTACAGGCATTGATGCTTTCTATGGCATCATAGTATACGCCTTCAACGTTTCTGGATAACCCGATTCCAAACAAAGCATCTATAACCATATCATATTCTTTCCTCTCAAAATTGCTCTGTATGGAAAACCCCAAATTTTTAAGAATAGCAGCCTGGGCTTTCGTTTCCGCGCTCATCTTCGCCTGGTCTCCTGCCACCCAAAAGGTAACTTCCGCACCTTGAAGGGCTAGGAGCCTTCCGATTGCGAGTCCGTCGCCCCCATTGTTTCCGCAGCCTGCCGCAATCAGCACCTTCCCCGGCACATATCCTTTCCTGGTAATCACCTCTGCCGCTGCAAGCGCGGCACGCTCCATCAAAACCATAGAAGGGATACCAATCCGCTCACTGGTATCCCTGTCATACGCCTTCATTTCATGTGCTTTCAATACATATTTCATCTCACACAAGCCTCGTTACTTTCTGCCGCCTTCCGGTTCCTCGATCTTATACTTGGTATCAAACAGATTGATCACATCTGCCCCGAAAATATCATGCATATAAGAATAAAGTTCCTGATTCACCGTTTCTTTTTCCTGTTTCAGAATCAGCTTCTCCTTCAGTTCTTCTTTTACCTGTGCGACCCACTTAGTGATTTCTTCAATATCCCTTTCGTTTTCCTTGAGCCTGTCGTAACATATTTCCATGGTCATCAGCATCAATTCCTTGTTGACCTTGTCGATCTGCCTGGGAAGTTCTATAAGCTCATCCTCATACCCTGCAATCTTCTCATTGCACTCCCCCATAAGGCGTTTGCTCTCATCCGTCTTCCTTCTTGCCCTTGCATCGTTTCCGGAAGAAGCCTCGCTTGCATTTTCCATGATTCCCTGCATCAGTCTTCTCTTTAGTTTCTTGATTTCTTTAATCTCTGTGTTTGCCTTGCCCTGCTTCTTTAGGAGCTCATTCAATTCTTCTTCCCGTTTTTTTAACCGCTTATTAGGTTCTGCCTGCGTAAACAGTTTATGCCATTTATTATCCAGTGTAAGGATTGGTATCTTTTTGCTTGCCAGCGCAGGTTTAAATATATCGTCCGATCTTGACATATGCATACCTCCGTGTTTTTCTTTTATGGATTCCTTTCAGGCGTCCCTGCCGATTCACTTTCATATTGATTAATGTTGTAAGCCAATTTCATCAGACTGTCCGACAAGTGGACATTTTCCACCTGAATATTCTTGGGGACAGTTAAGTCAACATGGGCAAAATTCCAGATTCCCCTGATTCCGTTCTGTACCAATTTTTCAGCCACTCCTGCGGCTTCCCCCTTAGGTATGGTAAGGACGGCAATATCAATTTCATTTTGCTTTACAAAAGATTCCATCTCCTCCATAGGCTTAATTTCCAGATTTCGTATTTTTTTGCCGTAAAGCGCTGGATTTTTATCAAATATCCCTTTAAACAAAAAGCCTCTTCTCTCAAAGTTCATATAATTTGCCAGTGCCTGCCCCAGATTTCCTGCGCCGATGATGATCAGGTTATGGGTCTTCTCAAGTCCCAATATCCTGCCGATTTCCTCATAAAGGTATTCCACCTTATACCCGTATCCCTGTTGCCCAAAACCACCAAAATTATTAAAATCCTGCCGAATCTGGGATGCTGTGACCTTCATTAGATCACTCAGTTCCTGGGATGAGATTCTTTCGATTCCTTCGTCCTTAAGCTCCCCTAAATACCGAAAATACCTTGGGAGCCGTCCAATCACAGCCTGTGAGATTTCTTTATTGTCCACCCGGATTGCCTCCTGTTACGCATGCGCATCACGTGCACACCGCATACGCTATATAAATTTGATTATAAAAATAATATATAACACTGTTAAAATAATGTCAATTCATTGACATTCCCTTTTATCATCTGTAAACTGTTACTGTCACTGTTTTGCTGCTTATAAAACAGCGTCATGCACCAGCTTAACGAAAGGAATGATCACTATGATTTTATCATGTCAAAATATTTCAAAGGCATTTTCTGAACAGCCTGTGCTGTGTAATGTTTCATTTCATATCGAAGATTACGATAAAGCCGCTATTGTGGGCATAAACGGCGCCGGCAAGACTACCCTTTTACGCATTATCGTCGGGGAGCAGTCTGCCGACGAGGGAATGGTTTCCCTCGCCAAAGGAAAAACTTTGGGGTATCTGGCTCAGAATCAGGATGTAAACAGCAATCATACCATCTATGATGAGCTCCTTAGTGTCAAATCGGATATTATCGAGATGGAACGCAAAATCCGCCAGATCGAACTTTCCATGAAGCAGGCGGAAGGAAAAAGCTTAGATGAACTGATGGAAACCTATACCCGGCTCACCCACGCCTTTGAGCTTGCAAACGGCTACGCCTACAAGAGTGAGATCACAGGAGTCTTAAAGGGACTTGGCTTTCTGGAAGAGGAATTTTCCAAGCAGATTTCCACCTTATCCGGCGGACAGAAGACCCGGATTGCCTTAGGGCGGCTTCTACTCCTTAAACCTGACCTTATCATTTTGGATGAGCCTACCAACCATCTGGACTTAAATTCCATCGCCTGGCTGGAAACCTATCTGCTCAACTACAAGGGCGCAGTTCTCATCGTCTCCCATGACCGTTATTTCCTTGACCGGATCACCGGGAAGATCATTGAGATCGATCAGACAAAGGCGACCTCCTTTACAGGCAACTATTCTGCCTATGCCGTAAAGAAAGAGCAGCTGCGCACCGCCGAATTACATGCCTATCTCAAACAGCAGCAGGAAATCAAGCACCAGGAGGAAGTGATTGAAAAGTTAAAGTCCTTCAATCGTGAAAAATCCATAAGGCGGGCAGAAAGCCGGGAAAAAATGCTAAGCAAAATCGAAGTTTTAGATAAACCCACCACAGCACGCACGGATATCCATATGGCGCTGACCCCCAGATGCATAAGCGGCAACGATGTGCTGCACATAGAAGGTCTTGCCAAATCCTTTGGAAAGCAGGCGCTTTTCTCTGATTTGGATATGGATTTAAAGCGCGGGGAACATGTAGCCATTATCGGCGATAACGGCACCGGCAAAACCACCATTTTAAAAATTATTAACAACTTGATAGCCGCTGACGCCGGTGCCATCACCCTAGGCACGAATGTACATATCGGCTACTATGACCAAGAGCATCACGTCCTGCATATGGAAAAAACGCTGTTTGAAGAAATATCCGATGCCTATCCTTACTTAAACAACACAGAAATCCGCAGCACCCTTGCCGCCTTCCTTTTTACCGGGGAGGACGTTTACAAGCGAATTGAAGATCTAAGCGGCGGGGAACGGGGACGGGTGTCTCTTGCAAAGCTTATGCTTTCAGAGTCCAACTTCCTGATTCTGGATGAGCCTACCAACCATCTGGACATCACCTCCAAGGAAATTCTCGAGGACGCTTTAAATGCTTATGAAGGTACGGTCCTTTATGTGTCTCATGACCGTTATTTCATCAACCGCACCGCCAGCAGGATTTTAGAATTATCTGGCGGCAGGCTGACCAGCTATCTGGGCAATTACGACTATTATCTTGAAAAGAAAACCGCTTCCGGCGAAAAGAATCTTTCGCAGGAAAGCGCTTCCAAAAAGGATGCCCCTGCCTCTGACACGAAACTGGACTGGCAGGCACAAAAAGAGATGCAGGCAAAAGCCAGAAAAAGGGAAAATGACTTGCGAAAGTGTGAAGAATCCATCACTTCTTTAGAGGAACAGCTCTCAGAGATTGAAAACAGCATGAGCCAGCCCGATGTAGCGACGGATGTGGCGAAACTGCAAGAATTGACAAAGCGGCAGCAGAATCTGAATGAGAAGCTGCTGCCGCTGTATGAGCAATGGGAATTGCTTTTAAATGAATGATTTTATAATGAATCAAATGTCTCCCTGATTGCTTTGATAAAATCAAGGCTGTTTAAAATAACCGGGTTTTCACAGGTTGAGATAAGGGATAGACTCTTGGTCATCTTTCCGTCCTCCACCGTTTTGATGCATGCCTGCTCCAGCTTGTCGGCAAATGCCATCAGTTCCGGAATCTTGTCCAGTTCTCCTCTCTTGCGCAGGGCTCCGGTCCATGCGAAGATTGTGGCAATGGAATTGGTGGAGGTCTCTTCTCCCTTTAAGTGCTTATAGTAATGGCGCTGAACCGTTCCGTGCGCCGCCTCATATTCATAGACACCGCTGGGAGATACCAGAACCGATGTCATCATGGAAAGATCCCCATAAGCAGTCGCCACCATATCTGACATCACATCGCCGTCGTAATTCTTACATGCCCATATAAAACCGCCTTCTGAACGGATCACCCGTGCAACCGCGTCATCAATCAGCGTATAGAAATATTCTATGCCCAGCTTTTCAAATTTTTCCTTGTATTCTGCCTCATAAATCTCCTGGAAGATATCCTTGAAGGTATGATCATATTTCTTGGAAATAGTATCCTTAGTAGCAAACCAAAGATCCTGCTTTGTATCGACAGCATAATTGAAACATGCCCTTGCAAAGCTGGAAATAGATTTTTCCGTATTGTGGATACCCTGCAGGATTCCGGCACCTTCAAAGTCATGGATCAGTTCCCTTGTCACGGTACCATCTTCCGCTGTAAACACCAGCTCCGCCTTTCCCTTGCCGGGAACCTTTATTTCGGTATTCTTATATACATCGCCGTAAGCATGACGGGCAATGGTAATCGGTTTGGTCCAATTCTTTACATAAGGAACGATTCCTTTAATCAGAATAGGCGACCGGAATACCGTTCCGTCCAAAATCGCTCTGATGGTGCCATTTGGGCTCTTCCACATTTCTTTTAGCTGATATTCTGTCATTCTGGCAGCATTGGGCGTAATCGTTGCACACTTGACAGCTACCCCGTACTTCTTTGTTGCCTCCGCACTGTCCACCGTGACCTGGTCATTGGTCTTATTCCGATACTCCAATCCTAAATCATAATACTCTGTCTTTAAATCAATATAGGGAAGCAAAAGCTCGTCCTTGATCATCTGCCAGAGGATTCTGGTCATCTCATCCCCGTCCATCTCCACCAGGGGGGTCGTCATTTTAATCTTTTCCATGTCTTACTCCATTCTTATTTTTTCGTTCCGTCTGCCTGTGCACAGCTGCTTTTGTTAAACCTTTGCATCCTCTGATTCCAGCAGCTCATGCAGACCATTTTTTACCATATTATCATATGCATTGTTCATATGGCAAGTGGCTAATCGCTCCGCTTCCTCCGGCTTGCCTGCCCTGATTGCCTCCATGATCTGTCTGTGCTCCTCATTAGAAGCAATACCGCGCTCTTTGGTAGACAGGGTCTTTTTACGGATCCGGATCACATACTGGTGAAAATCCTGCAAAAGATTCTGCAGCATCTTAGAATCGCACGCCTCGTACAAAATATGATGGAACCGGTTATCCAGTTCTGTCATCTGCTCCATATGCCCTTTGGAAGCATGAAAACTGGCAATATATACATTTTCCTCCAGTTCCTCCAACTGCTCCGGCGTAATATGTTCCGTTGCAAGACGGGCACACATTCCCTCTAAAGAAGAACGTATCATATAAATGTCCTTCACATCCTTTGCGGTGATTCCCGTCACATAAGCGCCTTTATTGGGCACGATCTGAATCAGTCCTTCCAGCTCCAGCTGACGGAATGCCTCCCTGACCGGCGTGCGGCTCACCCCCAGTTCCTCTCCTATGGCAACTTCCCGAAGTTCTTCATTTTCCTTATATTTGCCGTTTAAAATGTCTTCCCGCAGTTTATGGAAGACTCTTCCTCTCAAAGAATACTTATCGGTCACTTCCTGCTTTAAATCATAACTGCTCATTACTCATCCGCTTCCCTTTCCTTTACCCGATAGTCATGCCAAGCGCCTTGCAGACCACCTCGATCTGCTCTGTCAGCTCTTTATCCGTCATAACCGTCACACGTCCATCTTCGTACTGCTTATCCACCCATTTCTTAATCTCTGCCACCAGCGGATTGGATTTATCCAGCTGCTTTTCTGCGCTCAAATGAAAATAGGTATTGATCCAATGGGCAATTCCCGCCAGCCCCGATGTATTCGATACGGCACACAGCACCGGTCTGTTCAAGAACTTATCTGTATCAAATATATTATAAATCTCTTCATTCTTTAAAAGACCATCCGCATGGATGCCCGCCCTCGTCACATTAAAATTCTTTCCCACAAAAGGCGTCCTCTCCGGCACATGATAGCCGATTTCCTTCTCATAGTATTCGGCAAGCTCTGTGATCACCGTGGTATCCATACCGTTCAATCCGCCTTTTAGCTGTGCATATTCAAAAATCATTGCCTCTAAAGGCGTATTGCCTGTCCTCTCTCCGATTCCGAACAAAGAAGTATTGACTCCGGAGCATCCATAGAGCCACGCTGTGGTGGAATTGACTACCGCTTTATAGAAATCATTATGTCCATGCCACTCCAGCAGTTCATGGGGAACACCCGCATGGGTATGAAGGGCATAAATAATTCCCTGGACACTTCTGGGAATCACCGCGCCCGAATAATTCACCCCATATCCCATAGTATCGCAGGCGCGCACCTTAATCGGTATCTGATATTCCTCCATCAGCTTCATAAGTTCTAAACAGAAGGGAACCACATAGCCATAAATATCCGCTCTTGTAATATCCTCCAGATGACATCTGACACTGATGCCTTCCTCAAGACAATCCCTCACAACACTTAAATAATGCTCCATTGCCTGTTTTCTGGTCATCTTAAGTTTTAAAAAAATATGATAATCCGAGCAACTTACCAAAATCCCCGTTTCTTTCATTCCAATTTCTTTTACCAGTTTAAAGTCTTCCTTGCTGGCACGGATCCAGCTGGTCACTTCCGGGAATTCATACCCCCGCTCCATGCATTGGTATACGGCATCCCGGTCTTTCTTGCTGTAAAGAAAGAACTCGCTGGCGCGGATCATACCGTTTGGACCGCCTAAGCGATGCAGATAATCATAGATTGTGACGATCTGCTCTGTGGTATAAGGCGCTCTGGACTGCTGACCATCCCTGAAGGTGGTATCTGTGATCCAGATATCCTTCGGCATATTGTGGGGCACGATTCTGTCATTAAAAGGAATTTTAGGCACCTCTGAATAGGGGAACATATTTCTGAACACATTGGGTTTTTCCACATCATCCAGAATATACATATGTTCCTCAATTTCAAGCAGATTGTTCTTTATATTAAGTGACACCGGACGGTCTAAAAAAGGATTGTTTTCAGCCATCTTGCTCTCTCCCTTCTTTTGTATATCTTCTTTTCTAATCCATGTATCATTGTATACAATCTGCCATCTTCTGTCAATGCTTTATTTAAGCAGCCTGTCAATTTGTATCATTCCCCATCCCTGCTTGCTCCAGGGCTCTTTCAGATCCCTGGAAGTGTAAAGAAGCTTCTGCTTCGCCTGTTCATTGGTATAAAAGGGATATTTCTGCAAAAGCAGCGCCAGCGCACCCGAAACAACAGGCGTTGCCATGGATGTGCCACTCTTTTTAATATAAGCATTTCTGTAATATCGTCCTCTTTTTTCAATTCCGGCATTACATGATATGATGTCCGTTCCCGGTGCCACCACATCTGGCTTCTTGATCGCATAAGGGCTTGGACCGCGGCTGGAATAATTTTCACATAAGTGCTCCCTGTCGCCAAAGTAGCCGCCTTCATGGCATCCCACCGTAATCACTTTCCTCCTTGCCCCTAATGGCGAGATTGTCATGGGTTTGGGTCCCATGTTCCCTGCAGCGCATACCACTGCGATTCCCTGATCCCAGGCTTCATCCACCAGACTGACCAGCTTTTCCATCCTTCCTTTTTCTGTATCTTCTCCCATGCCAATTGAAATATTCAAAATGCGGATGTCATACGCGTGCTGCTTTTCAAGTACCCACTCTATCCCTCTTACCATGGTCTCGATATTGCCGTCTCCCAGATAATCCAGTACTTTTCCTACCACGATCCTGGTGTGCGGCGCGATTCCTTTGTACTGTCCCTTTGAAATCTGTCCGCTTCCGCACAGACATCCTGCCACATGGGTCCCATGACCGCTGTCATCATAAAGGGCGCTTTTTCCATTTACAAAATCTTTGAAATCTATAATTCTATTATAAAAATCAGGATGAACCGCTATTCCTGTATCCAGCATCGCTACCGTTATTCCCTTGTTTCCGCAGGCATTAACCAGTTCATCACTGCATCCTACTTGCTGCCTTACCCGAAGCATACAAAACTCCCGGCTTTTTATTTATGATATGCCGGGAGCTTTGAACAGTTCATTTATTTAATTAAATCCTTTTTCCTCTTTCCTGTATAGAAAAATAATGCCACGGAACCGGCAAAAAGCCCTAACGCCAAAAACCATTTCGGATGCAGGAAATCTCCGGTGTCCGGCGTGTCATCCTTCCTGCCCGATGCGTTCGCTGCTCCTGCCGATGCCTGCCCGCCAGCATCTGTATACTGATAAATGCCGAATGGCGAAAAATGATTGGTGGTAAGCTGAATATAATCACCATCCTCCATAGGAACAATCCGGTGCTCTACCGCCTCCAATTGCCCATCCTGATCCAGCGTGACTACATGCAGATTATCTGCAGTCACCCCCTCAGGCATCTTAAACGATATATTAATATACTGCTTTCCCAGTCTGGTGATCGGTACACTTCCCGACGCATCATAGAGGGCTATCTCATAGGCGCTCAAACCCGAAGGCGTTTTTCCTCCATAAAGTTCTCCATAAGCTGCCGTAATCTTATCTGCCGCCTGATCTGAATCCGATATCTTTAGGATATAAGGATCGCTGTCGCCGGGAATAGACGCTGACACATTTTCGCCTTCCGGAATCATCTGACTATTAATGTGCATCGCAATCCCTTTTTCCCCTGTGGCGCCTACACCTGCCTGGTTATCTGCTATCTGGCTGCCCGATTCGTTGTAAACAATCCCGTTAAAACCATATGTTCCCGTTTCAAGTACAGTTCCGTCAAGGCTTTCCGCCCCGTCAGGAATCACTGCGGTTTTTAAATTCTGAAAAGCATATGCCCGGTATTCCTGATTTGCAAGCCGTCCTGCCACCTTTCCCATAGAAAGTTCTGGCAGCTCTTTTCCCTCAAATACCACCGTGTCCGTTCCATTTGTCAGCGCATATGCCCCTAAGCCGATTTCCTTGGCGGACGCAGGTATCACTACCTTGGACAGCGAACAGTTCATAAACGCCCTGTCGTCTATCCTTGTCAAGCACTTGCCGCCGTTTACCGTCTTTAAATTCCGGCAGTTCATAAATGCCTCTTCCCCTATTACCTGTACCGTATCCGGAATATTTACTGCCGTAATACCCATATGCTCCTTAAATGCTCCAGAGCCGATCTGCTTCACGCCATTAGGAATATTTACCACGCTGTCGGCTCCTGAATAGGCGATTAATATTCCATCCCCTGCAATCAAAAATGGAGCATCCGGCGTGTTGGTATCTGCAATCCACGGCGTATCGGCAAAGGCATAGGGTTCAATCTCCGTCACCGAATCGGGAATCGAAACTTCTTTCAGGTTTTCACAATGGTAAAATGCACCGTACTCTATTTTCGTCACGCCTTCCGGAATCGTAACAGAAGTAAGCCCTGACCTTGCAAAGGAAAACTCACCGATTTGTGTAATACCATCCTCTATTTCATATTCTGTAAGTCCGCTGTTCTGATAAAATGCCTGTGAAGCAATCTTATGATCATCTACAACAGTGTATTTAGGAAAATCTTTTCCCTTCTGTGCATTATCCGCCAGCAGATTTCCCATTTTTTCCGCCGGTTCCTGTGCCTCGGCGCTGACTGCGGGAGGCGCAGCAAAATCTGACAAATCGATTCTGCTGGTTGCCTGCGTGCCGCTGAACACCACCGGCTGCCTGTTATCGATAAAAATAACCGCCCTTCCAGATACAATACTGGATTGCCCCAGCAGGTTCTTGTCATTTTCAATATCCTTTACCGGCTCATACTCCTGTTCCGGCGGCTGCGGCGCAGGCGTGCTGACAACTTCCGTTCCGGGCGCTGTATTTTCCGAATCAGGACTGAACGGTTTAACCTCTTCATTGGGGGAAGCCTCTGGTTCTACCACCTGTGCGTCCTGTACATCTTCATATTCTGTCTCCTCAACCTCTGAAGTCTTACGAGCCGCAGCGTACTGCCCGCTATACGTTCCCGGTGTTGCCTCAAATTCTACTCTTGGACAGCCGTCAAATGCCGAATCACTTATTTTTGCTATAGAATCCGGCAATTTAACCTGTGTCAGGTTCACACAATCCTCAAATGCCTTGGCGCCAATTCCTCTTATGGTCAGTGGAATCGTCACCTCTTTCAGATTAATACAATTTGAAAACGCGTACGCCGGTATTTCATAAATGCCGCTTCCTAAGTGAACCTTCTCAATATAAGGATTACCCCAAAAAGCATATCCGGTGATTTCCTTCACCGTGCTCGGCAGCGTATATGCTCCCTTTTCATGGGCAGGCATCAGTGCGTACACCTTCGTCATCTCGTCATCGTACAGAATACCATCAGAATAAAATAAATAAGTATTATCCTCCGAAAGCGTCAGATCTTTCAGTTGACTGCTTCCTGCAAAAACACCTGTCCCTAAAGATTTAACTCTTGCGCCAAGGGTCACATTCACCAATTCCTTATCGTTGCTGAAAGCAGCGGTGTCAATTTTTTCAACCCCATCTCCCACAACGATTGTTCTTAAACTGTCACAATCTGCAAAGGCACGATAACCAATGGACTCTACTTCCCCTTCAATCGTCACCTTTATCACATAATCATTTCCGGCAAATGCTTCTTCTCCAATTTCTTTTACACCCACAGGAATAGACACGACTTCCGCCGTGCCCGTATATTTCATTAATTTGTCTCCATCCATTTCAAAATCAGATGCAACCGCTACTGCTTCCACATCTGATACTGGTACCTGAGTGACCGCTATTGCTGTAAGAAGCAATAGCGCACTCAGAGATTTAAATATTTTCTTATTCATAGGAACTCCTATGCGTTTTTAGTATTTAGTACCATCTTCTTATCTCTCTTGAAAAAGAGAATCAGTGAAGTACATGCCAGACCAAGGGCTAAGAACCACTTGGGATGTATCGGATCACCCGTCTTCGGCGTCGCATCTATGGTTGCCTCCGTCAGATTTGCCGTATCCACATAAATCACATAAGGTGAGAAATGCGTAGCCGTAAAGTTTACACAAGGCACACCGCCCACTGTGGTAAATCTGGTGTTCAAATCCTCCAGTCCGCCATTTGACACTGCAGCCACCCGGTTGTTTCCTGCATACTGAATCAGTTCATCCGGCAATGGAAGTGTCAGGTTTACGGAAATTCCCGATGTATCTGCTATTTTAATTCTTCCAGTCGAATCATACAGGCTGATATCCATAGGCAGATATTGAATTCTACTGATATCTCCATATCTTGCCTGCAATGCTGCGATTACTGCATCTGTTGCCATCTGATCTTCTGTCACTTTAACCACAAAGTTATCAGTAGCACCGCTTACTGTCGCACCTGCAAGATTTGTGTTAGAGATTCCCGGTTTTGTCACTTCAACGACCGTACCATTGCTGCTGTTTCCAGTGCCGCCTCCAGAACTTCCCGTTCCTCCGCCGCTTCCGCCGGAGCCTGAACCTCCTGAACTTCCGCTGCCCGTCTTATAGGTTGCCGTTACCGCAACATTTGCTGCCGGCATGGTAAAGGTCGTGGATGACGCATTTGGATTGGCAAAGCCTACCCCTGCAGTAGATGAAGTCCATCTGTCGAATACCTGACCCTCTCCCCTGTAGTAAGCATTAATTGCAACAATCGCACCTGCCGGATAGCTTCCGCTTCCGCTTCCACCTGAAACGGATACGGTGTATTTCACCACATTGTCCCCGTTTGCCGGAGTTGCTGTAGGTGTGGCTGTCGGTCCAGGGCTTCCCTTAGGCTTATCTGTAGGCTTCGGTCCAGGCTGACCTGAAGGCTGTGGATACCCTGAAGGCTGCGGGTATCCGGAAGGCAAAGGACCTGCGCCCGGTTCGTAATACGCAACAATATTCATATCCTCGACTACCTTTGAAAAGTCAGAGGGAATCCATCTTATAAAGGTATACCCCGGCTTTGTAGGAGGTACCGGCGGTCTCGCCTTGCCCTCATGATCTACCATCTGCGTATCTAATACCGTTCCATCACTATCATAAAATACAACTTTATGTCTGCTTGCACTGCCAGAGTTATCCTTATACAATGCCGAAACAATAATGTCAGCAGTAACATTCGTATAGTCTCTGGACCATCTGTCAAAAGTAAATCCTTCATGTTCCGGCGGTTCCGGCGCTGTTGCACTCTTTCCAGCTCCTACCTTCTCTGTCTTAAGGATTTCGCCTGTCTGGCTGTCTGTAAATGTTACAGTATATACATTATCACTATAATTGGCATACAAATCCATATCGCGGACAACCTTAGAAAAATCAGCCGACCATCCAACGAATGCATACCCTTCTACATTAGGATCCTCAGGCGGAACTGCTGCTTCGCCGTCAGCCACCTTTGTCTCATGATAGAGCGCCGGCGTACGGTCCGGATAATTGGGATAATTCCAAAATCTTACTTCATGCATAATAAGAGGCTTGAAGTAGGTCGGATTAATATAATAGTAAGCTTCTGCATAAGTATCTGCTGCATCACCCTCTGTACAATAGAAGGTAACGGGTCTGTGACCTTCATTGATATGATCAACCTCCGGTCTTCCCTTGTCGTCCAGCTTGATCTCTCCATTTTCCTCAATCACATCAGCAAATGCATCATTTTCAATCAGTGTAACGCTTGAAGGAATTTCCAGATAAGAAACATTACTGTTCCAAAAAGCGCCGTCTCTAATGCTCTTCGCTGTCGTGGGGAGCTTCACGCTGTAGATGCGCCCCGTCCGTGAAAAAGCTTCTCTGGGAATCGTGCTTATCGAAGAAGATGTAAGATCCACACTACCGATTCCATTACAATCCTTAAAGGCTTCTTCTGCAATTTCCGTGACTGTCTCCAGTCCCTCTGGTCCTACCTGCGGGCTTCCTACAGTCTCTCCTCTCGCCTCAAGGCATTCAATAATTTTCGTCTTTGCACCATCTGTAAGACCAAAAATAATCTGATTCTCACATGTAAAGTTAGTGCTTTCTCCAAATTTGACATCCTGCAGTTTATCACACCCAGCAAAAGGTCTCAAGCCCAATTCTGCTACGCTGGGCGCAATTTCTACATTCGCAAGGCTGGAGCAGTTCTTAAATGCATAATTATCAATCTTATTCCCGCCAGCCATGTAAACGCCTGTAAGTTTAGGCAATCCTGCGAAAGCATACGAATCCACGGTCTCCACTGTGTGCATCGTGATAGAATTAATATGCTCATTAACCTTTAATCCCCCGGGCGCAGGTGCAGGATTGGGCGAAGTATTCGGGTCCGGCGACGTCGATGGAGCCGGAACTGCGCCTCCCAGCGAATTGCCCTCTCTGTCTACACCAGAGAAAATCCCCTCCGCAATTGCTTCTATTCCATCTGGAAGATTGATATTCAGTGCGGAATTTACAATGTCCAACTGATCCTGGGTAGGAACGTTCTTGTTGTCGCTTAAATAATCATTATAGGCGCGCATTGCATCTACTGCCGCCTTCACATATTCATCCGTCATATACGGGAAGGAATCCAACGTATATTTGTTAATTTCATCGTACCTCGGATAATCCAGCAGCTCATTTTTGTCGGTCTGCCAGTTATATTTTACCGTCAGGTTCGTAGGCCAGCCGCTATAATATGTTATGTATGTATTTGCCTGCTGTCCGCCCACGTTGATATTGTTTTTCGAATCCATTGCATATTTAAATGGTGCCGAAGATTCAGAAACAGTCCCGGTAAACGTCAGCTCTGGTACATCATCTACCTTTCCATTTGTCGGGCAATCTTTTTGGTGATAAGACACATCTTGTGTATTAAAAGCCCTGTCCTGAATTACCAAATTTGAATTCTCTGGCTGCGTAAAAATAACAGCCTCCAAACTATGACATCCCTTAAAAGCATCAGTTTCAATCAAATTAACAGATGCTGGTATATAAATTTTTTTAATACGACAATTGTCTCTAAAGCTGCTGGCAGAAATCGTGCTGACACCATATTGACCTATCTTCTCGGGAATTTGAATCACCGTACAATCAGGATCAAGTTCCATTTCAATTAGCTGATTTTTTGTATTTACTATAAAGGTGGACGGATGTTCCGCGTCTTCTGGACAATGCACTACTTTCTCAAATCTATCCTCTCCCAAATATCTAAACGCCGCCAAATGATCCTTCGCAGTCTGATGAATAGGCGATAACTCCGCTGCACCTGTTATCAAATCCGGACCTTCAAAGTAAAAACTATCGGAAACTGTTTTCAAAAAATTTTCAATCGAGCATCCTGCTTCCGTTCCAAATTGATTATGGTCACCTTCAACACCACCTTTAACAACTCCGTCTACGATATCAAGATTGGAATTTCTAATTGTAATATTCTGCAATGATGTACAACCATCAAAGTATGAAATTGGTATTTTCCCATTTTCTTCATTACGTATAGTGCTCCACTCTTTTCCAAGCGGGTATTCTTGTTTAAATCCTTCTGGAAAATCCATAGACACAAGGCTGGTACATCCTTCAAAAGCATTATAACCAATCACATTTAAACTTGGATTCAACCCTTCAGGCATCAATTCTATCTTGGTCAATCGTTTGCAGCCTTGGAAACAATAGTCACCAATTGCTTCAACATTAATCGGAACCGTAAATATTGTCAGTGCCTCGCATCCCATAAAAGCATCTTTTCCGAATGATTTAATCTCCGATCTTGGAATCATATTAAAAGATGTCATATTCGTGCATCTAGCAAACGCCGCGTTACCAATAGTATTTAAACCATTGTTCAAAGATACAGACTCAATACCTGTACATCCATAAAAAGCATAATCACCGATTCCAAGCATAGAATCACCGATTGTAATATGATGAATTTGCGCTTTACCTGCAAATACCCCTTTTGAGGGATCAGAACTACTAACAACATCTCCCACCTTCCAACTGCTGCCGCTAGTATCTCTCACTAAATATTGCCTTCCGATATATTGAACTGTAGCATTACGAAGTCGATAATATTCAGGTTGACTTGCAAGATAAAAGTACTGTGGCTCATTCGGATTGTCAACAGCATCAGCCCTTGGCATAACTGAAAGTGCAACAGTAGAAGCATTTTCCAAATTATCTGCCATAACAGTGTCTAATGTTTTTTCAATAGTCTCTGCTTTTAATCCACCTTCTACCGTTTTTCCTATTATTTCTTCATATTTTTCCGCCTCTGACTCTTGCTGTATCGAATCCAATTCATCTATCGATTCCTTCGGCTCCGCTGTCGGTGTTGCCGTAGGAGCATCTGTCGGTTCTGCTGTCGGTGTTGCCGTAGGAACATCTGTCGGTTCTGCTGTCGGTAATAAAATTGCTGATGGTGTAGGTAGTGATGTTGGCTCTGGCGCAATTGAAATTCCATTGTCTCCTTCAATACCTGACGCGGTCGGATTAGGCGGCACAATCTCAATCCTATCCGTTGGTTCAACCGTATCTTCCAACATTGGAAACATGCTGGGACTGGGACTCGCCACAGGTTCAGGTGTTTCCATAATATAAAAAGTATCCGCAGGCAATTCCACTTCATTTGAATATGCATTCGGTTTATACTCAGGATTAGGACCTTTCGAGGAATCCCAATAATATAATTCGTAATCCTCAAAGTCTTTCCATTCATTGTATTCCTGATATGCGCAAGGTCTGAAAGATTCATCATAAACTGGTGTTGTCGCATACTCTGCCTTGGTCACGACACCATTACCGCCGGTTGTCTCAACAACAAACAAAAAAGTGCCATCCTTTTGTTCTTCCATCCCCGGAGTAAATTCTGTCACCACCCGGTCGTTCAGTGCCGGCACTAAGTATACTCTTCCCCCACTCTCACTGACTCTATGTGTTCTTCTCTTATAATAAAGATATTTATTATTTTTGCTGACTGCAACAAATCCTGTATAAGAAGAATTTGCTATGTATTTCCGGTATCCATCAATCTCATTCGGGATATCCAGCTTACCTTCTGGAAGGTTTGTAACATCCGCCTGTAGAATCACTGCAATTTCTGTTCCGCCGCCAGCTGGTGCTACAAAAGCAAATTGATACATACCATCCCCGGTAGAGTAAATCGGTTCGTCATCAGCAATGAATGGAACTTTACTTTGCCATGCTTGAGGTGCCGTTCTTGAATCAACTGATTCATATGCATTCATTGTGCTATCTGTGTAATTTACAACAGCTACTCTCTTCGGATTTTCCTCAATGGTAGCGCTTACATCCGGCACCGGAACCGCCGCAACTGCAATTGAGGTTGCCATCAATAGCGCACCAAACGTCTTTCTAACTTGTCTTTTTAATTTTCTGTTTTTCTTTTTTACTGCCTTAGTCATTATAGCACTCCTTCTGGTTACTTAATTCTTTTGGCAACTACCACAAACCGTCCATCCTCCTGCGAATGGTCACAGGTGGACAACGTCAGAAGACTGTCGCCGTAATTTGCCACGACACCTGTATCATACAGGCTCATGGCTTCCATTTCTTTCATATAAGAATTAAATTCCTCTTCTGAATTTGCATTAATAAACTGATAATACTTAAAAACAAGGTCATCCTCGCTGTATACCTGGGAGCGAAATACATACATGACCTGGTACGTTGCTTTCTCGTAGATACTGTCAAACTGTATCAGCGAATGTTCCTTGCCGTAAGACTCCTTTGCATACTTTTGGAGCTGCCCGAACATCTGCCCTGATTTCATATGATGCCCATAAATAATCAGATTCGTGGAGACAGGATAAATACTGCAGTCGCAATCGAGAAAAAGACTGCCGTTCTTATCATACTCCTGATTGAAATTATGGTCCAGATAATATTCATTATTGGAGGTCTGCATCACAGGGTAATCTATTATTGTATCGTCAATTTTGAGCCAGCCTATTAGTCTTTTATTTTTTTCATACAATGTTTTGTATTCATCCAGCACATCCGGCAGCATAACCGTGGTCTTATGTATGGAAAAATTATTCGAAGTCTGGCTTGTCGCCGACAGCGCATCGCTTCCTTTAAGGGAAGCCAGCTGGCTATAATCCATGCTGGTCCTGACACTGTAAAAATAATAGATTCCAA
The DNA here is from genome assembly GCA_949878435.1 of uncultured Lachnospiraceae bacterium. Lineage (GTDB taxonomy): Bacteria > Bacillota > Clostridia > Lachnospirales > Lachnospiraceae > Suilimivivens. The sequence continues at coordinate 75,419 of CATLAK010000001.1, forward strand.
AATAGCCAAAACAGAGCACTGCCACCACCGATGCAAGGGCAACTATCAGCCTTCTTTTCTTTTCCTGCTTCTTAAGTTCTGCAAGAATCTGCTTTTGCATATCCGCGTCAAAGTCATTAAAATTCGCCGTTTTTTTGACCTTTTGGGTTTTCTTTTCCTTATTTAATTTTTTTTCTTTGCTTTTTGCTTTTTCTTTTCGCGCCTTAACTGCCTTCCCAGCATTTTCTGCGGTGATCCCCTGCTTTTTTAACTCTTCGATCTTCTCGTAGATTTCATCATCAAAGTCTGTGCCCACAGGAGATTCAAACTGATATGCTCCGCTCTGTAATTCCTTAAATAGATTATAGAGCTGTTTTGGATCATTTAAATTTGCCCGTGACTTGATCGAATCGATTTTCTTCTGGTCACGTACCGCCGCCTCATAATCATCATGAGTGCGAAAGCGCCTCCCCCCAACCGTCAGATTATCTGCCGTCATGGCACATTTCTCCTTTACGCATATATACTTTATTTTACTATATCTCGAAATTAATTCAAGTATTTTATCCAGATATTGTGCAATTTTTTCTTCCAATGAATGGTACTCCCGTTTTTTCCTGCCTTTTATTAATATTTTGATAAACGCAGAAACACATACAAGCTATGCTACATATGATAAACCATAAAACAAAACCTTATTTGGAGGCAATATATGAGTGATTTAACAGCTACAGGCTGCGGATGCGGCACAAGCGCTAACAATGGATGTGGATGTGGAAACAACTCCATTATCTGGATTATTCTTTTACTTTCCTGCTGCGGCGGATGTGGTTGCGGCGGCTCCCTTTTCGGAGGAAACGACAACGGGTGCGGATGTGACAACATTATCTGGATCCTCCTGCTGCTTTGCTGCTGCGGAAATGGCAGTGGTTTCGGCGGCGGATGCGGTTGCGGATGCTAATCATTACCGGCAATTCTTTTCATCATGTCTGAAAAGTAGGCTCTGAAAAGAGCCTACTTTTCTGCATACAGAATAATTTAAACACATAAAATATGGAAACAGGTGGAAGGAGCAGTCATGGATTCAAATGAGCACAATAAAGTAATTGCATTTGATACTCTCTTTTGCACCAATCATATACAAATGCTTAAGGTCATACTGCCCTATATGGACGACAAAACCCAAAAGTCCATGGCAATTTATATTAAATTTCTTGAACTCAACTATACAATTGAATACTTTAAAAGACATTCCAGCCCCTTAAGCGGATGCATGGAACGGGAAGCCTCTCCCGACCCCTTTAAAATGTGCTCGGAGCTGCTTCCCTACTGTACTGAAAATGAGAGGAAACAAATCGAACAGATCCGAGGCGTATTCCAGAGCATGGAAATGTACAAAGAGATGTCACGGACCATGGAGATGATGAAGGATTTCATGCCTGATCTATCTTCTTTCGTCAATGCCTTTTCTAATGAAACCGATCCATCCTCTCCACAGGGGGATGACAGCTCTGGAGGCGGTTTTGATATGATGGGCATGCTTATGAACATGCTCACACCAGAGCAAAAGCAGATGTATGAAATGTTTGGAGGTAATCAAAATGCAGAATGATTGGATGAAAGATGAATCTTTAAAAGATATCGACCCATACAAACTTGAATTTCTTCAGGCGCTTGTCTTTGAAAGCAGCCATCTAAAAAAAGAACAGATGCTGCCCTTTCTGATGGCCGTAGCAAAACGCGGGCAAGAAAAAAAGGTGTCTTTCTCTGATAAGGAAATCGATGCCATCGTCGCCGTTTTAAGGAAGCACGCTTCGCCCGAAGAACTGTCTAAAATTGAAAAAGTCATGGCAATGCGTTCAAACAAATAACACCCGGAAGGGGTATCCCTTCCGAGTGTTATTTGCATTTCATAGGAAAGTGCTTCCCATGAAATGCAATTGGATGCGCAGCTTCGCGCACTTTTGTTCTACTGCATTATTTTATCACAAGATTAACGATTCTTCCTGGCACATAAATTTCTTTCACCACATTGCCGGTAAGCTTATCTGCAATGGTTTCCTTTGCCCTTGCAATCACGGCATCCTTATCTTCATCTCTTGCAATCGCCATAGTCGCTTTCGTCTTTCCATTAATCTGCACTGCGATTTCGATGGTAGATTCTATGGTCTTCGACTCATCGAAGTCAGGCCATATACTCTGATAGATTCGCCCCTCAAAACCAATATTCTGCCAGATTTCCTCCGTAATATGAGGTGCAACAGGATTCAGCAGGGTAAGCAGAGTCATAAACTCTCCCCTTGTGACCGCATTCTTCTTATAAAAATCATTGATTAACGCCATCATGGCTGCAATCGCCGTATTGTACTTCAGATTTTCAAAATCGTTGCTCACCTTTTTGATGGTCTGATGCATCTTTACTTCCAGCTCCTTTGAATACCCATCGCCTTCTGTCAGGATATCCTGCAGCTTCCACACTCTCTCAAGGAACCGGCGGCATCCCTTCACGCCGTCCTCACTCCATGCCGCGCTCAAATCAAACGCACCGATGAACATTTCATAAGTACGGAGCGTATCCGCGCCGTAATCTCTCACAATATCGTCCGGATTAACCACATTTCCCCTGGATTTGCTCATTTTTTCTCCGTTAGAGCCGAGAATCATTCCGTGGGAAGTTCTCTTCTTATAAGGTTCCGGGCACGGAACGATTTTTTCATCATACAGGAATCTGTGCCAGAAACGAGAATAAAGAAGATGCAATGTGGTATGCTCCATGCCTCCGTTATACCAGTCAACCGGCATCCAGTAATTTAAGGCTTCCCTGCTTGCAAGCTCCTTATCGTTGGTGGGATCCGTATATCTTAAGAAATACCAGGAAGAACCAGCCCATTGCGGCATGGTATCCGTCTCACGCATAGCTGCGCCGCCGCACTTAGGACAGGAGGTCTCTACCCAGTCTGTCATATGTGCAAGGGGGGATTCCCCGTTATCTGTGGGCATATAACTCTCCACCTCAGGCAGTTCCAGCGGAAGTTCGCTCTCCGGAAGCGCCACATAACCGCATTTTTCACATTTTACGATGGGAATGGGCTCTCCCCAATAACGCTGTCTGGAGAACACCCAATCACGGAGCTTGAAGTTGGTCTTTTTATGTCCGATTCCCTTTTCTGTCAGGAATGCGATGATTTTGTCTTTCGCATCTGCCACAGACAATCCATTCAGAAAATCTGAATTGACCAGCGTTCCCGATGCCACATCGGTATACACGGCTTCATTTACATCCACCGGGCTTCCCGCAACAACTTCAATGATCGGCATATTGAACTTCTTCGCAAACTCCCAGTCTCTCTCGTCATGTGCCGGCACCGCCATGATAGCGCCTGTGCCGTAGGACATGAGTACATAATCTGAAATCCAGACAGGAATTTCTTTTCCATTGACAGGATTTACGGCAGTCAGACCATCCAGCATGACGCCCGTCTTATCCTTTGCCAGCTCTGTACGTTCAAAATCTGATTTTCTGGATGCCATTTCCCTGTAGGAAACCACATCCTCCCAGTTTTTAATGTTTTCTTTGTATTTATCGATAAAAGGATGTTCCGGGCTCATAACCATATAGGTAACGCCAAACAACGTATCCGGTCTGGTAGTATAAACCGTGAGTTTATCCTCCTTATCCTTTAAGAGGAAATCCACCTCTGCACCCGTGGATTTGCCAATCCAGTTTTTCTGGGAAACCTTGACACGTTCTACATAATCCACGCTGTCAAGCCCCTCTAAAAGCTTATCCGCATATTCCGTGATTTTCAGCATCCACTGGCTCTTTACCTTGCGGACCACCTCTGCACCGCAGCGCTCACACACACCGTTTACTACCTCCTCATTGGCAAGGCCAACCTTGCAGGAAGTGCACCAGTTAATCGGCATTTCCGCCTTGTACGCCAGCCCGGCATTGAAAAGTTTTAAGAAAATCCACTGTGTCCACTTATAATAACCGGCATCCGTGGTATTGACCTCTCTGTCCCAGTCAAAAGAATAACCAAGGGCGTGCAGCTGTCCCTTAAACCGCTCCACATTGTTCTTGGTCACGATTTTTGGATGAATATGGTTTTTGATCGCATAATTTTCTGTAGGGAGACCAAACGCATCCCATCCCATGGGATAAAGCACATTGTAGCCCTGCATCCTTCTCTTTCTTGCAACAATATCAAGCGCCGTATAGGGTCTGGGATGTCCTACGTGCAGCCCCTGCCCCGACGGGTACGGAAATTCCACCAGCGCATAATATTTCGGTTTTGAAAAATCATCAGAGGTCTTGAATGCCTGCTCAGCATCCCAGATTCCCTGCCATTTTGTTTCCACTTCTCTGTGATTATATGGTGTTGCCATCGTTTCCTCCGTTCCGAGGCGCCTGCCTCTCATTTTGGCATTACAGACCAGCACTAATTTTACCTATATTATGCCAAAATGTCAAGATTTCACATTTTTTAACATAACAATCGGTCCTTACTTACTCAATCCCTCTGACCTCGTGTAATCCGTAACCTTCCAGATACTCCAGCGTAATTGTATCTCCTGCCTGGTATCTCACGATCTGTATCAAAGAAGTGTCCGACAGATTGATATCAAAAATATCTTCTTTGTTTTCCAGACAGATATAATAGTGAGTATTTCCTTCCAAAACAATGGGTGAAATACTTTCAATTCTTCCGGTGACGCTCTTTCCCAAGTCGGCAGCGCTGCTGACGATTCCATTCGTGCTTAAAAGCTCCGTATAATTCTTTTCGCACTCCTGCACGGTATCTCCAATGGCTACCCATTGATATTTCTGAACATTCACCATGGCATATTTCTTCACCAGACCAGCGCCGTCCTTAAGCGCCATAAAGTAAGTGGGTTCATCTGCAATGTTGAGCAGAAGCGGGAACGTGGCGCGATATCCAAGATTCTGCACCTGTCCTTCCGCCGACGACATCGCCGAGTCTTCAATTGCCCCTTCCACTTTGTAATAACGCGTCTCCATGGTGCGCTGATTCATAAGGACAAATCCTACATTGGACTGATCCCCGCTGACACTCGTAACGCCTGTATACACCCACACATCATCTTCCAGTGCAATATAATTATATCCGTTGGTCGACTGCAGGCAGTCCCTCTGTCCCAGCACCGAGTTCCAGTAGCCATGTTTCAGCAGCCCTGAGTAATCATATAAATCAATCAAAAGTTCCGCTGAGTATACCTTATCAATCCATGCCGGAACATCTTCCACAGCGTAATCTATACACTCCCCTGTCTGGGCATTGCACAGCACTACCCTTCCTACCGTCTGTCCGCCGAATAGACCAATGTTGAATTTTTTCACAGGACATACCCAATAAGGCGTTCCCTCCTCATCGATCTCGAAAAAAATCTGTTCGTCAAAAATATAGGTTGGATAATGAAATCTCAAATGCCTGAAAATATTCCGATTAAAATATTCTCCCTTGGAATATCGGATTCCTTCCGCAAGTTTCACACATTCTGTATTCTGGGTGGTCATATCGATCAACATATATGCCGGTATCCCGCTTTTTTGATTGGTCAGCCACTTAATCGGACTTGCATAAGTAAGAGGCGTTACGCGTACCGGCTTTCCCTGATAGTTGATCTGTGTATAGTCATTTGACACCTCGAACTGAGAAACCATATCCACCATACTTCCCATCTTCCTGTTTCCAAGAAGGGCAGCAGAATCTTTGTCCAAAAGAGGGATGGTCTTGTAATCCACTTCCTTTATATCCTCTGTAAATTCCCTCTCCGCAATGGTAAGCAGCTGCTGATACTTCGCCGCATTAAAAAACGGGGAAGACAAAAGTGTTCCAACGAGCAAGACCAAGCAGAGCACAACAAGCATCACTCCCAGAACCTTAAAGCTCAAACTGCTATCTTTTAAGCTGAAACGAAACTGCTCCATTCCCTCCACATTCGTCCTGTGATTTTTCCTGAACTGTTTTGCCAAAACCAGAAACATCAAGACCAAAATCAGGAACAAAAGCGCTTTCCAAGTCCCAGTGGAATGAATGTTGATTGCCGGTATGGTGACATAATAATAGATGCCAAGTGCAGCTATCCCCACCAAAACAATCACCAGGTTTCTTATCAATTTCTTCTTATCCATCATAATCTCCATTCCCGCCATCCCCATATCCTTGGGAACAGCCTATCTCATAGATTATACATTTTTCTTCCAAAAAATACAACAGGATGCTGTATACCCCCATATACAGCATCCTGTTACCTTCTTCTAAAAAGAACAACCCATGATTGATCTTACTCGTCAGAGCCCTCTGCCACTTTTGCTGCTCTTGCGGCAACTTCCTTCTCCTGCACGTCTGAAGGAGCCTGCTCATAACGTGAAAATTCATATTCATATTCTCCCCGTCCGCCTGTCATGGAACGAAGATCCGTACAATATCCGAACAATCCCATCATAGGAACATCGGCATCAACAATCTGCTTGCCGCCCGGCGCCGGATTCATCCCCAGCACCCTTCCTCTTCTCTTATTGAGGTCACCCATGACATCGCCTGTGTAAGCATCCGGCACGGTAACCTTAAGCGATACGATAGGCTCCAGCAGCACGGGATGCGCCTCCATAAATCCCTTCTTAAATGCCTGGATGGTTGCCATCTTAAACGCCATTTCAGAAGAATCTACTGGATGGTAAGATCCATCATAGAGAACAGCCTTTACGCCTACTACCGGATAAGCTGCCATAGGACCCTTTAATACAGATTCCTGGATTCCCTTTTCTACTGCAGGGAAATAATTTTTCGGAACTGCTCCACCTACTACAATCTGTTCAAATGTATATGCCTCTTCCAGATTTCCTGAAGGCTCAAATTTCATCTTAACGTGACCATACTGACCGTGTCCGCCCGACTGTTTCTTATACTTGTATTCTACATCAGAGGTCTTTTTAATGGTCTCTCTGAATGCCACCTTAGGCTGTGTCAGTTCAATTTCTACTTTGTATTCATTTAAGAGCTTGCTGACGATTACCTCCAGATGTAAATCACCCATTCCATAAAGCAGCATTTGCCTGTTCTCTGAATCATTGACATATTTCATCGTAAGATCTTCATGGGAAATCTTCTGAAGTGCCTGTGAAATCTTATCAACATCGCCCTTATTCTTAGGTTTGTACCTCATGTATGTATAAGGCTTCGGCATATCCCACTGTCCGAATTTAATGGTAGTGGCTTTGGTGGACAAGCTGTTTCCTGTCCTTGCCGCCGTGAGCTTTGCAAGAGCGCCGATATCGCCGGCATGCAGCTCTTTTACTTCAATCGGTTTATTTCCCTGAAGCACATAAATCTTTCCGATTTTCTCTTCGATATCCTTGTCAACATTGTAGATTACGTCGTCTGTCTTAAGAACGCCGGAATTGACCTTAATCAAAGAATATTTTCCGATAAACGGATCAACGATAGTCTTCCATACATAAGCTGATTTTGCCTTTGCGAAATCATAATCTGCATGATAAATCTCGTTCGTCTTCATGTTGATACCGGCTACCGTCCTGTTTTCAGGGCTGGGGAAATATTTGATGATATCGTCAAGCAAAGTATACATTCCCTGGCACAGTACATTCGATCCCATGGTCATGGGAACGATGCTGCCGTCACAGACATTGGTTCTAAGCGCTGCTCTTATTTCAGCTTCCGAGAAGGTCTCACCGCTGAAATAACGCTCCATCATCTCTTCGCTGGTCTCTGCCACTGCCTCCATCAAGGTATCGCGGCAGATCTGCAGGTTGGGCTTATTGTAATCAGGAACCTCACATTCTACCACTTCCTTGCCCTGCCATCTGTTTCCTGTTTCTGTAATGACATTTACATATCCTACGAATTTCTCATTTTCACGTATAGGCAGATGGAACGGCGCCATCTTCTTGCCAAACATCTGGGTCATGTCTTCCACTACCTGCCTGAAGGAAGCATTGTCCACATCCATGTTGCTGACATAAATCATACGGGGTAATTTGTATTTTTCACATAAATCCCAAGCCTTCTGGGTTCCCACTTCCATACCGGACTTGCCGTTTACTACGATGATGGCTGCCCCTGCCGCACTGATTGCTTCTTCCACTTCACCGCTAAAGTCAAAGAAGCCTGGTGTATCAAGCAAATTAATCTTGTACCCTTCCCATTCAATCGGAATGACGGAAGTACTGATTGATATTTTCCTCTTCTGTTCTTCCTTGCCGAAGTCACTGACGGTATTTCCATCGGATACTTTGCCCAGTCTCGATGTGATACCCGATAAATATGCCATAGCCTCTGCCAGACTGGTCTTTCCGCATCCGCCATGTCCCAGCAGAACTACGTTTCTAATCTTGTCAGTTGTGTAAATATTCATATATGTCCCTCCATTTTCCGCTTTTTTGGGCATTACGCCAATTATCGACAAGCCAGAATACTTGGCTCCCAAATTCCCATGAGAATATTTTACTAAATTTTTATACTTTGCACAAGCATAATCGTGCAATTTATACACAATTATATTTTTGTTGACTTTCGCGCGTTGAAGTGCTATATTGTGAAAACGAAGGGCAATGACAATTGCCGCGAAAGGAGTCACGCAAAATGATTATTGTAATGAAACCCCATGCTTCCGAAAAAAGCATCCAGGCTGTTGCCAAATATATTGAAGAAAATGGTCTCCAGGTTCACTTATCCCAAGGTGAGGAAGTCACCATCATCGGTCTTGTCGGTGATAAGTCTAAACTTTCCACAGAAACACTGACCATTTTCAAAGATGTGGACCGAATCGTCCCTATAACGGAAAGCTATAAGCTCGCCAACAGAAAATTCCACTCTGAACCCACCACCGTCAAGGTAGGCAGTACCAGCATCGGTCCCGGCAATCTAACGATTATGGCAGGTCCCTGCGCGGTAGAGACCAACGACCAGCTTATGTGTATTGCAAAGGCTGTAAAAACTGCAGGTGCAACCATCCTGCGCGGCGGCGCTTACAAGCCCCGCACCTCCCCTTACTCTTTCCAGGGACTGGAGGAAGAAGGGCTGAAATATATGCAGGAAGCCGGCATCGCCACCGGTCTTGCCACAATCTGCGAAGTGGTAAGTTCAGACGCCATTGAAGCCGCCGTCAAATACGTAGATATGATCCAGATCGGCGCACGCAACATGCAGAATTTCATTCTGCTGAAGGAAGCCGGACAGTCCGGTCTTCCCGTTCTTTTAAAGAGAGGTCTTTGCGCCACCATCGACGAATGGCTCAACGCTGCCGAATACATCATTGCAGAAGGAAATCCCAACGTAGTACTCTGCGAACGCGGCATCCGTACCTTTGAGACCGCCACTCGCAACACGCTGGATTTAAGCGCAGTTCCTGTGTTGCGTCAAAAGACGCATCTGCCGATTATCGTGGATCCTTCTCATTCTACCGGTTCTTACAAATATGTGCCGCCTATGGCAAAAGCCGCTGTAGCCTGCGATGCCGACGGATTGATGATTGAAGTACATAATGACCCGGCACATGCCCTTTCAGACGGTCCCCAGTCATTGAATTTCCAAAAATTTGCAGACCTTACCGATGAACTTGCACCCTTTTGCAGTCTAATCGGCAGAACCTTCAAATCATAAGGAGTGATTCCATGAAAAGTGATTTTACCTGCGGCTTCATTGGGCTTGGACTTATCGGCGGTTCCATTGCAAGAGCCATCCGCCAATTTTATCCTTCCAGCCGCCTGCTGGCATACGATCTCAACCAGGAAACATTAAAAACCGCCGTAAGCGACGGGGTCATTGATCTTGCTCTTCCTTCTATAGACGAGGCATTTGCACAGTGCCGCTATATCTTTTTATGCGCTCCTGTATCGGAAAATGACAAAAATCTTCTTACCCTTAAAAGTCATCTTTCCCCCAACTGCCTTCTCACCGACGTAGGCAGTGTAAAAACAGATATTCACAAGCATATTGAAGAAGCAGGACTGTCTGGTCAGTTCATCGGCGGTCATCCCATGGCAGGAAGCGAACGGACAGGCTATATCAATTCCAAGGCGCTGCTTCTTCAAAATGCCTACTATATCCTGACCCCCTGTGCGGAAATATCTTCCACGGTCACGGAAAAATTCAGGGATTTTATCGCTTCCCTTGGCGCTATCCCCCTTGTTCTTACCTGTGCACAGCACGATTATGTGACCGCCGCCATCAGTCATCTTCCTCACGTGATTGCCGCTTCTTTGGTCAATCTGATCAAGGCTGCAGATTCCGAGGAAGGGATCATGAAACTGATTGCCGCTGGCGGCTTTAAGGACATTACGAGAATTGCTTCTTCTTCTCCCGTAATGTGGCAGCAGATCTGCCTTACCAATAAAGACAATATTTCCCGTCTTCTTGCGATATATATCAAATCACTGGAACAGATCAAATCACAAATCGATACATCCTGCTCCGCACAGTTGTTTGATTTTTTTGACGACGCCAGAAGGTACCGTGACTCCTTTATCGAGGCTTCCAGCGGTCCCATCAAAAAAACTTTTTCCATCCGTATCGAGATTGCCGACGAGCCGGGCGCTCTTGCCTCCATCGCCACGATTCTGGCGCTCAACCAGATCAGTATCAAGAACATCGGCATCGTCCACAACAGGGAGCAGGAGGACGGCGTTCTGCGGGTTGAGTTTTATCAGGAGGAAAGTATCAAAAAAGCCTCTGAAATTCTTGCTTCCAAAGGCTACACAGTTTACTGAGAAACTGCTGACGGTTACTTCCCCTTCCGCCAGCAGTTTCTTATTTTTGTTCCAATCATAATCATAAAAATCCCGGCAATTCCGCCTGCCGTGTCGATGACGACATCCTTTACGGATGCATACCGTCCCGGAACAAAGGACTGGTGAAATTCATCCAATCCCGCAGATATCACAAGCTGTAAAATCACCAAAAGACTTCCCAGCTTAGCAGGCTTGCGCCACAAAACGACCAGACTATAGGACAAAAACCCGACACACATATATTCCAAAAAATGTGCCAGCTTTCTTACGATTGCTTCTAACGGTAACGCCGTACTATCAGCGACAGCTCCCCCGCCTCCGCCTCCTATGATTTTATAATAAATATGACAAATAAATTTCGTCACTCTGCTGCTGGCAATGGAAGAACTTTCCGCGTCTTCCGCCGAAAAATAGAAAATCATGCTATATAACACGATCAGCAAGACTACTGCTATTACTGTATAACTAATCTTTCTTTTTGAATGTATCATAATTGCTTCCCCGCCACTGGAACTATCTGCATTTTCATTGAATGAACATCGCATCCCCAAAAGAAAAGAACCGATACCTCTCTTCTATTGCTTTTTGATAGGCAGCAAGCACATTTTCCCGTCCAGCAAGGGCGCTGACCAGCATGACCAGCGTAGATTCCGGCAAATGGAAATTCGTAATCAATCCGTCCAGCACCTTAAACTTATATCCCGGATAAATAAAGATTTCCGTATCCCCGCAGCACGCTTTTAGCATTCCGTTTTCATCTGCCGCGCTTTCTATGGTCCGGCAGCTGGTGGTTCCCACACAGATTACCCTGTGACCGCTTTGTTTCGTCTCATTGATCATCTTTGCCGCCTGATCCGTAATCTGATAATATTCAGAATGCATATGATGCTCCAAGATATTATCTGTCTTTACCGGGCGGAAGGTTCCAAGTCCCACATGAAGGGTCACATACGCCAGTTTTATGCCTTTTTGCTCTATCTGGCTCAGCAGTTCCTGTGTAAAATGGAGTCCCGCTGTGGGCGCCGCCGCGGAGCCGTCATACTTGGCATATACCGTCTGATAGCGGTTCTTATCCTTCAGTTTATGGGTGATATAAGGCGGCAAGGGCATTTCCCCCAGACTATCAAGCACCTCCTCGAAAATCCCTTCATAGGTAAATTTGACCAGCCTGTTGCCCTCTTCTACTACATCCAGAACCTCTGCCTTTAAAGCGCCGCCGCCAAATGTAAGGCGTGCCCCGGGCTTCATCTTTCTTCCCGGCTTCACCAGCGTTTCCCAAACGTCTCCTTCACGCCTTTTTAAAAGCAATACTTCAACGGCAGCTCCCGTCTCCTCCTTTATGCCAAGGAGCCTGGCAGGGAGGACCTTGGTGTTATTTAACACCAGACAATCCCCTGCCTCCAGATAATCTCCGATTCTCTTAAACGTCTCATGTCTGACCTTACCCGTGTTCTTATCAAGCATCAAGAGCCGGGATGAGGAACGATCCTCCAATGGATCCTGGGCAATCAGTTCCTCCGGCAGATCAAAATAAAAATCCGAAGTTTTAAGTTCCTGTCCGTCCATTACAGGTCAGCTCCTTTTAAAAAGGCGATATAGCCCCGTTTCGTCTCGTATACATCCGCCTTGCTGGTTGCTTCCCAGGGTGCATGCATGTTAAGGACCGCTACGCCGCTGTCGATCACATTCATGCCGTACAGCGCAAGGATATAGGCGATGGTACCGCCGCCGCCAAGATCCACTCTTCCAAGCTCCGCCGTCTGGAAATTAATCTTCTCCTCTTCAAATATGTGGCGGATATGTGCCAGATACTCTGCATTTGCATCGTTAGATCCTGATTTTCCCCTGGAACCGGTGAACTTGTTGAATACCATGCCGCCTCCAAGGAAAGCTACATTTTTCTTGTCGAAGCTGGATGCAAAGGCGGGATCAAAGGCGCTGCTCACATCCGAGGAGAGCATGCAGGAGGAAGACAGACATCTTCTCACATTCAGCTCTGAATACTCTCCCGTCAAATTCATTACCTCTGCCACCATATTTTCAAAAAACTTTGACTGCATGCCGGTAGCACCCACACTGCCAATCTCTTCCTTATCTACCAGAAGGCAGCAGGCTGTCCGTTTGCTCTCTTCCACCTCCAGCATTGCCTTCAGGGAAGAAAAAGCGCACACTCTGTCATCCTGCCCGTAGGCTAAAATCATGCTGCGGTCCAGTCCTGCTTCCCTTGCCTTTCCGGCAGGCACCACTTCCAATTCGGCGGATAAGAAATCTTCCTCTTCCACACCGTAAGTCTTTTTCAGAATATCCAGAATGCCCTTTTTCACGGCTTCCTTTGCCTGATTTTTATTCTTTTTATCTTTTTTATCCTTCTTCTTGCCTTCCGTCTCTTCGCCGTGCTTATCTTCTTTTTCGGCTGCCTTTTCTTTGCCAAAAGTAATAGGTTTATTGCCTATGATAATGTCCAGCGCTTCTCCCTCGATGACTTTGGAAGCTTTCTTTTCAAGCTGCTCCTGCGCAAGGTGAATCAAAAGGTCTGAGATAAAGAAGACCGGATCGTCTTCATTTTCTCCGATGTTGATCTCTACCACGGTGCCGTCTTTCTTGACGATCACGCCGTGCAGCGCTAAAGGAATGGTCACCCACTGGTATTTCTTTACCCCGCCATAGTAATGGGTATCCAGATAGGCAAAACCGCCCTCCTCATAAAGGGGATTCTGCTTCACGTCCAGCCTGGGAGAGTCAATGTGGGCGCCTAAAATATTCATTCCCTCCGCCATAGGACGCTCTCCTATGCGGAATAATACCACCGACTTGTTCATGCATACTGCATATACCTTATCGCCTTTTTTCAGCTTTTCACCTTTTTTGATGACCTTCTGTAATTCACGGTAGCCTTCTTTCTCTGCCGCATTTACAATATAGTCCACACATTCCCGCTCTGTCTTTCCTTCATCCAAAAAGCTTCTGTATTCATCTGCAAATACATCTACTTCCTTTAACTGCTTATCGCTATACGTTTCCCATGTATTCTTTTTTTCCATATTTTCCTCCAATCTTTCTGTACCTGTTTTACTGCCGCAGTTCAATTCCTAATCCTTCGAGTCCATTTAAGATTTTCTTCATGGCTCCTGATACGTCGCCCTCTTCCAGCGTACGGTCTTTTGCACGGAAAGTGATAGAATATGCCACCGACTTAAAGCCTTCCTTAATCTGTTCCCCTTCATAAATATCGAACAACTGATACGACTCTAAAATCTTGCCTCCCCTTTGCTCGATCATGGCTTCAATCTGTCCGGCAAGAATATTCTTAGGCACCACCATGCTGATATCTCTCGATACTGCCGGGTACTTGGCAATTCCTTCATATTTCCTGTCAAAGGTGGTCTTATTCACGATCAGAGGCATATCCAGCACAGCCACATAGACCTTAGCTGCAATGTCATAATTTTTGCACACGACAGGATGCACTTCCCCCAGATAGCCTACCGTCTCGCCATCATAGACAATATCCGCCTGACGTCCGGGATGCAGGAACGGTTTCCCCGAATTAGGATCATAAACGGTTTTCTTTTTCATGCCCACCGCATCAAAGAACTCCTCGATTACTCCCTTCATGGTATAGAAATCACCCTCTCCATACATGCCCAGCGTAAACTGCATCCTCTCGTCCGGGCGCTCTGTCAGCGGAAACTGGTGCGGCAGATAAATATTTCCCAATTCATACAGCCTTACATCTTTATTTCTTCTATTATAATTGGATGCAAGCGAAGTCATCATTCCATTTAAAGAAATCGTTCTCATAATGGAAAAGTCTTCTCCCAGCGGATTGGCAATCACGATGGTCTTTCTAAGCGGCGAATCCGCCGGCAGAAGGAGCTTGTCGAATACCTTGGGACTTTCAAAGGAATAATTCATTCCCTGTGAAAATCCGCAATATTCCGCAATATCCCTTGCCTTCTGTTCGATACGCAATTTATAAGAGATTTTTCCCGCTGTCGCCTCACCCGTAGGAAGGGTAGTCGGAATCTTATCATAGCCAAAGAATCTTGCCACTTCCTCCGCAATGTCGGCACGGCATTCCAGATCCTGTCTGTAGGTAGGCGCTATAAGTTCATTTGTGCTCTCATCATACGCAATCTCCAGCATCTTGAAGATATCCAGCATATCTTCCCTTGAAACCTCTGTCCCCAGCAGATCGTTTATCTTCTGGGGCTCAAATTTGATTCTTGCTTTATCCTTCATCGGCTGGCATACATCCACCATACCGCCTACCACTTCCCCACAGCCTAATTCCTGAATCAACTGGCAGGCGCGGTTGATGGCTTCCTGTGCATTGTGGGGGTCAAGACCCTTTTCAAATTTACCGGAAGCATCCGTGCGCAGCCCCAGTCTCTTGGCGGACTTGCGGATATTGGGACCGTTAAAGGTTGCCGCCTCGAAGAGAACCGTCTTCACCTCATCTGTGATCTTGCTGTTCTCCCCGCCCATGATGCCTGCAATACCGATTTCCTTCTCTGCATCACAGATCATCAGCATATCTTTATCCAGTTTTCTGACCTGCTCGTCTAAGGTCTGGAACTCATCCCCGTCCTTCGCCCGGCGAACGATGATCTTATGTCCTGCCACCGTATCTAAGTCAAACGCATGCATGGGCTGACCGTATTCTTCCATTACATAATTGGTAATATCCACCAGATTGTTGATGGGGCGGATGCCGCTGGCGCGGAGCCTTCTCTGCATCCATTCAGGTGAAGGTGCAATCTTGATATTAGTGCAGACCCTTGCACAGTATCTGGAACACAAGTCGGGATCTTTAACCTCCACGGAGACATAATCATTTACATCTTCCCCATTTTCTTTCACTTCTATTACAGGCGGCACAAAGGGCTTACGGAAGGTTGCCGCCGCTTCCCTTGCAATTCCAAGCACGCTGTAGCAATCCACTCTGTTAGATGTGATTTCATATTCAAAAACGGTATCTCTCATACCCAGCACTTCCACCGCATCTGCTCCCACCGGTGCATCTTCCGGAAAAATATAGATGCCAAGTTCCGGCGCCTCAGGGTACATATTGCGGTCAGAACCAAGTTCTTCGATGGAACACATCATTCCATTTGATTCAATTCCTCTTAGTTTGCCTGCCTTAATCTTGATTCCATCCTCCGGAAGAGGTCCGCCGTCATGACCGCCTGCCACCTTGCCGCCGTCTAAAACCACAGGAATCTTATCTCCCTCTTTCACATTAGGCGCGCCTGTCACAATCTGAATCACTTCGTTTCCAATGTTCACCTGACAAATAATCAGTTTATCCGCATCGGGATGCTTCTCAATCTTTTCAATCTGCCCAACTACAATCTTCTCCAGATTTTTGTCCAACCGTGCAAAATTTTCTACCTTCGTTCCAGTCAAAGTCATTGCATCGCAGTATTCCTGGTCGGTGCATTCCAATTCCGGTACATATGCTTTTATCCATGATAACGCTGTATTCATTTCCTTTCCTTCCTTTCCTTCCTTGTGCCTGTTAGAATTGCTTTAAGAATCGGATATCATTTTCATAAAGCAGCCGCATATCATCAATTTCATACTTAAGCAGCGCGATTCTCTCAAGCCCCACGCCAAATGCAAATCCTGAATACTCCTCGGGATTGATTCCACTCATAGTGAGCACGTTGGGATGTACCATGCCGCAGCCTAAAATTTCAATCCAGCCGGAACCTTTACAGAACCGACAGCCCTTGCCGCCGCACTTGAAACAGGAAACATCCATCTCTGCGCTGGGCTCTGTAAAATTGAAATGATGGGGACGGAATTTGACTTTGGTGTCCTCCCCGAACAACTCTCTGGCGAACTCCGCCAGCGTTCCTTTTAAATCTGCAAATGTAATATGCTTATCGATTACCAGCCCTTCAATCTGATGGAAGGAAGGGGAATGGGTAGCATCCACTTCATCTGAACGGAACACCCTTCCGGGGGCAATCATGCGGATTGGAAGTTTTCCCTTTTCCATCTCATGAACCTGGGTGTTAGAGGTCTGTGTCCTTAACAGGAAATCCCCATTGATGTAGAAAGTATCCTGTTCATCCTTGGCAGGATGATCTTCCGGAATATTAAGCGCCTCAAAATTGTAATAATCGGTGTCCACCTCCGGTCCTTCCACCACCTCATATCCCATACCTACAAAGATTCGTTCCACCTCTTCTAAGGCAATGGTGTTAGGATGACGGTGCCCCACATGATTCTTTTTGGCAGGAAGGGTCACGTCGATGGTCTCGCTTTTCATTCTTGCCTCCAGAACCACATTTTCCATTCTGACCTTAGCTTCCTCTAAGACGCGCTCGATCTCCTGTCTTGTGTCATTGACCATCTGCCCCACCTTTGGCCTGTCCTCGGCGGCAACATCTTTCATACCTTTTAAGACCGCGGTGAGCTCTCCTTTCTTGCCCAGATAATTTACCCTGATTTCATTCAGCTTATCCAGTGCATCACTGCTTTCAATCTGCTTTAAAGCCTCTGCTTTAATCTGCTCTAATTTTTCTTTCATCACGCTTATCCTTTCTTATTTTTTATGCGTCCGTCTGGTCTTTCCTATGAAATAAAAAATCCCCTGCTTCAAAATGCAAGGGACGAAATTTCCGCGGTACCACCCAAGTTCCTGTCCTAGAGACAGACGCTTCATTCACTTAACGCGTGTTACTCGTTCAGACTTACTTACGATTCCTGTGTTAGGTCTGAAAACTCCGGTGGGAAATTCGCAAAAGCCAGCCAGCGCATCAGCCGGTTGACACCACAAGTTCTGAACTTAAGGAAGCTTTCAGCCGGTGGCTTCCTCTCTCTGACAGGAGATACTTGCGCTACTTTACACCTTCACAGCCATTTCTTGTTCAACTGCTTATCATTTTAGCCAATCTTTTCCTTCCTGTCAATACGCTTTTTTCCAACAAAAAATTGAAATGCAGGCTTAAAATAACGATTGATGTATGCCCCTGCCAAAATAATATACATCGCCGCATACATCCAGAGCATCAATATGATGATGGTCGTTAGGTTGCCATAGGTATTAAACCCATCAAAATCATCAATATAAATGGAAAATGCCCATGTCATCACACTCCATGCCACAGCAGCAAAGGCGGCACCGGGAAGCTGCATTTTAAACCCAAGGCGGGTACCCGGCACGTAAGCATACATGGAAGCGATTACAATGGTGAACACAGCCCATATAATCGGCGTCCTGAAATGCATCAGCAGATCGAACAGATAGGAGGTCTGGGGGATGAACCCTTCAATCAGCCTGATAATTGAATTTCCGAATACCATGACCAGCAGCGCCAGGAGCACCGCTGCCAGCATCAGCACCGTGTACAGGCATGCCACCAGGCGCAGCACGATATAATTCCTGTCTTCCTCCACATTATTGACTGCATTTAATCCACGCATCAATGCCAGAACCCCTTTTCCTGCCGTCCAAAGGGTGATAATGGCACTGGCAGATACAAGCCCGATAGACTTGTCATAAACATCCCTGATAATGGTGATCAGCAAAGAATTCATGGCATCCGGGGAAATCTCCCTGGCAGCGCTCATCAGATTTGCCTCCGTAAGCGGCGTATAAGGTATAATGGCGCAGAGCAGCATCAGTGCTGGAATCAGCGACAAAAACAGGAAAAATGCCGTGCTGGCAGCAAATGCGCTGATGTTCTTCCTGCTCATATGCTTACTGAAATCATATCCAATCAGTACCAATCTTTTTAACATACATGATCCTCTAATCCATCATTTAATAAATCTTCTCAATCCGGCAGTCTTTATAGAAGAAGGAAAGAATGCTCTCGCAATCCATGTCCGCCATTCCCATGGCTCTCGCCCCGTTCTGGGACATTCCCACGCCATGACCATATCCACCGCCGATAATAGTATATCCTACCACATCTTTTCCCGATTTTACAACATCAATTATCAGATAAGCGCTGGGAAGCAGTGAAAATCCCTCCGACAAAGAGCCGTCCTGCCTGATCACTGCCCCTTTTTGATTCAAAATATATCTTATATTATATTCTGAAATTACTTTATAGACGCCCTTATCCGTCTCTATCAGGAGTTCTTCCATAACGCCTCCCTCTTTCCTTTTTACACACCTGATATCATAAACCTTCTTAAACTCCTTAGGCTCCTTGGATTCAAACAAATCTGCATCTTCCTCCGGGCTGCCTTCCCCAGTGTAAGTCAGAATTTTCGTCTTTCCTGCATGGAACCGCTCTTCCAATCTTTTAAAAAGCAGTTCTTCGTCAAGATCCTCCACCTGATAAGTCCACCGAAACCATGCCTCCTCCTTTTCATACGCGCTTTCATCTATCTGCGAAATATATGTTCTGAAATTGTCTTCCTGTAAGAGATCGCCTGGCAAGATTGGTTCCTCCCCCTTTCTTGCAATATGCTCTGATTTCAGATACGGCATCCCCTCCTTCTGGTCCTCATTCCACACGCCGGCATCCGCGCCAAAGCCGCAGGAAGTTGAATAATAATAGGTACTGACCGGCTCATCTTCATACAGGAGAAGCATTCCTGTCGTCTCCTTCACTGCTTTGGTAGAATTGACATTTTCAGCGATATTGTTATACACCTGGTATCCCACGCTGTCATCCACATGTGCCCCCAGCTTTTCATAGCCGGGACTCATCAAATACCGATACCCGTAAGTCCTTGCACAGATTGCCTGCGCCTTGAGCGACTCTGCCGGATAAGCCGCCGGCATTTCGCTTGGCACCACCGAATAAAGATATTCTTCCAGCAGTACCTCGTTGATCAGCACAAGCCCCGCATCCGTCCGCAGAATTTCCATCTTTCCGCGATAAGCCGGCGTCCCCTGGCTGCGCTTTATGGAAAGCACCTGAATCCTGCCTGTGTTGACCGAAGGAACAAGCTCTATCCTGCCCCCTTCAAGATACCGGCTTCCCGGTTCAATGACAAGCTCCTGCCCTGCCTCAATCTCCTCCTGCTTCCTGTCATTATAATCCCCGTAAAAGACCGTCATATCATCCTGGCAGCAAAAAACAAACCGGTCATGATAAAGACTTTCAAACCCATCACTTTTTATGGCAACCCTTATGGTTTCCATCTTATCCTTTTTGGTGATGAGAAAGGCACAGATTTTTCCATCCTCCAGGACAAAATCCGCAAAATCATATCCAATGGACAGTTCTGACCGCTCTGCCCCTCGAAGGGACTCATAAAGCATAAATCCCACACAATTTTCCTTAATGGGAATTTTTCCATGCCCCTCTATCTCAATCTGCTCTTCATCCATTCCCAAAAGCTTTCCGCCGATTCTCTCATCTTTGACAGCGATTCCGATAATCTCACCATTTCTATAAGTAAGATCCGCCACCTGCTCTCTGGTCTTAAGCGGCTCCTCCATCGTCTCCGGCGTTCTTGCCACAATCTCATATTCATCATAAAAGAAACGGATCTGTTCTCCCTCTGCCTCCATGATCCAGATATTGTCGATTTTTTCTTTCTCTGCTTCCACCTCCAGCAGCGTAAGCAGGGTGTCCCCGCTTACATACGCTCTCACGCCGGTAAATTTTTGCCCTGAAAATTTGGACGATGCAAAGGGATGCACCTTTCCCTCCTTATCCAGAAGACAGTCCTCACCTATTTGATTTTCTCCCACGATATCACTGCTTCCGCATAGAATTACAATATGCTCTTCCTTGATGGTTTCCTCAAGCCCATAATACTTGATTATTTTTTTATAGCTATCATACCAATCCTTTTTTAAAACAAAAAAATCTTCCTTATATTTATCTTTATATGTAATACTCTTTCTCAGCCTGTCACTTTCTTCAGACTGCCCTTCCCTGCCGATTATGCAATCTATAAGTTCCATGTACCCCTCATATTGCATATACGCCTCCTCTTCCCCCAAATACTTTTCGATTAATTCCGCCAGCACATCCACATCAATCTTTCCTCCGCTGTTTTTCTGCAATTCCATGAGCAATATTTTTATGTCTTCCGCCTCCGCCAAATCTCCTTCCGGCTGGGAAAGCTGATATACCTTTTCGTCCTGATACACCAACCATATAAACAGAAGTGTCAACACCGCCACCGCAATTATCTTAATCAACATTCTTTCATTTTTTTTCATAACCGCTACTCCATTTGACAAAGAAAAAGCAGCCACTTAAGGCTGCTTTTTCTTTTGTTTTACCCAAAATGCCGGTTCCTGCCTTTTGACTCCTAGCCGAGCTAGGTGGGTCACCGCAACCTGCACATTTGCCTTCCCTTCCAATCCTCAAAATGAGTGAGGGCTTGACAGCCGCCAGATGATGTAGGAATCCCGTTTAAAGTATCTGTAGGTTCAAAACTAACAGGAGTTGTCGTACATTTCAGGTTATTTTTATTATATCCAATAGTCGGTCAAAATACAACTGGTATTTTTACAATTGATAGGGTAAACTTACCAGCTATAAAAGCAACTAATATCATCCACAAGAAAATGGCAAGCACATAATTTATGCCTTGCCATTTTCCATTAAGTTGGTCTAAACTACTATATTCATTTCGTATATTTGTGATATTTATCTTTTATACATTGCCTATATAGCTACTATGGACATATCCTGTAATTTCATTTCCATCCCATACGTTTGTACCTGATGCCAATTCCCATGGTGCAATACCGCCAGGTTGCTGAAAGCTAATATCGACATATGAACCATTTGCAAACTGTCCAATAACCTTTCCATTAAGACTTGGCTCAGCTCTCACATTGAGATTTCCTCCATCAGTTACTACTTTGTATACATATCTGGGCTGAACCGTTTTTGCCGTATCTGCAAAAACACCTACCAATTCAAGCCTTCCACCTTCAACTTCTATCTCTTCCGGAATTGTTGTTTGCTGATGATATGCATCAGCTGCCATACAAGGTACACCAAATAACATACTCAAAACCATTACTAAACATATAAATTTTACTCTATTCATAAAATACCATCTTTCTAAAATTGCAAGTTGACATCACAAATATACTATAATGAAATAACCTCTAACCTTTGATTTCGATAAAAACAAATATAATCATCGTATGCACTAAATAGTAAATCAACTGCACGGCTCATATTGTCTACACTTATTACCTCTGACAGTTCTCCGGTATAGGACAGTTTAAAACATTTAACATAATTTTCTTTCTCTTCAAAGACGAAAAGATTTTTTTGATTATAAGATCCATAATTCAAAAAATCTCCTTCATACAGTACTTCCGTTTCCCCTGACTTCCATTTTTTTATCCAAATATTTCCATCAGTTCCTGTATATACCCCCCCTTGATCCGTCACCATAATATTAAATTTGAAATTATTTATTTCAAATATTGAATCATTGTCCAAGTCATATATCACCAATTTGTTTCCATCATGATAAATTATCTTACGTTGTAAAAAGAAAGCATTTACATACCCTGGTGCAAATCGATTCATATTGCTCACATCAATCTTTAATTCCTTCATCCTATTTACAATTCCATTCTCTTCCTTTGGCACTAGGACCGCTTTCCCATTTTCTATCCTATAGGCAATGCATTCCTCTCCCACTTCCAGATATATTTCATCTCCTGCTGCAAAAATATTGCTACATTTCCAGAATGATTCCTCCCATTGTACCAATAATTCTTCCTGTAATGTATCTAAACTCATTCTGGAAATCCCACAACGATCATTTTCATTTGGCTGCCTTATGTAATAAATATATCCACTATCAATGTTTCCTAATTTAAATTTTCCATTTAACAGTATTTCGTGTTCTTCTGAATTTGTATTGACTTTATATAAATGAACTGCATCTGCATAATACATATTATCTCCAGAAAATTTACAATAATTGTAGTAATCGTTTGTACAGCCGTCAGTGCTTCTATTAATCTCTTCTCCTTTTTCTTCTGATACAATAATTTTCTCTTCCACAGCATATTCTTTTGTTGCCGTAATATTATTTTCTTCAAAATATTCTGTTTTTGAAAATGCAAACCCTGTTAATACCAAAATGCACATACATGATAACACAGCCACCGCATAGCTCTTAGTTTTATAAACAACTAATTGATTTATACGCTCCTTCATTTGCTTTTTACCACCTTTCATCATTGTATTAACAAAATAACTCTTTTCCATTCTTTTAGTATTTACAAGCAGATCAATTAAAGTTTCGCCATATCTCACTTTATTTCCATCCCCGATTATTCTGACGACTACCTCATCACATGCCAGTTCACAGTCCCGCTTAATATAAACCATTGCCAGCCAGATAAATGGATTGTACCAATATAGGCAAAAGACCGTCCACTTTAATACATTCCACAATAAGTCTTTATTTTTGTAGTGGCAGTATTCGTGCAAAATCATATATCGCATCTTCACAATATCTCTTGTCATTGAAGGTGCAAGATAAACTGCATGTCCTAATAAAAATGGAGAGTAAATATCATCTAATAAATATATCTTTAATCCTGTTTCTAAATCATTTCTAAAATAAATTCTTTTTTTCTTACACTAAATGAAAAATATTACGTTTAAAATAATCAAAAAAATTATCAAAACGCATGAAACTAATGTCCTGACTTTCACCCACACCGCAAAAATCATATTGCTTATTTCCTCCTGGTGGGCATCGGCATACTTTTGCTCTTCAATAACTCCCTCCTTATCATCATTTATTTCTCCGTTATCTTTATGCATTTCTGGAAACAATGGATACACATTTGTACCGTAAGTATTCATACTTTCCGCGGAATTTATTGCAATATTTTTCAATACACTTTCCGTGCTAAAACTACATTCATAATGCACAAAGGGTGAAAATAGCAAATATACCGCCAAAAATATCCAAAGTGAATATCTATACCTTGATGTCATCCTATTCAACGTAAACTTTCTTATCATCAAAATACTAATTACAATAATTCCAGAATTAATAAATGTCACCATAGTTCAGCCCCATATCATTTCACTTTTTTGTTTAATATTCTATGAAGTTCCTCAATTTCGTCCTCTGATAATGTATTTTGTTCTATCATCATGCTAATCATCAGACCAGCATTTCCCTTAAATACTCTATTCAAAAGATTGTTCGTTTCCTCAATAACTGCATCTTCTTTTTTTATGTCTACAAAATATAATTTTGCCCGACCGCCCTCTTCGTGATGTATTATTTTCTTCTCTTCAAGCCTCTTAAGATAAGTAATAACAACGTGCTTCGACCACCCAGTATCCTCTTGCAATGCTTTTGTTATCTGCGTTATCGTTTGCGGTTCTTTATCCCACAGCAGATTCATTACTTTCCATTCTGCATTAGATATTTTTATCATATCATTTTCCTTTCATTTGGTATACTTATGTATACCTCACAATAAATTATAAATTGCAGGTATACATTTGTCAACCTTTATTCTCAGATTACATTTCACCATATAAAAAGCTGCTGCATTAGTAGATTATCTACTTTTGCAACAGCTTTCCTATAAATCATAAAATAAACTAATTAGCTGAGGGCGTCAACCAGCTTCTGAACAGCAGCAAGTGCTTCGTCAGGAAGCTTGTCATAGCCTTCTTTCTTCTCGGCAAATCCCTTAACAGCATCTACACGGTTCTGCATAGCGCTCTTAAGTGCTGCCTTGTACTCTGCATTGTTTAAGTCAGGCTTAAAGTCTGCAGTCTTGCCTTCCCAGTCATACATAATCTCGATATCATCGAAATTGCCCCATTTTTCAAATGTTGCCTTGCCTTCAACGATGGTCTCAAGGATTCCCAATGTATCAGCAGGTTTAACCTTGGTTCCCATAAAGTCGCCGGTGTTAACGATGTAGCATGCTACGTTCTTCTCTTCTACCAGCTTTTTGAACTTCTCATAGTCATTTACCAGAGGATAGGTTCTGAACGGATTTGCATAAGGTACGATACGAAGTGCATTTAAGTCTGTACCAGCTGCAACACGCTCTGCTGTAGAGGTCTTGGTAGCAAGTGTAGCGCCCATAACGGATGCAAGGGCTGCACCTTTTAATTTCACTACAGGCGGAATGGTGGGATCCTTCATGATCCAGAAGATTGCGTTAACAGGAGCGTCAATCTTATCTACGCGGTTAGGAGACCACAATTTGGACTTGATCGCACGTCCGTTACCGTTTCTGATATCTTCTGTTACCAACTGGATCTTGCCGTTCTCGTCCATGGTTGCAGAACAGTTCTGAGCAGATAAAAGATATTCATTATCAGGACATCCTGTAGGGTAATCTGCTGTCTTATCAAAGTAAGTAGGCTCTAACGCTACAGAAGCACAGGTATCTGTGTTGATGATGAATGCGTCATCATGCAGTACAGTGATGGGATACTTTCCGCCGTGCTTTGCATGTGTCAGAGTAGACTTTCCTGAGCCTGACAGACCGTAAACGGATGCAACGAACTTGGAACCATCCGGCAATGTATATTCTTTCTGTCCGCCGTGGCATGCTGCGTAACCGTTTCTGTTAGCAAGCGCCCATGCCATGGTCAGTGTACCTTTCTTGTGTTCTCCGAAGTATCTCATACCAAGGATTGCTGCGCAGTTTTCGTTGGTATCGAAATAGCACAGAGTCAAAGGATCGCTTAAGCAGCTATAGTCAACGTCAGGCGCATCCTGTGGAGCCCACTGGGGATCTGAGAAAATGTAGATGTCCGGTTCTTTTCCGTCGCCTACAGGCTTGGAATTCTTGTACATCTTTACATATTCATCTGACATATACTGGAAGTTGATCATCCAGTTGTAAAGAAGGTTCTCTTCTCCTTCGGGAATCAGAAGGTGAGCCTTTACCATGAATTCAGGATCAAGACCTACGAAGCACTCTGCATGATACATGGTTTTCCAGCGTGTGTTGTAAACTGCATCCATAACAACCTTGTCCAGCTTTGCTTCATCAACGCCCGGTTCGCCTTTGATACGGCGTGCTGCTGCGTAACGGCCTGTTACCGCACCGTCATTGAATAAAAGAACCTTTGCATCTTTTTCAAGACCAAATGTGTCTCCGTCCTTGACAGGCATATCCGTCACGATGGTTCCAGGTGAATTTTTAGCTAATTCGTAAGCTTCTTTCAATGTGTTAACCTTAACTACATTGTTTCCGTAAAAAGCAGCTTCGATAATAGAACGGGTCTTAGAAAAACCAACCTTACCTTTGCCGATTTCGGAAATTGGATAATACGCTTTTGTTGACATATTATACGTCCTCCTTAAATTATTGTATATTTTCCACCGTAAAACTGCTCAGCGAAACTTGCAGTATTACGGTTTTTCACTGCACATGTACCTCCCGGCACACCTCTTGTATTATCTCAAACATGGTTTTAAAAGTCAATATTTACATCCCTCATTTTTTCCCTTAAAAACAATTTATTTTTCTAAAAAATTAGTTAAGAAATATTTTTTACTTGTTTGAAATGAATTTGCATGTTATTATGAATTAATAGGTTTTTTCTGGAATGTTCTTTCATTTCTTGATATTAACTGACAGTATTGATCATTTCTTATGTTTAAATACCAGACACAGTTTCATATTTCATTATAGAAAGGAGTCATTAAATATGGATCATAATGCATTCTCTGAAATCACACCCGAAATCGTTCGTCTGGCCAAGATGAGCGAACAGGCCGATATCATCGATACAGAGCTTTTTACAAAATACGATGTAAAAAGAGGTCTCCGCGACCTAAATGGCAAGGGCGTACTTGCCGGTCTTACCAACATATCCGATGTGCGTGCCAAAAAAATCGTTGACGGTGCCGAAGTCCCTGCTCACGGCGAACTGTTTTACCGCGGCTACAACGTAAAGGATCTGGTAAACGGTTTTACTAAGGATGACCGTTTTGGCTTTGAAGAGATCACCTATCTCCTCCTGTTTGCACAGCTCCCCGATGAGCACGAACTTGCCAGCTTCAGAAGCCTTCTTTCCAAATACAGATCGCTTCCTACCAGCTTTGTAAGGGACATCATTATGAAGGCGCCCAGCAGCGATATGATGAACACCCTTGCCCGCAGTGTGCTCACGCTGTACTCCTATGATGACCGTGCAGATGACGTCTCCCTGCCCAACGTGCTTCGCCAGAGTCTGCAGCTGATCAGCTTATTTCCTCTTTTATCTATTTATGGTTATCAGGCATACTGCCACTACCATGACGGGAAGAGCCTTTATATCCATCAGCCTGATCCTGCTCTTTCGACTGCTGAAAACATTTTACATATCCTGCGTCCGGACAGTTCTTACACACCTTTAGAGGCTAAACTTTTGGACGTAGCGCTTGTATTGCATATGGAACATGGCGGAGGTAACAACTCTTCCTTCACCACCCATGTAGTCACCTCCTCTTTGACGGACACGTATTCTGTCATTGCAGCTGCCATCGGTTCCCTCAAAGGTCCCCGCCACGGCGGCGCCAACATCAAGGTCGTTCAAATGTTTGAAGAAATGAAGCAGGAAGTAAAGGACTGGACCGATGAAAAGGAAGTACGCTTTTATCTGCGCCGCCTGCTTCACAAAGAAGCCTTTGACCATGCCGGGCTGATTTACGGTGTAGGGCATGCAATCTACTCAAAGTCAGATCCCCGTGCCGTTATTTTCAAGTCATTTGTCGAAAAGCTTTCCGTCGAAAAAGGACTGGAAAAGGAATTTGCCCTCTATTCACTGGTTGAACGGCTTGCCCCTGAAGTGATTGCCGAGGAACGGCAGATGTATAAGGGTGTCAGCATCAACGTGGACTTCTATTCCGGTTTCGTTTATCACATGCTGGGGCTTCCCATGGAGCTCTATACTCCCATCTTTGCCATCGCCCGTATATCCGGCTGGTGCGCACACCGTATGGAAGAATTGGCAAACAACGGCAAGATCATCCGTCCTGCCTACAAGCCGATCGGTCACGACCGGACTTATGTCGATATCAAAGATAGAATCGACCTTCCGCATATAGTTTCCGACGAAAATGCAGCCTGCAGCGCTGCAGAACTTAAAAATTTGTGACAATGATGATACAATAAAAAAGCGCAGGCATTCGCCTGCGCCTTTTAATTGTTTGTACCGATACAGCCCATTTCATAATTCAGTTCTACAGTATCATCTCCCAGTAATTCCTGAAATTTCTCCTGAATACTGCTTACAATCGTTTTTCCCTTTTCGGCAGATGCATTTGCAAGAAGCGCTGCGTACTGGACTCTTCCGCACTTTGTAGCCACATCTCCCTGGTTAAGAAATTTTGACACTGCCTGCTCGAGCGCTTCAATTCCCTTCACCGCCCGATCCTTTTCAAGCTCCGCCCCTGTCTTATCGCAAACCGTGAAAAGTACAAGGCGTACATCGTGGCTCTTTTGCTCTATGCACTGCGCGACAAAATGATAAATCCACTTGAACATGGTGTATTCCACCCTATAGATTCCGCTCTCGCGCCCCTTTTCCTGCATCAGATGCTGAAACTGTTCCAGATCGATCTGTTTATTTTCCTCTTCCGTTTCTTTTAGTTCCATTGCCGTTTCATGGAAAAAGTGATAACTCCGCTTTCCGTTCTGCTTTACAAAATATAACGCCTTATCCGCCGCCGAATACAGCTTTGTAAACCCCTTTCCATCCTCCGGCTTCCTAGCAATTCCTATGGAAACTGACACTTTCAGATCGCCGGAATCAAGGAGCAGTTCATTGATTTCATATTCGATTCCTGCGATCATCCTGGTTGCAATGTTTATGATATCCTTCTTTTTATAGTTTCCCGAAAAATACACCGCAAACTCATCACCCCCAAGCCTGCAGACGCTGTTCTCATCCCCTACCTGCTTTTCCATGACCCGTGCAAACCTGACAAGAACATCGTCTCCCACCTTGTGCCCGAAAATGTCATTGACAAGTTTAAAATTGTCCAGATCAAGCAACATGAAAAATCCCTTTTTTCCGTCCGTCTCCGTCTGATTGAGCAGCTTTTCCATGTATCTTCTGTTGAGCAGTGCCGTCAGTCCATCCTTTAACGCAATATCCTGAAGTTCCTTCTTCTGCTCTGTCATTTTTAATATCTTGTCGATCCTGCTGCGCACGATTTCCGGTTCAAAGGGCTTTCTTATACAATCCATTGCCCCCATTTTAAGTCCTTTTATTTCGCTTTCGCCGTCCATATGGGAACTCAAAAAGATTACAGGAATATCCTTCAATATCTGGTTCTTTTTCAGCGCTTCCATCACTTCATATCCGCTCATTTCAGGCATGTTGATGTCCAGCAGAATCAGATCGGGTATCTTTTTCTCCAAAAGCTGTAATCCCTGTTTTCCAGACTGTGTCGTCGTCACCTCATAGGAATCATTAAGTATCTGAGCCGCACACTTCAGATTTGATATTTCATCATCTACCATGAAAATGTGTTTCATATGCTCCAGTGTCTCTCCCTTCCAGCATCTGGTAGAAATGTTGCTCTAAATACCTAGAAAATCCATTACCATCTGCTTCATTTGTGTCTTATCACATATATGATCGTGCAGAACCGGCGCCTTCCTTATCTCCTCGATTGCCTTCGGGACTTCCACGCCCGACAGCTTGGAAAGAATATCAACCAGCTCAAAATCTTCCATAGCATCATATTTTGAATCGATTGCATTTATGACGCTTCTGGTAAATTTATAAGGGCTTGCCGTTGATGCAATGACCGCTGTTTTTGTGTCCTTTGTCTCTTCTTTATACTTCTCATATACGCAGGAAGCAACCGCCGTATGGGTGTCGATTACATATCCTGTGCGGTCGTACAGATCATGGATGGTCTTTGCAGTTTCCTGTTCGTCCGCATAATTCCCATAAAAATCAACCAGCTGCTTTTTCATTTCATCCGTAATCGTATAGGCTCCGCCGTTTGACAGCGCCTCCATAAGCGCTTTGTTCCTTTCGGAATCATTTCCTGCAATGCGGTAAATCAGTCTTTCCAAATTGCTTGAAATCAGGATATCCATGGACGGTGAGGAAGTCAGGACAAATTCCCTGTTCCTGTCATAAGTTCCGGATTGGAAGAAATCGAAAAGCACCTTGTTTTCATTGGATGCGCAGATCAGCTTGTCAATCGGCAGCCCCATCTGTTTTGCATAAAATGCCGCAAGGATATTTCCAAAATTGCCTGTGGGTACTACCACATTTATCTTCTCTCCGCTTGTAATGCGCGCTTCCCTAAGCAGCTTTGCATATGCATAAACGTAATAGACAATCTGGGGAACCAGCCTTCCAATGTTGATGGAATTTGCCGACGAAAACTGAAATCCCTTTTCATCCATATATGCTGCCAGCTCTTTATCTCCAAAAATCTGTTTTACCCCTGTCTGGGCATCGTCGAAATTGCCGTGGATGCCAACTACATATGTATTTTTACCCTTCTGGGTCACCATCTGTTTTTCCTGAATTTTACTTACCCCGTTTTTGGGATAAAAGACGATAATCCGTGTTCCTTCCACATCCGCAAATCCAGCTAATGCCGCCTTCCCCGTATCTCCCGAAGTCGCTGTGAGGATGACGATTTCATTCTTTACATGATTCTTTTTGGCTGAGGTGGTCAAAAGATGAGGCAGTATGGATAGCGCCATATCCTTAAATGCGATTGTGGCTCCATGGAACAATTCCAGATAATAAGCGCCCTCCGCTTCCACCATGGGCGCGATTTCTTCCGTATCAAATTTGTCATCATAGGCTTTTGCAATGCATTCTTTTAGCTCCTCTTCCGTGAAATCCGTCAGATACAGCTTCATCACTTCATAGGCAACCTGTCCATATGTCATTTCTGACAGTTCTTCCAGCGTTTTATCCAGAGCCGGAATCCTGTCCGGTACAAATAATCCCCCGTCCTCTGAAAGCCCCTTTAAAATGGCTTCCGATGCCTTAACCGGATTTATCTTTGATCTTGTACTGTTATATAAAACTTCCATCATTTTGCT
This sequence comes from uncultured Lachnospiraceae bacterium, assembly GCA_949878435.1. Taxonomy (GTDB): domain Bacteria; phylum Bacillota; class Clostridia; order Lachnospirales; family Lachnospiraceae; genus Suilimivivens. The sequence goes on from CATLAK010000001.1 coordinate 106,141, forward strand.
CCTTTGTTTCTCTCATTCAGATATTCTGGTAAAGTCTGCTTCATATTCTACCACAAGAAAAGTATATTTATCAACCATTTGTAAAGAATTCATGACCGCCATGCTCAAACAATTTTACTAAAGAACAGTCAAACCATTTCATTTTATCGGGATCCGCCGCTTTTCTGGCGGCAAAATAAAGCGCGCCCTGAGTCAGGTCCTCCCCTTTTAATACCCTGTCCACTGCATCAACGGTGTCCTGTGTAACCTTCACTCTTTGATAGGTGCCGTTTGCCACCGGCGAAAACTGATACCTTCCCTTTTCCTGCTGCATGACCACCTCTAAGACAGTATCCGGAAACCTGCCGCTGTTGACCCTGTTCAGGACAACGCCCGCAACCAGCATTTTTCCTTCCTCGTCTTCATTGCCTGCCTCTGCCTGTACGATTTTTAAAAGTGCCTGATAATCGTTTTCTGACAGGCTGTACTTGTACTCTTTTTCCATAACCGTATAGTCTACGATTCTCTGCCCGGAGGAAGCCCTCCGCGCCCTGACGAAGGACCTGTCCACCTGAAAGTCTGCCAAAGACTCCTCCATAGTGATCTTAAATGCCGGTGTGGAAGCCACCTGATTCAGCCTAAGACTCTTCACGCAAAAACTGCCTGCCATTACCATCAGATTACACAAAAACAACTGCATAATAAACTTTTTGTACATGTTCTATACGCATCCTTTCTTATATCCCATCTTCCGCCGCCCTGTTTCTATGTGACAGCCGTTAAATTTATTTCACATTTGTAATACTTCTTTAATATTTTATACAGTTACTGCCAAAAATATTTCTAAAAATTGCATGACAGGGTAATTTATTTCAAAAATGCATCTTTTTATGTTAAAATGAGAAAAGAAAATGAAACTATAAGGAGACTTACATGGAACAGAATCTCCCCGGTGTCTTTACCGCACGCAAAAAAGACGGTACACTGTATTACCGCGCTTCTATAACCTATAAAAACAAACACATCAGTTTGGGAAGCTATCCCACCGCTCTTTTGGCATACGGCGCATACCTTGAGGGGACGGCGCTTTTAACGGACCCCTCCTTATGCCTCAACGATTTTTCAATCCATCGCGTTCTCCCCTTTGCTAAATGGGTATGTCTTGTCAATTTCCGAGATAACAAGATTTACTTTTCCACCCCGATCCTTATCCGTAAAAGTTATTTTGAGTATTTCCTTTCTCCCGATGATGTGCTCAAATTTGACATTGACGATTTGTTTTACTATTCTTCCCACAAGATCATGCGCCGCGGACGCCATTTTTTTGTGGCTGATTACGGCATGCAGGTCAACATCATGAGCCGGTACGGAATCAAGAATTATGCAGTCAAAAACCGGGATTACCGCTTTGTAAACGGTGACGATTTAGATTTCAGATACGAAAATATAGAGATTCTCAACACCTACCACGGTGTCATCAAAAAAGAAACCAAGAAGGGCACCAGATATATTGCTAAAATACATATCAACGGCAATTATACCATCGGCTCCTACCTAAGTGATATAGAAGCTGCCATCGCCTATAACAAGGCGATCGATCTATTAAAAAAAGCCGGCGTAAACAAGAACTTTTCTCCCAATTACCTGGAAAATCTCTCTCCCTCTGTCTACGCCGACATCTATTCAAAATTGCATATTTCTCCAAAAATCAAAGATTACTTGCGCGTATAATCCACAAAACTTATGGTATAGGACGCCGTGCCCCCTACCCCGTCTATTTTTTGCGGCGCGCCGTATTTCCACATCTTAAACTGATAAGGATAATCCGGTACGGAAGAAGCCTCGTTCAGCCAGACATCATATCCTGTAAGCAGCTTTTCCGGTTCCACTGCTCCTAACAGCCAGTCCTTATTTCCATAGAGAATGGGTCTGTACCCTTCCGTCTCAATGCGGGACAAAAATGCCTGCGCAATCTGCGTCCGGCTCTCCGCATCAAGAGAATCTATCCTGGATTCATCATTGGAGATATATTCCATGTCAAATGCCACCGGATAACTGATTTTATACGGCACCAGATTGGTAATGACAAATTCTGCCTCTTCTGCTGCCTCTTCCTCATTGACCGCCTGTGAAAAGAAATAAACGCCTACTTCCAGACCAGCGCTCTGTGCCTTGGTGATATTATTGACGAAATTCTCATCCAAGGTGACAAGTCCCGTCTCATACCCTCTGCTTCCAAGCCGCAGCATGACAAAATCAACCCCTGCATCCTCCAATGCCTCAAAATCCACATCGCCATTACTCTTAGACAGATCGACACCCAGCCAGGAACTCTTTTCCCCGTCCTGATAGTATGCCATCTTGCCGTTGGTGATCTTCAGATTTGTAAAATCATAGGAGTAAAGCGGAATCTTTTTTGAAATTTCCACCCATTCCTTGCTGCCGTCCCTGTAAGCCACCTGCACATGCTTTCCGTCAGAAGCAAGTTCCTCTTCTGTAGGCTCATGGGACGGCTCCGGCGACGGACTCGCTGTGGGAAGTGCCTCTATCGGCTGATTCTCCTCTTCCTTATACATATCCCAAAAGTCCAGATCTTCCGACCTAAGCCGGTGCTCCCTGTATAAGGTTTCAAGATCTTCCTGCCCCGGTGCAAACTCTGCCGTAAGCTCCGGCGTGGGAGAAGGACTAGGCTGGATGGTCCTGTTTGCATCTGAACCTCGTCCGCCCAAATCCGTATTGCTTAATAAGACGACTGCAAGGATCAAGAGTATAAAGGCAGACACGCCGACGATGGTGTATACCACCGGGGTTCCCATGCCATTGTCATCACGTTCATCAGGTAATCGCATTTTATCTTCACCACTTTCTCTTTACAAATATTAAAATGGGTTATATTATGATTCTTAGTTTTTCTTAATAACTATACATGAAACTTGCTTTTATTACAACTAAAATTCATTACAGGAGTTTTGTATGCGTACGATATATTCACGTTTCTTAAAGAAAATTGGAAAGAATTTTCATAGAATCCTGCTTTCCGCAGCATGCATGATGATCGTTTCGGGGTGCGGAAACTTTTCTTCTAAGGAACCGCTTAAGGCGACTGGGTTTTATTTTGATACCGTTATTTCAATTGCGTTATATGAAGGAGGATCAGAAGACATTCTTGATGCCTGCATGGAGCTTGCCGCGTATTATGATACGCTTTTAAGCCCCAACATAGAGGGAAGTGATATCTGGAAAATCAATCACAGCCTGGGAGCGGCTGTGGAAGTGGAGGAAGATACGCTTACCGTTTTAAAGACGGCTCTCTCTTACGCCCAGCTTTCTGACGGGCTGGCAGACCCGACCATCGGCAGCCTTTCTTCCTTATGGAACTTTGGTTCAGGAAATGAGCAAATCGTTCCCTCCGCAGAAGAAATTTCTGCGGCTTTATCTCATGTAGATTACCATACAGTCATAATAGAGGGCAGTCGTGTCACGCTCACCGATCCCGAAGCGCAGATCGATCTGGGATTCATTGCCAAAGGATTTATCGGAGATCAAATGAAAGCGTTTCTTATTTCCAAGGGCGTATCCTCCGCCCTGATCAATTTAGGCGGAAATGTGGTCACGCTGGGCAGCCGGCCTGACGGCACTCCCTTTTGCATTGGCATACAAAAACCCTTCGCCGATGCCGGCACAGCCGCCCTCACCTTGGACCTTACCGATATCAGTGTAGTTTCCTCCGGCAATTACGAGCGTTATTTTGAAAAAGACGGGGTACGCTACCACCATATCCTCTCCCCCAAGACCGGCTATCCCGCCGAAAGCGGACTCTCCCAGGTAACGATCTTAAGTCCCAGTTCCATCGACGCCGATGCCCTCTCCACCCTCTGCTTCCTCTTAGGCTACGAGAACGCCTGCTTACTCCTAAAAGAATACCCCGGCTTTCAAGCAGTCTTCATTACAACAGACGGTGAAATCCACTACTTTAATTTCTAATTCACGCTGATTTCGCCCGCCAGCACCCTCTTGTAATCCTCTAAATTCCTTGCAAGAAGTTCCGGCGTATCTAACCCATACGGGCATTTGCTCTTACACTGATTACAATGCAGGCACCCTTCAATCTTTTTCATCTTCTCCTGCACCTCTTCCGTCAGCTGAAGAGCGGACGGTGACCTGCGAAGCAGCAGCGACATTCTGGCACAATTGTTGATCTCGATTCCCGCCGGACAGGGCATACAATAACCGCAGCCTCTGCAGAAATCCCCTGCCAGTTCCTCTCTGTCCTTAGCAATGACTTCCTCTATCTCCTTTGTCATGACCGGCGGGTTTTCAATGTAAGATAAAAACTCATCCAATTCCTTTTCTCTTTGTATCCCCCAGATTGGAAGCACATTGTCATACTGTGCTATATGGGCATAAGCTGCCGCCGAATTGGTAATCAGCCCGCCCGAAAGCGCCTTCATGGCAATAAAACCCATGTCCGCCTTTTTACAGCCCTCCACAAGCGCTTCTTCCTTTTCTGTCGCCAGATAGCAGAATGGGAATTGAAGAGTTTCATAAAGACCGCTTTCAATCGCCTCCCTTGCTACACCAAGTCTGTGATTGGTGATACCTATGTGGCGGATCTTTCCAGCTTGTTTTGCTTCCATTGCCGCCTCATACAGTCCGCTTCCGTCTCCCGGCTTGGGACAAAAAGAAGGATTGTGGAACTGATAAAGATCAATATAATCTGTGCGGAGCATCTCAAGGCTTAGCGCTAAATCTTTACGCATATCCTCGCCCGTCTGGGCACCTGTCTTGGTTGCAATATAAAGCGTTTCACGAATCCCTTCAAAGGCAAGTCCCAGCTTATGTTCACTGTCGCTGTAAGCCCTCGCGGTGTCGAAAAACCGCATGCCACCGCCGTAAGCCTTGCGCAGCAAAAATACCGCCTCATCATCGCTGACCCTTTGAACCGGTAATGCACCAAATCCATTTTTATTAACTATGATCTCTGTGCTTCCCAGCCTTACCTGGACATTTTCTTTCTTCATATTATGTTTATCTCCTTAATCATTTTAATGTGCCACGATGGATTTCCTGGGACACTTTTCTATACATGCGCCGCAGCCTTCACACTTCTCATAATCGATTTCTGCATTGAAGTCAGCTACTGTAACAGCATCAGCCGGACAATTCTTTTTACAGAGCTGACAGCCGATACATCCCACGGTACAGTCTTTCATGGTGACCGGACCTTTATCCTTGGAACTGCATGCCACCGCATATTTTGCATCATAGGGAATCAGCTTGATCAAATGCTTCGGACATACCTCCACGCATTTTCCGCATGCCTTGCATTTTTCTTTGTCTACCACTGCCACCCCGTTTTCCACATGAATCGCGTCAAAAGGACACACCTGCACGCAGCTTCCAAATCCAAGGCAGCCGTAATTACAGCTTTTAGCCCCACCGTTGGGCACAAAGGAAAGCATGCGGCAGTCTTCGATTCCATGATATTCATAATCAAGAGTCACCTTATCGCAGTCCCCCTGACATTGTACGAAAGCAGTCATCCTAGTGGTTTGTGCTGCTTCCACACCCATAATGCCTGCAATGACCTTTCCTACCGCCTCCCCGCCCACAGGACAGGCATTTACCGGCGCCTCTCCCTTGGCAATAGCAGCCGCTAAACCGCTGCATCCCGGGAATCCGCATCCTCCGCAGTTGTTCCCTGGAAGCGCTGCCAAAACCGCTTCTTCTTTCTCATCTACCTCTACTTTAAATTGTATAGCGGCAATGCCAAGGAACAGTCCAATGAACAGCCCCACGCCGCCAACCACAGCTACTGCCGTCAAAACACCCGTTATACTCATTTTGCACCTCCTACAGCAATCCTGAAAATCCGCAGAAGGCAATTGCCATCAGACCTGCAGTAACAAGCACGATGGGCATTCCCTTAAAGGATTCCGGAATATCGTTGTATTCCATTTTTTCTCTGATACCGGCGAGAATCACTATGGAGATAGTAAATCCCACCGCCGTGGCAAATCCGTTTACAATACCAGTCAGTATTCCATAGTTCTTCTGTACATTCGTAAGCGCCACCCCTAAAACCGCACAGTTGGTAGTAATAAGCGGCAGGTAAACGCCAAGCGCCTGATAAAGCGCTTTCATAAATTTCTTCAGAAACATTTCCACAAACTGCACCAGTGCTGCTATCACCAGAATAAACACGATTGTCTGCAGATAGGTCAAATCAAACGGTTTCAGTATATATTTGTAAATTGCGCCTGCTACTGCGGATGCCAGCGTAATAACAAAAATAACAGCTGTTCCCATTCCGGCTGCCGTACTTGTCTTTTTGGATACGCCGAGAAAGGGGCATAAACCCAGAAACTGGCTTAAGACCACATTGCTTACCAGTGAGGATGAAATCATAATAATAAGCAGATCCTTAATCATCGTTCTTCTCCTCCTTGTCTGTATTTACATCGGGAAGATCATTTTCCTCTGTAATCTCTATGACCTCCAAATCATCTTTGGTCTCGGATGCATCGATCATGCGCCTGCTGCACCCGGATTCTTTACAGTTCATGCAGTCTGAATTGCACCCGGACTGTATCTTAGACATATCTTTGCCTTTCTTTTCGCCTTCCAGCTTCACCTTGTTCTGGATTGCCGTCAGTACAGCAAGAACAAAGAAAGCCCCCGGCGCCAGTACAAAAATGCTGCACGGCACATAGCTTGCCGGCATTACATTCACGCCAAATACCTGTCCGGCTCCTAAAAGTTCCCTGACCGCTCCTATAATCGTAAGCGCACAGGTAAACCCGAGCCCCATTCCGATTCCGTCAAACAAAGAGGAAACCACGTCATTTTTGGATGCATAGGCTTCTGCACGTCCCAAAATAATGCAATTTACTACAATCAGCGGAATGTAGAGCCCAAGGGCCGCATACAAAAACGGAATAAATGCCTTCAAAAGCAATTCAACCACCGTGACAAATGAGGCAATCACTACAATGAATGCAGGAATCCTTACCTTGTCAGGGATCACCTTTCTAAGCAGAGAGATGAACATATTGCTCAGCGCGAGCACTACCATGGTGGTAAGCCCCATGCCCAGACCGTTTACCGCTGAAGTCGTGACTGCCAGCGTAGGACACATGCCCAGCATAAGCACAAAGGTGGGGTTTTCTTTGACAAGTCCGTTGATCAGACGTTCTGATATACTATTTTGCTTCATTGCTGCCACCTCCTAACTGTGACTGGAAATAGTAAAGTCCGCCGTTTACTGCGCTTGTCACGGCGTTGGTCGTAATAGTCGCCCCGCTGATAGCATCGATCTGGCTCTCAGATGTGGCTCCTGTCTTGGTATAGGTGAAGCTTGGAACTTTCTTCCCTTCAAACTGAGGTTTTAAAACTGCATCCGCCTTCATTCCAAGCCCTGCCGTCTCAGAAATACTTAAGATGGAAATTCCATTTAAAGTTCCATCATTACAGATTCCCATGGTAAATGTGATATCTCCGCCATACCCTTCATGGCTGGTCACCGTAAGCACATATCCCAAAAGCGTTCCTGCACTGTCCTTTGCTTCTAACACATTTACGATATCCACCCCTTCAAAGCCTGCTTCCTTCCACTGCATAGCAAAATCTTCATCCGCCGCTGTCTCTTCTAACATTTCAAATTCAGAAGCGCCCGGAAATACCTCTGCATAGGCTTCCTTTGCCGCCGCCTCTTCTGCCTGCGCAATGGGTTCTTTGGTAATCTGATACACCAGACCAAGGATCAGACCTGCAAAAAGCGTGATGACCAAAAGGATGGCAGCATCTTTTATCATATTTTTCATGCTCTTTCCCCTCCTTTTCCAAAAGCCTTTGGCATGGTAATCTTTTCAATCAAAGGCACCAGCAAATTGCCTAAAATAATGGCATAGGAAACACCTTCCGCCGAAGGACCAAAGATTCTGAAAATACCTGTCAGCAGACCGAGAACCACACCATACAAGTACTGTCCCCGCTTAGTGACGGGGCGGGTCACATAATCAGTCGCCATAAAGAACGCACCCAGCATCAGACCGCCTCCTGCCAGATGTGCAGTGATAAAGGCAGGATCGAACCCATGTCCGCCAAATAAAATCAGGAACAGAACAAAAGTCACTATGTAACTGCCGGGTATTCTCAAATCGATGATTCCAAGCAGAATCAGAAGGCACGCGCCCAGCACAATTGCAATCATGGAGGTCTCGCCAATGGTCCCTCCTGTCCTTCCAATCACCATATCAAGCAGATTCACGCTCTCCCCCGCCTTAAGACTTGCAAGCGGCGTTGCCCCTGTGTAAGCGTCACACTCAAAATTACACATAATAGATGTGTAAGAAATCAGAAGGAAACATCTTGCGCCCAATGCCGGGTTCATAAAGTTCTGCCCCAGCCCGCCGAACAGCATCTTCACCACCAATATAGCAAAGACTCCGCCGATCACGCCAATCCACCAGGGCGCTGTGGACGGAAGATTCAGCGCCAAAAGAAGTCCTGTCACCACCGCTGAGAAATCTCCGATCGTGACCTTTTTTTTCATTGCCTTTTCGTAGATCAATTCTGTAAGCACACATGATGCCACAGTGATTAAAATTAAGATAAGCGCATCCAATCCGAAATTGTATATGCCAAAACCTGCCGCAGGAAGCAGTGCAATCACCACTGCAAGCATGATGTTACTGGTAGTAACCCTTGACCTTACATGGGGATTGGATGAGACTTTCATCAAATCACTCATTTTGTTCTTCTCCTTCTACTTTTTCTTCTTTGCAAGCTGCATCTTGCGCATGGACTTGATTACCTGCGTAAGCGGACGCTTTGCAGGACATACATAACTGCAGCAGCCGCACTCACAGCATTCCATGCCGTTGTTCTTTACAAATGCCTCTTCCTCGTAATGCTCCGCATAATCTGCAAGTTTTCGGGGAACCACCCTTCCGGGGCATACCTCCACACATTTGCCGCAATTGATGCATGCAGAAGGTTCCATTGCCGACACCTCGTCCTTCGTCAGGCATAGCAGCGCCGATGACGTCTTCGTTGCAGGTACATCCAGATCAAAAATACCGAATCCCATCATAGGACCGCCCGAAATGATCTTAACGGGAGGCTGTTTGAAACCGCCTGCCTCCTCCACCAGTTCGTGATAATTTGTACCGATCCTGACTCTGAAATTGCATGGATCTGCAATTGCATCGCCGGTTACCGTTACGATTCTGTACATAAGCGGCTTTCCGTTAATGACCGCGTCATAAATCGCAATCACCGTGTCCACGTTATTTACCACACATCCCGCATCTGCCGGCAGCATACCCGAATGGATGGCACGTCCTGTAGCCGCATAGATGAGCTGCCGCTCCGACCCTTGGGGATACTTGGTCTTAAGCGCCTTTACAGTGATCTTATTTTCATCCCTGGTCAGCCTTTTCAGTTTCGCGATGCAGTCTGGTTTATTATCTTCCACCGCCAGAATCCCTCTTGCATTTTCAAACAGGCTTAAGGATACCTTAAGCCCTCCGATCAGCTTTTCTGGTTCTTCCAGCATCTTACGGTAGTCTGATGTAAGGTACGGCTCACACTCCGCACAGTTTACGATCACATATTCTATTTTATCAGGCTCCTTCGGCGAAAGTTTTACCGCTGTGGGGAATCCCGCTCCCCCCATGCCCACGATGCCTGCCTCTTTGATCCTGTCAATCTTTTCTTCTCTTGAAAGCGTCTCAAGCTCTATCGGCTCCTGCCACTCTACCTCTTCATATTTGCCGTCGTTTTCAATCACAATGCTCATCACATTGTCCCCTGTGACCACTCTTCTTGGCTCGATTGCCTTTACCGTTCCGGAAACAGTCGCATAGATGGGAGCAGATACAAATCCGCCTGCCTCCGCGATTTTCTGCCCTGTAAGGACTTTATCACCCTTTTTGACGATTGGCTGTGCCGGCGCACCGATATGCTGAGATAAGGGGTATACCAAGTCCCCTTTCGGCAGAACGTCTTTGATTGGTTTGTCTTTGGACAGATCCTTGCCATCATAGGGATGAATCCCTCCTGTAAATGTTAATTTCGCCACTCCATACCCTTCTTTCCCTTTATATTGATGATTCTCATCCTTTTAAATATACTATTTTTTTGTCGAAAATACTACAGTATTTTTGAAAAATATGCTACACTAAACAGGTAATGTGAAATAGGAGGTCTATATGAAAACAGAAGAAATCATTCTTGGAAATTTTCAGCTTAAATACCCCTTGGAACGTCTCGCTCCTTTAGATCAGATTCTTTTTTTGGACATCGAGACTACCGGTCTTCTTTCCTCCGGTTCCATGATTTACCTGATCGGCTGCGCCTTCTTCTCAGAGGGAAACTGGATCATCAGACAATGGTTCGCCCAGGCTCCGGAAGAAGAGCCCGAACTGATTCGATCCTTTTTATCCTTTGCGGAAGATTACACGTATCTGATTCACTATAACGGAAACTCCTTTGATCTTCCTTTTATCAAGCACAAGGCGGATCAGTACAGCCTTCCCTGCGATTTCAGCAAAATAGAAGGTCTGGATATCTACCGCCGCATCGCTCCATACAAAAATTTCCTTAAGCTCTCAGACTGCAAATTGAAAACCATAGAGCGCTTTCTGGGCATCAAACGTGAGGATACATACAGTGGCGGCGAACTGATTCAAGTATACAAAGATTTTATTATCTCCCATGACTATAGTCTGTATCATACACTGCTGCTCCACAATTCCGACGATATGAAAGGCATGCTGGAAGTCCTCCCCATCCTTTCCTACTACGATTTGTTTAACAGCAGCCTCAAGGCACGAAAGGTACAAGCTAATTATTACAATGATATTCACGGCGTACCTCGAAAAGAACTGATCCTTCAGCTTGTCACCGCCTCTCCCCTTCCGGTTCCCGTCACCTTTATGGGCAAGGGCTGCCACTTTAAAGGCGAAGGACATGAGGGAACATTAATCGTTCCCATTTACGAGGAAGAGCTCAAATATTACTATGCAAATTTCAAGGATTATTACTACCTTCCCACAGAAGATATTGCCCTGCATAAGTCAATTGCATCCTTTGTGGATAAAGAATACCGCCAACAGGCAGTTGCATCCAATTGTTATACAAGGAAATTCTCCTGCTACCTTCCCCAGTGGAAGGTGCTTGTAGAACCATTCTTCAAAAGAGAATATAAAAGCAGGAATCTATTCTTTGAGCTGACCGATGAGATCAAGAAAAACAGACAGCTGTTTTCAGATTACGCAAGCCACGTGCTGTGTGCGATGGCGATGCAGGATTAAGAATCAGAATAAGTTTCTTGATGAAAAAAGGAGACACCCATGCGGATGTCTCTTTTTTATTTCTTAGGACGTTCGTAATAGAATGAATTTTTACGCTCATATCCAATATCTTTATGGTTGATGATTTGTTCTGTGCTTCCGATAAAAAGGATTCCACCGGGCGCAAGAGACTGATAAAACTTACGGAACACTTCGTCTTTTGCTTCTTCCGTAAAGTAAATCAATACATTGCGGCAGACGATCATGTGATAGTCCTTAGGATAGCCGCTTTCTAAAAGGTTATGTTCTTTAAAATCGACCCGTGCCTTGATTTCGTCTGAAATCTTGTAGGAGAGTCCAACCTTGGTGAAGTACTTTTTCTTAAAATCATCCGGCACCGCTGCAATGCTCTTCTCGCTGTACAGCCCCACCTTTGCCTTTGCAATGACCTGCTTATCTAAGTCTGTGGCGGTTATGCGGATCATATTAAGCGGAATATGCCGGGACAATGCCATTACAAGAGAATACGGTTCATCCCCTGTAGAGCACGCTGCACTCCAAATTTTTAAGTTCTTGCCATATTTACCAATCAGCTCCGGAATGATTTCCTTGTCCATGACTGCCCATTGATCGGGGTTTCTGTAAAACTCTGATACATTAATCGTCAAATAATTTACAAACTCCTCAAATCTGGCTTTATCCGTCTTTAAAACCTGCACATAATTCTCGTAGCCCTTTATACCATGTTTTGTAATCAGAGCATCTATCCTGCGCTTCATCTGCCGCTCTTTATATGCATTTAAATCGATCTTCGTCAATGCAAACACGGCATCTTTAAATTTTTCATAATCATATGCCATACTCTATCCGCCCTGAATGGTTTATTTTATTCGTCTGCTTCAGCTGCAATCACTGCATCGATATCAACAGATACTACATCTGCATCGTCGTCAGCACCTGCTGCTTCTTCCTTCACAGCCTCTTCTTCCGGATCCGGTGCTAAAAGTGCCTTAACGCTGAGACTTATCTTTCTGTCTTCGCTGTTGAAGTCGACTACCTTTGCCGTAATCTCGTCGCCCACCTTAAGCACATCTGAAGGTTTTTCGATATGTTCTTTGGAAATCTGTGATACATGGAGCAATGCATCCACACCGGGCTCTAATTCAACAAACGCACCGAAATCTGTCATTCTTGCAACTCTTCCGGTCACTTCATTTCCAACCGCATACTTCTCGTCCGCATCCTTCCAAGGATTGGCATCATCAAATTTAAGGCTGAGGGCAATCTTGGTTCCCACAATATCTTTGATAAAGGTCTTAACCTTATCGCCCACCTTGAATGCCTTCTTGGGGTTTTCAACACGTCCCCAGGACATTTCTGAAATATGAAGGAGTCCGTCCGCCCCTCCGATATCGATAAATGCACCGAAATCTGTAACGTTCTTGACGGTACCGTCCATCACATCCCCGACTTTGATGCTCTCAAGAAGCTTTTTCTGCATTTCTGCTTTTGCTGCCACCAGCAGCTGCTTGCGGTCCCCGATATATCTTCTTCTCTTAGGATTGTACTCGCTGATTACAAATTCGATTTCCTGACCTGCATATTTGGTAAGATCCTTCTCATATACATCTGAAACAAGACTTGCAGGAATGAAGATTCTCACCTCGTCGATGATGACGCTCAAACCGCCGTCGAGCACCTGTGCCACCTTTGCCGTGAGCACTTCTCTGTTGTTGAAAGCTTCTTCGATCCGCTTGTTGCCGCGTTCAGATGCAAGCCGCTTGTAGGTTAAGATAACCTGTCCCTCACCGTCGTTTACCTTAAGGACTTTAACTTCCATGGTATCGCCCGGCTTAACTACGGTCGTTAAATCTACATTAGGTTCATTGGTATATTCGTTTCTCGTCAAAATACCATCAGATTTATAGCCAATGTTAAGAACGATTTCTTCCGGCTTAACATCTATGACCGTACCTTCAACTACCTCTCCTGTATGTATTGTCTTTAATGATTCTTCCAACATTTGTTCAAAAGTTAATTCTGACATAATTTTGAACCTCCTCGATAATATTGTTAGGGGTGGAAGCCCCTGCGGTAATACCCACCAGAGCAGCAGTTTTAGGTAGTTCTAAATGCAAGTCGTCCAGTGTCTGTATAAAATAGGTGGCTTGGCACTTTTCACGGCATATTTCATATAACTTCTGCGTGTTGGAACTGTGCCTGCCGCCAATTACTATCATTGCATCGACCTTGGCTGCAATTTCGCGCGCCTGTGTCTGTCGTTCTTCTGTCGCATTACAGATAGTATTTACAACATTAACATTGTAACCTCTTTTATGAAAAATTTCAACTAATTCTTGAAATTTGTTGTAGTTAAATGTCGTCTGAGAGACAATACAGATTGGTTTTTCTTTGTCTGGTCTGAAATTTTCTGCTTCCGCTGCATCCCCGATTACCACTGCCTGTGAGGCTGACCAGCCCATAATTCCTTCCACTTCCGGGTGCCCCGCATTTCCAATAATTACAATCTGCCTGCCGGCAAGGCTTTCTTTTTCAACAATCTGATGAATCCTCTTTACAAAAGGGCAGGTCGCATCGATGCATTCCAAACCGTTTTCCTCAATCCTTTCATAAATCCGCTTTGGCACCCCATGAGAGCGGATTACCACCGCCCCTTCCTTAATCTGTACCAGCGCTTCTTCGCCCTCGATTACGGAAACGCCCCGGCTCTCTAAGTCCCGTACCACTTCTTCATTATGTATGATCGGACCGTAGGTGTAGATCTTTTTATGGGCATCGATCTGCTCATACACCTTCTCCACCGCTTTTTTTACACCAAAACAAAATCCCGCGCTCTCAGCACGTATCACTTCCATCCTGTAACCTCCCGTTTGATATCCGTCGTTTCAATTCCCTATTCCTTATCGGCATAGAGAAAGGATTTTCTTTACCACCTCTTCAATCGTCATAGAAGAGGAGTCGATCAAAACGGCATCCTCCGCCTGCTTTAAAGGCGCGATCTCCCGATTCATATCCTGCTCGTCGCGCTTTATGATATCTTCCTCTATCTTTTGAATATCGCTCGTTTCCCCTTTTGCCGCAAGTTCGTCAAATCTTCTCTTTGCCCTCACCTTGGCGCTGGCGGTTAAATACACTTTCACATCCGCCTTCGGAAGGACGCAGGTTCCTATATCCCTTCCATCCATGACCACATTATTTCTAGCGGCAAGTTCCTTTTGCAGGGAGGTAAGACGCTCCCTCACCTTGGGATTCTTACTGGTAAAAGATGCCATATTTCCTACTTCTTCCGTGCGAAGATGGGCATTGACATTTTTTCCATTTAAAAGAACCACCTGCTCTCCTTCTTCATATTGAATGGTGATATCCGCCTCCATGCATCTTTCTGCAACAAGGGCTTCGTTCTTCGGATCGATGTGATTTGAAAACAAATAATATGCCATGGCGCGGTACATCGCGCCTGTATCTACATATATAAATTCCTTTTCCTTTGCAACCAGCTTAGCAATGGTACTCTTTCCTGCGCCCGCCGGTCCGTCTATCGCAATCTGATAACTCATTTTTTATCCTCATTTCTTTTAAAATTATGTACCGTTCTCTATCATAACATGAACTTTTTCTTTTGCCAAGTTTGCAGAAAATCTCTTTGCTTATTATATTATTTGGGGAACCTATACGCACTTTCCGGCGTCTAATTTATAAGTCGGCTTAACCAAAGCGAAAGGAGGTCGCCATGAATGGCAAAAGACAAAAACTTGATGATCTTTTTATAGAGACCATCGAGCAAAACAAAACCGCCATGTTCCGTCTGGCATATTCCATTGTCTTAAACAGGGAAGACGCCGAGGACGTGGTCAGCGAAAGTATATTAAAAGCATACCGTCATTTATCAGAATTAAAAAACAGCAGGAAAATGAAAGCATGGTTATTCCAGATTATAGCAAACGAAAGCAAGACCTGCTTAAGGAAGAGGAAGCGGGTGGAATTGACGGAGGATTTTTCTGCTTTTCCTACGGAAGAATATGTTCCCGAATCCTCTTTCGACCTATTAGAGTTTGTTTATCACTTAAACGACGGCTTTAAAGAAGTCATTCTACTATACTACTTTGAGTCGTTCCGGGTAAAGGAAATCGCCCAAATTCTTGCTGTTTCTGAAGGAACCGTCAAATCAAGGCTTTCCAGAGCCCGTCAGGAATTAAAGAAAGCCCTTGAAGATGCCCAGTAGAAAGGAGAAATCATGAATCATTTCGATAAAAAAATAAGACAAATGGCAAAAAATACCCCCTGCCCCACCAGTAAGGAATATGATGAGAAGTTTAACCATACACTAGAAAAAATAAAAAAGCAAAGCTTAAGCGCCTCTTCCCGGAAGACGTCTTCCTTTTCTTTCCCCAAAGCCGGCATTGCCGCATGCGGCGTTGCTGCCTTCGTGCTGATTGCCCTGCCGGTATCCGCTAAAATCAGCGACTATGTAAAGGAACGGATGGAACAGATGTCCGACGAAGAACAGGCACAATATACGGCGGCAAACGACACCTCCAATATGACAAAGGAACACGACACAGAAGCCCTCCAGTATTCCAGGGACCTTACCGACGATGAAAACAGCCGGTATTTTGCTTTGCGGGATAAATATTGGAACGAAGGCTTGTTCCCGGAAGGCGAACTGACGCTTACAGACCGATTGGAGGCAGATGCGGCGATCACTGCTCCTGTGTATGAGACCTACAACAGGGAAATCTATCTGCCCGACAGAACGCTTACAGACGAAGAATTACTCCAGATGATCGATTTCAGTGAAAAATCCGCCTATGCCGTCAGCCAGACAGCCGAAGCGCAGGAAATTATACAGGCACAGCAGGAATTTAACCGGAATCCTTACCCTGATGAATCAGATTTATCCGAAGACGAAGCCATCTCTAGGTCCATCACTTACTTCCGTGAAATGTATGGCGTGGATTGCTCCGAAATGGAAGTTCTATGCGAATATTGGCTGGGATTCGGTTTCGGCGGATATGGAGATTATCAGATCACTTTTAAGGAGGATGACGCCCATTCCTACTGCGTGAACATCAACAGCGCAACCGGCATACTATCCAATCTGTTCATCGTCAAAGACGGCATCGACTATAGCAATCCTCCAAGTGTTCCTGGTAAGCCTGATGAAGCTTTTCTCCGCTCCAATTATGAAAATGCCAAAAAGCTGATGACCAGTGCTTTCAACTCTGATGTAACCATTACCAAGGCGGCATGCAGTTATGTGGCAAACGAGAACGGCGAAACAGAAACAGGATGTGTATACTACTTTATCGGATTATCCAATAATGCCATGTATGGCATTCAATATCACATAGATTCCGATTACTTCGGATATATCTATCAGCTCTCCGATCAGGGATGGCAGCAGGATGGCACTCCCGTGCCCGGATGGCAGATGCTTGAATTAGAACCTTGATTTATCTATGCCGGCAGGAGGCGCTTTGACTACAAAGTTCCTCCTGCCGCACTGTTTCCTGCCAAGTATCCGGTAGACCAGGCAATCTGTAGATTAAAACCGCCCGTTACCCCGTCTAAATCAAGTACTTCCCCGGCAAAGTAAAGTCCCTTTACCAGCTTTGATTCCATGGTAGACGGATTCACCTCTTTTACGCAAATCCCTCCCTGGGTTATGATTGCTTCCTGAAACCCTCTCGTCCCTGTAACGGTCAAGGTAAGATTTTTTAAACAATCTATCAAATTGTTTCTCTCCTTTTTCGTCACTTCGTTGACCTTTTTTTCCGGCGAAATACCTGAGAGCCGGATGATGATGGGAATCATCTTTGCCGGAAGCAGACCGTCTATGGCATTTTTAAACTGCCGATTCTTATTTTCTTCAAAATCGCGCAAAATCCTCTTATCCAGCTGTTCTCTCGTCAAAGCCGGTTTCAAATCTATAATAAGCGGCACTTGCATGTCTGCATATTTTTTTACATAATAGCTGCTCGCGCTTAAAATCAGCGGTCCGCTTACCCCAAAATGGGTAAACAGCATCTCGCCGAATCCCTCATAGATCTTCTTCTTATCGCTTTTTAGCAAAACAGACACATTCTTAAGGGAAAGTCCCTGCAGCTCCATGCACCAGCTTTCTTTCACTGTAAATGGAACCAGCGCCGGCTTCACTTCCTTCACTGTATGCCCCGCCGTTTCCGCAAACAAATAGCCATCCCCTGTAGCGCCTGTGGACGCATAGGACTTGCCTCCCGTCGCTAAAATCACTGCGTCCGCTTCCATTTTTCTTCCGTCTGAAAGCACCACGCCCTTCACGCTCCCCTTACGTGAAGCTTCTTCCGTGCTTTCTTTCTCCTGATTCTCTATCAAAAGCTCTTTCACACAGGTGTTCAGGCATACCTTTACATGCTCCCGCTCCATCCGCCCATTTAGCGCACCAATCACGTCGGAAGAATGATCTGATACCGGAAATACCCGCTCTCCGCGTTCCACTTTAAGCCGGCATCCGGCATTTTCAAAAAATGCCATAGCTGCCCTATTATCCATCTGATAAAAGGCACTATATAAAAACTTTCCATTACTTATGACATTCTGAAAAAAATCCTCCGGCTCACAGGCATTGGTCAAATTACATCTTCCTTTCCCTGTGATATAGATTTTTTTCCCAGTTTTTTCATTTTTTTCAAGCAGCGTCACTTCCGCTCCTGCCCTTGCAGCGCTCACCGCCGCCATCATTCCGGCAGCGCCGCCGCCTACTACGATAATATGTTTCATATTGTTATATTTTCCCGTTTAAAAATTAC
The DNA here is from genome assembly GCA_949878435.1 of uncultured Lachnospiraceae bacterium. Taxonomy (GTDB): domain Bacteria; phylum Bacillota; class Clostridia; order Lachnospirales; family Lachnospiraceae; genus Suilimivivens. The sequence goes on from CATLAK010000001.1 coordinate 124,226, forward strand.
ATCTGCTATTCATCAAGCTTCATCAGAGGATAATTCAGCATAGGTTCCTCATCTATAAAATTGATCTCGTCATTTAGATAAACCTGATAATTATTCCAAACCTCTTCAAGGGTCTCCAAATTGTTCTTAACTGTCTCCGGCTGCTTCATGCACAGCGCAACAACAAGCGCATTAATCACGCTAAGCGGCGCTACAAGCGAATCCACGATAGAAACCATATCACTTTTTGCGAGAAGATTGCACGAAGAATAGAGATTCATGGGGGAATGGATACTGTCCGTTATGGTAATAACTTTGGCATTCCGGTCGTTGGCGAACTCCATTGCTTTGAGGGTTCTCATGGAATATCGGGGAAAGCTGATACCTATGATTGCATCCTCCCCGCCAATTCTGATCATCTGCTCAAACATCTCCGTAACGCTTGTTGTTTTTACCAAAATGATGCCTCCACGAATCATATTTAAATAGAAATGCAGGAAATCCGCCAAAGGCTCACAGCTTCTGACCCCCACAAGATAGATGTTTTTTGCCTCCAAAATGATATCTACGGCAGCTTCAAACGCTGCTGCATCCAGATTGACGATGGTATCCTTTATCTTTTCTATGTCTGAATTCAATACGGAATTCAGAATTTCCGACTGTGTGCTCTTTCCGTACTTCGCTCCCATCTTCTGTACTGAATTTAGCTTATTCTTTACCCAGTCCTCCAAAGCATCCTGAAACTCCGGATACCCCTCGTACCCAAGTCCCGATGCAAACCGCACCACAGTGGACTCGCTGACCCCCACCGTTTCTCCAAGTTTTGCCGCCGTCATGAAGACTGCCTGCTCATAGTGATCCGAAATATATGCTGCAATCGCTTTATGCCCCTTGCTCATCTTCATATATTTGTCATTCATACGGGTAATAATATCGTGTTCCTGTATTTCCATCCTTGCTTCCTTCCAACTTATGTAAATATTTCACCTGTTATGTGAATCCTGCTATCTGAATGAATGATATACCTCTTTCAGCATCTGCATAGTCTCATCTTCAGACAAATCATAGTCTCCTGTAAGCGACATGCAGGCGGCGCCATGAATGAAAATCCACATTTTCATGAATAGTCCGCTGGCATTAGAACATCCCTGGGATGTGGCGGCATGTATTTCCCTGCTGACATAACCACCGTTACCGTTTACCAGATCATATAGGCTCCTTCCAAATCTTTCTGAAGACAAAAAGATAAATTCAAATATCCTTTTATGCTCCCCGGCAAATTTAATGTATGCCTGCCCCAGATTTACAAACGGGGTTACTGTCTGTCTTTGAAAGTCTTCGTAATATTCATGGAAGAAATCACACGCCCTGCCAAACAATTCTTCGATCAGTTCCTCCATATTCTTGTAGATACGGAAAATCGGCTGCGTGGAACAGTTGGCTTTCGCTGCCAGCTTTCGGGCTGTCACCTGCTCTATTCCGTCTTCTTGTAAGATTGCAAACGCGGCTTTAATTAAATCCTCACGTGTTATTGATTCTTTTCTTGCCATCCCACTCTTACCTCCCTAATATAACATATGTTATTAGTTTACAGCGGATTCCACATTATGTCAACAACAAATGACATTTTTCGAGAATGGAAATAGAAATTGCTTATAAAAAGGCGCCATGATATAATCAAATAATACTGCGGAGGAATATTTTGATGAAATCTGAAAAAATGATTTTTATAAAAATAATTTGTATTATATTGATTTGCTGTACTATTCATGTTGCTTTTCTGGGTGCAATTATTTTTGGGTTTAAAGATTTTGGGTCTCGTGTTGAATTGAATGAGGTTCTTCAGGCTGAACTTAAAGAGGATCAGACGCATGCCATAGAGGATGCGCAGAGATATCTGGAAGAAAAATATCATATGGATTTTGAATTAATTTCTTTTGAGCCTTACATCTTTATGAATCCTAATTCTATGCCAAAGTCTGAGGGGAGCAGCTGGGTGCGGACGCATTATTACAGGCTCTGGACGGGGGAATTTACTGTCGATGGGAATGTATATAAAAATAGAAGGTACTGTTCCTGAAAATAGCTATTCTGACACATTTCAGCTTGCCCAGATTCATCAGGCATATGTGGATGTGGCAAAGGAGAATATGCCCCATACCTTCGGTACTGCCGGAATAGAACCGGAAGTTTCCATACACTCAATCAAAGGAGTTCCTTTCTTTTCTACCTTCTATGATGGAACCAACATTGGCGATCTGCTGAAAGAACATAGAATGATTATCCACTTTGATACAGATGAAGTTGATATAAGCGATGAATTTTGGGAAGAGGTTCATAAAGAAGCCGCTCTATTTCAAGAAAAATATGAAGGGAGCGACGTTTTCATCTCTACTCTCAATTATTAATTTCCACCATTCTCCACACAGGCAGTTAATTTCCGAAGCAACGGGCTTTTCCATAATAGCTTCAAAATAAAATTAATAATATACGAACATGCAATTGTAAGCACGAACATAAAAGGAATTACAAAAACAGGGTATTTCACTATAAAGACCAATTCTTTAAAGATAAATAAGTAAAAGAACATATGAACCAGCCAGATATTTGTGGAATGCTCTCCAAAAAACAGAAAGAATCTTTCTACATAGTCCGGCTTTTTCCAAAGATTAAAACATATAAAGCAAAAAATTGCAAAGAAATATACCGTTCCCGATATTTCAATCACACACATCGCCAAAATCGCCGCCGAGACAACAATGAAAAGATAGAAATTACCTTTTTCTCCTGTCACCCGATTCCACCATTTTCTTGTTCTGGATATAATCTTTTCCTTTGCAAGCAGCATCCCCACAATGTAAAAGAAAGATACATACCACAAATCCAAGAGTTTTCTGATTACGAGCCCCTTCCAATAATATTCCTCCGGATCCGTGGTAAATATCCCCAGTACCTTACAGAGATAGTATACACAAAATATCATTGCAAACGCAAAAAAGAGAATGCGGCTGTCCGCCTTTTGGGCTAATTTTAGGAACAATGGCGATATCAGGACAAATAACGTATAGGTCGAGGCAAACCACCAAGCGCCGTTATATGTATGTTCCAACAGGAAAAAATTTCCCAAAAACCTGTAAATATTAGCCGGTATCTCCCCATATTGATCAAAAAGAATACCCACAATCGTGAAAATAATACATACCACCCAGAAATGAATTAAGAATTTGAATAATCGAAAATATTGTTTTTTTAAATATTCTTTTAGCTCCATATTACTGAACTGCAAAAAAAGCGCATAGCCGGTACAAAAGCAATAAAAGGGCACACAAATTTCACTTAAAAATGCTGGATAATAAATCAAAGGTACATCCTGATTGATCCAGATCAAAGGACTGCCGCTCACCTCTGCTCCCTTTCTCAGATACAGGTGCACAAGTATCATCGCCCAAATTGCCACTCCATGCGCCATGCGCGTATCCTTTTTTCCCAGTTCCATAACAAGTCCCTTCCTACTCCATCTGTTCTTTCATAATATAGTCTTCCAGATCATTTAAAAATTGCTGCCATGAGCCAACGCTTTCTACAAAATACAGCGGACATTTCTTTCCGCCTTCGTCATAGTGTCTTCTCATATCCTCCGGCGCAAGGTTATATTCGTTTAAAAGCCATGCAGATAACCGAATCAACGACTGATAGGTATCGTCCGTAAACTTTCCGTCTTCTGACAGATAGCAGCACTCTATGGAAATAGAATCATAATTTCTTCCCGCTACTGCATAGGCTATCTCGTTTAGAGGAATACACTGGATAATCTCTCCATTATAGCCAATTACAAAATGCGCGCTTGCGGAAGTCTCACCTGTAATACCCAGATTTTCAAAATAACTCCTATTCTGGGCTGCACTGGTTCCAGGGTTCGCTGTATAGTGCACAAAAATATTGTTCACTTCTGGCAATGTTTCGCCGGGTCTTGAATATTCATTGACCGGAATAAAATCTTCTGTCATAATCGGCTTATCCGTCTTGTTTTCTTCAATGACCTTCTGCCGCTCTACGGTTGTCTGAAAATCATTTGCAACTTCCTGCGTATCCCGCAATCCTTGTATTAACTTGATTAAAAGAAAAGCAGCTGTCACAATTAATGCAACTAAGAAAAGCAGCGTGACCATTCTTGCCGCTATCATTCTTCTTTGCCTGCGTTTTCTTCTGCGCGCTCTTGCTTGCTCAGCCTTTTGTTCCGTATTATTTTTACGGCTTCTCCCATTTCTGTTATCCGGTAGCGGATATATTTCTACTTCCGTTCTTCGCCTTTTTTCAGGTACTGCCACACTCTGTCCTTCAGACCGTCTTCGCCTTTCAGACATTTCCGCTCTCTGCCCTCCGGGGCGTCTCCGTCCCTCAGGCATTTCTGCACGCTGCCCTTCTGGGCGCCTCCGTCTTTCAGGCATTTCTACGCGCTGCCCTTCGGGGCGTCTCCGCCTTTCAGGCATTTCTGCGCGCTGCCCCTCGGGGCGTCTCCGCCTTTCAGGCACCGTTGTGTTCTGTCCGCTCGCAGCACTTCTGACCCCTGGTCTTTCGTACGCATCGTCTCTGGATATATCAATAAATTCCAGTCCCATCCCGCCTCATCCTTTGCAAAAAATATAACGCACTGATGAAGCATAGTTTATCAAAAGATTATGTTAATTTTTATAATATAAGATAAATATTTTCTTAATTCTTTTCCTTTGCGCGCTTTCTGTCATTTTTGCCCTGATACACTTCCACGTTTCCAAGCCCCTGAACAAATTTAGAAAATTGGCTGTATCCAAAATCCTTGACATTAAAATTATCATATTTGCTGTAAACACAGTTGCTCAATTCGCTGATACCGATTCCTTTTTTCCCTGCCTCATGAATGATCTGTTTAATATAGCCCCTGATTTCCTCCTGCGACTGTTCATTGTCTTTTAAGGAAATCGTGATGACATTCTGCCGCTTTTCTAAAAGGAACAGACCTGCATCTTCCACAAACTTGGACAAGAGACTGTAACCATAGCTTCTCACATCAAAATCAGGATACATGTTGACCAGCCGGTTCCCTACCGACGCTAATTCCACGCTTTTTCCTTTATTCTCATTCTCATTAATAATATTTGTGATTGCATTATAAACGACCTCCCTGCTGATGGTATTGTCTTTGCCTTCTTTTCCTTCTGTATCTTCATCCTGATTTCCCAGGTTTTCCAAATTGACAAATCTGGTACATGCCACCCTGAAAGAGCGGGGTGTCTTTTCTTCTCCCATTCCAATGACTTCCATGCCGGATTCACGCAGCCTGCTCGCCAGACGGGTAAAATCGCTGTCACTGGACACAATACAGAATCCATCTACATTTCCCGTATAAAGAATATCCATTGCATCAATAATCAAAGTGGAATCCGTTGCATTTTTACCTACAGTATTACTGAACTGTTGCACCGGAATCACTGAATTTTCTAATAATTCCCCTTTCCACTTGGTCGCCTGCGTACTCGTCCAATCTCCATAAATTCTTTTGTAAGTAGTGATCCCGTAAGTAGACAGTTCCTCTAAAATGGCTCCTATATACTTCGCTGAAATATTATCTGCATCAATGAGCAGAGCAAAACGCTTATTATCCATGCAATCCCCCTATTTTCTATTATCTACCAACCATTAATAGTTAGATTATAACACAAAAACAGCTCCCACACAAATATTTGCATGAGAGCTGTATCAATGTTTCTTGATTAAATCTTACACAGGATATGCCGCATTCTTTACATCTGCCTGTGACATGTCAACTTTTTCCTGCTGTGCCTGACGATATTTGAAGAAGTCAGTTGCAACCTGAGGGAACAGGGCGTAGGACAATACATCCTCATCCTGCTGTTTCCATTCCTTCATCTCTGCCTCTAACTTATCCATCTCGTTCTCGATCAAGTCTGCAGGACGGCAGGTGATTCTCTTTTCACCTGGGATAACCTTGTCGATAACCTCCTGGTTCATAGGCTTAACAGTCTGACCATATTCACCGCGGAGCACTGCCTTGGTTTCCTTCGTTGCCATCTTATATCTCTCACCCATCAACACATTAAATACTGCCTGGGTTCCCACGATCTGTGAAGAAGGAGTTACCAGAGGAGGCTCACCTAAGTCTTTTCTAACCTGAGGAATTTCCTTCAGCACATCGTAATATTTATCTTCTGCGTTCTGCTCTTTCAGCTGGCTCACCATATTAGAAAGCATGCCGCCGGGTACCTGATAAAGCAGTGTCTTAATATCCACGCCCATAACCTTGGGATTGAGCAGCCCGTCTGCAAGGCACTTATCTCTGTACGGTCTGAAATAATCAGCGATTTCAGATAAAATACTCTGGTCATAACCGGTATCATAAGGAGTTCCCTTGAAGGTCTCAACCATAACTTCTGTTGCAGGCTGTGAAGTACCCATAGCAAAAGGTGAGATTGCACAGTCGATAACGTCTACTCCTGCTTCTACCGCCTTCATATAGGTCATACTTGCAACACCGGATGTATAGTGTGTATGCAGCTGGATTGGAAGTTTTGTTGCGGACTTCATTGCTGCGATCATTTCAGATGCTTTGTAAGGAACAAGAAGACCTGCCATATCCTTGATACAGATGGAATCAGCGCCCATCTCTTCAATCTTCTTTGCCATGTTCATCCAATATTCCATGGTATATGCATCGCCCAATGTGTAGGAAAGGGCAACCTGTGCATGTCCTCTTCCTTCCCTTGCCTTAATCTTATTTGTGGCATTGACCGCTTCCTGTAAGTTTCTAAGATCATTCAAGCAGTCAAAAATACGGATAATATCAATACCGTTTGCAATAGATTTCTCTACAAAACTGTCTACAACGTCATCAGCGTAAGGTCTGTAGCCTAAGATATTCTGACCTCTAAAGAGCATCTGCAGCTTTGTGTTCTTAAATCCATCTCTTAACTTTCTAAGTCTGTCCCAGGGGTCTTCCTTCAAGAAACGAAGGGATGCGTCAAATGTAGCGCCGCCCCAGCATTCCACTGCATGATAACCAACTTTATCCATCTTGTCAACGATTGGAAGCATCATTTCAGTAGGCATTCTTGTAGCAATCAGAGACTGATGTGCATCACGAAGAACGGTTTCCATGATTCCAACCGGTTTTTTAGCCTGTTCTGCCATTTCTATTTCCTCCTAATTTTAATTAAAATACGCCAAATACAGCCATGAAAGTACCGGCTGCTACTGCTGTACCGATAACACCTGCCACATTAGGTCCCATTGCATGCATCAAAAGGAAGTTCGTAGGATCTGCCTCAGCTCCCACCTTCTGGGAAACACGGGCTGCCATGGGAACTGCCGATACACCCGCGGAACCAATCAGCGGGTTGACCTTGCCCTTTGTCGCAATGCACATCAGCTTACCAAACAGAACACCGGCTGCCGTACCAAATGCAAAAGCGATCAGACCAAGTGCTACGATCTTCAATGTATCCAGATTTAAGAAAGCCTCTGCGCTGGTAGTAGCTCCTACAGAAGTACCAAGCAGGATAACTACGATATACATAAGCGCATTGGATGCCGTATCTGTCAGCTGTCTTACCACACCGGACTCTCTGAACAGATTGCCCAGCATCAGCATGCCTACAAGAGGCGCTGTGGTAGGAAGAATCATACAAACTACGATTGTTACGATAATCGGGAAGAGAATCTTTTCAAGTTTGGATACCGGACGAAGCTGCCCCATCTTGATCTTTCTCTCTTTTTCTGTTGTCAGTAGTTTCATGATTGGCGGCTGAATAATAGGTACCAGGGACATATAGGAATATGCCGCTACCGCAATCGGTCCAAGCAGGGCAGTCTGTCCAAGTTTTCCTGCAAGGAAAATGGAGGTAGGACCGTCCGCACCGCCGATGATGGAGATTGCCGCTGCCGCTTTGTCGTTAAAGCCCATTGCAATCGCACCGAAATATGCGGCAAAAATACCGAACTGTGCTGCTGCACCAAGTAAGAAGCTCTTAGGATTTGCAATCAAAGGACCAAAGTCTGTCATGGCTCCAACTCCCATGAAAATCAAGGAAGGTAAGATTGCCCATTCGTCTAAGAGATAAAAGTAATACAGTAAGCCGCCTGTCCCATTGGCTGAGTCCTCAATACTCATCATAATATCAGGATAAATGTTTACAAGCAGCATACCAAATGCGATGGGTGTCAAAAGCAATGGTTCAAAGCCTTTGGCAATCGCAAGATAAAGAAATACACACGCCACAAGAATCATCAGGTAATTGCCCCATGTAAGATTAAAGAAGGCTGTCTGGTGAATCAGATTGGACAGTGTAGTTACGATGTAATCCATTTTTTAACCTCCTGTTGTTTTCTCGGCAAAAGTACTAATTAAGAGTTGCCAGCAAAGCACCTGCCTCAACAGCGTCGCCAACAGCTACATCAACACTTGCTACGGTACCGTCCTGAGGCGCTACAACAGGGATTTCCATCTTCATTGCTTCCAGAATAACTACCGTATCGCCAGCCTTAAGCGACTGTCCCACACTTGCTTCCACTTTGAACACCTTGCCGGCTGCACCAGCCTCTACCTTGATGCTGCCTGCACCGCCAGCAGCCTTGGGCGCTGCTGCTTTCGGAGCAGCCTTAGGCGCTGCCTTCGGTGCTGCAGGCGCAGGTGCACCAGTGGATGCCCCTTCTTCTACTACTACGTCATATACGTTTCCATTTACGGTAATTGTATAATTTTTCATTCTTTTAAATCCTCCTGTGATTTCCTTTCAACATTATTCTCGTTTAAGCGCGCTGCCATTTGTTTCCTGCGCGTTTGATGCTTCTAACTACAAATCCATCTGTGGAAGAAGCGCCCTCGCTTGCTGCAATTGCTGCTGCAATAACTGCAACCAGCTCATAATCGTCTGAAAGCTCTTCTTTTTCAATAATCTGTGCAATGGTATTGTCCACTGCCACTTTCTTCACTTCTTCTTTCTTAGACTTTTTATCAAATTTTGCCTGAATCTTAGGTATAAAGCCAAAGCATCCGATAATCAGGCTGATCAGAATAAGAACTGCAAACACCGTGCCCATACCAAGAATGGTATTTAGCGCTGCCTTCTCCATCTTTTCGCCAAAGGAGTATTCTACGTTGGTGGTAACATTGGCAATCACACCGTCTTCAAATACAAATTCTACACTTGCTTCGCGCTTGGAACCTTTGATTCTGACATTGACCACACCGTCTTTTTCATCAAGGTTGTATTTGATACTGACAATCTCTACATAATCACCCATATCCGGGACAGCTTTCTCCCAGCTTTCGATTGCGCTTAACCATACCAGATCTGTCACCTGATCTTTCGTGTTTGTCTGAACGTATCGGTTGATCTTGATAATGTTGTCTTGCACATATTCTCCAGCTGCAGCCTCTGTCATAAAGGGAGCAGTCTCCTCTTTCTGACTACATGCTGACAAACCAAGCATACAGGTAATCATACCTAATACTAATAACCATTTTTTCATATTAAGTATCATCCTTTCTAAACTGTACCATGTTTTTTGGCAGGACGGTCTTCCCTCTTGGAAAGCAGCATCTCAAAAGCGCCTATTACATATTTTCTTGTATCTGCAGGCTTTATGATCTGATCCACATATCCTCTTCCTGCAGCGCTCTGCGTGCTTGTCTGCAAAGCGGCGTATTCTTTTGCACATGCGGCAATCGCCTCTGCTCCCTGACCATCACAGATAATCTTTGCTGCAAGCCCTGCATCCATGGTTCCGATCTGTGCATCCGGCCATGCCATGGTAATATCTGCACCGATTGCCTTAGAATTCATGGCAACATAAGCGCTTCCAAATGCCTGTCCAATCACAACGTTCACTTTAGGAACGGTAGCATTGGCAAACGCATATGTAAGCTTTGCCGCTGCCCTTGCAATCTTCTTTTCGGAACATTTATCTGCCTTAAAGCCCTTTACATTGGTAAGGGAAAGAACAGGAATATTAAATGCGTCACAGAAATTAATGAAGTCTGCCGCCTTCTCACACCCTGCCGGCGTTAAGACAGCATCGAACTTGTCTGTCACTTTTCCATCTTCGCCGTATACTTCGCTGCGGTTCGCAACAGCGCCTACCGTAGTTCCGTTTAAACGGATGAATGCGGTAACCATCTCCTTCGCATAAGCTGCTTTCACTTCAAATACAGCGCCGTTATCAGCAAGCTGTGATAAAGCAATGGAAGTATCGCCTGCACATCCTTCAATTTCTGCACATGTGCGGTTCAAATCGTCTGTGCAGTCTTCAAATGCGCCATCCTCTTCATTGTTTGAAGGAAGCATGCATACCAGTTCTCTGATCTGTGCAAGAACAGACGCCTCGTCTGCAACTACGTCTACAATACCTGCCTCCCCGCTCTGGAAAGAAGCCGCTGACGTATCACATCTGCTGATTTCGTTTCCGTCTAATGCATTGGGCGCATTTACAAACAGCTTTGCTTTCTTTTCTTCCATGAAAGTAAAGTCTGTCAAAGTAGGGATAAGTGCAAGCCCGCCGCCGCAGGAACCAAAAATAGCGGTAATCTGAGGAATCACGCCAGAACTTAATACCTGCTTTTTGTAGATTTCGCCAAATCCATTAAGCGCATCTGTCGCTTCCTGTAATCTAAGCCCGGCAGATTCAATCAGCCCAATCACGGGTGCTCCCATCTTCAGTGCCAGATCATAGAGGTTTGCAATTTTCTTTGCATGCATTTCGCCGACGCTGCCGCCAAGTACGGAAGCATCCTGACTGTATACATACACAAGGCTGCCGCCTATCACTCCATAGCCGGTAATCACACCATCAGAAGGAGTTTTAGTCTGTTTCAGATTAAAATCCGTGCTTCTTGCTGTTACCTGCGCACCGATTTCAACGAAACTGTTTTCATCGAGCAAAGCTGCTATTCTTTGACTCGCCTGTGAAGTAGTACTCATTTTTTCAACCCTCCATTTTATATTAAAAAAATTATAACTTAACTCACGAGGACATAAATGTCCTCATAATTTTATCTATAGCAGTATACCACAAATGTCCCAAATCGCCTAGAGCAAAGTTTATTTTTGTGGGTATTTTTTGCATTTTTTAGACCAAATCTTCAGGAAAAGGCAAATTTTCAAAAAAAATCGTATCTCTTATACGTTTTTTTGCCTCTTCATCCGTCCATATGTTGTGCAGAAGAAGTACTTTGGCATAGGCTGCTTCGGGAGAGATGTGCCCCATCAGAATAACCCCTCTTTCCCTGATTGCCTTTGCTGTTATATAACTCTTTTTTACCGCGATTTTGGCGGAAGCTGCATAAACGGGAATCCCTTCCTCATGGCACCGGTCTATAAAATCCAGAATGGAAGTGCCCTCTCCTTCCGTGCAGCCTGTGGCTGAATGATAAAGATAGCAGACCACCGCAGCAGGTTTCGTTCCCAGATCAATACACCTGAAATCAAGACCTGGATACGACCTGATCATAAGAACTGATTTTTCAAATACCGGGCATTCTGAAACAATCGGGGTCCGTCTGTCCCTGATCTGTGGAAAGGTTGGATTCGGTACGCCCCCATTATAACAAAGGGAGCCCTCTTCCATCATTCCTAAAGGAACCCCTCCAAAGCTGCCAAACTGATCCAGATAAGCGTCTGCCTCCGTTATACGCGTTCCAAGATATACATTATTTTCTCCTTTATTACTCCTATAAATACAATAGACTCCTCTGAGCAGATAACCGCCGATCAAATCTACCGCGCTTTTAAAATTGGCAAGCCCATTGCTTCTTTTATCTCCCAGGGGATAATTAGCTGCAATAAAGACCACCGGCACCCGCACGTGGCGAAGCAGCATTCCCATAAGAGCCGCCGTGTAAGACAAGGTATCGGATCCATGGGTCACTATGACTCCCGCGCATTCCCTGTAGGGAAGATCCCACATGACACGGGCTAGCTGGCTGTAATACTGCAGGTTCATGTTCTCACTTAAAAGGGTAAAGGGCTGTATCACTTCAAATGTGCAATTGCTGCCATACGTCTCTTTGTAAAGTTCCAGAAGATCATAAGGCGATGCCTCTGTCACATTGATCACACTTCCCTCTATCTTGCTCCCTATCGTTCCTCCAGTAAGCACCACCAATATTTTTCTCATAAAAACCTCCTATCTCTTTGGTCACATAGCATATTTTGCCCTGGCACCGACATATAGATAAGTGAAGAACCTGTGCGGGCAAAAATCAAATGAAACCAACAAGGCACTCACTTACCAGACTGATCTGCTTATTTCTTATTTCCACCCTTATTTTCATCCCTTTGCTGTCCATGCCGGCTGCATCTGCCAAGGAAGAAGATGGTACGAACTTAAAGCTTTACGCCCAGTCCGCTATATTGATGGATGCCGACTCCGGGCGTATTTTATATGAAAAGGACGGGCAGAAAGTCCTTCCCATGGCAAGCACCACTAAGATCATGACCTGTATCCTGGCATTGGAATACGGCAGCCTGGACGATTACGCAGCCGCCTCCTCCTATGCTGCCAGCATGCCGAAGGTACGGCTTAATGTAAAGGCAAATGAATACTATAAGCTGGAGGACCTTCTCTATTCCCTGATGCTGGAATCTCATAACGATGCCGCGGTCGTCATTGCCGAACATATTGCCGGCAGCACGGAAGCCTTTGCCGACATGATGAATCAAAAAGCCCGGGACTTAGGATGCTTTGACACCTTCTTCATAACCCCAAACGGACTAGATGCCACCGTCACGGCAAAAGACGGAACCGTAAGATCCCACTCCACCACCGCCGAAGACCTTGCACGCATCATGTCATACTGTATTATGGATTCCCCCAAAAGGGAAGAATTTCTCAAAATAACCCGGACCTCTTCCTATTCGTTCGGAAGTTACAAGGAAAAGGAAGGGGCATTTGTCCCCAGTGGGCGCACTTTTCAATGCAATAACCACAATGCATTTCTTTCCATGATGGACGGCGCGCTCTCCGGCAAAACAGGGTTCACCGGCAACGCCGGATACTGCTATGTAGGCGCGCTGCGTCAGGATGAGCGGACTTACGTGGTCGCCCTTCTCGCCTGCGGATGGCCCAACAACAAGACTTACAAGTGGAGCGATACGAAACAACTGATGAATTATGGGCTGGACAATTACGAATACCACACCTTAAGCGAAGCCGCCTATGATGAGAGCAGTTTAACCCCCATCAAAGTCATAAACGGACAGGTGAATCAGCTTGGTGCAGACGCCTATACCAGCCTTAAAATCGACCGGAACGCAGATACCTTTTCCGATGATGGTCTTCTTCTGAAAAAAGGAGAACAGATTCAGGTTGACTGTCAGATAGAGGACCAGCTCACCGCCCCCGTAGCCGCGGGAACTAAAGCCGGCACGATCCGCTATCTTGTTGACGGTGAAGTCTACAAAATAGAGCATATTATCACCAGCGATACCGTACCCGCCATCGACTTTACCTGGTGCATGAAGCAGGTTCTTTTCCGCTACAGTCTGTATTAACCCCTATATATCAAGCTGTACGCTTGCCTCCTGCTCAGCCTGCAGTTTAAATTCTTCTATCTGGACGGCTGACAGTTCCGGTAACTCCTCTAAGGATTTTACGCCAAAGCTCCTTAAGAACTCTTCCGTGGTTCCGAAAAGGAGCGGGCGTCCCGGTGCATCCATCCTCCCCACTTCCGCAATAAGACCAAACTCTACCAGCCTGTTCACCGCATGATCGCAGCTGACTCCTCTGATCTTTTCAATTTCCGCCCTGGTGATGGGCTGCTTATATGCCACAATGGAAAGCGTCTCAAGAAGCGTATCCGTCAGCACATATTTGCGCGGTGTCTTGGCGATCTTGATCAGGTACTCATACATTTCCGCCTTGGTGCACATCTGAAAAGAGTCTTCCAATTCCATCAGTGTCACGCCGCAGTCTCTTTCCTCATACTCCGCCTTCATCTCATTAAGCAATTCTCTTGTGGTCTTTTTATCTTTCTCGATCACCGCGCCTAACCGCTCTATTTCCACGGATTCTCCCATGGTAAAAAGAACTGCCTCCAATATGGCTTTTTCTCTCTGCCTGTCCAAATTCTATTCCTCCTGCACCTCATTAGAAGTAATCATGATATCGTCGAATGTATCTTCCTGCACAATGGAGATTTTTCCTACCTTCATCATCTCCAATACGACCAGGAAGGTAACAATAATCTCCATTTTGCTCCTTTGTTTTTCCAAAAGCTGCCTGAAACTGAAGGTTTTGTGGGTGCGAAGATATTCTTCCACATAGACGGTTTTGATATCCATATCCACCTCGTCCTTCTCAATCTTGCCAAAGGTGCTTCTTACCGGATCGATCTTGTCCTCCTGCCTGCGCATCACCGTCTTGAACAATTCCTGAAGTTTCCCTAAGTTTGCCCCGCCGAGAAGCTCTGCCATATCCACCGGAGGTCTGTACTCCTCGATTTCCTTTGGAAGGGTCCTGTCCTTAAACAGTGTGCGTGCGGCATCCACCTGCCTGTCCTTAAGTTCATAGGACATATATTTATACATTTTATATTCCAATAACTTCTGAACCAACTCTGCCCTTGGATCCTCTTCTTCCCCCTCTTCATTGACTTCCTTAGGGAGAAGCATCTTGCATTTGATATCAAGAAGGGTTGCCGCCATCACAAGGAATTCACTCATCACGTTCATATCTTCCGTCTCCATTTCCTGGATGTAAGAAAGATACTGTGCTGTGATCTCCACGATGGGAATATCATAGATATCCACTTTGTTCTTTTCGATCAGATGCAGAAGAAGGTCCAGCGGTCCCTCAAATGCCTGCAATTTGACTGGTATTGCCATTTTCCTGCTTCCTCTTTTAACTGCCTGTCCTTTTTGCCTCAATCATATTACCATGAACTAAATTTGCCGTCAACTTTGCGCCACCCTGATTACCACAAGTTCTCCCGGGTTAAAAATACGTATCGGCAGCGTATGGGTTCCCAATCCCCTGCCAAGGACCATGGTCGCACCGTTCTTTTTAAATATACCGCCGTCATACACAGGGAAGAGCCGAAACGCCGGCGATATCACGCCTCCCAAAAAGGGAAGCTTCATAAGTCCCCCGTGGACATGCCCGGATACCACCAGATCCGCTCCCCACTTTGCATAGGTTTCAAAGTAGTCCGGATTGTGTGCGATCAGCACGGAAAATCTTGAAGGATCTGGCTTTCCCAAAAGCCCCTCCAGATAAGAGACTTCCATCTTGACAGACTTAAACTTGCCGTAATATTCCCTTTCAATCTCAAGCCCATAAACATCCATATTGAAAGGAGGAAGGGAAATCTTTTCATTTACCAGATGTCTGACGCCGACCGTTTTCAGCGCATCTGCATATTCCTGATACATCGCGCCGAAATATTCCGGATAAAGCCTGGTTTTATGCTCATGATTGCCGTTTCCATAATAGACCGGGTAATGCGCCGCAAGCGCGCATACCAATTCCCTTGCAGTACGGGTATCTCCTCCCTTTACAGAAGTATACATATCTCCCGCGATCCATATCATATCCGGGTGTATGCGCTCTATTTCTGCAAGCAGCTTTTCATTCTTTTTGCCAAAGGATTTATTGTGAAGGTCTGACAGAAGGATGATGGTCCCATCCTTCTTCAGCACCTTACTTATGCATCTGTAGTTTCTTACCACGAACCGATTGCAGTCCACCGCCATAACGATGAGAAAAAAAACCGCAAGCGCTGCTATTACACTGATCAATAAAATCAACGTCTTTTCCTTCCTGTCTTATTTCTATTTTGCCGTCACCTTTTATAAACCGCAGTATAACTTCCAGACCTTGATCAGGTAGTCTTTGTATCCCGCCTTTTCTATCGTCACATCTGAAAGAATGGAAACGCTCCCTATTCTTTGACCGTTCAGCTTATAAACCGCTTCTCCCACTGCATCCCCCCTTGTAACGGGCGCCGTAAGTTCCGGAGGCAGCGATATCGTCTTCTCTATACTGTTTAGATCGCTTCCTTTGATATCCAGATAGCGGAAAGGTTCCTTAAAGGTCAGCGCTGCTTCTTCCTGTACACCTCCTTTGACGGGAAGTGAGGGCAGCTTTTCTGTATTGGGATCTTCATATAGTGCGCTCACACTATATCCATAATTTAAAAGCGCCATGGCATCCTGAAAGCGGCTCTTATTGTTAGGAGATCCCATCACGACCGCGATCATATCGATATTGTCCTTGTTCGCCGTTGCCGAGAGACAATATAATGCCTTGCTGGTGGATCCGGTCTTAAGCCCCGTTGTCCACTCATACATCTTAAGCAGTTTGTTGGTGCTGGACAAGGTGAAATTGCTGGTCCCCTGACTGGTCACATGGGTGATATCCTCCATCCATATTTTCGTATAATCCAGTATCTGGGGATATTTCGTGATCAGTTCCCGGGACATGAGGGCTACATCCTTGGCTGTGGTGTAATGATTGTCAGAATCCGTAAGCCCGCAGCAGTCCTCAAAATGGGTATCGGAAAGCCCCATATCCTCCGCTCTTTTGTTCATCAGATTTACAAATTCCTGCTCACTGCCCGCAATAAACTCGGCAGCCGCCACACTGGCATCATTTCCCGACGCCACAGCAATACACTTGATGATCGTCTCAAGCGTCTGCACCTCTCCCTCTTCTAAAAAAACCTGGGAGCCTCCCATGGATTTTGCATAGGCGCTGGTCATGACTTCGCTGTCAAGCTTCACCCTTCCTGTGCCTAAGTGATCAAAGATCACAAGAAGCGTCATGATCTTGGTAATGCTGGCAGGGCTTCGCCTCTCCTGGGCATTCTGTTCGCATATGACCTGCCCGGTGGAGGCTTCCATCAAAATGTAAGACGGCGCTTCTACCGGCGGCGCGGCATATGCCTTAATGGGAATCATCAGTAAAAAAATAAAACACATCACATAGCATAGGGTCACTTTAAAAAATTTATTCACGTGATTGCTCTCCCCTTATGTATTCTATTACTATGGATATGTTTTATTTGATTGTAAAATGCAAGTACAAATTTTAATACCACCTTGCCCGGATGGAATGATAGACATCGGCAATCCGGTCTTTTTGTTCCTTGAGACTGATGTTGAATACATTCATCAGCTTTGCAATATAATCTATGGTTACAAGAAACAGAATCAGCTTACATGCTCTGATTCCCCACACCATATCGCACCTGTCCACAAGACCTAAAATCCTGCTATGTAAAAAGGTTATGATGATAATTGCATAAAATCCCCATGCAATGGTGCTTTCAAGACAAATGATCCCCTGAAAGTTACATGGCTTTTCATTGTAATCCCACCACACTTCTCCAAACACCTTCAGCATCAGCCTGCCCACGATATATTCAAACAGCGTCGCCAGAAAAGCGCCCGCCAGATAAAGGGCTACCGGATTGCTGCTTAAGGGGTGAAGGATCAGATACCCTAAAACACCGCCAAATCCATAAATCGGGCAAAACGGTCCCCGACCAAAGCCGCGGTTCGTAAGTCGCCTGTTACACCATGACATATAAATCGACTCCACAAGCCAGCCCATCATGCTATAGATGATAAATGCCGAAATCAGATGATAGACATCTGTACCAAATATCTCTTTTGTCCACATACCTCTTCCCTCACTACAAACAACGGATGCCATGTTTCGCCGCATCCTCATGTTAAAAAATCACCCTAATATGACAAGAAAGTCCTTGGTTAAAACACAAGGACTTTTCATTGCATTCCAACTGTCATTCGTTTCGTACCGGACGATTGGACTATTAGTTGTATTTACGTTTTCTTGCTGCTTCAGATTTCTTTTTGCGTCTTACGCTTGGTTTTTCGTAATGTTCTCTCTTACGAATCTCCTGCTGAATACCAGCCTTCGCGCAACTTCTCTTGAAGCGACGTAAAGCGCTGTCTAAAGTTTCGTTTTCTTTAACGATTACGTTTGACATCCTACACCCTGACCTCCCTTCAGTCCCTTCCTAGTAACACTGACTGATTGGGTTTTTATTTGCGTATAAGCTGCACATATGTATGTACACATATATGTGCGCACTTATATACACATGTATCATTATACCACAATTTTTCCCTACGTCAATCATTTATTTACAAAATTTACCCAAGCTGTGTTTTAAGCACCTTGGCAGCTTCTGCAATTGCCTGTTCGATTCCTGCCGGGTTCTTTCCGCCTGCCTGTGCCATATTTGGACGACCGCCTCCGCCGCCTCCAACGAACGCCGCGATTCCCTTAATCAAATTGCCTGCATGCGCGCCTTTGTCCATCGCTTCCTGCGTCGCCATGGCAACCATGTTCACCTTGCCGTCCTTATCTGAAATGAGCACTACAACGCCTTCTCCTAACTTTGCTTTCAGCTGGTCGCCTAAATCCCGCAGACCGTTCATATCCACGCTCGGAACCTTGGCTGCGAGGAGCTTTACACCGGAAATTTCTTCCACCTGATTCATTACATCGCCTAAAGCATCCTTTGCCGCTTTGCTCTTTAAGGACTCGTTTTCACTTTGGAGGACTTTGATTTCAGCCGTCATATGCTCGATTTTGACCGTAAGTTCTGCAGGTGTTGTCTTTGCAAGCGAAGCTGCTTTGTGAAGGGTATCTTCCAAGTCTGCATAAAACTTTCGCACGCCGTTTCCCGTGAGGGCTTCGATCCTGCGCACCCCTGCCGCCACGCCGCTTTCTGAAACGATCTTGAACAGAAGGATGGAAGCCGTATTCGACACATGGGTGCCGCCGCAGAGTTCTGTGGAAAAGTCACCCATCTGCACGACTCTCACGCTCTCGCCGTATTTTTCTCCGAAAAGCGCCATGGCGCCGGTCTTTTTCGCCTCTTCAAGGCTCATGACCTTGGTCTCAACCGGAATCGCCTCCATGATCTTTTCGTTTACCATATTTTCAACCTGATCCAGTTCTTCTCTCGTCATAGCGGAAAAGTGACTGAAGTCAAATCTAAGCCTGTCCCCGTTCACAAAGGAACCAGCCTGCTCCACATGGGAGCCCAGAACTGTTCTCAAGGCTTTTTGCAAAAGGTGGGTCGCACTGTGATTCTTGCAGGTATCTGCCCTGTTTGCCTCGTTTACCTGCAGTGTGACGGTATCACCCGTCTTGAACATGCCCTTTACCACTTTGCCGATATGCCCCACCTTGCCGCCTAAGAGTTTCACCGTATCTTCTACCTGAAATTCTCCGTCGGCGCAGGTAATGATGCCGGTATCGGCAGCCTGTCCGCCCATGGTTGCATAAAAAGGTGTTTCCTCCACGATGATTGTTCCCACTTCGCCGTCCGTAAGCGCCTCCACGATCTCGCTCTCCGTGGTGAGCACCGTAATCTTTGAATCATGGCTTAGTCTGTCATATCCTACAAAGACGGAAGTAATTGCCGGGTCGATGGACTCATATACAGTCACATCTGCCCCCATATAATTGGTAGTCTTGCGGGCAGTCCTTGCCTTGACTTTCTGTTCCTCCATGGCTGATGCAAAACCTTCTTCGTCCACGGTAAAACCTTTTTCTTCCAAAATTTCTTTGGTCAGATCAAGGGGGAAACCATAAGTGTCATACAGCTTGAACGCCTCGCTGCCATCTAAACAGGTGCTGCTGTTCTTTTTCATTTTCTCTTCCATATCGGAAAGAATATTCAATCCCTGATCGATGGTCTTGTTGAATTTATCTTCTTCCTGTGTAAGCACATTAAAGATAAAATCTTTTTTCTCTTCCAGCTCAGGATAGCCGTCTTTGCTTCCCATAATCACGGTATTGCTTAAATCTGCCAGGAAAGTGCCTTCAATGCCAAGCAATCTTCCATGACGTGCGGCACGGCGGATAATCCTGCGCAGCACATAGCCTCTTCCTTCATTGGAAGGCATGATGCCGTCGGAAATCATAAAGGTTGCCGAGCGGATATGGTCTGTCACGATACGGATCGATACATCCCACTCGTATTTCTTTTGATATTCTTTGCCCGAAATCTGGCACACCTTATTGCGCAGCGCGCAGATGGTATCCACATCAAAAATCGAATCCACATCCTGCACTACGGCTGCCAGCCTTTCAAGCCCCATGCCTGTGTCGATGTTCTTCTGTTCAAGCTCTGTATAATTCCCCTTGCCATCGTTGTCAAACTGGGTAAATACGTTGTTCCACACTTCAATATATCTGTCACAGTCGCATCCCACCGTACAGTCCGGTTTGCCGCAGCCGTATTTCTCCCCGCGGTCATAATAAACCTCAGAACAAGGTCCACAGGGTCCTGAGCCGTGCTCCCAGAAGTTATCTTCCTTGCCGAAACGGAAGATTCTCTCCGCCGGAATACCCACTTCCTTATTCCAGATTTCAAAAGCCTCATCATCCTCAAGGTAAATAGACGGATAAAGTCTTTCCGGGTCTAATCCCACTACCTGGGTAAGGAACTCCCACGTCCAGGCAATCGCCTCATGCTTAAAATAATCCCCAAAGGAAAAGTTTCCCAGCATCTCAAAAAAGGTGCCATGGCGGGCTGTTTTCCCAATATTTTCAATGTCCCCTGTACGGATGCACTTCTGACAGGTGGTCACTCTCCTTCTGGGAGGAATCTCCTGCCCTGTAAAGTACGGCTTTAAGGGCGCCATACCTGAGTTGATCAGCAATAAGGAATTGTCATTGTGGGGTACCAGGGAAAAACTTTTCATTGCCAGATGTCCCTTGCTCTCAAAAAATTCAAGGAACATTTTCCTAAGTTCATTTACACCGTATGCTTTCACGTTTCTATCCTCCAACCGAATACCGGTAATCATTTACTAAAAAGTCATTTTATCTGCAAAATAAGCATCCAGATCCGCAATCGCTACCCGCTCCTGCTCCATGGAATCCCTGAATCTCACCGTCACGCATCCGTCCGTCTCAGAATCAAAGTCATATGTGACGCAGAACGGCGTACCGATCTCATCCTGGCGGCGGTATCTCTTTCCGATATTTCCTCTGTCGTCAAATTCGCAGTTATATTTCTTGGACAACTGGGCGAAAATCTTTTCGGCGCCCTCATTCAGCTTCTTGGAAAGCGGCAGCACGCCGATTTTCACCGGTGCAAGCGCCGGATGGAAATGGAGCACGGTACGCACATCGCCCTCTCCGATTTCCTCTTCATCATAGGCTGCACACAAGAATGCTAAAACCACCCGGTCCGCGCCCAGGGAAGGCTCGATAACATAAGGAACATATCTCCAGTTCTTCTGATCGTCAAAATAGGACAAATCCTCTCCCGAGGTGTTCTGATGCTGTGTCAGGTCATAATCTGTTCTGTCTGCGATTCCCCACAGTTCACCCCATCCGAAGGGGAATAAAAATTCAATATCTGTGGTGGCTTTAGAATAGAAGGACAGTTCTTCCTTGTCATGATCGCGCACACGCATTTCTTCTTCCTTCATGCCAAGGCTCTTAAGCCAGTCGATGCAGAACTGCTTCCAGTAAGCAAACCATTCAAGATCCGTATCCGGTTCACAGAAGAACTCCAGCTCCATCTGCTCAAATTCTCTGGTGCGGAAGGTAAAGTTGCCCGGCGTGATCTCATTGCGGAAAGATTTGCCGATCTGTCCGATTCCAAAAGGAATCTTCTTGCGGGAGGTTCTCTGTACATTCTTAAAGTTGACAAAAATCCCCTGCGCCGTCTCTGGTCTTAAATAGACCGTATTCTTGGCATCCTCTGTAACGCCCTGGAAGGTCTTGAACATCAGATTGAACTGACGGATATCTGTAAAATTATGTTTGCCGCAGGAAGGGCAGGCGATTTTATGTTCTTCGATGAAATTCTTCATCTTCTCCTGACTCCAGCCATCCACGGAACCGTCTAACTCCACATGATTTTCTGCTGCAAAATCTTCTATGATCTTGTCGGCACGAAAACGCTCGTGGCATTCCTTACAATCCATAAGGGGATCCGAAAAGCTGCCAAGATGTCCTGACGCCACCCAGGTCTGGGGATTCATCAAAATTGCACAGTCCACGCCCACATTATAAGGATTTTCCATGATAAACTTCTGCCACCATGCCTTCTTTACGTTATTCTTCAGTTCCACGCCAAGATTGCCATAATCCCAAGTATTTGCGAGTCCTCCGTAAATTTCGGAACCGGGATATACAAATCCTCTTGCCTTCGCTAAAGCAACGATTTTTTCCATTGTCTTTTCCATAATCCATCTGCCTTTCCTTGTTTATTTAAATCATTTTATTGATAAATCACATATGCCAGTCCATTTTCATCCCCGGAATACCAGATGGTCTTCGCATTGGGCGCTGCCATCACATTGTCGCTGATATAAAGCGCCTTTCCATTTACGGTGATTCCGTCATTGATATTTGTAATAAGGATCATACTTTTTTCCATGGCAAGGATGTCCGACTCTCCCACCGTCTCTGATGTATCCTTTACCCCGCTTAACACCACATTCAGATCAAAACCAGCTTCCAAAGCCTCCTTCGCCGTTCCCACGAAAAAAACAGCATGATTAAAGGAAGCATAATCCTGCACGCCTGCATAAGTCATCTGCACCATGACCGAATCTTCCTTAGCTTCCACCTTTTCAACCGTTATGCTTCCGCTTCCTGCATTCCGGTTATAGGAGGCAGCCTGTTCTAAGATTGCCTGCTGCAGTTCCTCCTTATCATAATAGCCTTCCATAAAATCTTCCACAAGATTGGCACGGACCGTTCCGTCCTTCTCAATGGTAAGAACAGATTCGCTTGCCCCTTCCACCTTGCTTCCACAGGAAGCCATCCCCAGCATTCCGGTGAAAATCAGTGCTCCAATCATCCATTTATAACCTTTTTTTAAGCTGCTTCTCATATCGCTCCCCTGTTTTCTTCAATTTACCCCATTCATTATATATGACTTATCACTGTTTTTCAACATGGAATTTCATTCAATGCCTGCAGAATATCTAAACTCTTCATTCTTCTGTCCATGAACCGTTCCCTGAAATAATCGGCAATCTGCGAGATTTCTTCCAATACCTGTCCGCTCACCGTAAATGTATAAAGCTTCTCAACACTGGCGCCAATAATAAATTCCAGCGCATAAAGCGTGGAATCTATATAGGGCTGCTCTCTTTTGGGCGGTCCCGGATATTCACCGTTAATCGAAAGCGCTTTGATTTCAAATATGTACCGCACCAGCCTATTGGAAAGCCCTTCATGCAAAAGCGCCCGCAATGACTGATACAAGAGCCTCAGCATTTCTTTCTCGTCGCTGTTTTCTCTGGTATAGTAGTCCATGACTTCCAGGAAATACATCCCGTAGCAGGCTTCTTCAAACTTTTCCCTGAATGCCTCAAAGTAATTGCTGATCAAGGCTTCCGCAACACTGTAAGCGTTTCTGCCCTCATAGAGCCGGAACTGACCAAAGCAAAAGGGATTGGTGGACGCCAGCAGCCGGCTCCCCTGCTTTCTGGCGCCCCTTGCAAATGCTGCAATTTTTCCCCTCTCCCTTGTAAGTATCACCACCCGTCTGTCATATTCCCCGACTGGCTCTGCTTTTAAAATCATCCCTGTAACACTGATCTGTTCCTGCACCTTTCCCGGCTCCCTCATCTTCTTCTGACCCGGCTGCCTCTTCCTCCCTATAGGCCAGATAATCATTAACTCTTCCAGTACTTAAAAATTGTTCCCAGTAATTTATAATTCTCATCTTGTGCCCCCTGATATCAAAATGTAAGCATGATATTAGAGTTTACTGTTTTCCTTTTTCTATTCGCAGTCCTTTTGATTATAACCAAAATTTTTGAGAAGGAAATCGCTGTCCCGCCAGTCCTTCTTCACCTTTACCCAAAGCTGCAGGTTCACCTTGCTTTCTAAAAGATCCTCGATATCCCGGCGCGCACTGCTTCCGATTTTCTTCAGCATACTTCCCTGCCTGCCGATGATGATTCCTTTGTGGGAATCTTTCTCGCAGATGATCGTGGCATCAATATCCACGATTCTGCCCCGCCATTTCATCCGCTCTATAGTGACGGCAATGCCGTGAGGAATCTCTTCTTCCAGACATCTTAACGCCTTTTCCCTGATCAGCTCCGCCACAATCTGGCGCTGGGGCTGGTCAGTCACCGTATCTTCATCATAAAATGCCGGTCCATAGGGAAGATACTGCATGATACACTTGATCAGTTCCTTTGTATTGTCATTTTTCAGTGCCGACACCGGAACAATCTCTGCAAATTCCATCTCCTTACGGTAAGTATCGATGAACCCAAAAAGCTCCTCTTTTTTGACGGTATCAATTTTGTTTATGACCAGTATCACCGGTACATGAATTTTTTGAAGCTGCTCGATGATATGACGCTCTCCCGCTCCGATAAAGTTGGAGGGCTCCACCAGCCACAAAATCACATCCACCTCTTTAAGGCTTCTTTGCGCCACATTTACCATATAGTCTCCCAAGCGGTTCTTCGCCTTATGGATCCCCGGCGTATCTACAAAGACAATCTGCCCCTCCTTAGAAGTGTATACCGTCTGAATACGGTTTCTGGTGGTCTGCGGTTTGCTGGACGTGATTGCGATTTTCTGCCCGATCAGGCAATTCATCAATGTGGATTTTCCTACGTTGGGTCTCCCAATCAATGCAGCAAAACCGGATTTATACTGGTCACTCATTTTATTTTCCTTTCTTTTGTTCAGGAGTATTTTCTCTTTCCTTTTTCTGCGCCTTTTTACGGCTCGTTTTTATGATGATCACACAGATCAGCACAATGATCAGAATGATAACCGCCCACAGCATCAGATATGGCAGACTGATGATCAGACCGATTCCGAAATTCAAAAGCCCGTTTCCGACGTTGTGAAGACTGTTTGAAAAACCTACGGAAATCTTCTGCCATACGGTCTGCTCCTTGACTGGCGTCAATTTTTCCACCTCGTCGATATAAAGTTCTATGGTGCTGTAGGAAACCTGATTGTCCATGGTCCGCAGCTGCGATTCCATGCTTTCAATCTGATAGCGCACCTCCGAAAGGCGGCTCTCTAAGCTGATGATATCCTCTATGGTCTCTGCCACATCAAGCAGTTCCAGTAGTCTGTCCTGTTCTGCCAAAAGCGCTTTTTTGTGGCTTTCTAAGTCCACATACTGCAATGTGACGTCTGTCACGCTTTCATTTTGGGTGATTACATTAGAAACCTCTGACACAGCCGACAAAAATGCATCTAACTGCTCCGCCGGAATCCTTATGGTAAGACTGGCATTCCTCGTTCCGCCTCCGTAATAACTGCTTCCATTATAGGTATAACTCTGTTCTATGTAACCGCCCGCCTTACGCGTCTTTTCCTCCACATTGGCAAGCAGCTCGTCAAAATTCTCCGTCTCCACCTGCAGATTCACGTTTTTAATGAGTTTGCGCTGGGCAGTGTAGCTTTCCGCTCCCTCTCCGCCTGCATCGGCTTCCCCGCTCTCCTGCATTTTTGCTTCCGCTCCATTTGTATAAATTTCACCGGAGGCAGTAGACGCTGCGGTATCATAGGCTTCTTCAGAAGCAATTTCGTAAGCCTCCTGGGGCGCCGCCGCATCTGCCGATACGCCTTTTGCGCCCGCTCCGCACCCTGTGGTCAATAGTCCTGCCGCCACCACGAAAAATAACGCTTTCCATCTTCCTTCTTTTTTCATAATTATCCCTCCCTGAATCTATTTGATATAACAGATACGATCCACGGCTCTATTATTTATGGGTTTTGCTTCAAATTTTTAGTGAAACAATTGATCCACATTCATGAATAGGTCTTTGCTTTCTTTAATCTTCTCTCCATTTCCCACCACGCACAGACAGTCGTCTTCCATAAACGCCTCCACGTACCGATACAGTTCCCTGATTTCCTCTGCTGTCACAGAAAGCAGTTCGTCCCTTTCCTTCTGTACTCTTTCCATAGAAAGACCGGTCAGATATCCGCCGAGAGAATATAGTCCTTTTGTGGCAGGCGTCATAGGCGTATCCAACTCGCTGACCGCCCCTATAATGAACTGTGTCACAGTGCGTTCATCCAGCTTTGCATGCTTGATATATTCGGCAGCCTGCTCATAAACCTGAATCGTCTTATCCAGATTGGGATCTCTGTAGGAGACAAAATAGCCATCTCCATTTTTATAGAAGCTGCACATGCAGCCATAGGCTCCGCCTTTTACCCTCACCTGATTCCAGAGATAGTCATACCCCATCATCACTTTAAGGACCTTGAGCGCACCTGTGTAAGGCAGACCTTTATCGATAAAGTTTCCTGCCCTGCACACATACTGTACCTGCCCTGCCGTCATAAACGCCTCGTTCTTCTTTTCAAGCACAGGGACAAAGGTGCCGCTGGAAACCTCCTGGGTAAACAGTTCCGCCTTCAGGCTGGTCACAGCCTCAAAAAGCCCCTCATACCCTTCTTTCGTTGCAGTATAGTCCACCAGAAGATTTTCCGGTCTGAAAATACGTCTGGTCAGTTCTTTTAAGTTATCCACTATCTTTTCCTTGTGGTCTTCAAAATTCTTTTCCAGCTCCTCCAGCAGCCTGTACTGGGGGATGCCGCTTACCTGCTCTGACACTGCCGCCGTAGGGGAAAAGTAGGAAAGCGTCCTGATGGCAGCAAGGGAATGCCCTGCCCCGCTCATCACGGTCTGCATTCTGGATTTCGCTTCCGCAATGATTTCATGCAGCCTTTTCGCATCATCAAATTTAGAAGTCAGTATGATCTCCTTCATCAGTGCAAGCGCCTTATCCCGCTTTTCGTAGAGAAATTTGGATCTGATTTCCAGAGTGGCTTTATACTTCTTTAAATCATTGGCATTGGTGTAGGTATTCACTACCGCTTTGATGCCGCCGGTGTGGATGTTCACCTCATTGAACAATTCATTATAGCTGAAATGCTCCGTGTCCACCATCATCAACGCCGCTTTCAAAATTCCCACGTAAGGGAATAATTCCGCCGGCACATCCTTTAAGTCAAATACCAGATTCAGGTAGCCGATTCCATTGGTAAAGATATCGTGGAAGAGAACGGTCGTTCCTTCCGCCCGGTATTCTTCATTGATATAAGCTGCCGCTTCCCTCTTCATATCCTCCCTTGCAAGCAGGGGAATCGTCTTTAACGCCTCAGCTGAACTTTCCTCTTCCTGGTAAGCACGCAGCGCAGCTGTCTGATCTACGATTTCTTGCCGCTGAGCCTTGGAAAGTGTCTCCTTGTATGCCTGCAGTTTTTCATGAAGGGCATTGTCTTTTCTGGTGGTGAGCCCCTGCACGGGTTTGACCGTCATAATCGTCCTGTGGGGATTTTCCAGGAGATATTCTTTAATCAAGCCTTCAAAGTAACCGTTTTCGATGGATCTTTTCAGTTCTTCAAAGGTTTCGTTTGCCTCGATATGCATAAACGGCGCAGTTTCATCATACAGCCAGCTGTCAAGCGCCTCTAACCCAAGCATAAGCCCCTTGGGATAGGAACCGAAATCTGCCTCCCGGTAACGGAACTCAAAATAATTGATGGCTGCCGCCAGCGCTTTCTTATCAATTCCTTCACGCACTTGTTTCTCAAGCACTTCCTCGATTGTGGACACAAATGCCTGTTTCTGCGCCTCTTCCGCATTTTTGGATATGACCGAAAAATAGGGCTGGTAGATTCCGTTTTCCATGGTGCTGTATACATCCTTGCCGATACCCTGATCAATAAGCGCCTGTTTCACTGGTGCGCCCGGCGCCGAGCAAAGCACATAATCCAATACATCAAGGGCTATATAAAGCTTTTTATCAAGGCTGCTTCCCACAGAGACACTATAGGTCAGATAAGTGTTTTCCGCTGCGGATTCATCCTCCATGATGGAATATTCTTTCACCAGCTCCTTAGGCTCCTTAAATGGAATCTGACGCCCAATCTCGGAATCCACCTCAAGGGCTTCAAAAGAAGAAAGGTACTCTTCATCTATAAAAGATAAATATGCCTGGGCATCCATATTTCCATACAGGTAAATATAGCTGTTAGAAGGATGATAATACTTCTCATGGAAAGCTAAGAACTCTTCATAAGTGAGTTCAGGTATTGCATCAGGATCGCCGCCAGACTCAAGCCCGTACGTCATATCCGGATAAAGCGAATTCATGATTTCCCGCTCCACCACATCGTCAGGCGAGGAAAATGCCCCTTTCATTTCATTATAGACAACGCCGTTGATGGAAAGTTCATCCTCCATGCTTTCCATCTCATAATGCCAGCCTTCCTGCCTGAAAATCTTTTCTTCCTTATAAATATTAGGATAAAAGACCGCATCCAGATAGACGTGGAGCAGATTCTTAAAATCCTTGTCATTGCAGCTTGCAACAGGATAAACGGTCTTATCCGGATAGGTCATGGCATTCAAAAAGGTGTTCAGTGAACCCTTGGCAAGTTCGATAAAGGGATCCTTTACCGGAAAATTCTTTGAACCGCACAGCACAGAATGCTCCAAAATATGGGCAACACCCGTACTGTCCTTGGGTGGCGTGCGGAATCCTATATAAAAAACCTTGTTTTCATCATCATTCAAAAGAAGTACGACGGACGCTCCCGTCTTTTTATGTTTCAGAATGTAACCTTCCGAATTTAAATCACTGATTCTTCTCTTTTCCACAATCTGGTAGGCACTCATGTTCTCAATCTGCTGCTTCATATATGTTTTCCTTTCCTCTCGCCGCAAAGACGGCAGCTTTTTTATCCATTATTTAGTATACCCTAAATTTCGCAAAAGTAAAAGAGCGAGCGGAAACAAAAGTTTCCGACTCGCTCAGTGTAAAAGGGGAATTTTACCAAAAATTAAGTTAGTCGCGATTTCTCTTTGACTATGAATGTATTGTAACAGATAATTTTGTACTTTGCAAGTACTTTTTTAAAATTTTTTTAAAAAATTATAAGCTAAATGTCATCATCCCTAATTTTGATATGATTATCTCCCGGATCAGCATACCGGATGCCTTTTTTCTTGCCAGATTCATCTGCACAAGTTCCTGTAATGAAAAGATTCTTTCCTGATATTTGATTTTTGTTTTGCCGGAAAGTGTCCTCTTTGGTTCCTGTATCTGCACCTTTATGCGTATCTTAAGCTGTTGAAACGTCTCGTAAAGGAAGGTATTTTCTTCGAGATAATAAAACTGACTCTCCAGCGTCGTATCAGGCGATACTTCTTTTAATAGGTAGTGCGTCAAAATCGCCTTCAGCTTAAACGGAACCATCTCATGTTCCAGCAATTCTTCATAAGAAAACCCTGCCCCCAGGTAAACAGCCCCTACATCCTGGAGTACATATTTAAAATCTTCGTACTGTGTCACATTTCCCTTTATCTTCATAAGGCGCCTTCCCGCTATCCTTCCAAATCCTCTATGGCAAAACCGCTCATGCGCATCGCATCCCGTATGGTCTTTTCTGACATCCCCGTCTCCCCGGCAAGTTCTTCCACCGTCACTTTCCTGTGGAGTTCTGCGGCAAGCTCTCTTGCTTTATCTGCCACCTGATTAACCCGCGCAAGTACTTTCTGGTCCTTGTCTGTCTCCTGCATATTTTCATTGATGCAGTTTTCCATGGCATCCATGATCATTTTCATGAGCATGCCTTCCGCTTCTTTTGCATGCTCTAGGCATCCCAACATTGCAGCGCCCATAGAAAGCGCCACATTTCCTTCTCCGATCAAGTCCTCTATAAACACGCCCTGCCCGGAATATAATTTGGAGACCTCCACAACCTGGGGAAGGAAGAGACTGATCAGCGCATCCTGTGCGTCCTTCTCTCCTGCCATGGCAGAAAGAATGATCGCTTCCTTTTTCCCTTCGCTGACCTCTTCTATCATGGACAGCTCCTTTTTGTATTCCTCTAAATAATCAATTTCTTCCTCTGAAAGGTATTCATCCAAATCCACAGGCTCGTCAATGCCTATTTTATGCTTTTTCAGATAATCAAAGACCAGTGCAAACTGTTCTTCCGATAAATCCAGCGGGGCAAACGCTTCTCTGACCTGCTGCTCGGAAATGCAATTCTGCTGTTCCTTTGCCTGCTTCTTTACCGCTTCAAGCGTCCTGGCAAATAAAACTTCCTGATTTGTTCCCATCTGTTTCTCCTTATTTCATTTTTACATGGGTATGTGTAAAAAGATGATCCTGGCAATATTCATAGTTACCGTCACACTTTGAGCAGAACCGAAACTCCAGCTCCGGGTTCGTCTCATCTGTTCTTCCGCAGACCGCGCATTTATGCCGAGTGATTCTTGTAGTCTTTTTGACCTCTTTCCTAAATTCCTGCCTGCGGAACGCCTGCTTGGGCGTCATATGCACCTTTCCTCTGCCCGTGATGAAGAATACGATGAAGTTCATAAGAGACGCCGCAATCACAAATTTCATTTCAATCGGTCCCACAAGGAACTCATAGGCAAGAAGCACGCCGTATATGATACCCAGAATCTTGATTCTAATCGGTATAAAGAAGAACAGCAGAATCTGCATGTTAGGATAAGTCGCCGCAAATGCAAGGAAAATCGACATATTTACATAGTAAGTACTGAATATCCCCATATTGCCCCAGATCAGCTCTCCATTAAGAAGTCTGAATCCAAACAACAAAAATGCACCCAATATGGTAAATAGTATTCCTGAAAAAATATAGACATTATATCTGTAAGTCCCCCAGGTCCTCTCTAAAGTCGTCCCCAATGAGTAATAAAAATAAAGCATCAAAAGTGTAAAGAAGTCAAGTCCCGAAGGCGGCACGATAATCCATGTAATCAGCCTCCATACCTGTCCATGAAAAAGAATCATATAAGGGTTTAAATATAAATAAGAAAATATTGCCGGCGCAATAAGCTCAAGCACATATCCGCATGCATAACATATAATCAATACAAGAGATAGATTTTTAATTGCGTATTTTCCAAATTTTTTTTCAAAATTGCTGGTGAATTTCATATATGCCCCCATTTACGCGCTTCGGCACCGTGCCGACAGCTTCTGTTTGTCCCAAACCTTTTCTTTCCTTAAAAGGTTTATTCATTACCGTGCATGAAACATCATATATTCTATCATCCTCAGCTCCAATTGTAAATAAAGCCATTGCTTTTTTAGAATTTTACAATTTTTTCTTTACAAATTGTTTACTATCCAAAGTTGCAATTTAAATTTTCGTGTCGTATAATTACTACGCATGTCAAAATGCCCCGATAAAACAACGCTATGGGGAAATGTAACATCTATATTTTTGTTGAAAGGCGGTAGATTATGGACAGTCAATACAATACTTTAGGCATCGATATCGGTTCTACTACGGTCAAGATTGCCATACTAGATGATGCTCATAAGATCCTGTTTTCCGATTATAAAAGACACTTTGCCAATATCAGAGAGACCCTCTCCGATTTATTGCAGGAAGCATATTGGCAATTAGGAAATATAACGCTTCATCCTATGATAACGGGATCGGGCGGACTTACCCTCGCCAACCATCTTAAAGTTCCTTTTGTGCAGGAGGTTATTTCAGTCGCCACTGCCTTAAAGGAACTTGCCCCTAAAACAGACGTTGCCATCGAATTGGGTGGGGAAGATGCCAAGATTATCTACTTTGAAGGCGGCAACGTGGAACAGCGTATGAATGGCATCTGTGCCGGGGGAACCGGTTCTTTTATCGACCAGATGGCATCTCTTTTGCAGACAGACGCCACAGGACTTAACGAGTATGCCAAAAGTTATCGTTCCCTTTACACCATTGCGGCAAGATGCGGCGTATTTGCCAAATCCGATATTCAGCCTCTGATTAATGACGGCGCCACCAAGGAAGACTTATCTGCCTCCATTTTTCAGGCAGTAGTCAATCAGACCATAAGCGGTCTCGCCTGCGGCAAGCCCATTCGTGGACACGTTGCCTTTTTAGGCGGTCCTCTTCACTTTCTTTCTGAGTTAAAGGCGGCATTTATCCGTACCCTGAAGCTGGACGAAGAACACACGATTGAAATCGACCATTCTCATCTTTTTGCCGCAATCGGCTCCGCTATGAATGCCGAGGAAGAGGTTTTCTATACTATGGAAGAAATGGTAAACAAACTTTCCTCTGACATTAAGATGGAATTTGAAGTCGAGCGTATGGAGCCTTTATTTTCTTCCCCTGAAGAATATGAAGGGTTTAAATCCCGTCACGCTAAAGCAAAGGTGGGGACGGATACGCTTTCCTCCTATCACGGCAATTGTTACCTTGGCATTGATGCCGGAAGCACCACCACCAAGGTTGCCCTTGTAGGCGAGGACGGCTCCCTCTTATACTCGTTTTACAGCAGCAATGACGGAAGTCCGTTAAAGACTGCCATCCGTTCCATCAAAGAAATCTACTCCCAGCTTCCGGAAGATGTGACCATCGTCCGCTCCTGTTCCACCGGATACGGTGAAGCTCTGATGAAGGCGGCATTTCTTTTAGACGATGGGGAGGTGGAGACGGTTGCCCATTATTATGCTGCCGCCTTCTTCAACCCGGAAGTAGACTGCATCTTAGATATCGGCGGTCAGGATATGAAATGCATCAAAATCAAGAACCAGACCGTGGACAGCGTACAGCTCAACGAGGCATGCTCTTCCGGCTGCGGTTCTTTTATCGAAACCTTTGCCAAGTCCTTAAATTATACCGTAGAGGACTTTGCTCATGCTGCCCTTTTTGCCGAGCATCCCATCGATTTAGGTACCAGATGTACCGTATTTATGAATTCCAAGGTCAAACAGGCACAAAAGGAAGGGGCATCCGTTCCCGATATTTCTGCCGGGCTTGCCTATTCCGTCATCAAGAACGCACTTTTTAAAGTAATCAAGGTTTCCGACGCCGCAGAACTTGGCAAAAACATCGTTGTGCAGGGCGGAACCTTTTATAATGACGCTGTCTTAAGGAGTTTTGAGAAAATTGCAGGCTGCGAAGCAGTCCGTCCCGATATTGCGGGCATCATGGGCGCTTTCGGCGCCGCCCTGATTGCCAGAGAGCGCTTCCATGAAGGCTATGAGACTTCCATGCTCTCATTTGAAAAGATTAATACCCTTCAATTCGACACCAGTATGGCGAAATGTAAGGGATGCACCAATAGCTGCCGTCTCACCATCAACAAGTTCACAGGAGGACGCCAATATATTTCCGGAAACCGCTGTGAGCGGGGACTTGGAAAGCAAAAAAATGAAAACGGCGTTCCCAACCTTTTCGACTATAAGTTAAAGCGGATTTTTGGCTATGAACCGCTTGCCGCCGACGAGGCAGTACGGGGCGTTGTTGGCATCCCCCGCGTCCTTAATATGTATGAAAACTATCCCTTCTGGTTTACCTTCTTTACAAAGCTGGGATATCGGGTGTTATTATCTCCCGTTTCCAACCGTAAGATTTATGAACTCGGCATCGAATCCATTCCCAGCGAATCAGAATGTTATCCTGCCAAATTAGCACACGGGCACGTAAGCTGGTTGATCAACCAGAAAGTGGATTTCATCTTTTACCCCGCTCTCTTTTATGAGAGAAACGAATTCGATGAGGCGAACAATCATTATAACTGCCCCATCGTAACTTCCTATTCAGAAAATATCAAAAATAATGTGGAAGAAATCGGCAGAGGCGAAGCCGTTCTGCGCAATCCATTTATGTCCTTTAGGGATTTAAAAACGGTATCGGAGGCACTTGCCAAAGAATTTAAGGAACTTCCCGTGGAGGAAGTGATGGAAGCCTCACGCCTTGGCTGGGAGGAACTAGCAAAGACAAGAAAGGATATGCAGATGAAGGGAGAAGAGGTACTCTCTTACCTTAAGGAAACCGGAAAACGCGGCATCGTGCTTGCCGGACGCCCCTATCACATTGATCCTGAAATCAACCACGGCATACCTGAACTGATCACTTCTTATGATATTGCCGTGCTGACAGAAGATTCCATTTCTCATCTTGCCGCACCGGAACGTCCCTTGATTGTTTCTGACCAGTGGATGTACCACTCAAGGCTATATGCTGCGGCAAGTTACGTAAAAACGGTGGATAATCTTGATTTAATTCAATTAAATTCCTTCGGCTGCGGTCTTGACGCCGTCACCACCGATCAGGTCAACGACATCTTAACGGGTTCAGACAAGATTTATACCTGCCTTAAGATCGATGAAGTGAACAACCTAGGGGCTGCCAGAATCAGAATCCGCTCCCTGCTCTCCGCCATCCGCGTGAGGGAAAAGCAAAATAAGCAGCGTACCGTCTGCTCTTCCGCCATTGACAAAGTACAGTTTACCGAAGAAATGCGGAAAGATTATACGATTCTGTGTCCTCAGATGTCTCCCATCCATTTCGATATCTTAGAACCTGCCTTTGCCGCCTGTGGCTATCGCTTTGAAGTTTTATCCAACGATAACAGGCGTGCTGTGGACGTGGGATTAAAATATGTAAATAATGACGCATGTTACCCTTCTCTCATGGTAGTCGGACAGATCATGGACGCCCTGCTATCGGGTAAATATGATCTCAATAAAGTCGCCGTCATCATGACCCAGACCGGCGGAGGCTGCCGCGCTACCAACTATATAGGCTTTATCCGCAGAGCATTAGAAAAAGCCGGAATGCCGCAGATTCCCGTTATCTCCCTTAATATGGCAGGAATCGAGTCCAATCCCGGCTTCCATTTAAACCTTAACATGCTGATGCGCGCTGCCTACGGCGCTGTGTTCGGAGATATCTTCATGCGCTGCATCTACCGCATGCGCCCCTACGAGAAGGAAAAAGGAAGTGTGGAGGCGCTTCACCAGAAATGGCTGAAGAAATGTCAGGCTTTCGTTTCAGCAAAGCATATGAATTTCTTTACTTTCCGCAAAATGTGCCGGCAGATCGTGGAGGACTTCGACGCCATCCCGATTACCGACGAGGTTAAACCCCGGGTAGGCATTGTTGGGGAAATCTTAGTGAAATTTGCTCCCGCTGCCAACAATCATCTGGTGGAATTGTTAGAAGCTGAAGGTGCAGAAGCTGTGGTTCCTGATCTTTTGGATTTCATGCTCTACTGCTTCTATAATCAGATTTACAAAGCAGACGAACTTGGCACCAGCAAAAAAGCCGCTCTGATTTCAAAACTTGGCATCGATGCCCTTGAGTTTTTGCGCGGCAGCGCTTCCAAAGCCCTTGCAAAGAGCCGGCATTTTACCCCTCCCACCAGTATCTACCAGACGGTGGAATATGCAAAGCCCATCGTCTCCATAGGCAATCAGACCGGGGAGGGCTGGTTCCTTACCGGAGAGATGGTGGAACTGATTCATGACGGCGTGAACAACATCGTCTGCACCCAGCCTTTTGCCTGTCTGCCAAATCATGTGGTAGGCAAAGGCGTTATCAAGGAACTGCGCCGTCAATATCCGCTGAGCAACATTGTTGCCATCGACTATGATCCCGGCGCAAGCGAGGTCAATCAGCTGAACAGAATCAAGCTGATGCTCTCCACTGCCCAGAAAAATTTAAAACAAGAAGAACATTCTGAAACCGCTTAAGGGGGGAAACTTATGATCAAACAAGAAGTAAACGAAATCAAACGGCTGTACACGCCCAGCAACTGTTCTATCACACGCATCTGCGGCTGCTACGTGGACGGTGAAAAGAATAAAAAAACGGAATTTAAAGAGGCATTCCTCTCCCTTCCCGAAGAGGAAATCTTCAAATATTTTGAATTACTGCGCAAGACGCTTTCAGGATCAATTGGTAAGAATCTGCTGAATCTTGAATTTCCTCTTTCCAGCGAGGACGAAGGAGGCACACAGGAATTTCTCCTTCGTCTGCGGGAGGGCAAGCTGAAAGACGATGCCCTTCTGGAAGAATTTTATGATAAGGTTATCGCTTCCTATGAGTATGTAGGGAACTATCTGATCCTGCTGATTCACGATGCCTATGATGTTCCCGGGAAGACCAGCGACGGACTTACCATGGACGATGCCTCTGACAGCGTCTATGACTACATCCTTTGCTGCATTTGTCCGGTGAATCTTTCCAAACCGGGATTAAGTTACAACAGTGAAACCAACGAATTTCATAACAGGATCCGTGACTGGATCGTGGAACTGCCGGAAATCGGTTTTCTTTTTCCCAGTTTTAATGACAGATGTGCGGATATTCACGGGACGCTCTACTACTCCAAAAATCCGGAGGAACCTCACTCGGAATTTGTGGATAACATCCTAGGCGCTGTCCTTCCGCTCACTGCCGGAAGCCAGCGGGAAACCTTTCAGTCGCTGATCGAAGAGACCTTAGGCGATGAGGCTGAATATGAAGTTGTTAAGAGCATCCATGAAAACCTTACGGAAATGATTGAAGAACATAAGGAAATACCTGAACCCCTCATGCTGGACAAGCATCAGGTTAAAAATTTATTTGAAAAAAGCGGCGTGGAGGAAGAAAAGCTGGCTGACTTTGAAAAACTATATGATGCCGCCGCCGGGGAACGCACTTCCCTTCTTGTTGACAATGTGGCTAACACCAGAACCTTTGAGGTGAAGACACCGGATGTGGTAGTAAAGGTCAATCCTGACCGGGCAGATTTGGTCAACACTATGACACTTGAGGGTAAACGCTGCCTGGTAATTGAAATCAATGATCATGTGGAGGTAAACGGTATCACCATCCGAAACGGACATCCTTTGCCAGAAGGTGAATAAATGTATTGCACGTTATCTTACGTCCAATCTTCTACTGTTAAACCAACCACGCGGCTAAATTCTCTTGTGCTGTTCGTCACGATAATAAGCCCTTTTGACTTGGCGTGACTCGCTATCAATGTGTCCATCGGACCAATTGGCGTTCCTTTCCTTTCAAGTGCTGCCTTGATTCTCCCATACTCTTCGGCAGCCCGTTCGTCAAATTGCAAAATTGTGATTGGGGAGAGGAACAGAGACATTGCAATACGATTTTTCTCTACTGCCATGCTCTTCTCGACACCATGCATCAATTCTGCATAAGTAATTGCTGAAATGCACAGTTCTTCCGGGTCATGCGAAAGAAAATTTCTAATCACAGCATCTGGTTTATGCTTAATAGCATAAATACAGATGTTTGTATCTAACATATACTTCATAAAGCTTCACGCTCCTGCTCCCCAGACTTTTCACGCCCATCATTCATAAAATCTTCTGAAAAAAGATTCAGGCTGCTTAAAAATCCAGCCCACTTGTTTTCTTTTGGCATTAATAGGACAATATCTCCGATTTTGTTTATAGCCACTTCCTCATCATTAAACCGATATTCTTTTGGCAGTCTAACTGCCTGGCTTCTGCCATTTTCAAATATTTTTGCTGTCATCATCATTAAACACCTCCCTATATTATAGTATATACCGCAATATATATCATGTCAATGCCATCAGAGCCTGTATCCCAGATTCATTGCGGACTTATATTCGATATTCTTTATCATAAACATTTAGATAAATTATATACTTTCTGCCTTCTACAGAACAGAAATTTCTCCGAATTTCCATGGAGCGCTGATTAAATCAGTTCTCCAAAAAATAGCGGGCAGTCATGAAGCAACTGCCCGTTATTTTATACTCAGCTGTCTTTTAAAATATGACAGCTGTTGTTTTATTCTTGGGAGAACAAATCACAATACCATTGAAGGGACTGCATATATGCGGTGTAGACCTGATCCATCTCAATTTCCTGTAAGATCATGAGCCTTGACACTTCTTGCCAGTCCGCTTTTTCATACTGCAGAACAAACTCCAGGACCGGCGCTAAAACACCCTTGTGATCGATGAGGGCATCACTAATTTCCTTAGACACTTTCACCATTTTCAACGCATCTTCCATGGAAGTATTCAAAATCAAATCCAATACGGAGAACAATCCCATAAGGAACAGTTCAGATGTCTGCAGCCTGCTGATTTCAAACACAGGTGCAAGATTCTCTGCAAATTTGGCACGAAGCAGGGAAAGTCTTGTAACTTCATTGGGCTTATCCGCATACAGGTTATTTGCCACTGCCGCATTGATCCATTTCTTCAATTCCCTCTGTCCCAACATCGCCGCTGCATGCCGGATGGAGGTGATTTCTGAATTGACTGCCATCTTATTTACCATCTTGAGAAGGGAAATGACAAGTGCCGTGTCTCTTCCGATGACATCCGCCGCTTTGGTCAGATCAAAGTCAGGCGCATTCACCATGTTGAGGAGTTCAATGTAGTTGATCTTAAGAGGCGTTACCTCCGTCTCCCCCTTCGTAACCGGTACACGATAGAACTCACCCTCATAAAGCTGATAGCCTCCCTCTTTGGTCAGTTTTTCAAAAATCTCCTGTGTCTGAATGTTTACCACACAGATGCCAACGTTGGGATACAAATTTGAAAAATAAATCTTTGCCTTGCTTACATCGACCTTCTTGTGGTCTAAGAAAATATAATCCATCAAAAGGAGGATTTCCCGATATGCCTCAAAGCTATGTACTTCCAGCTTGCGGATTGCTAACTTGAATCCCATCCCCTTAAGCTCACGGAGCCTGTTTATGTACATTTCTTCCGGCGGGATCGTACTATCAATAAGAAGGACGAGGCGGTCATGAGGTGCCTGACACTGGAAATCAATATCAGAAAAAATAGAAATGTTATTTGCTGTCACAAATACTTCTTTGCCCGAGGCAAGCTCCTCAAGCCCTACCATCTTAATCACTTCAAATCCAGGTATATCGACTGCACCGTCATTCTGCCCGGTTCCCTGCAGGCTGGGATTTAACAAATAATTGTTCTTCTGTGAAAATAACGAGTAAGCCTGCACGCTCATTTTTTCATCAAATAACGGTATTAATGTAACAAGCATATCTTTCTCCTTCAAGTTAAAGTTTATTTCATAGTTATTGATTACACTATTTATTCATTATACACAATATTCGCGTAGATTTCCATAGAAAATTTGTAAAAGAACATTAATCGAAAGCAGATTACTACCGTTTGGAAGTAATCTGCTTTGTTGTGATTTGTATGGACATAGGGTCAAGCAGGTTGTTGTTCGGTCATGTTGTTTCTTACGTACTCCTGCAGAACCTCGGACGCTTCTTCCAGATTCAGTCCTGAAGATTCCAAAAGCTGACCAAGCTCCTCTAAGTCCCGGTCTCTTTTTTCTTTATAAAGGGCGTCCAATTCGCTCTGTTCTGATTTCAGCCTTGTCCGAAGGGCTAAGATCAGTTCTTCCTTTTCTGAGATCTTCTCTTCCACCGTTTTTCTTTGTCCTCTTGCCATATTTTCCTCCATTCCGAAGCGTTTTACGCGAAGGAGGCGAGCGAAATGTCAGATTTCGCTCTGCCATCATGGAATTTGTGACGCTTCGGCACAAATTCTTGGTGGAATAAATTGCTATCAAGCAATTTGTTCCACCTTTACCTCCTGAAAGTTATCATTATTACAGTATATGGACAAGACTTAGAAATTATTCTTTGCATGCCGGCTCTATTTATATTTCTGCCAGATAGGGGTGCAGTCTTTCGTGTACGCATTCTTTAATCTGTGATGCGATCTTTTTCGCCTGTGTTTCCTTGATGCCAGCCCGAACCGCCACTGCAAGCAAATCAGCCATTCCCGGATGCAGACCATTGCCATCAACGGTTGTTGCATGTTCGCCTCCCAGCGAATTGCTGTAAGCAAGATCGTACGCAGGTGCAAGCCTCCAGCCAGACTTTTGCTCATCATATAAGTAAGAAAAGTTTTTGGAATGATCGTCTCTGTTATGGGCAAATACGTTGAAACACATCAACCGGTATAGCTTCAATATTTCTGAAAAATCTTTTGTGCTTTCCAATGTCCCTTTCGTCATCATGGGATGGGAACTTTATGATCCAGTCTTCTCCCTCTATTTCCGTCAATATTTTGGATCTCGCACCGCCGGATGATCCCCCCATTTGAAACAGCTGGTCAAGCTCTGCTGAATATTCCGTTTTCAGCATCTTTTCACATTCGGCTGCAATCTGGTCAAGTCCCATCTCGGATAAATGCGCGCTCAGCCTTATATCCGGTCGATAGGAAAGTGCACCCATTCCTGCGCTTCCGACAATCGCAAGTCTATTTAAACTGCCAACTGCTGCGGGATCTACGTGGTTCTTCAGCATCAGCCGATCCACCAGGAAACGTCCCCATCCATCCGGAAGGCTGTCGGCAAATACGCCGAACAAACCGCAAAAAGGATCCATTTTAGGAATGAAAATCCGCTTTTCCAACGGCAGCAAAAAAGGACTGATTGAAAATCCATCTTCTATCCACTCTTTTTCATACTCAAAAGCTGCCAGATGTTCTTTATAAAGCGCCAATGTTCCCACCTTACGCTCAACATAAAACACATGCATCTGCTTAATCCTGTCCACGAATAATCTCCTCTATAGATAATGGCGGAACATCTTCAAATAAATGTTCCAGTTCACTGCCTAAATCAAGTACCGTTGCTATTTTGATCAGCGACAGAAAAGAGATTTCACCGCTTTGTTCAAAACGCTTCAATGAGCCAAGGCTTACCCCTGAAAGCTCGCTTAACTTCCTCTGCGAAATCTTCCGTCTTCTGCGGATGGTGCGTATGCGCCCGGCTATCAACATCTGAATTTCTCCCGGTGTTCTTTTTAAAAAAGGAAATGATGTATTCATGGATAATATTTTATCCCATTTCTGTAAAAATTGCAATTAAAAGCCAATATTTTATCTCTAAGCGAAAATTAAAATTTTAAATTCCACTCCCTTGCCATACGGTGGGATGGGCAAACTTGTTGGTGTAAAAGCAAAGAATGGAACGCTTCTGAAATTCTGCGCATAAAAAAGCAGTGAAACATTTTTCCTGATTGGGAAATAAATGTTCACTGCCTTTTATTGTGATTATATGATTATAACTACCTATATTTATATCTCTGCAGCCGTGGCTATGCTATCTTATTTTTGAGTTCTGCAATTTCTTTTTTAAGTTTGTCAACCTCACTAACAAGATAATTGACTTTTACCTCATAAGCAAGATTTTTATCCGCTGCTGGTATCGCTTGATTAAGTTTGTTCGTCAGTTCAATAAAATTTTCTGCAATTAATTGAATATTTTTGTCGGTAACATTTTCGAGATGTAATTCAATGTTTGTAGTGCGCCTTTGCATTTCTTGCATATTGGTTTTAATATCTTGCATTTCTGAAAGAATCAAATCAAGTTTCTCACTGTCCGTCATATTATCACCGCCTTTGTTTTGATTGATTAATGGTTGATGTAAGTATATCACAGCCAAGGTACAAAGTCTAATCAACTTTTATAGAAAAATCTTCATATATCCCAACCGGTATATCTTCCCCAAAAGAATATTCTTCCATCGTTTCATTTTCAAACCTGTATATTATAACCCTCTCTTTTGC
Source organism: uncultured Lachnospiraceae bacterium (assembly GCA_949878435.1). Lineage (GTDB taxonomy): Bacteria > Bacillota > Clostridia > Lachnospirales > Lachnospiraceae > Suilimivivens. The sequence continues at coordinate 165,600 of CATLAK010000001.1, forward strand.
AGAATCGACAATCCAATACTCCCTAACGCCCGCTATCCTATATTTGAACAATTTTATAAAATAATCCATCGCTTTGCTGCTTGGCAATACAATTTCAATTACCCAATCCGGTGCACCATTGCATCCTTTATCTGTTATCTTTTCTTTATCGCAAATAACAGATATGTCCGGTTCTACATAATTCGTATCATCCTCATTTAAAAATACGGCAAATGGGGCTGGAAACACCTCGCACTCACCATTCTTCCGTTTAATAAAGTCTTTGATCTGATAATGTAAATCAGAAATCAGCCTCTGATGCTTTGTATTCGGAGGCGTCATGTAATAAATCTTTCCATCAATCAGTTCTGCCCTTTCTCCATTCGGCAAAGCATAAATATCATCTACTGTATAGACCTCTTCCTTTCTCAATGCCTCCATAATATCCACCTCCGCTCCTAATCCTATTATATCCCGCCATATATGAGAATACAATCGGCTTCTTGCATATCTACATTCACCATTTCCTACAACTCATAAGGCGTCACCTGATATACATAATAGTTGAGCCAGTTAGAATACAGGTTATTGCTATGGGACCTCCATTGCAGGTTTGGTCTTTTGGTGTCATCATCCTCCGGGTAATAATTTACCGGCATCTGTATGGGCAGTCCCTTGTTCTTGTCGCGCATATACTCATTATGCAGGGTGTATCTGTCGTATTCCGGGTGCCCCATGACAAAAATCTGCTTGCCGTTTTCGGTCATGCATAAGAGCACGCCCGCCTCCTCCGACTCCGCCAGCACCGTCAACTCCTTACAGTTATGTATATCCTCATTGCGCACCGCCGTATGCCGGCTGTGGGGTATCATAAAATAATCATCAAACCCTCTCACCAGCGGAATCTTCCGGTTCATCACCTTATGGGAGTAAACGCCAAAAAGCTTCTCAGGAAGAAGCAGCTTTTCAAGACCAAAGTGATAATAAAGTCCCGCCTGGGCTCCCCAGCAGATGTGGAGAGTAGACATAACATGTGTTTTTGTCCAATCCATGATCTCACAAAGCTCCGCCCAGTAATCCACTTCCTCAAAAGGAATCTGTTCTACCGGAGCGCCTGTTATGATAAGACCGTCAAATTTCTTCGCTTTCAGCTCGTCAAAGGTATTGTAGAATCTGTTCAAGTGCTGGATGGGCGTATTTAAAGAGACGTGGCTGTTCATCTTCATGAAGGTCACATCAATCTGCAGCGGGGTATTGGATAATGCCCGCAGAAGCTGCAGTTCCGTATCCTGCTTGATCGGCATCAGATTTAAAATACCAATCTGAAGGGGTCGGATATCCTGATGCATGGCACGGTATTCGTCCATGACAAATATATTTTCATTTTCCAGAATTTCTTTTGCTGGCAGATCGCTTTGCACTTTTATAGGCATATTCTTTTACTCCATTCCATTTCATCATTCATCATCTGTTCGGATAAAATCAAGCCTCTCCGAACTGTTCTAAAAACGCATCCTCTGTAATGACCGGAATCCCCAGTTCTCTTGCTTTCCGATTCTTGGAGGAAGAGGACTGTGCGTCATTGTTCACCAGATAATCAGTCTTGGATGTGACGCTTCCCGTCACTTTTCCTCCCGCGCTTTCCACATAAGCTTTAAATGCATCTCTATTTTTATAATGATGCACTTCTCCTGTGATTACAAAAGTCAGCCCCGCGCACTTCCCTGCTGGGTCTGAGGGCAGAGCCGCTTTTTCTATTGTAACCTCTTTCAGCAATGCTTTCAAGGAGGATTGGTTTTGATCGTTTTCATACCATTCCATGGCGGAACCCGATTTTTCGGGTCCGATGCCGTCAATATCCTCAAATCCTTTTCTTTGTTCCAACCGTTCAAGGAAACCATCGAAGCCGTCTTTGGCAATGATCTTTTTGCCTGCATCGATTCCGATCATGGGAATACACAGGGCATAGATAAAGTTGACCGGCTTTACCTTGCGGCTTTTTTCGATTGCACGCATCATATTGGCACAGGATTTTTCCCCAAATCCTTCCATCTGCATAATCACCTCGGCATGTTCCGAAAGGTGATAGATATCTGCAAATTCTTTCAGAAACCCTTCGTTCATGAATTTCAGCATTGTCTGTATGGACAGCCCATCAATGTCCATCCCCGATTTACTGACAAAGCGTGTAAATTTTTTGACATGTTTCGCCGTACAGTCGGGATTGGTACAGTGCAGAGTCTTGGTGTTGCTTTTGGGGCTTATGTGAATCTGCGTCTGGGCACCGCAGACGGGACAGTTTTCCGGAACCTGAAAGGTCCCTTCCGCATTTTTTACGGAAATGCACTTGGGGATTATTTTATTTGCCTTGATCACTTCCAGCGTACACTTTTCCCCGATCCCAAGCCTTTCCATCTCGCTGATATTACACAATGAAGCCCGTGAGACCGTAGTTCCTTCCAGGGAAACCGGTCTAAACACCGCCACCGGGGAGATGGTGGATGCCGCACAGGACCATTCCACATACAAAAGCTCTGACTCGGCAGACACATCCTGCCATTTAAAAGCATAGCCAGCCTTGGTCGCATGATGTCCGGTGACACTGCCGGAAGCGGCATATTCTGTATCGTCGAAGCAGATCACCAGCCCATCTACGGGAATGTCCATCTCCCCATTTTCTACCTTCCTGGTCCATCTATCGATTCCCTCCGGCAGGGATTGTGCGTCAAGCACTTCCCTGTCTATCACCGTAAATCCTTCCTTTTCAAGAAAATCCATCCGATCTCCCCATGATTTTATTTCTTCCTCAAGGTAGACTAAAGTAAATGCATGGAAATGGACCCGCCTTTCCTTCACCTTTTCCGGATCATCCAGGCTAAGGGTTCCGGAGGCTAAGTTCCTTGGATTGGCATATTTTTCATCATCATCTTCAATGGTATCGTTGATCAGTTCAAAATCCGTATAGGAGATAGTCGCCTCTCCCCTGACCACCATATGCCCCTTATAGGAAATTTTAAGTGGAAATCCTTTGATGGAGTTTTTTAAATAAGTAATGTTGGTGCCTGTTGTCCCGTTTCCACGGGTAAGAATCTTGGTCAGCTTCCCTCCGTCATAGGTAAGCACCAGTGTCAGTCCGTCCAGCTTCCAGGAAAGCCAGACTTTTTTGTCCTCCGCCCACTTCTGCAGTTCCGATATCTGCTTGGTTTTTGCCAATGACAATGCAGGAAACTCATGTGCTTCTCTTTCTCCGCTGTTTTCTTCTATTCCCGTATTTTGGGTAGGACTGTCCGGCAGAATATAACCTGTCTCATTCTCTAAAGAAACAAGTTCATCAAACATGGCATCCCACTCATAGTTGGACATAATCTCTTCTTTTCCATTATAATATGCCTCTGACGCCTCATTTAACTGCCTCACCAGCTCTTCGCACCTTTTTTTATGATTTTCCATCGATTTCAGCCTCCAATTCTGCAAGTTTTCCTTCAATATATGCATTTTCCCCTTCAACTACAATTTCAATAAAACCTGTTTCCTATAAAAAATACCTGTTTTTACAAACATTCCTGGTCGATTAGAGGTAATTATCTGTATTTTTCTACGAATCTCTACAAAGTAAGATAAAAAATCTTTTTCTACAATATCTATTTTCCTCTTGCACCATATTTTGTGTTTTTTTCGTTTTTATCTCCAAAGCAGGAATTATATAACGTCTGTAATTCTGCTCCTGAAAGCTGCCGGTACTGCCCTGGCATAAGACCTGAAAGGGTGACATTCATCACTCTGATCCTTTTGATTGCAACTACATGGTACCCCATTTCCCTCGTCATACGCTTAATTTGTCTGTTGACTCCTTGAGTCAGAATAATTTTGAACGTAAACTTGCCTATTTTCTCTATTTTACAGGGTTTTGTCTTGACAGCAAGCTCTGTAAGGTAGACCCCCGCTTCCATCTTTTGGACAAATTCCTCCGTGATTTCTTTGTTCACTTTGACCACATACTCTTTCTCATGACCTGCGCTTCCCCGCATCATGGCATCGATCAGCGCTCCGTCATTGGAAAGAAGCAAAAGCCCTTCCGAGTCCTTATCCAGCCTGCCTGCATAGGTCACTCTGACTGGAAATTTTACGACATCGGTAATCTTTTTGTCTGCAAACCGATCCTTTTCCGTACAGACGACGCCTACCGGCTTATAATACGCCAGCACTACCTTTTTATTCTTTCCCTGTATCTCTTTGCCATTCACAAAAATTTGATCCTCATCACAGACCTGCATGCCGGTCACTGCCCTTTCCCCATTGACCGTTACCCTGCCCTCTTCCACCAGGCGGTCCGCCTCCCTTCGGGAACAGACGCCGCAGGATGCTAAATACTTATTTAATCTTTCTTTCTCCATAACTGTACTATTACCTTTCTGCTTATCTTATGTCATAAGTCTTATCTTTATAAGAACTACTCAATAAGATATATCTTATATTTGTCCTTATCTGCCATATGGCACCTTGTAATGATCCGTATGCCCTTTTCTTCATATTCCTGACGAACCATGTGGGAATGTTCCATAAAATAGGAAGCAATCTGCCCCTTTTCATAAGGAATCAGAAATTCCGCCAAGATATATTCTGCATAGATTTTATCCAATACCATCTTTGTCAGGCGCGCAAGCGAATCAGGTTCCCTTGCCGATAAATAAACCTTATCTTCTCCCACCATCTTGGGATAAACGATTGGCTCTTCCAGCCGGTCTGCCTTATTGAATACGGTAATCATCGGTATGCTTCCGGCGCCCAGTTCCTTAAGCGTCTGCCATGTGGTATCCATCTGTTCCCTATACCGAGGATCTGAATAATCCACCACCTGAAGAAGTAAATCTGCATTTAACACCTCTTCCAATGTGGAATGAAACGCCTTAATCAGGCTGTGGGGCAGTCTGTGAAGAAAGCCTACCGTATCTGAAAGCAGGAAGTCTTTGTTGTTTCCTGTCCTTATGTGTCTCACCGTCGTGTCAAGTGTGGCAAACAGCATATCCTTTTCCAAAACTTTCTTTTCCTGATCCATCCCGTAAAGGTCGATCATTCCATTCATAATGGTAGATTTTCCTGCATTTGTATATCCCACCAAAGCAACAAGAGGTTCCCTCGCTTCCAGCCGCTTCTTGCGCTGCACCTGTCTTTCCTTGACCACCTCTTCCAGTTCGCGGGAAAGTTCCGATATGCGGTGTTCAATCCTGCGCCTGTCAAGCTCTAACTTCTTCTCTCCGGCGCCGCGGCTGCTCATGCTGCCGCTGGTACCGCCCTGCCTGGTCAGCGCCTTGTGCATTCCCACCAGCCTCGGAAGCAGATACTTAAGCTTTGCAGATTCCACCTGCAATTTTGCCTCCCGTGTTCTCGCCCTGGTCTCAAAGATATCCAGAATCAGTGAAGTTCTGTCTAAAATCGGCACATTCAATTCCTCTTGCAGATTACGGAGCTGAGAAGGCGTGAGGGTATCGTCAAATATCACTAAAACTGCTTCAAGGAGGCTTACCGCCTCCTTTACCTCTTTCACCTTTCCGGTTCCAATATATAGTCCTTTGTTGATAGCTTCCATCTTCTGGGTAACGACTCCCACTGGCTCCATATAGCACGCTTTGGCTAGACTTTTTAGTTCTTCTATGGATGAGTCGAAGTCTTCTTTTCTCGTACCATCATCAACGCATACCAAAAGCACCCGCTCCCAAGCTTCGTCCACGTTCCTGTTCTTCTTTTTATTCTCCATTTTTCTTTATCCTCAAAAAAGATTAATACAGCTCTTCAATCAGATCAAAATAGTTTTCAAAGGTCTTTTTGCAACAGCCCGGATTTTTGATTGTAATCTTTCCCGTCTTCAATCCAATCAAGGTAAACGCCATCGCCATTCTGTGGTCGTCATAAGTCTCAACTTCACATTCCTGTACCTGACCGGGGTAGATTCTGATTCCATCACATTCCGGCGCCTCTTCGCACTGGATTCCCATACGCTGCAATTCCGTCAGGACTGCATGGATCCGGTCCGTCTCCTGATACCGGATGTGACCGATATTGCGAATCAGGCAGGCGCTTTCGGCAAAGGGCGCCAAAGCCGCCATCGTCATTGTCTGATCCGAAAAATCCTTCATGGAAAGATCAATTCCCAGATACTTTTCAAGATGGCTCCCATCCACTAATATTCCTTCCGCGCCGTCCTCCAAATGGCATCCCATTTCCTGCAGGACCTCCAGAAACTTAATGTCCCCCTGCGAAGAATTTCTATGTACATTTTTTACAATAACACTCGTTTTTAGCAGTGGAGCCATTGCATAGAAATAACATGCCCCGGATACATCCGGTTCAATCTGATATTCCTCAAGTCCAAAGGACTCCATAGGAGGAACCTGATAGCAATTCCCTTTTCGCCTGACCGGAATGCCAAACTGTTCCATCATCGCAAGAGTCATTTTCACATATGCCCCCTGCGCCCTGTCTCCTGATAAATTGAGTTTTAACCCATTCTCAAGCAGCACCCCTGACATTAAAAGAGCGCTGGCAAACTGGCTGCTTACTCCTGTATCAATGGAAATCTCATCAAGAGAAATACCGCTCGCTTCCATGGTAAAAGGAAAATGATCTTCCTCGCCTTTAAAAGTAAATTTAACTCCTGCATTCTTCAATAAATCCAAAAGAGGCTGCATGGGACGGCGGCACATCTGGGGTGACGCCAAAAGTTCATATTCTCCCCCTGAAAGCGCCAGCATAACCGTCAGGAATCTTGCCGCTGTTCCTGCACTGCGCACGTCGATGGATGCACGTGTGCGTGGAATGCTCCCACCCGTTCCCTGAATGACTACTTTTTTTGATTCTTCGTCCGTCTCCACTTCAAAGCCCAGCCTTTCAAGACTGTAAAGGAACGCCCTGGAATCATCGCTGAATAGAACGCCGCGGAGCGTACATCTGCACTTTGACAATGCAGCCAGCAAAAGTGCCCGGTTGGTCATACTCTTTGAACCCGGCACCTGCACTTTGATTTCCCTTGCATGTTCAATTTTTTTAACTTTATAAAAATCCATTTATTAAATCTCCATTTAATATTTATTCAATTATATCCGAATCAGGCATTTTACAGTAACCATATTGTTGCAGCCCTTCTATAACTATAACAACTTTTTCCCTTTCTGCCAAGAAAAACCTTTCACCATTCTTTTCTGCCGGCAACCTTTACAGAGACGAAATAGGAAATCAGCATTGAAACTACTGCAATTACAATGAAAATGATACTGATGGACACCTCTGACAGCATTTCCTCCAGCTGCATGGAAATTCCCATTTTTTCAATAAGGTATGCAATTCCTGCCACGCCCCCTCCTACAAGAAACATGCACAAAATATAAACATACCTCGCCTTTTCTACTCCACCCTTAAACATAACGGGCAGCGAAATCGCATTAGTCACCATAAACACTGCCACAGCAGCTGCAATTCCACTCCACTCAAAAGCCCCTCCATCCGCACTCCAAAAAAATGGAAGAGAGAAGTTGAGAAGCGCGCCAATTCCTGATACAGCAAGAAGAATCAGCAGAATCAGAACATACTTTGCCCTTACCAGCATTTTGATATTAACCGGCATGGTAAGCGCAAACCGGTTGAAGGAAACCGATTCATCATAGCTCATAGTGCTCATTACAATTGATCCGCACATGATGACGCAATAAAGAATCATAAAGCTGAATGATTTCATCATAATTGACCATAAAAACAGGAAGCCAAATACCAGCCCAAATTGTTTTCCCAAACCTTTTAGTAAATATAAATCTTTTAATATAAGTCCCTTCATCATTGCCTCCATTCTAGATATTCATACTCTTTTCCTCTGATTTAACAACATAAAGCAAGATATCCTCTATATTTGCACGATCCAGTACATAACTGTTTTTGTTTCCTTGCTCCGCTTCTTTAAAGGCAGCGTTTTCCCTTACTTTCCCGATATCTTTCACCAGCACGCTTGTCTCAAATGCATTCTCCTCTTTTCCTATTATAAGTTCCTTGGGGATCAGCGCCGCCTGCTCTTTGCTGCATCTGACTATACCATAGTTGTATAAGAGTTCATCTTTATTTTCTGTAAATAGGATTTTTCCTTTGTGAATCAACATGACATAATCCGCAATCTTTTCAATATCAGATGTTATATGGGAAGAAAGGAAAACCGTGTGCTGCTCATCCTCAATAAACTCCCTGAAAATATCTAAGATTTCCCTTCTGACAACAGGATCAAGACCGCTGGTGGCTTCATCTAAAATGAGCAGCCTGCTGTCATGGGACAAAGCAATCGCAATGGACAGCTTCATTTTCATTCCCTTGGACAAATCCTTGATTTTCTTATTAAGAGGCACATCAAACCGTGCCAGATAATCTGTAAACTTTTCATCCCTCCAAGTCTTAAAGATGTTCCTCATAATGCGGCAGACATCCCTGACCTTTAACACCGCCGGCAGATTGCATTCATCGAACACCACGCCAATCTGTTCTCTCCATGCGGCGTTCTGCTCATTGTTCTCAATCTTATGTCCTAAAATTTCTATTTCCCCCTGCTGTATCGGAATGAGTCCTAAGACAGACCGGATTGTCGTGCTTTTACCTGCTCCGTTCTCTCCCACAAATCCCACTATCGTTCCCATAGGCACTTGAAAACTAATGTTATCTAATTTAAAATCTCCATATTCTTTAATCAGATGCTTGACCGAAATCGCATTTTCCATACTCATATGTCATATTCCTCCTTCTTCTGCCTTAACGTAAAATTCCTCATTCAAATTCAAACCTCTCCTTCATAGATCATAGAAATAATTTCTTCCAGCTCCTCTCTCTCTATGCCGCTTTGCTGCGCTGTGGAAACAGCGCTTTTTAAAAGTTCCTCGATCTGTTTTAGTTTTTCTTCCCTTACCAGCCTTGTGTCTGCCTTCTTTACAAAGCTTCCTTTCCCTACTATGGTTGCAATGAATCCATCCTTTTCCAGGTCTTCGTAGGCACGTTTGGTCGTGATGACGCTGATGCGGAGTTCCTTTGCCAAGGTGCGCATAGACGGAAGGGGATCTCCTTCTTTCAGCTGACCGCCCATAATCATAGTCTTAATTTGAACGGTGATCTGTTCATAAATGGGTTTGTCGGATGAATTACTTATTATAATATTCATTTTCATCTCCCTTCCTCATCAATTGATGTCCTAAGTTTTTTAATTGGATATACATTGTATATATCACTTATATACATTAATGTCAATATGTATTTTATAAATAATATATTAAGATAATTGGATATATAAAATCAGCTCAATTATCTTCCTGACGGTTATAAAAAATACGGGAAGACAGGCAAGCTGATCTCAGTAATTGTATATAATTAAATTACGATTTAATTATCAAATTGTTTCATATAGTAATGGAATAATATCTTCTGGTCGGTCCACGAATATGGCTGCCCCGGCGGATTCCTGCTCCTGCCGGGTACGGAAGCCCCATGTTACGGTGATGCAATCCATTTGTGCATTTCGGGCAGTTGCAATATCCACTTCTGAATCACCTATATAGACGGCATTTTCCTTAGAGATATGCAAAACTTTCAGCGCCTCCATAACGGAATCAGGAGCCGGCTTTTTTTGAATGCCGTCTCTTGCACCGATGGCGGTTTGCAAGTATTCCTTGAAGTATTGATTGTATAAAGCGTCCACCCCTTCCTGTAGTTTATTGGATACGATTGCCATTGCAAATCCCTGTTTTTTCAGTCCTGTCAAAAGGTCAGGGATTCCGGGGTAGAGGTCTGTCTTATCATTGCAATGCTCTCTGTAATGCTCCTTGAAGGCTTCAAATACCCTTTCCTGCATGTCCGCATCGGTTCCAATTGGTACGGCGCACGCTATCAGTCTTTGCACTCCGTTTCCTACAAACTTTCTGATCTCCTCAAGCGTTCTTATGGGCATGTGATATTTTTTTAGTCCGAAGTTTACACTGTCCATCAAATCTTCTAAAGTGTTTAGCAAGGTTCCGTCTAAATCAAATATGACTGCCTCATATTTTTTCTTATTCATGTATTATTCCTTCTTTTCTTTTAGTTTGCTGCGCACAACAATAAAGCAGATCAGGTGGGCAAGGGCTGTAAGCGTCCATGAAACCGGATAAGAAATGTACAGTGTGCGCAGGGTCCTATCCCACTGAAAGACGGTGTAGAGCCATACCACTCTGAACACACAGGCACCTAGCAAAGATACAATCATCGGCATCACTGCGTATCCGAGTCCTCTGATGCATCCTACCAGTACATCCATGATGCCGCAGAGACAATAAAAGACACATATGATCTGCATTCTCTGCATGCCATAGGAAATCACTTGTGGATCTGGAGAATAAAAACCAAGAATCTGCCGTCCGAGAAGCACTACGCCGTTCCCCATCAAAAGACCAATTGCAGTCACAAATAGCAGGCATTCTATCAGTATCTTATTGATTCTGTCATAACGCCTTCCCCCCAGATTTTGTCCTGTGAAACTGACTGCCGTCTGATGCACCGAGTTCATCGCCGTGTAGACAAATCCTTCTATATTACTCCCTGCTGTATTCCCTGCCATGGCAATGGAGCCAAAGGAATTGACGGAAGACTGTATCAAAACATTAGAAATAGAAAACAGCGAGCCCTGTATCCCCGCCGGCAGACCTATTGCAGCAATCTTTCCGAACTTCTCCCAATTCATGCACAATTTATCAAAGCAGACTTTGAAACTGCTTTCGCTCTGCATCAGGCATCTAATGATCAGTGCAGTGGACACGCATTGTGCCATCACCGTGGCAAGCGCCACTCCTGCAACTCCCATATGGAATAGAATGACGAAACAAAGATTCAGCACAACATTTATAACACCTGCTATTATTAAATAGACTAAAGGGCGCCTTGTATCTCCTACTGCTCTTAAAATTGCGCTTCCAAAGTTAAACAGCAGCATGACAGGCATTCCAAGGAAATAAATGCGCATATACAGCACCGAGTGCTGGATCACATTTTCCGGCGTATCCATCAAAAGCAGCAACGGCTTCGCCGTCACAATTCCAATGATTGCAAGCACAATCCCCCCTGCGGCACTCACTAAAATGGAGGTATGTACCGTCTGGCTCACCTCATCATCCTGCTTTGCCCCATAATACCTTGCTACAAGTACGTTTGCCCCCACCGATAAACCAATAAAAAGATTTACAAGCAGATTGGTAAGAGAGCCCGTCGATCCAACTGCGGCAAGCGCTTCATTTCCAGCAAACCTTCCCACCACAATGACATCAGCTGCATTAAACAAAAGCTGCAGAATACCGGAAAGCATAAGCGGCAACGTGAAAAGCATGATTTTCCCAAGCAGCGGTCCATTACACATATCAATTTCATAAGACTTGTGCAATTTCTTTTCCATTTTTCCTTCCTTTCATTTGTTGGAACCTGTTTTTCCTTTTTTCATACGATAATAAAAGAACAATCATCTTAAGAGGTTTCTATGGCTACAATCATGTTAGACGCCGGACATGGCGGCGACGATCCCGGCGGCATCTATCTTAATCGCATGGAAAAAGATGATGCGTTGCGGCTTACCCTTGCAGTCGGAGAACTTTTACAACAGTCCGGCATCAATGTCATTTATACCCGCACAGAAGATGTTTATGAGACTCCCACAATAAAAGCCGCCGAAGGAAATGCCTCCGGCGCCGATTATTTCGTTTCCATACACCGTAATTCAAGTCCCAGCGACAACCAGTATACAGGTGTTGAAGCCCTGGTCTATGATCTGTACGGACCGGCAAGACAGATGGCAGAAAATATCAACCGCCAGTTAGAACGCACCGGCTTTGTAAATCACGGTGTACGAGAACAGAAAAACTTAGTTGTCCTTAACAAGACCCGGATGCCTGCCCTCCTTTTGGAAATCGGATTCATGAACACCGAACAGGATAACCTTCTGTTCGACAGCCGCTTTAATGAAATCGCGCAGGCAGTCGCCGACGGCATTATCATGTCCTTATAAGGAAGCCACCGATAAATCAGCACTCAGAAGGCAGACCGCATAGTTTCAGCTGTATGCCTTCTGAATGCCTTCAATCGTATTTTCACCTGTCTTGTTACAGTTTGGACTCCAATTCGTCTAAGGATGCATACCCGTATAAAAAGGCAGTGTTCGCCATCGTCATCTGGGCAAGATTCTTCTCTTCCATGCACAGCTGTGCTATGAATCTTCCGTATAAATCTAAAGTCTCATCCGAATAGGTAGATAGCTCTCCTCTCAAATACGTTTCGTAGGACGTATTGTAAGGGGTATCCTCTGCCGTATGGATGCTCCGTGCATTTCCCGCCGCTTTGGGGTACTTGCGGGCAAATTCTTCCATCCACTCCACCTGTATTTTGACGATTTCCTCTATGATTTCCTTTTTGTCTTCCGGAATTTCGGGGAAGGCATCCTTGATCTGCTGGTACTTTAAAGGCGCCGTACTCTCCATCATCCGTCCGTATTTTTCTGTAATCAGGTTGACCCCCGCATCATTCGCCCTGTGGAAATCTCTGATATAACTCTTTAGCATTTCTTCCGTCCATGTATAATACTGACTCTTTCTCATGATTGAAAAAGTATTCCAATCATCCTGACACTCTGCCCTTCCGCCTTCATTCTCCACCTGGTCAAATGCCTCCCATTCCAGCGAGACCAGTTCGTTTACCAGCGCTGCCTTAAAAGACTCATCCTTCTGTTCTTTTTCAGGTATGCTTTTTAATATTTTGTCGGTGTGGTTGTCCAGGTAGTTATCTTCCCCGCTGGTCAGTCCCTGCTTCTTCATTTCCGCAATGATCAGTGCCACAATGATTTCAATGGTCTGGGGGATCCGCTCATCTCCTGCCGGGAAGTCAACCAATGCATTTAAGATATCTCTTATTTCTGGAAGTACCCTAAGGTGCTCCATTCCTTTATGCATCCATTTGTAAAAAGGCGCATAAGTCCGGTTCAAAAGATAGACCATCGCCATGGTATGCTTCATAAATTCTGAAAGGGCAATGGCTGCCGTCACTTTTTCTCCTCTGCCGGACATTCTGGAGTAATTGTACTGCCCTGACTGCGCCATCAAAGCCGCCTCCCGGGCAATCTTCTTGATTCTCACATCCTCCGGGTAGTACGCCTTGATTCCTCTTCTGATTCTGGTAAACTCGCCTAAATCATCCCTGAACACCCTGCCGTTTACCGCCGTGGCAAGTCTGTAATCGTCCAAAAACAGCCATTGATTCTGCGTCGTCGGCACGTCCCTAAGTCCAATCAGGCTTTCATAAAAATCCCCTATTCTGAAAACCCCTACTCTCTTTTGTGCTTTCAGCGTAGTGAACCGGGTGATTCCCATATAAGTAGCGGGAAGCTCCTCATAGGCCTTCTGCAGTTCCTCGCCTATTTCATCATACACCGGATCTGTCAGCCACATGCAGAACCCCGGTCCAAAATCATGATCTCTTGATACCTGATCGTCAAATCCAAAACACTCTGAACCTTCCCCCACGAGACCTACCGCTATCATCTGCTCGTACTCGGGAAATTTCTTCCGTATCATGGGTATCCCATATTCCTCGTAAAAAGCCATGCATAACTCCATCCCGTTTTTAAACTGCCTGTTTTTTACGGGAAGTTCCTGCATCTTTTCCGTCACCGCGCTTAAGTTCTGCAGGGTGATTTCATATGCTTTATTTCTGCCCACATTTCTTTCAATCTCACGAAGCGCCAATTTATAATAACGGGCGGACTCCTCTAAATTGCCTGCCAGATACTGGGCTTCCCCCATTGCGGAAAGGGCGCCGCTGTAATGATAATCCCTGTCCTCGTCCATCTCAAAAATGGCAAATGCTTTTTTAAGATTATCGATTGCCTCGCCGAACCTTCCCAGCTTTAATTGTGATGCGGCAAGATTGGTATAAGTCACCGCCACTTCAATCCTTGCCTCGCTATACATAGAAGCAATGCCCAATGCCCGCTCTAAGCAGTCACATGCACTCTCATAATCCCCCATCTCCTGAAACAAAAGGCTCATATTGTTATACAGGCTGGCATAGCGGAAATCCGTAGGTGAAAGCTTTTCTGCATAGACGCCTTTCACTTCCTGATAATACACCATAGATTCTCTTAAAAGCCCCGCTGCCCTGCATGCATTCGCCACATTTAAAAGCGTCGTGGCATAGGCGACACTGCCCTTTAATCCTGCCTCTTCCATCAAGATCAGCACCTGCCTGCAGCAGGATATGGATTTTTCAAACTCCCCTGTTTCCCGGTAGTGTCCAATCATTTCATTTAACAGCGTAATCAGCGAACCGGTATCCCCCTCTGCCGTCGCCTCATCTATCCTGCGAATTAAAAAAGATTCCACCTGATCTACCTTGTGCTGCGCAAACAGCCCATCAAGCTGCTTTAAAACCTGTTCAATGTTCATAACATCCAGCCTCCATTCCAGTTAAAATCTGCTTAAATCATCTTCCTCTTTTTACTAATCATTATACTGCATTCATTTCATTTTTCAAGCGCACCGGATGGTGCAATTTACATATTATATAGCAAGAATATACTTTAGGAATTATTTTATGTACTTTTCTATCATTATAGTAATTTTTGCAATTCTTCTTGTTTTAATCCTTGGCACCTGCCGCAGACGCTGGGCAATTAAAAAGGTCTGCTCCATGACCCCTATAGAAAAATGCGAACTGCTTAACACTCTCATAAAGCCCTTCGGCTACTGTTATGACCAGTCTGAGGACATCATTTCCTCCAGAAACGATGCCTGGCAGCGAGAAGCCGGATACATGGGGCTGTTTGACCGTTCGGCTCCTTTTTTCAACATGGTGTTCGATTACCTTCCGGTTTATTTTCCTTATCAGCACAGAACCTGGCTGATTGAATTTTGGAAAGGACAGTACGGAATCAATACAGGGGCTGAAATCGGTATCTACTATGCCGACGACCTGCTCCCCGAAAAGGAACTTCCCTATGCCCATTTTCATTCGGTATCTGACTGCGACATGCTGCCCCTCTCCTTCTGCCTTACAAAAGAAAAAACGAAACTCGCAGCAGTTTCCAAGAGAACTTGGTGGCTCACCGCATTTTGTATGGGACAGTTCTCAAAGCCTTCGCAATTATACCTGAATACTTCTATCCTATTTCCTGACTGCGACATGCTGCACAGCTTTTTAAACAGCCTGCGTCAGACGGATCTGCCGAAAGAATGCATACGTTCATGCGGCAACGAAATCCGCATTCAGTTCGGTGGTCCAAATGACCGGCATTATAGCTGCTTTAAACGCCTGGTACGCGCATGGGCACAATTTGCCAACCGTCTCTTCTGCCGTATTTATTTATGTATCACACGTTATTTTTGTTCCACAGTAGATAAACTTTTGTATTTATATTATCTCCTGCCATTTGCTTTCCGCAAAATGTTAAGACCTCGCAGATATTGCAGACACAAAAAGAAATAAATTGAAAGGACTTTTCCCATGAGCTATTTTTCCCGTCTTTCCCGTGCCTTTGAAAATGCACCAGAGTTACCATTAAATAAATACAGCCGTTATGCAATTATCAGCGACTGCCACAGAGGCAAGGGCGACTCCAACGACAATTTTCTTAAAAATGAAAACCTTTATTTTACTGCGCTCACCCATTACTACGAACATGGTTTCACTTACATTGAACTTGGAGACGGGGATGAACTTTGGGAAAACAGGAAGATGAGCCAGATCATCGAGATACACAACAATGTGTTCTGGCTCCTCTCCCTATTCTACCGTCAGAACAGACTCTATATGGTCTACGGAAATCATGATATGGAAAAGAAAAAGCGCGGATACAGTAATTCTGTATGCTCTTCCTTTTTCTGTACAGACACCCAATGTAACCAGACCCTGTTTCCAAAACTCTCCTTTTATGAAGGAATTATATTAAAAAGCACATGTTATGATTATCAATTATACCTGACCCATGGTCATCAGGCTGACTTTTTTAATTCCACCTTATGGAAGTTTAACCGCTTCCTTGTCAGATATGTATGGCGGACCTTAGAGCACTTCGGCATGCTCGATCCCACCAGCGCTGCCAAAAATTACACCCATAAAGACAGAATCGAACAACGATTAGGGGACTATGCCCAGCGCACACAAAGACCTCTGGTAACCGGGCACACCCACAGACCCCGCTTAGATGCGTCAGCCCCCTATTACATGAACACCGGAAGCTGTGTGCATCCGCGCTGCATCACCTGCATGGAAATCGAAAAGGGGATCATCACTCTGGTTAAATGGACTTTATCCGTAAAAAAGGACAGAACCCTCTATGTTGCAAGAGAAGTTCTGTCCCAATTTCCGCTTCCTATTTAACCATGGTAAAACGCATAATGATTTCTGCCGCTTTTCTTCACCTGATACATGGCATCATCCGCACAGTTGATCAATTGTTCGACCTCCACCGCGTCTGCCGGATAAGAGGCAATTCCAATACTGCCTCCAATCTGCTTTTTCTCCCCTGCCAAAGTAAAAGAATCCTTAAAAAGCTGGCTGCACTTGAACACCTCTTTATCCACGATTTTTTTCTGTGCACTCTTTAGAAGAATAATAAATTCATCCCCGGCAAAGCGATAAGGTGTCAATATAGGTGTCTGCATTTCCTTTAACCTGTCTGCCAGCTGCCGCAGGGCCTCATCACCTGCCGAATGCCCATAAGTATCATTGATACTCTTAAAATGGTCGATATCCAGCATCATAATCGTACACGGCGTACCCGCTGCTACATAATCCTTTAAATCCATCATAAACTTGCTTCTGTTCGACAATCCGGTCAGGAAATCATGCTGTGATGCAGACTCCATAATATTCCGTGCCTCTTCCAGCTCTTCCATCAATTTTCTGCGTTTATAATTGTCAATCACGACCCAAAAAATTGCAGCCAGCAATACAATTACCAGAATGCTTCCGGGAACCAGAGCCTCCTTGTTCCTCTCCCAAAAAGAAGGCTGATGGTTGATCACAACCGCGTCCTCCGGAATCAGCGACAGGGATAATTCAAACCGCTTCATCGCAAGCTCGTCTATGCAATATATATTTGGGCTGTCTATAATCGTACCGATGGCATCATTCTGGTACCCATAAACGATGTCAGTGGCAATCTTCGCAGCTATCTCGCCGGACCGATACATGGAAACCACATTTCCGCCGAGAAATCCGTTTCCCATTCTGTCCTCTAACATACACAAAGTTGGAATTCTTGCATGATTGACAATCATCTGAGAAGCTTCTTCATCGCTGTATCTTCTTCCGCTGGCATCCTCCGTCATTATAATATATAGAAGGAGCGTATCTTTCCCCAATTTACGGATTTCCCTGCGCAGCTCATTGGTGGTGAGCGATGATGTATTGATTTCTTTAAATATCAAATCCGGGTAGCGCTCTGCACATTCATAAAACGATTTTCTCTCTGCCTGCCCTGTAATACTGTCATCCAAAATGGCGACGACCTTTCGTGCCCACGGATAAAGAGTGAGTCCAAATGAAATATTCTCTTCTACAGACAGTTCCTCTGCGATTCCGGTAATCGTCGGATCCTCCAGAAATTCCATCGTTATATCTTCATCATTCACTCCCTGATAAACCAACGGGATTCCATCAAATAAGGTTTCTCTATACTCCATGGCAAACAAAAATGCCGCATCATCTCCTAAAATAACCACATCATACGGCTCTGACCTTGACATCCGATAGGAAATACTCTCATAAAACTGCTGTCTGGAAACTTCATCATCCACCCTTTTGGTGTCCATAAATTCATAATCCAGCACAATGTTCTTTCCCATTTTGGCAGTCATGCCTTCTATCTGTGCCTGGGTGTTGGTCCTCCCATAGGAATACGAACTGATGAAAAGAACCCGCCCCTTACTTTCCGTCTCCTTCGCATAAACGCACATTAAATTTATACATAGCAAGAAAGCAGCAATCGCCGCACAAAGTAATCCCCTCTTCGTCTTCAACCTTCCCTTATCCCTTCCTCATATCGCTTTCTTTGGTACTATACTACTATTTTATCACATATCTCCAACAAAACAACTCTATGATTCTTTTTTGTTGCTGCAGCATAAAACCAAAAACAAGATTCCGGCAAGGCATACGATCGTCATGGCAAGCCCGCCCTCTATTCCAAAAGCGCCCCCGTTTACGATCTCCCTTCCCTGCACCGTCGTACTTTTAAGCAATGTACAGTCGCTCCTCATACCGCTTACCAAAATACCATATATATTTCCCTGTGCAAGATTCCATACGGAATGAAATCCTCCCGCCACCCAGATATTTCCTCTCTTCATAAAATATAGCGAAATAAAAATGCCATACAATACAAGATTTATAAATGCCAATACGCTAATACCATCATTGAGCAGGTGCATAGCTGCAAAGACAAGTGCATTGAGCAGGATAGCAGCCCACATAGGATTGCGTCTGCCCAAAGATACCATAAAATATCCCCTGCAAAGAACCTCCTCTGCCATCCCCTGAATCATAAATCCAAGCACGAATAATACAAACATGCCCATCGTAAAAGTTTCCGAAAGTCCTTCTTCTATTTTCACCGTCCCTGTAATCACACAGATTAAAACTGCAGCAGAAAACGCCAGAAACCCAGTTGCAGCCCCAAGCAGATATTCCTTAAAAGCTCCTTTTTTCCTAAATCCCAGTGTAGCCAGATTTCTTTTCTGAATCAGCTTGCAGAATCCAAGAGGCACCAGAATCATGCCAATATTGGAAAATAACATGATTATCAGTTTCAAATCATTATTTGCCGGAGTCATCAGCATTTGCAGCGGAATCATAATCAGAGACTGCACAATTCCAACAGCAATGATAACCGCCAAAAAAGTAAGAATCTCTAAAAATATATTCATTCCCCTGCGTTTCTCCTGCGCCATCCTGACAGTTTCCGGCTTTTCTATCTCCCATTTTCCCATCATGATAAATTTCCTTTCTTTTTAATACTCTGATATACCCTATGCATCGTCATGCCCTGTACGATAGTTGTAAAGAACACGATTGCATAGGTTCCTCCTAAAATAATATTATAAATTTCATCTCCCACCATGCTTCTTGTACTCATGGCAAGCGCAACGGAAAGCCCTCCCCTTAGTCCTCCCCAAGTGAGCAGCTTGATAAAGCTCTTTTTGTCATATCCATCCGGGAGCTTCCCTATAAACACAGAAGACACCCCCAGGCTGCCCGACCTTCCGGCAAGATTCGCCACAATGGCAATCAGTGATAAAATCAGTACATGGGGCATCTGAAGAATATGTATAAAGGTCAGTCCCAGCATTACGTATAAGACCGAATTAAGGAGCGTATCCAAAATCCCCCAGAATATATCAAACTGCTCTAAATCAAGGGGGCAGCCCAATTGCTGTGCCCGGTTACGCAGTGCCGAAAACAAGACACCGCAGACAACAGATGCGATAGCACCGGAAAAGCCAAAATACTCGCAAAGCACATAGGACATAGATACAGCAAGGAGGCTGGTAAAAATCTGCCGTGCTGCATCCTTTGTATGCCGGAATATGGGGTAGCAGATCAGCGTTACCGCCATTCCCACCAAGACCGCCCCCAGCAGTTCTTTTGCCATCACCAAGAAAAAGCCGCCGCTCTCCTGCGCCGTTGCCATACTTGAAAAGAAAACGAAAAGCGCAACGCCCATGCCATCGTTGAGCAGGGATTCCCCTTCGATGATAAAGCTGATTCCCGACGGGAGCTTAAATTTCTTTAAAATACTGGTCGCCGCAATAGGATCCGTAGGCGCAACGATACTGCCGAACATCAAGCAAACCGGCAGCGTGAGGGATAACCCCAGGAGCTGTCCTGCCCCGTAAAATAAGAGCCCGTAAAATAATGCTCCCAGAAATGTTGCACCCACTGCCAGAATGGAGATTGCCCTTGCATGTTTTTTGAAATCTAAAAGCCGCATATGGCAGGAACCTGCAAACAGCATGAAGCAGAGCACGCCTTCTATCAAAAAGTCCTCCAAATCAAACAGTTTAAAATCCGTAATTTTTTGCAGAATCGTATCCGTTCCCTGAAACAGCATGCCGATTCCGACCAAAATGCCGCCAAGCAAGACAGAGAACAGCATCAACGAAATCTCATGCGTAAACTTCGTTACCTTTTCATTGAAAAAACCAAGCCAGACGACAAGCGTCAGCAAAATAACCGTACTTGTCAAAAATGTGTTCATTTTCCTTATCTCCTCCTTGTAGCTCTTCTCGCCTTATTGTATACTGTTAATGAATGTAAATGCAATATGTAAATCATGAAACTCATCAAAACGGCTTCTTAGATATATGAACATGCGTTCGCTCCGGCGGCGCAAATAGACAAGGAGATAAAAATGAATGTAAAAGCAAAAAATCAATTCTATCTGGGCGCATTCTGCGCTATTATTGGAGCCTTTACGGGGGCAATAATATGGATTTTCTTGAAAGCGATGTCTATGGGGACTTCTTTGATCTGGGAATGGCTCCCGGGCAGAATCCAGATTCCTTTTTATACGATTATCGTCTGTGTCTTAGGCGGTCTGGTAATCGGCATCTTCAGAAAAATGTTCGGCGATTATCCCGAAGAGCTCTCCACCGTCCTCGGCAAAATGAAAGCAGATAAGCGCTATGAATACCGGAATATGCTCGTGCTGCTCATTGCAGCGCTCCTGCCGCTGTTAATCGGAAGCAGCGTGGGACCGGAAGCAGGGCTTACAGGAATCATTGTGGGATTATGCTGCTGGGCAGGTGAGAACCTCAAATTTGCCCGCAAACATGCCAAAGAATACTCCGATGTCGGTATGGCTGTCACCCTGGGCGTACTATTTCATTCTCCCCTCTTCGGTATCTTTGCGGTGGAAGAAGAAAGTCAGGACAGGGAAATCCCTGCGCTGACTAAAACCTCTAAAGTATTGGTCTACGGACTTGCCCTTGCCGCAGGCAGCGGCACCTATCTTCTCTTGTCTGCCCTGTTCGGTGCCGGAATGGAGGGCTTCCCCTCTTTTCCTGCGGCAGAACCTGCCCATAGAGATTATCTGATGATTCTCCCTTACATTATAAGCGGCTGCTTACTTGCCCTTTTTTATCAGTTCACCCACCACGCGTGTCAATTTCTTGCCCTGAAACTCCCTGCCATCATACGGGAAACCCTCGGCGGGCTCATGCTTGGAGTCACAGGCTTCTTCCTTCCTGTCATTATGTTTTCCGGGGAAGAACAGATGAGCACTCTGATGACACACCCTTTTGACTACCTTCCATGGTGCCTGATCGGAATCGCTTTTTTGAAGGTTCTGCTCACCAATATATGCATCCAGTCAGGATTAAGGGGCGGACATTTCTTTCCTGTCATTTTTGCCGGCGTCTGTCTCGGCTATGGAATTGCAGGGCTTACATTCCCGGGAAGCAGCGAGCATGTTGTATTTGCCGCCGCGATTGTTACCGCCTCTCTTTTAGGCGGCATCATGAAAAAGCCTTTTGCCGTAACCATGCTCCTGTTCCTGTGTTTCCCTGTCAAAATGTTTGTGTGGATCTTTCTTGCAGCGGCAGTTGGCAGTAAAGCAGGTTCTCTGGCAGACGCTGTCGCGCTTTTCAATCCAGCCGATTGTAATAAAAAGTGAGGCGCCCTAATTCTCCTCTTCCTCTGCATATTCCTCGGTCTGTGCGGACGCTGTTTCCGTAGGCTGCTCCTCTAGTTTATGTCCGGTATCCTCTTCTTTTTTGGAGGATGCCTGCGTTTCTTGCTTTGTTACCTTCTGATACATGATTGCAGTATAAATTAAGATTGCTGCTCCGGCAATGACAAAGAAAATACTGAAGATCAATGCCACCCAATAATTCTCGCCCCCATTATCCATCCTTCCTCCAAATAGCTGATATGCCAGATACAAAAGATATCCCCCGGCTAACGCATAAAAAGCTGCTTGTCCTTTACTTCTCATTTCTCCTCCTTTATCCTTCCATTGATGTCTTGGCGCCGAAATAATCTGTCAGCACCTTCTTTGCCTGCGCCACGATTTTACTGTCCGTTCTAAAAATGCTATATTCGCTCATTGCCGGAAGTCCCATAGGAACTCCCTCCCTGCGATAGTGCATACGGCTTTCCAAGATTGTTTTTGCAGACAAATGATAATCTTTCACCTGCGTTTCCAAAAGGAAGCGTCCGATAACCTGCGGCGTCACTCCTGCCCCTGCCATGAGCTTTGGTCCATCTATTTCCTCACGCAGACTGCAAAGTCTTCCTATAAGCGGCATTCCTTTAAGGCAGCTGCTTTCCTGTCCCGATGTCAGTATTGTATCGATTCCAAGTGTTTTTGCCTGCTTGTAAGCCTGCAGCGGGTCCGAGCACACATCAAATGCTCTGTGCAGCGTGACCTTCATCCCTCCGGCTATTTCAATCAGCTCCCGCATCTGCTCCATATGAAGGCTGCCGTCCTCCTTAAGGCACCCAATCACGATTCCTTCAGCGCCTGCCTGCCGGAATAGCTCTACTTCTCTTTTCAACATTTCAAATTCATATTCCGTATAGAGAAAATCACCAAAGCGTGGACGCAGAAGAACACGGATTGGAAGACGCACATACTGTCTTACTTTTTCAAATAAAGCAATGCCCGGTGAGATTCCTCCTATGATAAGCGCACTGCACAATTCCAGACGGTCCGCTCCGCCTTCTTCTGCCGCCAGAGCAGATTCTACACTGTCTACGCAGCACTCCAATGTATATTCTCCCATATTCCCTCTCATTCCGCCGCACAAACGGCATTTTGACCAGCGCAAACTTTCTCTGATCTTTTCCTATCCATTAAGTTTAACACAAAATGATGCTATTGATAACACTCTATCTGCACAAATTGGAACTGTTATCACTTTTGATACATATTTATAGTTTATAGGATCAAGGTTTCAAAAGGAGAATATTTGATTTATGGCTATCGGTTATTTGACCATACAGGCACGCACTGCCCACGATGCGATTCCTTTAAGCGGCGCTTGGCTTAGGGTGACGGACGATCGCGGAAACAGCGTATATGAATTACAGACAGATGAAAATGGAGAGGCTAAAGAGATCCCCCTTGAAACATTAGATAAGCGATTTTCACAAATCCCCTATTTTTCCGGTCTGCCGTACATAAGCTATAATGTACTGGCAAGGGCTAATGGATTTAATTCCCTATATCTTTCAGATATTCCCATTTACGACCAGGAAACCGCATTTCTCCCTCTTACCCTTGTGCCCATGCAGAATATGCAGCGCAGTCCTTTTCAGACGGAGATTCCTATCGGAAAGCCTGCCGTTGCCTCGAATCAGGCGCGTGAACAGGAAGGTACCGTCGCTGAAGCGCGCGTGCTTCGTCAGGTGGCGATTCCCAATCCTATCACCGTCCATCTAGGCGCTCCCGGCACATCTGCTGCAAATGTACAGGTCAGCTTTCCCGATTATGTAAAAAATGCTGCCAGCAGTGAAATTTATCCCACCTGGCCCGACTCCTCTTTAAGAGCCAATATTTATGCCATCATCACCTTTGCATTAAACCGCGTTTATACAGAATGGTATAAAAACCGGGGCTATAATTTCGATATAACAAGCAGCACCGCCTATGATCAGGGCTTTGTCTACGGACGCCCGATTTATGAATCCATCAGCCGGATTGTAGATGAAATCTTTAATGAGTATGTGAAGCGCCGTGGACAGAATGCTCCTTATTTTACTTCTTTTTGCAATGGCTCCACCGTTTCCTGTTCCGGACTTTCCCAGTGGGGCACGGTCACGCTGGCAAATCAGGGACTTTCCCCCCTTCAGATTCTGCGCTCCTATTATCCCAATGATATCGAAATTGTGCAGACGAACATCATCTCCGGCGTCCTCTCCTCTTACCCCGGCACGCCGTTAAGAGTCGGAAGCAGAGGACTTGATGTGCAGACCATTCAGACCTACCTGAACCGAATACGTCAAAATTATCCTGCTATCCCCGTCATCACAGATGAAACAGGCGTATTTGGCGACAGCACCAAAGCCGCCGTCACCAGATTTCAAAGTATTTTCAATCTGGCTCCAGACGGCATCGTGGGTAAATCCACCTGGTATAAAATTTCTAATCTGTATACTGCCGTTACAAGGCTGGGGGAACTTGACAGTGAAGGAAACACTCTTGGAATCGGAACGGTACCGCCGGACGCGGTGCTCCGCCAAGGCACATCCGGTCAAAATGTAATCACCTTGCAATATCTTCTGAATGTTATTTCTGAATATTACCCCGGCATCCCGGCTCCAGCTCAGGATGGCATTTTCGGGGACGGCACCCGTCAGGCAGTGACTGCCTTTCAGCGGGCAATGGATTTGAATGCCGACGGTATTGTCGGTCCCCTTACATGGCAGGCATTATACGATGTATATCTGGGAATCAACCAGAATATCCCCATGCCTGGTCCTGACGGCTCCGGTTCCGGTGTTATCGAATATACCGTTCAGCCGGGAGACAGCCTCTGGCTGATTGCCCAGCGCTACGGAACCACTGTAGATGCCATCAGACGTCTGAACAATCTTACCAGCACTCTGATTGATGTAGGACAGATTTTAAAGATTCCCTCTCAAGGCACCAGACCTTATATAGAATATACTGTCCGCCCCGGCGATACCCTCTGGCTGATTTCAAGAAGATATAACACCACTGTAGATGATATCAAACGCCTGAACGGTCTTACCAGCGATCTATTGAATATCGGTCAGATATTGCGGATTCCTTCCTAACTTACAAGCGCTGCCATGCTCCACAATACTGCGGACAATGACTTTTGCATTGTCCGCAGCACATCATGATTTATTTAGAATATCCTTTAAAAGTTCCATCAGCTTCCGCGTGTCGATAGGTTTTGCAATATGTGCATTCATTCCGGCATCAAAAGCTGCCTTTCTGTCTTCCTCAAAAGCATTTGCCGTCATTGCTATGATTGGAATATTGGCAAGGGCAGCATCCTCCAACGCTCTTATCCGTCTTGCTGCCTCGTATCCATCCATAATGGGCATCTGTATATCCATCAAAATCAGATCATACTGACCATGTTCTGCCGACTTTACCTTATCCACGGCAATTGCGCCATCATCCGCCACATCCATAACAAATCCCATTTCCTTTAGGATTTCTACTGCAATTTCCTGATTAATCTCATTATCTTCAACAAGAAGTATTTTCTTTCCGTTAAAGGAAATCTCTTCTCCAGAAATTGTCTCTTCTTTATTGATTGTAAATGGAGACTCTAAAATTTCCCTAAGTTCCGACAAGAAAATCGGCTTTGAGCAAAATGCCGTGACGCCTGCCTTTCTTGCCTCCTCCTCTATATCAGACCAGTCATAAGCCGTCAGGATAATGATT
Organism: uncultured Lachnospiraceae bacterium; assembly: GCA_949878435.1. GTDB lineage: Bacteria > Bacillota > Clostridia > Lachnospirales > Lachnospiraceae > Suilimivivens. The sequence continues at coordinate 191,029 of CATLAK010000001.1, forward strand.
GGTTTCCCCTCCCCGATAATCCCGCGGATGCGCCTTACCACCTCGATTCCGTTCATATCCGGCATCAGCCAGTCGATAATATAAGCGGCGTACTCATCATTCTGCTCCCCTGCCATCTTGACACGGAGCACCGCTTCCTTTCCGGAAGTCGTCCAGTCCGGTCTCATGCCGATAATGGAAAGCATTCTCGTCACGCTGGAGCAGGTATTGAAATCATCATCCGCCACCAATGCGCGCAGTCCCTTAAGTTCTGGCACTACCTCCTGGCGCACCGTTCCAGAACACGTTCTGAACTTTAACGCCACTGTAAAGGTCGATCCCTTTCCCTCTTCACTGACAACCGAAATCTTGCCTCCCATCATATCCACGATATTTTTGGTAATCGCCATTCCCAGCCCGGTTCCCTGAATCCCGCTGATGGTGCTTGTGCTCTCTCGTTCAAAGGGCTCGAAGACATGGGCAAGGAACTCCTGACTCATCCCAATTCCGGTATCTTTGACCTGAAATTCATAGGAAGCCCATCCCTCAGGCGCATATTCCTTCTGCAGAATACGGACGCTCACAATACCGCCGGGTTTCGTAAATTTCATGGCATTACTCAATAAATTGAGCAGTATCTGATTCAGCCTGAGTTTATCGCACAAAATATTTTCATTGACTACATCTGCTGTATCAATGTAGAAATCCAACTGTTTAGATGCAATGTCAGACTGCACAATCGTCTTTAAGTCATGCATAACCTCCGGCAGAGACGTTTCTTTCTCTTCGATCTTTACTTTTCCGCTTTCAATACGGCTCATATCCAGCACATCGTTTATAAGGCTGAGCAGGTGATTGCTGGAGGTGGTGATCTTTGACAGATAGTCCTGAACCTGTTCCTTGTTGTCGATATGTGTTGCCGCTAAAGATGTAAATCCAATAATGGCATTCATAGGCGTTCTGATATCATGGGACATATTGTTGAGGAAGACTGTTTTTGCCCGATTGGCATGCTGCGCCGCTGCAAGAGCATCTTCAAGATCGATCTTCTGCTTCCTTAAGCGTTCTTCCATCTTTTTCTCATCATCGATATCCACAAAGAGTCCCACAAAGGTAATCGGTGAGCCATCCTCTCGTCTGGACAATCTGCCGGCGGCGTGAAACCACCTTACCCCTGCATGCCTGGTCGAAAGGCGGTACTCCACATTAAATGTTTTCTCACCTGTATAATCTTTTACCGTATCCCAGTATTCCTTCAATACCCATTCCTTATCTTCCTCATAAAGTAAATCTGACCAGGACTCCATCCTGTCCGGGAAGGTTTCTCTGCTCTCATATCCAACCATCTTGCGGAAAACCTCTGACCATGTACAGGACAGCAGTTCTCCCTTCTCATCAAATTCCATGCTCCATAAACCGGAACCCATGGCAGCATGAATATTTTCCATTGCCGTCTGCTGTCTTTCCACCTGTGCAAAAGCTGCCCTTATCTTATCTCCATCTGCTTTTTCCTGCTCTAAAAGAATACGTGCGCTCTTCCTGGACTGATGAATCAGCACCACAAACACGCCAAACATCACCACCACCGTAAGGATGATCTGTATAATGCTGCGCTTCATCATGCCGGAACTGATGGAACTGATCTGGTCGCTGATGACATTATCCCCAATCAGAATCGTCAGCATCCAATTGGTACCCTCTACTGGAATATAACATAAGTCCTGCCTGGCACCAAGATAATTAAAGGATATCTGCCCTGCACTTCCGGTCGTAAAATCATTTTCCAGCTGTTCATAGCTGAATTTCTCATCTATCTGTGCATCTTTAAGCATCGTAAGGAGGTTATTCCCCGCATCAAAACTGCCAAAGTCACTATTTGTCAGACCTTCGCCATTGCGGTGATACAAGCTGCAATAAGTTTCATTATCCCCAGTCTGCAGCGTCAGGGAACTGATCATTTCATCAATATTGATCTGGATAAAACACACCTTGATCTGTACACCCATAAACTCCACATTCTCAACAGGAGTCGCTAAAATCACCTGCTTTTTTGCCTCATAAAGATTTGCTGTACTGATCACAGGCTCTGTCAGTTCCTCCGATAGGAAGCTATATTTGCTAAGACCAGATTCCGTGCTGTGTTCCGTATAAACGATTCCGTTTTCGTTCACCAGGGCAAACCGGTCAATACCATACAGCTTTTTAACTTTTCCAAGAAATTCCCGAAGTGTCTCCTCAGACTCTAAATCCGATTCATCCAATACTTCAAGCGCATTTTCCATGTGGGCAAAGCCATTTTTCAATTCTTCTGAAACCACCTGGGCTCTCCGTCCTGCCAGTTCCTCCAGATAAAATTCACTGACTCTGCTCACAGCCTGACTTGTCCCTTCCCTTGCCGTGCTTGAGACCCATATGGAAGTAAGCAGGAGAATCGATGCAATGATGCTCCCACCAATTACGGCATAAACAGCCGTCTTTCTCTTTTGTTTTTCATTGATACCTCTGCAGCGTGATCGATCCATTTTACGTCTCCACCATTCTCAATCAATTTTCCTCACATACTTCCCCCAGACAAGAACACAGCTTACCGTAAGCATACCACATAAACCGTCTTATGTAACGGATATTTTTATTTATCTGTAAAATATTATAACAGTCCTGTCCTTGCGGGCTGAACTGTTACAAAATATTACATATACAAATTCAAGCGCTGCCAAGGCTTGAAATCTTCTTCGCACTTATCAAGGATAGCAGCAAGTCGGCTCCAGCCCAAGCAAGCACTTCTCCCCAGAAAATGCCTTCCTTTCCCACTACGCGAGTCAGAAGCAGCGCACCCATTACACGCATAAATACTTGTATCAGACTGGACAGCATGGGAATCACGGAATCTCCCATTCCCTGAATGCAGGCTCTGAGCACATAAAGGCAGTATAGCAGAGGGAACCCAAGTGCCAGAACACATAGGTAATGATATCCCACCCTTATCATTTCATCTGCCCCAATCTCTTGTTCTTTGATAAATAGCCCTACAATATCTCCTCCGGCAAATACCATGATTCCTGACATGATAAGAGCTGTAGCAGTTCCGATCAACAATGCCGCGATTAGTCCGCTGCGGACCCGCCTGCCGCTTTTGCTGCCCATATTCTGTGCCGTATAGGTCAAAATGCCGTGTCCATAGGAAGTTGCTGCGATTTCCAACAGCACATACACTTTATTTGCGGCAGCATACCCTGTCAGGAACAGGATACCGAAACTGTTTACCGTCGCCTGTACCACCAGACCGCCAATGGCGGTAATGATATTCTGCACCCCCATGGGGATGCCCATACGAATCTCTTCCTGTAGAATCCTCCGGTCAAGTACCCTGTTTCCCTTTCCGATACGGCATGCTTCAATCTTTCTTATAGCCATCAGGCAGTATCCTGCTGCCAGAATCTGTGCCAGTACCGTGCCTAAGGCTGCTCCGGCAATCCCCATATCCAGCCCCATCACCAAAAACATATCAAATGCGATATTGGCAAGAGAAGCTATAATCATCCCATGAAGGGGCTTCCTGCTGTTCCCCATCGCCCGCAGTATGGCAGCTGCAATATTATAAACAAAAGTAACCGGAACTCCTGCATAGAGAATCCGAAGATATGTATCCGTAAGATCGAGAACCTCAACAGGTGTCCGCAGGGCGCCCAGCATAGGACCTATAACGATCTGGCCTGCTGCTGTAAATAGAATTGCACCTGCTGCCGCAATCCACACACCTGCATATATGGCTCTCTTAAGCTGCGCTTCCTGTTTTTCACCAAAAAAACGGGCAATCACTACCGAGCACCCCTGCGTCACTCCTGAAATCACGCCGAACATGATAAAAGTCAGCCATTCCGTCGCCCCCAGCGCTGCCAATGCATTGGCGCTCACGCACTGCCCTACAATCAGCGCATCCACAAACGTATATAACTGCTGGAACAGATTGCCCAGCATAAGGGGCATGGAAAATGCCAGCAATAAACGCGCCGGGCTGCCTGTTGTCATATCTTTTGTATTAGCTGCTGCCATTATCTCCAAATCCCCACACGTTCTTCCGGCGCCACATACATGCCGTCTGTTTCCTTGATATCATAAAGATCATAAAAGGCTTCGCAGGAACTTAAGATGGCATTCACTCTCACTTTATTAAGCGCATGTGTATCGGTGCTGATCAGGTACATCATATAACTTGCCGTATCCTCGGCTGCCCAGTTATACGTCATTTGACCGAAGGCTTCATCCAAAGCCTCTTCATCATTTCTCAGAATGGAAGAAATACATGTTATGGCACCTAAATCCGCAATGTTTTCCATCAGCGTCAGCTCGCCGTCCACTTTGGCGCCGTAACTATTCTCCCGATCAAAAAATGGCGCCTGCAGAATTGCCGCCGGAAAAACAATCTCATTATTCTGCGGATCGTAATAGGCGTTGACTGTCTGGGGTGTATCTGCCCACTCGCTTCTATCCACCCCGTCTCCCAGCCGGTCTAACATATCTTCAATCGATACCTTCATACTTACCAGCAGATTCGACATCAGGCTTCCGCCCTCCGAAACAGGGGTAACCTGCATCATATCTTTTGCATCCGGCCACTGATCCGGGTATCCGATTTTGATCTGCATGGTCTCAAGCTTGCGGATTGCCTTCTCCTTCGTCGCCTCGCTCATCCAATCCTGCTTTAAGATGATTGCCTCGTACTCTTCCAGAATCTGGGCAATGATCTTCTCTACTTCCTCCTTATCTTCCTGTGAAAAATGCTCTTCCACATAAATCATGCCAAAATCCCAGGGAAGCAGTTCCTGGGTCAGCTTCATCCATATTTTTTCATCCTCCCAGCTCTCTGTAATACCATATAGTGCATTCCGCATATCACCCTGAAGTTTTACAAATGTTTCATCTGCATATTGGGCAACGTCATTGAGCATCGTAAACGTAGAATAATCCTTCAATGCTTCCAGATTTTCCTCCACCAGAAGCGCATTGATTTTCTTTGCCTGCTCCACGTCCATCACTATGTATTTCTCCTGTCCGTCAATCCTTAAGGTTTTAAGCATCTTATCCACATCTACGTTGGTAAACAGCTGCTGTAAGGTTTCCGCGGTATACACGTTGTATGTTTTAGACGGGTCATACCGCTGATCTATCGTCAGCGTAGATGCACAGATTTCCCGCAGCAGACGCTGGATGGAATCCGCCGATTGCTGCGCATCCGTTTCCGCCATGCCGAATGCACAGAGCATATTCTTCACATATTCCATATACATATCCATATATTCCTGCGTATCTTCACCCTCAACATATTCTTTGCCGATCAATGTATCCGCATATGTCAGGTAGACTGCATATTGGCCAGAATCCGCCTTATCCTGTATCTTCCACCCGAAAAAAAGGAAAATCATAAAAGCTGCAACAATCCCCCACAAGATTTTTCTCTTTTTCACCGCTATTCTCCTACTATTCATTACAAATACAGTCCACTACCAGCTTTTTTCCAGCTTCATATCCCAGTCGAGCACATAAGGGCTGTCCTGTGATTCCCGCAGAAGTTCATAAAAATGGTATCTTTCCTTCGTGGAGGAATCCTCGCCTGTTCCTGAGTCCCTGCTCCAGAACTGATATCCCAGCATATATCCTTCTACCATTTCCTCCCAGGAGGAATACATCTGCTGCAGGATAAGGGAATTTTCAAGGGATGCATCCATGGCTTCCTCGTAAGTCATATATCCGCAGATATAGTAGTCCGCATACAACTGATTTACTCTGCATAAATCCCACGCCGCCATATCATCAGCGTCAAAACCTGCCTGATGCATATTGTAAGCCAGCACATAACGATAGTCCTTGTCTTCGATTTCAGACTTCAAAAATTCTTTTTTAAATTCCTTTTCTTCCAACTCAAGAAGTCCCAGTTCATCCAGTTCATCCATACATTTCTGGAAGCTTCCCCTGTGCCCGTTCTCCTGCAAGTTCCTGGCGGTTTCCAGCGCAGTCTGCCTGTCACTTACCTTCCAGCTGGACTGAAGTCCGTATTTCTTAATCTCTATCATTTCTTCCGTAGGCTCCACTCCGCCTACCATCCTCCAATCCCACCCATTACTGTAGGTAAGCGGCGCATAGGTGGCATTGAACCAAAGTACAGTATCGGGAAGTTCCTCCCTGCTTTCGTCTGCCTCGTTCCCCATCATCGCTGCCACCGTGACGGAAGGCTCTATGCCATCCGAAATTTCAGGCGTGTCCCCATTTGCTTCTGACGATTCTTCATTATAATAGTTCGACAAATCAATCCCATACGCATTTTCCAGTTCCCTGATCACGGCATTCGTGGAATCATCGTAATCCTCGCCTGACAGATAGATTTCCACCGCAAGATAATTTTCACTGTCCATCCTGATATACTCAAAAATTTCTGCTTTCGGGAAATACTGATCGCTTCTGCTTCCCTTTTTCTCATAACTTATTTCCATAAGCACGGCATCCTTAAATACGGGAACTGAAACCATACTGGTCTTCTGCAGATTGCGTATCACATTTTCGTCTGCCTCCCTAGAGCCATATCTTACATCCGTAACTTCCTTCATATTATCCATCAGTGTATTGCCATAGAAAAAATTATTCACATCCAGCGTAATCTGCACCCCATGCAGATAGGCATACCCATGATCCGTCCTCAAGTTCGTGCTGCGCGCTTTAGGAAGCATAATCTGGCAAAAGGATTCTTTGTAGTAATCTGATATATCCCCTACGCCCAGATACTGATATCCCTCCACATCTTCCAGCGCATTATGCCCTTCCTTCACCTCATACTGATCCGGATCCGGTTCTCCTTCCGGGATCTTGCAGCCTGCCTTCATCTGCTCTAAATCAACCCCAAAGCATTCTTCCATCTCATCGATAATCAGATCCGTATCTTCATCTGCATAATCCGCATAAGTGTACAGACTCCAATTAATACATGCCCCCGTGGACTGCATTTCTAAATATTCCAGATACCGCACCTCAAAGGGAACGCCTTCATAATCTATGCCTCTTGCCGTAAGAATATAATACCTGTCCTCTCCGTTTGACAAGATTCCAGTGGTATTCACATCCGTATAATCATCCACCGGTTCATGCTTATACTCCATGCTCACCTCAAATCCATATGCAAAAGAGTCATACTCTTCCTGCTTATCCCCATCACCATAGTTCTCTACTCTTGCAGTATAGGATAATCCGTGATCTGTATAAGAACCGAATCCGTCATACACTTCACATCCCTTCGGCATATAAGTGGAATAAATGTGCCTCCTGTCATTAATATCCTCAATTTCCAGCTCTTCCAGATAAACAAATTCACTTTCCTCTTCCTCCACGGAGTTTTCCTCCTCCCTGCTCTCCTCCCCTTTGGAAGATGGTTCAAAAACCTGCTGCCTCCTGCCGCATCCTGTCAGCGCAATAAGCAGCACAATTCCCAATAATAAAATTCTCTTATATTTTTGTTCAATCAAACCCTTCATCAGCCATTTCTCCTTTTCTCCTGCAATCTCCTACATTTAGCCTGGGGGAAATACTTATACAAATAAAAGTATACGACCACACTTATCGCCCACGCAAGTATTTTATAAAAAACTGCGTACACTATGAATGACAGACCAGCCCGCAAGGGCGGCGCGGCAGTGCGGCAAGCGGCGGAAGCTCTGGTGCGGGGACGCTGGCTGTACTGCCGTGCCGCCCTTGCGGGCTGGTCTGTCATTCATAGTGTACATCATCATTTTACAAGGAGGATTCCCATCTATGGCAAAAGACTACTTAACGCAGTTCCTTCCCGACCTGGAAGAATTTAAAGAAAAGACCTTGCAGTTCCACAAGGGCGAATTGACCATAGCCGAATACAAACACTTTTCCGGCGGCTTTGGAAGCTACGCCCAGCGGGGCGTTCAAAAGCATATGCTCAGGCTGCGCATGGCAGGCGGACGGCTCACCAAAGAACGCCTGCACTTCATCGTGACAAGCTGTAAAAAATATGGCATCGACCGGCTCAAAATGACCACCTGCCAATCCATCCAGCTGCACAATCTGGAAGCCTCCAATCTGTATCCGCTGATGAAAGAAGCCTGGATGGCAGGCATGATCTCCAGAGGCGGCGGCGGTGACTTTCCCCGCAACGTCATGGCATCTCCTTTATCCGGCGTTCAAAGAAATGAATTTTTTAACGTGATGCCTTACGCGGAAGCTGCCGGCGAATATCTTATGGACTTTATTAAGGCAGTGAAATTCCCCAGGAAATTAAAGGTCTGCTTTTCCAACTCCCCGGAAAACGAAACCCATGCAACCTTTCGGGATCTGGGTTTCACCGCCAACGCAAACCATACCTTCGACGTCTATATCGCGGGCGGTCTGGGCATCAAGCCAAGCCTCGGCATTTGCGCTGCCACGCAGATCGCGCCTGAAAAAATCCTCTATCCTATCAAGGCAATGGTCAATACCTTCACCACCTACGGCAACTATGAAAACCGGGGAAAAGCAAGAACCCGGTTCATGCAGGAATCTTTAGGCACGCAGGAGCTTTTAGACGCTTATCATAAGCAGCTTGCCAAAGTACTAGAAACAGAATCCTTAGACCTCCACCTTTGCCTTCCCGAAATCACCAAACGCGGGACTGAACCTATGTCCTCCCATAAACGGATCATCCCGCAAAAGCAGGATGGACTGTATGCTGTATTTTATCAGCCCATAGGCGGAAACCTTACCCCCGCTAAGGCGGCACGGCTGTATCAATTGATTGCCCCCATGGAAGCGGTAGAAATCCGGCTGACGCCGCAGGAAGGGATGTATCTTATCAACTGCAATGCGAAGGAAGCACAAAAACTTCTCGCCGAAACGGATGACGGCGCCCGGAATCTATTTGAGACATCCACCGCATGTATCGGCGCTTCCATCTGTCAGGTGGGCATCGGTGATTCCCAGTCCCTGCTCTTTGCCTGCATCGAAGCCACCCGCAAAGAAGATTTTGCCGACGGCGTTCTCCCCAAACTTCATATTTCCGGCTGCCCCTCCTCCTGCGGCACACACCAGATCGGAACCCTGGGGTTAAGGGGAGGCATCCGTCAGACACCCCATGGACCGGAACCTGCCTTTGCCGTTTTTGAGGGCGGATGCCCTATTCGGGGAAAAGAAGTGCTTGCCGATATGGGAAAATCCATCCTTGCCAGAGATCTTCCGGAGTTTCTTGTAAAGCTGGGCAGAATGATTTCCTCCGACAACAGTAATTATGAATCATGGATAAAGCTTCATCATGAAAAGTTTGATCGGCTGCTTGCGAAATATACAGAAAATTAATCTCCTTGATACAAAAAATTCATCGAACCATTCGTAAATACCAGATTTCACACAAACTTATAGCCATCCACTATCCGTTACAGACCACTTCTCAGAAAATTCTGTTTTCTTAATCGCTGACAAAAACGGCTGTATAAGGAAATTCTTTATTACTTCCAGTACGGTACTGTAATCATCGGTTTTTGTGTCAATCTTACGGACAAAGGCTTTCCATTTTTTCTGCATGGCTTCATCTTTATCAAAAGCCATTACTTGCTCAAACTGTTCCGCCGTAAAGGTATGTCCACGATTCTCAAATGTACAAGATTTTCCGCATATTTTGATTTTTCCAAACGACGCAGGAACTCCTCTTGACAGAAAAGCTGCAGACAAAGTTGATAGCTTCGTCCGCTTTCATTTGCCTTGTTTTTCAATCTTGCAAGCACGGATGCTCCAATATCAGCCATTGAGCAGTACCTCCATTACATTCACAACTCTTGTATACAGTTTCATTTCCTTAGCGTATTTAGACAAGTTTGCAAGATTCTTTTTTTCATCAGCAGCGTAAGCATTGACAGCTTTAATGAAAATTTCGTTATCAAGTTTTGTGCGATACTTAAAGCAATCGCATATGGTTCGCTCCCGGTCATACACAGGCAATGATACGCCATTGAAACTATCCATAGATTTTCCGATTGTCAGAAAATCTTTTTGAATATAGTATGCTTTCACCGGAAATTCTACAATGTTCTTTATGACACGGGACGCTGTTCTTGGTACGGCAATCGACCATTCACGAGGAGAAAAATCATTGTATCCATAATGGAATAATGCAGACTCCACGCAAATGATCCCCTGTGGAAGAAGTTCATGTATTAACTGTTCCTCCATCGTGCCATTGCTCTGTGGCATCTGATAAAATCCCCTTCGGATCCTTTCGATAACTCCTTCTTTGCAAAAAGCTGCTACTTCGTATTTATTTATCCCTTTATCGGAAAAATCTGAAGTTTTTGCAATGCCGCCGTTATTTTCAATTACATTTTGTATGATTTCTTTTTTATTCAAACAAACTCCAACTTTCCACACGCAAAAATTAAATAGTGTATGTGATTATTATAGCATTCAGTTAGCAGAATTGCAACGAAATCTATTTTCTGGCTTTCACTAAAATTTAATAGTATTCCTACCTTACAAAAAAATGATACGGTGCAGCCCCTTTTACAGAGTTACACCGTACCCCACATAAAAACATCCTTATCTGGCGGCAGCAAATGCCGGCATTCCTTGTTTATTTATGTTCCATGATATAAGTGAGCAGCTGATCCGCCACTTCTTCCTTATCCATCATGGGAAGCTGTATTGTATCTTTTGCCGACAGCAGCGTAACTACGTTGGTATCCGTGCCGAATCCTGCTCCCTGCTCTTTTAAATTGTTCGCCACGATGAGGTCTAAGTTCTTTTTTTCTAACTTTTTGCGGGAATTTTCTATCATGTTTTCTGTTTCCATGGAAAATCCACACAGGAACTGCCCCTCTCTTTTATGGCTTCCCAAAAATCCTAAAATATCCTCTGTGCGTTCAAGCGCGATGCTCAGATCCGCATCCGTCTTTTTCATCTTTTCATCTGCCGTATGCACGGGGCGGTAATCCGCAACGGCGGCAGCTTTGATGATGATGTCCTGTTCCTGCGCGCATGCCTTCACCGTCTGCGCCATATCGGCAGCAGATTCAATTTCAACGGCGTGCACACCCATGGGCGGCGTAAGGGATGTCTTTCCAGTGACCAATGTCACTTCCGCGCCCCGCATCATTGCCATTTTTGCTATGGCATACCCCATCTTTCCGGTAGAATGGTTGCTGATATAACGTACGGGATCAATTTTTTCCCTGGTGGGTCCCGCCGTCACCAGTACTTTAATTCCTTTCATATCCTTAGGGGTCAGCGCCTCTATGATAGATTCCATTAAAAGTTCTGGCTCGGGCATCTTGCCCTCTCCCGTGTCACCACAGGCTAAATAGCCAGTTGCCGGCGTGATCACTTTCATGCCATAATGCTCCAAGGTCTTCATGTTATCCTGCACAATCGGGTTTAAATACATCCGCGTATTCATGGCTGGTGCAATCACCTTCGGGCACTGGCAGGCAAGCAGGGTCGTGGTCAGCATATCGTCTGCTATCCCATGGGCTGCCTTTGCGATTACATTGGCTGATGCCGGCGCAATCAAAAGCACATCCGCCTGCTTTGCAAGTGCCACATGCTCCACACTGTGCTGGAAATTCCGGTCAAAAGTATCTACCAGACACTTATTTCCTGTCAGACTCTCAAAGGTAATAGGATTGATAAAGTTGGTGGCATTCTGGGTCATGATCACCGTTACATCCGCTTTTTGCTTTTTCAGCATGCTTGCAAGTATGGCAATCTTGTAAGCAGCAATGCTGCCTGTTACGCCAAGTACAACGTGTTTTCCCTGTAGCATCTTTTCCTCCCATCCTTAAACCGCAGATTCCGTGTTCTTCCTGTAAATGACATTCAGTCCTTTCAAGGTCAGTTCATTATCATAAATAATCTTTTTCTTACAATGAGGTACGATGCAGCCTGCCAGTCCGCCGGTGGCAACCACCTGCGCCGTATAGCCCAATTCCTCCCATATCCGCTCGATCATACCGTCCATACTTGCCGCCTGCCCCATAATGATGCCACTCTTCATACAGTCTATGGTATTTTTGCCGATAATCTTCTTCGGCGCTTCCAGGCTGATCTTGGGCAGCTGGGACGTGCGGTTTACCAGCGATTCCAACGATACCTTGACGCCGGGCAGAATCATGCCGCCGATGTAATTTTTCTTATCGTCCACTACGCTGATGGTGGTCGCTGTGCCCATATCGATCATGATGATTGGGGCTCCGTAATATTTCAGCCCTGCCACAGCATTTACGATTAAATCTGCGCCAATCTGTGCCGGATTATCCATCAGGATATTCAATCCCGTTTTAACCCCAGGACCTACAATCAGCGGTGTGGTGTGGAGATATTTCTCCATAGCCGTTTTTACGATATTGGTAAGCGGAGGAACAACGGATGCAATGATACATCCTGTGATTTCTTCCACCTGAATCCGATACAGGTCAAGGAGGGTCTTAAGTTCAACCACGTATTCCAGTTCTGTCTTGGAGATATTGGTTGATACCCGCTCCACAAAATAAATCTTTTCCTGCTCTATACATCCAAGCACAATATTGGTGTTTCCGATATCTACTGCTAAAATCATAGTTCCTCCTGCTTCTTTCCTTTACTTTGTATTTCTTTTTAATTCCTTCACAGGTCTTACATGTACCAGCGCCATGCCCACGCCGGCAATCAGAATCGCCGCAACCACTGCCTCCACGATTCCATTAAAGCTGATGACGCCCATGATTACATCGATCACCGCATCGCCTGCGATGCCAAGCGCATTGGCATAGGCATCCTTGTACAGGATAAAAATACCGCTCATGACAAATAGGGTATTGGTAAAAGCGCCCGTCAGCCCAGCATATGCAAATGCAATGCCCGATGCCTTCTGGGCTCTTGAAGCCAACGTCAGGACTACGAACAATGCAATGCCGGAAACAAGCCCTGTCACCGTGCCTGCCAGTGCCCCTGCACCTTCTATCAGATTATTGACAAATGCTCTTACGGAAATAAACAAAATGACAGCTGCCGCCGCATTGATCACAACACGCCAAACTTTCTGTTCGCTTTTTAACAGATTTCGAATCAGAATGTACACAAAGTAGGGAACAATCCCAACCAAGATACGGGGCACAAAGCAGATGTACATACTCTTAAAGACACCTGATATGCCTACCATATTCGCTGCCAGCACCGGCGAGAATACGAACGCAGACGCCGTGGCTGCCTTGAAGGTGTTGTTGATAAAGCTCGTCAAGCCAAATACGAATCCTAAAAATGCACCTTTTTTCGGTCCCAAAAATAGCGCTCCCAGGATTACCGGGATATGAATGACTGTTGCGTTGATAACAACTAACGGGATATATCCCAGCGGTGTGAATGCCATTATGATGATAATGGCGGTGAACAGTGCTGTGAGCACAAGTTCGTAGGTTTTTTCATTTTTCATGGTACTTTCCTCCTGTTATTATTCTCATATGAGATACAATACGGTGTAATCATACCACATTGATATTTTTTTGACAATGCGTATTTGGAATAATTTTGAAGGGAAAATGGAGGGAGGACGCCCGAAAGGGCGGTGGGGCAGGAAATGGGATGGGCGCTGGGGCGGCTGACTGTCTATAGCAGCTTTCAAGACTCGTCTGTAAATCGGATTTCACTAACAGAATGTGTATAGGTGTTTCAATGCGGTCGGGTCGGAGCCATGGCGGCATCCATGCCGCTTGGCTCCTAAAATCGCCATCCATGGCGATTTTACCCTGGTCTTTTCTACATTCTGTAAGTGAAATTGCCGATTTTCGCCAGAGTCTTGAAAGCTGCTATAGACAGTCAGCCGCCCCAGCGCCTATCCCATTTCCTGCCCCACCGCCCTTTCGGGCTGGCTTATTCTGCTTTGCAAAATTATTGTGGGGGTCTATCTTAGGTCCCGGCGGCTTGTGATTTTTAGTTTTTCGAAGATGTTGGACATGTGTTTTTTTACGGTGGATTCTGATATGCAGAGTTCTTCTGCTATTTCTCGGTTGGTCATGCCTTTTTGGACGAGGAGCGTTATCTGTTTTTCTTGTCTGGTCAGGGTGGACATATCCAGTTTTGGGGGTTCTTCTTGGTTTTCTTTAGGCTCCTCTGCATTTACAGGCAGATCTTGCTCTGGTCTATGGGGGGATTCGCCTAAAATGAGGTAGCATACAAATCCGTAGAATATGGGTCTTAGATCCAGGGCAAGTTCTGCGGGTAAGGCGGTCCAGGTGGTTTCTGTCTGGAGCACGGTGGTGAAAATCAGCATGATGGATTCAAGGTAGCCCGCTGTGATGGCGTTTCGCTTGAATATGCCTTTTTGTTCGCTCCATCTTGTTCCTTTTTCAAGATAGGGGATGCACAGGATGATACAGCCTGCCAGAAACATGGCGATATGTCTGGGACTGAAGATCAGCAGGGCTTCTGTCTTTAAAAGGAAGCAAAGAAGGAGCATGTATAGGATGATGGCAGTCAGATTTTTGATTGTCCTTTTCATTGGTTGATGTATTCCTGTATTTTCATATTCAGTCTTGCCTGCAGGGGTAAGAGGATCAGCGTGATTCCCATGCCGTAAATAAGGGTAAGCATAGATACCGAAAAGCTGGGACCAAGCATTAGCGGGTCATCCATGTTGTAAAGGATAAAGACGCCTTGTATGGCACAGATGAATACCGATAAGATCAGCAGAATCTTGATGGTCAGGCTCACGGACTCTTTGGCACGCTTTAGCTCTATCAGACTTTTCGCTTCCTTCCTGCCAATTACCAGGCGGAATGCGTGATTGAAGTCCTTAAGCAGTCCTCCCGAAATCAGCAGCGGTATCAAAAACAGAATAAGGTAAAGAATCGTGTAACCGTCCAAAAACCTGAGCACATAACTTCCGTCCATTCCAAATGATGTGGCGCACATGACGACCGTCAATAAGATGACGCTGAGAATTGATAATAAATACATATTGATTCCTCCTTTTGTTTGGGTTTTTATGATTTCATTTTATTGGGTGTATGGGAAAAAGAAAATACTACTTTTAATGGAAAAAGTAGTATTTTTCGTAGTAGTACCCATTATTTTCAAAAATCTGCATTTCACCGCATCTTTTTAGCGAAGGGGATTTTTATAAAATTCCTGGAAGTCTGTATAGCCTTCCTTCATAAGCTGTTCCTTCTGGAATTTCTTGTTCTTGTTCATTCTGACCACCAGCACTTGCTTGCCTTCGCCGCGTTCCTTCTGTGCCTTGGCAATCACCTTGCAAAGTTCCTCCCCGGGAAGTCCTTTTTCCAAAAGGTAGGCAGCCTTAACCGGCTGGGAGGGCACCTTGAATCCGCTCTCTGTAAGCAGCAGGATAATCCGCTCAAAACCAATGGAAAAACCGCATGCCGGCACGTCATTTCCGGTGAACTTTCCTACCATTTTGTCGTACCTTCCGCCGCCGCCGCAGCTTCCCCCAAATTCAGGCATTGCAATCTCAAAGATCGTGCCTGTATAGTAGGACATTCCGCGCACCAGCGTGGGATCAAATACAAGTTCGAAGTCGGAACACTGGGTTGCGCGCACGCTTTCCATGATCTCCTGAAGGCTGATTCTCACTTCCTCCTCCAGATAATCCCCTAACTCCTCCGCAAGAAAGCTAAGCCCGTCCCCGGCGTTTTTCATCCCTTTAAACAACGCCAGATACTTATCCACACTTTCCTTTGCAAATCCATTCTTTAACAGCTCCTCTTCCACGCCCGTAAGCCCGATCTTGTCCATCTTGTCAAGGGTGATGAAGACACTGTCATAGCTTTCTTCAGCAAATCCGCTGTATGCAGCCATTGCCTTTAGAATTCTTCTCTCATTGATCCTGATCTGGAAATTCTTAAATCCAAGCCTGCCAAGCGTGGTGGTCGTTGCCAGTATCAGTTCTATTTCTGCAAGATTGGAGGGTTCCCCCAGTATATCAATATCACACTGCATGAACTGACGGTAGCGCCCTCTCTGCGGCCGGTCTGCCCTCCACACATTTCCCATCTGGAGCGCCTTAAAGGGGGTTGGCAGTTCATTTGCATGGTTAGAATAAAACCGCACAAGGGGAACCGTCAAATCATAGCGAAGTCCGCCGTCCACCAAATCCTTTTCACTTTCCGCCGTCTCTAAATTCAGCTTTTCTCCTCTTTTCAAAATCTTAAAGATCAGCTTTTCATTCTCACCGCCCTGTTTATTGCTCAGATTCTCAATATTTTCCACGCAGGGCGTCTCGATGGACGTAAACCCAAAAGCTCCGTAAGTTTCCTTAATCACACTGATTACATAATCCCTGATCTGCATCTCCTCAGGAAGGATATCCTTCATACCGGTAACCGGCTTTTTACTCAATGCCATCTTTTCCTCCATTCCGTTTTCCTTCTGTTTGTCGATTCATATACTTTGCAATTTTACACTTTTTCGCCCTATAATGCAAGCATCCGGCAGTTTTTTCCTTGTAATTCCCATTTTGGTATATTATAATGTACGAGGTTACTCAAGGAGGAAAAAATTATGTCATTTGAATTTATAAAAAAGCTGCCCACACCGGATGAGATCAGGAGCCAGTTCGCCGTTCCTTCTGATCTGGTAAAGGTGAAAGAAGAAAAAGACAGGGAAATCCGTGACGTCATTACGGGAAAAAGCAAGAAATTTCTCGTTATTATCGGTCCCTGCTCTGCCGATAACGAAGATGCTGTATGCGATTATGTGACCCGCCTTGCAAAGGTCAATGAAAAGGTAAAAGATAAATTGATCCTGATTCCCCGTATCTATACCAATAAGCCCAGAACTACAGGGGAAGGGTACAAGGGAATCGTGCATCAGCCTGACCCGGAACAAAAACCTGATTTTCTTGCCGGTCTGATCGCTATGCGCAAGATGCATATCCGTGCCATTGCAGAATCCGGTCTTACCGCTGCCGATGAGATGCTTTATCCCGAAAACTGGGGGTATGTGTCAGACATCCTCTCCTATGTGGCAATCGGTGCCCGTTCCGTGGAGGATCAGCAGCACAGGATCGTAGTCAGTGGATTTGACATCCCTGCAGGTATGAAGAATCCCACCAGCGGCAACCTGACAGTCATGCTCAATTCCGTATATGCGTCCCAGCATGCCCACTCCTTCATCTACAGAGGCTGGGAGGTTAAGACCAACGGCAATGAACTTGCCCACACCGTCTTAAGAGGGGCAACCAACAAGCACGGCGGAAATCTTCCCAATTACCATTATGAAGATTTGAATCTCCTGCTCAATCTGTATAATGAGCGTGATCTGAAAAATCCTGCCGCCATCATCGATACAAACCACAGCAACTCCAACAAAGAGTTTAAGCAGCAGATCCGCATCGTAAAGGAAGTCATGCACAGCCGCAAACTGAACGCCGATATTCACAAGCTGGTAAAAGGCGTCATGGTAGAAAGCTACATTGAAGAGGGCTGTCAGAAAGTAGGCGGCGGCATCTACGGAAAATCTATTACAGACCCCTGCCTTGGCTGGGAAGATACCGAACAATTGATTTATGCTATTGCCGAATATGAATAGAGAATGCCGCGTTTAACGCGGCATTCTCTGATTTAACGGAACTTTTCAACCTCTTGGATGGGACTTGGCGTATACTTCCCGTATTCTGTTATGATTCATATTTGCATAAATCTGTGTTGTGGAAATATCTGAATGTCCAAGCATCTCCTGCACACTGCGTAAATCCGCACCGTTTTCTACCAGATGTGCCGCAAAAGAATGGCGCAATGTATGCGGCGTGATTTCTTCCGTAATCCCTGCCTTTTTGGCATAAAACTTAATCAATTTCCAAAAACCCTGCCGGCTCATGGGCTGCCCCGAACAATTGACGAACAAATATTCCGAATCCCTGTCTGAGATCATAGCGGCACGTGTTCCGCCCAGATACCGCACCAGTGCACTCTTCGCTTCGTTTCCAAAAGGAATCACCCTCTCCTTCCCTGTATCCCTGCAGATCAGATAACCCATGTGAAGGTTCACATCCTTTTGCTTAAGGGTGATCAATTCTGTGACTCTGATTCCAGTGGCATATAAAAGCTCCAACATCGCTTTATCGCGTATTTCTTTATGCGTATCGCCTGAAGGCTGCTCTAATAACCGGACAATTTCTTCCGTGGAAAGAATTTCCGGCATCTTCTTTTCAATTTTGGGCGCGTGAAGCATTTCTGCCACATCTTCACTCACCATTCCCTCTTTATACAAGTAATGATAAAAGGTCTTAAGTGACGCAATATTCCTTGATATCGTGGCGGATGAAAACTTATTCTTTTCCAAATATAGTATATAGGAATTTAGGTTCGTGGATGTGATTTTACGCACATCTTTAATCCCCTGCTCCTCCATATAATTCCTTACTTTTATCAAGTCCCTGCGGTAAGACATTTCTGTATTCTCAGAGGTTTTCCTGATGTTATGTAAATAAATTATAAACGCATTGATTTCTGCTTCCATCTAAAATACGCTTCTCCCTCACCAATTCCCGTTTACATAAACTAGGTCTAGGTATCATTATAATCAGAAAAAGAGAGAAAATCAAATGCATTTTTTGCTTTGTTTATGCGTATTTTTGAAGATTTTTGAAAAAAACACCAGATATCGCAAATGCTAAATTGTGTTAATACCATATATTGTAAAAAAAATATTTTAAAAAATTTTTACAAGGTCGGAAATCAGTATTGGGTTAACATAACTTTCCAGTATGCATCCGATTATAATTACCATTATAATCCACACAAGACCAATTGCCTGCCTTATATATTGCTGTCTTCTGCCCTTATAGTAAGGAGGGCTGTATTTTTCCTGGAAATGCCCCCTGGTGCAATTCTCATAGCACCATCCCAAAAGCATAATCTGTGCAGGAATCAAAAGCAGCTGATGGGGAAACATTCCCCCCAATAGCAGGAGCAGCCCTCTTATTCCGTACCGGATAATTGCCGTTGTAATCGTCATGCCGGTAAGTATTCCCTGCCATATGATACATGCATAGACAGAAACAATTCCCAGACCTGTTGTGGACAAAAGCAAAAGAAGGGCTCCCTCCCCCATTCTGTGTTTCAGGACATACCCGAAAAACCTGCCGCTGTCAACTTCAATGTATTTCAGTCTGCTCACGGAAGCCTGGCTGAAAATACCGTTTTCCGACAGAAGTATCTCATCTGCCATGTTCATGATCAGGACGCCTAACAAAAAACTGCCCAGAAATAAGTAAAACCAGAATATGTAAACACTTCCTTTTCCCGTTTTGTTCATTACACATTGTCCCAATTTCAGGTTTAAATAAATATATGAAAAACAGGCAGCACATATGCACTGCCTGTAAAATCTATTTGCCATATTTGTCCTTATATGCCAAAATCGCGGCGACGGTTTTAGCATCCTGAATCTCCCCTGCATAAATCTTTTTGGCAAGCTCTTCAACCGTATAGACGCCTACATTGACATACTCATCTTCATCTAAATGCTGCTTGCCCGGCTTAAGCCCTTTTGCAAGATAAACATCGATCTTCTCGTTACAAAAGGCTACCGTAGTGTGAATGGTAAGAAGCAGTTCCATATGTTCAGCCGTATATCCTGTTTCCTCCGCCAATTCCCTTGCAGCCGCTTCCATGGTAGGTTCCGATTCGCAATTTAAGCCTCCGGCTGGTATCTCAAGGGTATATCTTTCAAGCGCGTTACGGTACTGCTTCACCATGATAATGCGCCCCATATCATCCACTGGCACTATCGCCGCGGCTCCCTTATGCTTAATAAAATCCCACTTTACAATATTACCGTTGGGCACCTGCATAGTGTCCTGATAATAATCTATGATTGCACCGTGGGCAACCAAATCTCTGGACAATCTTTTAAATTCTTCCATCCTTCTTTGACTCCTATATCTATTTACTTTGAAGAAGCTTTTCTACACTGACCAGCTTTACGCAAAGTACAAATAAATCTGTTGCTATAGACAATTCTTCTTCAGACGGGAATGTGGGTGCTATACGGATATTGCTGTCCTTGGGATCTTTCTTGTAGGGGTAAGTCGCCCCTGCTCCTGTCAGGACAACCCCTGCCTCCTTGCACCTATTCACGATTTCCTTTGCACATCCTTCCATCGCTTCAAAGGAAATGAAATAACCGCCATTGGGCTTTGTCCATGAACCAATTTCCAAACCGTCAAGTTCCTTCGAAAGGACCGCTTCTATCGCCTCAAACTTCGGACGCATAATTGCCGCATGCTTCATCATATGCGCCTTCATGCCGTCAATATTTTTGAAGTAGAGCACATGACGGAGCTGATTGAGTTTATCAGGTCCAATGGTCTGAATCGTCATCGTGTTCTTAATGGAGTCTAAGTTTGCCTTGGAAGAAGCAAGCGCCGAAATCCCTGAGCCGGGAAAAGTAACTTTGGATGTGGATACAAATTCATAGACCATATCCGTATTTCCCGCTTTTTCACACTCACCTAATATTTCAAGCAGCTGGTCATTTTTGTCTTCATACAAATCGTGGATGGCATATGCATTATCCCAATAAATTCTGAAATCCTCAGCTGCCGGTTTTAAAGAGGCAAATCTCTTTACCGTTTCATCCGAATAAGTATAGCCCTGGGGATTTGAATATTTCGGCACACACCAGATTCCTTTTACTGCCGGATCTTCATTGACATACTTTTCTACAAGATCCATATCCGGTCCGTCGCAGGTCATGGGAATATTAATCATTTCGATACCAAACTGTTCTGTAATTGCAAAATGCCGATCATATCCCGGCACAGGGCATAAGAATTTTACCTTATCCAATTTGCACCATGGTGTGCTTCCAAGTACGCCGAAAAGCATGGAACGTGCAACCGTATCATACATAATGTTAAGACTGGAATTTCCAAAAACAATAATTTTATCTTCAGAAACACCTATCATATCTGCCATAAGCTTCTTTGCTTCCGGAATGCCATCCAAAAGCCCGTAATTTCTGCAGTCCACCCCTGATGAGGTCTTTAAATTGGTATTCGACCTTATGACTTCCAGAAAGTCTCTTTCCATATCCAGCTGGGACGGAGAAGGCTTTCCTCTGGACATATCCAGTTTCAGTCCCTTTGCCTTTGCTTCCTCATACTGCTTGTTCAAATCTTCTTTCAGCGCAAGCAATTCATTTTCACTCAGTTCCTTGTATGCCTTCATGGTGCATATCCCTCCTGCTTGTATCTTAATGGTATGATTGAATAATTGTATACAATCAAATGCTCATATCATTTTACTATAACATCTATAGGCAGACAAGATTTATTTTTGTACTTTTTTTGATACAATTTTCTCCTCAGCCTGCCGTCCAAATAGCTTTTTCACCAGCCTGCACCCATAAGCATATAGGGAAAAATTGTTCTTAACCACATCCAGGAAATATCCCGTATGATTGTCACTGTCCACCGCAACCATTAATGCGGACGCTGAAATCTTCGGATTTACAGTCTGAATAACAACATTTGCCTTACATAAATCCTTGAGCGCCTTTTTCTCATATTCCCCCATCTGGTCCATATAGACCAGCAGAATCATACATAGATTCTGGCACTTTATCTTGATCTTGCTGAGGCGTTCCGTCTCGCGTCGGAATGCGTTTTCTATATCATAATCTTCCGTGACCCGGAACAGATAGCAGAGTTTGTCTTTAGACAGCGATAAAACTTTTTTCTGATAATATCCTTCCTTTGTCAGTCTGAATTTTTGTTCGGTCAGCTTCGCTAAAAGCGCGGTTCTATCCGGCAGATACAGTTCGGATAGTTCTTTCTCGTCATACCTTTTATCAAACTTTGTACAATCATGCAAAAGAAGAATCGGATATGCTTTGCCAAATAGAAAAATTGCAGCGGCATTACCGCCGAAAAATCCAATTAATACAGTCAATGTAACTGTTCCATTCGAAGCGCCGTTTCCCTGCATAAATGCTGCACCGACAAGAGAAAGCGAGGCGGCAAAAACTAATATAATTCCACTCACTGACATGACCACCGCTTTCTTCATAGTCGGTTTCTTTTCGCCCTGCATCTGTTTTCCTCCTCCCTAAAAACAGGTATACCATTTCATTTCCAAGGGTGCAGTTTCCTATAAAATAAAGAAACAGCAGAATCCAAACATCTGAATTCTGCTGCTAGCTTGTCCGTAAATTGAATAAACTTATTTTGCGTAATCAATTACTCTTGATTCTCTGATTACATTGACTTTAATCTGTCCGGGATATTCCAGTTCAGCTTCAATCTGCTTGGAAATATCTCTCGCCAAAAGTACCATATCGGAATCAGAAATCTGTTCCGGAACTACCATTACACGAATCTCTCTACCTGCTTGAATTGCAAAAGATTTATCTACTCCTTTAAAATTGTTTGTGATATTTTCTAACTGTTTCAGTCTGCTTGTGTATGTTTCAAGTGTCTCTCGCCTTGCTCCCGGTCTTGCCGCAGATATTGTATCAGAAGCCTGCACAATACATGCAACCAAGGTCTGTGGCTCGACATCGCCATGATGGGATTCCACAGCGTTGATAACTGTGGGTGATTCTTTGTACTTTCTGCACAATTCCACCCCAAGCTGGATATGGGATCCTTCCATTTCATGGTCTACTGCCTTGCCGATATCATGCAGAAGCCCTGCTCTCTTTGCCACACGCACATCAAGACCAAGCTCTGCCGCTAAAAGACCTGAAAGCTGGGCAACCTCGATGGAATGCTTTAATGCATTCTGACCATAGCTTGTCCTGAATTTCATCTTACCAAGCAATCTGACAAGTTCGGGGTGAATGCCGTGTACGCCAACCTCTAAGGTGGCTGCTTCACCTTCCTCCTTGATCATGATTTCGACTTCTTTTTGCGCTTTTTCTACCATCTCTTCAATGCGCGCCGGATGAATACGTCCGTCCACAATCAGTTTTTCAAGCGCAATTCTCGCCACTTCCCTGCGGATAGGATCAAAGCCCGATAAAATAACGGCTTCCGGCGTATCGTCAATAATCAGATCCACACCCGTTAAAGTTTCAAGGGTTCTGATATTTCTGCCCTCTCTGCCTATGATCCTTCCTTTCATTTCGTCATTAGGAAGCTGGACTACCGATATCGTAGTCTCTGATACATGGTCGGCAGCACATTTCTGGATTGCTGTTACCACATATTCCTTGGCCTTCTTGTCTGCTTCTTCTTTGGCGCGATTATCCATTTCCTTGATCATCACAGCCGTTTCATGTTTTACTTCATCTTCAACAATTTTTAATAAATATTCTTTTGCCTGTTCGGAGGTTAAACCTGAGATTCGCTCTAGTTCCTGTAATCTTTGTTCATTCAGCTTTGAAATTTCAACCCTCTGCTTTGCCAATTCTTCTTCTCTGGCTGCAAGACTGGCTTCCTTTTTCTCAATCGCCTCTGATTTCTTATCGATGTTCTCTTCCTTCTGCTGAACCCTGCGCTCATAGCGCTGTGCCTCGGCACGGCGTTCCTTGATCTCCTTGTCAAGTTCATTCTTGGTGCGAATGGACTCTTCCTTTACTTCCAGCAAGGACTCGCGCTTTTTGGTCTCAGCAGTTTTCAATGCTTCATCGATAATCTCACGTGCTTTCTCCTCGGCATTTCCGATTTTGGCTTCAGATACCTTTTTGTAATAATTGGTTGCCAAAACCCATGTGATGGGAGCTACCACTACCAGCGTGACGATGATTGCAATCAAAACTTGCATCATTTACAGGAGCACCTCCTTATTTAGTTTTCATTGTACCCTGATCTATATAGAATGTATGTAACAAATTCTGACACAAATGAAATGCCAATTATTGTAATAAAACATTCTAAGCAATCTACAACACTTAAATTTTAAACTCAAATAGTAGTTATGTCAAGTGAAAGTACACTTCTAATCGATTCAATTGCAAATCCTTTTCGGTATAAAAAAGCCATCATTTTCTGTTTTTCCTGTAATGACGCCGTTTCAGAGGCAAAATTCTTTTTTTGCATCCAATGTAGTATCTGCTCCTTTTCCAATTCCTGCCGGTCCTCTCCAACCGCATCCTGCCAAGCTTTTTCAATTGCTTCCTTGGAAATGCCCTTTTTGTACAGATCCATAAAAATTCTGTTTTTGCTCTTCTTTTCTTTGTTGTACTCTATAAATTCCATCGCATACCGGCTGTCGTTCACATAGCCGAAAGACACCACATAATCAATCGCATCTTCTATGATCTTTTCAGGATAACCGCCTGCTTCTAATTTTTCTCTCAATTGAAAGGCTGTATAAGCACGGCTCTTTAAAAGATTCATGGCACGGAGTTTTGCTCTTTTGGGAAGGACTTCTGTAAGGATTTTCTGGTAATTCTCCTCACTTAGCTCCTCGCCTTCCTTTATTTCATAAACGCGCAATTCGCCCTTGTATAATACAAAGGCGAATGCTCCATCTATCTCTATTCTTATCCGTGATTTAGTTAGCTCTTTCATTCCCGTTACTGTCATCAGCCGTCTTTTCCCTGGAACCCTCAGCATCCTGTAATCCGTAGTGTTCCCGAACCTTTCTGGAGATTTCCTCAAACGTTTCTGTATTGTCCTTCAGATATTGTTTGGCATTTTCCCTTCCCTGACCAATCTTGTTTCCGCCGTAGGAATACCACGCACCGCTTTTATTTACGATATTGACATTTGCCGCCAGATCCAGTACATCACCTACCACTGAAATTCCCTCACCAAATATGATATCAAACTCAGCCTCTTTAAAGGGCGGCGCAATTTTATTTTTTACAACTTTCACTTTGGTTCTGTTTCCGATTGCTTCTCCGCTCTGTTTAAGGGATTCTGTCCTTCTTACATCCAGTCTCACAGAAGAATAGAACTTGAGCGCACGTCCGCCTGTGGTCGTCTCCGGATTGCCGAACATGACCCCTACCTTCTCACGAAGCTGATTGATAAAAATCACAGTACAGTTTGACTTGCTGATCACCGCCGTCAGTTTGCGAAGCGCCTGAGACATAAGCCTTGCCTGCAGTCCCACATGGGAGTCTCCCATGTCACCGTCGATCTCCGCCTTCGGTACAAGGGCAGCAACCGAATCGACAACCACGATATCTATGGCTCCCGAGCGGACCATCGTCTCTGTAATTTCAAGTGCCTGCTCACCATTGTCCGGCTGGGATATGTACAGATTGTCTACATCAACACCGATATTTTTGGCATAAACAGGATCAAGTGCATGTTCCGCATCGATGAATCCTGCAATGCCGCCTCTCTTTTGAACCTCTGCGATCATGTGCAGGGTAACGGTGGTCTTACCACTGGATTCCGGTCCATATATCTCAACGATTCTCCCCTTGGGTATTCCGCCTAACCCCAGCGCAATATCAAGGCTCAATGAGCCGGTGGGAATGGTCTCAACATTCATATGCGCAGAGGAATCTCCCAATTTCATGACTGCGCCCTTTCCAAACTGCTTCTCGATCTGCCCAAGCGCAGCGTCCAATGCTTTTAATTTGTCTTCTTTTTGCATAAGATATTTCTCCTTTTCACCTGATGAACTGCTCTATAGTCAAACGGTCTCCCAGTAAGAACATCTGTTCTTATCAACTATAAAACAAACGTTCGTATTTGTCAATATTATTCTGTTATTTTTGACTTGAATTAATTATATCATTTTATATGTCCAATAAAACTCCCTCAAAGGCATCTTCCTCCTTTTCCATATTTTTGCTTTGGATGTATGGCAGAAAATGCCGGATATGCAAAGCAGAACGCCACTGCCAAAGATAGGCAGTGCAGACTAATTACTTTTTTAATGTATCACACTCCGCCTTCATGCGCAAGACAAAATTGCTGTCCCCATCTTTAAAGGAAACAGCACCTTTGCTTAAATATGATTCTGATACTTTTGATAGTCCTTATAGGTAACGGTTACCCAGCCATAATAGTAGTTGAAGCCAATCTCCATTCCCATAGGGGTATAGAAAATGATAAGACTATCCTCCTCCGTGAGCAGGTAGGTGATGTCCTGGTCTGAAAACATCGAAAAAATTTGTATTTCACCATTCTGCTTCTCGCATCTTTCTCTGAATTCAATTGAAAATGCGTCATTGATATTCAATATCTGGGAATTGGTCAATGCCATCTTACTGTCCATATCGATATTGACCGGAATAACATAGCTTTCATAGATTTCATCTTCCAAATAACCATATTCCACGTATATAATGCTCAGGATATCTTCATCCATGTACGTGACATAGCATTCCGTCTCAAAGCGGAACTCCTCACTACTAGGCAGCCAGTCCGTCACTGATTTTCCGTAGTTCTCCACCGCTTCCACTTCTTTGTAAATCGCATTGTTGATTCCTTTCAGTTCATCTGTACTTCTTCCTGTCACCACTGGATAATTCGTTTCCACGAAAATATTTTCATGGTCACCGTATGTTTCCTGAAAGGTCTTAAACTCTATCTGATAGGACAAATCTCTGTGTATGTCATTGTGAAAATCATAATATTCGCTCTCAACCTGTTCTTTGTCATGTTTCCCCTCTTTGTATAGACCGGAATCTTCTTCATCTTCTGTCTCATCTTCTCTGTAAGGCTCCCTCTCATCCCGGTCAGAATAATCCTCTCTGTCGGTCTCTTCTTCGTCTCTTTCTGCTCTGGATGCCTGCATGGTTTCCCCTCTGTCCTGCGCATCCGCATCTGGCAAGAACCATGGATTTTGAACAAACTGGTACAGACTTAAAGTAAACACGGCAAGCAGCGCGATGACAGTCCCCAGACTCCCAAATATAACAGCTGCGATTTTTCCTGAACTCCATTTTTTATTCATCCTTATTCCCCCTGTTAACTGCGCTCTGAGACTTCAGCTGTCTGCGTGTAATCCTGCTTTTTATATAAGACACTCATACAAAAGTGTAAGCGCTGCCTGTGTCGTCTTTCTTCTGATTTCCATCCGGCTTCCTTTAAAATGATTCTCTGTAACATAAATCTTTCCATCTACATAACACCCAATGTACACAAGTCCCACAGGCTTTTCCTCTGTCCCGCCATCCGGTCCCGCAATTCCCGTAACTGCAACGGCTGCCTGTGCCGATGCCTCCTTAGCCGCCCCTTTTGCCATCTGTTCTGCCACCTGTCGGCTCACCGCGCCAAAAGTGTTGAGCGCTTCCGTGCTGACACCGATCAGCTTGTGCTTGGAAGCATTTGCATAAGTGACATAGCTTTCCATAAATACATCCGATACACCTGCCACATTTACCAAGGTGGATGCTATCATGCCGCCGGTACAGGATTCCGCACAGGTCACCTGCCATCCTCTTTCTTTTAATCTGTCAACAATTTTTTCTTCTATCTGCTTTTCGTCCGTCATCTTATTTGCTTTCCTTCATAACGTCTTTGTTTTTAACCAGATAATCGATCAGTGATACCACCGTCAATACCACCGCTATCCATAAGATGATCTGCGTCAGAAGACTGATTGCAGAAATGTCTGCGATCAAAAGACACACGGCGATCATCTGGAAGGTGGTCTTAAATTTGCCCCAATAGCTTGCCGCAATCACTCTCCCATTGTCAGAAGCCACCAGCCTGAAACCGCTAATGATAAATTCTCTGGCAATAATGATTATAACCATCCATGCCGGTATCTTATGCAGTTCGATCAGGCAGATCAGCGCAGAACAAACCAGCAGTTTGTCTGCCAGGGGATCCATAAATTTGCCAAAGTTGGTGACGAGATTATACTTTCTCGCTATTTTTCCATCTAACAAATCCGTCAGACTGGCTATAATAAATATGGCAAGCGCAATCCATTTATCATAAGCAGTAATCGGCACCATCAGAAAGATAATAAAAAATGGGATAAGTACCACACGGAACATGGTAAGTTTATTGGGTAAGTTCATCACAAAATCCTCCATTTTCTGCTCAATCGGCAGCTATTTCTCCTATTAAATCATACGCATTCGATCCGGTTATGCGCACATCTACAAAGTCACCGCTCATAAATGTCCTGTCTGTATTGATAAAAAGATAACCGTCCACTCCCGGCGCATCCTTATAGGTACGCGCAACATAGGCATCCTCGTCCGACACCTTTCCTTCAATCATGGCTTTCACCTTCCTGCCTATCATCCCTCTTGCAGCGTCAAAGGCAATCTCCTGCTGCAGTTCCATAATCTCATCCCTGCGGCGTTCTTTTATTTCCTCCGGTATCTGATCCGGCATCTGGGCTGCCGGCGTATCTTCCTCCGCCGAATAAGTGAACACTCCCAGCCTGTCAAAAGACAGCTCATTTACAAAATCCATGGTCTCTTCATGATTTGCTTCTGTCTCCCCCGGAAAACCGGAAATCAGTGTGGTGCGGATGCAGATATCCGGTATCTCCCTGCGCAGCCTGCCGATTATATTCTTTATCTGTCCTGCATCTGTCCTTCTTCCCATGCGCCTAAGCACAGCGTCGCTTCCGCTCTGCACCGGGACATCCAGATAATGGCAGATTTTTTTTTCTTCTTTCATTACCTGAATCAGCTCGTCTGTAATCTCCTCCGGATAGCAATAAAGAATCCTGATCCACTCCAGTTCTTCAATCTTACATAGATCTCTTAATAGCTGGGGGAGATATTTTTTCCCATACAAATCCCTGCCATAAAGGGTCGTCTCCTGCGCCACAAGAATCAATTCCCTGACGCCGCCCGACACCAGTGCCCTGGCTTCCTTTATCAAATCTTCTGCCGGAATGCTGCGGTAATTCCCTCTCACCTTGGGTATAATACAATAAGTGCAGTGTTTGTCACATCCCTCTGCTATTTTTAAATATGCATAATATCCTCCAGTGGTCACAATCCGCTCTCTTCCGCCCACAGGCGCCTTGTCAAGTGCATCCATATGATTTTCCGGCTCTCCCTTAAGCGCATCCTTGATAGCCTGCGCTATAGAAAGAATAGCCGTGGTTCCCACAATGGCATCCACCTCCGGAATTTCTTTTTGTATTTCATCCTGATAGCGCTGTGCCAGACAGCCTGTCACAATCAGCGCCTTGATCTGTCCGCTTTTCTTAAGTTCCGCCATTTCGAGTATGGTGTTGATACTTTCTTCCTTTGCATCATTAATAAAACAGCAGGTATTGACCACGATCACATCTGCTTCTAACTCATCATCGGTAAAGGAATAGCCTTCCCTGGACAATTCTTTCAGCATCACTTCAGAATCCACCAGATTTTTATCGCATCCCAAAGATATAAACAAAATTTTCATCTAACCATTTCCTTTTATCGCCGCAGACCGTTCTTATCATATATAAAAATCCAAGAGGATTACCTGTAAGATAACAACGGATGACACGCGCTGCGGGTCATCCGTGTACGAACAGTCATGGCTCTTTGTTATTCTTCTTCTGAAAGAATCTTGATTTTCCCTTGATTCAGTTCCTCCACTGCAACGGAAAGCGGTTTGGCTTCCTTCACGTTTACCAGCGGATCTTCACCGGCAATAATCTGTCTTGCCCTTTTGGCAGTCGCCATCACGATAGAATATCTGCTGTTGACAACAGGCGCCTCCCCCTGTTCAACCTCGCTGTTTACGACTTTCATTAAATCTGAATAAGATGGATGTAACATATTTTCTCCTTTCACCCGGAAGTTTCAGTTCAATGCTTCCAGTTCCTTTCTCATATTTTCAATCAGCTCCTCGTTTCTTGACGGAGCACAATGAGCTGCCTGTACCAATGCATGCATCTTTTCAACACATTCTTCTAACTGATCATTGATTACGATATAATCGTACGCTTCCATTCCCTCTGCCTCTTCCGACGCACGCTTTAATCTCTTTTGAATGACTTCCTGACTTTCTGTCCCCCTGCCTTCCAAACGTCTCTTCAGTTCGGCGGCATTGGGCGGCATGACGAACATAAGAAGCGCTGTGGGAAATTTTTTCTTGATTTTCAGCGCTCCCTGAATCTCTATTTCCAGAATTACGTCCTTGCCCTTTTCCAGCTGCTTTTCCACATACTCTCTGGGGGTTCCATAATAATTTTCGCAATAGCTTGCGTATTCAACCAGACCATCCTGGGCAATCTTTTCTTCAAAAACTTCCCTGCTTACAAAAAAGTATTCTTTTCCCTCTTCTTCTCCCGGTCTGGGGCTTCTCGTGGTCATGGAGACAGACAATGCATAATTATCATATGTGTGCACCAGCTGCTTCATTAGAGTGCCCTTACCCGCCCCGGAAAACCCCGAAACTACAATTAAAATTCCCTTTTGTTTCATCTTCTTCATTTTCCCTATTCACACTTTTGAATTACTCGATATTCTGTATCTGCTCTCTTACTTTTTCAATTTCTGTCTTTAACTCGATTGCACGGTTCGATATCTCCAGATCATTTGACTTGGACAAAATGGTGTTTGCCTCCCGGTTCATCTCCTGTGCAATAAAATCCAGCTTTCTGCCAATGCTCCCGCCCTGCTTTAAAGTATCCCGCGTGGTTTCAATATGACTCTTTAACCGCACCAGTTCCTCGTCCACACAGACTCTGTCTGCAAATATGGTCACTTCCATCAACAGCCTGTTTTCATCTATCTTCGTATCTCCAAGAAGTTCCCTTACCTTATCTCCAAGCTTTTGCCTGTACTCTGCAATAATCTGGGGAGACCGCTGGGTGATGAAATCCACGTGGGCAAGCATGCCGTCTAACTTTTCCAGAAGGTCATTTTTTAAATTCTCCCCTTCTTTTATCCTGGTCTCTACAAATTTTTCTGCGGCACCTTTGATTGCCTTGGCTAAAAGCTGCCAGAGCTTTTCCTCATCAATATTTTGTTCCTCCATGGTGAGAACTTCCGGATATCTGGAAAGGCAGGAAATCCTTACATCATTGTCCAGAGAAAAATCCTCCGCCATCTGATTTAAGTACCCCATATACTCTGCTGCCAACTCTTTGTTGTATTTCACGCATACGTTGGATTCTGTATAATCTTCATAAGCAACGAAGATATCGACCTTACCCCTCTGGATATAGTTTTTCAGTTCATTTCTGATTGCCGCTTCAAAGAAATTCAGTTTTTTGGGCATCTTAATATTGATATCCATATATCGATGATTGACTGATTTCATTTCTACGACAATTTTCCGTTCAGCTTCCTGTACCTCGCATCTGCCAAACCCGGTCATACTTTTGATCATGCTATTCCTCCCGCTTTTGTATCTAAGTTTAGGAGTCGCGTTGTTTCCCCCACCATGTACTCCATTACATTATAGGCGAAGTGCAAAAAAACGTCAAGGGTCATGAAAAGCAGTTGTGGGATGAAAGACCATGCTATATAATATGGAAGAAAGAAAGGAGTATCACTATGGCTTTTGATGGAATCACAATTGCAGCGGTTGTCAAGGAAATGAAGGAATCCCTCACCGGCGGGCGTATCTATAAAATCGCCCAGCCCGAGAATGATGAACTGCTGCTTACAATAAAAACATCTGACGGAGGTCAAAAACGCCTTCTTATTTCAGCAGGCGCCTCTCTTCCGCTGATTTATCTCACAAAAGGAAATAAGCCGAGCCCCATGACTGCACCGGGCTTTTGCATGCTGCTGCGCAAACACCTTCAAAATGGCAGAATCATTGCCATCACTCAGCCCGGACTTGAGCGTATCATCCATCTTCATATTGAACATTTAAATGAAATGGGCGACCTTTGCCGTAAGCGGCTGATTGTGGAAATCATGGGGAAACACAGTAATATTATTTTTGTAAATGAGGAAGATGTAATCATCGACAGTATCAAACATATCTCCGGGCTGATCAGTTCTGTCCGCGAGGTTCTGCCCGGACGCACCTATTTTATCCCCGCTACCCAGGAAAAGAGAAATCCTCTCGGCGAAGGTTACTCTGATTTTGCAGCTGCCATTACAGAAAGGAACCTGCCGCTATACAAGGCAATATACAGCCTTTATACAGGTATTTCGCCAATTATGGCACATGAAATATGCTGCCGTGCAAAGATGGACGGCGATACCTCCACCGCTTTTCTAAGCAGCGTTCCTTGTGAAAAACAGACCTTGGATAATCTCTATCAGGCTTTTTCCCATATGATGGAGCAAGTGGAAAAGGGCGATTTCCACCCTGTCATTGTCTATGAAAATGGCAGTCCTGCAGAGTTTTCTCCCTTTCCTCTCGTTATGTACCAGGAAAATCAACAGAAAAATGTGGATTCCATCAGCAGTCTTTTAGAACAATATTATGCAGAAAAAAATACCACAACCCGTATCCGGCAAAAGTCTGTGGATCTGCGCAGAATCGTCCAGACTGCATTAGAACGCAATATCAAAAAGTATGACCTGCAGCTGCGGCAGATGAAGGATACCGAAAAAAAAGAACAATACCGCATCTACGGCGAACTTTTGAACACTTACGGTTATGAAATCTCCCCCGGGGCTAAATCAATGGAAGCACTGAACTATTATACCAATGAAATGATCACCATTCCCCTTGACCCGCTCCTTTCTCCTTCCGAAAATGCCAAAAAATATTTTGACAAATACGGGAAATTGAAACGTACCTTTGAGGCATTGACCACCCTCACAGCGCAGGTGAAAGAGGAGATCGATCACCTTGAATCCATTCAAAACGCCCTTGATATTGCGCTTTTGGAGGACGACTTAGTCCAAATCAAGGAGGAACTTATTTCCTGCGGTTATATCCGGCGAAAAGGCGGAAACAAAAAAGTGAAATTTACCAGCAGACCCTTTCACTACATCAGCAGGGACGGTTACCATATTTATGTAGGCAAGAACAATTACCAGAATGATGAACTCACCTTCAAATTTGCCAATGGAAATGACTGGTGGTTTCATGCAAAAGGCATCCCAGGCTCACATGTGATCGTAAAATCAGAAGGCGGCGAACTGCCCGATGGCACTTTTGAAGACGCCGCCAGACTCGCCGCTTACTATTCAAAAGCAAAAGGACAGGAAAAAGTGGAAATCGACTATACAGAAAAGAAAAACGTCAAAAAGCCCAACAAAGGCAAGCCCGGGTTCGTCGTTTATTATACCAATTATTCCATGATGATCGATTCTGATATATCCGCCTTGACCCGGGTGGAGGAATAAGCATAACAAAGGCTGCACTTTTCCAGCTATGCTTTAAAAAAAGAAAGCGTCTGCCGCTTTTTGTCAGACGCTTTCTTTTTAAAGATATTAAAGTGTGTTGCTGGTAAACAAGCTCTTTACATGATCGATCTCTGTCTGTGTGGCTTTTGCTGCCGGAACATAATAAGATTTTTCCCTTGCCAGCTTGTAAAGCTCTTCCTGTGACTGTTCGCAGGTATTTCTAAACTGCTTTAAAGTCTGCTTTAATTCCTGATTCTCTGTCTGCGCGATCATTTCTCCGAAACGCACCAGCTCTCCGTTGATGCCGGTCAGTGTGTCTGCTACCATTGTCTTTTCATTCATCTGCATCTTCCATCCCTCCTACTGCAAAAATTTCATCAACTGATTTTTGTTGTCCATGGCTGATTTAGCCCCTTTTTCAAAGAACTGCTTTACCTGTGTATCTGATGCACAGGATGCATATTCTTTCATTTTGCAGTGTGTCACGTCATAACCGCCAATTAAATGACGCAGATTCTGTAAGTCAAGTTCTGATAAGTTTGCCATAAAAAACACCTCCTGAAAATATTGTCCTATCCGACGTTTTTATTATTTCCAGAAGGTTTTATTCTATACTGACATTTTATTCATCAAGCCAGTAATCATCATCTATTTCATCGATCTTCGTTCTTATGCTTTCATTTTTCTTTTCCACATTTTTCTTTTCATAATTTTGTTTTTTGATATTCTGTTTGCTGTCGCCCCGCTTTTTGCTTGTTTGCTTTTTACTGATTTGCTTTTTGCTGCTTCGTCCGCCTGTGCTCCTCTTTGTCTGTTTCTTTTGCGCCAAAGCTTTGCTTCCTTCTTCCGTCGTCTTCATGATACCGGTTTTGCGGGCGATTCTAAGGAGCATATACCCTTTGGGCATGCTGCACAATTCCTCCTCCGACACTGCCCGCCAGCGTATGATCAGGACAAAATAAACGGCTGCCCCGACTGCAATCGCCATTGCAAGTGCAAGGATGTTGATTTTGCAGATATAGTAAAGCCCGTGATATACGCCAAAAGCCGTGGCTCCCATAAGAACAGAAGCTAAGATAGGGCATACAAATGTTCTGTAGACCTCCTGGCTGTAATGCAGATGACGATGCACCGAAATCTGGTTCAAGACGCATAAAATAAAGGAATACAAAACCGTAGCAAATACGTAATAGTAAAGGCTGTACTTTTGATCCATGAATAACATCATGAGAATCATGACCGCCGCATGGATCACCACCGCTAAGGACGCGTTGATGATAGGCGTATTCATTTTTCCGATTGACTGCAGAATCGCCTGGGTCAAAGTAGAAAGGGCATAAAAGATAATGCTCACCGCCATACACGAGAGCAGTATGGATGAAATCTCTAGGGATGCCGGCTGGGGGAAGATCACCATCATGACCGGTCTGGATAAAACCCCGATTCCCACCGCACAGGGAATGGAAATAAGCATCGTCACCTTTACCGACTTTGCCACCTTTTTCTTGACACCGCCAATATATCCTTGGGCAAAATCGCTGGAGATTCCCGGAATCAGTGCCGTCGCCATGGCAGATGCCAGTGCAATTGGAATGTTGGAGATCTTCGTTCCCTTTGCAACAGCGCTTAAGTCGGTGGAAACCGCTGCCTCCTCCACCTTCCTTACCCCCATCATAATCTGCTGGTAGATCGTATTATCCAAAAAATTATTGATATTATAAATGCCTGTACTTAAAATAAAGGGCGTCACCACCAGCAGAATCATCTTAAAAATATCTCCATAAGATTCATCCACGTGGGTCGTGTCTCTTTCGATTCTCCTGCGTATGGTCTTCCTGTTCAGCGCATATACGCCCAGCATGAACAACAGCCCGATCAGCACTCCTGCTCCCGTACCGATCGTTCCGCCGGCAGCACCGTAAGACGCCTGGGTGGTTGCATCCTGATCTCTTACTAAGCTTACCATCACATATGCCATGCCGATACTGACACCTGCATTGACAAGCTGCTCCACAATCTGAGATACGGAGGTCTGTACCATGGTCTTGTGGGCTTGGAAGTACCCCCGCAGAACCCCTAAAATCCCGCTGAAAAAGATTGTCGGCGCAAGCACTCTAAGGGGCAGGACCGCGCTGTCCATCTTTACCAGAAGTCCTGCTCCAAAAAACACAAATAAGCTGGCAATACCACCGACTACCAGCACATAGATAAACGCACAGCGAAAAATCCTGTGCGCATTTCGATATTCTTTTGTCGCAAGCCTCTGTGCGATTACTTTGGAAACAGCTGAAGGAATACTGTAAGAGGATATCAGAAGAACGATACTGTATGCATAGTATGCGCTATTGTAATATCCGTTTCCCTCATCTCCAATAATATCGACCAGCGGTCTGTTATAGAGAAGTCCAATGATGCGGACGATGATTCCGGCAAAAGCCAGAATCCCCGCCTGCAAAATAAAACTATCTTTCTTTTTCTTATTCGGCATTGATGTTACGCTCCAAAACTTTTAGCCGATCAGCCAGTCATACATCTCCTGATATTTCGCTGCTGAAACATTCCATGAAAAATCGGCTGCCATAGCGCGATCCACAATCTTGTTCCACTCACGCTTTTTGTCATAAAAAACGTGCTCTGCATAACGGATGATTCCCAGCATTTCATGGGCATTGTAGTTTACAAAGGAAAATCCTGTTCCTGTGTTCTCATATTCATTGTATGGCATTACGGTGTCTGTCAGACCACCTGTTTCTCTGACGATCGGAACGGTACCATAGCGAAGGCTCATCAGCTGGCTCAGCCCGCAAGGCTCAAACAGGGAAGGCATCAGGAAAGCATCGCTTGCCGCATAAATCTTATGGGACAGTGCATCTGAATAATAAATGTTCGCGGAAACCTTATTGTTATATTTCCAATCGAAGTGGCGGAACATATTTTCATACCGCTCTTCTCCCGTTCCTAAAACCACAAGCTGAACGCTGTCCTGGCACAACTCATCCATGATATAGGCAATCAGGTCAAATCCCTTCTGATCGGTCAATCTCGATACAATACCGATCATAAACTTGCGCTCATCCTGCTCCAGTCCCAGTTCTGCCTGCAGCGCGCGTTTGTTTTTGATCTTTTCCTTGCGGAAGTTCACTGCGTTATAGTTAAATTCAATATTTTTGTCTGTTTCGGGATTGAACTCATCATAATCGATGCCGTTTACGATACCTCTTAGGGAGTTGCTTCTTGCACGTAAAAGCCCATCCAACTGTTCACCGTAAAACGGTGTCTTGATTTCTTCTGCATAGGTATTGCTCACGGTGGTAATAGCATCCGCGTAGACCAGACCGCCCTTTAAAAGATTGGCATCCTTAAACAGCTCCAGCTTATCCGGCGTAAAATAGTACGGCGGAAGCCCTGTAATATCCTGCACTTCCTTAATGCTCCATTTCCCCTGGAACTTTAAGTTGTGAATGGTCATTACAGATTTGATACCCCGATAAAAATCGCTTCCCTGGAAGCGCTCTTTTAAATATACCGGAACCAGACCGGTCTGCCAGTCATGACAATGAATCAAATCCGGCCTAAAATCGATGACAGGCAGAATCGATAAGGCTGCCTTGCAGAAAAATGCATATTTCTCGATTTCAAACAATGCGTTGTCGCTATATGGTCTAAATCCGTTAAAGAACATTTCATTGTCAATAAAATAATATTTTACGCCGTCTACCTCGGCATACATAATGCCCACATATTCATTTTTCCAATGGAAGTCCATATAAAAATGAGTGATATAACTCATCTTGTCCTTCATTTGCTGCGTCATGCAGGTATACTTGGGGAGAATGACCCTCACGTCAAAATACCGCTTATCAATACACTTCGGAAGTGAACCTACCACATCAGCCAGTCCCCCTGTTTTAATGAATGGAACCCCTTCTGATGCGACAAAAAGAATCTTTTTCATCACAAACCCTCCAATAATTATTGTTATAGAATATTATACATCATCCCTCTACGCAATAAAAGAAAAATTTGTAAATTAATGTTTCCAGCATTGGATTCCCTCTCCTTAAAAGTACCCATCAACAACGAACGCCGCAAAATCATCTGTTTTGATAACTTTGCGGCGATTCTTATCTGTACTGGAGTCTGATCTTATCTGCAATCAGCGCTATAAACTCTGAATTGGTAGGTTTTCCTTTTCCTGTGTTGATAGTATAGCCAAACAGGGCATCTAAGGTTTCCATCCTTCCCCTGTTCCATGCAACCTCGATTGCATGTCTGATCGCGCGTTCCACACGGCTTGCCGTGGTCTGATTCTTTCTTGCGATTGTGGGGTAAAGTACCTTTGTGATAGAACCCAGCATGTCAGGGTTCTCCACCGACATCATAATCGCCTCTCTTAAGTACTGATATCCTTTGATATGTGCCGGAACACCGATCTCATGAATCATATCTGTCACATCTCTTTCCAGATTGTAAGAGACCTTCTTGTCTGCTTCTTTTGTATCCTCTTCTTTTAATACCGATTTACTGCCAGAGGGTACCGTTATCATGATTTGAAATTCCCTGTTCATATGTATTAACTCGCCCAGAATTTTATATACCTTTTCTGTATCCTCAATTGTCGATAAATTTAACTGTTCCATTATTTTCCCTCCTTTTTCCAAATAACGCTATGAATTTATTATAAAATACATGATACGCCACTTCAACTGTTATTCATCGCGCTTTTTTCGCTTAGTCGTTAGGTCTTTTGTAAAATCTTCCCGTAATCTGCTCTGTTTTCATAATATTTATGAATGCTTTCTCGTCCACTTCCCTGATTTTTGTCACAACTTTGCGGATCTCATCACTTCCTACAACAGAGTAGAGCATATTACATTCCTTATTTCGATAGCATCCGATTCCTTTAAATAAAGTGGCGTCATGATTTGTGATATCACGTATTTCTTCATAAACCTCTTCCGGACTTTCGGTAATGATAAACAGCGTCTGTTTCTGGTATCTTTTATAGAGAAAATGCAGGACCTGCGTGGAGGTAAATTGAAAAATAATAGAATATAACGCCTCATTCCAGTCGAACAGACTTCCTGCAATCAGCAGAACAATTACATTAGCAGCAAAAATATAATTCCATGTATCTATTCCGTATTTTTCGGAGAAGAAGATGGCAATAAAATCTGTTCCTCCGCTGGTGGCGTTGGCAAACAAGCATAAGCTGATGGCAAATGCATTGATGATTCCGCCAAATACGCAGACAAGCAGCGTATCGTGGGTGACTGGATAACCTGGAAGAATATCCGTCAGAATGCCTGATAATACAATCATCAGACAGGAATATCCTGTGAATTTCTTTCCGATAAATTTAAAACTGATGAAAACAGGAATTGCATTTAAAAGCAGGTTCACAGCTGTAAAAGGAATCGCCAGATTAAAAAATTCCGCCCCAATCTGCTGTATCAGCAATGTAACCCCGTTAAAACCGCCGGGAATCAGATTCCCTGCGCGGATGAAGCTCTTGATGTTCATCGCCATGATGCAGGCGGCAAGTACGACCAGACAGAACCGTCTCGCCTCCGTCAATACCTTATTTTGATTTATATTCGCTTCTGCTTTCATCTCATTTATACTCCATTTTTATTTCCAACTGATTTCCTTCTGCCTTTACCTTCGCAAGACTTCCGCTTACCAGCGGCATCATAGGCGGCAGATGCCCTATATCACAGTCCATGATGACCGGTATTTTATGGCGCCTTGCTGTGGGAAGGATTGCCGTATACTGGTCAAGCCCCATCATTTCCTCCCCGTAGCAAAAACAGGGACGCCCGATTAAAAAGCCCTTCACATACTTAAACCAGCCTGCCTGCTCCATCTGCCACATGGCTCTGCGCACGCCAAAGACATTTAAATCACAGGCTTCCAGAAACCAGATGAATCCGTCTTCTTTATAGTTTTCCGCAAAATCCTTTACTTTATCAAACCGGGTTCCCAAAAGGTTTACCAGACAGTCCATGCATCCTCCAATCAGCCGCCC
This sequence comes from uncultured Lachnospiraceae bacterium, assembly GCA_949878435.1. Lineage (GTDB taxonomy): Bacteria > Bacillota > Clostridia > Lachnospirales > Lachnospiraceae > Suilimivivens. Next base: position 230,138 of record CATLAK010000001.1, read on the forward strand.
TTCCATAACGGCACCATCTGCCCGCTGCATAGCACCTGCCTGATCAGGCTGATAAATCTTTAAATCCGGCGCTTGTGTGCATTGATAAGGCGCCAAAGGGTGTTCTTCGTCCTTTATCCCTTCTCTCTCCCACTTTTCGTAGCCTGCTGCTTCTTCTTTCTTCCCAGTCAGCAGATCCATTGCATCCATTAAGGATGGATGCCACGGTTCCATGCCAAATGCGGCGGCACACGGACCATAAATGGCAGCTGTATCGCAGAGGGTGTTTAAAAGAAACGTCATGTTCGTATTGTCGGAATATCCCATGAACCACTTCGGCTCCGCCTTTCGTATCGCGTCAAAATCCACATATTCCAATATCTCGCACATCAGCTCTCCACCGCCGCAGGAAATCAGGCAGTCATTGTCCCTGCTCAGATAGTATTCGGTCAATTCCCTTCCACATTCTTCCGGCGTGTTGCTGATTCCGATTCCCTTCGTCTCATAACAGTTCGGTCCCAGATCCACTTTATATCCCATGCCGATCCATTTTTTCTGTGCATTTTCAAAAGCGCTTCTATAAGGTTCTATTGCACAGCCAAAGGAAGGGGATGGAAAGCCAATCGTTCCATTTTCTTTCAAAAACTCTGGATATTTCATTTCGTCACTCTCCTTCCTTTTTATAATAACATCCTTCTGTCATAATTCAATCAAAACTTTAAACCCGGGCATCTATTTATGCCCGGGTCTATCTGCCTGTCTGTCTTTAATAATTCTCTCCTAGAACTTCTTCCATAAAGTCCACATAGGTAACACCTATGCCGATCTTCTCCATACCGTTTTTAAGCTGAATGGTCTTATGCACCGTGTCGATGTTTTTAATATAATTTAAGTTAACAATGGTGCTGCGATGACATTTCACGAAATCAGAATCATCCAGCTTTTCTAACATCTGCTTCATCGTAATGTAGGGCGCACATCGGACTTTTCTGTCACAGGTATGGATATAGAGCCTGTCGTCGATCATCTCAATATAGGTGATTGCATCCTTCTCGATCCTGTATACGATACCGTTCCACTGAAAATGAATCATCTGATTACTTTTAAGGCTCGTCAAAAACCGCAGACTGTCCTCTACCACCCTTTTAAATACATATTTATCTGCCGGTTTATCGATGAACTTATAACAGTTTAGTTTGTCATACGTATATAACAGCGTATCCTTCACTTCCGTGATAAACAAAATGGGCGTAAACTCATATTTAGGGTGATTGCGTATCCGCTCCACAAACTCAAGTTCGGGAGGGATGTGCTCTCCCTCTTCTTCCAGTGTGATATCCACTATAAACAAATCAATGGGCACCTTGATGGCGCATCTATAAGCCTCCATTGCATTGTTCCTGGCCAGAATGACTACCTTTTCATTGAGCTCAAAAAGAATCCTTCTCAGCCGATCCATCGATTCCCATTCATCTTCCAGTAAAAGTATCTTTCTCACCTATCGCTTCTCTCTTTCGAATTGTTTAAGGTAAGTATAATACAGGAAATAGATTTATACCAGCACAATTTTATAGTTTCATCCTTTTACCGCTCCTTCTGAAATACCATTTACCATATTTTTCACCAGACAGAAGTATAAAATGACGATGGGAACCGCGATAAATACGCTTCCTGCCGCAAATCTGGCGAACTCTGTCTCGTCAAGACTCATGAGCCCTACCGCCACGGTATAAAGATTTTTTTCTTTTAACAGCAGCTTAGGGAGAATAAAGTCGCTCCACGGCCATGTGAAGGAAGTGAGCGCGGTATATACAATAATTGGCTTAGATAAGGGCAGATTGATCTTTGTAAAAATCTGAAAATTCGTTGCGCCGTCAATTTTTGCCGCCTCATCGATTGATTTTGGAATCGTGTCAAAAAAGCCTTTCTGAGTCAGATACCCCATCGGAGCGCCAGATGCATAAATTAGAATCAGCCCTCCCAGATGATTGATCAGCCCGAACTGGGTCATCAAAAGGTAGACCACCGTCATTCCCATAAAGGACGGGAACATCCCCAGCACCATGGTCGTCTTCATCATAGGTTTTCTCATTTTGAACTGAAAGCGGGACATGGTATATGCCGTCAATATAGTCAGAAAAGTCCCAAGTAAACAGCTTCCCGCCGCAATCAGCAGTGTGTTCATGAACCATTTGGGATAATTATACATGGTGGTGTCCGTGAACAGTTTAACAAAAGAAGCCGTGCTGTACTGCGCCGGAAAAAATCCGTCAAAGGAATAAATACTTCCGGACTTTGAAAAGGATGCCAAGATCAGCCAAAGGCACGGGAAAAAGAACACAAATGCCACTGCCAGTAGAATCACGTACGTAACTGCGGTATCCAATATTTTTCCTGCATTGATTTTTCTTCTCATTGAAAGGTATCCTCCTCTCTGTAGGATGGCGATTTCACATAAATAATCAGGGAAATCAAGGATGTGATCATAAAAATCACTAAGCTTATGGCTGCACCGATACAGTAATAGTTATTATCGATGGACAGATTATAAAGCCAGTTGATCAAAAGGTCTGTGTCGCTGGCAAGAAAATATCCATCCACATACAAGCCGCCCCTTAGGAAATAAAAGATACCAAAGTTGTTGAAATTGCCGATAAACTGGCTAAGCAGCACTGGCGTGGTGGCAAACAGCATAAACGGCATGGTCAGCTTCTGAAACTGTTTCCATCTGCCCGCCCCGTCGATGCGGGAGGCTTCGTATAGGGACATATCCCTGTTGGAGAGATGCCCTGTGGCGAGAAGCATGATGGAAGGCACGCTGATCCAGCAGTTCACCAGCACGCCGATTCCCCTTGCGATCCACTTTGCATCCAAATCCAAAAAGCCTACCGCCGAATGTCCGGCGGATGTGATGATCTGGTTGATAGGTCCCCCATAGGAAAACATGAACTTAAACGCCAACAGCGTGATGAACCCTGGAATGGCATATGCCAGTATGGGAAAAGCACGCCAAATAGCTTTTCCCTTCACGCAATCTTTGTCAAGCAAAAGGGCAAGCCCAAGCCCCAAAAAGTAATTCAGCACTGTCGATACCACTGCCCAGAGCAGATTCCACCCCAGAATCTTAAAGAAGGTGGGCGCAAACTGGGACAGCGTGATCAGCTTTTCAAAATTGGCAGTTCCAACCCAGTCCACAAGTTCAGGCGGAACGATGTCTCCGCCGTAATTGGTAAAGGCAATCAAAATCATGAACACGATGGGCAGAATGTTGAACACGCATACCCCCAGTACGGGAAGGGTAAGAACGGTTATATAAAATTTCTTATCCAGAAGCTGTGCCAGTTCTTCCTTGAAGGATAAAGGTCTTTTTCCTGCCTCCGCAATCTTCTGGGCATGATAGGCATCCTTGATGTTTAATTGATACAGATAAAGGAAAGCTGCAATCACGATCCATGCAAAAATACCCATGAGCAGCATGATGACAGAGTTGTCTCCCACAGTGCCCAGCCATGCATCGCCTTTTTGTGTTCCCAGCGTAAAAAAGCCTTTAATATCCTCAAATCCTCTTAAAACCATATAGCAGACAATACCCGCTTCTAACAGAAAATATAAGATTCCCTTCACATAACTGCCATACAGAAACTGTCCTCCACCCATAATAATCGCAGAGAGCCTTACTTTCCAGCTGCTGTCACGAACTGCCGACGTAAACTTGTTCCATTTTTCTTTCATTCTCTCCTGCTCCTTTTCTGCAGCCTATCTATTTCAGCGTAAAGATGGCGTCATAAATCTGCTGGTCTACCGCTTCTAGCCCTTTCTTCATGGCATCTAAATCCGTATATTTTTTCTCCCCTTCCGGTCTGAAAGCATCCTTGGCAAGATCGGTAAAGAAGGTCTCCCCTGGCGTCCAGATCTGGCTTACCTCCTTGATAGAGGGCATCAGCACAATATTTCCGGCTTCCAGATTGTCATATAATAGCTGTGAAGTGCCTCCCGCCGTTTCCGCCGCATCGTTCCTTGCAGGCGCAACGCCTAATAACTCGCTTCTATTGACCATCATCTCATAGCTGGTGGCAAACTCCACAAATGCCAGACAGGCATTGGGATATTTCGTATAGGCGCTGATGGCATATCCATTGATTCCGCCCATGGATTTTGCGTCAAGGAAATTTCCTCCGTCCTGCGTCAGATCTCCACTCTCCGGCAGCTTGGGCAACGTGGTCATAACAAGATTTTCCTGTGCCTTTGCGCCTGCCTCCGCCTCCGAAAGTCCTTCTTCTTCATAGGCAAGTATCATTTCATCCAAAAATGTGGAATACATATCCGGCGTAGTGATGGTCGCAAAATAGGTTCCGTCTGCCAGTTTACTGTAAGCATTGGTGGTGATAGAATCGTCGATGCATTCCTCGTTCATGGCGCCGGCAAGCTGACTTAGCACCCATGCTCCCTTTTCTGCCTCCCCTGCCGAAAATCCAATGTCGGAAGGATCAGTGTTGTTATTTCCAAAGACATATCCGCCATAGGTAAACAAAAACCCACTGGAAAAATACACATCGAACAAAGATTTCATATACCCGTATTTGCTGCTGTCTTCCTCATGGCGGCTGAGGGAATATGCATACATGGCGTTCCAGTTTTCAACCATGTCGGGAATCTGATTTCCGTTTTCATCCCATGCCTGCTCCCAGTCCTTTGGCAGAAGATCTTTCCTGTAGTAAAGCATAGGCGCCTGCACATTAACCGGAACACCGCAGGTATATGCCGTTTCTCCAATGTTGATCCGGTAAGCTGCCCATGCCGTTTCAGGAATCTGCTCAAAGCATTCCATGCTTTCTACCGGAAGCGGATAAATATGTTTTCCCTCCGCATACTGCATGATGATATCATTTGCCTGATAAAGGACATCCGGTCCATACCCGTAAGGGCCGTCGTTGGCAAGGTCCAGATACTGATTCATATTGGCATCTACTGCCACAATGCCGTATTCCGCATATTCTTCATTGAAAGCCTTGATCAGCTGCTCGAAATATCCTTTGGAAACCGCAGTATCATTTTCAAGGACCTGTATGGTCACATCATGTTCCAGTTCGCCGCTAAATACCGTATTTACAACGCCGGTTTCCTCTTTCACCTGTGCATCCGGCGCAGGCTGCACGTTTTCCGCCTCCCTGCTGCATCCTGTGAATATTCCGGCAAGCATCCCTGCCGCCGTTAATAATGCAATACTTTTCTTCTTCATACTTCCCTCCATTCCGAAGCGTTTTACGCTTCCTTCCCCATAACAATCAAGAATCCATGATTCTTCAATTCTCTATCATAAAGATGGCTGCACATCACCTTCTGGTCTTTTGCCAGGCTTACTTGCTTATCTTTTTTTGATAAGTTGATATACAATTTGATCTTTTGCTTCTGCCAGCTTCTTTCCACAAGCAGCATATCATCTGCTTCTGTAATCCTCACCTCTCCATACTGCAGGACCGGTTCTGCCCGAAGCGCCGTCAGCCCCTTTACGGTTCCCATAACCTCTTTATCCCAATTCTCTTCTTTCCAGTCGAAGCATCTGCGGGAATCCGGGTCATACCCGCCCTCCATGCAGATTTCCGTCCCGTAATAAATGCACGGTGCACCTGGAAAGATGATTTCCAGTGCCAGCGCACATAAAAGCTTATTCTTGTCTTTGGAGACTTCTGAAAAGAAGCGGTGGGTATCATGGGAATCGATAAGGTTCAGCATCATAAAATTGACTGGTTCCGTATTGCGCATCAGATTGCTGCTCAGCTTTTCCGCCATCTGACTGGCGTTAAAGTTTTCTCTTGCAAAATAGTCCAGACATGCCTTTGTAAAAGAATAATTCATGATGCTGTCATATTGGTCTCCCATCAAATACGGATAGGCATCGTGCCAGTTCTCCCCGATAATGACGCAGTCCTTTTTTTCTGCCTTGACCTCGCGCCTGAACCGTCTCCAAAAATCATGAGACACCTCGTCCGACACATCAAGCCTCCAGCCGTCAATGTCCGCCTCCCTAATCCAATATCGTGCAATCCCGATCAAAAAGTCCTGTACCCCCTGATCTGCCGTATTTAGTTTGGGCATATAATTGCACGCGGCAAAACATTCATAATTCATCTTCTCCGGATCAGGATACGCTCCGTCTATGATGAACCAATGATAGTACAAAGACTCTTTTCCGTTCTTTAAGACATCCTGGAACTCCTCCATCTTCATGCTGCAGTGATTGAACACGGCATCTAGCACGATGCGGATTCCCTTTTCATGTGCCTTTGCCACCAATTCCTTTACATCTTCCAGCGTCCCGAACTGAGGATCCACCTTTTTGTAATCGCTGATGTCATACTTATGATTTGATATAGATTCAAAGATGGGTGTTAAGTAGATCGCATTTACTCCCAAATCTTTTATATAATCCAGCTTCTTTATGATGCCTTTTATATCTCCTCCTGCAAAACTCTTAGGTGTAGGAATATCCCCCCACTGCATTGTAATATACGCTGTATCTTTCTCACAATCCCCCTGATAAAAACGATCCACAAAAATCTGATAGAAAACCGCACTCCGCATCCATTCGACCACTTCCATGATATCATTCGTATTAATATACGGCATCTGAAAGAAATTGTAAAATCCCTCTTCAAAGTTGTAAGTATTTGTAATCCCGTCTTCACTGTAAAAATAGGATTTTCCCTTCTCCTCTATCTGGAAAAGATACGCCAGGCGCACATCCTTTAGCCTGAGCCTTATTTCATAATAGTGATACAGCTTATCGCTGTAGCATATCTTCATTTTTTCCTTTTTGCGTTTGATTGCAAAATCATATTTGCAGGCATAGATCAGGAAAACCTCCGCTTCCTCATCCTCCTTTGCCATGCGCAGGCGTAAGATAAGTTCTTTCTTTCCGCAGGCAAAGCAGTATCGCGAATCCGGTATATGTAAAATTGCGTGTTGATTCATTTTATTTCCTTTCGAATATCTAGTTTGCTGTTGACAAATGACTGAAAATTCTGAATAATAATGGGTAAATGCTTTTTAAAGGAGGATGATTATGGATCGGAAGGTTACGATTAAAGATGTTGCGCGGGAAGCCGGTGTTTCCGTTGCTACCGTTTCTTATGTAGTCAATAATCGAACGGATCTGCGCATCAGCGATGCAACCCGCAAAAAGGTGCTGCAAGTCATCAATCTGCTCGATTATACGCCCAACCAGGCGGCTAAGGCGCTTGCCACCAACCGCAAGGACCTTCTTGCCATCTTCACCTCTCCTGCCTGCTCCATCTTAAAAAAGGCAGAGCAGCTATGTACGATTCAGTTTTTATCACAATTTCTTCATAAGAAAAATTTTAGTCTTATTTATTTAGAGCATGATTACAATGAAAAATGCGAACAGGCAGATGCAATCATCTGCTATGATGTATCTTCTGCATGTTTCCGCCAGCTTGGAGATAACAACTTTATCCCTCTTATCGCGTTAGACTGTATGGTCAATGACCCTCTTTTCTTTCAGATCAATACAGACTACAAGCTGCTTTCTAAAGAAGCGCAAAGCTTTTTTGGCGGCGAACCTTATCGCTATGTACTGCTTCAAACCGACAATAAGGAAAAAGAAGCGTTCCTGAGAGATACGTTTGCAAACATCCTTTTTGTCAGCAGCTTCGAGGACCTGCACCCTTTGTCCGGAGAAAACCTTTTAGTTACAGAATCCTCCTTAAACTCCCTTTTGTCGGAGCAGAATAAGGTCTGTTTCATTCCCTCCCTGTCAGAGGAAAAAGCCAAGGTCCTGTTACAGTGTATCGAAAATGCACTCCAAAGAACACTGATCGACCAGCATCACGTTCTTGTATAATCAATGGATGCCGCCATTTGACGGAGCATCCTTCTGTTAAGAACACCGCTCTTAAGAATACCTTAAGAGCGGTATAAATTTATTCAAATGCAACCTTAAGCACCTGCGTGGACGGATCATAAGTAAAGGTATAACTTCCCCCTGCTCCTGCAACCAGATTTGCGCCCTCTGTACCCGTCACATAAGACAGACTTTCCGCATCGTCTTCTGCGATGTTTGTATAACGGATATATTCATTTCCCACACTTTCCACATCTTCTGCCGTGATCAGAGACGTAAACATAAATTCGTCGCCTTCTTCAAGTGTAATGGTCAGCGTATATATACCATTTTCCTCTGTAAACTTTGTCTCATCCGAATAAACATCCTTCCAGTCGGTAATGATCGCACCTTTGATATAGTAATCGGTCTGCGTCTCTACTTTGCCAGACTCTGATTCCCCGTTATAGACCCATGTGATGCTGTCATAGGGATTGATGTTAAAGTTTTCCTTATTATCCTCAGAATAGCCGCTTGCCCCTGTATCATAAGTGTCTTCCCCCGGATAAGTGGTAAGCGTAATCGTATAGTTGCCGGCAACCTTTACCTTAATGTTGGCTCTCTTTACACCTGTATCTCCCAGTCCGCCTGAGTTGGCAAAATACTCCACGCCATCCATCGTAATTGTATTTAAGTATCCGTAACCTCTTTGATTTTCCCATGCGCTGTTCATTGCAAGCTGAAATTCATCTCCCTCTTCTAAGTCCAGCGTGATGGTATAAATGTTTGCCTCTGCATTATCTTCCTTCTGCATGGTCTGTGCATCCCCGATCACGCTTCCCCAGCTGGATTCCATAAGCGCAGGACTCTTTCCGCTTCCCAAAATCGCAAAAGTCCTGGTATCTTCCACATAAGATACAAACCCGGCAAATACAGACGTATCCTGCGTAATAGCTGCCTCGAAATCAAAACGGTGACTCATCTGAGGAGTAGCGAACCACCCGGCAAAAGTATATCCGTCCTTCTCAGGAACATACTCTTCCAATAACGCCCCGTCTTCTACCTCCACCGTCTGCAACACCGTCGTTCCGTCAGAATCATAAAAAGTCACTACATGTGCCTGCTGCGCCTCTTCCTGCGCTGCTTCACCTTCCTGCGGCTCTTCACCGACTTCCTGTGTCACCTCCGCCTCTGTGCTCTGGCTGCTTTCCTGCGCACCGCCCCCTGATCCGCACGCTGCCAATCCAATAGCAGCTGCTGCCAACATACTCACTGTCATTAATCTCTTTTTCATTTTTTGCCTTCCTTTCTTATTTTATTTAACCGTTTAAATAAACTGGTAAAAAGGAAGCAAACCATTCTCCACATATGATTTGCTTAACCGTTTAAACAATTTAAATTTACCACTTTTTCTATTACCTGTCAAGGCTTTGTATTTATTTTAGTACATTTATTATGAATTATAACGAGAGTTGAAGCCTTGCAGGAGGAACCGGGCAGCAATGAGGCAGCAATCAGGCAGCCGGCATGGCATACGCCTCTATGAATCGGCTCCGGGGCGCCGCACATAGCATCGTTTCCAGACTCTGGCAAAAAATCGGCAATTTCACTTACAGAATGTGGAAACACCTAGGGCAAAATCGCCATGGATGGCGATTTTAGGAGCCAAACGGCACGGATGCCGTCTTGGCTCCGACCCGATCGTCTTAAAACACCCATACACATTCTGTTAGTGAAATCCGATTTTGCGACGAGTCTGGAAACGATGCTATGTGCGGCGCCCCGGAGCCGATTCATAGAGGCGTATGCCATGCCGGCTGCCTGATCGCTGCCTGGTTCCTCCTGCAAGGCTTCACCCCCCCTGCCTATAAACATACAATAATCAGTGCATGAGCATATTTTCAATAAAAATCCCATATCCTTTGGTTGGTTCCTGGACGAGGACATGGGTGACAGCGCCTACCAGTTTATTGTCCTGGATGATGGGGCTGCCGCTCATGCCCTGTACGATTCCGCCGGTGGTCGTAAGGAGTTCAGGATCCGTAATCTCTAAAACGATGCCTCTGTTTATATTGTCGTTTTCCAAATTGATGTCCGTGATTTCTACGTCATATATTTGCGTTCCGTTTCCAAGGGAGCAGATAATCTGTGCGGGTCCTTTTTTGATCTCTTGTTTTAAGCCTAGCGGAAGGTAATCATAGGATGCGTCCATCATAGTTTCCGGTGTACAGATTCCGAAAATGCCCTTAGGGGTATTGGCGGTGATGGAGCCCATGATGTTTTTGTCATCATATTCGATAAAACCGGTCAGTTCCCCCGGCGACCCTGTAGTGCCTTTGGTGATTCCTATGATTTCTGTGTGGTAGAGAGTGCCTGTGGAGAGCGTCATAAGGGTGCTGGTGTCCACATCATTGATGCCGTGGCCTAATGCGCCAAAGCAGCCGTTTTCATCTATATAAGTCATCGTGCCGACTCCCTGGGCATTGTCCCTGACCCATATTCCCATTTTATACTCCCCATTCTGGTTAGGCTCCGGGCGCGCCTTTACATCGAGCAGCATATCTCCCCTTTGAATTTTAAAGACCAGTTCCTGCCCCTCACAGTGGCTGATTTTGTCCACCAGTTCCTTCTTCTCGTTGATTTCCTCGTCATTGATTTCTAATATATAGTCTCCCACCTGAAAAACATATTTCCCGGGATTTACTGTCTGTCCGTCTTCCCCTTCAAACTCGCCGATTCCCACAATTAGGACGCCCTGGGTCTTGACATAAATCCCGATCGGTATTCCTGCCGGTCTTAAGCGTACATCCTGTATGACCTCTACGTCGACTTCCTTTAAAGGTATGATACCGAAAATCTTAAGCTGGAGTTTATACTGATCGACCTGATTTGCTTTGACCGTGATATGGCGTCCTAAGTCAATATATATGCTGCTGTTTTCTGTGCTGACGTTTGTTCCGCCGCTTACCTCGACAGCTTCCTTATATAACTCACCTGTGGCAGGTACTTTAAAATCCAATTCCTGATCCACCCCCGCTTTGATCATGATGGTGGATGGAACACTGAGCCACATAAAATAATATATGGACATCATTACGGCGATTACGCCGAATGTAAGCATGGTATATAAAAATCTTCTATAAGTCACAACCCTGCCGTGCGTTGGTTCCTTTAAATGGTTCAAGTTTTCACATCCTTTATCTTAAAATTATAGAAAAAAGACATACAGCCTGTATGCCTTTTTTAGTATGTGAAAAACTTGAAATTTTACTTTCTAAAATTTAATTTTTTGTTTCCAAATGTTACATGCTAATTTTTCTTTACCTTCCGTGCAGCTTCCTGCATTTCCCGGGCATTGTCCAAAACTGCCTGTGTCAGACTTCCGCTGCCTAGAAGCCTTGCCAGTTCGCCAAGACTCTCGCCGCCTGTAATCTCCCTGATGTTGGTGACGGTTCTCTCATTTACCACATTTTTTTCAATCATAAAATGTGCGTCTGCCATAGCGGCAATCTGTGCCAGATGGGTAATACAGATGATCTGATGATTTCTGGAAAGTCTTCCCAGTTTTTCCGAAACCTTCCATGCCGTCTTTCCGCTGATTCCGGTATCTATTTCATCAAAGACAAGGGTATCTGTCCCCTCTTTGTCCGCAAAAACGGTTTTAAATGCAAGCATGATGCGGGAAAGTTCCCCTCCGCTGGCAATCTGCCACATGGGCTTTAGCGCCTCTCCCGGGTTGGTTGAGATCAAAAACTCCACTTTATCGTACCCGTCGGCGGCAAAAGATTCCTCCATCGCCGTTACGGAAACAGAAAATTCCACATCCAGGAAATTTAAATCAATCATCGCCTCTTTCAGTTTTTCTGTAAGCGGCGCTGCCGCGCTTTGACGGAGCTTGGAAATCTTTCCGCATAAGATGAGGATTTCTTCTTTTTGTTCTTCTATTCTTTTGCGGAGCTGTTCTCTGTATTCCTCATAATGATTCAGCTTATCCAGCGCCTGCTGTTTTTCTTCCTGCGCCTTCAATATATCGGAAATCTGCGCCCCATATTTGCTTTTGAGATGGTTTAAAACGTCCAGCCGCTCCTCTAAATGGGCAAATTCTTCTTCGTCAAACTCAAGACTATCCCTGTACTGCGCCATGGCACGGTTAAAATCGTTCAGCAGATCGTCAATATCCGTCAGCTGCTCTATAAGGGGCTCTGCTTCTGCATCATATTCGCTTAAAGGCTTGAGTTCACGCAGCGCATGTCCAACGGCAAGTCCCGCGCTTCCCTCCTCCTCATATCCGGTAAGCCCGTGCACCGTATATACAGCTTCCTTCATCTTTCTGGCATTTGCAAGTTTGCGGTATTTTCTTTCTACCTGTTCATCTTCTACCGGATCTAGTCCTGCGGTCTCGATTTCATTGATTTCAAATGCTAGAAGATTCGCCTCCCGCATCCTGACCGCTTCATCCGCATTCTGGCTTTCAAATTCTTCTTCACACTTCCTGTAATCTCCCAGTATGCCTTTTAGCTGCGCTTTCAGCGTGCCTACCTCTTCTCCGATATAGTCATCCAGCATTTTTTTGTACGCTGCCGGCTTTAAAAGAGACTGATGCTCATGCTGACCATACAGATCCAAAAGACACCCTGCCAGATTCTTAAGCTGTCCGGCACTGATGCTTTCCCCGTTTGCACGGCAAATGCTTCTGCCTGCCATAATCTTCCTTTGCAGAATCAGCATATGATCCTCTTCCACCGGCAGATCCATTTCACGTACCTGTGCGCACTGCTGCTCATTGAGCGAAAAAATTAACTCCACCAGCGCATAGTCCGCCCCTGTACGGATATATTCTTTATCCGCCTTTGCTCCAAGTGCCAGATTGATTGAACCGATGATGATGGATTTTCCCGCGCCGGTTTCACCGGTTAAGATGTTCATCCCATCTGAAAAAGCCACCTCCTGCTCATCAATCAGCGCCAAATTCTTTACGTGTAAACTTTCAAGCATATTGCTCCTCCTTACGCCCTTCTCTCAAGTGCATAATCGGTCACTCGTCTAATACATTTCGTATTTTCTTCATAACTTCCTGCGTATCTTCCACGGTGCGCACAGCCATCATAATTGTATCATCACCGGCAATAGAGCCAACGATTTCTTTTAACTTCATGGCATCTATCGCTGCTGCAACTGCCATTGCCATGCCGGATACCGTTTTAACCACCAGAATATTCTGTGCCATGTCCATTGACACGAATCCATCCTTTAACACCCTTATATATTTATCGCTCAAGTAATGATCGCTGTGAATCAGAATTGTGTATTTCTGCCTGCCGTCTCCCATTGCAATCTTAGACAGCTTCAGTTCCCTGATATCTCTCGACACCGTAGCCTGGGTAACCGCGTATCCTGCTTCCCTTAACCGATCCGCCAATTCTTCCTGTGTTTCGATTTCAAACTGCTCCACAAGTTCCTTTATTTTCTGATGCCTGCTCTTTTTCATACCCTCACTCCATTATACAGTCCCTGATATTCTCTGCCGCCCTAATCACTCATCTTTCTGTGAAGGACCTCCAAAAAACTTACCTTGCTCAATTTTACGATGCCGGTGGTCTTTTCAGACTTTTTGATTTCTATCCTTTCACCCGTACATAAACTCACTTTATGGCTTCCGTCAAACAAAGCTTCCACTTCCTGCTTTTCACCATCTCTGCTGCTTTCTATCTCCACTACCACTATATCCCCGGAGGATAGTACAATGCTTCTGTTTTGCATGGAATGTGGACAGATGGGAGATAGCAGAATCAGCTCCGCCTTTGGTTCCACAATAGGTCCCCCGGCAGACAGGTTGTACCCTGTCGAGCCTGTGGGAGTAGATACGATCACGCCGTCCGCATGATATCGATGAAGAAACTGCCCATTGACATATATATTAAAATTTATGATCTGCAAGGAACCTTTTCTGGTTATGACAATATCGTTAAGCGCCCTTGCCTCATCTTTGATACCTTTTTGATTGAAACTTTTTCCGCACAACATCATGCGTTTCTCGATTTCATACTCATTTTCTATGAGCTTTTCCAGAGCATCCTCTATTCCTGTCCGGTTTACCTCTGCCAAAAAACCTAAGGTGCCAAGATTGACTCCCAGAAAAGGGATGTCCCTGTCAGCTAAATCTATGGCAGCCTGCAAGAGCGTTCCATCTCCTCCGACGACGATCACGCAGTCGATCTCGCCGCTTACCTGCTCCCTGTATGTATAGCCTTCTCTGTCAGGCTTCCTGGTGCCCTCATCTACGATACAGGTTTTACCGTGACTTATAAGATAGTCCCTGATAAAACACGCCGTTTTTGATTCCGCGTCCTTGGTCGGATTGGTGATCACATAGAAATGCTCCATACCCCTCTTCCTCATTTCTGCCTTTTTACGCGCCGCAAGCCGGTTCATTAAACTATAAGCCGAGACTGCCATGCGCCTTATCTACCACTAACTGTATGAGACTGGATATTTCCTCTTCCCATGAATACCCTGTCTTTTCCTCTATCATCTGCCACAGTTTTCTTTCCGCCTCTGCCTCTGTGATTTCCACAGTGCTTTCCAGTTTTTTGGGATTTTTTTTCAGATGAACCAGATATTCTATATTCCCCTCAGGTCCTTTAATGGGTGAAAAATCCAGATGTAATACATCGAACCCCACAGCGTCCGCATAGTCTATGATTTTTCTTACCACTTCTTCATGAATCCTGGCATCCCTTACGACTCCCTTTTTCCCCACCTTATCGCGCCCGGCTTCAAACTGGGGTTTAATCAGGCAGACCATCTCGCCCCAAGATGCAAGGAGCGCTCTTGCAGGCAGAAGAATCTTGGTCAATGAAATAAAAGATACGTCCACCGAAGCAAAATCCAACTCCTCTCCGATATCTTCCGGAACCATGTACCTAAAATTGGTCTTCTCCCTGCAGACAACTCTCTCATCCTGACGCAGCTTCCAATCCAGCTGCCCGTGTCCTACATCCACAGCATATACTCTGCGGGCGCCGTTTTGCAGCATACAGTCTGTAAAACCGCCGGTTGATGACCCGATATCCATACAGACCTTATTTTCCAGACAGACGCCAAACTGTATAACCGCCTTCTCCAGCTTAAGACCGCCCCGGCTTACATATTTCTGTGTGTTTCCCTTTACTTCTATCTGTATTTTATCAGGATCGAATAAAGCGCCTGCCTTGTCCTCCCTTTGTCCGTCTACAAACACACTTCCTGCCATTATAATTGCTTTTGCCTTTTCTCTCGAAGGGGCATGCCCTTCCTTTACCAGCAGCACATCAAGACGTTCTTTCATTCATTGTTTTCCATTTCTATTTTAATTCTATCTGTAATCGTTTCAGCGTCAATTCCAATTTCATGTTTTAATTGATCCACATTGCCATGTTCCACATATTCATCCGGTATGGCAATCTGCAAAAGTCTTGTCCCGCAGGAAAGGCAGTCCATGATCTTTCTTACCTTTTCTCCATAACCGCCGCTTGCAACATTCTCCTCCATAGAAACCACCAGTTTATGGTTTTCTGCTGCCCATTTCACTGCCCGCTCATCAATCGGCTTCACAAATCTTGCATTGATAACGCTGCATTTAAATCCTGCCTCATTCAGCATTGCTTTCACTTCCTCTGCCGTCTTTACCATGCTGCCCACTGCCAGCAGACAGATTTCGCCTTCTGCATAAAGAAGTTCTGCTTTTCCCATTTCAATGGGTGCACGAAATTCCTTCAATCCCGCGTAGGCTTCCCCTCTGGGATAGCGGATTGCAATCGGACCCTCAAATGAAACCGCATACTTCATCATATCAGACAACTCCCATTTATTTTTGGGCGCCATGATATGCATCCCCGGAATCGAAGATAAGAAGGAAAGATCAAAAATTCCCTGGTGCGTCTCTCCATCACTTCCCACCAATCCCGCTCTATCGATTGCAAATACCACGGGAAGATTCTGAATACATACATCGTGCAGAATCTGGTCATATGCTCTTTGTAAAAAAGAAGAATAAATGGCAACTACAGGCCGCAGCCCTCCCGCTGCAAGACCGGCAGCGAAGGTCACAGCATGCTCCTCCGCGATTCCCACATCAAAAAAACGTTCCGGATACATATTGCGGAATCGTTTCAATCCTGTACCGTCCGGCATGGCTGCTGTGATTGCAACCACCTTTTCATCTCTTGCTCCCAGCTTGGTCATGACTGTGGAGAAAATATCTGTATAGTTAGCCGTAGTCCTGGGCTTTGTAGGAATACCCGTCTGAATGTCAAAAGGTTCCGCCCCGTGAAATCTTGCCGGATGCCGCTCCGCCGGCGCAAATCCTTTGCCCTTCTGGGTAATCACATGCACGATTACGGCATTCCGTGTACGCCTTGCCTCCTGAAGCACCCGCAGCATTGCAGAAATATTATGACCGTCTACCGGTCCTAAATAGGTAACACCCATGTCTTCAAAGAACATGCCGGGAACCACCAGCTGTTTGAAGCTGCTTTTCGCCTTCCGGATGCCTTCCACCACCTTCTCGCCCTTGGGTATTTCCTTTAAGGTATTATATACCCCTTCCTTGATATCCAGGTATGCATTGGCTGTCCTTACATTGTTCAGGTATTTTGATACCCCGCCCACATTTTCTGAGATTGACATATTGTTGTCATTGAGGACGATAATGAAATTCGTTTCAAGCTTTGCTGCATTGTTTAGTGCCTCATATGCCATGCCGCCGGTAAGAGAGCCGTCTCCTATTACAGAAACCACCGTGTTGGTCTTCCCCTGAATATCCCTTGCTTTCACGAGCCCTAATCCCGCCGAGATTGACGTGGAACTATGTCCCGTGTCAAAGCAGTCACAGTCACTTTCTTTCCTCTTGGGAAAGCCGCTCATGCCGCCGAATTTGCGCAAGGTCTCAAACCCATCTCTCCTGCCCGTCAAAAGCTTATGCGTGTAAGATTGATGTCCCACATCCCAAATCAGCTTGTCCTCCGGCAGATTCAAAAAAAGATGCAGTGCCATCGTCAATTCCACAGCGCCCAGATTGGAACCCAAATGCCCCCCTGTATGGGATATCTTTTCAATCAGAAATTCACGTATTTCCTGCGCAAGCTCCTGATAGTCTGATGGGTTTATATTCTTAATGTCATTTACACCCTTGATATTATCCAGCAACATATTATCAACCTTCTTTTCTTCTGTCTACAGCTGACGCTATCATCTTTCTCTGGTTATCAGCGAATCTACAAGTTCCTCAAAAAATTCATTTTTATGATCAAAAGAACGCAGAATGGAAAGTGCCTCCTTTGACATTCTTTTTACTTCCTCTTTGGATTCTTCCAGACCGTGAAGCGTTACAAAAGTCAGCTTGTGATTCTTCTCATCGCTTCCAACCGGCTTTCCAAGTACTTCCAGCGTACTTGTCACATCCAGTATATCATCCTGAATCTGAAATGCGATTCCAATGTTATATGCCGCCTTCTCCATGGCAAGGACCGCTTCCCTGTCCGCTCCCGCCAAAATAGCGCCGATCATCATCGCTGCCTGTATGAGCGCTGCCGTCTTATTTTCATGTATAAATAAAAGCAGTTCTTCCGTCAACGTCCTGCCGGACTCCGCCTCGATATCGGCTGCCTGTCCGCCGATCATTCCATATATGCCTGCCTTTTTTCCCAGGACCTGCATTGCCGCTGCCGTCCGCTTTAATTCTTGGGCATCCTTTGCCAGATCAAACGCCGAAGCAGCCGTTTCAAATGCCAGATTTAAAAGACCATCTCCTGCAAGAACCGCCATTCCGTCTCCGTAAACGTTCCATGTGGTCTTGCGCCCTCTCCTGTATTGATCGTTATCCATTGCAGGCAGGTCGTCGTGCACCAGCGAATAATTATGAATCATCTCTAATGCCGCCATAAAAGGTTCCACCAGCGCGCCGCTTCCCCCGAACAAAAGAAAGCTCTCTTCCATCAGTATGGGGCGGAGCCTTTTTCCACCTGCCAGTGCGCTATAGTTCATCGCTTCCAGAACCCTTTTCTGAAACCCCTTTTCCTCCGGCAGATACTTTATAAGAACCTCGCTTGCCCGTCTTGTCTTTCTTTCCAGCGTTTCCTTAAAATTCATAAGTTTCTCCATCTTCATTCAGTGCCATCACTCTTTTTTCTACCTGATCGATTGCCTGATTACATTTGTTTAACAATTCCATGCCCTTTTTGTAAATCTGAAAGGATTCTTCCAGGGAAATGTCTTCCTGCTCCAATGCCGAAACAGTTTCTTCAAGCATTTCAAATGCTTCCTCCAGTTTTAATTCCTTCTCTTCCTGCTCCTGCATCTTTATTCTCCCTCCAACCTGTTCCTATTCTCCATCAAATGCTTTTCCTTCACTTCTGCATCGATTCTGCCATTCTTAACATAAATCTGTATTTGGTCGCCAGCTGCTATCTTGTGTATATCCGTCACCGTTCTCCCATTTTCGTCCGCCACATAGGAATACCCCTGGTTCAGCTTATCCAAAGGTGAAAGTCCCTTTAGCTTTTCTATATAGATTGCCATCCTGTGCCTGTCCTTCAAAATCCGGTTCTTCATAGCCGAAGACAGTCTTTCTTCTAAATTTATGGCATACGTTCTTTTTTCCCTGATCCTGCCCATGGGACTGTTCATTTTCAATCTTGTCTCCAGGGTCTGCTGCTTCATGCGCGCAAGTTTCATGCGTCCCTGCATCTGCCTGTTAAGCGCTAAACGGATTCCCTCCATCTGTCCCAGTAAAAGGTTCACGTCATATACCGCCAGTTCTGCTGCCGCAGATGGGGTCGGTGCACGCATATCTGCTACATAATCTATGATCGTCGTATCCGTCTCATGTCCTACCGCCGAAATAACCGGTATATTACAGTCGAACACAGCCTGGGCTACAATTTCCTCATTGAACGCCCACAAATCTTCAATGGAACCTCCTCCGCGTCCTACGATGATTACATCCACCTGTCTTTTTTCAAGTGCCCGGATTCCCCTGACGATACTCTGCGGCGCTGCTTCCCCCTGTACGATGGCTGGATAGAGAATGATCTGCACATAGGGATTACGTCTGGATGTAATATTGATGATGTCCCTGACCGCTGCTCCCGTAGGTGCCGTTACCACGCCAAGAGTCTTTATGAACCTTGGAATAGGCTTTTTGTACTCAGATGCAAACATCCCCCGCTCAAGCAGATCCTGCTTTAACCGCTCAAATCGCTCATAGAGTTCTCCTGCCCCATCCTGTATGATTTCCTTGGCATACATCTGATATTTGCCATCCCGCTCATACACATCGATGGTTCCCTTTACCACCACCTGCATTCCTTCCATCATCCGAAATGCAAGACCGGAACGGTTCCCCGCAAACATAACGCAGGAAATCGTTCCTTTTTGATCCTTTAACGTAAAATAAATATGTCCGGAAGAATGATATTTGCAGTTGCTGATCTCCCCTTTCACAGACAGATCATTCAGCAAAAAATCCTGTGCGAACATATTTCTGATATATGAATTTACTTGTCCAACTGTATAAACATTCCGCATCTTCTGCTTACCTAAGCGAACTTTGCCAGCACACCGTTGACAAAGGACGGTGAAGAGTCCTGACCGAATTTTTTAGCCAGTTCCACTGCTTCATTGATAGCAACACCTGTGGGAATATCCTGATCATATATGATCTCATAGACCGCCAGCCTTAAAATAGTTAGATCCACCTTCCCCATGCGCTCTGTATTCCAGCCCTGCACCTTATCATTCAATGCCTGATCGATGGAGTCGATCTTTTCTATAATCTTGTTGAATTTCTCACTGATCTGGGCATTGTTTTTCTCCGCTGCAGCATTTTCCGCATCCTCAAAAAAGAATGCCTCCTGCTGCGCCATTTCCTCTTTGGGATTAAATTCCACACGAAACAGCAGCTTGAAAATCTGCTCTCTCATTTCTCTTCTGCTCATACGAATCCACCTTATGCCTATTTCTCCCGCAGCATATTGACACCTGCAATGCGGATATCTACATCTGAAACCTCAAGACCGGTCATGCTCTCTATGGTTGATTTCACCCTGTCCTGGACTCTCTGGGAAACTGCAGGAATGTTATATCCATATTCAATGATTAGTGCCAGCTCCGCCCTTACACGCTTGCCGAGCACCTCCACCTTCACACCTTTTGCAAGATTTTTAACGCCCATTTTGCTCATAAGTTCGTTGGTGATATTACCCGCCATAGCAGCAACGCCATCTACTTCCGTTGCAGCAAGACCTGCAATCATTGCCACTACATCATCGGCAATCTTTACTGTACCCAGGTCCTCGTCTTCCTGTAACACATAGGTGTTCTGTTCAAAAGTTTTCTCCATAATAACGTTCCTTTCTCTCCATTTATTGCAAGCCTGTTAATGTTTATCATATCAAAAATTCCGCTTTTTGCATAGCCCCGTCAAAAATAAAATCTTCATTTCCCTATAGCCAGAAGCTAAGACTTAATTGCTCCTTATTTTCTGCATAAGACACGGTTCCCTCCTGGGTGCTTAAATAGCTGAATATTCCCTGCTCTTCAATAAGATGCCCGATCATTTCTTTATAAGCCGCATCGTCCGCGCATTTGAGCGTCACATAAGTGCTTCCCTGTTCATACGCCGATGAAAATACATTTTGTAATTTTTCCTCATCGACCCCGGTAAAATATCGTCCTTCCCTGACATAATAATTATCTTCCATGGAATCGCAAACCGGCACATCTACAATGGAATCAATGACGTGCGTCTTTTCCAGCTGCTCCGTCGTGACACACAGATAATCATAATTAATAGGCGGAATGCTTTCAGCCATCTGCTCACTGCTTCCCTCCACGATCTGGTAAGATGCATCTCCCCATGTAGTATCTACATAATAATAATTTCCATCCAGCCTGACCAAATTCCATGCATGTCCTTCCCCTTCTGATACCCTTCCCATGATCAGCGCAGCTTCAATTCCGGCTTTATTAAGCAGATACTGGGTCGCCTTGGCATATCCCTGGCACACACTTTTGCGCGTGATGAACACGGAACAGATATTCTGATTATCCGGCGCTTCGGCATCATATTCTGTCTGATTGATGATGTACTCATAAATGTACTTCACCTTTCCATATTGATCCAGATCTTCTGGCATACCGGCAAAACATTCCTGCACATACTGCGCAACCTGTTCTTCCTTGCGCACCGCCTCTTCTTCTGATACATTATAGGTTCCCGAAAAGGTAATCTTTTTCACCACATCCCCTAATGTGTATCTGGTAAAAGTATAACCATCCACATAAAAAATTTCAGGATGATCATTCAGAACACATTGAAAAACCTTTTCGATTCTGTCCGTCTCTGTACAGGATAAGGCTACATCGTCTCCAAAGTCCTGCAGAATCTTCAGGATTTCCGCATAAACGACCTGCTCTTCCTCGCTCAGCTTTTCATAGTGGAAAAGTCCCGTCTGCTGCTTTCTGATAAAAGCAGCTTCTTCCAGCGAAATACCGGAAATACTTTCCACTTCATTGACATCTGTTTCCTGTGTTTCCCCTCCGGCTGTAACGGCTGTCCCGTTATTGACCGCTTCCTCACCCTGAATGTCTGCTTCTTCCCTGCTGCTATCCGGCTTGTCCTGACTTGCCGGGCAAGTACATCCTGTAAATGCCAGAAAACAGATAAGTACTGATAATATGCATCTTTTCATCTTCATTTAATCACGTCCAAACTCTGATAATATTAATCCTTCGTTTCGATCCAGTGTCATTCCTACACTCCAGGCATTGATAAACAAGAGAAGGGGATTTCCCTTAAGATCTCTTATCTTTTTCATGTCGGATGTGCCTACCAGCTTATTTAAATCAATGTCTTTATTTTCAATCCACCGGATGTGCTCATAGGGCAGGTTCTCCAGTTTGATTTCCACATTATACTCATTTTCCAGACGATACTTTAATACATCGAATTGGAGCACACCTACCACCCCTACAATGATTTCCTCCATACCGGTATTAAATTCCTGAAAAATCTGAATCGCGCCTTCCTGAGCAATCTGGGTGATTCCTTTTACAAACTGCTTCCGCTTCATCGTATCCACCTGTCTCACCCTTGCAAAATGCTCCGGTGCAAAGGTGGGGATTCCCTCGTACTGAAACTGCTCCTTGGGCATGCACAATGTATCTCCGATAGAAAAGATGCCCGGATCAAATACGCCAATGATATCCCCTGCATAGGCTTCCTCCAGGATCTTTCTTTCGCTTGCCATAATCTGCTGAGGCTGGGAAAGACGCATGACCTTTCCGCCCTGTACATGCTTTACCTCCATGCTCGCTTCATATTTGCCGGAACAGATCCTCATAAATGCAATTCTGTCCCTGTGCGCCTTATTCATATTTGCCTGAATCTTAAACACAAACGCAGAAAATGCCTGCTCTGTAGGCGAAACAAGACCGATATCTGCTCTTCTTGGAAGCGGTGTTGTGGTCATCTTCAAAAAATGCTGCAAGAAAAATTCAACGCCGAAATTCGTGAGCGCCGATCCAAAGAACACAGGAGTAAGTTCCCCGGCACGCACAAGATTCAAATCAAATTCTGCACTTGCACCGTCTAAGAGCGCTATCTCATCTTCAAGAAGACCTGCCGCGTCCTCTCCGATTGCTGTGCGCAGCGCCTTTTCGTCCTTTGCCATAATTTCTCTTGTCTCTCCTTCTTTGGTTCCCTTCTCCGTATCGGAATAAGTGATCACACACTGCCTGTCCCTGTCATAAACTCCTTTAAAGTTCTTCCCTGAACCAATCGGCCAGTTTACAGGACAGGTGGCAATTCCTAATTCCTTTTCAATTTCATCGAGGAGTTCAAAGGTGTCGTTTGCATCCCTGTCCATCTTATTGATGAACGTAAAAATAGGAATCTTCCGCATGACACAGACTTTAAATAACTTACGCGTCTGTGCCTCCACGCCTTTCGATGCATCGATTACCATCACAGCTGAATCCGCCGCCATAAGTGTACGGTAAGTATCTTCCGAGAAATCCTGGTGTCCCGGCGTGTCAAGGATATTAATGCAAAATCCGCCATACTCGAACTGCAGTACGGAAGAAGTGACCGAAATACCCCTCTCCTTCTCGATCTCCATCCAGTCAGAAACTGCATGTCTTGCCGTAGCTTTTCCTTTCACGCTTCCTGCCAGATTGATTGCTCCTCCATATAAAAGAAATTTTTCTGTAAGCGTCGTCTTCCCCGCATCCGGGTGGGAAATAATGGCAAATGTCCTTCTTCTGTTTATTTCCTGTTCATATTGATTCACGTATTCTTCCTCCAACTGATTCTATTGTATCTTAAAGAACTGATCTTAAGGCAAATGGGAACAGTAATCTGCAGTGTCGTGAGCAGGTCGCCTGTTCCCCCCATTCTCCTGTAATAGAATACCACACTTTTTTAAATATAGCATCTATTTATTCTTAGTTGTCCATTAATGTACTGATAATGATGGAATCCGCCGACACACCGGTTTTACGGATGACGATATCCTCTATCTGTGCGCGCTGCGCTTCTGTAAGTTCTGCCGCATTTACTACAACGTCAACCGTGCTGTCCGTAATACTTACGACCACATCATCGAACCCCTTGCTTTCTAACAGAATCTCCGCTGCCGTTTCCTTTTCTGCCACATCGGTTATGGCAATCATATTGTCAACCGCTTCCTGCTTCTGCTCCTCGCTGATATTTACATTGTTGATGATTTCCAGAAGGGTTTCTTTATTTTTTGCTCTGGTTTGTTCTTTTAATAGTCTTGCCCCGGAAAGCGTATTTAAACTTGCAGAAGAGGTAAATACCGCTTCTCCCGGAGTTTCTCCCTCCGCCAGCTGATTTTCTGTGCTCTGTGCCACATCTATCGGGGTATTTTCTGCCAGCACTTCATCCATAGTTTCATCAAGATAATTTTCCTGCTGAAGAACCACATCCGAATCCAGGCTTTCAATCTCACCGTATCCTGCCTGTTCCATGTCCTCGTCAGATATTTCAAACAAAGATGCCACATCCGCACCTGTTTCCGCAGCAGGCTGTTCGTCTGCAACGACAGTGTCAGACCCTGCTGTCATAATTTCCTCCTCCGTAATTTTGCTGCCGGCAAAATTCAGGTATCCTGCAACTGCAATCATGATTGCCAGCGCCGTGATCATAATCTGATTCTTCTTCACCATATTCTTCAAATCCGTTTCTCCTTCTTACTGTGATATCATTTTAACTACTTTAATTTTATGTGCGTCAATTCCAAATAATGCCTGAATTGCTTCTGTTATATTTTGTACCGTTTCAGCGTTCCCGCCTCCCTGGGCAGATATCACCACCCCTTCCACCCTGGGGGATAAAATCTTCTTTATGTAGGGGGCGCCATTCCCCTGCCCCGCGTCCTGATAAATGGTCTGTTCGCTGTCACTTATATTGGTCGTATTACGGCTGCCTCCGGCAGAATCCACCTCTGTGGACCCTTCCCTGACCGTGCTCGCATCCTTCTCCACGACAGCCTCGCCTGAACTTTCCAAAGTGACCATGACCCTGACTTTCCCAACCCCATCCATGGTGCAGAGCAATTCCTCTAAAGACCTTTCCAGACGATAAGCATAAGAAAGCAGTACATCTTCCTCCTTATATACTTCCTGCTTCGCACCGGCATTTTGAATGAGATCGGCTTGTTGATTCAGTATAACACTTTCATTGTCCCATTGACCGGACTTTGTATCTGATTTTTCATCTTTATGGTCCACCGGCCAGACAATCACCATAAGCAAAATCCCAATAAGGAGCATAATTAAAAATTGGTCCTTGGCAAATTTGATTTTAAATTTTTTTTCACTGTTTTTTTCCTGCATACAACAAACCATATCCTCTCACACGCTGCCTTGCCGCCGTTTTTATGCTTCTGTCTATGGCGCTAAAATGACACGGATCCTGTCGGCATCTACACCAATATAGTCACTGTACATGCTTTTAAGATCTTCTTCTTTCAAATCAGTTTCCTCCTTCTTGCCGATGCACACCGGCTCAATCCGGATTTCATCATCTGAAGAAACACTTTTTCCCGATACCGTTATGATAATTTCTTCATTACCGCTGTATTCTGCTTTCGCATAAACCTCGTCTGAAAACCGGACATCTACCACCTCATAATCGCCTTCGCAATGCACAAGTCTGCTTTTCAGTTCCTGTTCAATGCTTTCATAAATTCCCGCCTCATTTTCTCCCACATTCAGATTTTCACTTTCTGCCTCTATTTCGTTTTCCAGCATCTGCACTCTGCTGCGAATTTCCCGCTGTCTTTCCTCATCAAGCACGACGGAGAACACCGGCTCCGTCATGCGCAGAATCATAATAATCCCTACCAGAATTCTGACATATTTGGCATAAGCTTTCCCCGGAACGAAAAACAAAACTGCCTGTGCTATAATGATGAAAATACATATTTCCTTTATTGCACCAACCATCTTCCGCCTCCTATAATGAAACCGTGTAGGACACCACCGCAATCACAATGATAAATAAAATAACGGAAGTGAACACACACCTTAAAAGCAGAAGGCATCCGCCTCCCACCCTGTCAGCACACAAAGATACCCTCTTGTCGCTGACGATTCCCGTGATAGCCGCTCCAAGTTTCACCGCCCCCGTCACAATCAATATTTTCAAAATCGGCATAAGGCATGCGCCCAGCAGCAAGATCAGAAGCAGCACGCCCATACTGTTCTTGATAAGGACCGCCGACCCCAAAACCAGTTCTGTCACCCCTTCCGTCACTCCCCCTATTCCGGGAATAGCCGCAATTGCTTTTCGCATGGCAGAAATCTTAAGACCGGAAGCCACCGGCACAATCACCGCCTGTACCAGGCTGAGCCCTGTGACTGCACCCATGGCAATTTTAAGCGAAAAGGAAATTCCCTTTTCGATGAATTCCAGCAAAAGCGCCAGCTTTTCTTCTGTCCACAATCCGTTTAAAAGCGCCAGCATGACATAACTGTAGATAAACGGAATCAGCACGCCGTTTAAAAAGCTTTCCACCAGATAGGCAACCATCAGCATCAGCTGATAATAATAAACCCCAGATGCCGTTCCCTGTGCGGTCCCGACCACGATACTGTAAGTCGGAATAAACAACTTGACAAACAGTACAATGCTTTCCATCGTGTCGGCAGCAATTTCAGATACAAAGAGAAAGACCTTCGTCAGAATAACCATCAGAAAAAGATAAAGAAAGTAAAACCCCGCCTGCGCCATCTGCTGCCCTGCAAATAAATCTGAAAATTCCGAAAAAAGCGCCGACACTACCCCAAGCACCAGGATATAAAGAAAAACCTGTCTCAATCCGGTCAGCTCTCCCTTAAGGCTATCCTTGATCTGACCGATCAGCATTTTAAACGCCTCAAGCACCTGACCATTCATGATCATGGTCAGCAGCTGCTTCGCATCAACCTGTATTCCCGGGAAAAGGCTGTCCATCCCTTCATTAATAGCATCTAAATCACCAGAGGAAAGCCAGTCGTCTATGTAATCAAATTCTGATGCCACGTCTGTATTCTCACTTGCCTTTACCTGCATAGGAAAAAGAAGGAAGCCAAATAACACTCCTGCCAAAAGCAGCATCCCGATTTTGATCCTCTTCATTGTTCCTCCTCACCCTGCTATGGCATTAATATTTTCAATGACCGCTGTAAGCACCGGAATCCCCATAAGCAGTACGGATAACTTTCCAAAAATTTCTATCTGTCCCGCAACGGCGCCATAGCCTGCATCTTTACAAATAGATGCGCAGAATTCACATACATATGTTATTCCTACCGCCTTAAATAAAAAGCCAATATAATCTCCGCTTCCGCTTAAATAATTCTGAAGTACCTTTACCCTTCCCAAAAGCGCAGCAAGACCGCTTAAGGAAAACGTAAAGATCACCAGACAAATTGCCGCTCCGATATAGATTCCATATTCCGGCCGGTTGGTTCTAAACTGCAGGGCAAGCATCACCCCCGCCACGCCCAATACCCCGATTTTGACGATTTCCATGACAATCCCATTCCTTCCGCTATAAGCTGAACAACTCCTGTATCATAATGAACAAGTCATAAATATACGGCAGAATCCAGGTGAGCACTAAGATCAAACCTGCCAGTGAAATCAAAAAAGCATGCTCTTCCCTTCCGCTGTGCTTTAAGATCTGGCTTAAAATGGTTATCAGAATGCCAACTGCCGCTATCTTAAAAATCAGACTTACCTCCATATTCCCTCCATGTAATTTCCTTACAGAAGCAGAATGGATATCAATACTCCAGCTGCCACTCCAAGACTCATAATCATTTTATTTTTGCTCTTATGCTCCTTTTCGATTTCCTCAATATGCAGGCTGATTTCCCTTAGCGGTTCGTCTAATGCCCCCGCCTGTGCATTTTCTTCCATGAACCCTAAACTACAGGGGAAATCCATAATCAGCTTTTTCTCTTCCTTTGTCAGCGGAAGACCTTCTAAGACCATTTTCATACAGCTTTGCCATGCTGCCGGAAAGGCTTCCCCCTTTTCACATACCCTTTCATCTATCTCTGCAAACGCTGCCCCAAAGGGTTCCCCTTCTCTTTCCGCCAGCCTGCGCAGGGTCTCCGGTATGGTTGCCTTCTGGTAAGAAATATAATATTTCATGGTCTCATAAATGCCTCTCATTTTTTTAAGCAGCACAAGGCGCCTTGCCCCGTCTGCACAGATATTCCACGCAAAACCGGCACATCCGGCGACTGCCAGTATGCACCCTGCTAGGCGGAGCATTTTCCTTCACCCCACATACCGGCTATCCTCTTTTGATCCTCATCGTACATCTCTCTGATCTGGCAAATACCCTTTTGCTTCTGCAAAAAAAGGTATCTCTGAAAAAGAATGCCTGCATGCCTCATGTGACTTTGTACATCTTCCATAGAATCCCCGTGCATGGTCGCCACCACACTGCTCCCGCTTTGCAGAATCTGATATAGCGCCCTCAAATCTTCCTCGCCGCCCACTTCATCCACTGCCACCACGGCAGGCGCCATAGAGCGCATCAGGAGCATCATTCCCTGCACCTTAGGACTGCCATCCAGCACATCTGTGCGAAATCCTACATGATTTTGGGGAATCCCCATAAAGCTCCCTGCAATTTCCGACCGCTCGTCCACGACTCCCACCTGCCTGCCTGTTCCATAAATATTTCCCTCTGACACCTGCCTGATAATGTCTCTAAGCAGGGTTGTCTTTCCACATCCCGGCGGAGATACAAGGAGCGTATTTAAAAAGCGGTTTTCCTTATAAAGAAACGGCATGACTGCATCTGCCGCTCCTATCACCTCATGAGAGATTCTGATGTTCATAAAGCGGATGTGCGTCATATTCCGGATCATGCCATTTTCATTCAGGACTACCTGTCCTGCCATCCCAATGCGGTGTCCTCCCGATACCGTCAAAAACCCCTGCCTTATTTCATTTTCAAAGGCATACATAGAATAACGGCATATATTCTTAAGAATTTCCTCCATATCCCGCTCTGTCATGTACCACGCATCCTGCCAATCTCTGCCTAAATTCCCTTTTCCGGATAAGAATCGTTCCTCCCCAGCTGTAATGAGCCTGACCGGCTGACCTACGCCAAGGCGGATCTCCTGTAGTTTGTCCACCTGTAAAAGTGCCTGCTCCCACCGCGATTTCATATATTCGGGAAAGATCCGTATGATTTCTTCTCTCTTCGTCATTGCATTCACCTCTTATCCCAATATATGATGATTTGTCCAACTTATGCCAAAAACCGGAATCTCCTATTACAGAAATTCCGGTTTTCATCTTCCTCCGGTCAAGCACCGGGGCTGTTATTTATTTGATTTTTGCCGATGGATACGCATTAAATCTGTGCAACATCCTTCATAGAGAAACTCATTCTTCCCATCTTGTCTTTTCCAAGGCATACCACAGTTACCTTATCGCCAAGGGTCAGCACGTCTTCCACGCGGTTGATTCTCTCTTTGGCAATCTTGGAAATGTGGACCATTCCCTCCTTGCCGGGTGCAAACTCGACAAATGCCCCAAATTCCTTAATACTCACTACGATTCCCTTGAAAATCTGTCCCTCCTGGTAGTCGGTGACGATGGTCTTAATATACTCTACCGCCTTGTCCATCATGGCAGCATCTGTACCGCACACAGATACGTTTCCGTCATCTGTAATGTCAATCTTCACGCCAGTGCGGGCAATAATCTCATTGATGGTCTTGCCTCTTTGTCCCACCACATCGCCGATCTTTTCAGGATCGATGGAAATGGAGATAATCTTAGGCGCATAAGGTCCAACTTCCGGTCTGGGTGCATCGATTGCCTTTTTCATACAAGTATCCATGATGAATAACCTTGCCTCACGGCATCTTGCAATAGCGCCCTCCACGATTGGTCTTGTAAGACCATGGATCTTGATATCCATCTGAATCGCAGTGATGCCCTCTGTGGTACCTGTCACCTTAAAGTCCATATCGCCGAAGAAATCTTCCAGCCCCTGGATGTCCGTAAGGAGTACGAAATCATCATCCGTCTCTCCTGTCACCAGACCGCAGGAGATACCTGCCACCATTTTCTTAATCGGTACGCCTGCCGCCATCAAAGACATGCAGGAGGCACAGGTAGATGCCATGGATGTAGAGCCGTTGGATTCAAAGGTTTCCGAAACGGTACGGATTGCATAAGGAAACTCTTCCTCGGAAGGAAGCACCGGAATAAGGGCTCTTTCCGCAAGTGCGCCGTGACCGATTTCTCTTCTTCCCGGTCCTCTTGAAGGCTTTGTCTCACCTACCGAATAAGAAGGGAAGTTATAATGATGCATATATCGCTTGCTCACTTCATTTTCATCCAGACCGTCGATTCTCTGCTGCTCAGATAACGGCGCCAGCGTGCAGACATTACAGATCTGCGTCTGCCCACGGGTGAACATAGCAGAGCCGTGCACTCTGGGGATAATATCCACCTCTGCTGCAAGGGGACGAATCTGTGTGATCTCACGTCCATCGGGACGTTTGTGGTCCTTTAAAATCATTTTGCGGACCGTCTTCTTCTCATACTGATAAATCGCTTCTCCGAGAACAGCCAGCCATTCCTCATTTTCTGCAAATGCCTCTTCCAGCTTCTCTGTTATGTTCTTGATATTTTCCTCGCGGACCTGCTTTTCATCTGTAAAGACTGCCTCTTCCATTTCGGCAGGAGGTACGATTTCTTTGATGGCTGCAAAAAGTTCCTCGGGAACCGCACAGCTTGTATACGCATGCTTCGGTTTGCCCACCTCCGCAACGATCTGATTGATGAATGCAATAATCGTCTGGTTGATCTCGTGTGCCTTGTAGATTGCCTCGATCATCTGGTCTTCAGGAATTTCATTGGCGCCCGCTTCAATCATGATGACCTTTTCGGAAGTAGATGCCACCGTCAGATTCAGATCTCCATTCTTCCACTGTTCCTGGGAAGGATTGATTACCAGTTCTCTGTCCACCATGCCCACCTGCGTCATTGCGCAGGGACCATCAAAGGGGATATCTGAGATACAGGTTGCAATCGCTGCTCCTAACATCGCCACCAGTTCCGGGCGGCATTCGGGATCGACGCTCATGACCATATTGTTTAAAGTCACATCATTTCTGTAGTCCTTAGGAAATAACGGGCGCATGGGTCTGTCGATGACACGGCTCGTTAAAATGGCATTTTCAGATGCCTTTCCCTCTCTTTTATTGAATCCCCCTGGGATTTTGCCTACTGCGTATAATTTTTCCTCGTATTCTACGCTTAAAGGGAAAAAGTCGATTCCCTCCCTTGGCTTGTCTGATGCAGTCGCCGTGGACAATACGGTGGTGTCGCCGTAGTGCATGAACGCGCATCCGTTTGCCTGCTTGCCCACTCTGTTGATATCAACCTTGAGCGTACGGCCTGCAAGTTCCATTGAAAACGTCTTGTACATATTCTCTCTCCTTTTCTTAACTTACCAGTCATTTTAAATGACTCATTGAATTAAAAAGGCGGAGTAAACCTACCGGTATGCTCCGCCTTAAAACTGCCATCTTTACTTTCTAAGTCCCAGTTTCTCAATCAAAGCACGATATCTTTCAATATCTTTATCTTTCAGATAATTAAGAAGACCACGTCTCTGACCTACCATCTTGAACATACCTCTTCTGGAATGATTATCCTTGGGATGCTCTTTCAAATGCTCTGTAAGCTCCTGGATCCTTGCTGACAAAACTGCAATCTGTACTTCCGGTGAACCTGTGTCACCTTCGCATCTTGCATATTCCTTCATAATCGCTGTTTTCTTTTCTTTAGAAATCATTGTGTTTCCTCCTTCTTTTTCAAACGCCTGATGCTAAGAACCGGTCGGAGTGTCCATAGTTCTGAGCAGCGGCTCAATCTCACACTTAGGTATCATAGCACAGCTTATGCCGCTTGTAAAGAACAATTTTTAATCCTGCAATATGCGGACCATCCTGTACGGCGTCCTGTAGTTATAAGAAGAAATCTTAATTCCTGTCTTAGGGCTGCTGGCGTGAATGACCTGTCCTCCGCCGATGTACAGCGCCACATGATTGACGGTGCCGCCCTTTGCATAAAATACTAAGTCGCCCGGCTGAAGTTCCGAT
The DNA here is from genome assembly GCA_949878435.1 of uncultured Lachnospiraceae bacterium. Classification (GTDB taxonomy): domain Bacteria; phylum Bacillota; class Clostridia; order Lachnospirales; family Lachnospiraceae; genus Suilimivivens. Next base: position 261,651 of record CATLAK010000001.1, read on the forward strand.
GCATTGATGCGTGTTCCCATATTTGCCTGTGCCCTAGATGAGTGGGGCAGGGAAACGCCGTATTTTGCAAATACGCTAAGGATGAAACCGGAACAGTCCGCACCGTTCGTAAGGCTCGTTCCTCCCCACACGTAAGGATTTCCAAGGAACTGCTTTGCATACTGACAGATATCTACACGGACATCGGACACGCCCTGACCATATAAAAGCTCGGTCATGGTAATCGCTGTCTCTAAATCTGACTTCACTTCCACGTAGTCGCTGGATACATAAACCTCTTCATCATCCAGATAAACCCTGATCCATCCGTCATCCTGAATCTCTACGATGTCCAGCGCTTCTCCTGATGCCACCTGGGTTACAATCTCCGCATCCGTACTGGGATATTCCCTGATATTTAATCCGTCAGCAGTCGCCACTGCAAGCGCAGATGCCAGTTCCTCGCCCTTCTTTTTGGCATCAAATCCTGTGAGCAGATACTCTTCCTTTACATATCCCTCCACTTTGCCGGAGGTGATATGTGCCCAGCCGTTTTCGCTGCTTACGATTTCACAGGCAGCGTTTTTGGGCAGCTTTCCAACCAGCTTGCCTGACTCGTCCGGCTCCTGTCTGATATTTAAATTATTTTCTTCCACATTGCAGATGCCAAGATGGGTATATCCCCAGAGAGCACCCTCCGCTCTTCTGGCAATTTCAAGATATTCTACTTTTGTAAGAGATGAAAGGAACAGATCTCCTGCTCCAGCTGTCAATAATTCTTCTGTATCGTCGATTGTCGTTACTGTGTTCTCACGATTTAATTCCGCCGCAAATGTATCCATAGGTTTTCCCAACGTCATTAAGGATGTGAGAATACAGATCCCGCATATCATCTGTCTTTTCATAAATCGATCCTCCCAAAGTTGTTACAAAATTGTTACAAACCCAACATGGTCATTATAACAAGCAATCTTTAGGATGTCAATCATGGAATTGTCTTCCCTCTGCAATGTCCCTTTCCATCTGTTTTTTCAATGCCTGCACATTTTCAAACTTTTGTTCCGGTCTTTTAAATTGTAATAATTCTGTTACAATTTGTTTCCCGTACATATCTCTGTCAAAGTCGTAAAGATAAGTCTCCACACTGATTTCTTTCACCGCATTCACCGTAGGCTTGTACCCGATATTCGTAATGCCCGGATAAACACAGTTCTCGTAAAGCACCCGGGAGTAGTATACGCCCTTAGGCGGCAGAAGCTTTTCCGTCACCGGATAAAGATTCAATGTGGGCATCCCAAGCCTTCTCCCTAACCGGTTTCCTTCCTGCACCTTTCCCTCAAAGCTATAGTATCTGCCAAGCAGCTCGCAGGCAAGAGGCATGTCTCCCTTTTCTACAGCCTCCCTTACCAGTGTAGAACTGATCTCCCTGTCCTTATAAAAAATCTTATCGATAATCTCCACCTGATAGCCAAAAGTATCTGCAAGACCGATCAGCAGTTCCTTGTTTCCCCTTCCTTTATAGCCAAAAGACAAGTCCTCCCCTGCCGCAATATAGCCTGCATGCATCTGTCCTGCAAGAATCTTCCTGACAAAGCTTTCCGGATCTGTAGCCGCAGTTTCCCTGTTCAGCGGAAACTCAATCAAAATATCGATTCCCAAACGCTCAAATATTTTTCTTTTTTCATATCGGGTGGTCAGTTCGGCTTTCGATCCTTGTCCAAAAAAAACAGAGGCGGAGGGGTAAAATGTAAAAACCACCGCCTGCATCCCCTGCTTTTTTTGCTTTAGAATATGGGAAAGAAGCTGTATATGCCCCTTATGAATGCCGTCGAACTTTCCAATTGCAACGGCAGTCTTCTGTTCTATATGAAATTCCGTTGTATCGCAAATAATATCCATCATTCATTCCCCGTCTGGTCAACTGAAAAACATTTTCACCGGCGAAAAAAGTTCCCTTTTCTTGTCATATCGGTATACGCCGTAAAAAATGCTCTGGTGGCTGTATACCCGTATCTTTTGCCCATCTAAAATCTCTGCTGTTTCTTTCGTGAAATCGCTTCTTTTAAGCTGATTCCCATTTTGAATCGCTTTGAAAGCACTTTCTCTTACTGTAAGCGCCGGGTAGGTTTCAAACATCTTCTCTACCGGAATCACAGCTTCTGAAAACCTTCCCTGATCAGATAAGCTCTGCAGCTTATCAAGCGTACGCGCCGTTTCCACCTCAAATTCGCCTACCTTTGAGCGGACCAGCTTCGCCATTATCCCTCCGCATCCTAACTTTTCCCCAATGTCATTGCACAGCGTTCTGATATAAGTGCCTTTAGAGCATTTCACTCTGATGACATATTCCGGGTGCGCCTCTTCTAAGATTTCCAGTTCGTAAATCGTAATCGGTCTCGCCCCACGCTCCACCTCTCTGCCTTCCCGGGCAAGCTCATAAAGCTTCTTTCCATTCACCTTTAATGCCGAATACATGGGCGGAACCTGCATAGAATCCCCCTGAAAGGACAAGATGACATCTCTTACCTCTGACGGCGAAGCTGACACTTCTCTTTCTTCTAAAATCTTTCCCGAGCCATCCTGCGTATCTGTCCTTATGCCCAGATGCAGCGTGGCAATATATTCCTTCTTCTGATCCGTCAGCATGCCGCACAATTTCGTAGCGTTTCCAAGACAAACAGGAAGAACCCCTACCGCATCCGGGTCAAGGGTTCCTGTATGACCAATTTTTTTTTGCCTGCAAATGCCTCGAAGCTTTGCCACCACGTCATGGGAGGTATAGCCAGCTTCTTTATACACGTTTATGATTCCATGATACATCTTATCAACATTCCTTTATGCTTTTAGTTGTATTGCAATTTGTGCGGACAAGTTATTGACAATATCATGGAAAGTTCCCTGCATGGTAGCTCCCGCTGCCCGCACATGACCGCCGCCCCCAAAGAAAGATGCCACCTTCGCCACATCCACCTTTCCGTTGGAGCGAAGACTCACCTTGTATTCCAGCGTATCCGTCTGATACATAAAGATGGCGCATTCCACGCCTTTGGTATTTCTAAGCTGGCTTACGATTCCTTCCAGATCGTGCGGCTCTACCTCATAAAAGTTCATGGTCTTTTTATCCACCATGCTGACCACACATTTTCCATTCATAAATAAAATACTCTCAAGAAGCGCCCTGCCGAGAATCTGATTCTGCACATAGGTCTTCTCATAAAAGGTCTCATCGATCAGCCTGGAAAAATCAAATCCGTAGGAAATCAGTTCTGCTGCCGCCTTTAAGGTAGAAGGCGCGGTGTTAGAATACTGCAACACCCCTGTATCATGAATGATTCCTATGTATAAAGCCTTGGCAATCTCCGTATCCAGCAGAGATTTATCGGCAATCACATCATAAATCAACTCGCTGGTGGAGCTCGCCTTGGGCATAATATAGTTTACATCCCCGCAGCCTTTGTTACTGATGTGGTGATCGATATTCACTTTTTTCTTTGCCCCATCAAAAAACTTTTCGGCTTCTCCGAGACGGTCCTTTGCCCCATCCAAGGCAAAGAAAACATCATACCTTTCCACATCGGAGACATAATCTGTATGTATTTCCTCTATTCCTTTGATACAGGCAAAGACATCTGCCGGTTTTTCCAGCATCACTTCCACCTTTGCCCTGGGGCATGCCTTCTTAAGATACAGGTAAAGCCCCATAACGGACCCGACGCAGTCTCCATCGGGTCTTATGTGACCGCTGATGCCAATTGTTGCGGCATCTTTTACTACTTCAAATATATCCATCATGCTCTCCAATTACTAAAACTTTTTCACTGTTCTTCCTGACTGCGGTTCACTTCATCGATCAGTCTGGACATTTTTACACCATAAGCTATGGACTGGTCCACGATAAAGCGGATTTCCGGCGTATTTCTTAAATTGACCCTTCTCGCCAGTTCTTTTCTGATATATCCTTCCGCACTCCTTAGCCCTTCCAGCGTATCTTTTTGAACCGTTTCGTCTCCGTATACGCTGATCCATGCCTTACAAGTTTTTAAATCCGGTGCAACTTCCACTGAAACCACAGAGGTAAGGGGACCCACCCTTGGATCCTTCAAATCGCCTCTTATGATCTCTGCTAGAACTCTCTGCACCTCCCCGTTGATCCGGGTATTTTTCATGCTGTTTTTTCTCACCTGGGAACCTCCACCATAATATATGCCTCTACAATGTCAAGCTCCTGCATCTGATCGAATCCTTCAAATACGAGTCCGCATTCAAATCCTGCCTTAACTTCTTTCACGTCATCCTTGAAACGCTTCAGGGAAGCAAGGGCTCCTTCGTAGATCTGATCGCCTTCTCTTGTGATACGCACTTTACAATCTCTCTGGAACATACCGTCAAGCACATAAGAACCTGCAATGTTTCCCACCGCGGACGCTTTGAAGATCTGCCTTACTTCCGCATGACCGATCACCTTTTCCTCAAAGACAGGATCCAGCATGCCCTTCATGGCTGCTTCAATATCTTCGATTGCCTGGTAAATCACCTTGTAGAGTCTGATATCAACGCCCTCCCGCTCTGCGATGGTCTTAGCCATGGCATCAGGGCGGACATTGAAGCCAATAATAATTGCTGCCGACGCAGAGGCAAGGGATACATCCGATTCATTAATAGCGCCTACGCCGCCATGAATACATTTCACTACTACTTCCTCATTGGAAAGCTTCATAAGGCTCTGCTTAACCGCTTCCACACTGCCCTGTACGTCCGCTTTTACGATAATGTTCAGTTCCTTTAAATTACCTGCCTGGATCTGGCTGAAGAGATCGTCAAGGGACATCTTCGCCTTTGTTTCCTCCAGCATCTTTTCCTTATTCTGTGCAAGATAAGTCTCTGCATAAGATTTCGCCGTCTTGTCGTTTTCATGGGCAATAAATACTTCTCCGGCGCTGGGCACATCGGAAAGACCAAGGATTTCCACCGGCGTGGAAGGAAGCGCTTCTTTCACCCTTCTTCCCTTGTCGTCTATCATTGCTCTTACCTTGCCGTGGCTTGCGCCTGCAGAAATGAAATCGCCCACATGGAGGGTACCCTTCTGCACCAGCACGGTCGCCACAGGTCCCCGTCCCTTATCCAGCTCTGCCTCTATTACAAGACCTCTTGCCTGTCTGTCAGGATTTGCCTTAAGTTCCATGATTTCTGCCGTGAGCAGAATCGTCTCTAAGAGCGTTTCAATGCCTTCTCCGGATTTAGCGGATACAGGCACGAATTCTGTACTTCCGCCCCAATCAACAGGAATCAATTCATATTCTGTCATTTCCTGCTTTACTCTGTCGATGTTGGCGCCCGGCTTATCGATCTTGTTCACCGCAACTATGATTTCCGTTCCTGCCGCCTTGGCATGATTGATTGCTTCCACCGTCTGGGGCATAACGCCGTCATCTGCTGCCACTACTAAAATTGCTATATCCGTAGAATTAGCGCCGCGCATACGCATTGCCGTGAACGCCTCATGTCCGGGTGTATCAAGGAAGGTAATGGACTGACCATTAACATTTACAGTATACGCACCTATGTGCTGTGTAATACCTCCGGCTTCCTTATCCGTCACATTTGTCTTGCGGATCGCATCAAGAAGGGAAGTTTTACCATGGTCAACATGCCCCATAACGCAGATGACAGGCGGTCTTTTCTCCATCTTTTCTGCTTCCTCTTCCTCTTCCTTGAGCAGTTCTTCAATGACATCGATCTTTTCTTCCTTTTCACAGATGATCTCATACTCGATTGCTATATTTTCAGCATCCTCAAAGGATATCTCGGAATTGACCGTTACAATCTGTCCCTGCAGGAACAGCTTTTTAATGATGACAGAAGGCTGTAGTTTCATTTTATCCGCCAATTCCTTAATGGTAAGGGATTCCGGAATAGTAATGACTTTGATCTGCTCCTCAGCCACCTCTTCAACCTTCTTTTCGGGCTTGATGAATCTGCCCGCTTTATTTTTGTTCTTTACTGCCGTCTCATCCTCTTCGTAGATAAAATCTTTCTTTGATTTTTTATCTCTCTCCTGACCCATTCTGCGCTTTTCATCATCCCTGCGCTTTTCATCCTTAACGGGGGCTTCCGCAGCGAAACTCTTACCCGGCTTTTCGGGACGCTTAAATCGATTGTCCTGCCCTTGAGCGCCTCTCTCACTCCGGTTATTATTGCTGCCAGGTCTATTATGATTCCTTTCAGCGTTATTGCCCCTGAAATCATTCCTGCCACCCGGAGCAGCTGGACGATTACCGCCTTCAGATCTGCGGGCGTTGTTCCTCTCATTCCTTTCTCCCTGACTGTTTCCAGTGCCTCCCGAAGTTCTCTCATTTCTCTGATACCTTTCTTCTTTCGGCGCTGCCGGACGCACATTCACATCCTTCTGAACCGGCGCCTGCTTTTCTGTGTTTTCCGTGGATGCCTTTGCCTGGACTGCCTGGGCATTTTTGGCTGCCAGTCTTTCACTCTCCATCCTTCTTGCATTTTGCTTGAAGTCGACCTGTGTGGTCTCGGGCATGGACGGCGCTGTCAGTGGACGGATGATTTTGTGGCGCGTCTCCTGCTGCCTTCCCTGATTTTGATTCTGGCGATTCCCATTGCCGGGTCTGTTTCCCTGCCCGGGACGTCTGTCACCGTTCCCCTGGCGCTGTCCTGGAATATTGCTGTTATGGGGATTGCTCACAAATATAATTTTCTTTTTCTTTTTGGGCGCTTCTCCCCCATTCTGAACAGGCTTTGCTTCTTTATTTTCTTTGTCTGTGCTCTTTTTTTCTTCCACTGCTGCCTTTTCCGCCTTTTCTCTTAAGTCCGGTACCTTTTTTACTTCCGCCCTATCTGCCGGCGCCGGCTCTGCCTTCTTGGCAGAACCAGTTCCAAAGAATTTCCTAACCATATCCGCTACGTCATCCTCTATAGAACTCTGAGGTGCCTTTACTTCAATTCCTTTATCCTGCAGAAAAGCGATAATTTCTTTGCTTTGCTTTTCTAATTCTTTTGCTATTTCATGCACTTTCTTTTTGGCCATTCTATTACCTCCGTCTTAATTCCTATGCCTCTTCCAAACGTTTTATTATGTTTTCTGCCATTCCCTGGTCTGTAACTGCTATGGATGCCCTCATCTCCTTGCCCACTGCTCTTCCAAGCGCTTCCTTGGTTCCGTAAAAATAAATCGGCGTCTTGTAAAAGGTACACATATTGGTGAACATTTTCCTTGTATTGTCGGAAGCTTCGCTGCTTACGATCACCACCGCTGCCTTCCCCTGCTTAACTGCCTTTTCCGTAGAAAATTCGCCGCTGACTAAATTTCTTCCTCTTGCAGCCAGACCTAAAAGAGATAATATTTTATCATTCATGAAAAGCATCAAACTCCTTTTCCAGATTATCATAAACTTCATTTGGAATACTCATTTTGAAAGACCGCTCCAACCCTTTATTCTTATGTGCTCTTTTCAGGCATTCCGCCGTCTTGCATAGGTAAGCGCCTCTTCCATTTCTTTTTCCGGTTACATCCAGCACGATCTCATTTTCGGGAGTCTTAAGGACACGCATCATATCTTTCTTGTTCTTCATCTCTCCACACCCTACGCACTGCCTCATTGGGATTTTTTTTGCCATAAAATCCCTCCTTATTCTATCCTATCAGGCGCAGCTTCCTCATAGTCCTCTCCGCTGCCGTCTTCTTCATACTCCTGCAGATCGCCCTCTTCGTATTCTCCGTCGTATTCACCGAACTCGTCATACTCATCATATTCATCCATATAATCTTCATAACGGAATCCCGGAGCATCCTTGGCCTGTGTCTCACTCTTGATATCGATCTTGTAGCCAGTCAATCTAGCCGCCAGCCTTGCATTCTGTCCTTCCTTGCCGATTGCAAGTGAAAGCTGATAATCGGGAACTACCACTTTCGCCGTCTTTTCATCCGGATCTGCAAACACCGCGACGATCTTTGCAGGTGAAAGCGCATTCTGAATCAGATTGCCGGGGTTTTCATCCCAATTGATGATATCGATCTTCTCTCCCCGCAGCTCTTCCACGATGGAATTGACCCTGGCGCCATTTAAACCAACGCAGGCGCCTACCGCATCTACATTGGGGTTATTGGATCTAACCGCCATTTTGGTTCTGCTTCCCGCCTCTCTGGCAATACTCATGATTTCAACTGTACCGTCCTTGATTTCCGTAACTTCCGCTTCAAAGAGACGCTTTACCAGTTCCGGATGGGTACGGCTGACCAAAATCCTCGGCCCCTTGGGCGTATTTTTGACTTCCAGTATATACACCTTGATTCTTTCTGTGGGTCTGAACACTTCTCCCTTCACCTGTTCGCTGTCATTTAAAATACCGTCCGCCTTGCCAAGATTAATGCTGATATTCTTGCCCATATAGCGCTGTACGATACCGGTGACAATATCCTTTTCCTTTTCAAAATACTGATTGTAGATGACGCTTCTTTCCTCTTCGCGAATCTTCTGCAGGATAACATTCTTGGCATTCTGGGTTGCAATACGCCCAAATTCCTTGGACTTGATCTCCACATGAATGATGTCTCCCAGCGCCGCATCGGATTTGATTTCCTGTGCATCCTCAAGAGAAATCTGCAGACACGTATCTTCCACTTCTTCCACTACTTCTTTTTCTGCATAGCACAGGAAATCACAGGTCTCTCTGTCAATTTCCACTTTCACATTGTCAGACTTGCCAAAGTGATTCTTGCAGGCTGTGATCAGCGAATTCTCAATTGCTTCAAAAAGTGTCTCTTTGCTGATTTCCTTCTCCTTCTCTAAAATATCCAATGCTTCCATTAATTCTTTGTTCATTTCCCTTATCCCTTTCTGCCCTGTTCTGGGCGCCCTAAAAATCCAGTGTCAGTCTTACTGCTGCAATGTCTTTTCTATTAAATGTTATTTCTTCCTTCTCCTGCCCCAAATCCATTTCCAGCGTAATCGTGCTTTCGTCAAATGCCTTCAGGATTCCCGTAAAATCCTTAGACCCGTTTACCGGCTTGTAGCATTTTACATCCACTTCGCTTAAAAGGCTTTTTTGAAAATGCTTATCTTTTTTAAGCTGGCGTCCAAGTCCCGGGGAACTCACCTCCAAAATATAGGCATCCTCGATAAAGTCCACTTGATCAAGTTCATCTGACAATGCCCTGCTCACCGCTTCGCAGTCGTCGATGTTCACGCCGCCTTCCTTATCAATGAAACATCTAAGATACCACTCGCTCCCCTCCTTCACGTACTCAACATCATAGATCTCTACCTGGTTGGCATCCGCAATGGGTTTTAAGAGTTCTTCCGTCCTTAATTCATAATTTTCTCTCTTTGACATGCATTCACCTCTTGTCGTTATCCTTAAAAAAGAGTGGACCGCGAAGTCCACTCTAGATTAGTAATTATGATTGATTCTATTGTATTTTAGCACCCTGTTAACCGAATTGCAATAGGGTTCAGATATTTTTTTGTTTTTCTTCCTTATTTAAACGATATAGAAGCACTATAGCCAGTAGAATAAATCCGGCACCGCCAATTAATCCTGTGGGCGCAGGTCCTAAGAATACATTGTATGGGTTCTGTAGGGACGTGAAATAAATACTGACAGCGGCAAAGCCGTTTAAGGTTCCATGTCCTATGACTGCAGGTATGCAGCTGCCTGTCTTGATGGTGACATAGGAAAGAATGATTCCCATCACGATACAGAACAGGCACATGGCAAAGATTCCTAAAAACGGGAAGCCCCTGTAACCCACGCCATAGTTATGCCCCATCATCGTCAAAGGTGCATGCCACAACCCCCATATCACGCCGTTTATCAAAAGTGCGGGCACTACCTTGAATCGCTTAAGCATTTTAGGCAAGAGGAAGCCTCTCCACCCCCACTCTTCTCCAAAACAGGGAATGAAGTTCAAAAAGGGGGAAAGAAAAATCCCCATCAAGATCTGCACGATGATTGTAATCTTAATCTGCTCTGCACTCACAGTTACTCCGGTGCTGCTTGCCTGTGCCTCAAAGAGTGCCCTGACATATCCCATATCTGCATCGAACTGCTTAGGGAAAATGAGGAAGTACAATACAGCTCCTAAAATAATGAGCAGGACATAGCCAAACCATGCAAGACCATAATACTTTAGATTTCCCTTTAAACGCAGTGAAATCATCAGATTATCCTTAGTGAATTTTTCTTTTGTTAAAAGACGTGTGACCAAGGCACCCACTGAGGGCAGGAACATGACCGCCGCTGTCAGGAGCTGAGCGAAATACGCCTGTGCAATATCTGCGCTTCCCACCATTGGTCTTATTAAAAAGATTTCTATGCTGTAGGTCAGTCCGAAGGTGATTAAAAGATAAATGATAATTTGTTTAGTGTTATATTTTTGTTCCATAAAGTGCCCCTCTCTTTCCATTTTCTATTAAATCTAAAAAATCAGAAAATTATGGTAAAAATACTATCTAAACTATATTATAGCCTCAAAAAAAAATCAAGTCCGCCAGTTTTTATAAAAATTCAAATACCTCGACATAAACGCCCATACATAATATAATTTCTTTACAAATTTCGTACAAAGCTGCCATTGAGGCAGGTTTTTCTCACTGCAGCATTATGCTGCACTCCCCCAAAAATGAAAGCAAAAAGAAAGGATGTGTATGATGTTGTTTGAAAATAAAGCAAGGATTCTAAACACAGATGATACATTTCCCTAGCCGTCTGCTTTTATCTTGACCGTTTTCTTGGTGTATAGCCAGAATCTTTTGCAGCATACTATGACTAAGTATCGTACTGCTGTAACATCTCATTTAAACAACTTATACAGTAAAAGATAATTGTGGGAGGTATTTGCACTGTGTTCCTAATAAAGTTCATTACTGCAGTAAGTATCATTCTATTCTCAGGATTCATGTCCTTTATTTGGATTCTGTGCCGGATCTGCACCTTAGCTGATCGTAGGGAAAACTTTGATGGGTCATGGGATACATCGAATCCGAAAGACAATATTAGTTAGGAAGCAGTAAGTGAAATTGGATATGGACAGCCCTCTACATATAAAGAACTTGAGCAGCTCAATGGCGGCTGAGAGGAACAGTCCAGACAAAACCACCCACCGCCAGCAGTTCGCACCGTGTGGGATGATTATAATTTCCGGTGATACTCTCAATAATGTTTATCTCCTGCCTCTATCCATGTTAAACCTTTGATGATAATATTTCCCTGCCTCCATACATCTTCTCATGGTAATTCTGGTACTTCCCGCCGATGATTTCTCCCCACCAGGAGCGATTGTCCAAGTACCGTTTTATCGTCTTTTTGATGCCATCGGAGAACTTTATCTCTGGCTGCCATCCCAGCTCATTATGAATCTTTGTCAGGTCAATCGCGTAACGCAAGTCATGGTTTTTCCAATCCGCCACATAGGTAATCAGATTTTCATTCTTCCCAAGTTCTTTTATGATCAGTTTTTGATTGGACACCAAAATTATACCAAATCAGAAGCTCTTTCTCTATCACTTGATAGATGAAAACAACAATGTCAAAGAACTCGTTGCTAAGTTATTCGGTGAATAATATAGGCTAAATAATCGTACATCTTTGCTACTCTTTTTTCTTTTTTATTATGTTCAACGTGAGTTGAAGCATCTCGTCCTTTGTAATAAATAGTTCCATTGTATACACGCTAACCCCAACACCGACCATGAGCGCAGCTGATATAACCCCTTCTGGAAGAATCATTCCTACACCATATACAGCTATTAGCATTACAAGACCAAGAGAAAAATATCTGAATATCGGATTTAGGCACTTCTTAAGAGGCAACTGTTTTCTCACACTCCAAATCTGGCTTCCCGTAACACCCAACTCAGCAATTACTGTTGCAATGGATGCACCAATAGCATTGAATTTACGAATCAATATGATATTGAGCAGAAAATTAATACAAGCTCCAGTAATAATAGAAGCTGTGTATGCTCCCTGCTGTTTCGTGGGCAACAAATACTGTCTTCCAATTACATTGCTCATCCCTATAATAACAAGAATAGGCGATATTATAATCAAGAGTGGAACAACCTGATCGTATCCCTGTCCAAAGAATACTGGAACAAATTTTCGGGATATACCCATGATCCCAAACATCAAAGCAAAAGCAAGCATGAACACAAAACGGAATGCAATTCTTATACTCTTGATAATATCTTCTTTTCTTCCTTCGGCAAACGCCGCTGACATAGCTGATAACATGACAGTTCCCAATGAAGTGACAATCATCAACACAATCTTGACTATTTTCTGGGCGCTTGTATAAAATCCCACTTGATCTATATCCGTTCCGAAAATGCCAATCATCGTTTTATCAAGCACAGTATAAACTTCAACTGCAACTTGAGGCAAAAATAGATTCAGAATCGGCTTAATTCGTTTCAATATGAACTTAGCCCCACCTGCCCTTGGCTTAACAAGATATTTTTTCATGTTAAACCAGAGGCTGATATTTCCTATTAAAATTGGAATGGTCATGCATACTGTATATAACGGCACATCTTCTGGCTTTCTGACAAGCAGAAAGACAAGGACTATTCCAATTAGTTTAATAATGGTATTTCGAATAACCGTTACTTTGAAATTTTCCATTCCCATAAAGAACCAGGATATATCAAAGGCTGTTGCCAGTACTTCAAGTGACAAAATTCTATATAGGACTCCATAGATAGGATCGTTTCCAAAAATCACAAAAAATGCTATTGTACAAGCCAAAGATGTTATAAATCGAAAGATTTCAATTTCCCAGAATGTTTCTGTTGCTTTTTCTGTATTATTCTGCACATATGCAACCTCACGCTGCCCATATAGGTTTGTGCCGACAGCTCCAATCAGCACAAAATACGTGGCTATCGATTGTGTATACGAATAGGCACCAACGCCTGTAGCGCCTAACACACGAGAAATATATGGGGTTGTTATCAATGGTGCCAGAAGTCGCACTACCTCGTACAATGTATTGTATATATAATTTTTTATAACCTTGTTACCAACCATTAACCTCACCATTCCTTCTAGATTATACTAGCATGAGATTTCGTGTAATATATTGCGAACATTTTCTACCGTATCAAAAAAAGCCCGATATTCTTCCGGTTCCCATCGTTCCCTGATTCGCTGCTGTACACCAGAAGGTCCTATCACAGACGGTACTGATAATGCAATCTCCCTTACTCCATGTTCACCAAGCAAAGTAGATGAAACCGATGCAACAGTAGGTCTCTGGTTTATAACCGCATCCGCTATATAGCAAACGCATGTAGCGATTCCATAATGTGTCTTGCCCTTGGCACTGATGATTTCCGCTCCCATCATCCTGGTCTCCCTCGCGATTTGAGTTCTTACACTTTCGTTCCATTCAATTCCCGCATTATCGCAATATTCCCTTATCGGAATGCCACCGATTGTTACCCTGCTCCACAATGGAACTTGTCCATCGCCATGCTCGCCAACTAGGTATCCATTTATCACACCTGTACTGAGCCCAACATAATCCGCAATGGAACGGATAAATCTGGATGTATCGAGCAAACAGCCTGTACCAAACACAGTACCATTACTCAGATGCATCCATTCATCTGTCTTATACGTCAGGATATCAACAGGATTTGAGATAATAAGGACCACTCCGCGTGTGTAATATTTCTGTATGGATTCTGCAACGGAATGCATAATTCTTATGTTATCGTTTACCAAGTCAAGTCTTGACTCCCCTTTTCGGCGGTTCCTGCCAGCCGTAATAATGATCAAGTCACAATCCGCACAGTCAGGATAGTCGCCCGCATAAAGGTCGGCCGTCCCCATTCCGGAAATTCCATGCCGAATATCCTTGGCCTCCCCAGCACACTTTTCGTGGTCTATGTCAATCAGTACGATTTCCCTGACAATGTCACGTATAGCAAGCGCATATGCTATAGAGGAACCGACATATCCAGCCCCTATGATTGCCACTTTACGATTTCCAATTGTAAAACCTGATTGCTTTCCCCTCACTCGTCGCTATCCTCCTGCATCCTATTATGCGAAAATTACAGTTCTCGTAAGAAGTGCCGGCAAATTATACCCATCCCATATAAGGTCAAAGTCCATGGTTTTTCCCACAGGAACCACTCTGTCTATTCCTTTCACTCCAGCTTTTATAAGGGGTAAGACTGTACTTTTATCACCAATATAGGCTACTGTCTGGCATCTCTTGTCGTCACACAATTTTTTAATATCCATTATGTCTGAGCAATCATACTCAAAAAAATAGCCGCTGTCATCTTTAAGCTCCATAAGCTCTCCAGTAATCTGGGGAATATTGACACGCACAATCAAATTGTCTGTATGTGGTTCTATCCTGCATCCCGGCTGTAACGCTGAAATCAGATAAGCACTTATCAGCTTGTTCACCCCTTGAATCGGCTGGAAAGAATACTTCTTCTCCACAAGTCCATGAAGTATAGTCCAGAAATTTTTCTTTGCTTCCTGAATCCGACTGCCTATCCAGATAATGACCCTTGGACTGGTACATGCATTCTGGTCTGTGAAATATGTATCATTGTAGAAATCATCTGCAATTTTTTCTTTTTCATAAATTTCCATATAGCTGTCAGAGTCAATCACGGCAAAGGAATAACGATCCGCAAAGGTAATCTCCCCGGAACGCGGCAGCAGTGCGGAACGTCTCAGTTCAGCTATCGTTGCATCCCCGCCCCAGACAATCCGTGTATCCGCAACAGAAGAGAATAAGTCATTAATATCCTTATCTCTCCTATAACGCACCAGAAGCACATAAGGCTTCATATCAATAAACTCTTGCAAAACTTTGTTGAAAGCTCTCGCAAGGATACCAACCTGTGGAAAATCTTTTGATGGAACCCTTACGACATTGGCATTTCCTGTTATGAGTCCAGCAGCCAATGAATAAGCGAAGTTCACCGGAACATTCGAAGGGGCAATATGGAAGGCTACTCCTTTGCCCAGGCGGACGACAGAATCAGTCTTCTCAAATCTTTCCTTGAGCTTAAGCATAGATGAATTTCTGATCCAAAAAGCAAATGTTATGACATCTGAATATGCTTTTGCCTCACGGTCAGACATCAGTTCTCTGGAGACACCGTTCAGGAAACTGACAACCCTGTCCTCAAATGGAACCCTTGCCGGAACATATGGCAGTTCAGCAGCAACGTCTGCATTTCCAGTCAAAAAAACTACCTTTCCCAGTATTTCCTTATTTAAATTTTTCTGCATATGTATCGCTGCACCCCCGTATCTCCGCATTCTTTAATCTGCCATTGATCTTGAAATACTTTCCTTTCCGACCACATGGGCAGTCATCCTCACCCAGTATCACGCCTTCATCCTCTGTCAGCAGGCTGTGTCCAGGATAAGATTCAGGGATTGTGGAAACGACTTGGACAATGCCAGTTTCTCCTATTTTGCATTCTGCAAAATCAATCGGTCTCCTTACAATCACGTCAGAAAAATTACTTGCATGAAGATGTCCACACTCACACTCCATATATATACAACCTGTCTGCTCTGCCATTCCGTAATAGTCATGGATTGATCGCAGACCGCAGGCTTCTTCAAGTCTCTTATGGAATTCCTCGCAGCTTACAGCTTTTGAAACAAGCTTTTTCCACCCACCGCCATGTATCAGAATGCCATTCGAAAGATTGAAAACAGTCCCCTGTTCCTTCAGTCTCAGCAATTCCTCATAGAAGTGCTGCCATATCATGAATGTAAAGCCAAATAGCAAAATTCTCTGATCTTTATATTTATCAAGAAACTCTCCTAATCCTTCCACATCCAGCTTCATATTGTCATCCAGCGCATACATCTTCTCAGCTCCAAAAATCGAGAAGCCAAGAATGCCAGCTCCTCTTGCAGAGAACATTACCCTGTTTTTCACTACACTGGGACAATCAATAATAATCATCGGCATACGGCTGGAGCCGGTAAAATCATTTACGATTTTCACCATAGTCTTCTGCTGGTTTGATGATGTGGTGCAGTCTAGATATATGCGGCTGACAGCCTGCCCGGTAGTCCCAGAGGAAGTCATGGTCTTTACCACTTCTTCTTTCGGCACGGAGCGAAGTTCCATCTCCTTAAACATACGGACCGGAAGAAATGGAAGTTCCGTATAACTGCCTACTTCTGTAACGTCAAACCCTATGCTCTCCAGTATCCGGGCGTACTCCGGACAATTTTCCCGGTGCATGACCGTCAGTTCCTTAAGTCTCTTTGTTAATAGCTTTTCCTTTTCTTCTCTTGGCAAAGAATATGGCGGAAGGCGCAAAATTTCCTCGAATGTCATGTCATCCTCCTTTTCCTAAAATTCTCTCCTTGATAATCCTCGCCATTTCCTGATAATACTGGCTTATGAAAAAATGGTTCCCTTCAAATCGGAAGAATTCACATTTGCCAGTAAAAAACTTCCTCCATAGTTCCATTTCAGTTCTCGGGGTATCTGTTTCAGAATAAAAAATCGTTGCGGGAATTCCTGTCTTAAAGTCCAGATCCTCAAACCTGTATTTGGCAAGCAATGAATAATCCGCGCGGTAGATGGGAAGGTACATCCTCCAAAAACTTTTATTGTGAGTGAGTTTATCGGGGATTCCTCCAAATTTTACTGTCTGCTCACGTATCCACTCATCCAGGCTTTCATCAGAAAACCCTTCTAATTCCGGTTTGGAATGTGGCTCATGGGCGGCAAGAAACACACAGCATGGGGGAGCTATTTCCTGGCATGCAAGCACCTTCCTCATCACCTCCGCCAGTACAATCGTTCCCATGCTATACCCAAACAGCGCATATTCCCCACCATTATGTCTACTTTTTATGAACCTATAGGCGTCATCTGCTAATTTCTCAAAGCTGCTATAAAAAGGTTCCTTATGCCTTGTACCATGACCTGCATATTCCAGCTTGTGAATTTCAATCCCTTTCAGTTCTTTGTCCAGCATATCAAAGAATGAAGCATTACCACCAGCATATGTAAAGCAAAATAAACTAATTTTAGCCATCATCACAAACTATTTGCTACTTCTAAATACCTTTTCAAAAAAATCTTATCGCTAAACATACTTTCCTGTATTCTTTGATTGACTTTTTTCAAAAAGGTAAAATCAGTATTCACTAATTCGACAAGAGCCGAAACATCCGTAAAATCAACTACAAACAAGCCATTATCTTCTATAATAACTTCCTTGTTCCCACCTACCGGAGTCAATATTGGAATCGCACCGTAATGCATTGCTTCCAAAGTTGAAAGATCAAATATCGAATATTTATGAAACAAGATATAAAAATCAGTCACTGATAATATTTGCAATATTTTCTCATGTGCCAAATAATCATTAATCCATATAGTCTCATTGACTATATTCGCACGCTTAATCTCATTATCCACTTCCTCTTGCATCCCCCCCTTTCCTACTAACACCCATTTAAATTGAATTCCTTTCTTTTTTAGAGCACCCAAATACTGGGGTATTCTTTCTACCGCTTTCGCAGCATTCAAAGTGGCAATTGTAGAAAAAACCATTCCTTCAAAAGCTTTTAAATCAGAAATCCAATCCGTATAATCCTCATTCACAAACTCGCCGCAAGACACACCATTATATAAAATCTTATATGTACATCTATCGATATATTTACGCAATTCAGGCGTAGAATCAAAGAAACTCTCTTTTGCTCCATATGAAGGAAAACCCAGAAAATTCAATCTGGAAGTAATAGTGTCAAAGCATTTTTCATAATATTTTCTTACACAACTATTTTCATATCCATGAGTGGCTTTCCACTCATTATAAAAACTTCCTTGTGAATGTATAACAAGCAAAACCCTTTTTAACCCAAAAGAGGATACAAACGCTCTTGCAAACTGCAAATCGTGAAAAATAAACCTATCATCGCAATTAAATGAAAATTGTTCATTTAATTGCTTTACATACTGTTCCAGATTTGAATAACTTTTCTCGTATTTTCTCACTTTTATAAATCCAGGGATAATTCTTGCTATATTTTTTTTTGCTCTATTGCCATCTCTATTTTGCATTTTAGCAAGTGGTCCTGTTTCATCTGCTCCATGAACAATACGATCACCAAACACAAAATAAACATCATCCATCAATCTGTATTTTTTATTTGCTTCATATAATCGATAGACAACTCCCTGACCTCCGCCAGTCTCACCATAACATGGCTGGTACGCTAATATAAAAATCCTTCCCATTTTTCTGCTCCTTTCAACTGGAAACGCAAGATTTTACCGAACTTGATCAGATAATATTCGTGGTGCATAATAAATCAGTGCAAAAAATATAAGCGAAAATGAATCTCTAAAAATATAATCGTCAGTTATCATGCAAATCAAAATCGCCAAGAATCCAGCATTAAGTATATATCCCGCATCACAATTAATATAATTCTTTTTCCCTTTGTATACCCCAAAAAGATATACACAAAAAAGTATGAGACCAATAAGTCCCCCTTCATAAAGTATCCATAAATAGGAGCTATGAGGATTCCCCATCGATAATGCAGCCCATACACCTACATCTGCCTCATTAAGATAGCCATGTCCAAAAATCGGATTACTAAGCCACGCATTTATTGAATTAACCCAAATAGAGACCCTCCTTGAAAAAATCACATTTCTCCCCAACATAATAGTCATAAGTTCTAATATACTGTCAAATAGCACCAAGTCAGCATTTCTATAAAATATTATGTATAAAAATAACACGCCGATAGCAATATGCCTTATCTTTACTTTGATATGAAATTTATAGAGAAGATATAAGCATGCACATACTGCAATTATAACGTAATTTGTGGCTGACTTAGCGATAAATACTTCCAGTAAACATACAATCACTAATAATTTGCTGCGTAAATTTAATTTATCTTTCCTTAACACAGCAAAAGAGTATAAAAAAGCAATACACAATGCGGGTAAAACGTATTTAATAATGGTTGTCTGATGTCCCAGAAGCCAATGTACCCTGGTAGTGCCTGTCCTTACAAAACTTTCACTGTTTTTTACAACCTCATCCCCATATAATCCGGTTACAGAATGATACATACCATTTGGATAAATAATCATAAAAAACAAATTAACATAATTTAAAACCTCGAGAACAATCATCATTATTTTCAATGTCCGATTTTTTCCATATCGCTCAAACAAATAACAAATCATCAGAATAAATGATATCCGACGTATAGTTCTAATTAAACATAAACCCAGATTGTCATAATTATTCACAAAAGTAACAAGAAGAAAATATCCGAAAAAAAGAATCGTTAAAAAAATAAGAGAATTAAATCCTTTAGTTTTTATAAAATAAATAGTCGGAATCACATCACTCAGACATATAACAGCAAAACAAAATGTGCTCCAATGCGGTATATCTATTAACCTAGTCACAAACGTGGTAACATGCATGATAAACATTATCACATAAAAAAAATCTATGTAATGGAACACAAAACTTAGCTTGTTCTTTTTGATTTGAGCCTTCATCTCTTTATACTCCATAATCAATTTTATAATTGCTTTTTACAACACTTTCATAAAAGCGTTCTAGCCTTTTTGCCTCATATCCAATGTCATATCCAGCCAAGACCAACTCCTCCGATTTGTCGCTCCTATCATACCCTTTAATATTTAATATACACTCTGCCCATTTTTCTGGTCCTTTCTCTAAAGAAAGCGCAGTAAACTGCCCCGTAATGTTCATTTCTGGATCCAAGCTATCGGATATCACACCCCTTAGACCAGTGCATTGAGCCTCAACAGTCACAATACTGAACCCTTCATGTAAAGAAGGAAACACGAAACAATCCATTGCCTGTAAATAATCTGCCACATTGTTTATCGCACCAGTAAATATAACTTCATTTTCTATTCCTAGGTGCCTGACTTTATCAGCAATCGACTTTCTATTTTCTCCATCGCCAATCAATAAAAGTTTCGCATCCTTTTCATATTTCAATAATGTATTGAAAACATCAATGAGAAATTCCTGATTTTTGGCTTTTCCTTCGTATCGCCCCACATGACCAATTACAAAGTCGTTCTCGAACCCCAATTTTTCCCGAATTTTTTTTCTCATATTGATATCATACTTGAATTTTTCAGTGTCAATCGCATTATATAATATGAAATTTCCATCAAGATCCATTTTTTGTTTGCCAAAAACACTGTTCGCTGCATAGACTCCACATCCGATACAATTTGTGGCGTATTTCTCCGCATTAATCTTTATTATTTTCTTATAGATAGGTCTCACGAATGCAGTGCATCTTTGAGCCAATACGCTGTAATCGTTATGTGAGTGCAATACTCTAACTGGAACATTAAACTTTTTTGCCATATAAAGTGGAAGTATTTTTTCCGGAAAATTATTATGAACAATATCAAAGTTGTGCTTTTTAAATAAATCATGATATTCTAGAATATTCTTTAGTGTTATTCTGATAACATGCACAGGAGACAAATGATGAATCTGAAAACCCATTTCCTCAAAATATTTTTCCCTCTCTGTATATTCATCCATATGTGTAACAATATGAAGGTCGAACTTACTTTTGTCCATTCTTGTAAAAAAATTTTCAAATACTTTTTCTACTCCGCCGTTATGAAATCCCCAAATAAAAACACAAATACTAATTTTATCCCCTAGCTTTTTTGAACTACTTCTGTACATAGTCATTTTCCCTCACCATATAATCAGCGCTCACATCATTCGCCAACTTTTTTCCTAAAATTCTCTCTACCTCATTAGGCGCGATTCCATTCCCCGGTCTCTTCGCAATCAGATCATCACGTTCTATTACAGCACCTTTGGGAAGAGATCTTCTATATACCAAACTCCGGCGCATTTTTAGACGCTGTTCCATCTCTGCTTTTGAAACAATGCGGTTATAATTACCCATTGCCATCCATACATTTTTGCAATTCGCTACAAGCGTTTTCATTTCATCAGGCTCTATAGCCATCTGGTTATCCATCCCGATTTTTGTCTTATCAAGAGTAAGGTGCTTCTCAATCACACAAGCTCCAAGCGCTATAGCTGCCGCTGAAAGTTCAGTTCCCAATGAGTGATCTGAAAAGCCAACCACGTACTCCGGGAACTCATCCTGAAGCATACGAATGTTGTTTAAATTTATAGTATCTGGTTGTGCCGGATATATGGAAATGCAGTGCAGGAGACAGAGCTTCCTGTTTCCTGCTTTCTCAATTATAAATATTGCCTTTCTAACTTCCTCAATATCACTCATACCTGTCGATAGGATAATGGGCATCTGCTTTGATGCTATATATTCTAAAAAAGGATAATTATTTATCTCCATAGATGAAATCTTGATATATGGAACATTGTGTTCAGCAAGGAAATCGACTTCACTTTTCGAATAAGGTGTGGACGAAAAATCAATTCCCATATCCCAACAGTATTCCATTATTTCAAGAAGCTTATCTTCACCCAGAGAAAACTTTCTAACAAAACGTTTTGCAATCGGGTTCTCATCATAATAAGACTTTGAATATAAAGACTCTGTAGACCATGACTGGAATTTTACGCAGTTGCAACCAGCATTTATTGCACTGTCAATCATTTGTTTTGCTGTTTCTATACTTCCATTGTGGCTAGAGTTCACTTCCGCAATTATATATGGTTCCCCTCCTTTAGCCAATCTTCTTCCATTTGTCAAAATAATATCCATAACCCACACCTCTATCAATTCCTACATATTCTCATAATATCCTTCAACACCATAACCTGCCGCCATCTACAATAAGTACCTGTCCTGTCATAAAAGAGGATTGGTCGGAAGCCAGAAATTCAATTGCATTAGCGATCTCCTCTGGCTGAGCCATCCTTTTCAGACTACTCCGGTTTAGGACAACCGCAATTTCATCTTCGGATATTGTTTTATTCATATCTGTGTCCGTTAACCCTGGCGCAATAGCATTCACGCGAATATTATAGCAGGCCAGTTCCCTCGATATTGCCTTAGTAGCATAAATCAATGCCGCTTTACTTGAACCATAAGCCAGTTTTCCCTCCGTAATCTCTATCCCACTAACAGAAGTAACATTTACAATGACCCCATTTCTTTTACGCATCATTGAACGCGAAATCATCTGCATTATCTGTATCTGATTAAAAAAATTCACCTCAAATATCTCTTTTATCTTAGTCATTGATGTCATCGCAAAAGATCCATTAAAAACTGTTCCCGCCACATTGACAAGTACATCAATTTTTTTCTTTTCGGAAATAATTCCTTTTATAGCCTCTTTAGTCAATCCTTCATCAGACAAATCAAAATAAACTGGCTCAATCCAAACGCCATATTTTTCTGCCATTTTCGCCAGTTCTTCCTCAAATTCTGCATCAAATGCTCTTGCGCATGCCCAAACATTATATCCAGCTTGGGCAAGTTTCAGCACAGTCGCATGTCCAATCCCCTTCTTTGCACCCGTAACAATTACATTTTTTTCATCTGTTGCATTCATATTGATGTCTCAAACCTCTATCAGCTTCTGAAGCTCAGAATATAAAACTTTTCCAGATTCATTATGTGGAATCTCACTAACGTAAAAAACTGTAAATGCAGTCCTGTTTATTCCTGTCTTTGCGGAAATGAAATCCACCATTTCCGAATTTTTATTTGATGTAGTAAAGATAGCCATGTGGTCATCCCTGCCTACACATGCGGTATCATATCCTGCTTTACTGAACAAATCTTCAACTTCTACCAAATTCACTCTATTTCCAAAGAGCTTAAGAAAGCGTTTTTTTCTTCCCACGACATAATAAAATCCATCTTGATCCATTTTAGCCATGTCGCCAGTCTCAAGTCTTCCATTACGTTCATCAGCCCTTGATAAATCTTCCCTTATCTCCGCATATCCCAGTGTCACATTATCACCATAGTATATCAGTTCTCCAACAACCTCTGGTTCTGTAATTGTGCCGCCATCGACATCAACAAGTTCAAATCGTCCTCCTGGTATTGCTACCCCTATGCTTCCTGCTTTTGAGACTGAATAATCACCGGGGACATAACTCATGCGGGCAGTCGCTTCCGTAGCGCCGTACATAACGATGAAATCCTTCCCTTTTTGCCGCATCCCTTCAGCAAATTTCAGATGCAGTTCCTCTCCCAGCCTGCCCCCAGCTTGTGTAATGTAGCGCAGTGATGGAATATCCATTCTAAGAAAACGTAGTTTGTCCAGCATCTGGTATGTGTAGGGAACAGCTCCAAACGTTGTTGCTCCTGTTTCTTTAAAATAATTCCAAAACCCACGGTCAAAAAATGTCAATTCCGTAAGGACTAGACGAGCACCAGCCATCAAATGCGACTGTACGATAGACAAGCCATATGTATAATTTAACGGCAAGGTCGTAATAGCCCTGTCATCATCGCGAATTCCAAGATAACTTACTATGGATTCCGTGTTTTTCTGGATGTTCTTATAAGACTGACGTACGAATTTGGGGCTTCCTGTACTTCCAGATGTGGTCAGCATAAGCGCAAGCTCACTGTACAAATCAATAGCCTCAAAGCTATTCCTCACCAATTTATACGCACCAATCTGACTTTCTTCCACATCTGGGCAAAACTCCTTAGGACACAATACATATTGCGGTCTGTAAATTTTTAAAAGATTATTGTATAACTCGCTATCAATGGACTCGCTCAGCATGACTGGCACAATGCGCTTGCGAAGCATCCCGACATATCCTGCCACCGCCTCAACACAGTTCCTACAGATACAGAAAACAAGCGAACGAGTATCAATGTTTGATACGAATTCATCTGCCATAATCCCAAGTTCTGCATAAGTAACTTCTCTCTGCCCCTCTTGCAGCGCAATTCTATCACTAAATTGAGAAAAGCTATCCCAAAAGAATTTCTCCATAACCGTCTCTCCTTAGAACTCCACATCATATTTTGCCAGAATCTCTTTCCCCTTCTCATACGAAGAGAAATCAATAATATCGTCCGTATCCATCATGATATCAAAGGCATCCTCAATAGCAGCCACCAATGACATATGACCTACCGAATCCCATTGTTCAATTCCCATATAGTTCAAGGATGCAAAATCAGGATTTGTCAGTTCAAAAGCCTCACAAAATGCCTTATTGTATTTTTCCAAATTACTCATGATAAAATCTCCTTTCGTTAATCCTACAATATTTAACTTTGTTGGCAGGAATTCCCGCCAGCTTTGATCCAGCTTTTACGCTGGTATATACCATGCTTCCCGGAAAGATCACAGACTCATCACCTACTTCTACGTGTTCCATCAGGAAAGCGTGTGCACCAATAAAAACTCTACTCCCTATTTTTGCATTGGTTATATTTGACAGGGCATCTATGGTCGTATAATCGCCTACTATTGAAGCGCCAGACATAACATTTATCATCGTGATAAAATTGCCAAACGCTGCCCCATCCTTAAAGCTGTAGTTTGAAATGACACAGCCTTCCCCTATGGTTTTCTTATAAGGCATCAATGTCCACGGTGTAATCACAGTAAGAAACTCTGCCCCTCTTCCTTTCAGCTTAACGGCAGCTTCTTCTTTTGCCTTGGGTTCTTTGATCCCCATTATGCATCCTATACCCTTTCGTGGAATCCAGTCATCAATGCCTCCCAAAACCGGCACATCAATATTATACCTTCCAAAAATTCCTGCATTATTGCAGATAAAGCCCCTCACCTCGAAACGTTCATCTTGCATATTTAATCTTTGGTTGTAAACATTTATCTCATTTACAATAGAATATACTTCCAGCCCGAATATGTCCTCACATACTATTGCCACATTTTTCATAATAATTCACTCTCATTGTCTAACCTTAACCGCTGGATATCCAAATACTTTTGTGTCGCAGGGAACATCTTCCGTAACAATGCTTCCCGCAGCTACTGTGACGTTATCGCCTACAGATACACCATCCATTACAACACAATGGCTTCCAACATAAACACCTTTTCCAATTGCGGCATTCTCCACCACGGCAAATCCTGTCAAAGTACTATAGTCACCCACTATAGCACCTGGCATCAGCATAGAGCCATGGATATTTACGAAATCTCCAATTTTAACACCACTTGCTATATGATATGCCTTAATCAGGCAGCCTTCACCTACCTCTATGTTCTCTGGCATAATGGCATAAGGAGCGATGATAGTCTCAAATCTACACCCCCGCTCCTTAAGCCTGCCAACAACCTTCTCTTTTGAACTTGGTGTTCCAAGCCCCAGGGCGTATACTTCATCACCTACAGGTTTCCAATCCTTCACATTCCCCAGCATAGGAGAATCAATTTCAAATCCATCTAATGCGTCTGAATAATCATTGATAAAGCCTAAGATATTATAAGGTTCTTCCATACCATCCTTTTTAGCCGCTTCATTGATCTTTCGTATTGTATAGTATGTTTCTTTCCCATAACTCCCAGCGCATACGATTATGATATCTTTCATGGTTCCAAGTCACTCCCCAATATCCAAGCCATAAAAAAAGTCTTTATAAAGTTCCTTTGCAGCATTCATACTCAATGCGTGTCCTTGTTCATCGTATCCCACAAAATATGAGACAGCATTTCCTCCTGCTCTATTTCCACGACCATTCATGTCGAATACCATTTTAACCAACAAGGCACACATTTTTAAATCTGTCAGGAAACTGATATTTTCAACATACCAGATATCGTTTTCAAATTGTATATGATATTGACACAAGTTCTTGTCCGCAAATTTCAAGACTCTTGGGCATTCCAGTCCAGGACGAACTGCTTCTCGCATCTGATGCCTAACGTTCATCCTATCATGAAAGAACATCGGCAATGGCCGGGGACCAATAAGAGACATATCGCCTTTCAAGACACTGACAAAATTCAGCAATTCGTCAAGAGAATATTTTCTCATGATCTTCCCAAACTTTGTTACACGCTGAGAGGCAGGCAGCAATTCTCCATCCCCATCCTTTTTTTCGTTCATATTCCGAAATTTATACAAGATAAAACTTCTTCCATCCATCCCACATCTCGACTGTTTGTATAAGATAGGCCTTCCAACATCAAAATATGTACATATCGCAAAGACGAAATTAAAAGGAACCAATATAATACAGACAACTAAGGCAACCCAAAAATCAATTGTCCTTTTCCCGTATTTTGTATAGAAGGAGACTCGGGGATGTACTTCTCCTGCAATCTCATTAGATTTCACGAGATTTTTCTTTCTCAACATTTCAGCCATCGCTTCTTCTTTGCTGGATATAATCGAACTGTTACCTATATATTTACCATTTGCTGTATCCATTTTCGTCATCCTCTATAAATCATGCAAGTTCCTTCACAAATGTATATTTCAAGCTCCTTTTACAACCTACGCTCTCCTTAAAGTTACATAACCCGTAATTTGGCTCACTGATTTCAGTCGCTATTGCCTTGTCAAGAATCTTATATCCCAAACCTCCGTAATACTGTATTGTGTGCCATGTCAGCAGATTCATACCATTACAATTCATATAATCCGGGTGTATACCCGTGTATATACCCAGCACAATCCTATCATTGATGCGGTATAAATATTCTGCAACAATGCCTACTCCATCTTTCTTAACAATGAAAGCATCATGTTCCACCAGCTTCAGTGTATTGGACAATTGCTCATAGCTTAATTTTACAGGGAATCCTTTGAATTCATGCCCGATTTTAATCACACGGTATGCCTCACGGAAGTCTTCTTCTGTTTCACATTTCAAAATTTGCAGTCCGGAACGTCTGGCTCTCTTCAGTCCTTTACGTCCTTTCGCTGTAATCATTTTACTATACTGCTCTTCATCCACGTTCAGCTTGTCCAGATCAAGAGCATAACTAATGTCAAGGTTCGCTACTGTATATTCATTTCTGTATAATGCACTCACCCAGCCAGAAAGAAGGTGCTCATCATAAAACAGAGGTGGAAATATATATTGTATGCTTCGAATGCTTTCTGCAATAAGATATTCCTCCATCACCGCCAATGCGGCGTCAATAGTCTCCTGCTTTGATTCATCAATAATTGCCACAGGATAAGAGTAGGGTGCCGAAAACGGACATCTTGCCTCATCGCCAAGCATTCCAATAATAACGCCGAACCTGGCAGATTCTGCTCGCATCAAGATTAGATAGTAAATATCGTCAACCTTAGCCTTGTTCAGTTCTGTAAATCTTGGTTCATTAAAGAACAAACCTTTATTCGGCACCAATGCTTCATATTCCTCTGCGGAAACCCGACGTACATGCCACAATTCTTTTTCCACCATTTTCTCCTTATTCATTCCTGCTCCTCAAAAGGCATCTCAACAAGCATCTCAATACCTATTTATCACATCAACCACATACTGCACCTCATCATCCGTAAGTCCGGCGTAAATCGGCAGGCTGATCTCATGCCTGGCGTATTTTTCCGCATGCGGGAAATCCCCCCAAGCATAGCCCCAATCCCGATAGCATTCCGCCACGTAAGGAGGAATCGGATAATGCACCTGCGTCTTGATGCCATTCTCCGACAAGTACTCCCCAAAACCGTCTCTATCCTCAACCAATACCGGAAACAAATGATAAACATGGTAAGCATTCTGATATATTGGCGGTATTACAATCTTAGGATTCTTTATCCCCGCCATATAAATCTGAGCCTGGCGCCTGCGGCCTCTATTCCCTTCGTCCAGATGCTTAAGACCTACCTTTAATATCGCAGCCTGAATCTCATCCATACGGCTGTTTATACCGTTGATCTCGTTATAATATTTCACTTTACTGCCATAGTTTCTAAGCATCCGGAGCCTCTCGGCAAGTTCATCATTATTCGTGATGATTGCTCCTGCATCTCCCAACGCTCCCAACGGTTTTGTAGGATAAAAGCTAAAACAGCTCATATCTCCAAAGGCGCCTGCCAGCTTGCCGTTAAAGGAAGCCCCATGGCACTGTGCGCAGTCTTCTATCAAAGTCAAATTGTGCTTTTTGGCAATCTCCCCGATTTTATCCATACGGCTGCATTGACCAAACAAATGGACAGGGAGAATCGCTTTCGTTTTATCCGTAATCTTGGCTTCGATTGCATCTGCATCTATCTCCATAAAATCATCCATATCGACAAAAACAGGCGTACCCTGGTTTTCTGTCACGCCGATCACACTGGCAATGTAAGTTCCGGCTGGCACTATTACCTCGTCTCCCGGCTGGATCCCTATTGCCCGGAATGCCAGAATCAGTGCATCTGTACCTGAGTTCAAAGCCACGCAATGCTTCACTCCCATATATGCCGCAAACTTCTGCTCGAAGTCCTCCATCTCCCTGCCTAAAATATACCACCCTGAATTTAACGCACGTAGTGCTGCTTCTTCATATTCTTCTTTATATAAATCAAAGGTTCTTTTCAGAATCACAGATTGAACCACCATTTTTTCCTGCTCCTTATCACCTGTTGTTCCCTAAATTAACATCTTTCTTACTTGCGGCATTCTTTCGATGCAGCAAATATTCGTCGTAATCACGAATATATTCATCCGGATCATAATATTCGGAAGCCGCTACGCATAGCACGGAATCATCATGTTTCCAGATCATCTCCCTCCACAGTCCCGGATTGAGCACAAGCCCTTTTGACGGATCGTCCAGTGTAATGGTCTGCGTTTCTTCACCGTCATTCAGGATAATATCAATTGCCCCATATGGGCAAAATAAAAGCTGCCAGTTTTTCTTATGTGCATGAAATCCCCTGTGTTGATTTTCTTCTGTTTTATAAATACAATACATACGCTTAATTGCAAAAGGAATATCCTTTTCACTTTCTACAAACGACAAGCCTCCTAGTTTGGGATTTTCATTCATAACCGTGTTTAGATGCATAATCTGGTATTTCATCTTTTTCTATCCCTCTGTTCACTCAAACAACTTTTCCTCATGCTATGCTTCACAATAATCACAGTTTTCTTATTCCATTTCCTTTTTAAAGCACACTGCCGCAAATGCGGCAGTGCGTAATCCCCACACTCGGAATGATGGTACTGCTTATAATTAATCATGCATGACTAATCATTTTTGATATTTCTTTGGTTTGTCTGTAATACTTCTGCCCTGACTGACAGGGTTTTATATTACTGTGCTGCGGGCATTTCAATGAATGCCAGCGTTCCATGAGAAGTCATGTTGACTACTACATGGTCTTCCCTGATCTCGGCTACGGTAAGTTCAACCCACTGACCGTTTACCAGCTGGTAAACCTTGATGAGCTGTCCTGCCTTTACTCCCTTTGCATAGAAGTTGACCTGGGCTGTGCCAAACTTTCCAACTACCTGTGAGGTAGTCCCTACTACATTCAGCACCTTGCCGCCAAGTGCTGCTGCCTGGCTCTTTGCAGATGCCACAACTGCTGCTGACGGTTTTGTGAGGAAAAATACTACATTGCTGGGTGCACCGTTAATGATGACGTGTCCGCCCTGTCCGAGCGGGGTTGCCTCGGTAAGTCCAGGAACGTCTACCACTGCATTATTGGTGTATTCACCCACTGTTTTGCCTACTGCTGCTGCGGACTCTTCGAGGGTTACAGCTGCAGACTGCTGCTCGCTGCTTCCAGAAGAAGATTTCGCAACGACTGCAGCAGAAGGACTTGGTGCTGCACACACGGGCAGTGCGCAGAGCATTGCGCCTGCCAATGCTAATGCGATTAATTTTTTCATTGGACGTTTCTCCTTTCTCCCCGGTTTCCCGGGTATCCTGAGTGTGGTTTATATTTACATCCCGGGCGATGCCCATGGATGGAAATATCACAAATTATCTATTCCCATTCAACGACACGGTCGATCTTGCCCGTTGCATCCCCTGTCAGCACACCGATGACTACAAACTGTTTATCCGGGTCTGTGCCCTGCCGGGTGGTCAAAGTAAGCAGGAAGTGATAAGGCGTGATTTCCTCCCATCCTTCCCTTATGTTCTTCCCCATTTCCCTGGTTTTGTACATATCTTCAAGGAACTGTCCGCACCCTGATGCAAAAGTAAAATCATAGTCCCTGATCAAGCTGGTGTTTTCCCTCTCGTAAGCAGCGATTACCGTGTAGCTTAACAGATTACCGTCAAGATAAAGAAAAATATCTTCATGTGTCTCAAAGAACACCGGATCTGCGAACCGATACAAATCGGAAAACAGTCCATCCTTCCCATCCTCTGTCGTCTTTCCGTGGACAACAGTATTGAAGTCACACATGTCTTTCAGATTGGCGAGCTCTGTATAGAGGGCGCCCGCAGAATCCTCTTTCCCATATGCATTGTGATTCTCATAATAATCATCCGCTTCCGTGCTCTGGAGCACAGGCGCATCAATATCTGTATCCGGTATGTAGAGCCATGCAAAGATATCCGGATTCTCCGCCTGCAGCGCCCCAAAATCCACTTTTGTGTCCTTTGCTGTTTCTCCAGCAATTCCAGTCGTCTTCTCTGTGTCTCTCACTGCCTCCTGCTGGTCAGCTTCCCTTCCCCCACCGTCTGTCCCTTTTGCACATCCGGCAAGAGATGCAGCCAGGAAAAGCACTGCTGTAACAAGAAAAAACACTCTGCCTGGCAGAATTGCCATTTTCTGTATTCTGCTTTTTTTATTCCTCTTCCACCTTTTCATAAAAAATCTCCAAAATCATTTCATACAGGGCATCCTCGTCTACATAAAATTCTTCAAACATATCCCCCATGACATTTTCGCCCTCGAGCATATAGAAACTATTTTCAACAAATTTATAATCCACCACAATAGGGGCTAAATATGCCACCTCATCTACAGTGATGTCTGTTACCATCTGCGTGGAAATTGCCTGATATAAATCCATCACCACGGTAATATCCTTTTTTGCCGCCTGCTTTGCTGCCTCCATGAAGGCGCCAAGATACTGTTTCTGCCTTGCCAGGCGCGCGTCTGCCGAACCAAAGGTATCGGTATCGCGGGCTTTCACATACCAGAAGGCGCTTTTCCCGTAAAGGTGCACCTGTGCATCTTTTACCAGCGATGAATCGACTCTTGTCAAGTCCTCCAGCACCTTCACATCCACCCCGCCTACTGCGTCATTGATCGTCGCGATTGCGCTCATATTAATGGCGGCATAACCGTGCAGAGGAAGATTGTAGAACAGCTTTTTTACCGCCTTCACCTGATAAGCACAGCTTTCCTCCATGCCATTGCCGAAACCATGCTGTACGGCGATCTGCGCTTTTTTTGTGGTCACATATGCGCCTTCTTCGTTATAGATCTCAATGTCTGCCATGGCATTTCGGTTGATTCCGATTACCTTGATGGTACGGTCATGGGGATTCATGACGACTAAAAACAATGCGTCTGCCTGCCCTCCGTTGGTCCCCTCATCCACCTCTTTTACATCACTATTTTTATCTATCCCCATAATCAGGAAGGTGATAATATCCTCATTGTAGGCGTAAATGGTATCTTCATACTTTACCCAGCCCTCCTGCCACCGCTGCTTCTCTTCCTCCGTCAAAGACGCCTGACTTGAAACAAGCATAGGCGCCGCCTCTGCCTTTGCCTGAAGGCTCGATTTCCCTATGGCTCTGAGTATCTGGAACGAAACTGCTGCGATTCCTGCCAGAATCACAAGTTCTCCTAAAAGCTGGACAATTTTCTTTCTTCGCTTTTCCTTTTTTCTTCTTTTCATCTTTTCGGGACTAAGCAGCAGGTCTTTTTCCTGATTCGCCTGCCTGTCCCTCTTCTTCTTATTTTTCATCCATACCTCATACCCATCGCAGGCATTGCTGCGATAGAAATCTTAAAACTTTTCTATACCAGCTTCTTTCTTCCAAAAACCACTGCCCGGAAAAAATTACTCGACGATAATGGTAAGGGGCTCTGACTGGGATTTATTTCCCTCCGAGTCTTCTGTATAGACGCTCACCTGGTATGTACCTGCTTTATTCCTGTCATATCTGCTGACATTCAGATTTTGAAAAAGCGTATTATAATCGTCCTTGTCATCAGAAAGCGTACCAATTATATCCACCCATGCAGGTCCCTGCCCCGCGGGTACCCTGACTTCCGAAACTTTCAATGTAAGAACCGGCGCTTCTTGACTTTGATCCTGACTTTGATTTTGATCCTGCTCTGTCTCCGGAGCTGGCGGCGGCGTTGTTGGGATTGGACGTACAGTCGGGCGAGGCGCTTGCGACGGTGACGGCATACCCGAAGACGGGAACGGTTCAGCCGGCGATGCCGATAGTCCCTTAGGCGGTTCCGATGGCAGCGGCGTACCTGGCAGTGTTGATGCCTCCTCCATCTGGCAGTCCGATTCCGCTGTACCTGCACTGTTGCTGCCCTTACTAAATTCTGCGTTGATACCTGCCTCCATGAAGTTCTCTGCTTCTTGATCATATACTGCTTGAAACTGCTTGGATGTTTTTGCCACATTGCCGGATAGATCGCTTACCGCGTAAAAGACTATGGCGGCAGAATCCTTTTGATTCTCGGTAATTTTTTCAATCACGATGCGGTCTGTCACATCCCCGTCTGTCCGGTCATAGGCTGTAATGCCTGCAAGGAGCTCCTGCGTATCCATGCCTTGACGATAGCGTATGTCAGATGCCTGAAAGGAAAATTCAGGTGCAGTTCTGTCCGCTCTCAGATACATAACCGCGCAAATGATTATCAATATTGCATTAACTACTGCAAGCGCTATGCCTATTATTTTGCCCTGTTTCATTCCCATCCCCCTTACCTGTCTTTTGCTTCTACATCACTAAATATCTTCTATGTACTCAATATCGCCTTCTGAGACTTCCTCCTGCTCTTCCTGCTTCCCGCCAAGTCCATCCTTAAAGTCCCTGATTTTCTCCACAAACGCCTGACTTTCAAGATTTTCTTCTCCGTATCTGCCGTAATATTTTCCATAATATTTACCGTAATACTTTCCATAATGACCGTAATATCCCTTCCCGGTCATATCCACCTTATTGAGGACGACTCCCAAAATCCGGCTGTCCGCCATGTCAAGCTGATCCTTCACTTTTTGAACAAACTTGTAACTGATGGCATTATTCTCAACCACAAGTATGGTGCCGTCACAGCTCTTTGCCGCTACCGCCGCGTCAATGACACTCCCTAACGGTGGTGTATCAATAATCACGTAATCGTAATCTGCTTTCAGGTTTCTTACCATATCTGTAAATCGTTCACTCCCCAAAAGTTCGCTTGGATTGGGCGGCACTGGACCGGAAAAAACCACATACATGTTGGAAATATTTGTCTCACATGTCACATCCATGTAGTCTGCCTTGCCTGCTAAACATTGTGTCAGCCCCAGTTTTACGCCTCCTGTTTTGTAACGTCCCACCAGAACCGATTTGCGCATATCTGCATCGATAAGTATGGATTTATACCCTGCCTCCGAAAATGCCTTTGTCATCTCCATGGCAACACTGGATTTTCCTTCATTCGGCGTACAGCTGGTAATTGCAATCGCCTTGATATCCTCACCGCAAAATTCAATGTTCGTACGCAATGTTTTGAATGCTTCTTTTGTGCGGTAATCTTCTTTTTTTCCAAATTGAAGCTTTACGTTCTGCATTTTTCCTCCGTTTTGAAGCGTTGGTGATAAGGTACTCAAAAATCACTTTCGCTTTTTCTTTTTTTTCTTCTTCCTGTTATTTTCTTCCGTCACCACTGGAATCAGCGCCAAAGTACTGAGCCCTAAATATTTTTCCACATCCTCAGAGGACTTGACGGTATCGTCCAGCAGATACTGGATTAAAGTAGCTGCACACAAGGCAAGGACTCCTATGAGACCTCCTGCAAGCGTCCACAGCATCACATTCGGGCTTGCCTTTTCTGTAGGCATGTTGGCACTCTCTACCACATTCACTGCTTCAATATCCATCACATTCTGGATGTGATTACTTGCCGCCTCCCGAATACTGTTTGCTATATGCATCGCCTGCGCCGGATCTGTATCCTCCACCGTAATGGAAACGATACGTGTATCCGCCGGTGTATCCACACTGACCATATCTAGCATGTCCCTATAATCCATATCAAGGGAAAGAAGCTGAATCACTTCTTCCAGTACATAGCGGCTGTTGATCAGCTCCGCATAGTCCTTTGTCAGCTGCGTTCCCATTTGCACATCACTGTATGTAACTGTCTGACTTTCCGTTTTATTAAGAATATAAATTTTAGTGGTAGACTTGTAAGTGGGCGTAAGGACAAACTTGCTGATAGCAAATGCCGTAAGTGACAGAAGCAGTCCTGCGCCGATAATGATCCATGCCCTGCTGATGAGTATATTGAATACCTCCAGAAGATCTATTTCAATTTCATCATTTCTTGTCTGGTTTTCCATCCCTTTTCTCCCTATATGTATTCATTCTTAATGACATGAACAGGATTCTCATATACAAGCCTTCTGGCAAACGCTTCACCGTACTTTCTGCTGATATAGCGCATGCATTCAGCCAGATCCGGTTTCCTTCGGTCCGGGTCATGGGCATCCGTTGCCACAAAATGAACCATCCCTTCCTTGAGCAGGCGCTTTGCAAACCCCTTTGTGCCAAGTCCATATTGCCCCATAATACTTCCGGCATTCACCTGTACATAACATCCCATTTCAATCAGTTCTTCTACTCTTTCCTCTTTTGCGCAAACATTCCTGTACCGCTCAATATGGGCAATGATGGGACGATATCCGCCTGAAAGCACTTTATAAAGCCCTCTTCTTATATGCTCGAAGTCATCCATAGGATTAAACTCTACCAAAACATAAGAAGAACCTGCCATGGTGCATGCCCTGCCTTCCTCAAGCAATTCCAAAATATCACTGCGATAATAAATCTCATTCCCTGCATACAGCCGGATCTGCATCTTACTTCCGGATATTTCTTTTTCCAGTTTTTGGATTACGCTTTGAATGGTTTCGGGACTGGCATTATGATGCATTGGCTTGTTATGAGGCGTCATAATGATCTGGCATATTCCGCTTTGCTCAGCAATATGCAGCATTTTCATACTCATCTCAAAATCTTCTGCTCCATCGTCTAATTGGGGCAAAATGTGGGAATGAATATCTATGTAAGAATCCATCAGCCTCACCTGCGCTTCCTTGATTTTCCATCTCTGGCTTTTGTTTTTTGATTTCGTAAATTTTCCAGATTTACGAAATTAATTTGTAAACAGCCAAAATACAAATAAAAATAGAAAAAGCAGGACACTATTTTATGTCCTGCTGACGGTAATATTGACGGGCATTAAGATTCTATTTATATAACCGAGGAATAGCCCTGGTAAAAAGATATATCGAATTTTTCCATAAGCTGCCTTTTACGCTGCATATTAGAGTGAACATATAAGTTAAGGGTAACTTGTATATTGCTATGCCCTAAAATCTCACTTAAACTTTTCACATCAAATCCCGTTTCTATGCAGCGGGTAGCAAAAGCATGGCGCAGCATATGAAAATTAAAGTTTTCAATACCGCACTTATGCAGAATCTGGGCAAACCGATATTGTAAAGTTCTCGGCTCCGTCCACGGCTTCTTCTTTCCTTTGATGATATATTGCCCATCCTCCTTCTTATGTTCCTTTAAATGGCAAAGAAGTATGGGCGGAATGGGAATGATTCTAAAAGAGTTAGATGTCTTGGGCGTCTGAATCAAAATCTGAGTGTTGCCCGCATCCGAAGCCTCTGATTTTACTCTTTGCAGATTCTTGCGAACATAGATAATCTCTTCATTTAGATTGATGTCCTCCCACTTAAGTGCACACACTTCTCCGATTCTGATGCCGGTATAAAATGCCGCCAATATGCCAAGGCAGGTGTCATTTGCAGCGTTTTCCAACAGGTACCTTTCTAAAACAGCCATATCCTGCTTTCTTGGAAGGATGATCTGCGTCTGCCGCACAGGCATGATCAAGTTTTCGGGAATGTCCATCTCATAATGATACTTTTTCTTTACATATTTCATTGCCCGCAGCATGACGGCACATATATTTCTCAAGTAAGAATCCGAAAGTATATTTTCCCCCTGCGTTCTGCCGATTTCCGATAAAAAATACTCTATCGTCTGCTCATCCACACAATCCACCCTGACATTTCCCAATAAAGGAATAATGTATTTATATGCCATCTGGCTGTAAGTGGCATAAGTGGTCTGCTTCCATCTAACACTGCGTTCCTTAAGCCAGATATTCATTGCCTCATCCAATGTGCCTTTCGTTTTTCCCACTATCCCGCTGTTTCTTCTTTGCTGTTCCATTTTATTTTTTACCTCGGTGTAGGTTTTCCCGTAAACAGAAATATACTTGCGGGAACTTCCTCCCATAGAACAGCAGGTTTCTTCCTTTTTGATGCGTCCCTCCCAACGCCCATCCTTTCTTTTATAGATATTGACTCCTCGCTTTGGCATTTGTAACTCCTTTCTCTGTGACCAATAAATTGACGGTTAAAAAATTAAAAAGAACCAAATCTTACAATTAAATATACCAATTTTGACATTTTAATGTCCTTATTTCACAAAAAATCCATTTTGATTTGTATAATTTCAAATACACACTTGACTCTTTTCCAAAGTTGTAATATAGTTCATATAGTGATTTGGGCTACACAAATCACGTATTTATTACTTTTTTTGTTTCTTTTCGTAAATCTGGAAATTCTATGAAACGAATTCCCTGCTTTTGTACTGTTTTTCGTAAATCTGGAAATTCTATGAAAATAAAAGCCTTCAAAACAGTAACATGATTACTGCTTTGAAGGCTTTTCGTAAATAATTTCCTTCATGATTCAATTAGCCCTTCAGCGCTATCCCTCGACAATCAGATATCTTCCGTCTCCAATGTCAAAAACTTCATCGGCTTCAAGAATTTCTTCGCCTCTGGCACCATCCACATCGATGCCTTCCTCCTCAAAAAAATCCCAAACCTCCTCAACAGAGTTCACTACCACCGCAAGGCATTCTTCTAAAAATGACTCTGCTTCCTCCAGATTGGAAGCCACATCTTCCTCCGGGAACAACTGTCCCTGATTGTCTAAAAAGCACTGCAATACCGCATCATCAAATTCATGCATACCCCATTCTCCTTTGACAAAATCTAATTAGTACTATCATTATGCTGTATCTGATTGCATTAAGTCAATACCTATGAAAAAATTTTTGCATTTATTATATGATAGACACCTTTTTCTCTCCACCCGGGGCAGATCTTCCCTGCTGCTTCCTTCACTGCCGGCGTCGCCGTATCTACGGCATAGCTTTCTCCCGCCGCCAGCATCATGCCAATGTCATTGTCATTATCTCCAAATGCCATCGTCTCCTCTTTCCTGATTCCGAGATATTCTTCCAGAAATTGAAGTCCATTCCCCTTATCCACCGACCGATCCATGAAGTCTACCCATTCCTCACCAGCCATACACGCCTTGACCTGATTTTCCCATGACGGTATAAAAATACTTTCTCCCAAGTGGCGGACACTCTCTTTTCGATACACAGCAATCTTAATGATTTCTTCCTGCTCCTTAAGTACGTCTCTAACCCATCTGAAGGAATTGTGATAGCCATTGGTAATCAAATCAATAAATTCTTCATTCCGGCTTTCAATCAGACCTCCGCCCGGCGTAGATATATATGCCTCGCACTCCCCATAATAAGGGCGCAGCATCTTCATGATCCCTTCTACGTGCTCCCGCTTCATGGGCGTTACCGAAATATTTTTGTGTCTGTAGCGGATATGCGCGCCATTTTCAGCAATATATGCAATGTCATCCGCCACATCCCGAAAAACATTCTTAATACTTGCATACTGTCTTCCGCTGGCTGCACAGAATAAAATGCCCATATCCTTTAGTTTCTTAATCGTTTCCACCATTTCCGGATACAGATCCGGCGTAGAATCCTGAATCAGGGTTCCGTCTATATCCGATACAATCAGTCTGATCATGACTTATTATCCTTATCACTTATTTTTTTAATCTCCTGACAAAGCCTGCCGACGGGAAGTCCCACCACATTATAAAAATCGCCTCGGATTTCCTTTATGAAGGCGGCACACTTTCCCTGTATGGCATATGCGCCGGCTTTATCCATGGGCTCTCCTGTCTCCACATAACGGCAGATCTCCTCTTCGCTCATGGGATACATGCGCACATCCGTCTTTTCGTAAAATGTGCATCTTGACGGCGGCTGTCCATTCTTCTGCCATACCATGGTTACTCCTGTATATACCTGATGGGTCTTTCCCTGCAAAAGCGAGAGCATTTCCCGCGCCTGTTTTTCATCCGCAGGTTTTCCCATCATCCGTTCCTCAAGTGCAACCACTGTATCTGCGCCTGTAACAATTGCAGAATCTCTTAGCTCTAAGGGCAGCTTTTCAAAAATATCCATCGCCTTCATGCAGGATAATTCCATTACCACCTCACAGGGAATATGGCTTTTCGTCTTTTCTTCTATATCGCTTGGAATGACTTCAAATGTCATGCCGATTTGTTCAAGCAGCTCCCGCCGCCTGGGTGAGGCGGAAGCAAGTATGATTCTATTCATGGTGGGTCTCCGGGATGAATACTCTGTTATTCACCTGCTGCTTTTGCATCCTTACTGCTTCCACTGCCATATGGCAAAATTCCAGCTGTGAATTGAACGATCCCTTTCCTCTCTTATCTACTTTTTCGTAAGTACCGTCCTTCGTCAGGATATGCGCCTTTACCGTATCCCGAAGCTGCATGTTCAAGATGGTCATCAGCTTCTTCTGTAGCTGGGGCTGGTCTACCGGAAACATGATTTCCACACGCCGCTCTAAGTTCCTTGGCATCCAGTCGGCACTTGCGCAATAGTATTCCGGCTTGCCTGCATTTTCAAAGTAAAAGATACGGCTGTGCTCTAAGAAATTTCCCACGATAGAACGGACGCTGATCTTATCTCCGATTCCCGGAAGTCCCGTTTTCAGGCAGCAGATTCCCCTCACAATCAGCTCGATCTTCACCCCTGCCGCTGCCGCCTCATAAAGGGCTTCTATCACGTCCTTGTCACACAGACTGTTTATCTTGGCAATCATGTGTCCCCCTTTTCCTGCAAGGGCATTTTCTTTTTCCCTGCCAATTAGGAATAAGAATCTGTCCTTCAGCCAAAGCGGCGCCAGGGATAACTTATTCCATCCAAGCGGCTCTGAATAGCCGGAGAGCATATTGAATACCGCCGTTGCATCCTCGCCGATAGACGGCGAACAGGTAAAGAGCCCGATATCCGTATAAAGTTTGGCAGTTGCATCATTATAGTTTCCTGTTCCAAGATGTACATACCGCCTGATTCCATCCTCTTCCCTTCTCACCACCAGCGTGATCTTGCTGTGGGTCTTTAAACCCACCAATCCATAAATCACGTGGCATCCTGCTTTTTCCAGCATCTTTGCCCACACAATGTTGTTTTCTTCATCAAACCGTGCCTTTAATTCTACCAGAACCGAAACCTGTTTTCCGTTTTCCGCCGCCTGGGCAAGCGCTGCGATAATAGGAGAATTGCCGCTGACCCGATAGAGCGTCTGCTTGATGGCAAGCACATCCTTATCTCTGGCTGCCTGACGAATAAATTCAACCACAGGATCAAAGGTCTCATAGGGATGGAATAACATCCTGTCCTTTTGTCTTATGACATCAAAAATATCATATTCCGCCGGAAAATCTGCCACCGGCTGGGGTCCTGCATATGCCTTTTCCTTCAAATGATCGAAACCGGGCAGTCCGTACATTTTCATCAAAAACGTCAGATCCAGCGGTCCGTCGATTCTGTAGATATCCTCATTCGCCACATGCAGTTCCTTTTCTATGATCGCAAGGAGCCGCTCATCTATGCCGTCCTCCACTTCCAGACGGATTGCCTGCCCCCACTGTCTCTTTTTCAGCTGCCTTTCGATTTCCTTGAGCAAATCTTCCGCCTCATCCTCCTCAATAGAAAGATCTGCATTTCTCATGATGCGGAAGGGGCAGGAACAGACGATATCATAGTTGAGAAACAGCTTGTGTATATTCCTCTCTATAATCTCCTCAAGCAGGATCACCGTTGTCTCCCGGTCGATAGCAGCAGGAATCTGCACGATTCTTGAAAGCACGCCCGGCACCTGCACCGTGGCAAATTCCAAGCTGCCGTCTCCTTCCTTCTTCTTTACAAGGGCGCCTATATTGAGCGTCTTATTCCGAATAAGAGGAAACGGGCGGGAAGAATCCACCGCCATGGGCGTCAATACTGGATACACATTTTCTTCATAATAATGATCCACAAACGCCGCCTCTTCGATTGTCAAATCTTCATGGCGTCCTATGACCTTTAAACCATTCACTGACAGCTGGGGAATAATCGCCCTGTTATACGTGGCATACTGCTGCTCTACCAGTTCATGAGTCACCCGGTTGAGCGCCTCAAGCTGCTCCGTGGGCGTCATTCCGGCAATATCCGGCTTGGTATAGTCGGCATTAACCATATCTTTTAAGGATGCCACCCTGACCATAAAAAACTCATCTAAGTTGGAGGCTGTAATACTTAAAAATTTCAGCCGCTCGAACAGCGGATTATTCTTATCCCTTGCCTCGCTCAACACTCTTTTATCAAACAAGATCCAGCTCAGCTCCCTGTTGCTGTAAAACTCTGGGTCATCATATCTGGATTTACTCATCATACGAACCCTCCTCGTTTTGTTTGTGCCTATCCCTTACACACGTTTTCTTTTGATTACCGGTCTTATGTTGTACACTTCCCGGAAGAAATCCGCCCTGGCGCCGAAAAGTCCTTTCTCCAGCGTGATATCTTCGGTTGTATCCACTGTAATTGCCAGCTCGTCTTCCTTCAGAGAAATCTTTATATTGCCGAATTTCTGCTTATGGCTCCTGTCGAGCCCGTTAGCAAGACGTAAAATTGCCGTCAGCTTGGCAATTTTTAAGTATGCATCATTATCAAGAGAGCTTAAGCTTCCCCTGATCTCATAATAGTCAAATTCCAAATGATTATATTTCACCACATTGGCAACGATCTCCCTCTCTAAGTGGGACAGACCAATAATCTCCGTCGCCATGATGATGCTGTAGGAGCATTCTCCTAAATTGACCAGACTGATATATTTCCCGCAATCATGAAGGATGGTGGAAATCTGCAGAAGGAGCCGCTCCCTTTTACCCAGTCCGTGTATCTTCCTAGTACTGTCAAAAATCGTAAGGGCAATCCCTTCCAGCGTCTCGCTCCGCTTCTTGCTCCCCCTGTATCGTTTGCTGATATTCTGGGCACAGGCAATGATGTCTTTTTCAAAATCATGTGCCGATGCTATAATCTTATTCTTTTCCGCATATTCATATGCAATACCGTCACACAAAGTCACACCCGGCGCCCAAATCTGCTCCGCTCCCATACTGTTCATAATGTTCCTAAGAAGCACCATGGAAATCAGCAAAAGCGGCATATTCTCTTCCGGCATATCAAAGGATCTCGCCAGCTCTGAAAGACTCTTGCTCCGGCAGTCCTGGGTAAACTGATCCAGCGTCTTTTTATCTGCAAATCCCCTTATATCGCTGCCGTTTTCCCTGCGCTTTACAATAGCGGAAATATAGTCATCCACTACGATAATATTCTTGATCTCCCGATCCTTCAGATAAAGCTTTTTGTAAACGCTGATCTGGGATTCCACCAGTTCTCCAATCAGCATCTCATAATGGCTGATGCTGGCATCCAAATGATGCAGACGTTCCTGCAGTCTTAAGACCCCCAGCTTCATATTCTGGGTGGATACCAGGGTATCATTGTCAAACAGGGAAATCTGAATGCTTCCTCCTCCGATATCCAGAATCGCTGTTCCGTTTTCGATGATCTTCTGGAATCCCTCCCCCTGAAAGGCAATGGATTTGTAATCCAGAAAGCGCTGTTCCGAATTGCTCAGCACATCGATCCGTATGCCGGTGCGCTGTTCAATCTGATCTAACAGGATTGCCCTGTTTTTGGATTCCCTTATGGCACTGGTTCCATAGGCTTTGTAGTCCGCTGCCTGATACGCCTTCATAATCTCAGAATATTCCTTAAGCACACGGCAAAGTTCTTCCACCCTGTCATGGGAAAGTTTGCCCGTGCCGTAGGTTTCCGTTCCCATATCGATGCTGTGCCTGATATGGTCGATCTCCCGCATCCCCCTTGTCTTCGACACCTCGAAGATTTTCATTGATAGTTCATAAGAACCCACATCGATTGCCGCAAATATTTTTACTGACATACATTTCCCCTCTTTCCAAGTAAATAATCGATAAACTGCTGCGCACACCTTCCCGAAAGTCCGCCGTGGGCAAGTTCCCACTTATTTGCCTCAAGCAAAAGTTCCTCCTCCGGCATGGTCACCTGATAGCGCTCTGCCAATACCTTTACGATATTCTGAAACTCTTTTTTATCCGGCGCCGCAAAAAAGATGGTAACGCCAAAGCGGGAAACCAGAGACAGTTTCTCCTGGACGGTATCCCCCGCATGCAGATCGTCTCTTCTGTCTTCTTTATCCGAAAACTTTTCGCGAACCAGGTGGCGTCTGTTGGAGGTTGCATAAATCAGCACATTTTTAGGCTTCTTTTCCAGCCCGCCTTCTATTACCGCCTTTAAATATTTATATTCAATTTCAAAATCCTCAAAACTTAAATCATCCATGTAAATAATGAATTTGTAATTCCTGTTCTTAATCTGGGTGATCACCTCATTCAGGTCCTGAAATTGATGCTTGTACACTTCTATGATACGGAGTCCCTTTTCATAATACGCATTGGCAATCCCTTTGATGCTGGAGGACTTGCCTGTGCCCGCATCACCAAAAAGGAGACAATTGTTTGCCTTTCTTCCCTCCACAAAGGCTTCCGTATTTTCTATCAGCTTCTGCTTTGGAATCTCATATCCCACCAAATCGTCCAGATATACATGGGCAATGTTCTGAATCGGAACGATGTGCACGCCGTCCCCCTCATGTGCCACCCGGAACGCCTTGTGCAGACCAAATTTCCCTACGCCATAGTCCTTATAAAACTCGGTAAGCGTGTCCTTCATCTCATCCGGCGTATGATTCTTCGTAAACTTAACCGCCAGGGAACAGATTCTTTCCCTGATTCGGCTGTTATATACCTTGCTCTCACTGTCGCTGCACACGTAATCCGTAATCAGGTCAATCCCTTCCACGCCAAGGACTCCTGCCATTTCCGTAAAATCATAATCAAAAAACTCTTTAAAGATAACGATATCATGAAGCACTGCCCGGTTGATGGTTCCTTCCACGTTCCCCCTAATCTCACATGCCCTGCTATAGCTGTTCTCATTATTCACCAAGAGATTCGACAGATAGCAGTGCCACAGATCGCCATAGAATCCATGATTTCCCGCCATCTCAAGAAGCCGGTGGATACACTCATACAAAAGCCCCGCCATATCTTCCCTGTTGTAGTAGGTATCCTTAAAGTGCTCCATAAGCCAGACCATGTCATAGAGAATCCTGCCCTCATCTTTTTGAAAATCTTTATATACGATTAATTCCTGTTCCCTCATCGCTTCTCCATCCCAACCTCTTCCGTTTATCAGTAATTTCCCAAAATCTTCATGTTTCTTGCCTCTTCCCTAAGTCCCCGCAGCGCATTCTTCACAGAGCTGTCAGCCAGATTTCCGTCAAAATCAATGAAAAAACGGTATTCCCAGTTTCTCCCCTCGATGGGTCTGCTCTCAATCCTGTTCATATTCAGGTTGTTATAAATGAAATGCGAAAGCATGTGATACAAAGAACCGCTCTCGTGGGGCACCTCAAAGCAGATGCTCACCTTCCCTGCCTTTTCAAGGAAAATCTTTTGATTGGTCACAATGATAAAACGGGTGGAATTGGTGCTGGACTGATTTACGCCCCGGACCAGCACATCAAGCCCATAAAGCTGTGCCGCATAAGCGCTTGCAATTGCCGCCTGTTTTCTGTCCCCATCCTGTGCCACCTTGCGGGCGGCAAAGGCATTGTTCTGCATGCTGATCTGCTGCCAGCTGTAGTCTTTTAAGAACCGCGCCGACTGCATCAGCGACTGGGGATGGGAATAAACCGTTTTAATATCTTCTATGCTCGTTCCGGGCGCCGCCATGAGGCAGTGCTCAATCTTTATGATCTGTTCTCCCACAATATAATTCTCAAACTCCACTAAAAGATCATAGATTTCACTGACGATTCCCGCCGTGGAATTTTCTATGGGCAGCACGGCAAAATCAGCGCTTCCCTCATCGATGGCAATCATCGCATCCCTGAAGGTATCTACATGGAAGCTGTTCACCTCATCCCCAAAGTACTGCATCATCGCCGCCTGGGAATAAGCCCCCTCTGCTCCCTGAAATACCACTCTTGCCTTCCCCACATCCAGATGATCCACCCCGATAAACGGCAGCCTTCCCGTACTTCCGTGTTCCGTCAAAAGACGGTACTGCAGTTTACGGCTGATCGACATGATCTGCTCGAACAATTCTTCGATTCCGTGACTGTTAAATTCATTGTGGGTGAGGGATTTTACCTTGCGGAGTTTTTCCTCTTCCCTCGCCTTATCAAACACTTTTTTGCCGTTTTCTATTTTATATTCCGCTACCTGACCGCATATGTCCATGCGCCTTTCATACAACGCCACGATTTGAGCGTCAATCTCGTCAAGCTGCCCTCGCAGGTCTGTTAAATCCATTTTCATCTGTATGCCCTTCCACCCTTAG
Organism: uncultured Lachnospiraceae bacterium; assembly: GCA_949878435.1. GTDB lineage: Bacteria > Bacillota > Clostridia > Lachnospirales > Lachnospiraceae > Suilimivivens. The sequence continues at coordinate 306,451 of CATLAK010000001.1, forward strand.
ATCTATTATATTGCTACTATTTTATTATAAATAAAAACCGGATTCAAGACCTGGGGAATATTTTGTAAGCAGTCCTAAAATTTCTGTTGCGGAAAGATTAGTGGCTTATTATAATAAAATAGGTTTATATTTTTGGATGGAAAGGAATTGCTCTTATGAAAAAGAATTGGAAAGTGTTGCTTTTTGCAGCTATCATTTTATTAGTGTTAGTAGGTTTCACCGTTCTTTCTTCCCTTTCTGAGAAGATACCTTCTAATGATATTTCTGTTACGGGAAATACCGCTGGGAATTTGAATAACGGCGGTCTTTTTGCGGAAAGCAATGGAAAGGTCTTTTTTGCCAATGCCTATGACAATGGGTGCCTTTATTCTATGAATGCAGATGAGACGGATTTACAGAAGCTGAACGAAGCGCAGACCAGTGCAATCAATACGGGAGGCGATTATATTTATTATTATATGGACAGTCAGCAGGGAGGGGGCACTGGTATGGGGTATGTGGTGCGTACTTACGGCGTCTACCGCGCCAGAACAGACGGCTCCCGCGCAGAATGCCTTGACCGCAACGCCGCCGTCACCATGCAGCTTGCCGGCGACTATATTTATTATCAGCGTTATAATAACACCGATTTCACCCAGCTGTACAAAGTTAGAACGGATAAATCCGAAAATACCCTTGTATCCAAGGATATCATCTCTCCTGCCGCATGTGACAACGGTATCATCTATTTTAGCGGTACCGGCAAAGATCATTACCTCTATGCCCTTGACACCAGGACAGACGTTATCTCTACCGTTTTTGAAGGGAATCTATGTTTTCCGGCTTATCATGCAGGCTATATTTATTACATGGACATTTCTTCCGACTATTGCCTGTGCCGTTATTCCCTTTCCGATCACACGGTAGAAATATTGACAGATGACCGCGTTGATACCTTTAACGTAGGCGACCACTATATCTATTATCAGAAAAATTCCACCACCGAGCCTGCGCTAAAGCGCATGGAATTAGACGGAAGCAGCCCCGAAATCGTTGCAGAAGGCAATTATGAGCAGATTCACTTAACCTCCAACTATGCATACTTCAACGCATTCGGACAAAATGTTCCGGTTTATCATACGCCTGTAAACGGTGCGATTAATGTCACACCATTTTCGGCTGCCCTCGAAGCCAGCGATGTATCCACCCCGTAAATATAAAAGTTAAACCGAAAAATATTTGACATATTTTATAAAATTTCGTATAATAATACTAATGACGGAGTAATCCGTCATCGAAAATATTGTTCGCACACCGTTTGCGGCAAAGAAATGTACGGCTCGAAAATATTGCTCGCTTACCGGAAGCGTCTAATAAATGTCCGGCATGAAAATTCTAGCCTTATCGCTTAATTGATAAGGCTATTTTTACGGAGAAAGAAATTACATCTGCTTTCTCACAATCAGATACTCATCTGCCGGCTGGAAATAAGGACAATCTTTATAGGAATCCGCCAAAAATTTAGCCATCTCATCTTCGTCCAAATCCATCTCACAAGTATAGCACTCGTAATCTTCATCATAAACAAAATTATTGCATTGCTCACAGCTGCCTACAAGGCGTTTTGCTTTCTTGCTCACTGCACTTCCTCCTGCGCTTCATCTATTTTTCCATTGCAATTCAACTCCAGATACATCTGTCTTACATTCTTCCCTGTAACCGGATTGTGCTGCCACGGACAGAGTTCATTGAGCGGTTCTAATACAAACTTCCGGTTCTGCATATCCGGATGAGGCACGGTAAGTGCCGGATCGTTTGAGCAAAAATCCTGATAAAACAAAATATCCAGATCCAGCGTCCTAGGACCCCAGTGGATCTTCCGTTCCCTTCCCGCTTCTGCTTCCAGTTTATGCAGGAAATCTAAAAGCGCATAGGGTGTCAGCAATGTCTTTAGCTCAATGGCTGCATTTAGGAAATCGTCCTGCTCCACGCCGCCATAGGGAGGCGTTACAAGTATCTTTGAACACTTCACCTCACGAATCATAGGATTTTCCTTAAGACCGTCTATCCCCTTTTGGATATAGCCCTGCTTATCCCCTAAATTGGAACCGATTCCCAGATAAGCAAGCTTCCATCCTCTCTCTATCTTCACGGACACGCTGGAAAAAGGCAGGTTGATGGGCGCATGTGGCTTTTTGATTTCAAGCGCCAGACGTTCGATCAAAGGAAATTTTAGCAGCAATTCCTCTGCCAGATGCTCTGCTGCCGCTTCTATCAGAAGGAAGGTGTGCTCCCTTAAATAATCATCGATAAAATGGCAGACCTCCCCGTAGTTGGTAGACAGCGCCAGATCATCCGCCATGCCTGCTTTCTTTAATTCTGTATATAAGACGGCATTGATCACAAAAATCTGCCCCTTTTGCGTCTCCTGGGGAAAAACACCGTGGTGTGCATAAACCTCCAGATTTTCTATCCTGATTTGATCCATAAGTCCCTCCTGTCAGCAAAATCTTCCTCTCGGCAATGCGCCGCCTGATAGAAGAATCGCCTCTGTCATTTTCACCGCGCGTACGTGTTCCTTGATGTCATGCACCCGCACAAAAGAGCATCCCTTCATCACGCCAAAGACGGTGGTGACCAGCGTCCCTTCCATCCGCTGGTCTGCCGGAAGATCAAGGGTGAGCCCAACCACAGATTTACGGCTGGCGCCAAGCAATACAGGGTACTCCAGTTCCAACAGCCTCTCAAGAGAATAAAGCATTTCAAGATTCTGTTCATAGGTCTTTCCAAAACCGATTCCCGGGTCTAAGACAATCTGTTCATCTCCTATTCCGCTGCTTTTGGCAATTCGGATCGTCTCGCGCAAATCTGTAATCACATCCTCTATCAATCGATGGTAATCTGCTTCCTTCCGATTATGCATCAACACACAGGGAACGCCTGCCTTTGCAATGGTCTCTGCCATGTCCGGATCGTATTTCAGCCCCCAGACATCATTGATCATATCTGCCCCTGCTTTAAGCCCTTCACAGGCAACCTCTGCCTTGTAGGTATCCAGCGAAACAGGCACATCAAACCGCTGCTTTACCGCTTCGATTATGGGCACGACTCGCTCTGTCTCCTCCTGTGCCGGCACGAACGTATGCCCCGGTCTGGTAGACTCCCCGCCTATATCCAGCAGATCCATCCCCTCCCCAAGCATCTCCTCCACATGAAACAGGGCATCGTCGAGACGGCTGTATTTCCCGCCGTCGGAAAAGGAATCCGGCGTCACATTTAGGATTCCCATAATATAAGTGTGATTTTTTAAGTCAAATTCACGTCCGCCAATGTTCACTTTACTTACTCCTTTCTTTCCGCCGTAAGCTTCCTGTCTATTTAAATCAATAGTTTTAAATTCTTTTTTTCTTTTTTCCAGTCACAGTGCTTTTCCATTTCACAGGCATAGCAGGGGCGGCTATATTTGTCTGCCCTGTACAAAAGTCCCGATAAAGACTTTTCTTCTTTCACCGCGGCATTTCTGTGATTGATGATCGCCGTGAGAATCCTGCTGCTCTCCTCGTCGCCAAAACCGCTTTCTTTAAGAATCGCCGGCGATAAATCAGCGCTTGCCTTCTCATGGGGCGTGCCGTCCTCATACTGACGCCATCTCCCAATATCGTGCAAAAGCGCTGCCGCATAAATGATTTCCTGCTCCTGTCCGTAGTCTTCCTTCTCATTCAATATGCTGGCAATACGCGCCACATCCAAAAAATGCCCCATATTATGATGGCAGAAGCGCCGTGAAGCCTCTGCCAGATCATTCTTTTTCAGATATTCTTGATACAAACTGCTTGTTAAAATCCTGTTTACACGCTCCATCTGTTTTCCGCCTTATCGCACCAAATCAAGAAACGTCTTTTTCAGTCTCTCATCTTTTTCAAAGATTCCTTTACAAACCATGGTCACAGTCTGGCTTCCCGGCTTTTTGACGCCCCGCATGGTCATGCACATATGTTCTGCCTCTATCAGCACGATCACGCCCTTGGGTCTTAGATTCTCCATGATCGCATCCGCAATCTGTGCCGTCATCTTTTCCTGGATCTGCAGTCTTTTTGCATAAGTCTCCACGGTGCGGGCAAGCTTACTGATTCCCACCACCTTACCGTCGGGCACATAGGCAATGTGCGCCTTCCCATAAAAAGGCATCAAATGATGCTCGCAGGTAGAATAGAAAAGAATGTCCTTTTCTATGACCATCTCATTATTTTCTGCGGTAAAGGTTTTAGACAAATGCTCCTTGGGGGAATCCTCCATGCCGCTTAGAATCTCCTCGTACATCCTTGCCACCCTTGCCGGCGTGTCTTTCAGTCCTTCTCTGTGTAAATCCTCTCCGATGCCTTCTAAAAGGAGCCTTATTGCCTCCTCAACTTTCTCTTTGTTTACCATGCGAATCTCTCCCGATATCATTTCTGCCTTTTTGGGCATTTATTTTTTCCACCATTTGAATCAGCCCGCCTAAGTAAGATAAAGAACCAAAAGCAATGATGACCGTATCCTTATCTGCCAGCAGATACGCCATCTCCACCGCCTCCTCCACACTGTCCGCCGCCGTCACATGCTCGTGATATTCCTTCGCTTTACACGCCAGATCATACGCGGAAAGCCCCCGCTCTCCCTTAGTCGGCACCGTCAGAATCTGGGATGCCAGGAAGGCGGTTTCCTTTAAAATCTCGTCCTGTTCTTTATCTCTCAACATTCCTATTATATAGATAATCTTCCTGTTTGTAAAATACAAACGAATGGTTTCGGCAAGATGCTTCGCGCCGTCCCGGTTATGCGCACCGTCAGCAATAAAGTAGGGTCTTTTCGCCAGAACCTGGAACCGCCCCTGCCAGGAGGTGCGTTCAAATCCTTTATAGACCGCCTGATCGGGTATCTGGAATCCCTTTTCCTTCAGCACCCTTATGGTCTGTGCCGCAAGAAGCGCATTTTCAATCTGGTAGGCGCCTACAAGGGAAATGGTGAGGTTTTTGTACTCTTTATAGGAAAAGGTCTGTTTAGTCAGGTTTCTCTTTATGCCTGTCGCCTGGTCAGGGTCTACTGTGATAAAGGGAATCCCTAAGAGAGCGGCTTTTTTCTGTAAAACCGCAATTACTTCCATATCTTTCTTAAGCGCTACTGCCGTTGCACCGGGTTTCATGATTCCCGCCTTATGCTCCGCAATCTCCTGCAGCGTTCTTCCCAAAACGCCCATATGGTCCATACTGATCGATGTAAATACCGCTGCCAGCGTATTCGTAACAATATTGGTAGCGTCTAAAAGCCCTCCAAGTCCCGTCTCAAGAACCACGATCTGACACTTCTGCTCCTTAAAATATTGAAACGCCATCGCCGTCTCGATTTCAAAAGCTGTAGGGTGAGGCTTTCCCTCTTCTTCCAGCTCCCGGCAAATCTCTTTCAGTCTTGTCATCTGAACGCAGAGTTCTTTTTTGCTGATTGGACGGTTATTGACCTGAATCCGCTCCCTGTATTCAAACAGCGTAGGCGAAATGTATCTGCCCGTGCGGTATCCCGCTTCCTTCAGCACTTCGGAGAGAAAGGCAAGCACAGAGCCCTTTCCGTTGGTCCCCGCAATGTGGACGAAGGAAAGGTCCTTTTGGGGATTGCCGAGTTTATCGCACAAATTCCTAATGTTGTCAAGTCCCGGCACACTCCCATATACTTTCAATTCCTCTATGTAATCCATGACCTCCTGATACGTCATATCTTTCTGATTTTCCATCTCAACTGCTTCTTTCCTAATGTATAATTCTGTTCCTTTTTTCTCATACTGATACTATGATGAAAACATTCCTTAAAAACTTTTTAAAATGCGGGCTCCTTGGATGGTGCCTTGAAATTACCTTTACCGCCCTTGGCTCCCTCCAGAAAAGAGACCTGCGCCTGATGGGGCAGACCTCCCTTTGGATGTTCCCTATCTACGGCAGTGCCTGCCTGCTTGATCCCCTCTTTAAGCGGCTTAAAAATATGCCTCTTTTCGTAAGAGGCAGCGCCTATTCCCTGTGTATCTTCGCCGGCGAATATCTGACGGGGCGCTATCTGGAGGACCGTAAGCTGTGTCCCTGGAATTATGAAGGCACCCGATGGCATATTCAAAAGGTAATCCGCCTGGATTATTTCCCCAACTGGTTTTTGGCAGGGCTTTTGTTTGAAAAACTTCTGTCAGAGGATAAAAACTGCAACAAGGAAGCGGTATGATTCTGCTCATACCGCCTCGTATTTATTCCATATCATCCAGCTCAAGATCGCCGGCACCGGCGCCGATATCCAGCGTATTGAGTGTACGGCGTTTCATCCTTGCCTGCTCTGAAGCCTCAAGGATGAAGTCCTTAATCACCTTTGCATTCTTAATGTGGGATAAGATCAGTTTCGGGTGGGTGGTATCCCCGGTATAACAGATCACCGTCCCAATCCCAAAAATCCGCTCTGCAAGAGAAGTCACCAGCTCCACATCCTGCACCTTGTACATATAGCAGTCATTTTCAACCTTTTTCAAAAGTCCGCTGTCTATGGTAAGTATAGTTTCTTTGATGATATATTTCGTAAATGTAAACGGAAGCCCAAAAAATAACCATCTCTTTCTCTCTACAAATTCTGTCGCCATAATCCACCTCTCCTTTCGGAATCTTCTCCTAAGTTCCAAGCCTTCGCTGCTATTTTCTACTTCGTAGTATACTAAATCCCCATCCATATTGCAAGTTGAACTATCACCATTATTTGATTGAAAGAAGCCCTCCCGTGTGCTATGATGGTATCAATGAAGTTAAAAATCCAAAATAGATAGGAGTGTGCTTATGACTGCAAAAGACTGTATCAAAGAACGCAGAAGTATCCGTAAATTCAAGGATCAGCCTGTGGATCATGCTTTACTTTCTGAAATCATCGAAACTGCTTCCTATGCACCCAGCTGGAAGCATACACAAATTACCCGCTATATTGCAGTTGAGGGAGATTTGAAGAACAAGATTGCTGCTGAATGTACACCGGCATATCCCAAAAACGGTGAGATCATTGCACAGGCACCTCTCTTGGTTGCCATAACCTACATCAAGGGAAGAAGCGGCTTTGAGCGTGACGGCTCCTATTCTACTCCCCGCGGCGCATCTTGGCAAATGTTCGATGCCGGAATTGCCGCACAGACCTTCTGTCTGGCTGCCTACGAAAAGGGACTTGGCACCGTTATCATGGGAATCTTCGACGAAGCAAAGGCTGCTTCTTTATTAAACGTTCCCGAAGAGCGGGAATTGGCAGCGCTTATCCCTGTGGGATATCCCGACGAAGAGCCGACTGCTCCAAGACGGAAACCAGTGGAAGAATTATTATCATTTCAAAACGACGAATGCCGCACCTCGTGAGACGTGCCCTTATGAAACTTAAATCGAAGAGATTTTTCTCTTCGATTTTTTATGGAAGGAGAAGCAAACTATGAGACATCTTATGAATCCCCTGGATTTTTCCGTTGGGGAATTGAACCAGCTCTTTGACTTGGCAAACGATATTGAAGCAAACATGGATAAGTACGCCCATGCCTGCACAGGAAAGAAACTTGCCACCTGCTTTTATGAGCCCAGCACCCGTACAAGGCTCAGTTTTGAATCTGCCATGCTGAACTTAGGCGGCAGCGTCCTTGGTTTTTCCGACGCAGATTCTTCCTCTGCCGCCAAAGGTGAAAGCGTATCCGACACCATCCGCGTTATCTCCTGCTTTGCCGATATATGCGCCATGCGCCATCCCAAAGAAGGCGCCCCTATGGTCGCTGCCAGCAGATCTTCTATTCCGGTCATCAATGCAGGCGACGGCGGACATCAGCACCCTACCCAGACGCTCACCGACCTGTTGACCATCCGCTCCCTGAAAGGACGTCTTGACCACTTTACCATCGGGCTTTGCGGAGATCTCAAATTTGGGCGCACCGTACACTCCCTGATCAATGCCCTTGTCCGCTATGAGGGAATCAAGTTTATTTTTATCTCTCCCAGGGAACTCATGGTGCCGGATTATGTCACCGATATGCTAAAGGAGAAGAACATCCCTTATGAAGAAGTGATCCGCTTAGAGGAAATCATGCCGGAACTCGATCTGCTATACATGACCAGAGTCCAAAAGGAACGCTTCTTCAATGAAGAAGACTACGTAAGATTAAAAGATTTTTATATTCTTGACAAAGCCAAAATGGAACTGGCAAAATCCGATATGCTGGTGCTCCACCCCCTTCCCCGAGTGAACGAGATTTCTGTGGAGGTGGACGAAGACCCAAGAGCCGCTTACTTTAAGCAGGTACAGTACGGCGTCTACGTGAGAATGGCTCTTATTTTAACATTATTAAATATCCAGGTAGATTAAGGGAGGAAACGACATGCTTAATGTAGGGAAAATAGAGGAAGGATTTGTTTTAGACCATATCAAGGCGGGAAAAAGCCTTTCCATTTATCATCATCTTCAGCTGGACAAGCTGGACTGCACCGTTGCCATCATCAAGAATGCCAAGAGCAGCAAAATGGGCAAAAAGGATATTTTAAAGGTGGAATGCGATATCGATATGCTGAACCTTGACGTGCTGGCATTTATCGATCACAACATAACCGTCAACGTCATCAAGGACGGAAAAATCGTATCAAAAAAGGAACTGCTGCTGCCTAAGGAAATCAAGAACGTCATCCGCTGCAAGAATCCCAGGTGCATCACTTCCATTGAACAGGGGCTTCCCCATATCTTCGTGCTGTCCGACGAAGATAAGGAGATTTACCGCTGCAAATATTGCGAAGAAAAGTGTACAGAAAACCTATGATGCATGGCTCGCCGTCATCAGACGAAAGAACCCTTTTACCAGCTTCACTGTCAGCGTGATTACTGACACAAAAATGAATCCGGCTGCCGCTGCTGCCATGCTGATCATCATTTCTTCATAACTGTAATGCCTGGTGGGAATATAAACTTTCAGTTTTTCTGTTAAATATGCAATTGCCACCAGGATAAACGCAGTTATACACGTTTTAACAAACCAATTGCATTTACTGCATGAAGCATGAATCGTAATCGTTCCAATGATTCCAATTAGCAGAAAAGCGATCACCCTTCCATTCTGCCTGATCATATACGTAAATGTATTCATATCATTTTCTGATATCTCTGACGACTCGTACTGCATTTGTGCAAGTTTCGCAATCATATCTTTTCCCAACAGCTTTGCATCCTCGCCGCTTTGGAAGGACAGGTAAGCAACACCGGCTACCAGCACTCCAAAAATCACCCACAAGGCCAAAACGATGGGCCATCTTTTCTTATTCTTCATACCCTTCCCCATTTTCAGTACATAAAACTACCTGCAATAGAGTCATTATATTCCGCATTGCACCTAGATGTCAATTACCGGGATTCAGTATTAAGAATAAATTCAGAAACTCTTTTACTAATTTTCAAAGGGAGACTGTTCCACCCTGATAAAATATCCTCTGTCATGATCGCACACCGGACACTTTTTGGGTGCTTCCTCACCTTCATAGATATAGCCGCAGTTTAAGCAGATCCAGCCGGTCTTCTGCTCTTCCTTAAAGAGTCTGTCCTTCTCTAAAAGCTCCGCAAACTTCCCAAATCTGTCTCCATGCACCTTTTCAACTTCCGCAATCAGGAAAAAGGAATTGGCAATCTTGTGGAATCCCTCTTCCTTCGCCTTTTCCCCAAAGGCTTTATAAACGGAATCGTGCTCCTCGTATTCATTGTGCTGTGCCATGCGAAGAAGCCCCGCCACATCATCTGTAAGATCCACCGGATAGCCGCCGTCCACATGAATAGTCTCGCCTGCCATCTCCTTCAAATGATGATAAAAGATTTCCGCATGTTCCTTCTCTTGATTTGCCGTATAAGTAAATACCTCCTTAATCACGTGCAAGTTCTCTTTCTTTGCCTGGGCAGCCGCAAATGTGTAACGGTTCCTTGCCTGGCTTTCCCCTGCAAATGCACGCATCAGGTTATCTTTGGTCTCGCTGTTCTTAAAATCCACTGCCATCATCCATTCTCCTTTTCACCAGATATTTTGCTGATTCTATCCATATTATGGGTAAAAAAGGATATTTTATTCATTACGCACTTGTTTTGGCGTAAAAGTACATCTCGATTCCCTCCGCGATTCCCTCTGCGATCTTTTCCTGATATTCAGCCGTGGAAAGCTGGCGGCATTCCTTCCGATTGGTCAGAAATCCTGTCTCGATCAGGCACGCCGGCATCAGGGTCTTGTTGGTAACATACAAATCCGCGATATCCCACAATACCCGCTCGTTGGCTCCCGTGCTTTTAATGGTCTGCTGGTGGACCAGCTCTGCAAGCCTTGCATTATCCCTGCTTTGATCCGCTCCGTCGTACCAGGTCTCGATTCCGCTCACGCTCTTATCACTGCCCTCATAGGTATTTTGATGAATGCTCACATAAGCATCCGCCTGATAGCTGTTTGCCAGTTCTGCCCTCTCTTCCTTAGAAAGGAACTCGTCTGTCTCCCGGGTCATCAAAACCCGGAACCCTCTCTCCTCCAGATTCTGTTTCACCCTGAGGGCAATTTGAAGATTAATGTCCTTTTCATAGATTCCAAACCCCAGACATCCCGAGTCTTCGCCTCCATGCCCTGCATCCACCACGATCATCGGTCCTTCCTGGCGCCTTATCTTGTCCCACATCAAATTCTGCACTGCCAGCATGTTTTCTGCCGCTTCCAGTTTCCAGGACATCTGCAGCGTCTCTTTCGTCTTTTCTTCTGCCAAAATAGGAGCCGATGATACCGGCGCCGCCAACGCCACCATTTCCACGTAAGTACATATGAAAACAGTCAGTGCCACAAGCAATACCGGCTGTAAAAATCCTGCCTCTCTATTCCTTTTTCTCTTATTTTTCCAATTCCTGTTTTTTCTTCCGTACATAAAAATGATGCCCCTTTCGTGTTTTACTGCTTACATTCAGCATACACACAGGGTGCATCATTTTTTCATCATTCTTGCATCATAATACCATCATTTTTGCATCAAATCTGCATCATTTTGAAATTTTTAAAAACAGCTCATTGATTCCCTCATAAAATCCAATCGTCACGATGCTTATTTCCTCTCCGCTCCCCGAAAATACATATTTTTTGTAATAGGGCGTGGATTCCAGCAGGGGATTTTCTGTCTCATAAGGAAGGGGCTTGGAAAGTCCCATATATGTGCTCCATTTTTCTATCAGCGCGTCAGGGTCTACATCTTTCCATTCCCATTCTGTTCTGGCATAAAATTCGTACACCTTCCCGTCATCCGCATCCAGATAAGCGTCTATGAGATGATTGCTCTTATCTGCATTTTTTACATTGGTGGAAAGACTCACCTTCCAGACTGCAACGTTATTTCTGGGCTCTAGCACATCGATTGCAGAGTACAGCGTCGCATCATAATCCCCTCCGCCTACCTCTTTCACCGTTTCCGGCAATATTCCCAGCTCCTTAAGTGCTGCCATGGTCTGGTTACAGGTATTGAAAATCTGTTCATCCGTGATTTCCCTTCCGGTAGGTCCCCTGTGGTTGACCACGAAAGCATAGGTGCCATCCAGCTCCTGATATTCCTTTGTTTCATCCTCCAGCCTGGTAAGGGCATTCTGTTCGCTCTCCGGAGGGCTCTGGCTGTTCAACGCCTGGGAGAGAATATACAGCTTCTCGCTGCTATCCAGTTTATATCGATAACCCTCTCCTTCCATTTCGGAAGTCTGGGTGTTGATCCTATCGAGCACCGTCCGGTCCCTGTATCTGGCAAGCAGTTCCGGTCCCCAGATGGATAAGACCATGACCAAAACCGCAAACGTGTAGAAAGCATACTTAATGGTCGGTTTTTTCATTGGCTGCCTCCTCCTTTCTCCTATCAGGAAGGACAAAGCTGATACTCGTTCCCTCTCCCAGCGTGCTTTCTATCTCAAGGCTGCTGCCATGGAGGGATAGGATCTCCGTGCACAGGGAAAGCCCAAGCCCTGCTCCGTTTCTGCTTCTGGATCTGGATTTATCCACCATATAAAATGCCTTGGTAATCTTCTGCAGTTCCTGCTCTGGGATTCCAATCCCATGATCCCTTACGGTAAATCGGTAACCGCCTTCTTCCTTTCTGCCGCCGATTTCTACAACGCTTCCCGGTTCAGATGCCTTACAGGCATTGTCAAGAAGATTAATTAAGACCGTTATGATCATATTGCTTTCCGCCCACACCGTCGCCTTATCGTAGTGAAATTCAAACTGCATGCTTTCATTGGTCTTAAACATATCCTTTATATAAAGGAACAGGCTTTCCGCCGAAGCCTCCTGGAACTGCACCTGTCCATGCCTGGTCACCATGATATCCAGAAGGCGTATAGACATGGCTTCTAACCGCTTTCCTTCCGTATAAATATAGTTGGCGGACATAAAACTCTTCTCCTCATCCAGCTTTCTGGAACGCAGCATATCCGCATAGCCAATGATCGCCGTCAGCGGCGTTTTCAGTTCATGGGCAAAAGCACCCACGAAGTCTTCCCGCGCCTGTATCTCATCCTCCAATTTATTGATATTCTCCTCCAGCGCCTCCGCCATCTGATTGAAATCAAGGGTCAGCCGTCCCAGCTCATCATCGCTGATCTGTTTTGCGCGGTAAGCATAGTCTCCCGCCGCCATCTGCTTCGTCGCCTTTGTCAAAAGACGGATTGGTTTAGTCAGCCAGGAAGAAATCAGATGCATGATGATTGTTCCAAAAAACAGCATGATGATCGTCACCCGCTGGTAGACCTTAAATCCCAGCTCTCTTTCATTGAAGACCTCCGAGACATCCCGCAAGGTTTCCAGATACAGCACCCGGTCCAGCGCATTGACAGTGCTTCCGGTCTGAATATAATAATGATCGTTCAAGAGGATGGTACGGTAGGTCTTAGTGACGGCATCGGTCTGTGCCAAAAGCTCATCATCCGTCTCAAAACCGTCGCTGGCATACAAAGGGCTTTTTTCCTCATTAGACAGGCGCAGCATGCGGCTGGCATTCTGTCCGCCGGATTCTAAGTTCGCCGCAATCTGCTCCACCGTACTGTCCTGCAGCACATCGTATTTTGCCGGCACATTTAAGGCAGCCGTCTCAAATGCAAAACATAAAATACTGTTCTCATCCAGCGCCTGCCCCGCCTCCCTGGCAAGGGAGGTCTCAAACACATAATTGACAAAATAAAAGCCGCTGATTCCAAGGGCGATTGCCATGACAATCACCGTCCACAGCAATAATTTTAACGAAAACTTCATCCCTGTACCTCTAAGCGGTAACCAACCTTGTACACTGCCACTAAATTCTGTTCCCATCCCAGCTTCTTTCTAAGACGCTGCACATGAAGATCTAAGGTGCGGCTGTCCCCGATGTATTCATCGCCCCACACCTTCTCATATAATGCTTCCCGAAACAGCGCCACATTTTTATTCTGTATGAACAGCACCAGCAGTCCAAACTCCTTATTGGTAAGGACCACCTGCTTCCCATCCTTTAAAACCCTTCTTGCGTCCACATCTACCACGATGTTTCCTGCCGTAAGAAGCTTATCCGTCTTATTATAACGGCGAAGGACCGCTTCCACCCGCGCCACCAGTTCCACCACGTCAAAGGGCTTCACCAGATAATCATCCGCTCCCAGCTTCAGTCCCTTCACTCTGTCTTTTACTTCGTGTTTTGCCGTAATGAAAATGACTGGAATCTTTAATGGACGGATGTACTCGATCACATCATATCCGTCTGCCCCCGGCAGCATGATATCCAGCAAAATCAAATCAAATACTTCTTCCTCTATCAGATCAATAGCGTCCAGCCCATTCTGCACGGAAGTGCAGTGATAGCCTGCCGCCGACAAGTTCAAATCAATCAAGTCGCAAATCGCTTTTTCATCGTCTACAATCAATATCTTAATCATTCTTTTGTCTTCCACCCCCAATATGCCCTTGCCCTGTCCACAAGCCCGGACACCGTATCTTCATCACTGCACGGGTTCTTAAGTTTGATATCCTTATCTTCCATAAAACCGCCCGTTCTCTGATAGTAAATTGCATAATCGCACTCTGTGATCATCTCGTTTTCGCTGCCCGCATAACTGTATTTGGCAAGCACCAGCATATCTTTCATTCCGTCTCCGTCGATATCCCGGCAGGTGATTCCTTTAAGCGCATACAGATTATCAAAATCTCCCATAGGCTGCAGACACCACACGATATATCCCTGCTCATTGACAAGATAAATCATGAATGTGGCAAAGTTTGCCATGGTATAGGTGCCCGGCACCACTTCCAGCCTTCCCAGCTTCTCAAACTGCCTGTAATAGCACTGCTCCTTTTCGATCACAAAACCATGCTCCAAAAGTTCCTGTTTGGTGGCTGCCGTATAGAGAAATTCCGTGGAGTAGCCGTCCCTGACAAAGACAACAATACTCTCCACGCTCTTGTTCATGCTGAAGCGGTTGATCTTGTCGGAGATTCTATAGTCCCTGTAAAATCCCTTTTCATTCTGAAACAGGACGTCGCCGATCTTGTAGGGCTTGCCCGCATAATCGCCTTCATCGTTCACGCAGGTGGTAATCAATATAATATCCATCCTTCCGTCCCCGTTCAGCTCCTGAAAAGAAACTGCCTTTAATTCCCGCAAAGGCTGCTCCATTTCCCCTGGATTGCGGTTATTGACCTCCAGCTGGTCCGTCTTATATACAACGCTGCCGTCCTCATCGGTAAAAAATAACGCCAGCCTGTGATAGTCCTTCTCCATCGCCGGGACAAAGGACACCTCTCCAAAACTTTTCGTTTCTATGGGAAATATCTGATCTTCTATGATATCAAAGCCTGCGGGCTCGATTTCCCCGTAGTCTTCGATCTGTGAGAACCGCTGTCTGTAGCTTCGATAAGCTTCCGAGAGCGCCTTTGCATCGCCTGCGTCTGCTTTTCCATAAAGCGCACTGCCTGCCCCGCGGGCATAAATGGCAAAAGGCGAGGACAGCGCCAGCATACAGGTACATAATATTGCAGATGAAAATAGAATTCCTTTTCTCATGACTTCGTCACCGGCTTCTCTTTCGTAGTGGATTGTGCTTTAAATATTATAGCACAGAGGAGCTCATTCACACAATCGGCACTTTTTTACTGCATTCTCACTCTATCTTAATCCTTTACCCATGATCCGTTCTTTTCTGTGCAGTATGTGGATGCATCTTATTATAAACCATACTTGCATCATTTTTGCATCATAAGCCAATATCCAAGTATTTCTACGGAATTGCTTTTCAGCCTATTCCACGCATTTCCCATTACAGATCATTTTTATTAATCTATCTCGCATCTGTGTTATTTTCTTTCTTATTTAAAGCTTTTTGAATAATTGCATCCAGATTGCTTTCCTTTACTTTTTCCCCTTCATATTTTTGAACTTGAAGCACTGCCTGTTTTGTTAATCCTTCTTCATGTTCCTGTTCCATAAAAAGTTCATTTAATCTTTCTGAATTTAATGCCGCTTTTAAAACCTGTATTGCATATTCAGAAATATTTTCCCATCCGTCATATAAATTCCTTACTGCGCAATCAATCTGTTGGTAACTTAAAGGCTCTCCCCTTCTTTCCTGTTCATTTAAGATGCCTATAATATCAGACAGATCTTTCTTATAGCGTCTCCCAGACATTAATTTCATGGCAACGAGATATTCTGCACTGATTGTCCTGATATTCAGCACGTTAGAGTATGTGCGATAATATTTAGAATATTGTGCTAATTTAGGTCTATAAGAACTTGTCTTCTTAAAATCTGCGTTTAACCAGCCATTCGGCAATCCAAGACGGTCGCCTACTGCATTAACTGCTTCCTTCATGGCTGATGATGCTGTTATGACTGCATCTATATCATAGGTCATTTCACGGAACCCATAATTGGCAAGGATTGCCGCACCTCCAACTAACACAATTTCAGCCGGCGTATTTCTTCCATTTCTCTTCCGAAACTCTTTTGCCAATTCCTTCAAATAATAATCCAAATTCTCTTTGGTAAAACCTTTCTTAACAGACATTCCTTATCTCACTTTCTATAATATTAAACCTCAGAAATTCGGGAATCGCTTCTTTCAAACACTGTTCTTTCACATCAAGAGATGCATCCAGCTTTGCGGCAAGAATGACATCCCTCGGATATAATGGCTCTGGCAGCGAACAATTCCTTATATCTTCATAATCATTGCACAATGGAAGGTCATTTTCCCTGCTTAAGTAATCTACCATAGCCAAAAGGTAAAAACTCTCCCGATACCATTTCCGTTCCCAATAAGTCCTTATTTGATTTTCCTCCAATATATCAATAATAAATTCAATATCTCCTTTATCTTTCACTAAATGACAAATATTACTTTTATATATTTCAAAACCTTTTAAATCTGGAACCTTTTCCCTTTCCCCAAAACATTCTGCCAAAAGATCTTCCATTGTCATATGAAGCGTCTTCGCTAATTTATATACTGTTTCTGCAGTACATTTTTCAATCCTCGTTTTTCCTTTCACGATATCTGACAATGTAGTATATGGTACATGGCTTTCCTTCGCACACTGATAAACAGAAAGCTGCTTTTCCTTTAGCAAACGCATCAATTCCACTTTCTTTTCTCCATTTCTTTTATTCTTTTGTTATTAATTATAACGG
This sequence comes from uncultured Lachnospiraceae bacterium, assembly GCA_949878435.1. Classification (GTDB taxonomy): domain Bacteria; phylum Bacillota; class Clostridia; order Lachnospirales; family Lachnospiraceae; genus Suilimivivens. The sequence continues at coordinate 323,142 of CATLAK010000001.1, forward strand.
TATATCGTGATAGTGTCAAGGAAGGAAAAGGACCCCAGATATCTCTGAAGCCCTTCAACCTTTATAATTAAATTCAAATTAACTATATTCCATCTCTATTTTAATATAATCCATAAATTTTGCCTACAATCTATACTGCATAAAATTTTCGTTTTTCACAAACCCAAAATCGGTATATAGCAGCACTCCCATATCCGAAGCCGTTATTTGTACACTTCCGCATCCATACTCCTTTGCTTCATTTATTACTCTCTGCAATAATTCTCTGGCAATTCCCTGCCTGCGGTAATCACCTGACGTAAACATACTGGAAAGAAGTCCTATTTTTCCGCTAGGGCATCCAAAATATGGCGGTTTTTCTACAAATGACATTCCGCTTGTTCCCACAATCTTATCCCCATCAACTGCCAGCCATGAAACAAACGTACCCTCCGACATATGCCTTTTGTAATAGTCCATTAATGCCGGTCGCAAATCCATATCTTCTTTGGCGCCCTCTTCCCGTAATTGACAAATTCTCATTTCTATGAAAGTATCTAACTCCTTTTCTGTTAATTTCTTATATTGCACAGCCATATGAAAGCCCTCCTTACTCCTTGAAATATTTTCTAGTTACATTCCCTCCCGCGTGTTGACTGCCGCATCCAACAATACAAGGAAACATTTTAATCGGCGTTCCCTAAAAGAATCATAAGACCATGAACAATGTTCCCACGCCAATTAAGAGACAGCCTATCAGCGACTTGACTGTAAATTGCTCATGAAGAAAAACAAATGCCAATATAAGCGTGATCACGACACTCAACTTATCAATCGGAACCACCTTAGAGGCTTCTCCAACCTGCAATGCTCTATAATAGCAGAGCCATGACGCACCGGTCGCCAAGCCCGAAAGGATCAAAAAAATCCAGCTCTTTTTACTGATCTCCGTTATGCCGCTCTGCGTATTTGTCAAAAAAACCATTCCCCATGACATGACAACGACCACCACCGTCCGTATTGCCGTAGCAAGGTTTGAATTGACACCCTCTATACCGATTTTCGCCAGTATTGATGTTAAAGCTGCAAATAATGCGGACAATAATGCAAATAAGAACCACATTTGCATCCACCTCCAATCTCAGTCCTTCTTCTCTTCCTATTCAAACACAGTATTAAACAGGATAATAATACCAAATATTTTCCTGCATCATATGTAATCATATTACCACGGACATTTTTTCTTCATCCACCCTTTCTTTTCCCAGTAATCCGCATCTGCTTTATTCCAGCCGTTTTTCTGCATCTGACGCATAACATAAAAGAGCAGCTTTGTCTTTATGGATGGACTGATTCTTCCCTGCCTTTTCACGATTTTCCCTGCCAGCAGGTCCAGTTTCTTTTCTATTGCCTGTTTCTTTTTCGCGCTGACTCTTTCCCATGAGGTTTCCATCACAGCTACGCCGTATTTATAAGTTCTGGCAACGCCCCAGAAGAACATGCTGTGTGCCATATCCTGATTCGTGCTCTTCATTCCCCTTCCGGCGGCGGTGGAAATGCAGACTGCCTGCTTTTTAAACATCGCTTCTTCTGGGCGGTGATTCATCCAGCGAAAGCCATAATGATCAAGAAATGCTTTCATCGCTCCTGTGGCATGATATACATAGACCGGGCTTGCCAATATAATCACATCGGCGCCATCCAGCGCTCTGGTAATCGGCAAGAGTTTTTCATAATGAGGGCACTTCGTTTCAGATTCCATAAAGCATGACGTGCACCCCATGCAGAACTCTCCAAAATCTCTCGGCAAGAAGAACTCTTCCACCTGACCGTTTAGTCTCTCCGCCAGCATCCTTGCAATATTACAGGTAGACCCCTGATGGTTCTGCCCGTGTATAATCGTTATTTTCATCCCTACACCTCCAAAATATCACGCAAAAGCTTTGCATGATATTCTTTTCTTTCTTCTATATTTGTCAAATCGATACCGTAAAGCTGCCGGATCACCTGATACTGTAAGAATACCTGCTGCATGACTGCAATCAGGCAAAAAGTCCTGCGCTGCAGCATCTCCTCATCCCAGTCCGGGCGGCAGGCTGCCACAAGGGGCAGATAGGCACGGTATGTCCTGCGGGTATTATCGTCTTCCTTTGGCGATGCCATGTCAGAAAGGACTGAAATTTTTGACATGGCATAATGCTCAAACATAAAGGTCCATGTCAGATTGCCCAGATATTCCAGCTTTTCAACAGGCGAATATCCGCCCGTCTTTTCGCGGATGAACTGAAAGTTTTCAACAATACCGTTGATTACCCGCTCCACACATATTGCAATGAGCTTATCCTTGTTTCCGAAATGATAGTTGATCAATCCAAGCCCCACATGAGCCCTTTTGCTGATTTCCCTGACTGTAATGTCACTAATCTGCTCTCCCCGCTCCTCTATTAACTCTGTCGCCGCCTGAATGATGATTTCTTTATGATCCATAATCGCCTCCCTGAACGTCGTTCAATTTGTATTATACTGAACAGCGTTCAAAAAGTAAAGCCAAATATTATTTTTCATGATAAAAAGCAGTGAATTGATTTTTGGGTTAAAAAATCATCTTCACTGCTTTACAACCTGTAATTATTATTTTTGTATCTTAAGGGCGCGCATGGCATTTAAGATTGCAATGACCGATACCCCCACGTCTGCAAACACAGCTTCCCACATATTGGCAAGCCCCAGTGCCCCCAAAAGGAGCACAAGCGCTTTCACCGCAAGGGCAAAAACGATATTCTGCTTAACGATTTTCAGGGTCTTTCTGGAGATTCTTACCACTGCCGCGATCTTGCGCACGTCATCGTCCATCAGCACCACGTCGGCGGCTTCTATGGCGGCATCCGATCCCATACTGCCCATGGCGATTCCGATGTCTGCCCGGGTGAGCACCGGCGCATCGTTGATTCCGTCTCCCACAAACGCCAGCTTTTCTTTCCCCTTACGGACATTCAGCAATTCCTCCACCTTGGACACCTTATCCCCCGGAAGGAGCTGGGCATGCACCTCATCGATTCCAAGTTCTCCTGCCGCAGCCTGGGCTGCCTGCTGCCTGTCGCCGGTTAGCATGACGCATTTTTTCACGCCTACCTGCTTCATGCTTTGAATGGCTTCCTTCGCCCCTTCTTTGACGGAATCGGCAATCACCACAGCACCCATATATCTGCCGTCACATGCCGCATAAACGATGGTTCCTGCGCTTTCCACCGACGTATACCGAATCTTTCTTTCTTCCATCAGTTTCTCATTGCCCAGAAGCACCTCTTTCCCATCGATGGGGACACAGATGCCATGCCCGGCAATTTCCTCTGCCTGCCCTACCCGACTCATATCCGGTTCTTTTCCGTAGGCTTCTTTGATGGAGCCTGCTATGGGATGGTTGGAATAAGCCTCCCCCAGCGCTGCCAGTTCCATCAGTTCCTCCTTAGTGCAGCCTTCAGGGCACACTTCCTGCACTTTGAACTCTCCCTTGGTGAGGGTTCCTGTCTTGTCAAAGACAATGGTCGTCATCTCCGCAACGGCTTCCAGATAGTTACTGCCTTTCACAAGAACACCAATCTTAGAAGCAGCTCCAATCCCGCCGAAAAATCCAAGGGGCACAGATATGACCAGTGCGCAGGGACAGGATATGACAAGAAAGATGCATGCCCTCTGTATCCATTCTCCCCATCCGCCTCCTAAAATAAGGGGAGGCAGGAAGGCAAGAAGAACTGCCAAAATCGTCACGATGGGCGTGTAATATTTTGCAAAGCGAGTGATAAAGTTTTCAACCTTTGCCTTCTTGCTGCTGGCATTTTCCACCAGCTCCAGAATCTTAGCGACCGTAGAATCGTCAAATTCTTTGGATACCCTGACCCTTAAAGTGCCGCTGCCATTGACACATCCGCTTATGATGTCATCTCCTGCAGATGCCCTTCTGGGCACCGATTCTCCGGTAAGCGCCGCAGTATCAATCAAGGATTCTCCTTCTATCACGACGCCGTCGAGGGGAATCCGCTCTCCCGGCTTCACCACGATTACGCTTCCAATCTCCACATCGTCCGGATCCACCTGCGTCAGTTTCCCATCTATTTCAATGTTGGCATACTCGGGGCAGATATCCATCATATCCGAAATGGACTTTCTGGACTTTCCCACTGCATACCCTTGGAACAATTCGCCCACCTGATAAAAGAGCATCACCGCTACCGCTTCCGAGTATTCCTGCACTCCAAAAGCCCCAAAAGTGGCAATCATCATCAGGAAATTTTCATCAAACACCTGCCCATGGCTGATATTTCTCGCTGCTTTATAAATAATGTCGTAACCGATTACCAGATAGGGAATCAGGTAAATCAAAAACAAAATCCATTTGCTTCCTATCCTTTCAAACAATCCTGCATGTTCGCAAATAAACAATCCCACAAAGATGACGAAAGTGGCGATAATGCGGACAAGCATTTTCTGCTGTTTCTTCGTCATGATGTCCTCTTACAGCAGAATCCGGCAGTCAGGCTCCACCTTCGCGCAGACCCTGACAACCTCTTTCATGATTTCATCGAACTTATCATCCTGTGCATCAATAGTCATCTTCTGTGCCAGGAAGCTTACATTGGCATCGCTTACGCCGTCGATCTTCTTGATTGCATCCTCCATCTTAGCCGCGCAGTTTGCACAGTCCAAATCTTCCAGTTTAAATTTTTTCTTCATATTTTCCTCCATTCCGATGCGTTTAACGCTCCTGCTTTTTACTCGTTGATATGCTCTCTTCCCTGGGCAATAATCGTCCTCACGTGCCCATCTGCCAGTGAATAAAATACAGATTTCCCTTCTCTCCTGCTCTTGACCAGCTTCGACTGCTTTAAAATCTTAAGCTGATGAGAAACCGCCGACTGGGTCATGGAAAGCGCCTGTGCCAAGTCGCACACACATACTTCCGCCTCAAAGAGCACATACAGAATCCTGATTCTCGTGGAATCCCCAAACACCTTAAAAAGCTCTGCCAGATCATACAGTTCATCCTCATCCGGCATCTGCTCATGCACAATCTTAAGAAGCTCCTCATGGGTCTGAAAAGTCTCACAGCACTCAACATCATGAATCGCCAACTTCGTTGCCCTCCTTCATTATATTCTTTCATTTGAACAACTATTCATATGTATGATAAAATATTTTTCCCCCCTTGTCAACCCTTTTTTCCAACTCCGCATTTGGCACATATGTCATTCAAACAGCATTTTTCACAAAAAGGATTCGTTCTTGCGGTGCAGACCTCCCGCCCATGGTAGACCAGGCGGTGACAAAAATCGCTTCCTTCTTCCGGCGGAATAATCTTCCACAGAGCCATTTCTACCTTCTTAGGCTCTTTCACGCCATCAACCAGCCCCATTCGGTTGGTCAGACGGATGCAGTGGGTATCTGTCACGATGGCAGGTTTCCCAAACACATCTCCCATAATCAGATTGGCGCTCTTACGACCCACGCCGGGAAGCTTTAGCAGGGCGTCAAAATCGTCCGGCACATTTCCCTGATATTCGTCACGCAAAATCTTCATACATGCGCTGATATCCCTTGCCTTACTGTGCCCTAACCCGCAGGGCTTTACAATCCGCTCTATCTCCTCCACATCTGCCGCTGCAAGCGCCTCCACATCGGGAAATTTGGCATATAGATCCTGCACCACAACATTTACCCTTGCATCGGTGCACTGCGCCGCTAAGCGGACGCTCACCAAAAGCTTCCATGCCTGATTGTAATCAAGGGTACAGCCTGCGTCCGGATATTCTTTTTTTAACCGTTCGATAATCTCGATCGCCAGTTTTTCTTTTGTCATCTTACTTTCCGTTCCTTTTTATCTCTTGAATGAAAGTGCGCTTCGCGCGCAGCTAATCTCTTTCCAACAATTTTATGCAGTCATTTCTGCCTGATCAAACTCCTTGAAGCGTTCGTAAATATTGTCATATTGATTGACGATTTCCATATATCTCTCCATGGTCACATCCCGCTGTTTTTCGTAAGTGCGGATAATTTCATCATAATGACCAAGCGCTGCCTGTACCACCTTGATACAGATTTTTCCCTGATTTGCATCTTCCAACAAAATCTCTTTAATTTTTTCGGGCGGGAACGCTTCCTTATAGCTTCTCTTTCCATAAAGAGCACTCAAAATATCTGCAACTGCAATAATCCGCTCCAGCATCGACAAATCAGCAGCACCGATTCCTTTGGGATAACCCGAACCGTCCAGCTTCTCGTGATGTTTAGCGGCAACGTTTACGATCCGCTCGTCCATAACGCCCCGGAGAATCTTGTCCGTCATGACTACATGCCCCTGCATGACCCGCATTTCTTCCTCTGTCAGCCTTCTCGGCGCTTCCAGAATGGATATGGGAATCGCAATCTTGCCGATATCATGCAATAGCGATCCATAGTACAGAATCTGGAGATCTGCTGCCGGCACCCGCATGAGCCTCCCCAATTCAAGAGCAAAAGTTCGGGTGGACATGGTGTGAATCACAGTAGGCTGGCTTCTGAAATCTATTGCATAAATCAGCATATCCAAAAAGCTTCTTTTCTGCCTTTCCGTAAAAGAAATCCTGTCAAACAGCGCTTCCAATTCCTTTTGATATGCATGGGTCTTAAGTTTTCTCAAAACGTCGAACCGTGTCTGCGCAATCTGGAACAGCTCCAGCGCTTTCGCTGACAGCTCTCCTTGTGCCTGGCGCATATAAATGCTCTGCTCCGCCTTGTCCTCTCCCATGCGCAAAAAGACCGCCATCTTATCTGCAAGCGTCAGATATTCCGTGACCTTCATATATCTGCTCTTTATTTGGGAATGCAGTTTGTAAGGAAGATGGTGGTATAACACGATTTCAGCTTTATCATCCACCGGCGACAAATTCTTCAAAAAAAGATATCCGTATATGGAATGCGCCCAGATGTTGGTGCTCTCGCATTGAATGATGCCGCCCTCGTAACCTGTCTTGATCATTCCCAGATCATGGAGCATACCGATCAGCGTATATTCCGCAAGATCCATCTCCGTGTAAATGCCTTCTGCTTTTAATATATTATAAAAAAGATATCCTGTGATTTCCCCATGCCATAGAATCTGGGCATCCATGACCTCCAAGGTTCTGCGCACCACATTATAGATATCTTTTGTACTTACCAGTTCTGAACCCATACTGTTCTCCAAACTTTGTATTTTAATAAGAACATCATATCATACAAAAGCACAAGTCAACAACCCTTAAAATTGTATACACTTCTCATTATCGTTTTACAAATGCTTCTTTCTACTATATACTAGTTGTGAGGGAAAAGCAAAGGAGAATTCTGTGATGGACATCGTGATTAAGATTATTCAAAAGATTTATCAGTTTTTATGGGGCGATTTAATTACGATACCGCTGCCCGGCGGAAGTACTCTTGGTCTTTCGCTGCTGGTGCTTATTCTGATTCCATCTGGCATTTACTTTACCATCCGCACCCGCTTTCTGCCCTTCCGCTTTTTTCCCGAAATGCTGAAAATCTCCATGGAAAAGAAGATTTCTTCTCACAAAGGCTCCATTTCAGGCGTCCAGGCACTTATCATTTCTACGGCAACACGTGTGGGAATGGGCAATCTTGTAGGGGTCGTAGCTGCAATTTCCTTAGGCGGTGCAGGCGCTGTTTTCTGGATGTGGATCACTGCCCTTTTGGGTTCCTCCACTGCATTCGTGGAAGCCACACTTGCACAAATGTATAAAGAAAAAGACCCCCTTTACGGAGGTTACAGAGGCGGTCCCGCCTACTATATTCATCATCTTTTTGTCAAAAAAGACGGACACAAAAAGCGCAGCATCATTGCCATCCTGTTTGCCATCTCCGGTCTAATCTGCTGGTGCGGCATCAGCCAGGTCATCGGCAACTCTGTTTCCTCGGCTTTTGAAAATGCCTTTCAGATTCCCCCGCTTTACACCACGATTGTCCTGGTGCTGATTGCGGCAGTCATTGTCCTGCGCAAGAATGCTACGGTGCGTGTGCTGAATGTCATCGTGCCGGTTATGGCAGGTTTATATTTTCTCATTACGATTCTCATCATCCTTCAGAATATCGGTCAGCTTCCTTCCGTTTTCCAGCGTATCTTTTCGGAAGCTTTTGGACTCCGCCAAGTTGCTGCAGGAGGTTTCGGCGCTGTTATCATGAATGGCGCTAAACGCGGTCTGTTCTCCAATGAAGCAGGTTCCGGTTCTGCCCCCTGCGCCGCCGCTGCCGCTGATGTGAGCCACCCTGCCAAAGAAGGACTCCTTCAGGCACTGGGGGTTTTTATTGATACCATTGTTATCTGCAGCTGCTCGGCAATGATCATGCTCCTGACCCCCATCGACCTGACCAATGGGCTTGCCGGAATGGATCTTTTGCAGACCGCTATGGATTATCATTTTGGAATGTTCGGCGTCATCTTTATCGCCGTCATCCTCTGGCTTTTCAGCTTTTCCACCTTTATCGGCATTCTGTTTTATGCAAGACCAAACGTTGCATACCTTTTCGGTGATAACTGGCTGTCACAGACCTTGTACAAGCTCCTTGCCCTCATCATGCTCTTCGTTGGCGGGCTGGCGGCTTATACCATTGTGTGGGATCTGGGAGATATCGGAATCGGGCTTATGACGATTTTCAATATGATCGCCTTGGTTCCCTTATCACGGCATGCCCTTGATTCCTTAAAGGACTATGAAAAGAAAAGACCTTGTTGACTCTAGCCAGCATTTTACTTGCCTTCTTTGCCCAGCATTGCCTTTGCTGCATGCTCTGCATCCTTTTCTTCATTTACCTTTTTAATTTTTTCATCTATTTTCCTTACTTCCTGCTTATAGTACCACCAAAAACAAAACCATAAGAAAAGAGCTATTAAGATTCCAGCCAGTACTACTCCAACACCTGCCCAAAGATTATTCCCTCTCGGAATCCATCCCACAGCAAACCCTGTAATAACAAAAATGGTACATCCCACTCCCATATGTATTATAAATCGCATTACATAAGGCATATTCTCATTTTCATACACCACCCCCGGTAATGAGAATCCTATTCCAACTATAATTGCCCCGATAAACATTTTTGTATAAAAACCGTTTTCAAATATAAGCTCATTGCCGCCACAAACATCATATAACATGATAAATATTGAAAATAAAGATAATGCTCCGCTTATCCCTTTCACAAGAAGTCCAAATATTTTTCTCATACTGATACTTTACCCTTCTTAAATACCCAAATACTTTTTTAGATCCGGTAAATACTTTCTTGAGACATAATCTTTACACCCGTTTTTTAAAACTAAACACATCATGCCTCCAAAAGCCGCTTCCGCACTGATAATATAATTCAAATTGACAAGTGTCGTTTTAGAAATTTTCATAAAACTACCCTTTAGAATCTTCTCTAATTCAATCAACCGCTTCTTGCTTGCATATTTCTTTTCCTTGCAGTATATGATTGCTTTATTGCTTTCTACCCGGATCATGTAGATATCTTTCATCCGCAGTACAATCGTCTTTTCCTCTTCTATTGCTGTTATGACTCCATTGGTATTTCCAATCATATCAACAACCTGCAATACTTCTTCATCAATCCGATTTGTATAAATCACTGCATATGTATCTGTTACTTCTTCCAAAACCTTAATTTCTACATGCATTACTCTGCCTACCTCTTTACGGATATGAAAAATAGCCATCCATAAAAAATCCTTTTATCCAAATCAATGTTTTTAGTATAAATCCTCTAATCTATTTTTTCAAGCAAAAACCTTTACGGAATCTTGGGGATAGGGTAAATTTATTATCAGAAATTAATAAGCAGCACAAGTTTATTTACTAATAGTCAAATCAAAATATATGACACAAAAAAAAGCACTAGAATATTTAACTCTAATGCCTTAAATCTATTTCATGCTTTTAAAAAAAACACCCTTTACATTCATTACATGTTTTTGGATATGCTTCTTTTACAAAAGCAAATAATACAATTAATTGTAATTTTTTATCCCTGTTTCCGTAAATTCAATAATATGTGCCTTTCCCTCAATCCATTCCTGCTCTTCATGCGATGTTAAAATGATTCCCTTCCCAACATTTACTTTCTCTTCTATCATATCCCAAAGAAATTTTTTTCTTGTTTCATCTATAAAAGCAAAAGGTTCATCTAATATATACCACTCTCTTTGCAGGGATAACAAAATCACTGCATACAGAAAATTTTTCTCGCCGCATGATAGCATTCCCCATTGCTTTCCAATTAATTCGAACACAAACTTACTCTTTTCACTGTCACCATAAAAAGATTTTATATAATTTTCAAAAGTAATCTTATCATTTTTAATGCTGTCTAATCGATATACGAACATCAAAAAGTCTTTTCCAAGAAGTCTATCTGAGAAAAAAATAGTCTGATTTATGTATATGATACTTTCATTTCCCTGTATCAGAGCCTTCTTTTGCTTTCTTAACCCTGCAATGTAATCCAGTAATAATGTTTTGCCACAGCCATTGTCTCCACGTAAGTAATTTAATCCTCTCACAAGCTCAATATCTATTTTTTTATTTATATGTGGAATTATTAAGTCATGTATAATTATATTTTTATTTTCCAAACAAATCATCTCCTTTCATTTGAATTAGGATCAAATTGAAATATCCCAACTCCGCCAAGGATTAAAGCTATAACCGAAGTACATATATACACTGCTACATTTTTCATAGTAAAATTTGTTAATATTGCAGTTATATAGTACATTGGATTAAATTTATTATATTCTGCTCCTATGCTTAAAAACATGAACATTCCAAATAATGTAATTGACAATAATGTTCTTATTGTATTAGCATGAATTTTTTTTAACAAAACCAAAGCATATCCCAAGAAGGCAAAAGGAATGCAAAGAAAAATCAATATCACACTACCACTCATAAGATGTATAAAAGAAAATCCCTTAATAAGAAAAACTGCCACATTAAATATGCTTAAGCTAATGATACTAAAAATAATTTGTGTAACTAAATTCCCCATAAAAAAAACTGTGGAAGAATTATATATGGAAAAAATAGTTCGCAAGCATCCTGCTTCTTTTAATTCAATCGCATAAAGCCCTACACCATAAAAATACGCACAAAGAATCATATAAATCCACCAATAAGCTAAATCCTGCTCCTTACTCATATGATCTTTCTCTACGTAAAACATAACCAACGGCAGAAAAATGGACCACGCAAAAGGTAACTTATCCTTTAACAATGATTTAACATTCAAAATAACATAAGCCATTACTCTTTTCATTACATACCTCCGCAAAACTCTATTATGCAAACGGAATCATTTTCTTCATAACTGTAATCACTCTGGTTATAGATTATCAAATCATTGCATATCTGTACGCAAATATGTGACAAGTGGCTATCACTCAATACTCAAAGGTTAAAATCCATAAATGAAATGCTGCAAATGAATCCCAATATGCCCTATTCCCAAAATAATGCTTGCAATCAGCATCCATATAACTTTTCCATAGATGCCCAGCAGAAAAAACGCAAGCACCGGCAGCGTAGCACCAGCCACCGGAATGCCCAAAAAGCTGCTGTAAAAATCAACCTGTTTTCGTTCACTCTTAAAATACCGGACCCACCATATCTCATACATAATCATCAGAATAAATGCTGCCGCAAGCCACAACGACCACTTTGAAATCCCATGCAGGTTAAAATCAGAAAAGAAAAGCGCACAGCAGGTAGCCAGCACTTCTCCCACTCTCTCCAGCATCAATAAGATCTTATTTTCGTTTTCTGCACTGTAACCCTGCGGCTGCCTTTTCGCCCACATGATATTAGGGATAAAGAGCATGAGCATAAATAGCAGTCCAACATATGAAAATCCCAAATGTCCCATCATTTTTGCTTATCCTCCTTGCCCAGCATTGCCTTTGCCTCCTCGCACCATTCCAAGTAGGCACGATAGGTCTTTATGCCAAATTCTACCGTAAGGAGATAATATTGGTGGGCGTCATCAATATCTATCACTTTTTTAAGCGTATCTTCTGCTTTAACAAGATATGGCAGTTCCTTTTCTATTTTCTTTTGAAAAGCATCTATATGTGCTATCGCCTGCTGCACACCGCCTTCGTTGCCAAAGAATAGTTTGAGCAGTGTTTCATAACGCAGCTCATCTCTCTCTGCCGGAGCCTGAAGCCATTCTTTTAAATAACCTCTTCCCGCTTCCGTGATAGAGTATACAAATTTATTCCGCTTATTTTCTGCCCCGTCTCTTTTCTCCGCCAGCCCCCGGTCGACCAAATTGCCAAGCGCAGGATATATACTGCCGTAGCTTGCCCCCCAGAAATACTTTAGTGAAGTATCCATGCGTTTTTTAATTTCATAACCTGTCAGATCTTCATGACTCAACAATCCCAAAAGTACACAATCAATCTTCTTTTCTATTGCCATTATCCCTTCTCCTTCTATATATATCAATTTGATATATAGAATATATCGCACTGAAATATTTGTCAAGTCCGATTTGTATTATTGCTGGCATAATATTTCTTTTTATAATTTTTGAAGGTTTTCAGCAAATTACAAATATAGTAAAATAAAACAAAAACAATCAAACTTGAACTTTATTTCGAGTGAAAACAGGAGGGAAGCGATGCGAACGATTGCTATAATTAAAAATTGTCTGGAATGTGAGAAAAATCTTATTTTAACATCAGTTGAAAAAGAGGATAAGGTTTTGTTTTTTGACAACGAGAACGAACTTCTCGAAAGCAAAGAGCACGCAAATATAGAAATTGTATTTGGAGAACCCGAATACAGTACGATTCGTTGTATGAAAAATCTTAGATGGATCCAAATGACTTGGGCAGGCGCCAATAAATACACTTCTGCTCCGAATTTCCCTAATCATATTGCTCTCACCAGTGCTTCTGGCGCTTATGGATATGTTATTTCTGAATATATTGTTTCGGGAATCCTTGCACTATATAAAAATCTGTTCTCATACCGTGCACAAATGAAAAGCGGCGCTTGGAACCAAATTGAAAGTGATGATACATTAGAGGGGAAAAGAGTACTTATTTTAGGAACCGGAAATATCGGACAGGAAACTGCCAAAAAGCTTAGATGTTTTGGGTCTTATATAGTTGGGATATGCCGTACCCCTGGCAGCCAGCATTCGGCTTTTGATGAAATATATACAACAGACTGTGTTGATGAGCAACTGCAAATTGCCGATGTAGTTATTATCGCGCTTCCAGGTACGACTCAGACAGCAGGCATGTTCGATGTTGAAAGAATAAGAAAGATGAAGCCAAACGCCATGCTCGTAAATGTTGGACGTGGATTTATCGTAAATACGGACGAGCTGACAAATGCGCTGCAAAATGGATTACTCGCAGGTGCAGTTTTAGATGTTACAGACCCAGAACCTTTACCTGAAAATCATCCCCTCAGATATATGGAAAACGTGCTATTGACTCCGCATATTTCAGGAATCAGCTGGGGTGGGAATACATTTACAAGAAAAAGGATTTTAGATATCTTTTGTGAAAATATAAAGCGGGATAGCGATAATGAACCTAAAAAGAACCTTATTGATTTCAGTAAAGGGTATTGATTTACAAGCAAATCCCTGCTTTCAATCATGAAATCAAAAGATCTGTGTAATATCCTGATATCGGCTTGCAATCCGGTAAATCTCCACATATTCTTTTCCAACCTTATACAGCACAACATAATTTCCGCAAATCACATATTTATAATCCGTTCGGAAGCTGACTCGCTTAGCCAAGTCAGCTCCCATATGCGGGAATTGCTGTATATTCTCAATTTGAGCATATATCTCCTGAATAGTTTTTACTGCCATTTCTTCATTATCTTCAGCAATATACTCTTTAATATTCTTCATATCTTCTGCCACAATAGGATTAATCCGCAATTTCATCATAGACTAAACCCCGACAGATTTCTTTAATTCATCCAAATTCATCCAAGCACTTTCATCCTTAACAGCCTCTTCTGCTTCCTGCAGTTTCATAAGCAGTTTCTTTTCGGCTTTTTCACGCTCAAAATCCTCAATATCCATAACCACAAACTTTCCTCTGCCATTTTTGGTCAAAAATACGGGTTCTCCAACTTGGCAATTTTTCAGTACTTCATTATAATTTCTTAAATCTGAAACGGGTAATATATTTGGCATAAATCCATTTCCTTTCCTACTTGATATAATTCCTTTATTTATATATTATACGCAAATAAGCTGTAAAATTCAACGTAAAATTTTACAGCTTATTTGCTAAGCAATTATGATTTTTAAACGCCTGCCCATTCTACAAAGTAATTCGTTCGCAATACTTCCTAGGTTGTCAGCCACCACCGGTGCAGTAATTTCTTCCTTTCCGTCTTGACCGATTACTGTCGCAATTGCACCTATCTTGACATCGGGAAGATCGGTAACATCAACCGCAAGCTGATCCATACAGATTTTTCCCACAACCGGCGCTTTATGACCATTGATAATCACATAACCCTTTCCGCAGGAAAGACTTCTCGGATATCCATCTGCATAGCCGATAGGCAATATAGCAATTAAGCTATCTCTATCAGCAACAAATGCCCTGCCATAACCTACACTGTCGCCTTTTTCTATTTCTCTAAGCAAAATCACCTTTGCTTTCAGCGAAAGTACCGGTCTTAAATCTAATTGAAGCTTTGTGGTATCATCAGGTGAACTTAGAACACCATATAGTGCAATGCCTGCCCTTACATAATCACACCTAAGTTCCGGATAATTTAACAATCCATAACTGCTTTGTATATGTACTTTGGGAATGTTTATACCTCTTTCCTCCAGCCGCTTTATCATCTGATAAAAGCTTTGAATCTGCCTATTTGTGAAGCAGATGTCTTTCTTATCCAGACTATCTGCTGCACATAAGTGTGTATAAATTCCGGATACCTTGATATGTTTCAATGAAAAAACAGCCGCTGCACTTTCTGCGTCTTCGTCGTCAAACCCCAGTCGGTGCATACCTGTATCGACCTTAATATGTGCCTTTACTCTGTATCCTTGCTTATTTAAACCCAAAGCATACTCATAATTTATCAATGTTTGCGTCAGGTCATATCTATGAAGCTCCTTTGCTCTTGCAGGCGCAGTATACCCTAAAATCAGAATCTCACCGCTAATACCAGCTCTGCGTAATTCGATGCCTTCGTCGATGGTTGCTACAGCAAAAGCTTTCACACCTATCCTGTTCATATATGTTGCAATTTCAAACGCGCCATGACCGTACACATCAGCTTTTACAACAGCCATCAATTCACATTGGGGCGGCATTGCATTTTTCAAAACCATTACATTATGCTTCAAATTGTTTAAATTAATTTCTAAATAGGCTCTGTCCGTATATACAGAATTTTTTTCTTTTTTTGATTCAGTCATTTTCATCATTTTGTGTATAGACCTATCAACTCATCCAGCATCCGGGCAAAAGAAAGACCGATTCCTTTCATCATATTTGGATAACGGCTGTGAGCTGTCAAGCCGGGGATTGTATTTACTTCATTAAATACGATTACTTCTGTATCATGTTCAAATGCCAGCTCTACGGCAGCATCCAGTTCCTGTTTTTTATTTACCTTTGTGATACCGAAAGACGACCCTGCACGGACAGGTTTTACAAAAAGAGGATATGTTAAATTTTTTTCTACCTCTTGTAGTGCCATCCCTTTATAGAAACGTCCGAAAGTTACTGACTTAGGTACTGTTATCCCTGCAAGGCTGACCAGCTTATGTGCCCTGTCTTTATCCATACACAACGCTGACGACAGCGTGTTGCATCCTGCTATGGGTATTCCTGCCAATTCAAATACACCCTGTAAAGTCCCATCTTCACCGTTCTTACCGTGCAAAACAGGAAATACCAAATCGACTTCAATCACACAATATTTATCCGCCCTAAACTCGAAAAACCCACAAACGAAAGGATTTTGAGAAACAGCAACCGGATACAGATTCTTGCTGTCTTTAAACCATGTATTATGCAAGATTTTTTCCTTTTCTCCTGTATAATGATACCATTCGCCGCTTCTGGTAATTCCAATCGGGAATATGTCAAATTTATCCGTATTCAAATTTTCTAAAACAGCGGATGCCGATTGTAATGACACCTCATACTCCGTAGAATTACCGCCAAAAATAACCACTATCCTTTTTTCTGCACTTTACACACCTCTTTCCAAAGTAATTTGCCAAACAAAAACACGCTTGTTTCAGCACTAAAATCATACCAATAACAAGAGTGTCATTTATTTGTTTACCCATAAGATAATCATCTGTTTTTCTGCGGAATTTCTTACAACTTTCCTACGAAAAAGGAATAGTCACTTCAAATTCAATGATATCATTTTCACTTCTGGCTGTGATTGTTCCTTTATGGAGCTCCACAATTTCTTTTGCAATGGCAAGACCCAGACCTGCGCCTCCGTTCCCAGAACTTCGTGCGCTGTCGAGCCGGTAAAACTGTTCAAAAATGCGCTCCAGTTTTTCCTGCGGAATCGTGTTACCGCAATTCACAAACTGAATACACAAATTGTTCTCATTCTGCGTGGCAGCAATATGAATCGTCCCGTCGTCAAAACTATAATTTACAGCGTTTCTAAGCAGATTATCAAAAACGCGCTGTATTCTATCAGCATCACATGAAATCATTACGTCTGGTGCCATTTCAAGCTCACATTTTAAGTTTTTTTCCAAAAACATTGGCCTGAACTCGTATGTAAGCTGTTCCAACAGGCGGGTCAAATTTACTTTGCTATACTGAAGCGTAATATTTGACAGGTTAAACCGGGTGATTTCAAAAAACTCATCAATCAAAGCTTCAAGCCGTTCTGACTTTTCTAAAGCTATTGAAAGATATCTTACCCTGAGTTCCTCGGACATTTTATTTTCGTCACGAAGCAGGGTCAAATATCCTATGACTGATGTAAGCGGTGTTTTTAAGTCATGAGCAAGATAGACCACCAGGTCGTTTTTCCGCTGTTCCGCAAGATTGGCTGTCAATTTTCGTTGTTTAAGCGTGTGTTTAATTTCATTGACTTTCTTTTCCGTTGCGGCAAGTTCCGGGGAAAGGACAATGTCATCGGCACGCTCTTCTATCAGTACATCTATTCCACGGTTAATTTCATTAAAATATTTTGTGAAGTTCCTTAAATATATACGCAATACAACCAGAAACACAGCAACTATGGCAAATAAGACATACAAATCCATATGCTTTCTAATAACCTGCCCATATAAACTCCGTGCAGTATCGTAATCTTCAATAAAAAAGTTGAAAAAACCTACAATAAAATTTGCAAAATGTCCTTCTAATATGAAACGATAGAGCCCAAATATACCAATAATCGCACCAAATAAAATAATAGCTGTCCTGATGAATATCTTAGTCTGTAAATGCTTAAATTCATTACCTGCTTTTTGTTTCTTATGATTCAATGGTGTATCCCACTCCCCACACTGTTTTTATAAATTTAGGTTTCTTAGCCGGCTCTCCCAATTTTTCTCTCAATCTTCCGATATGTGCCATAACCGTATTATTTTGATCAAAAAATTTTTCTCCCCAAACCATTTCAAACAATTCCTCCGACGGAATAACTTTTCCCCTGTTCTCACACAGATACCAGAGAATCGAAAATTCAATCGGTGTCAAAGTAATCTCCTTTTCATATAAAGTACATTTGTGTGTATTCCTATTTATAACAAGCCCCCTTATATCACACTCTGTAACTGATATATTTCTTGCTGCAATTGATGCATGATTATAAAGGACATATCGCCGGAGCTGGGTTTTTACTCTTGCTGCTACCTCCAGAGGATTAAACGGTTTTGTAATATAATCGTCTGCTCCTATGGTAAGTCCCATAATTTTATCCGTGTCGTCCACTTTTGCCGTCAGCATTATGATTGGATAAAAGAATTTCTCTCTTATTTTCTGACATATACGAAACCCATCTATATCAGGAAGCATTACATCCAAAATTGCCAGGTCGATTTCTGAACGCTCCGCACATTTCAAGGCATCAGCCCCATTGTAAAACTTATATACAGTATAACCATCATTCTTCAGATACACTTCAATAAGGTCTGCAATCTCCCTTTCATCCTCAACAAGCAGTATATTGGCATGTGAATATTCTTGTACTCTTTCCGGCATATCTTCTTCCCTTCTTATCAACGCTCTATGATACTTAATCTAACACTTTTTTCCTTTCTATTTCTCACAAAATTCCTACAGTTTTCTTAATTTTTCCTTATAAAGAAAAGTCCCATAAACATCAGTCAAATCAAAGATTTGCTTTGTTTATAGGACTTCTCCCGATTATCTTTAATTTTGTAACTCAGCTCTTAAACGATACCCTGTGCTGTCATAGCATCTGCAACTTTCAAAAAGCCTGCAATGTTGGCACCTGCAACATAGTTGCCTTCCATGTTATATTTCTTTGCTGCCTCGTCCATGCTGTGGAAGATGTTGACCATGATTCCCTTTAACTTGCTGTCCACTTCCTCGAAGGTCCAGCTCAGTCTCTCGGAGTTCTGGCTCATCTCCAGTGCAGAAGTTGCTACGCCGCCTGCATTGGCTGCCTTTCCGGGTGCAAAGAGCACGCCGTTTGCCTGCAGGTATTCTGTTGCTTCGATCGTAGTAGGCATGTTTGCACCTTCTGCCACTGCGATACATCCGTTGGCAACTAAAGCCTTTGCATCATCCAGTAAAAGTTCGTTCTGGGTCGCGCAGGGAAGCGCCACGTCACACTTGATACTCCATACGCCTCTGCCCTCGTGATACTGTGCACTCGGTCTTGCAGCAGCATATTCGGTCAGTCTTGCACGCTTTACTTCCTTTACTTCTTTAAGGAGCGCTACGTCAATGCCTTCCGGATCATATACCCATCCCGTGGAATCAGATACCGTTACCACCTTTGCGCCTAACTGCTGTGCCTTCTGGGTTGCATAGATTGCTACGTTTCCTGAACCGGAAATCACTACCGTCTTGCCTTTCAAATCATGACCATTGCACTTTAACATTTCCTCTGTGAGATATAAAAGACCGTAGCCGGTTGCCTCTGTTCTTGCAAGGGATCCGCCGTAGGATAAGCCTTTGCCAGTGAGAACGCCTTCATATACGCCTTTGATTCTCTTATACTGTCCGTACATATAGCCGATCTCTCTTGCTCCTGTACCGATATCTCCGGCAGGAACGTCTGTGTCAGCCCCTATGTACTTGTTCAATTCTGTCATAAAGCTCTGGCAGAATGCCATCACTTCTCTGTCTGATTTGCCCTTGGGATCAAAATCAGAACCGCCCTTGCCGCCGCCGATTGGAAGCCCGGTCAGGGAATTTTTAAAAATCTGTTCAAAGCCAAGGAATTTGATAATACCAAGATTTACGCTGGGATGTAATCTTAATCCTCCCTTGTAAGGTCCGATCGCACTGTTAAACTGTACGCGGAACGCATTGTTTACCTGCACCTGACCCTTGTCATCCACCCAGGGTACTCTGAATAAAAGCTGTCTTTCAGGGGTAACTAATCTCTCAAGCAGGGCGTCTTTTCTGTATGCGTCCTCGTTTGCCTCGATTACTACACGCAAAGACTCTAAGACCTCTTTAACTGCCTGGTGAAATTCCGGCTGCGCGGGATTCTTTTCCACTACCATCTGAAACACTTCATCAACATATGACATACAACATGTCCTCCTTTAGTTTAGTATTATTGTAGTACAGTATCATTGTATACAATTATTACATTTTTCTCCCACTGGTATTATATAACGTGTCTTCAAAAATCTCAAGACACTTTAAGCAATTAAATTGTAAAAGTTTCAATTTTTTCGTTCACAGATACTGTTTCAACCGCTCAATATTCTTTTCTTCAAAGTCCATCAGTTCTTTTGCAATTTCCATGGAAACATTTCCTGCATTTTCATGATGATTAATTGCCTTCCACATGCTGGTGAGCCCTCTGTTCGCCCCCTGTATCATCACCTCTGCAATATGACTGGTGCTGGTGTTGAGCATTGTATTGGCGTGCACGCCGCCTTTGATCATGATATCCTCAAACCCGGTTTCCTTATAACTGGCAGCTTTTTCATTAAGCAGCCTGCCCGTCGCCTTGTTGTAAATATCTGAATATTTCATAGATTCCCTTGCAACCTGCAGGGATAAATCATCATCATAGATTTTGCTGCTTATGGCATCAATGGCTTTCATCGCCATTTTTGTATTTCTTTGAACCTCCTGCAGCACCTTCACGTCATCCTTTTTCATGTTTACGACCGCACCTTTCTATACTTATTCCATTTAACGAACACATTTAGCAAATGCATTAAAAAAGCAAAGCAGATTCATCGTCCGCTTTGCTTTATTTTCTCCTGATATTTCTTTTTTATTCCTGATTTTCCATCTGTCCCGCTTTTTCAAGTTCCGGATTCCCCGACTCCTGATTCTCCCTATCTAAGCTCTGCTTATCATTCAAAACAGCAGCTTCCTGCTCTGTCTTTTCCTCCACGGATTTAGGCTCTGTCTCCGCCTTTTCAAAAGGAAATACAATTCCCCATTCCTTCCTGATACTGTCCATGATCTTCATCACGCGGAGCGATTCGGCATGAGGCATTTCCGCGCATTCGATCTGGCGGCTGCGGATTGCCTTTACACTTGCCTCCACCTCATATTCATAACCAGAAATCTGCTTAGGGCATTTGTACAGTCCAACTTTCTTGTAGAGAGAATCATAAACGGCTACGCTCTGGAAGTTATTGATATTTTCAACAATAATAAAACCTTTTGTTCCATAGACGATGCCTTTCCTGTCGCTTAAAGAGACCATGGAACTGTTTAAGTGTGCCATCCTGCCGTCTATATATTGAAGGGTTATACTGTCCTGCTCATCCACGCCAGTATCTGTATAGGTACAAGATGAATGAATCTTGGCTATATTGTAGCCAAACAGCATCAGCGCGAAATTCAGCGGATAGATGCTTAAATCTAAAAGCGCTCCGCCTGCCAAATTGGGGTCCTTCATCCGTTCAAGGTGGCTGACGGCATACCCCAGATTCGCTGTAAGTGTCTTCGGCTCTCCTATCACACCGCTTCCAATCACTTCACGTATCGTGGTCAGCATGGGCATGTAGCGTGTCCACATCGCCTCCGCAAGGAATACGCCTTTCTCTTCCGATAATCTGATCAGTTCTTCCGCCTGCATGGCATTGGCTGTGAACGCCTTTTCGCACAGGACCGGCTTGCCATGCTCAATACACATCTTTGCGTTTGCAAAATGCTCTGAATGAGGCGTAGCGATATAGATCAAGTCCACCTTATTGTCCGAAGCCAATTCCTCATAGGATCCGTATGCTTTCTTGCATCCGTATTTTCCTGCAAAAACATCTGCCTTAACCTTTTCCCTGGACGCAACCGCATAGAGTTTTACATTCTTCATCTTGTTAACAGTATCTGCCATAACCCCTGCAATATTTCCTGTTCCCATGATTCCTATTTGAAATTTCCCAAGCATTCCACATATCCCTCCCGCATATCTGTCTTTCGCCTCTCAGCCAAAAAAAGCATTTTACTTTGTAAGTATACTACATTTTCTTACAAAATAAAATGCTTTCTGCTATTCTACATAATCTGATTTAACATATGCTGTCTGTCCGTTGTATTTAATCCTGCTCCAGCCGTCAGCCTGCTTCATAATCAGCTCCAATACATCTCCCTCATAGGCAGTTCCAATGGACTCTGCACTTGTACTGGCGCTCTTGCGAACCTTTACGCTCTCGATTACCGTAACAGTTCCCATACTGGTTTCATTGCTGCTTGTCACAGTCTCCTCCGGCTCTTCCGGCGGCTGTTCTGCCTCCGCAACCTGTACCTCTGTCTCATCCGCAGGCACTGCCTCAAGATAATCACTCTTAATAAACGCTTCTCTGCCATCATAGTCTACTTTACTCCAGCCGTTGCCCCTTTGCTCCAATAAAGTAAATTCCTGACCGATTTGAGCCTTATCTATTTTATCAGCCTCTTCACTGTCCGAAGTTCTGATATTAACCACATCTGTAGCACGTACCATCGTAATTATGCTGGGCACATCCTGCGTATCTTCTTCCGGTGTATCCGGCATCTCCTCTGGTGTATCAGCAGTTTCCGGTACCTCTGCCTGAGCCAAAATCTCGCCTACTTCCTCGTTGATCTTTTCTTTCAGATACGCGATAAACTCATTGAGCTCAGCATCTTCTGCCAGAAGTTCATTATATTCCACCACGACTTTATTATTTAAGTCAACCACATCATCTTGTAAGGTAACCTCCTTGATGTAATTCCACACTGTATCATCATAGGTACCATCGTTAATGAAATAGTTTCCCGCTTCGTCCATGCCGATATAATAGGTCTGCATTCCCGGAAGGGATTTTTCTACATCCGTAAACTGTACTTCTGAATATACATACGCAACATAGGTATTTTCTGTTAAACCCGGTTTTGTATATACCTCCAGCACAGGATAGGATTCAATATACTTACTTAATTCCTCCACACGTATGGTCTCAATCTCATTTAAATACGCATTCATAGATGAGATTGTCTGAATGTCTCCCGATGCCTGTGCATCATAATAAGTACGAATCAGGTTATTTATTTCCGGATGTGCATTTTCTTCCAATTCAAAGACAGGTGCTTCAAGACCTTCAACCTGGGAATCGGTTTCTTCATTAGAAACTGCCATTGCAGCCTCCTTTGCCTCGTTCTCCAAAGCCTCTCTATGATTGGCATTTACTGCTATCACAATTGTAAGAAGCACGCAAACAACTAGAACAAGCGGCATTACAATCTTGTTATGATCCATGACCCAGTCTCTGGCTGTCATGAATTTTTCCTTTAGCATATGCAATTTGTTCTGATCTGAATGTTTCATAGCTTTCCTTTCTGAGTTTTTCATATCCAAGGTGATGCAAATGCACCCGACAGGAATCGAACCTGCATTAAAGGCGTCGGAGGCCTTCGTTCTATCCGTTAGACTACGGGTGCATATCATAAAATATTACAAATTTGTTACATCACCTTGAATATAATATCATACGACTTTCAAATTGTCTAGTCCGTCAATTGTAAAAAAAGTGTGAATTATGAAATCCAAAGCACTTTGTCCAGTTTTTTATTGTAAAAATAGACAGAATCTGCCAAAATTTCCTCTTCCGCCACCTGTGTGCGGTTGATTTCCGTCACAATCTCACAGAGCGCTTCCTGATCCGTATCTGAATCCGCCGGCACGAGAATCACTTCATGGACAGAACTGGGCAGAATGTAAAAGTTCCTGCCTATCTTTTCTGCAAATTCTTTTAGTACCCCCGGATAAAGCATGCAGGCGGCTCCATAAAGCTTCTGTTTATTAGTGAGTACATACATGGGCATCTTCGTCTCTCCCACTTCCTGTTCCCACACTTCCTTAAGCAGCTCCGCTTCCACCCCTTCTTCCTGAAAAAGGTCCTCTTCTAATCCCTCCATAAGAATGCTGCGCATGACATCCTGCATGTTCTCGATTATGCTTGGGAAAAGAATCGGCGTATTCTTAAATGCTGTCTGATACAGCGTATCCAGATCTGCCTCCCACTGCTTCATATGCGTATTGTAGACAAGAATCGCACCCTTTCCATAAAAAGGCGCCTCCTGAACCGTGTAGTAAAAGACGATTGCAAGGTTGTGAAACACTTTATGCGGAACGAGCTTTAGTAATTCCTTATTTTTTTCTGCGTGAACAAGTTTGAAGGCAAGATTTTCCTTTGCCTTGTCAAATTCAACAAATCCTGACATATCAAGATTATCGTCAAACTCTGCCGCCTGAAAATAATCGTACAGCATATCCGCTGCTTTTCCAGCTTCTTTCAAGGTAATGCCCGGTTTGTAAAGATCATTGATGTAAAAGGTGGGGGATGTATTGCACCCCTTTCTCTTAGCAACGATTCCCGTAAGTTCAATGCCATTGTTCTTTTTTACATTATGAGAAAATACAGAATAGTTATCTCCTAACTTTCTTTGAAGATTTTTTAGAATAGACTGCGTAAATGATGTGAAATTCATAGATGTGTCGTTCATAAATACCTCGTTCTTTCAAGACAATTCCTTTATTAAGTAACAGAAAAAGACAATGACTTTACATCATTGCCTTTCAGACTCTTTTATTGATAGCGCATCAGCTTATACTCTGGAGAGGTATTCACCTGTTCTGGTATCAATCTTAATCACATCATGCATCTCAACAAATAAAGGAACGTTTACGCTGGCTCCGGTTTCAACCTTGGCAGGCTTGGTAGCACCTGTGGCTGTATCGCCTTTAAAGCCCGGCTCTGTGTCGATAATCTCTAATTCCACGAATAAAGGCGGCTCTACTGAAAATACGCTGCCGTTGTGGGAACAGATCTTAACCATTTCGTTTTCTTTCACAAATTTGAGTGCATCGCCGACAGTTTCAGCATTTAATGCAATCTGATCGTATGTTTCAACATCCATAAAGTTATACAGATCTCCGTCTGCATATAAGTATTGCATGTCTTTTCTATCAATACGTGCCTGTGGACACTTTTCAGTAGGTCTGAAAGTCTTCTCCACTACGCCGCCGCTCTTGATGTTTTTCAGTTTGGTCCTGACGAAAGCTGCTCCTTTACCAGGTTTTACGTGCTGGAACTCAATAATCTGGTAAACGTTATTATCTAACTCAATTGTAATACCATTTCTGAAATCACCTGCAGAAATCATAATATACTCCTCCTAAATTTTTCACGTTATAATTCTTTACCAGTTTAATATAAAAATTGATATTTTTCAACTACTTTTTCATTTCCATGATGAAATCAACAATAAAATCAATCGCTTCAAGATATCCTTCCAGCCCGTGTCCGTAAATCTGCTTGTCACAGACTGGAGCCGTGACGGATATTTTTCGGAATTCTTCCCGCTTTGTGATATCTGAAATGTGAATCTCCACTTTGGGCAGGGAAATGCTTGCAAGCGCATCCCGTATGGCATAGCTGTAATGGGTATATGCCCCCGGATTGATGACGATCCCCTCCGTCCCGTCAAAATACGCATCCTGGATTCTGTCTATCAAAGCGCCCTCATGATTGCTCTGGAAGACCTCTATGGAAATTCCTAAAGATTCCCCCTTTTCAGCAATCATTTTAAGCAGGGCATCATAGTCCTTTGTTCCATACACACTTTTTTCCCTGATTCCGAGAAAGTTAAGATTTGGTCCGTTGATCACTAATAATTTCATGTTTTATAAGCTCCTCCTCTATCTGCCCTAAAATTTCATCAAACGATAAATCCGAAACATCCAGCACCACATCGGCACAGGCTTTGTAGACGGGCGCCCTCTGTTCCAGCAAGGTCCTGATTCTTTCTTTAGGATTCTCTACCTGTAAAAGAGGTCTTGTGGTGTCTGTCTTTAACCGCTCATAAACAGCCTCCGGCGTCGCCTGCAGGTAAATTACGGTACCTAACGCCTTAAGAAGCGCATGATTTTCTTCCCGCATGGGCAGACCGCCCCCTACGGAAATGATTTGCTGATCTGCCGTCCGGATCAGTTCCCTTAAGCAGTCTGTTTCCATCCTCCGAAAGGTTTCCTCCCCACTTTGGGCAAAAATCTCCGACACCGTTTTCTTCTGCTTTTGCTCAATCCATTTGTCCGTATCAATCATCGTGCGCTTTAACTGATAAGACAGGCGGATGCCCACGCTGGTTTTTCCGCTGCCCATAAACCCAATCAAAATAATATTATCCTTCATATCCTATATTCCTATTTTTTCCTTCAGTACTTCGTACACCGCTGCCGCCATCTCCTCCGGAACAGCTATGTCGTTCCAGAGTTCATAGGCAATGATCCCCTGATACAGAAGCATCTTAAGACCGTGGTATGCCTTTCCTCCCTGCTCTTTAACATGCTGCATGAACCGGGTATGAAAGGGTTTATATATCAGATCATATCCTGTATGAATCTTATGATAGAATGCTTCATCCTCAATCACCGCCCGTTCTGTGTCAGGATAGAGTCCCACACTGGTCGCTTGAATTGCAAGGAACTTACGGTCCGGGAGCTGATGATAGTCAGAAAGCGCCATGGGATGAATCACATTTTTTCCGGTCTTTGCATTAACTTCCCCGGCAACCGCCTGCGCTTTTTCTATGGAACGGTTGAGCAGATAAACCTTGGAGGCATTTTTAGATGCACATAAAAAGGCAACCGCCCTCGCCGCACCGCCTGCTCCAAGCAAAATAATCTCCTGCCCTTCTATCTGTATTCCCTCGCTGCTCATGGCACGGTAAAGCCCGGGCATATCCGTATTGTAGCCTTTAAAGCCGCCCTCCATGCGCACCAGTGTATTCACCGCACCGATTTTTTCTGCCAATTCATCTATCTGGATCAGTCCCTCCATCACCTGGCTTTTGTAGGGAACCGTGACATTTAATCCTAACAGATTTAAGGCATATGCCCCCTCCACTGCCGCCTGAATCTTTCCTTCGTCTACATGAAAGGGGACGTACACCAGATTATGGGAAAGCTTTTTGGCCAATGTGTTATGGATAAGCGGCGATAAAGTGTGCTCCACCGGATTGCCGATTAATCCACAAGTTCTTGTATATCCGTCAATCGTCATTTTTCCTCTCCCTTACAAATCATAAAAATAAGCCGTATTTGATTAACTCAAATATGTTTTACCCTCTTTTTTGCATCTGTGCCTGTAGCTTGCCAGTACGATTTTTTCTAAATAACGCTTCAAAACAATCTGTATTTCTTCCTTTTTGTCAATGGGCTTTACCAAGATTGAAAAAATACCCGTATTTCTGGCGCCCCAGACATCCGTAAACAGTTGATCCCCCACGAAAAGCGTCGAGGCAGTATCTGTTCCCAGCATCTCCATTGCCCGCAGATATCCTTTCCGCCCCGGTTTGCCGCCTTTAAAAATGTACTGGGCATGCACCGCATCATTGAACATTTTCACCCTTGGTTCTTTGTTGTTTGATAAAAAAAGAATAGAAAATCCAATCTCTTTGAGCCTTTGAATCAGCGCTATGCTTCTTTCGTCCGCCGGCGCTCCGTGAGGAACCAGCGTGTTGTCTATGTCAAAAATAATTCCCCTGTAACCAGATTTGTAATATTGGTCAAAATCTATGTTGTAGGTAGAACGCATATATACATCAGGATAAAACCGCTCCAGCATAATTGCTCCTTTCTGCTTTGTGCAATTATTTAGCATTTATTGTATCATCAGGGCAGCCGGACGTCAATGTTGTCACAGCAATGGAGAAATTTACGGAAAATTTACATATCCGGCTCCGCCATCCGGCATATGATTTGAAAAACAATACTGTAGCACAACAATTTTTCAAACAGGAAGCTGCCTGACAGCCCACTCTTCACCAAATGAACGCCGCCACGCTTTGCGAGCCGGCTTATCGTAAATATATTTGCCCCGCCGAAAACGGCGGGGCAAAGCTCATTCCAACTATTATTTGTAATTTTCTTCGTGCACTTCAAAATAACTCTGGGGATGATTACAGGTAGGACATACGTCCGGTGCCTTCGTTCCCACAACGATGTGTCCGCAGTTGCGGCATTCCCACACCTTTACTTCGCTCTTTTCAAACACCGCTGCCGTCTCCACATTCTTAAGCAAGGCACGGTATCTTTCTTCATGATGCTTTTCAATCTCTCCCACAAGTCTGAACTTCGCTGCAAGCTCAGGGAAGCCTTCCTCCTCTGCCGTCTTAGCAAAATTCTCATACATATCCGTCCATTCGTAATTTTCGCCATCTGCTGCGGCAGCAAGGTTTTCCTTGGTATCGCCGATTCCCTTTAACTCTTTAAACCACATCTTCGCATGTTCTTTTTCGTTGTCTGCCGTCTTTAAGAAAAGCCCTGCGATCTGCTCATATCCTTCCTTTTTTGCTACAGATGCAAAATAGGTATATTTGTTCCTTGCCTGTGATTCCCCTGCAAATGCAGCCTCCAGATTCTTTTCTGTTTGTGTTCCTGCGTACTTTGTTGTTCCCATAATTTTCCTCCTTAATGGTTTTTAATGACAGAAAGTAATTCTTCCGGTCTGTTCAAATAGTAATTTGCCGATATTGACTGCGTATGGCTGCCCCAGACTGCCAGCGCAAAGTCAACCCCTGCATTCTGTGCACACTGGCTGTCATGGATGCTTTCCCCAATAAAGATAACCTCATGCGCTGCCGTTTTGGTCCGTTCCATATATTTAAGGAGCGGATCGGCTGTGGGCTTATGTCCCAAAGTATCATCGGCACAGACAACTGTGGTAAAATACCTGCTGATATCCCATTTGCAAAAGTCCTGTTTATACAATTCCTGCGTCCGTGAGGATACAATGCCAAGCCCATATCCGTCTTCCGACAGTTGCTTTAAGAGTTCCGGGATTCCCTCATAAATGCTTACAGTATCTTCATACTTCTGCAAATCTTCGATCCATATCTGCATAACCTTTGATATTTGTCTGATTTCCAGCCTTTCTAATGCATCTTCCCCCGGGATTCCCAGCGCAAAAGTCAGCTCTTCATAGGAATACTGCTTCCCCGTCTCCTTGCGCAATGCCTCCTGCAGGGAATAAATAATTGCCTTCTCATTGTCTACCAAGGTTCCATCAATATCAAATACAATTTGTTTATACTTCATCTTCGCACCTCTTTTTAACTATGCAGCAGTCCTTTGTTTTTAAGGAACTGTCTCGCCACTTCCTTGTCCTCCTTGCCGCCCACTTCCACTTCATAGTTCATCTGCTGCATTTCTTCTTCCGTAATCAATCCGTTTAGTTTCTCCAATACGCCTCTTAGTTCAGGATATTTTTCAAGTGCATCCTTCCTCACCACCGTACCTGCCATAAAGGTCTCAAAGAAGCTGCCGTCGTCGGCAAGCAGTACCAGATCGTTTGCAGCAAGCTGCGCATCCGTGGTAAAAGCATTGATCACGTCCACCTCGCCATTTACGAGTGCCTCATACTTTAGTGCGATCTCCATCTGCCTAGTGTCCTTAAACTGCATATTGTAAGCTTCACAAAGCCTTGTATAGCCGGTTTCCAGCTCCATGTAATCGGGATTTCCTCCAAAAATCAGTTCGCCGGAGGCTGCCGCTAAGTCAGAATAGGTGGAAAGCCCATATTGCTCCGCCGTCTCCTTTCTGACTGCCAGTCCATAAGTATTGGAAAATCCATATAAGCCTGTCCAGGTAAGCCCCATTTGATCGTATTCTGACAGAAGATTATCATAAAGAACGGCATCGTCCTTTTCCATTTCTTCTTTTTTCAGGACATTCAGCCATGCTGTCCTGGTGTATTCCGGATACAGGTCAAATTCCCCTTTTTCAAGGGCAGGATGGATATTGGTGGTACCTCCGCCGATTCCCTTTGTAATCTCCACTTCGTAGTCTGTCTCTTCTTCAATCAGCTGCGCAATAATCTCCGTCAGGATATACTGCTCCGTCATTGGTTTGGACGCTATTTGGATGGATTCCTTCTTTCCGCAGGCACACATAAACAGCGCTGCCAGCAACATTAAAATCATTCCTTTTTTGGTGTTTTTCATATCTCTTTATCCTTTCTATATCCATTTATTCAATATAATTCCCAGATTCACCTGCCGGTCAGCCGCCGTACAAATTCATCCTTGGGATTTTGAATCAATTCTTCGCTGCTTCCTTCCTGCCAAATTCCGCCGTCTTTCATGATCACAATGCGGCTCCCCAGCTTAAAGGCTTCCCCGATATCATGGGTGATGAAGACAATCGTGATCCCCGTCTTTTGCCACAAGGTAAGGAGTTCTTCCTGCAGCCCTTTCCTTGTAATTTCATCCACAGCCCCAAAAGGCTCATCCATAAGCAGGATATCGGGCTCTGATGCCATTGCTCTTGCAATTCCCACCCTCTGCTGCTGCCCGCCGGAGAGCTGCCTTGGAAAACGCCCTGCCAGTTCTTCAGGAAGTTCTACCATCTTAAGCATTTTCTGCGTCAGAATATATTTTTCGTCCTTTGTCATCTTTCTTTCCAAACAGGGAACATAACAAATATTATCCTCCACCGTCATATGGGGAAAAAGCCTTGCCCCCTGTACTGCATATCCAATGCGCCTGCGCACTGCCGTCAGATTCTCTTCTTCTAAAGGTGCTCCGTTTACGCTTACCAGTCCTTCCTCGGGTATCACAAGACCGTTGATCATTTTAAGGAGCGTGGTCTTTCCGCAGCCTGATGGACCTATGATAACCAAAAACTCGCCCTTTTTAACCGTAAGCGAAACGTGGCTTAGGACTTCATTTTCCCCATAGGAAACGGAGCAGTCCTGTATCTTTATTTCCTCACTCAATGCCGTACCTCCTGCTTACTGCTTTTTCTGCCTTAGAGAGCAGATAATCACAAAAAAGTGCAAGCAGGGCAATCAATAGCGATCCTGCCGCCGTCAACGTCATGTTATAGGTGGTGATTCCCCTATAGATTGCAGCGCCCAGCCCGCCTGCCCCTATGAAAGAAGCAATGCCGCCCATGGCGATGATCATGACTACCATATTGCGGAAGCCGCTTATGATAATGGGAAGCGCCAGCGGAAAACGCACCCGGAAAAGTACCTGACGCTTGTCCGCTCCAAGTCCCTCCGCCACCTCTAAAATGCCTGCATCCACATTCACAAGCCCTGTGTAAGTATTTCTGACGATGGGCAGCAATCCGTACACCGTAAGGGCTATAATCGCTGTCTTATTGCCGATTCCGGTAAAAGGAATCAGAAAGCCCAGAAGAGAAATGGACGGCACCGTGTAAATCACATTGATAATACCAAGAACAACGCCTGCCGCCTTCTTATGACGGCTGATCAGGATGCCTGCTAAAATTCCCAGCACCCCTGCACATACCACTGCCGTCAGGGATATTCTGATGTGTTCCAATAAACAGGTCAGGAAAAACTCTCTCCTGTCCCAAAGTATCTGCACCAGCTCCATGCTGTTTACCTCTTTATTTATTTCAGAACGAATGTTCTAATGGTAATAATATTATGATATTTATCTCCTTTTGTCAATAATTGTATGCCCCCAATTCATATATTCTATTTATATTCTGGCAGGTGACAAGTGTCTTTACATAGCAGTCCACCTGCAAAAGCTTCCTGTATTCTGTCTCCGTAAGCATATAACCGCAGATGTGAAAATCATACAAGCCGTCTTCATACAGGACATAAATCACATTTCCAAAGTCCGTTTCGTCCACCCACAGGTTGATCGGCGTCCCGATTATTCCATTTTCATAAATCATATCCCGAATCTGATCATTGAGCTTGGCTTCTTCAAAATCATAGCTTAAACTGTCTACTGTATAATAATTGGTGGTCTGCCAAAGGGATATTCTATATTTCTCCAAAACGCCGTCATTGTCGATGTCGCTGCATCTATTATATTCTTCGTCCTTGATTTCTTCCTCCCCGGTTCCACAGGAAAGCCTGGTTCCGGACTGATATGTTCCTGCGAGTGTATAAAGGGAAGAGGCAAGATTGCTGTACTTTTCTTTTTCCAGATAAGAAGTCTTGATGCTACGCCCTTCCATTCCCTCCTTCGCTGTAATTTTCAGCTCCACTCCTCCCTGATATCTGCCCTCTGCATAACACTCTAACTGAATTCCGTCAACGCACTTCTTGGTAAACTCCCACGTAGTCTTTGCCAGATAGTTTTTTCCTTCCCAATTGATAAATGCAAATTCCATTTTCAGTTCTTCCTCTTTTGAGGTGAAAATATATCTGCCCTCCTTTGTACCCTTAAACAAATAGTAAGATACTGCTCCCAGGCTTCCGCCTAAATATTCACAGAGAAAGATATCTTCTATTCCATCATTGTCTGCATCTGCCTTCAGCCATATCCCCTGCCCCAGTGAATTACATGTGATTGTAAGAAGCTGCCTTTTGATATCGGGATTTTCTCTGGCAAGTTCTTTCACTTCCTCTATTGTAAGTTCCTTATCATTGACCATAGGAAGCATAAGATTTTTCAGCTCTTCTTTGCTGCCAAGGAGCGGATCTGATAAATACGCAATCAGTTCCTTGGGAATCTGCTGACTGCCCGTGAGCGACTCTTTCCATCCCCAGTCTTCCCATACCACATTTCCAAGCAGGGATTCTCCAAGGGTATACTCAAAGGAAGCACTCTTTTCATCCCACAAATATCCTTCTGTCTCACTGTTATACTGCGGATTTAGTTCCCAATAATTACACAAAATATCGTCATACCCATCCTGATTGAAATCCGCAATCAAAAGATATTTCCCTTCCGGATACTCTTCCTGTGCTTTCTGTATGGAAAGCGGCGTCTGGTAATCGCCTGACCGATACACTGCCATTTCATCCGTCCCATCCCGGACAACCAAAAATAACGGATCATCTGTCTTATCATTCAGCCAGTAATAGTATTCTAATTCTGATGTGTATTCTTGTTTTATCACACATTTACCGCTGTTTCCATGCACAAACCCTTCCTTAAGAAAGTCTTGGAAAGATTCCACATCATTTTGGTAAGAAGTAACAGAACTGTCTCCTTCCATGACATGAAACAGCTCTTTTTGCCCTGTTTCACTTTCAGAAAAAATGAAATATTCCTCTTCCCCGGCATCGCGATTTTTACCGTGCATCCAGCAGCCTTCTATCTCTTGCGTTTTCACGGCTCCTTTGATTCCGCCCAAAATCGGAACCGGAAAATACCTCTTCATTTCCGCTGCCAGCTGCAGGGTTTGCTCCGGCATTCTACTTATTACATATGGGGTGATTATAATTTCGTGTTCATAACCATCCCTATGACCCTCGGTTCTATGGAAATTGGTCTCTTCATCTGCGCATGCAGAATGTATATCTGTCAGAACATACTGCTTTATGCCTTCCTCCGTTATGCGCTGCTCTATTTTCCAGCCTGAGGGCAGAGCAATCGAAAAACTTCCAATCGATGCTTCTGCTTTGGCTACGCTAAGCTCAAAATCTGCAGGAACCAGTTCCAGCGGACCTACGCCTGTTTCTTCCCCCGTTTTCTCCTTTGAAATTGGCTCCTTTTTTGAAACCGGCTCCTGATCTGCCTCCAGTACATTTTCTTCCTGCTTTTCTGTATCATCTTTCGTCCCTGCAGTACTGCCTGTTTCAGGAAGCGATAGGCTCTGCCTGCTGCACCCAACGCTTGACACCCCTATAGAAATCGCTATCATCAATGCTGTCATTCTTTTTCCAAATTTCATTTTTCCCATTCCCTTCTTACTGCATATTATATAAGACTTATAAACATTTACAAGACTCTTCCATGGTAATATCATAAGGCGGCAATGCATCATAACATCATCATTTCTGCATCATTTTTGCATCATTTAACATTATCTCATTATCTCATTTTCTGCTGTTTCGTTTGCGCTAGAACTTCCAAAATGATATAATTTTTTAAAATAGGAACTGCTTATCAAAATTCAATGTACAAGAAAGGAATACAAAAAATGAGCATGATTTGTTACTATCTTCAAGCAGACGATGAAACCTTACAAAAATTCCAATCAGGAAATGCGAACCCATTCACAGATATGGGCGATGCCTCTATCGATATCGATAAGGCATGGCATACGATACATTATATTCTGACCGGGGAAGTCTGGGATGTGCCGGACGACGATATTCTGGCGCAGCTTGTTTTAGGGGGCGAGCCTATCAATGACGAGGATTTTGGCTACGGTCCGATGCGGCTTCTTACAAAAGAAACCGTAAGCCAGCTGGCAGATGCATTAGAGAAATGGGACGAAGATGCTTTTCGCGAAAACTTTCATATGGAGGACCTGACAGCCAATGAAATCTATCCCACCACAGGGATGGACGAGGAAGAGGAATTTTTCCAGTATGTATGGGAAAACTTTGACGTGCTGAAAAAATTCATTAAAGAGACATCTGAAAAAGACTTGAATGTACTCACCTTCCTCGCCTAAGGCGCTTTATATCACGCTGAAAGAATGTTCAATACCCATACCGCTTTCTATGCTTAAAAAACATAGTTATAGACAGTACAAGCGCCATCAGTTCCGCTGCCGGTGTTGCCAACCAGATTCCGTTCACTCCTAAGATGAGAGGCAGCACGATCATCGTAATCAGCATAAAGACAAAGGACCTTGTGAACGC
This sequence comes from uncultured Lachnospiraceae bacterium, assembly GCA_949878435.1. Classification (GTDB taxonomy): domain Bacteria; phylum Bacillota; class Clostridia; order Lachnospirales; family Lachnospiraceae; genus Suilimivivens. The sequence goes on from CATLAK010000001.1 coordinate 357,402, forward strand.
AAGGACGGCTGAAACGATTCCGTTTGATAATGCCGTAAACATGCCGCTCGCAAAGATATTAAAGCCAATAAAGAATAATGCAATGGTACAGATTCTGTTTCCGGTCACAGCAAGTTCATACACCGGATTATCCGGGCGTGCAAAAACACCCACAAGCGGTCTCGTCAGAAAGATGGATAGGGCTACGGTCAATACGGAAATGACTGCAATCACCTTTATGCTGACCGCAACCAGTTTTTTCAGTTTATCGTGATTCTTTTCTCCATGATAAAAACTAATCATGGGCGCCACCCCGTAGGAATACCCCGTGTAGAGAGAACTTGCAAACATCAGCACATACATAATGATCGTGACCGCCGCCACGCCGTCTTCGCCCACATAGTGGAGCATCGTCCAATTAAACATCATGGTAATGATTCCTGTAACAAGTGCAGTCGCCATTTCAGAGCATCCGTTTGTGGCTGCACTTAGCAGGACCCTTAAGCGAATCACAGGCTTTTTAAAGCAAAGAAGGCTCTTCTTCCTTGCAAAAACAAATAGTCCCACAACTGCCGTTACAGAATATCCCATTCCCGTGGCAATCGCCGCACCCTCAATTCCCATATTCAAAATGGCAATGAACACATAATCAAGGATCATGTTCAAAACACCGCCTGCCACAGAACACAGCAAAGAAAGGGCTGCCTTCTCGCTTGCAATCATATAAAGAGTAAAATTATTCATCAAAAGAATAGGAACCGTAAACAGCAGATACCGGCTCAAATAAGCTGTACAATACCCCGCCACATCTGCGGACAGATTCATTCCTGCAAAAATCTGATCCATCAGCCTATATCCAAGCACGCACATAAAGATCCCCACTAATACATTCACAAGAATCAGAAAGGTAAAATCTTCTTTTGCCTCATCACTTTTCTTCTCCCCCATCTTCTTCATGATTACAGCACTTCCTCCGGTGGCAAGCATGGTAGAAATTGCTGTCACGATTTGAATAATCGGCGCAGTTAGATTAATCGCAGACAGCGCATTGGTGCCAATCAGATTTGATACAAATAAACCATCGACCATTGTATAAAAAGACATAAAGACCGTCATTGCAATGGTCGGCACCGCAAATTTAAAAATATTTCTTAATGTTACAGGTTTTAAATATACATTTTGATTTTCCATCTTTTTCTTCTCCCTTCGCCTTGTTTTTTTCTCCTGTGTATAGTACCATAAACCATACAGTAACTGGACAGTCAATAGGCTTTAAGAAAATTTAAAAGGAGAAAAACACGATGAGTGAAAAGGAAAAATTACTTACAATCGGGCAATTCGCGGCACTGCATGGTATCAACAAAAAGACCCTTATGTGGTATGATGAAATCGGGTTGTTTAAGCCTGCTGCCATCAATCCTGAAAACGGATACCGCTGTTACAATTACCACCAGAGTCCTATCTTAGAAACCATACTCTTGCTTCGCGAGCTGAACGTTTCCATAAATGAAATCCAGACCTTTATGCATAATCGCTCTGCCCAGAATTTAAAATGCCTTTTAGATGAAAAAATTGCTGATTTGGACCGCAGCATCATGCACCTGCAGGCAGTCCGGAAAACATTGTGCAGTCACCGGCAGGATATGATTACTTTGCTTACCATGAATTTATCCGAAATCAGTATTATTGAAAAAGAAGAACGCCATTTAGTGACGGTAGATATTGATCAAAATACGTCTTTTGAAAAAGAAGTGGAGCTGATTACAGCTGAAACGGTCAAGTACCAGTTAGGACGCCTGCATGACGCCTCCTATGGCTCCATGATCCCTGTCTCCAGCCTGCAAAGCGGCAATTTTGACGACTATACGAAGCTATTTATAGAAATTCCATCCCTCCCCAGTAAAAACGGACTCCACATCCAGCCCAAAGGACTTTACTTGAGAGCGTTCCACAAAGGCAGCTGGGAAGGGATTCCCATGCGGTATCAGGCAATCCTTGATTATGCCAAAAGCCATAGTCTTACCTTGTCTGGCTTTTCTTACGAAAAAGGAATCAACGAAACCGTCATTGACCAAATCGAGGATTATATTGTACAGATTGAAATCCCAATCCAAAGCTGAAAAACATGCATAAGCCTCCATCTGCCGCGAGATGAATCTGCCTTTGCATAAGCCGTTCTCCTCTCAGACTTTCTGCCACAACAGCATATTGTCCTCAAATATGACCGATACTTTTCCCATATCTTTCAGCCATGAGAGATAAGAACGGACGGTGCTTCCAACCAAGACATACTGTTCAAAGTTCATAGAAAGCCCATACCCCTTAAAAACATTCTGCAAAATCTTTTCAAAATGCAAAGGTTCTGTGCAGATGGACAGAATCCGTTCTGCCACTTCATGGACTTTGTCCCTGTTATACCGGACCAGGTCTCTTATATCGTTGCTCGCCTCGGCATGGGCAGGAACAAATAGCTTTCCTTCCATTCCTTCTACCATATCCAGCGTTTCCAGATATGCTCCCACATCATAAATGAAAGAAACCGCATACTTTTCCAATGTTTCCCTGCTGCTGATGCAGTCCGCAAGGAATACAGTGCCATCCGGCATGCCGAACCCCACCATGTCAAAGAAATGCCCCGGCAGCGGTATCACTTTGACTTCCTTCGGGAAATCTTTCTCCGAGAAATCAGCAACATCGCTCGCCTGTGCCATCAGAAACTTATGCCTCAAATCCTTGCATGGATACCCTCCATAAAGAAACGAAGGTTCCAAAAGCGGGTCTTTAATAAATGCATGTTCTATACCCCCGGAATATATTTTGCATCCGGTCTGCCCCTGCAGATAACGGTTGCCCCCGATATGATCCGCATTGGAGTGAGTATTAAGTATTGCCTTTAGATGCCATCCATTCTTCTCCAGAATCTGCCTGACCTTTCTGCCTGCATCTTTGTCATTCCCGCTGTCAATCAAGTAAACATTCTCCTGGTCTTCACAAAAAACACCGATCTTTGCCGGACAATTTATATAATAACACCGGTCACTGACCTGAACTAATTCGTACATTTATCCTCCATTCCGAAGCGCTTTTGCGCTGACAATATTTTTTTGTAATTGTATCATGGGTTTTTATTTCCGGGTAGTTTTTTTTACTAATTTTGCTATAATAGATTTGTTATTACAAGAAATGAGGTATATCGCATGAATATTGCTTTATTCAATAATGCCCCTGCATTTTTATCAACTTTATTTCAATTTCTTGTCCTTTTGCCTGTAGCAGCATCCTGTTATCTCCCGGCAAAAAATCAGATGAAATATTCCCTGTCAAAAACGGCTGCCCTGTGCAGTTTCCTTCTATTCCCTTTCATCTTTCTGGGCACATGGCTCTGCAAAGCATTTCAGATTGGAATCAATATCATCCTCCTTCCATGCCTTATACTATTTTTTATCCTGTATCTGCGCACGGTAAAGACAGATTTTCCCCGCTCACTTGCCATTTTCGTAGGAGTCTGCGCGGTGCAGACCTTTCCTGCCCAATTTGCCTATGCCCTTGACGCACAGCTTCATCCCGCATCGGGAGCTGCTTTCCTTTCCCCTGAAGCGGCGCTGTTTCAGCTTATCATCGCCTGTCTGATGCCGATTGTTTTTGCTTATCCTGCCTGCCATCATTTTGCATGGGCAATTGACTGTCTGGATCTTTCAAAGGTCTGGTACTCCACTGCGGCTATGTCTGCCATTTTCCTCATTTTCAATTTACTGGCAGTCCCACACTCCTACAGCACTCTTCACGCCGGAAGAATGTCTTTCCTCTTCCCTGCTTTTGAGATTTGTGCTCTGACTCTCCTTACCATTATTTATGTGCTCTTCTATCAAGGTGCAAAACTAATCTTAGAGCACGCTAATCTGGTGGTACATACACAGCTTCTTGAAACACAGGCACACCAGTATCAGTCTCTACAGGCATACATGCAGCAGACCGCAAGGCTGCGCCATGATTTCCGCCACCATCTGCGCCTGCTTGCCTCCCTGGCAGACCAGGGGGACCTTAACAGCATCCGCACGCATCTTGCAGAATATGAAATCCGGCTGGAAGAAAATATCCCCGCCAATTACTGTTCCAACGCTGCTCTAAATGCCCTGTTTGGCTATTACCATGAAATGGCTGCCGCCGCAGGGATTAATATCAACTGGAAGATTTCTCTTCCCGATCCGCTGACCGTTTCTGAGGTTGATCTGGCATCCCTTTTTGGGAACCTGATGGAGAATGCTATTGCGGGATGCCAGAACGCACCCCGAGCAGAACGCTATTTCGGTCTGGCGGCGGAAGTACATCATGGCTGCCGCCTCTACATCGTCTCTGCCAATAGTTTTGACGGAATTGTCCGTAAGGGAAGAGATGGATACCGCTCAACCAAACACAGCGGAAAGGGAACCGGTCTTGCCTCCATCCTTGCTGTAGCAGAGAAATATCACGGTTCAGCCCGTTTTTCCAACAATGATCAAAAATTTTTTGTGGATGTGATTTTGAAAGTATAGTGACTTTGTCACAGAAATAAATTCTAATAAAGATTATGCTAAATGCACAGACAACAGAAAGGAAGGTAATCAATATGTCAGTACTTAGCATTAATAAAAATAATTTCGATTCCGTAAAAGAAAGCAGCAAAACGGTGCTTCTGGACTTTTACGCCGATTGGTGCGGTCCCTGCCGCATGGTATCTCCCATCGTAGATGAGATTGCAGAGGAAAATCCTCAGTATCTTGTGGGAAAGATCAATGTGGATCAGGAACCGGAATTGGCGCAGGCATTCAGCGTTTTAAGCATTCCCACGCTTGCCGTGATGAAGAATGGGAGAATTATACATCAGTCCGCGGGAGCAAAACCCAAGCAGCAGATTCTTGCCATGCTAGAGGGCTAATGCGCGCAGACATTTCTTATCAAGGATTCTTATCCCCTTGCGGGAAACCTCCACAATTCCTTCATTTGCAAAGTATTTCAGCATTCTCGAGACCACCTCACGGGCAGACCCCATATAGCGGGCAATCTGCCCGTGTGTCAATGTAATGGTATCGCTGCCGGTCCTTGCAGATTCATCTGAAAGGAATATGGCAAGTCTTTTATCCATACTCATAAAGAGAATCTGCTGCATGACCCACATCACATCCGAAAACCGGCTGACCGCCGTCTCAAGGGCAAATATCTTAATACACGGGTTGCGCTCTGAAACTGCTGCAAAGGCAGATCCACTGATTACATAACACGTACTCTCCACCTCCGCATCCACGAACACGTCAAAGGTAATCGCATCCAGCACGCAGGATGCCGACAACATGCACATATCACCGCTGTGCAGGCGGTACAAAGTAATGTCCTTCCCTTCCTCCGACATCATATAAAGCCTTAAGCTTCCTGTGTGCACCAAAATCACACCGGAACACTCATTGCCATTGTGGATATTCTTTCCCATGGGATAAGTGAATATATGGGAGTTTTGACATATATAATCCCTATCTGCATCCGATATTTCACTCCAGAATGGAAAGATTTCTTTGTAAACAAATGCAAACTCTGTCTGTTCCATGTGCCTGCCTCCTTTTTTCCTATCATACCTTTGCCTGTTCATAATTACAAGTTATGTTCTATCATCTTTAAGCATATCTGCTAAGTTGATCTTCAATAGTCTTCTTCCGCCCAAGTAATATGCCAGCGCCACGAATGCAAAGGCTGTAAGGAGAAATGTGAAAACCGGCACTACAGGTGCGGCGCGGACAAATTCCATCGGCTTTATATAGCTTGCCTTTATCATAAAAGCCACTGCAGCTATGGTCATGACAAGTGCCGTCAGTAGGGGACGCCCAATCATTAAAAGTGCTTCGATGCAGAACATCTTCCGCATCCCCAAAGGCGTCAGTCCAACAGACATATAACGGGCGAACTCTCGTTTTCTCTGATGCAAAAATCCTAATGTATTTGAAAATACATGTGCAATCCCGATTACCGCAAACAAGGCACAGAATGCACCAAACACAAACTCATATCCTTTTATCATTTTATCATTGTCAAGTCTTTCCTGGATACGGTTCTCTGTTTCGATTTCATATTCCGGGCTTAAAAGGCGTATCATTTCTTTTTCCAACGTGTTCAAATCATCAAGCGAATCTCTCTGATTCGCCAAAATCCGGACATACATATCCTTCTCCGCTCCCCCTACCTTGCCAGAAATTTCTTTCCACAAGGATGCGGGGATAAATTGTACCAATTGATAATCTTCATATTCTTCCCGCAGGAGGGGACATTTCTGTGATAAAGCAGTTACTGGAATCTCAGCATTTGGCAGTTTTATTGTGTCCATTTTCTCTTTCACATAAGGAATATACACCGGATAACGAAAATTACTGTGCGTACTGTCCCAAAAACTATTCCACAAAATGCTGCCTGAAAGGGAAGGGCTGACACCGATCTCCCTGCAAAATTCCTCAAAACTTCTATCATCCAGAATCATAACCGTGGTCCCAACTAGCAGATTCCCTTCCCCGTTGAATGAAAGACCTTCTACAAATGCCTCCGGACCGCCTAACGAAAGAAGCTCCTCGCTCAAGACTTCCCGCGGCAGGCTGCACAGGGTCTTCGCTTTCTGATACACAACGCTGCTTTGGACGCCTTGCGCCTTTTCCATCTGTTCCGCCTTCCGGAAATCCTCTATCCGTGTGTCCTCCACCTGCACCATGATATCCCACACATCCTGATATCTTTCAAAATAGGTGTAATCCGTGCTGATACCGGAAAGGGCAAAGAAGCACTGCATCAGCATAAATCCCAAAAAGGCAAGGGTAAGCGACAAAGATGTAGTGCGCAGGGCTTTTCCCTGTGCCCTAAGCGCACTCCCCGCCAATTCTCCTTCCATTCCAAAAAGAACAGACAGCATACGGGAATGCCTTTTCTTTTTAAGCTGCATTCCATCTGTTCCCCTAATTGCTTCAAGGGGCGTCATCCTGCTCAATTTCCTTGCGGGAAGATAAGCAGAAATCAGCACTGTGAGGACAGACAGCAAAAGAATCACTGCCAGAATGACAGGATGAATACCAAACCGCATCTGTCTTCCTCCTGCCAGGTCAGCTGCAAATTCCGTCATTGCCCAGACTGTGCACAGGCTTAAAAGTACTCCCAAAAAGGTGCCCAGCAGAATCGGTAAAAGCCCAAGCACGAAGGCTTCCTGCAAAAGGCAGGTGCAAATCTGTCCCGGCGTCGCCCCAATGCTGGTAAAAATGCCGAACTGATGAATCCTGCTGTTTTGCGACACCGCAAAGGAATTATGAATCACAAGAATTAAAGACACACATACAAGCGCCACAACTGCCAGATAGGCAGGCATCAGCATCCTCGGCTTATCATCACCCGGAATGCGGATGAAATAAAGGGAAAGAAGCTGATAATTGTAGCTGCAGGCATCTTCCGTAAGCCCTAAGGATTCTGCTATACTGCACATGTCCTGATAGACCGTCCTTTTATTGCTGAAATAGATGTCTACACTGGTCTGACCTTCCCCTGCAGTCTCTTCACGCACCACGGCTTTTTCCACATTAGCAAAATGGCTGATCTTTACAATTTCTTCCGCGCCCAATTCTCCGGTAATCCGCCCATGCCATCCTCCTTCTTCCTGTCTGGTCCCCTCGATATTATCCAGCCAGAAATTGTAAAACAGACTGCACAGAAAGGAAAGGAACAGTGCAGCAATGAAAGCACCGATTATGATGGAATAACTGCTTGCTTTGTTCTTTTTCAAATAGTCGTAAGAATAGTTTTTCCACATCATGCTCACCCCCGCTTCTCATCTCTTAAGATTTTGCCATCCTCTATGGTCACGATCCGATCTGCTTCCAATGCAATCTTTTCATCATGAGTAATCAGCAGGATTGTCTGATTCAGGCTGCGGTTTGAGAGCTTTAGCATATCAATGATCTCTCTGGAATTTTTCCGATCCAGATTTCCGGTGGGCTCATCCGCCAAAAGAAGCGCCGGCCGGTACAGCAAAGCGCGGGCAATGGCGGCGCGCTGCTGTTGTCCGCCGGATAGTTGATTAGGAAGAAACTCCAGCTTATCCCCAATCCCCAGAACCTTTACCACCTGTTCAAAATATTCTTGATTTGGTTTCTTCTTATCCAATAAAAGCGGCATAAGAATATTCCTTCGCACGGTAATGGTAGGAATCAGATTATAGAACTGATAAACAATCCCCACCTTCCTGCGCCGGAATATAGCCGCTTTTGTCTGGTTCAGCGCAGAAATATCCGCCCCGTCAATAAGCACCCTCCCCTCCGAAGGCTTATCCACACTGCCTAAAATATGAAGTAAGGTAGATTTCCCGGAACCTGACGCCCCCACAATCGCAACAAACTCTCCCTTATCTACGGACAAATCTATGTGATCAAGGGCTGTCACCTGATTTAAATCGGTACCATACACCTTTCTTATACCCTCGCATCTTAAAATTTCCATGTCCACTTCCTCCTTGTCTCAAAGTTTCAAACGTATCCGTTTCTAAACTTTATTATAACAGTGGAAAGTGACAACTAGGTGACAGCCGCCGACTTCTTTATGCTTGATAAAAGTGGATTTCAAAATATGCCCCGCCCTCCTTACGATTTCCCGCAGACAGCGTTCCGTTCTGGCTTTCCACGATTCCCTTGGCAAGCGAAAGTCCTACGCCGATGCCGTCCTTTTTCGCATCCCGCCCCCGGTAGAACCGCTCAAAGATATGGGGCAGATCCTCTTTTGCAAATCCGACACCCTCGTCTTGAATTTTGATCTGCGTATATAAAGGATTCTGCTCATAGGAACAATGAACACATCCTCCCGGCGGCGTGTGTTCCATACAATTTTTAAGAAGGTTCATGACCGCCTCCATGCTCCATTCCAAGTCCCCCCTGATGGACGCGCTGCCATTTTCCGGTATATCCACCGATACGCCTGCCTCTCGGAACAATTCCTGCAGATTGCCGGCGGCAAGTTCTAAAAGCGTAAACACATCGACTTCTCTGCATTCTAATGGCAGCGTTCCCGAATCAATTCTGGACAAAAGGAGCAATGCCTCTTCTAACGCGTTAAGCCTTAAAAGCTGGGCTCGCACCTGTTCCATTTGATGTAAGGATGGGGTTTCCTGCATCATCTGCATGGACAGCGAAATAGATGTAATCGGCGTCTTAAGCTGATGGGCAATATTATAGAGATTTTCTGCAAAATTCTTTTTCGCTTCAAGTGCCGCATCCCTTGTCTGGTACAGCTCTGTCACCGTCTTATAGATTTCATCCTGCAATTTAACATATTCATCTTCGCCAGTCTGCATGAGTACTCCGTTTCCCCCAGTATTGATTTTTTCCAGATATTCTGTCAGATTCTTTACTCTCGCTATCTCTTTCTTATGCCAGAAAAAAAGTATCAAAAGAAAAAGCATCCCTCCGGCAAGGGCGCCTGCCGCTGCAAAAATCGCGACCATTCTGCTGGCAGCCGGCTGAAAATCACTCTGCCTGTAGCCATACGCATAAAGAATATTTTCTTCTGCCGGTGCCCCCATCAACGGCTTTGACCTGTGTAAATCATTCTTCAGCACAGAAAAGATGATCTGCTCCGCTTCCGGCTGGCTTTCTATAATTTCCTGACAGATTTCTCCCATCATCTGAAAGTGGGCGCGATCATAATAGCTTATCAAAAACACCGTGCACAAAGATGTGACAAGCAGGCTGACCACCAAAAGAATTCCCGCCGGAACTGCCATCTTTTTTCCTACATTCATTCCACATCCTCCATGCGATAGCCAATGCTCCTGACCGTTTTTAGATTTTCCGGCTGATGGAGCTTTTCCCTAAGGCGCTTCATGGCAACCGTGAGGGTATTGTCATTGACATAGTTTCCGCCACTGTCCCAGATTTTTTCCAGCAATCGCTCCCTCGTAACCGTCCTGCCCTTATTCTGCATAAGGCATAAAAGCAATTGATATTCCAGCGGGCTTAAAGATAATTCCTCCCCGTCCTGAAAAACAAGCGTTCTTTTCAAATCAACAGATATGGCGCCGCAAGAAAGATATTGCTTTGACACATCTCCTGTTCTTCGTATCAAAGCTTTGATCCGGGATAGCAAGACCTCCAACTCAAAGGGCTTGACCACATAGTCGTCTGCACCGTTTTGAAAGCCACGGACGATATCCCCAGAATCGCCGCGGACAGTAAGGAAAATCACGGGAAGCTCTTTCTGGCGGGCACGAATCCATGAGACCAATTGGGTTCCGTTTCCGTCCGGCATATTCCAGTCCACCAGCACCAAAGCGGGAGACTTGCGCTTTAACGCCTGCTTGGCACCGACAATCGTTCCAAAGATGGAGACCCGATAGCCGCACTGTTCTAAATACTCCTTAACCGTCCCGGCTATGGTCTCATCGTCTTCTATGTAATAAATCTCGAGCATTTTCCTGACCTTCCTTTCTTATTCTTAGTCCAATACCCGCCGCAAACAGTCACTTGCTCGTTGCTCGCGGGAATAACACATTCGGCAGATGCAGAACATAATCACATTCTGCATCTGCCGAATATAGATTCATAAGCCGACCTGCGAAGCATGACGGCGTTTGAATTAGCATAAGGATGCCTGCCGAAACCTGTCCTCTGTTGTTTTATGTAGTAAATCGATTTATGTATTGTGTATATTCGTATGGTGATAGAACTTTGATCTCATCATAAAAATAGTCTTGACCATCTGCGGTCTTTAATCCAACAAATCTGGATAATGATGCTCTAACATTCGTCAAAGTATTGGAAGCAGAGGGTTTATCGGCAAGCTCTGTTAATGTATCTTCCATACTGTCAATGTAATCGTCTATGACTACGCAAAAAATGACTTTAATATGCTTATTTTCAGGAACACTCCCCGGACAAAATGCAAATAATTTCTTTTCTAAAGTCACAAAACTTTCAATTGCCTTAAACTTTAGGGAATCAAGCAATTCTTTTGTTTCAAGTTTTCCTTTATCTATCAATAATTTTGCATAATCCTTACATATTTTTGTGTTGTCGTCCGGGCATGTCAATTTGTTGTAATCAATTGTTTCTTCCGATATTTTTCTTTTAAATCCACTCTTAAACTCTGTAAATAACAGTTCTTTACTGGTGGCAAAAAGCGCATCCGCAGAGGAAGGTACTTTAAGATTGTTGTATACTTTCTCAGTTATCTTATCGAAATTGTATAGCTTTCTTTCATCTTTCACCAACACCTTCCCCTCTGTAGATTTAGAAAGTAAAAATATCGGTTCTAAGTAATCAGAAAATTCAGAAGTAATATAATTGCACAAATCCTTTTGTATCATAAGCATTACTCCACATCATCATTCATCAGGAACTGATTGCGCATTAATTTGATATCTGATAAATAGGTTACAAAATCTTCATATATAAGATTCAGCGAATCGTTTACACACTTGTAAGATACGAACGGTCCATCCTCCACCTGTTCTGTCTGATAAAAGTTACACAAATCTGTTATGTTGTATTTTCGCATATATGCATCCACCGCAAGCATAAACTGAGAACTATGCGTGGTAAGCAATACATGGCATCCGATTTCCTTTACAAGAAGAATCATAATTTCAACAAAAAGATTCTGCCACTTCGGATGTAAATGTGACTCTGGCTCATCGAGGATTAATAAGGTATTTCCATCGATTTCGCCCCGTTCCAAAAGAATCTTTATGATCGAAAACATTTTAGAGCCGGTAGCCAAATTACCTGCATTCAGCTTTACGTTATCATTGACATAAAAACGCTCTCCATCCTTCATAGCAAATTCTCCGGGAAGAATGGCGTCGATTTTTTCTTTAATCAATTTATAGCGTTCATCAATTACCCCTTCCTCAAAAATCGACCTTGGACGCGCAAAATTCAGCACAAATTTAAGTTTATTATCATGGGTAACTATTCTCGATTCATTCACAAAGGAAATGCTCGTTGTTGTATATTTGTTTTTTTTGCGAAATGCAGGTTCATCGAGAACAAATGGATTATCAATAAAATAAACTGTTTTGTATGGAGAGTTCCAGTATACAATATCATTAGATTCTGAAATCTCATTGTTCTCAATATTAATCTTAAAACACGCCTCTCCATTATTATTCATTTCTATATATGATCTTGCACTTTCCAACGCCACAGGTTGAATTTGCCCGTTAAATTCCAATGCCAAGGTAGAATTGATCGATTGCTTCGCATAATTAACGAGTTCAGGATCGCTTGTAATGTATTCCTGCGTTCTTTGCAAAATTGAAATTGCTTCCTCTTTATAAATCTCAAATTTTTCAAAAGTGTTTTCCCGTCTAAAAGCAGAAGGGCGTTGAAACCTCTCCAAGATATAGTTATAAGGGTCCTCCGATATTTCAAAATATTTAAGTTCCTGAATCAAATCCATTAAATACAAATCAATTTTATCGGGAGAAATCTCCTCTTCATATTCACCTGCAAAAAAAATCCTTATACATTCATTTTCAATATATTCTCTCCCACGCTTAATAATCAGATGAAATGGAAAGCATTCACATGCCTTTTCCAACTGGTCAATAGCGTAATTATACCTATCATTAATGGATTTTTGTTTCATGTTGGCAACGCTGTCAATTAAAGAATATAATACTTTTCCAACCGTTGTCTTTCCCGAATTATTCTTTCCTGTAATCACTGTCAACCCATTTATTTCAATGGCGGAATCCTGTATAATTCCAATATTCTTTAATTGAATATTCATAAAATACCTCCAAAGCAGAGCTTGTCATCTTAATTTAAGTATAAACAAAAATTCTTTCATGTATGCTATATTTTATCATAGCCCGGAATAAATGACTACTCTAATCTTTGTCACTCCTCCCTGTCAAAACGGAATTGCCGGATAATTTTGATAAGTTGTGCTTTCAGACGTTCTTGAATATCATCATTGATATGTCCCCGCATTAAGATATTCGTTGTTTAAAGCTGTTTTTTATTGAAAAGCCGAATAGCAATCAGCAATCCGAAAATGGATAAAATGAATGAAACAAAAGCCGGTATCACAAATTCTGCCGGAATGACTTTGCCGGAAATCAAATCTACGTTTTTTGATGTTAAGATGAACGGACTGAATTTAGCAATCGGTTCAATCATTCCAAGCAAAGATATAAGGGCAACAATACCACCCGTAAAGAGTATGCTTGTGAAAGTCTGCTTGAATATCACACACCCAATCATCAAAATACTTAAATACAGGAATCCGACGATCCAAAGGGAAACTGCGGCGAAAACAACATGGGCAAGGCTGGTATCGTTCCATAAAAGGGCTGTGTAGCCGTATGTCGCGGCATAACTAATCCAATAGCTGATTGTCATAAGAGCGACAGCTACTGTATATTTTGCAAGAATAACAGCTTTACGGGATAGTCCCTTAGTAACCATTAAAACTAATGTTCCTTTAGAATATTCATTTGACAAACAGCTTCCAAACAGAATGATAAATGCGCTGAAACCAACGCCTGAAATATTCTTGTAAAATTGTTTCCATGCGTCCAAAGCGACTGGTTCAGAAGTCATTTCCATGTCTGCGGCTAAAGCCGATAAAATCTCCGGCGTAAATTTTGCAAGAAACGCGCTCATAATACCGAAAATCAGAAAGACCGCGAACAGGATAAGAAAACGATAATTCTTCATATTTTCCGTAAATTCTTTTTTCACAAAAGCAATATATCCGCTCATTTCACTACCTCCAAAAACAAACTTTCAAGGGACGGCTCCATAAGTTCTATTTTTATGGGGCAAATCCCTGTTTCCGCAAGTATACGTAACAAGGTCTTTTGCACATTTTCCATATTGCGGCTGTGTAAAATGAGTTCCCTGTTATTTTCTTCGGAATAAATCAACAATGGTTCTGCGGACTTCTGCTTTTTGAAAAGCTGTAAATCTTTATCCGCCGAAAATTCCAAAAGCAAGCTTTCATGTCCATGTAAAGCCTTAATTTCTGCGAGTGTTCCAGTGACGGCGATTTTTCCCTCATTCAAAAAGGCTGCATGGTTGCAAATTCGCTCTACATCAGAAAGAATGTGTGTGGAAAATAATACCGTCGTCGTTCCGCTGATTTTATAAAGAATATCCAAAATCTCTTTTCTTCCTACGGGGTCAAGCGCACTTGTCGGTTCATCACAAATCAGTAATTTCGGCTGCGTAAGCAATGCCTGTGCAATTCCCAATCGTTGCTTCATGCCGCGAGAAAATCCACCAATTTGCTTTGTTACGTCGTATAAGCCAACAAGTGAGAGAAGTTCTTCACTTCTTTTTGATATTTCAGCCTTTGATAGAGCAATGACTTCTCCGCATAGCTTTAGATATTGTATCGGTGTCATATAGTTATAAAATTCTGGTACGTCCGGTAAATATCCGATATATTGATTTGTCCTTGTCTGCCCAAAGCCAACAGGCTCATTGCAGACGTGGATTTCTCCGTTATCGGGCTGTAATAGTCCCAATACCATTTTCATGGTCGTTGTTTTGCCGGCTCCATTTTTTCCTATGAAACCAAAGACACTTCCCTCCGGTACAGACAGATTGAGATTATCAATGATTCTCTGCTTTCCAAAACTTTTGGATAAGTTTTGTATTGTGAGGACGTTCATTCGTTTTCCCCCTTTCCAAAGACAAAATAAATAATCGGTCCAAAGATCAAGATGACTACAACAATCACAAGCCATATAGTTCTGTTTCCAAAGCGATAGCGTGGGTGTCGCAGAATGTGCCTTACCGCCGCTACTGCAAGAGCAATGTCTACCAACAGAACTGGAACCAGAAATGGCAGAATTTCAAATAGAATGTTCAATATTTTTACCTCCTATTATTTATCACTTTTATAATATTATCATAATGATAATATAAAGTCAATAAAAACCGCCCCGCAAAATTTGGGACGGTCATTTTATTTGTCAGTATTTTCTGCCGGAGATACAATCACACCTATCGTCCGTAACTTACGTTCTGAATTAGGTTCATTGTTTTTTACTGTGTTGAGTATTTGAGAAATGTTTGTTACAAGAGAAGTCAATTCATCATCAGAAAGATATAGCGGGGAAAGAGAAAATCCCGTCATATCTTTTTTGATATTAATATTTGGAGATTGGCAATAATCTTGAAACTGCTTTGCAAATCCAAAGATATACTGCATGAAATATTGCATATAAAGTTCGCCGGAATTTTCCTCCACCATAGTTTCCATATTACTATTGATGTCACATGCAAGTGAATAAGTTTTTTCTACTGTACCGCGTACCTGTGTTTCTTCTACCACCTGCAAAATGCCGTCGCTCAACATTTTTTTGAGATGCCGATATAGGGTAGCTTGTGGAATATCGTTATAGGTATCGGCTAAATGCTTTGCCGTGGCTTTCCTTTGTGAATGTATTTCGAGCAACAATTTACATTTTACCGGATTTGTAATGCAATCCATAAGTTTATCTGTCATCTTCCGCCCTCCTGCTTTAATACACGAAAATATTATCATTTTGATACTAAAAAGTCAATCGACACTTTGACCATATCACAATTAAAAACTTGAAACATTTTTCGGTGTATGTTAAGCATTTCCGGCATGTCCCCCGTAGTAGGAAATAAGAAAATTCCTTTCTTAAATCATTCTAAAATCTTCGGTAAAACCGCTATCTGCGATGTTGTAGGGATTGAAAGAAACAATTATCATAAAGCGGGCTTGCAAATGTCTTTTCAGTGAGGGGGGCTACTCATGGAAAACAGGAAATGAAACGTACAAATCATTATTCGAATAACAGCGGAAGAAAGGGCATAGCCGCAAGCTACGCCGTTTCCGAAAACATTTCTAATACTGTCTTATGAGAGTCGCCCTAACGCCCTTTGCTGATATCAATTGCTATTCCTTCCCTAAAAAATCCCAAAACTGCTTATAATCCAGATACCCCTTTAAGTTTCCCGCATCGTACTGCATCTGCATCACTTCTTTGACGATGTCCATCCAATTTTCCTTATCAAATAAACCATTGCTGTTATTTGATGCATGATTGTAAGATTTCGCCCCCATAAATGCGCTCTGTGCGCCCGGGCATTTGCCGCTGTCTGTTAAATGGCTTGAATAGGCAAACATGTCAATTTCATCACAATTTCCCGGATCAACCTTAGATACGTCGACCATCCTTTCCGTCACATTTCCCTTGGCATCCCATATTTTCACCTTATATACAGGATTTGCCGGATCGAAATCCTTAGGTTTATATACCGTGACAGAGCCCTCATGGTCTGCCATTGCGCCGATTGCTTCTCCGTCTTCCGGATTTGAAATATGCAGGGCAAATCCTGTACTCTGTGTATGGTTTACATTTCCCATCTTCCCCTCAAAATCATTTCCTTCTGCTTGATTCGCCATTCTTCTTGTTTTATACCATCCTGAACAGTAATCTGCTGCTCCAATTTTGCTGATGCTCATCTCTAATTCCTCCATTGTCATTTATGCTGTTTTATTTCCGGTTCATGAAATTCCAATATGCCTGCATGCTGTACTGATAATATGCCGCTGAGTTTCTCTGGCTCAATAGGTTCATGTCGCTGATGGTCTTCTTGAACATATTCATGAAGTCTCTTCTGTCTCTCAGCCCCATGCTTCCAGTTTCCAAAGGCAGAGACGTAAACCCATACTGCTTTTCCACGCCTGTATATGCCTCCAGCGCCCTCATTTCAACAATCGTCGCCGCCCTTGGATTAATCTTGTTGATATGGATGGTCTGTTCAAATTCTTTTCCGTTTTCATCAACCCCTTTTGCAACGACGGTAGGATCGTCTTCCGTCGAGTTCTCGGCATACTTGATGTAAAAGGATAAACCTGTGCCATTTCCGCCGGAGTACAGCATATCATCCGTTTTCATGTAAACAATATGCGTTTTTTGACTTGCCGCACTGTCGATCTGCTCTGCAAAACTTTTTCCGGGCACATGATTTTCTGTCCGTTTTGTGCCGTACCCTGCCATGGAACAGCCTTGTGCTCCAATTCCGTTAATACCCATCATTTTCTTCCTCCATTTTCTTGATTTTTTGCAGCCCATCTGTCAGTCAGGACTGTTCATACCCTCTTATCATAAGTCCGGGTATATTTTCCTCGTAAGATTTGTCGGCATTTTAAATAGAACTGTAAACCGATGTGAAACCATATGTACATTTCATGTCACCAAATTATGCAACTATCGAATGTTAAACCAGATTATTTCCTATATTAAAAAAAGAAAAACAGGAAACCCACTTCAGATTTCCTGCTCAATTACAACAGATTAAATAATTAAAAATATTATTACGTTAAAAACATATGGAAATTGTGAACTGATTGAAATGCTTTCAATAATCATATCCCCGTCTCTTTGCTTCGTTAATCAAATGCGGTTGGATATCAGGATATGTCCATCTTTCCGGCAATCCATCCATTATACTGATTTTCTCAATTTCACTATGTAACTCTGTTTCAAAACATTTGATATCGGCAAAGAACAACATTCCAAAAGATTCCTCTCCTTGGTTAAAATTATCAGGTGCTGTAACGGAATATACACAGACAGGTTCTATATCAAATTCCAAAGCGCCTGTTTCCTCGTACAATTCCCGTTTTGCCGTATCTATTATATTTTCCTGATTCTCCCGATGACCTCCGGGTACTTCCCATGTATCTCTATCCTTATGTTTACAAAACACATATTTATTCTGTGTTTTAGATAGTATCACAGCAAATTTAAGCAGTTCGTCCTCTATGCTTTCATAAAATTTCACTTTTGTCATTTCAGTTATTTCTCCATCTGCAAATCACTCATTTTACTCATTGGCACTAGCTTCTATTTCCAATTTCTATTCTTCATCGGTTTCCCATGTCCAAAATAAATTGTCCTCTCTCCCATCCCGCTGATTTTATCAGCACTTTGAAGCATCACGCTCTTATCATGATAAAGCATCGAAACGGTTGGGTAGAACATATTCATAAGTGCATCTCCCACAATCAAATCTTTTTCCATAACATCGATTCCAATGGACCCGTTGGTATGTCCAGGCAGGCTGATCACTTTTGCCGGAATCCCATAGGAATCCAGTAAATCACCATCCTGTAAGAATACATCCGGCGTAAACGCAGGAATCTTATCTTTGTAAAAGCTTTTCACAGATATGGACAGAACGACTTTCCCTAAAAAGCGATGTGCGAAAAGAGGCTGCTGCATGTTATCGGCAATTAGAGGCTCGTCTTCTCTATTCATGGCAACCGGACACTTTAAAGCATCTGATAGGAACGCGGCATTTTGAATATGATCCATGTGCCCATGGGTCAGTACGAGAAGACACACATCATAAGGCTTGCAGGCATCCAAAATCTTCTGCCGGTATTTTTCCCTTCCTGTATCCACCAATATTGCATTTTTTCCATTCGAGACAATATAACAATTTCCATTGCCACAGCGAATCCTCTGTATCATATACCTCTTTCCTCCTCTGGTTGGACGTGAAAACTTTTCGCAGTGGTACCTGTGACTGCTTCACGCTGAAAATCCTTTGATACTTCAACAGCTCTTTCTATTTTTTCTCCAATTCGTTATTTTCTCGTATGGCAATATCATTCAGCACATTATCCTGATGTGCTTCAATGGCTATTAAGATCAGCAAAGCAGTAAATATGATTCCTGATAAAACAAAAAAAACGATAGATAGCCAGTGCCACTTTGCCACCAAAAATGCAATGCCAAATACAAATAACACTCCAATGATTTTCATCATAATAAGTCCCGGTTCAAGCATATTCAGTTTGTATTTATAGCGGTTATCATAGGACATATTCTTATGCTTCATTTCCCGAACCTCCATTAATTTCATTGTGATATAGCTTGAAGCTTGCACATGCTTCTGTAATTAACTTCCAATCCGGACAAATTGACAGCATATATCTGAATGCTTTTGTGCCTATCCCCAATCCCTGATATGTTGGGATGATACATAAACATCCAAGAAAATACTGCCCATTCCCTCTATTTTCTAGAGAAACCACTCCAACCGGAATGCCATCTTTCATAATAATATGCTTTGGGAATCGGAGGATTGACGCTTCCATCTGACTTTTCGTTTTTCCATAACCAGGGCATTCCCCGTAGCGGACATAATCATCATAAAATGAAGAATTATAAATGTCCATCAGCAAATCGGCATCCGATTTGACAGCTTCTCTGTATGTTAATGCCATTTTCTTTTCCTTTCAACTTCCGATTGTTCAAATTCAGGATCTCCTTGTCGCTGGCTTTCAGCGGGACGTCATAGCTGCCATGGAAAAAGTAAATGGCATAGCTTTTATCCGTCCGATACCTCTGCCCAAATTCCTCATAAAATGTATCCAACATTGCATCATTTTTCAGCCCACACTCATTTAATGCCATAAGCAGCTGCCAGATATGCCCCGGCAATCCGATCAAAGCAGTTCCGTTTCAGAGTCATGCGCCTTGTCAGTTCCATCATATCTTCACGATTGATTTTTCCCATCTGTCCACGCCCCCTGCAAAATGCCGCCGCATATCCGTCCTGACATGCGGCAGCACAAATCATACTGTTTTACCATGTGGAAATTATAACGCATTTTTCCGTTTGAAACAATGTAACAATTTCCATTGCACAGCGAATCCTCTGTGTCATATACATCTTCCCCTTAAA
Source organism: uncultured Lachnospiraceae bacterium (assembly GCA_949878435.1). Lineage (GTDB taxonomy): Bacteria > Bacillota > Clostridia > Lachnospirales > Lachnospiraceae > Suilimivivens. The sequence goes on from CATLAK010000001.1 coordinate 377,114, forward strand.
ATTATAGAACATTTGCGGCATTGGTCAAATCACCAAAAATCTCTGCTTAATTTCTCCAGCATTTCAAAATCGTTTGTTCTTTTTGCCAACTGTGTTAAATTTCCATTACGCCTCTTATGATTATAGACTATCTCCGCATTTTTTCTAATCCGACATTTTTGTTTATTGATTTCCCGATTTTCAGCCTGCAAAAGGAACTTATAATGCGGATCTTTTTCCGCATTGATATTCAGCTCTACCAATTGCCCTTTCGGTACAGGAATCATGTTATTAATATTGATAACAGCATAATCCTTTATCTTAATAAAATCCACACCTTCCTTCATCTTCTTATGTTTGGTTTTAAACGAAGATAATGGTGCAAAATAGGAAAATTTATTGATTTCAAAAACGACTCCAATATACTTACGCCCCGATGCCCCACCTTCATGCAGGAACAAATGCTCCTGATATTGGCTCAAATATTTTATGTAAGAATCTTTCACTCCATATATTCTTAAATTATCTTTCATAAAACTCCTTTGTTTACAAACAGCCGCATGCTTTAGCCGCCGTATTATCTAACAGAAAAGGCAGAGACTCCAATAGTCCCTGCCTCCTGCTAACTCGCTCACTTATGGGCTGTGCATCACCCACTTATAACTCGCTCATTTATAAGGCTGTGCATCACCTACTGTCTTTAGTATACACCATTTTCCCCTAGTTACAACACATTTAATAATTTTTTTACTTTTCTCGGTATCAAAGCTCAATCTAATTGTTTCTAATTTCCCATCAAACCTAAACTCCTCTATTCCCTTACACATTCCTGCTCCAGCTTCCTATCATGTTCCAGCATATAATCAATGATCTCCCGCAGTTCCTCCCTATCCCGCATTCCTAAGAGCCGCTTCCTGTCATTCTCCGTCAGATGTTTTGCATAAGCTGCATGCGCCTGCAGGGTCGCCAGATCCATATGATACATCCTAAACGGAATCCCCGTCTTTTCCCGCAGATCGCGGTAAATCTCAAATCCTCCGGCATCGATATCCCCGAAATGATAATAGGCTGCCTCAGGGTAGCTGGCATAGATTTCTTTAAGGAGCGTGCGGCGGACTCCATTGTGATAGCCGCCAAGGTAAATAAGCAGGCTGTCCTCTTCCTGCCACCTAAAATAAGTGGTCAGATTTTCAATCGTGATCACCTGCTTCACATTTGCCGTACTGCAAAAGCGTATCCCTTCCATATCCTCCCCGGAAATCCCCATTCCCTGTCTGAATACGGACAGATTGATTCTTTCTCCCCTCATAACAAGTGGAACATTTCCCTTCAGATAAACGTAGTTGGGCGTATGATAGATGCCGTACTCTGCCAAAATCTCATCATACGCTGCCCTTTCGCAGCCTTCTTTAAATTTGCGGAACACATGGGCGATTCTGCCCTCCATCTTCTCAAAGGCTTTAGAATCCTGAAAGCAACGAATAGAAAACTCCCTGATGTAAAGCTGTGTTTCGTTTTCCTCTATCGCCTGTATGGTATCTAGTAACTGCCTGGTAGATGCAGGATCCTCCAGCTGTATAAATTCTTTTACGGACTTGTGCTCTAAAAGCCGTTCCTGCAGGTATTCTGCAAAGGTCCGGCTGATGGGGGGCAGGGTCTTGCTGATATATGTTTCCAATAACCGCAGATGCTGCTTAGTCATGTCATTTTTAGGCATGCGGTGCACATAAGCATATGCCTCGTCCAGCTTTTCATCATTAAGCTGCACCTTTGCGATAATATGCCCTTCCTTCTTTCCTTTCCAGCAAATCCTGATCAGCTGTTTTTCTTCCAGCGCTTTCATAAAGAAATGAATCCGTTCGTATTCCGAAGAGCTCTCATCGAAGTAAGCCGGCAGCGACTTTTTCGTGAAACGAAATTCTATATGGATGTTTCTTCTGTTCTCGCCCGTGGAAAGCAGGCTGGACTCATAAGTGTCCAAAAGTTTATTCAAAACATATCTGTCATACTGCACCATTATAATATCTCTCCGCAAAGCTTACTTTTTCATCCGTCATAATCAAAAGCGTCTCTTCCACAAAAGGACTGATATATTGAATCTTATCCGGCGGGGCGGCAATCAGAATCTGCAAGGGGAGCCTTCTTAAAAATTCCAGCACGCCGCCGATCCTCTCATCATCCATGTTGTTGAAGTCTTCATCGAACATGACTAAGCCTACCGCTTCCCCGCCGATACCGTTTCGATATAACTGCACAAAGGAAGCTGCTACGGTTACATAAAAGGGCGTCTGCGTCTCTCCGCCGCTCTTTTCTTCGCATACTTTGGAGTATAAGGAATAGCTCTCATCGCTGTGGAGAATCCGGATGTCATAGTCCATATAGGTTCTGTAATCGGTAAACTCATCCAGCGCTTTGGCACTGTTTTCATTGTCCAGCGCCAGCCGCTCAAACAGCTCATCGATTACCTCCTTGTGGTTTTCATGGAATAAACCGCTGAAAATAGACTCGCCCTGCACAGCGTTAAAATCATCCATGATCATCTCGTAATAATGGCGGTATCTTTTGCTTGGCATGAACAAAAACTCATACTTTTCATTGCTGAAACGGATGTCCTTTAACGCCTTGTTCAGCTCTTTAAATTCTGTCTGGGCATTCTTCATATTTTCCTGCAATTTGGCTAGAAACTGCTCCCTAAACTCCTCCTCTGCGGACTGCCTCGCGCGCTCTACCTTTTCTTCATAAGCAAGCAGCTCTGAACTTTTTAATTTAATATACTCCGCCTCGAAATCCGGATACCCTTCTAAGGACGCCGCAGCGCCGAAATCATGTGCCGTCTTATACTCTGTCATACAGTTCGTCATGGACTCGGTGTCCTTCGCCACCGTGGTCTGGTTCGCCTTTCTCCTGCGGGCAAAATTGTCCCTGAACTGCTCGTGGCTTTTGTCCTTTAACTGCTTTTCATAATCATGGCTCCAAAGCACGATGTCTTTTTCATATCTGGCGGCAAGTTCCGTACAAAGGGCTTGCTGACCAATCAGGGCGATTTGCCGCTCTGCCAGCCTTTCCTTGGTATTTCCAATGCTCTGTTCGGTCTGCCCTACCTTGCGGTTTAGTTTGGAAATCTGCTCCTCTGTTTCCTTGATGATCTTTTCCAGTTCCGTCAGCTGAATCTGTTTGAGCATCACATTGGAATTTTTCTCCAATGTGGCAATATTGTCTTTGCAGTTCTTGATTTCCTGCCGGGTGCTGCAAAGATCCGTCAAAACGTCCACCCGGTATTTGATGTCTGTATCGATATCCGTGGAAAGGGGATTTTGCAGCTCTTCCAGATTCTGCAGAATGTTCTGCTTCTCCTTGCACTGATTCCCAAGTTCCCTGCTTTTTTCCTTTGCCTGCTCTAACTGCACCCGGACGGCATTTTTACCGATGTATGGCGTCTCGAAGATGGAAGGCTTAATTGCACTTGCCACGTGGTTCTGATAGCGCATGCACTCCTTTGTAATTGCCGTCTTATATTTCTTCAAATGGCTGTAATGGTCGCACATCATGACCTTTCCGAGAACCATGTTGATATAGCGCTTCGCATACTTGTTGCTGGAAGTAACGACCGTGGCGAGGGACCCTTCCGGCGGGGTGTCATATCCGTCCAGATTCTGGGTATTGATCAGACCTACGCCGTATGTCCGCTTTTCCCTGCGCAGCCTGTCATAGGTTCCCAATGCAATGTCAAAGTTGTCCGGCTCCACCAGAATATAGAACCGCTGTGTATTCAGATAGCCTTCCACCGCATTCCGCCAGGTCTCATCCGTGATTTCCAGCATCTCGCACAAAATCCTGGGGTCCGGCGTTCTTCCGATGCGCACGAACTCCTCTCTGATTGCCTGCATCACCCGGGTAACCTCATCCGGGTAAGAAAGCTTTTTCTTCATCAGATTCTCAATCTTTAAATCCCATTCCTTCTTTTTCCCCGATAATTCCCGAATCTCTATATCAAGCTCCGCGCGTCTTTTATAGACTTTGCCGCTCATCTGATTCTTGTAGGAAATGACCTGCTGCAAGGTATCTTTAAATGCACCGATATCTGCCGCCCTCTTCAATTCTCCCAGTTGTACAGAATATGCTTCCATACAGGCATCCACATCGGGCACCCTCAGAAGGCGGTTGACCTGGGCTTTCGCCTTATCCACGCTCTCCATCAGCACATCCCGCTCTCCCAGCAGGCGGTTATGCTTATCCTCCAGCATATGAAGCCTTTTCTCCTGCTCGTCCCGGGCAATGAAATCTTTATCACTGGCAAGTTCCGCATACAAATGATCCCGGATTGCCTGCTTCTCCTCCTTTTCCTTCTTCGCCGTCAAAATCTCCTTATTCCAGCTTTCCAATCGGTATTGATCGTGGACGATGGTACTTTCCAGCCGTTTCATTTCCTCCATCAGAATATCCACTTCAATGCGGTCGAGAAAATACTCGTACATTTTATCTTTTCTGATACCCTCTTCCACCTGTCTGTGAAAGCCTTCGATTTTCTCCAGCCTTCCCATCCGCAGTTTAATTTTGTCCAAAGTATGCTGCAGATCCTGATAAGTGCGCACATTCTCCCGCAGAATATCAATGTTCACTTCTTTTTCGTCCAGAACATAGGAATAAACGAAATCCTTGATATCATCGATGGGTCTGAATGCCATCGCCTTGGGAATCAACTTGAAAAATTTGTCTTCCAGCCTGCCGAAACGGTTTTTGATCATCTGCTTTGCATCCTTCTCCGTGGTGCACCAAGTCTTGATCTTTTTCCCATTGCTCGCACGGAACTGGGAAATGGATTTCGGAACTTTTCCCTGAAAGAATAATCCATCCTCCAGCCGCTCCCCGTCCATCAGATACCGTATGGTCTTCTCCTGCCCCTCCGAAGCAGAATCAACGACGGCTCCCACGATAAAATACTTCTGCCGCTTCTCCTCGTAAAACTCCAAAGCTACATGGGCGCTGATCTCGCCGGTCCGCTCATAAGGTCTGTTCTCCCTGCCGGTCTTGCAGCGGATATAGCCGGTCAGCTTTCGCTTGCCGTTCTCATGGGCTGCCTTATTAAAATAATTGGCGGAGCAGGTTACTACAAATTGAACCGCATCCAAAAGCGTGGATTTACCGGCGCCGTTCTCACCGGAGATCAAAACGGAATTTTCCAGTTCGATCATTGCATTGGTAAACCTATGCCAATTGATCAATTTCACTCTCGTCAGCTTCTTCATTCTCTTTTCCGCCCTTCCGGTAATTTTCTAACTTCTCATACGCCTGCTTGATGTCCTCCACCCGCACCGCCATCAAAATAGAGTCATAAATAATCAGGCGGGAATCCTCATTGGCTAATTCCTTATCTAGGACCTCCACCAGCTGGAACTTGCGCATCGTGCTGATGGCATTGCGCAGGGTGGTCTTGTCCATCATCTTATCCCGAATCTTAAGGCTTAGGAATTTCTCATGAATATCTCCCATATTGATGATCACCTCATCGCTGGCAGATAATTCTCTCTTCTTCTCATCATATAAAATCCGCAGAATCAATAGGATAATGGACTCGAACAATTTCATATTATAGCGATTATAATTCTGGGGATTCGTCAGCTGCACAACGCCATATTCCTCGTTGATTTCCAGCCGGTATCCCAGCACCGACAAATACTGGGAAAACTTTTCCTTGTATTTCGTAATAAAATAGTAATCTCCCCTTGCCGTCTCATTCCTCCTGCACACAAAGCAGTAACTAAGCAGCTTGTTACAGATCCTTGTAAATTCGTCCTTATCCCTTTGCAGCATGCCTTCCAGAAAATCCATTCGTTTCTCCATTCCGGAGCGTTTACGCGACAAGGGCAAAACTTTGCTAACGCAAAGCCGCAAATTTCAAATTTGCATCTGCCATCAAACAAATTTGTGACGCTCCGACACAAATTTGCGTGTGGAAAATCAGCACATCCGTGTGATTTTTCACACTTGCTCCTTCTTGCGAATCACATAATCCTTAAACTGGTATCCGTTTATCGTAATATCCTTGTCCGCTTCTATCTCATACTTCATATTTTTTCTCTGCCCATACAGCCGGACGTAGATTAGATGCACAAAGTCCTCTGTGGTATCAAGAGGCAATTCTGATGCTTTCATCTCCTCCCGCCCCTTAAGGCAGTCAAGTACATAATGGTCGATCTTCTGCGGATTTAACACCCGCTCCATCTTTTCCATCATCTTTTGCAGTTTTTCCTGCCGCAGTTTTGCGTCGGGCAGGTCGTTTGTAAGCGCTACGGGCTTAAATTCCTTTTTCCCTTCGATGGGTACATACAGGGATCTTTCATCTAACACGCTGGAACTGTAGATTTTAATCAGTTCATCCAAATAAGCAATCCGATAGATGCCGCCCAGCTCCATCCCTTCCGCATTGATCCTTTCGTTCACTTCCGACAGGATCTCTTTAAGCTGCCCCCTTACATCCTCGCCGCCGATTAGATAGAATTTTGCCCTGTTGATCGCCGCCTTCTGATACTGGGTATTCTTCTGGTTAATCTCCGCTAGAATGTCGTCCATATTTTGAAAAGCATCTATAATCTCATGTATGTATTGATATACCAGTTCTTCCGCCTGTTCCACGGAGATTTCGCGGATGCCTGCCAGTTCGGCGCTTGCCTTCGCGATGTAGGTCTTGCTGCGGCTCTTGCTCTCTAAACGCTCCACGATTTCCGGTCTGAATTTAGACACATTGTCCGAAGTTAAAAGGCGGTGATACGCCTTATCCACGATATTCTCGATATAGTCATTGAACAGGACGTCCATAATTTCCGCCGGTGTCTTATACTTGGTAAGTTCATCGATGTAACGCTTGATTCCGGAATTTAAGTTTTTCAGTCCCGTGATAAGCATATCGGTGTTTTCCAAAATAGACAAAAGTACGATTCCGGGATTGTCTGTACTGCTCCGCACCAAGCTATATATGGTATAAATATAGCCCTGATACTCAATCTGTTTTCCTTCCTCGATCTCCAAAAGCGTTTTGATGATCTTGACCGCATATTCCTTAAAGCTTGCCCTCTGTACGTAGCTTTTATCCGTTTCAATCTCGATCCAGCCGTAATATTCCAGCCTCCGCAGCATCCAGTTCGCCTTGTCACGGCTGTTCTTTCCGTCAAAGCTTTCATCCACAATCGCCGCTGCCTGATCCTGTTCAAAATAGTACTGCAGTTCCTGCACCAGAATATCTCTTTCCACACCAAAAGAAAGCTGGTGGTTCATGACCGAAAACAGCTTTACCAGACATTCCCAATATATTGTTTTGTTCGGCGATGCCAGCGGCACAAAGAAATTTTCTGAAAGGATCTGGAACACTGCTGCCTCCATCTGCTTAATACGCGTTATGCCTTATTTTTCCTTTCTAAATTTAACATAGATGCTTTCAATTAGCAATTCTTCCGGCATAATCTTTTGCAACAATCTTTTTACAGCAGCCGCCAAATGCCAGCGGCACTTATCTCGTCACCTGTGGAAACAAATTCTCTAACGCATTACCATATACACGATGACCGCCGCTATGGTGCTGGTCAGCCCCACACAAGCCTCATAAGGAATCAGCCGCATCCTTTCCTTCATATTCATGCCGGCTGCCCCCTGAGTTTTGAAGTTCATATTTTGAAATGATCCAGCAATCTCTTGTGGTTGCTGGAAATTTTTTGTCAATATTATGTATTTTATGTATAGCGTAATCTAATGTAATGTGGTATTATATATTTATAA
>CATLAK010000002.1 GCA_949878435.1 uncultured Lachnospiraceae bacterium
TGATAACACAAGAAGGTACTGATTCAAACACTCTGCTGTAAAATACATCAGAATATATGAGTCAGTACCTTCATTTAATTTGATGAATATAAGAAAGACTTGGAGCACCTAGGGTGCTGGATAACAAGATATGTTGGCAAAGGAATTGGATAAGCTTATAGCAAAAACGAAATTGGATATATATAAAATGAACATTTTGCCGGAAAATTGGAAAGATTTATATGATAAAATATTGTCCTTGTAGGGATAATTGATTTGTATGTGAATATAATAAAAAAGACCGTAGGAAGGCATGGGTAATGCCCGAATCCAAATATTCCATTGGCGGGTAGGCAGCTGTGAGAAACGGCTGCCTATTTCAGTTATTAAAGAATGGCGGTGTCTTATGGAAATTAATTTGAAGCTTATTGAATTGTAGGATGTTTTGGTAAAAGGGCGAGGTTATGAGTTTGCTGTTCTGTGTCTTCGCCCTTTTTGTTTGCCAAAAGATGAAGTTGACGCATGGGCTAATACAGATGGTTTAGGGGATTCTTTGCCAGTGCATGAAGTTAGGCAGGGTAAAGGATGGGATGTTGCTGTTACAGAAGAAGGAAAAACGTTAAATCTTTTTCCTTTTTCAAGGAGAGCGATTGTATATTTGTATAATAATCTTTTGCAGGAGAATTATCGTACGCCTCGCTACTTGTTAAGAGATGTTGTTGAAAAAACTGTAAGAGATGCACTGTGGAATTTTGACAATTTCCCTGGATTTAAGATTGTTAATACGAATATTAATTCAAGCCTTAGAGAGGCAATCCAAAAGACGGGTGTCTCAAATGCGCAGTTTGAAAGAATGTACCTTTTCATGTGTATCTGGGGTGATGCAACAACTGATACCTATCAAGAGGGGGAATTCACATATATTTCAGGACTTTCCACACAAGTATATGAGGATATGGGTTTTCCTTTGATAAATGGGAAAAAGATTTCTGGGAAACCTACACAAACAAGGTCAGTAAGTCAGGCGGCTGGACAAGCTTCGCCAAGCACAACAGTTGTTAAAACACCGGCTCAGATTGCAGCAGAGCAGAAGCTCCAGGCGGAGAGGGCACAGTTAAATGAAAGCTTGCAGGCAATAGAAAATTGGATTGCAGGTGGAACGATTAATGTTGGTGCAACAACTGGTAATGTAGTCTTGATTTCAAAAGCAAGAGAAGATATGTGCAGTTACCTTTACTCAGCTATTGATTGGCAGGCTGAGGGGGTATCAATGGATAACGTTGATAAGATTAAAAAGGTAAAAGATCGTTTAGTTGGTTTTGAACGTCAGAAACGTGGTGCGGACCAGATGTTCTATAAACTTCCTGCAGATAGAGAAACACAGGCTGTTATTGAAGCATTTCTTGAATGGAATGTACTTGGAAAACGTAGCTGGAATTTTAACGGTGCGGATAGACGAGTATATCGAGTTCAGCTATGGACAGAGAAAGTAAAGAGACCACTAATTGAAGCTATTACAACATTTGAAAATAGAGAGATAGACTACTTTAAATGTGCAATGATAGCAGAATTCTACAGAGTCATTCTCTTTGGTTCATCAAAGGCTACAACAGTTGAGGGACTAAAGGCAGAACATATTCTTGATAATGGAATAAGAGGTTTAGGTGTTAATTCTCATTCGGATGCATGGAATTCTTTGCTTAATATTATTACTAGAAGCGAGAATGATAAAATTAATAGAGAAACGGTGATACAGTATTGCAATATCATTCAGGGTGAGAGTCATGCACAGGTTTTTCTGGATAGAGAGAAATTTGATGCAATGGTTAGAAATGTTAAGAATGAGAAGCTGACTGTTGAATCTTCTATATTGGATTTGGTTGATCCGGTGAAGCCACGTAGAGATGCAAGAGATTATCTTAGAATGATTTTAGAGAGACTTGATAAAGTTCAAGAAGATGAACTTGCTAAGGCTGCTGGAATAATGGCAACTATTAAAGAAAATTTTGGAACAACTGATATTGATGATGAAGACATAGAAGATATGGTTGATAAAATAGTTGAGTTTTATAGAACTGCTGAGGATAACAAGCTCCCAGGGAAATATGATCAAGAATTATTTGACGAGGTAAAGAAATATTCAATGTCAACGAGTAAAGCAATTAAAGAAATCGTTGCTGCGCAGAAGACTACAAATGCTCTGGATTGCATTTTGGCATTTTCGCAAGATCCTATTCGAAAGGTAGAAAAGTTGGAACAGCTATTAAAGAAAGTAGTTGTTGACATAGCGAAGATTCAAGCTGAACTTACTGTAAGGAAAGAAAAGCTTGGTGGAGGAAGAAATCCATCTGGCTCTCAAAATGTGTTCGACAACGAGAAGGTTACTATTAGTGAATGCAGTAAGATATTGGCAAGATTGGAGGGGCAGTATGTTAATTGATACATTAAACGAATGCATAATTGATATGAAAACCGTTCGTGAAATGGAGACAGCTTCTGCGGATACTAAAAAGCAGGCTGCAGCAGATTATGATTTTAAACAATTAGTACTAAATTTGAAGCAAACAATTAATGAAGTTAATTTTGCGGTTGAAAATTCAGGATTTCACCCTTCAGCTAATGTTATAAGTGCATTGAAGAGTTTTCTTGGGGCTTGCGATAAAGTTATCCAGATTGGTGCGGCAAATAATGACACGACGCAGTACATTTCTTTGGAAACAAAAAAATGTATGCTGTTATCGGACAAGAATGGGCGGAATATTATTCGCAAGCTACAGCCAATACGTTAAGTCTTTTAGATCAAATGTAGTTGAGGCGGCTATATCAAAAAAGAATGCAAGTAGACCGAAAGGGATGCCTGTATATAAAGCCACTGCAGTTTTAGAATGTTCGTATTCTGACGGAATGCCAATGTATACATATGGAATTATTATACATTATAAAGAAGATGACGATAGTGAGGAGAGATTTCCTGCTAATTGTTTGCGAGACAAAAAATGGTTTCCAAAGGAAGATGAATGTTATAGAATATTTGTTCCAGCACTTACACATAAAGAAATGAATGCAATAAATCAAATGCTTCCAGAGAAAAGTGCAGATGAGATATGTGATGAATTTCCATTTGTCCCAAGAAATACAATCAAGAAGTATGTGGAGATTTGGAATTATTATCCGCATTTTCTCGAAGTTGGGAATTATGTGTAAATAGTAGTGAAGAGAAGTGAGATGGAGGCGTTGATTACATCTTCATTTCGCAAGAAAATAACTACCTACACTTACTCGCATCCAGCCAAGTATGAAATTCATAAAGAGTAATCTGTTCTTCTTCACACAACTTTCGCTTTTTACGGGCAGTTTTGCTCCATTCTGTAAACTCTTTTTTGGAAATATACACAGTTTGTTTTTGGGAGTCCATTCGTAAGCGTCAAATCCGACGCTTAAACAGGAAAGCCAGAACTATACTGTAATTACGCTACGGATGAAGAACCGGTGAATGCGGTGGTCGGTAAAGGGAGTCAACAATCTGGCAAAAGCGCTGTACCTGAAAGAAAACAGGGAACTGAAAGAAACGATAGACTGATACACAGATGGATTAGGATTTAGGATGCAGATGCAGGAAATCGTGGAAACGTTAAGCGCAGCCAAAGCACCAAAGAAGGGTGGAAAAGGTAATTCGCATGTAGATGTAGTAAGTGCATATATGCTGATAGTGGAAGCGATGCAGATGGCATCAAGAAAAGCGTTTAAGAAAGCGTTTTGCTGTTAACCGGAGAAAGAACCCAGCAGGGTTTATTTAGCATACAAAAAATAGATGAAATATCATAGAGAAAAATCAAGTGGAAAGTTGCCAATGATTACTTGACACAAACTAAGATAAGGATGAACTTTAAAAATTTCTGGATATAGGCTATAATATAGAGCAATGAAGAAACATGGAAAGAAAGGAATTATAGTTACAGTATGAGAAAAGTCAGAATTCTGCTTGCCGCTGCTTTATTTATAGGTATATTTCTATTTTCAGGCACAGGCAATCCCGTTTGTGCGGCGGAATTAGCCGAAACGCAGGCGCAAAGCACGGCAGCCGATACACGACCGGACTACACTATTTATGTGAACAGGGCTTTGAATTGCATTACCATTAAACAGCAAAACGAAGATGGCTCCCAGACACCGGTAAAGGCAATGGTATGTTCCTGTGGGCGTGAGGGTTCTGAAACACCGGAAGGCATCTTCCGCACTTCCAATTATTATACTTGGCGCAAAATGGTAGACGCAACTTACGCCAGATATGCAGTGCGGTTCAATGGAAAGATACTTTTTCATTCCGTGCCGTATATTGAGGAATCACCGGATACGCTGGAATGGGAAGAATATAATAAGCTGGGAGAAAGCGCGTCACTAGGCTGTGTAAGATTATCTGTTGAGGATGCAAAATGGATTTACGATAATTGTAAACAGGGAACAGCAGTAGTCGTATATTCTGACACAGAAGAGGCGGGAGAACTTGGAAAACCCACGGTAATTAAGATAGAAGAGAGCTCTCCGAACAGGGGATGGGATCCGACAGATGCCAGAGCCGATAACCCGTGGATGGGCGGAAAAGGGATCTATACGCCTTTCTCAGGAAGCATGGATGAATTTGATTACATAGCATATGCAGACCAGTATCCGGACTTGCGGGAAGCCTTTGGCTATGATAAAGAAGCATTGTATGGGCATTATATTGCGCATGGAATAAATGAAGGAAGAATTGGGAAGGCGCTTTGAAGTGACGCTGCCGATAGATCATAAGAAGGGATGGAAAAGGAATGGCAATCCTGCAATGCAAAATGTGTGGCGGTACGTTAGACTACGACCCGGCAAAGGATCAGGCAGTCTGTCCTTATTGCGGCAGCAGATCTACCATTTACAATCGGGACAGAAAGCTTTATGAGCAGTTCAGGAATCAGTTTGCCGCCCTGCTGGATCAAAAACCTGCCCCCCAGATGGAGGAAGGATTTTTCGTGGAGAGCAGCCGGGAGGAGCTTACAAGGGAGGACGGAGAAACCATCGAGATCGACTATCTTGCCAAGCGCAGGGCGGATATGTGTACCATGTATGCGGCAAAGCGCAATATCATCTATCTGTTTGACAAGGAGCATGAAGCCTATGCCAGGCGGTACAAGGAGATGATTGGGAGGATTGCCTATCCTTCGAAGGAGATGGAGCGGGAACTTTCTTCCTATGTGCCGAAACTGGTGACAGAGTGCAGACTTTCGGACGGCCGCTGGTTCCTTGCAATTGAGAAAAAGGAAGGGGTCTATCCCCTTGGGATGTTAGGAAATTTTACGGACCGTCATGTGGCGTGGATGATCAGCAGGCTTGAGAATCTTTGCTGCCTGCTGCAGTATAATGAGATGGTACTTAATGGGTTTGCGCTGGAGAATCTTTTTGTGGATCCGGCAAACCATCAGATTTATTTGTACGGCGGATGGTGGTTCGCCGGTTTTATCGGTGCGCAAAGGGCAGGAGCATCCCAGGGCGTGTTTTCACATGGAAAAGAAAAGGAACATCTGTCGGAAGGATGCGGGCAGAATGAGAGAAATCATGGGAGGACGGATCTTTACAGTATCCGGCAGAGTGCAATCAGGCTGCTGGGATTTGCAGACCGGGAAGACTTAGAAAGGCAGCTGGAGGGCGGCGGGACGCAGGTTCTTCCGCGTCCGTTTGCAGACTTTTTACTGGAAGATGTGAAACGGGATGCAGTGGCAGATTTTAAGAAGTGGGATGAGGTACTTTTACAATCTTACGGAGAGCGGAAATTCATTCCCCTTGCAATGACGCAGGAGGAAGTATATAGCAGAAGCGGAGAAAATTAGGAGGCAGTGTATGGGACACGGAAGTTATCAGAGCAAGGATTGGGAGAAATTGCGTTCTTCCCGCAACATTAACAGTCAGTCTACAGTGCAGGATATGTATCAGTCCAGATCCATGAAGGATTATCTGAATCCTTATGGAGTGAAATACAGGGAATCCTGCGATTCCATGGATAATCCGGCATCTACGGCAATTATTTTCGGGCTGGATGTGACCGGCTCTATGGGGTATTTGTCGGAGGAGATTGCCAAGGGGGCATTGAACCGCACTATGTTGGAGATTTATGACAAGACGCCGGTGACCAATCCTCACATTATGTTTCAGGCAATCGGCGATTCCCAAAGCGATCAGGCGCCTTTGCAGGTCACACAGTTTGAGGCGGATATCCGCATTGCGGAACAGCTCCTGGATGTATATTTTGAGGGCAGAGGCGGAGGAAACGGCGGGGAGTCCTATCTCTTGTCATGGTATTTTGCGGCAAGGCACACGAAGATTGACTGCTATGAGAACCGGAGAGAAAAGGGGTTCTTATTTACCATAGGGGACGAGTGCTGTCACAAGACGATTACATATGGAGAGCTGTACCGTGTATTTGGAGAAGCGGAGCTAAAAGAAGGAACCAGGTATACGGCACAGGAACTTTTCAAGGAAGCATCGGAAAAATATGAAGTCTTCCATATCGTGATGAAAGCAGGCGCTTACAAGTATCAGAAAAGCGGAAAGGACTGGCGGGGACTGATTGGAAACAGGGCGATTGAGTTAGACCCGGAGGATCTTGATGTGCTGCCGGAAATCTTTGTGAGTCTGATGCAGTATGCCAGAGGGAGGGAGCTGAAAGAAATACTGGATCAGTGGACCGGCAAGGCAGTGGATGTTGTAAAGCGCATCCTTGAGGAAATGGGACCGCTTTCTAAGGACGGCAAGGGAAAAAAGAAATTTTTAAAGTTTTAGACAGGCAGCGATAAAGTATGATAGAAGCAAAAGCAGTAATCGGTAAAAATTTTGGCGATGAAGGAAAGGGGCAGACGGTGGACTGGCTCTGCCGCGGCAGGCATGTCTTGGTGGTGCGCCATAACGGCGGCGCGCAGGCGGGACATACGGTGACGGACGGAGGATTCCGCTTTGTCTTTCACCAGCTTGGCAGCGGCAGTCATCAGGGCTGCCCTGTTTTTTGGAGCAGGTCTTTTCTGCCGGATCTGTTAAAGCTGGGGGAAGAGGCGGAGGCATTTGCCAGTCTTGACCATCCTGCCATAGTTTACGCCGACCCGGACTGCGCCTGCACCACGGTATACGATGTTCTGCTCAACAGCCTGACAGAACAGCTTCGGGATAAAAAACGGCATGGCTCCTGCGGCATGGGCATCTTTGAAACGGTGCTCCGCACCCGGGATACGCCCTATGCGCTTTTTCTGCATGAATTTGAGGGAACGGATGAAGAGAAAATCGTGGGAAAACTCCGCAATATCCGGGAGAACTATACAAAGCCCCGGCTGGAAAACCTTAAGCAGGAGTATCCCGGGCAGTTTGCATGCCCGGAAATCGCCGGATGGATTGATTTGATTTACGATGAAAATGTGCTATACAACACAGCCGCAGAGATGTGCGAAAATTTCAGGAAATATGTGAGACTCATTAAGTGGCGGGACATTGCAGAAATGTATGACACAGTAATTTTTGAAAATGCCCAGGGGCTGATGCTTGATTGGGACAATGAGGCGTATGCGCCCCATTTGACGGCATCCAACACGGGACTTCAAAATGTAGAAAACCTATTGGAAGAATTGGAACAAAGCGAACATAGGGCTGCCCCCTGTCCGCTGGAAGTCATCTATGTGAGCCGCACCTATGTGACCCGGCACGGCGCAGGCAGATTGGACCATGAATGTGCCAAAGAAGAAATCAATCCCCAAATGGAGGACCGCACCAATGTGCCGAATCCTTGGCAGGGCGCATTGCGCTATGCAAGGCATCCTGAAGGAGATGCTTTTTTTGAATATATGCAAAAAGATTTAAAGGTATTAAAGCGCCCCTTTACCGCAGCGTTACGACTGACACATTTGGATGAAACTCAGGGAAAAATCATATTTTCCGACCAGGGGCGAAGCATGGAGGCATTCTGCAAATACTGCCGGACAAAAGCGCCGGGATTACTTAAGACCATCTATACAGACCTTCAGCAGAGGCAGGAAACCATTTACCTTAACTAATTTATAATCTTACCAATTTACATAATCGATGAATGTGACGCCCTCAAGTGCGCCATAAGTTTCCACAATCTGGGAGTAAGTGACTTCCTCATGAAAACACAAAGTAATCGTAGCGGAGACAGAAGTGCTTTCCGCAGTACTTCTCCCCCGGGTCATCTCCAAATGCTCTACGGTGCAATTCTTACTCTTTGCAAAAGAAATAAACTTGCTCATGTCGGCAATCTTTTCAAACTCCACATGCAATATAACCAGCTTCGACGCCGGATTCAGATGCCGGTTCACGACCCGCAGCATTTTAAGCGCGATTCCTATGGCGGCAAAAACCACCAGTGCGCCGGTATAAAATCCTGCGCCCAAAGCAAGCCCCATACATGCCACTGCCCACAGCCCGGCGGCAGTGGTAAGACCTTTCACCTGATTCTGCCTTGTCACCAGAATCGTTCCAGCCCCCAGAAACCCAATCCCGCTGATGACCTGCGCCGGAATACGCCCTGCATCGATAGAATCAAAAATCGTCGTCAAATAAATCCCCACCATCATGGCAAGCGTAGACCCTAAACACACCACCAGATAAGTCCGAAACCCCGCCGGTCTATGCCTCTTTTCCCTCTCATACCCCAAAATCCCGCTGAGCACCATAGCAAGAAACGTCCGAAGCAAAATAGAAGGCAGCGTCAACTCCCTCAAAATCTCAATCCTCTCCAATACCATAACACCATCTCCTCAATAAACCCGATTCTTCTGCTCCTAACTAAAGTTTACCATAGGAACACCCCACACTCAAACCTTTTCTCATCCACATTTCCCTGTCAAAAATCAAGAACACCCTACATTTTTAGACCATAGCAAAATTCACCTTTTCAAACTAGCACTACGTCCCGTCTTAGAAAAGGGGGATTTGGGGAAGGAAGCAGCAGGGGGAGGGCGGGGGTGTAGATAGGGTTACAAGGCTCTGGCGAAAAATCGGCAATTTCACTTACAGAATGTGGAGCAGACCAGGGTAAAATCGCCACGGATGGCGATTTTAGGAGCCATGCGGCAGGATGCCGCCGGGCTCCGACCCGACCGCCTTGAAACACATAAATACATTCTGTTAGTGAAATCCGATTTACAGACGAGCCTTGTAACCCTATCTACACCCCCGCCCTCCCCCTGCTGCTTCCTTCCCTAAATCCCCCGCCTCCCATTTTGTTTACAATTTGATGCTTTTTTTGCAAGACTTTTGTGTTAAGATAAGTGCTAAATGGGGGAGTATGTGATGACAAAGATTTTAGTGATTGAAGATGACAATGCCATATCAGAACTCATCTGCATGAATTTAGGCGCCGCCGGCTACGAAACAATACCCATCATGGACGGACTTGCCGCAGAGGCACTCCTGCAGGACGGAAAGAACAAGGAGATTGCCCTCGCCTTAGTAGATGTGATGCTGCCCGGCAAGGACGGATTTGCCCTTATGGAGGATCTGCAAAGAGAAGGCATCCCTGTCATTTATCTGACTGCCAAGGATGATGTGCTGTCGAAAGTCCATGGACTTAAGGCAGGGGCAGAGGATTACATTGTAAAGCCCTTTGAGGTGCTGGAACTTTTGGTGCGCATGGAAAAGGTGCTCAAAAGAACCGGACGCAGCAGGCAAAAGATTCAGATACGGGATGTGATGATTGATTTAAAAGAACACAGCGTATCGAAGGACGGCGTGAAGGTGTCCCTAAAACCGTTAGAGTACGAGCTTTTGGTGACCCTTGCAGGGAGCAAGAATGTGGCGTTTACAAGGGAAGAGTTGTTAAACAGGATATGGGGATGCGACTATATGGGAGAGACCAGGACGGTGGATGTGCATATCGGACAGCTGCGCAAAAAGCTGGATTTTTATGATGTGATACGCACCATATCGAAAACGGGTTACCGCTTGGAGGATTTGGAGTAGATGAAACTTTGGGTGAAACTTGCCCTTATGACAGCGTTGATCTTGCTGCTGTCCATGGGCTTTTTCGGCGTGGAAATGATTTACCGGTCGATTTTGTACAATCAGGAAAAAACGATTGAAAGCTGCGAGCAGCAGCTGCAGTCCACTGCCTATGCTATCGGAAGGGAACTGGAAAATGGGCTTCGGGAAGAATACAGCGAAACCACCAAGCGTTCCTATATCAATTATGTGGTAAAAAAGTATGGTGCTTCCCAGTACATTTTAATTGAGGATGCGCAGGAAGTCTGCAACCTGACGCCTTTTACATTAAAAAATCCCGGGGACGAAAGATGGAACCAAACCCAGTGCAGCAGCGTCATACAAAGAAGGGGAGAACAATATATTTTGATTTCAGGCAAAGCGGTGCCGGCGATGGGAGATGCAGACTATAAACTCGTACTTGTACAGGATATCTCAAAGCTCTATCAGGATATGCGGGAGCAGGCGTTTCTAAGCATCCTGGTCTTTTTAGGGGCAGTGGCAGTTTGTGTGGTTCTGGTTTTTCTGGTGACAAGGAAAATTTTGCGCCCGCTTAGGGAACTACAGCATGCAGCGCGGGATATCAGCGATGGAAAGCTGGAAAGGCGGGCAAACGTATCCGGCAGGGATGAGATTAGTCTTATGGCGGCGGATTTTAATAAGATGGCAGACCGGATTGAGGAGCAGGTGACGGAATTATCCAAGGTGTCTGAGCAGCGCAGGCAGATGCTGGGAAGCCTGACCCATGAGATGAAGACGCCTATGACTTCCATTATCGGCTATTCAGATACGCTTTTGCATGTGAATTTGAAAAAGGAACAGCAGGAGAGGGCGCTTTTGCATATCAAAGAGGAGTGCAGCCGGCTAGAGCGTTTGAGCAGCAAACTTATGAGCCTGATAGGACTGTATGAAAATGACAGTATCTGCATGGAATGGGTCTCTATGCAGCAATTATTTGAACAGGTGGCAAGGCTGGAAGAACATTCTTTAAAGCAAAAGGGGATTCGGCTGGAATGTTCCTGTCATATGGAGGATCGACAGATTGACAGGGACTTATTTGAAAGCCTTCTGGTCAATCTCATCGATAATGGGGCAAAGGCAAGTGAAGCGGGCAAGACGATTTGTCTTACAGGCGAGGGAAATGTCATTACCGTAAGGGATCAGGGATGCGGGATTCCCAGAGAGGAAATCGAGCGGGTGACGGAAGCCTTTTACATGGTGGACAAGACGCGGAGCAGAAAGGCGGGAGGGTGCGGGCTTGGGCTGTCCTTGTGCAGCATGATTGCCCAGCTCCATCATGCCAGCTTGGCTATTGAAAGCGAAATTGGCAAGGGCACGAAAGTATCGATTATTTTCCCACAGGGGTAAAGTCTGTTTGCAATTTGTTTACATTTTGTTGTATACCTTTTACAGGACAGTAGCGTATGCTTCTTGTATTCAAGTAAAAGAATACAGGAGAGGAGAACGATAGAAAATGAAGGCAAGAAAGATAGCAGTATTATGTGCTGCAGTGAGCATGCTGTCCGTGCTGTTTACGGGATGCGGTGACAGCATACAGTCTGAGGAGGAAATTGTTGTTCCGAAAGAAGATTCAGATTCTCAGGAATTGGAAGGGCAGAATGATCAGGATTCTGGGGAAGAGGATGTGGCAGCAAATACTGGCGGCATTGCCCAGATGGTGCAGGCACCGGAGCATTATACATGGGAGCAAAGCAGCGGGGACTATCACATTTCGGTGGATGCGCCTGTGATTCTGCCGGAGGCGGAAGGATTCAAGTCCTATAAGGTGACCAGCGCAGTGTTTACCCAGGAAGACTATGATAAAGTAAATCAGGTGCTGTTAAACGGTGCATCGCTCTGGGAAAGAGATTATGAGGCAATGAAAGCGTCTAACGGATATACGGCATCGGAAATCGATGAGATCATAGAGCGTTTGGAGAATGCAGAGAAGACAGACAAAGCCGGGGCAGCAACTTATGAGGAAAGAATTGAGGAGTTTAGGAGATTACAGGAAGGAGCGCTTGAAGAACCTGTTATCGTTGAAGTTCCGGCAGTGGTTTCCTACCAGAAGACAGAAGATTCTGAAGGGGTAAATGTGGAATATGCAGAAGAAAATGTTTTGTATGGAAATGCGACGTTAAACGGAGAGGACTATACGGTAATTTTGGATAATAACTTGAAGGATGACTGGCGGTGGATTTACTTTAACATAATTAGTTCCAGAGGAAATTTTTATTCTGTGGGCAGACAAGTGGAACCGGGCGGAGAGAAGATTTCGGTGGAAAATGTCAGGCAGGAAGCGCAGCAGATGATGACGGATATGGGATTTTCAGATTTTATTATGTCAGGTGATGAGTATTTTGCTTCTACCTCTATGAACGAAACGAATGGAACCATAACTGGTACAGGTGGTTACGGCGTCCATTTCACGAGATGTCTGGATGGGATACCTGTGACCTATACGGATAGTGAGGGATCTACAGTGGAAGATGGAGATATTTCTTCGTGGCCGTATGAAAGAATCGATATCATTTTTGATCAGGATGGGTTTGCCGAATTTAAATGGACCAATCCCTATCAGTTGGAAAAAACGTCGGATGAATATGTATTCCTGCTTCCCTTTGCGGATATTCAGAACGTGTTTGAAGAGATGATGTTCAAAAAGACGGAGGACTTCTGGAAAGACGTGCAGGCGGAAGTGACGCTGCAGGTGAATGAGGTGCGTTTAGGATATATGCGCGTCATGGAAAAGGGGAATGTGATGGAAGGAACTATGATTCCGGTGTGGGATTTCTTAGGAAGCGAGACCTTCCGTTATGGAGATATGGAAGAGGCTTGGACGGAAGAGCAGCCATATAGGTGCCTGCTCACCATCAATGCCATGGATGGCACGATTATTGACAGGGATCTTGGATACTAAAAAGAAAGGCATGGATTTTACAAAAGTGAAGGTTCAAAAGGCAATCTGTATTTCAGCTTCTAACATTATAAAAAATCAAAAGCAGAGCACATCGTACCATATAAGTATGATTATTGGGGAGGCGTTATCGAAAAAGAATATTTCCTGTGAAATCATTGACCTGCGGGAATTTGCCTTAATGCCATGTAATGGATGCGGCGAATGCTGCAAGTGCAGAACATGCGGGCAGGATGCGGAGTTCAACAGGATTTATGAGAAGGCGGCGGGAGCGGACTATCTCTTTTTTGCCTCTCCCTGCTGTGCACCGATACCGGCAAAGCTATGTATGCTTCTGGAAAAGATGGAGAAAATGTCATCTTTGTATAAAAGGATGGAAGCTGACGGATTGCCAAAATGCAGCGGGACATTGGCTGGAATCATTTCTTATGGGGAGGTGGAAAGGGAAGCGTCAAAAGATCAAATTTCCACAGTCTTGCAGGAAAAATTGCTGCGTTATAAGGCGATGGTGAATGATATTATTGCGGATGCTCTCTGCAGAATGAATATGCGCACGGTGCCGTATAATTCAAAGTGGAATACGGGGATTGCCCTTCCGGTTGGGGAGGATAGGAACGGGAAGGAGCAAAGCTATGATCCAGGGCTGATAGAGCAGGAGATTCGGCAGTATGTGGAGGTCATTGTGCAGACATCTAAGTCTTTGCATGCAATTTGTTGATGGAGGTGAGGTGGTTCCGCCTGCAAGGCAGGGCAGCAGCATGGACGAGAGAAAAGCGCATGGTGCTGCCCTGCCTTGCAGGCGGAACCGGTATCATCTATCATTCATAATGTAATTGAAGGTTAAGTTTGGACAAAATATGTCTGCTTATGGTATATTAAATTATAAGTGCAACAGTGTTGATAAAATGGAGTAATGATTGCGATAGGTGAGGTTTGAACGAGAAAATAGGTATGAATTTTGCAGAGAAAAAGATAGAGTTGAAAAATGGGAAAGAGGGCATTTTGCGGGCGGCACGGCAGGAGGATGCGGAGGGGATGATTGTGTTTATGAAAACTGTATTTGGGGAAACGCTGTTTTTGTCAAGGAATGCAGATGAGGTGAGCTTTACGCAGGAGGAGGAAAGAAAGATTCTGCAAGGGATGCTGGATGGGGAAGACGAGTTTATGATGCTTGTCCAGGTTGGGGATGAAATCGCTGGGAATTGCACGGTTATGTCAAAAGGCGGGCAGAGAAGAGTGAAGCATAGATGCGGATTTGCCATAGCTTTAAAGAAAGAATATTGGCATCTGGGGCTGGGAGGCTTTATGATGGAATATGCGTTGGAATTGGCGGAAAAGATGGGGTATGAGCAGATGGAGCTGGGAGTCGTTGAAGGAAATGACAGGGCAAAGGCATTGTACGAAAGATTCGGATTTGAAGTGACGGGGAAAACGCCGAGGGCGATGAAATATGATGACGGAAGCTATAGAGATGAATATGCAATGACAAAAGTGTTTCATCATTAATAGAAAATGGTTATAATGATAGGTAGATAGTAGTTGAGAAATTAAAAGGAGGAAGGATATGTTAGAGTTTAAGTATGATACACAATTGCTGATCGAAGGCGAGGATTTGGACGAGGATGTGATTTCAGAATATTTTACGGAAAATTTTAAAGGGGACTGTCTTTTGGCGGTGGGAGATGAGGAACTGATTAAGATTCATTTCCACACTAATGAACCCTGGAAGGTGCTTGAATATTGCGCCAGCTTAGGAGAAATTTATGATATTGTGGTGGAGGATATGGATAGACAGTCCAGAGGACTTAAAGGGTAAATTCTATAAAAAAGGAAAGGGCGCAGGCGGTCTTTGCCTGCGTTTTGTATTTCATCTTGTTTAAAAGCATCTTATCCGCAAAGCTCTTTTAAGTGGGAAAAAATTATGTTATGTTGGCTCCATCAAAGGATGGAGGAGCCGGATTATGAAAAGAGAAAAAGTTGAAAGAGAGTTTGATAGGAAGAAAATCGTATTAAGGTGCGTCAAAATTGCAGCCATTATTTTTTGTATCGTGGTTTTGATAAGGATTCTTTTGTTCCCGCCTTATAAAGAGCCGGTCGTCACGGGGAGTCATGAAGTCGCCATAGAGTTATTTACGTGGGAAGATGAAAGCAGGGTGGAGACCTTTACAGATACCGGAGAGAACCGTGCGCTCACGGTGAAGTTCTGGTATCCAAAGGAGGAGGGGAGATATCCGCTTGTGGTATTTTCTCATGGGGCATTTGGCGTGATTGACAGTAATTATTCCACCTGTATGGAGCTTGCATCCAATGGCTATGTGGTGGCAAGCGTTGCGCATCCGTATCATGCCATGTTCGTGGAGGATGTAAATGGCAAGGTCACCACGGTAGACATGGACTTTTTTAAGAGTGTTTATGAGGGGAATGGCAATATGGATCCAGAGGTGGAAGAAAGACTTTATTTAAACTATAAAGAATGGATGGCGCTTAGGACGGCAGATGAAAATTTCGTGCTGGATACGATTTTAAGTAAGGCGGAAAAAGGGGAGGCTGGACCTTTTGACCTGATTGACTCGGAAAAAATCGGTCTGTTCGGGCATTCCATGGGCGGCGCATCATCGGTGGCGCTTGGAAGGCAGCGGGATGATATCGATGCTGTCATTGACTTAGAGGGCACCATGCTGGGAGAATATGTGGGATTTGAAAACGGTGCGGAACTTTTTAATGAGGAGCCTTATCCTGTTCCCATATTGGATGTAAACTCTGACAGGGTTCACGAGGCAGTAAAGGAGCAGGAATTAGAGGGATTTGAGTACGTCAATTTTTATGTAGGAAGAAATGCATTAGACTACAGGGAAGTGGTTTTTCATAATGCAGGACATTTGAATTTTACAGATTTGCCGCTGGCATCTCCTGTTCTGGCAAAGATGCTGGGGGTAGGAAAGGTGGATGCCCGGACTTGTATTGAGAATGTAAACGAAATGGTGCTTATATGGTTCGATTATTATTTAAAAGGCGAAGGAGAACTGAATCTGAAAGCGGAATATTGATACCGCGGAGCCGTAAAGCGGAGTAATCTCAGAATGCGCAAATTGCAAATATAGGAAAAGGTATGATTTGGAATGAAAGTCAGCATCAGAAAAATAACGAGGAAAGAGGAAGAACAGGTCGTCATAGAGTGCGTGGAGATTACTCCCGAGATCAGGGATATCCACAGCTATATAACGGCTAAAGGCATTGAATTGTCCGGCACGACAGATGACCAGCATATGCAGCGATTTCGGCTGGAGGATGTGCATTATTTTGAGGCAGTAGATGAAAAGGTGTTTGCCTATGCAGACAAACAGGTATATGAAATAAAGATGCGGCTGTACGAGGCGGAAACTGCTTACAGGGAGTATCATTTTGTGCGGTGCTCCAAATCGGTGGTGCTCAATTTGATGAAATTAGATAGCATCAGCCCGGCGCTGAACGGACGCTTTTTTGCCCATATGAAAAATGGGGAGAAGCTGCTGATATCCAGACAGTATGCGGGGGCGTTTAAGCAAATCGTTATGGGAGGGGTTTAGAATGAAAGATAAAAAAGATTTTTTGGCGCCAATCATGGCATTTATGGTCTGTACTACCTGCATTACGATTTTGGAGGGGGTAGTGGGAATGATCCTTTATCCTGAGCAGAAGTTTGGATATGATGCTTTTTTTTCACCGCCCCTGTTTGGGTTCTGCTCCGTTTTATTGGGAATTGTCACATATTCTAAGAAAGAATTGAGCGTAAAACAGGTTTTGGTCCGCAGAGGCATTCATCTGCTTTTGATAGAAGGATTGATTTTTGGGATAAATTATGCGGCTGGAATTATTTTTGAACCGTTGGCAGGTATTCTTCTTGCAGCGGCAATTGCGCTGGTCTTTGTGACAGTCTATGTTGTCTTATGGCTGAATGATAAGAGAAGTGCGGCGATGTTCAATGAACAATTGAAGCGTTATCAACAGCAGATTCTGGAGTCAGAGAAATTTACTCCATATTGAGTCGATTTGGTTACATCTGACATCAATATCTGAAAATCATGCCGATAATCTATGTAAGCAGCATACATCAAACTACATGTTTGGAGAAAGTTTAAAGAGATTTTGCTTGCAAAGGATTGGAGGTATGGAATATGAATATAAAGTTACAGGCAGGCAATGGTCTGCTTTTCGGGCTTAGATCGCCGGCGCTCAACGGCGGATTAAAGAGCACCCAGCAGAAGATGGAAAGACAGGAAAAATGCGAGAATCAGGTTGCCTTTTTTGAGGAAAAGAAAAGCAATCTGAAAAATATGGAATGCGGCACCCTTGAGGAAATTGCAGAGAAACTGGATATGCTGCATACCTATGACGAGCAGATTGCCGCGGCAAAAGCGCAGTACAATCGAGAGCAGATGTCCCATGCGCTTGACGAGGCGTTAGAAAAAGGGGAAAAGATTGCCGACGCAGTGGAAAAGACCAAGCCCAAAACACCCGAGGAGAGGGCAGAGGATCTTGCCAAGGAAGCACTGGGAATCGAAGAGGAAGAAGGCATGCTGGAAGAGGCGCTGGAGGAAGTGTCAGAAATCGTGGAAGAGACCGCCGAAATGAGCGAAACCTTGGAAGAGACGACAGAAGCGCTTGCAGATCAGGCTGCCGAGGACGCAGAAGCACTGACGCAGCAGACGGAAGAGGTACTTGAGGGACAGGAGACAGAAGGATTAGAGCAGCAGATAGAGCGAAGATACAGGCGGTTTGATATGCGCGCTTAAAAGTGATTGTTTTTTGCATAAGCTGCTGATTTGGTACAGTCGGTATGAACAGAATATAGGAACATAGTTGAAAGCAATGGCTTCCGGCACATCAGACGTGCACGGGAGCCATTGCTATTACAATAAAGCTATTGCAGATGCTTCAAAAACATGATAAAGTAATTATTGACCGCAAGTCAATAATTGTTTACAAAGGAGCAGATTAAAATGGCACGACCAGTGAAAAAGACACAAGAGCAATGGAAAAAGGAAATTCTTGATGCGGCGCGAGCCCTGTTTGTTTCAAAAGGTTACGAGGAAACTTCTATTTCCGACATCATGGACATGGCAGGCGGGGCAAAGGGAATGTTTTACCGCTTTTTTCAAAGCAAAGAAGAAGTGATGTACGCATTAGGAAATCAAATGTTTTTTGAAAACAACCCATTTGATGCGATTAAAGGGCGGGATGATTTGAATGGTCTGCCAAAAATCAGGTCATTGCTTGCTTTGAACCAATCTGATGGCGAACGCAACTGTCTGAATAGGCAGGCAGTTTCTATTTTAAAAGACCCACATATTCTGGCGGCTTCAATCAGAGAAAACAGGCGTGTATTGACGCCCTTATGGCTGGAACTGTTGGAGGAGGGAAAAAGGGACGGTTC
The DNA here is from genome assembly GCA_949878435.1 of uncultured Lachnospiraceae bacterium. Taxonomy (GTDB): domain Bacteria; phylum Bacillota; class Clostridia; order Lachnospirales; family Lachnospiraceae; genus Suilimivivens. The sequence goes on from CATLAK010000002.1 coordinate 18,318, forward strand.
TGTCAGGACAGAATTTACGAAAGAACTTTCTGAACTTTTGCCGCTGATCAATTTCTGGCTTTTGCCTTCGGTATTTCCTGCCACAGAGGAAGAACTACAGCATAAATTCTATTTTGTGACAGAAGTGCTGTCCCATATGGGACTGCCGCTTTACGATGATAAAACCATGTCTTTTACAAAAAATTTTATCTCCGATCTTGCGGAAGAAGAGGAGGATAAGCCATGAAGGAGCCGTTATTTACAAAAAATTTTACACTCCTTATTTTAGGTCAGCTAACGTCGCTGTTTGGAAATTTTATATTGAAATTGGCATTATCCATGTATGTGCTGGAAGTGACCGGCTCGGCTGCTGTTTTTGCAGGAATCTTGTCTGCTGCGACAATCCCTACAATCCTTTTGTCACCCTTTGGCGGAATCTTAGCCGACAGAGCAGATAGACGGAATATTATGGTAGCGTTAGACGCATTGACCGGTGCATCGGTTTTTTGTGTAGCCATATTTTTATCGGAAAGCAATGCGCTCGCAGTAATCAGTATTTTGCTCGTCATACTTTCTGTTTTTGGAGCGTTTGAAACACCTACGGTACAGGCATGTATTCCTACGATGCTGCAGGGGGATCAAATCACGAAAGGAAATGCCGTGGTGAACCAAGTAGCCTCACTGTCCTATCTGACTGCCCCTATGCTGGGCGGCGTACTGTCGATTGTAAAACAGGATTTTTCTTTAAGCATGCGGTATATTTCAAAAGAACAGACAAGTATTTTAAAGATGCTGCTTTTAACTGCAGTTTCAAGATTTTTTGTGATGGGCATTACCATAGTTGGATTACCCTATATTGTGCGCACGGTCCTTGGATTAAATGCACAGCATTATGGGGCGGCTGAAAGCGCATTGGCGATTGCCACAATCTTAGGGAGCATTGCAGCAGGACTGTTGACAGATAAATGGAAAATACATAGATTATCCGTGCTGCTTGCATCGATTGGCATTTTTATGATTCCTGCCGGCATCGCTTTCCTTTTACCGGCTGGTTCGCTGATTAAATATGCTATCACTGTCATTTCATTTTGCGGCATGCAGGCAGTCATCAGTATTTTTTCTATTTTTGCAGTTTCCCTCATACAGCAAAGGACGCCGAATCATCTGATTGGAAAAGTCATGGCCTATACATCCATGGTTACACTGTGCGCGCAGCCAATGGGACAAATCGTGTATGGCATTTGCTTCGATAGGTTCCGCAGTACCGTTTATCTTGTATTCATCCCGACAGGTATCTTGGTTTGTATTGTCGGATTGCTTACAATGGAATTTTTTAGAAAAATGGAAAGAGAACAAGGGAATATTTCTGAATGAAACAAGATTAATGGCTGCTTTTGGGGCAGCAGTGCGTTTGCAGGTGCTGTCAAAGAATCTTTGCGCTGGTTTTCGGATTATGGTAAACGTGGATTGCTTTTCTTTCTGCTCTATTTAGGAGATAATGAAGTCGAGGATAATGGTCAGATGATCAGGAAGGAGCAACGATGAAAATAGGAAGCATGATACAGGATATCAGGAAAGAAAGGAACATGACTCAGGAGGAATTTGGTAAACTGTTTTTTGTGACCAGACAGACCGTATCAAATTGGGAAAACGAGAAAAGTTATCCAGATCTGCAGGTCCTGGTGCGTATGAGTGAAGAGTTCGGTATTTCACTTGACAGACTATTAAAGGAGGATAAAGAAATGGTTAAGGCAATAGACAAAGAAAGAATGCTTGGTGCAATCAAACGTGGGCAGTCCGTAAGAAATATGCTGACAGGGGCAGGTACTGGCATCATTGTATCCTGCCTATTTTCTCCAGATTCTGGCAGAAGAATCATTATGATTTTACTTGGTCTTGCAATGATAGGAATTGGATGGTGGATTATGGCAAGATGCGATAAGCGGATGAATGAATGCATAGAAAATCTTCAAAAGAAGGAGTAGCCTCTTTGTCTCTTTTTGGCTAGGACAGCAGCCAGCGCCTGATTGCTTCTTGCTTCGTTAAACTGGTATTCCCTCAGAATTGGCATGCCGCCAAACTGCAGGTATCTCTGGAACTTTTCTTCAATCGTGACCGAAGGGCAAATTCGTAGAATGTCAGAAATTCCTTGAACGACAGCGGTAACATACGAATTTCCACATATCTGTCGGAAAGCAGTGTAGAAAATTCTGTGGAAAGCAGGTAGGCATTGGAACCTGTGATATAAATATCTACATCAAAGTCGAGACGGAAAGATTCTATAGCTTTTTCCAAATGTTCCACAGCCTGAAGTTCATCAAATATCAGATAGGTTTTGCCATCATTCGGAATACGTTCGCTGACATAGTCATAGAAAGCAAGGTAATTAGAAAGATTACGATAACGCAGGGATTCCAAGTTCATGTAGATGATGTTGGTATCAGCCACTTTGTGATCAGACAAATACTGGTGATACAAATTTTCCTTATTTCTATTATACCCCCAAATTTAAAAAAACAATAATTTTTAACTTATAAGTTGAAAACTTAGTAAAAAATAAAAGTTTTAGACTTTCAATTCAAAAACTTTGATATAAAATTAGAAAAAAATGAAAATCACCTGTAACAAATTGCATTAAAATAGAACTAATAATATGAGGTACAAAAAACAGTGATTCATCAGAATAGAGGAAAAGATGGAAAAGGCGAAAATCGATGAAATATATCAGAAAAACGCAGCAATGATTTACAAGTACCTATGCGGATTGTCCCATGATACACAGCTGGCGGAAGAACTGACGCAGGAGACTTTTTTTCAAGCGATAAAAGGAATTGACAAATTCAGGGGCGACTGCAAGATTTCCGTCTGGCTCTGCCAGATTGCAAAAAATCTGTGGTATAAGGAACTGGAAAAAAGAAGCAGGCACAAAACCGTGGAACTGGACGATACAATGCCATCCGGCGAAAATATCGAAAGCAAGTGTCTGAACCGATTGGAAAAGGTAGAGGTCTTCCGCCTTATACACAATCTGGATGACGTGACAAGGGAAGTCGTGCACCTGCGGCTGACAGGGGAGCTGCAGTTTGCTGAGATTGCAAGTATTATGGGGAAAACAGAAAATTGGGCGCGGGTAACTTATTACAGAGGCAAACAAAAATTGATGAAAGGAATAGAAGAATGGAAAGAGAATTAGCATGTGAAATCGTAAAAGATTTACTCCCTCTTTATGTGGATGGAATGGCAAGCGACGTTTCCCAAAGAAGTGTAAAGGAGCACTTGGAACACTGCGAGGATTGCAAGGAGGTCTACCGCAATATGGCATTTCGCCTGGAAGAGGAGGCGCAGCCGATAGAGGCGGGAGAGGTAAAAAGATTTTTGAAAAAGACAAAGCAAATGTATTTCCTCTACGGTCTGGGCGGGCTAAGCTTTATTGCCCTGCTTGTCTGCGGAATCGTGGATTTGGCAATCAATAAGGGGATTACATGGTCATTAATTGCAGGGAGCGCAGTCATGTTTGCAGATGCCCTTGTATACGCCGTCTCTGTGTGCAAAAGGAACAAAGCTTTGGTAACCATGGGAATAATCAGCATTGGCACATTCCTTTTGCTTATTGCCATACAGATTGCAAGATATTATCTGATGCACGTAGGAACTTTTTGGATTTTGCACTATGGGCTCCCCATTCTGCTCTTATGGCTGGGCGTTCTTTGGATTCCTGTTCTTTGCAGGACATTCTTGAAATGGAATATCTGGGATTGTATAGCGTTGTTCCTGCTGCTGGTAATCGCAGGAAATTATGGAACCAAACTGATTACAGGGGACTATGGATGGGAAGAAGTGGTGCACATGCATAACTTCGTCGGCAATGCACTGGGTGAAGTGATTGGAATAGTTGTGTTTGTAATAATCGGGAGGGTGAAAGGCTGAATAAATTGCTCGATAGCAATTTATTCAGCCAAGAATTTGTGACGAAGCGTCATAAATTCCATGATGGCAGAGCGAAATCTGATATTTCGCTCGCCGCTTCAGCGTAGAACGCTTCGGAATGGAGGAAAAGATGGAAGAGATAATCAAAGTACAGAATTTGAAAAAAGTGTATAAAAAGGAGACTGCCGTTTGGAAAGTGGGTTTTTCGCTTACGCCTGGAAGCATTATGGGACTGCTTGGGACGAACGGGGCAGGGAAGACGACCACGTTAAAAATGATTACTCATTTATGCACCAAGGATGAAGGAGAAGTCGTAATCGATGGCGTATCGCTGGACGCCGATCCGGGGCTGGCGCTTTCAAAGGTGGGGGCGGCGCTGGATACGCCCAGCTTTTATCAGGAATTAACTGCAAGAGAAAATATAGAATGCTTTGCGCAGCTTTATAAGAATATTTCCGGCGGGCAGGTCATGGAACTGCTGGATTATGTGGGGCTCCATACGCAGGCGGAAAAGAAAGTGAGGAATTTTTCCCTCGGTATGAAGCAGAGGCTGGCGCTGGCAAGGGCTATGCTGGGGGAGCCCAAACTGATTATTTTGGATGAGCCTGCAAACGGATTAGACCCGCAGGGACAGATAGACCTTTATCAGTTGATTTGCAATCTGTCACATAGCAAAAAAACGACCTTTATCGTTTCTTCCCATCAACTCCATGACATGGAGAAATTCTGCACGGATATTTTAATTTTGGATAAAGGGAAAAGTATTCTGCAGGGAAAGACGGAAGAAATCTTATCTGAGTCGACAAATGTGGTTGACTGTGTGCTGGAAGAAACAGAAACCTTTTTAAGGCGTTTTCCCAGCTTTGAGGGAATCACCTTGACCGGACGGAAGGGGAACCAGCTTACAGTCAGGTTAGAGACCATGTGCCTGGATGAATTCATCAAGAAACTGGTCGCGGATAATTTTCATATTTGCTATCTTTCCATGCGCAAAAATTCATTGCAGGATCTGTTTTTGAAATTGACAAAGGAGTTATAATGATGCATCCATTGACGAAATTATATGTAAGGAGAATGTTCAGCCAGAAATTAATCTACATTTTTTTTGCCTGTTTTTTAACAGCTTCTTTTTTTTATGCCTTTTTAATCTCCACACCGCAGATGGAAGAGATGCTGAACATCGATATTAGAACGGTGGGAAGAGAAAATTTTCCTGAATTTATGATGCGGTTTTATGTGGGAACGGTGGGGATTCTTTTTCAGGTGTTTCTGCTGACCCTCTATATATGTGAGGAGGATCGGACCAAACTTATTTTTCAACCTCTGCTCCATGGGGAGGAGCGGCGCAGAGTGATGCAGTCAAAGATTTGGATTGCAGCCGGCATGTCAATGCTCTTTGTGCTGCTGATTGCCATTATAAATTATGGGGCAGCTTTTATGCGGTGGGGAAATGAAATCTTTGAGACGGAAGTCGTCATAAGGACCGGGGCTAAATATCTGTTGTCAGGTATCTATATGTCGTGCATTGCGATGGGCATAATTGCACTTTGCCTTTATACCCGCAGCACGTGGAAGACGATAATCGTATCGATTCTTTACATGCTGGTGGATGGGGGGATCTGCAGCAGCGGTATCCTGCCTTTGCAGAGAATATGGATTGGATATCCGTCTAATTTGGCAATGTTTGCTTATGAGTATGGGAGAATGCCCGTGAGAGAAATGATTTGGGGAATCGCTGTTATGATGGTATACGGCGCTGTCTTTTATAAGATTTCTTTATATAAAATTGAAAGAATTGATTTCTGATCAATTTTGAGACGCTGGATGGGGGATTGCCAAAAAGCTGTGCCGCTTCGGAATGGAGGAAAAAATGATAACAGGATTATTGAGAATACAGTTTGCCCGGATAAAAAGGCAGAAAATTTTATATTTATATTTTGCTGTGATGGCAGTTATGTTTGTTTCTAAAGCGCTTCAATGCATGAAGAACCCGGGAGAGGATGCCATGGGGTATTATGCGGGAGGGAGATTTCCTACGTTTTGCATGCAGACCTATATCGATATTATCGGTCCTTTGTTCTTAAGCTTCATTTGTGCTGTATTGATCAGCGGCGAGAGGGTAAATGGCATGTTGAAACAGCCGCTGTTAAGCGGCGCTTCAAAAAAGCAGCTATTGACAGCGAAGACGGTCAGCATTTTGGCTGTCGCTGGGATTTGCTTTTTGTTTGTTGTTCTATCCAGTGCAGGTATTGGGTTTTGGTTTTGGGGAAGCCATGTATTTGGTTATGCTAGGGAGTATCTGCCGCAGATGCTTTTATTGATAGTTCCCCAAATCACAATGGTATTGTTCATGGTTTTTTTGTCCCTGCATATGTCTAACATTCCCAGCATGATGTGCGCTTCGCTGATTATTTTGCTGGTCAACAATTTGTTCAGCCAGTTTTTCGGAGATTATGCAGCGTTTGTAGACTTCATGTATTATTTATATGCTTTTTCAGGCTATAATGGGATTGAATTAAAAAGCGGCAGTATTGTGTTGGGGATATTGGTTAATCTCGTAACGGGGATTGTACTTGTCTGTGGGATAGACAGGCGGATTAAAAATTTATTGTAAAAAAAGGTGTTTTCATGTACAATTTGGATAAAAAGAGAATGAAGGTTTGAGAGAGGTTTATTGGACAGTATATATTGTAATATATTTATATACGAAACAAGGGGGTGATGCGGATGAAGACGATTGAAACTATCATTCAGAGATTAGGATATAGCAGATCAGAAAAATTATTCTATTTATCTGATATTGATAAATGTACTGATTTATCATGGCATGATAGAAGAGTGTTACGCGAATTGGCTCCTTATGCTGCTTACATTGTAGATGGAAATATACTTACGGTTTTTTTTGACGATTTAAATGATCGGGAGGATGCGGATATCCAAGGAAGGATATGGAATGCACAGATGCCGGTTGTTATTTCTGATGAAGGTAACTATATTAAAGTCTATAATGGAAGGAGCATGGTTCTAAATACTGATAAAAAGATTAGATTACGGGATATTATTGAATATGATTTAAGTCAATGCAATGAAAAAAATGCATTTTCGTATTGGAATGTGACCAACAGCCTGTCATTAGAACTTTACGAGAAAAGCATGGGTAAAAAAACTTTAAACGAGTTTTTAATTGATAATCTTAAATATATTACCAAAAAGTTAAAAGATGAATACAAAATTTCCTTTGCAAACAAGCTAATGCTGAGAGTATTGTTTATTCGGTATTTGATTGACCGCGGTGTTGATATTGGGTATATGGGGCTTAATGGTAATGTCAAACATTCGCAGGAGACATTCCTGAATATTATCCAAAATAAGAATGATTTTTTCGATTTGGTCAGTTATTTAAAAGCGAGATTTAATGGTAATCTGTTTGAAATGGATGAAAAGATGGAAAAGAGTGAGATAACACAAGAGGCTCTTTCTATGCTTCATGATTTTTTGACAGCTAAGGAAAAGATGAAAACGGGGCAGTTGTGCCTGTTCCCGTTTTATGATTTTAATATTATTCCAATTGAGTTAATAAGTAATATCTATGAAATATTGTTAGGTAAAAAAAAGAAAGATAAAGATAAGGCATTTTATACACCGGAGTATTTGGTCGATTACATTGTAAATAGAACAGTTGGAAATTACCTTGCCAATGAGAATGAGTGCAAGGTATTGGATCCTTCTTGTGGGTCGGGGATTTTCTTGGTTAAGTCGTTGCAAAAAATACTGGAATGTAACGCTGATCCAAATGGTCTTTTACAGGATAAAGATAGAATTCATGCATTGGTTAAAGAAAACATATACGGGGTCGATTATAACGAGGAAGCTGTAGACGTTACAATTTTTTCTATTTATGTTACACTTTTTGACTACCAGGATCCCAAGAGCTTAAAACAGTTTAAACTGCCCTTGCTAAAAAATGAAAACATTCTTTTTGGCGATTTTTTTGATAATGAGAAAATGAGGGCAATTGAAAATGTGGATTTCAAATTCATTTTAGGAAATCCGCCGTGGGGAAATATCGAGCAGCAGAAAAACTATAAGAAGTATTGTGAGGATAGAGATGTTATTGCGCAAAACGGTGAAATCAGTGTTGCTTTTTTGCTGAAGGTTCAGGAAATTGCAAATACAGATACAGAATGTAGTTTAGTGGTTCCTTCAAAAATATTGTATAAGGGAAAGGGACCTTCTATAGCTTTAAGAAAAAGGTTATTGACCAATACGCAGTTAAAGCAGGTATTAGAAATCTCGGCCGTAAGGAAAGAAATTTTTAAAGGCGCAATAGCACCGGCAACTGTGCTTTCTTTTCTATGTAAAAAAAGTTCCCTGAATCATAAAGTAGAGTACATAAGTTTAAAACCTAATAAATATTTAAAATTGTTTGGGGTTATTATGATTGAACCCAATGATGTCAAATATGTGAAGCAGACCTTGTTCTTGGAAAACGATGACTTGTGGAAGATACTGGTTTACGGCGGATACTGGGATTTTGAATTGCTTAGCAATATGCATGAAACGTTTAGATCGATTAAGGATATTGCAGCGGAACATGATTTGATCATGAAAAAAGGACTGCAGGATAATGACGGTGATAAGAAGGACGCCTCGCATCTGGTTGGAAGAAAAATTTTAGATTCTGATAAAGCGATAGATCATTTTTATTTTGATGATAGTGCATATTCAATATTTGAAAAAGATAAAATACATCGTCCCAGAATACCGGAAATCTATAAAGCGCCGTATGTCCTTTTTAAAAAGGGATTAGACTGTGAAGATTATTCTATAAGGGCGGTATATGCAGAAAAAGATTTTCTTTATAGGGAGACAATAAATTGCATAAAAGGGTCGCAAGCCGATAAAAAAATTTTATTAAATTTATGTGGTATACTTAATTCCACGTTATTTTCTTATTTCAATTTAATGCTAGGATCCTCTGCAGGGATAGAAAGAGAACAAGTTTTTTTGGAGGAATTAGCTGAGTACCCTTATGCGTATAGTGACGAACTCGTTGAACTGGTCCAGCAATTACAAGAAGATTGCAAGGAGGATGGGGATGAATTACAGGATAAATTAAATAAATGCGTCATGAAGATGTATGGTTTGCAAAATAATCAGTTTGTTGATTATGCGCTATCTGTACAGATCCCAATGCTTTGTGGAACATATCAGGAGTCGAAATGCAGTATAAAAATGATGAAAGAATATGCATCCATATTTTCTGAAATATGGAATGAACATTTCACGCAAAGTGAAGTGCATTATGCAATAAATATTTATCCGGAGATAAAAGGAAAATTTGCAGCTTTGGAAGTAAAGTTTTCTTTAGAGAAAATGGCGGAGTGCGTCAAAGTAGTTGGAAATATTGATGATGATATTAGCTTACTTACTGACTTTATGGTTTATCAGCTCAATGATTGTTTTTATCAGACGAAAAACATGATAGAGTTTTTGGAGGATTCATTTGTAATCGTAAAGCCTATAGAAGCAAAGAACTGGCATCCCGCAATGGCGGTAAAAGACAGTCATAAAGTTTTAAATGCAGTACTTCTGGGGAAGGAGGACTGCAGATGAAGGGGAGATTTAGTAAAAATATATTAGAGGCACTGCATCGGGCAAATTTTGAGAAAATTGCAAATAATTTGAGCTTGAAGTACCTGAAAATTATGCGGGCAATGGGAAGCATATTGGAAGAGTGGATATTCGTATCCTTTTAAAAAGTGATTTTGAAAAAGAAGATGCATATTATGTTATCGAATGTAAGAGAATTGACGGAACATCTGATTTGAATAAGAAATATGTAAAGGAAGGCGTTGCCAGATTTGTTACGCAAAAATATTCTTCTTACTACGGTAGAAATATTATGCTTGGATTTGTTGTGAAAAAGGTTAATATGTCTGCTAATGCTAAGTTGATTGAGGGTATTCAAAATGCCGATTTAAACCAACACGTGCATGGAAATTTAAGGCTTGTTAAAAGTGAAGGGGTGACAGAAAGTTATAAGTGCATGTATCAAATACAGTCAGGGGAGTTAGAATTGCGGCATATTTTTTCAGATTATTCAAGTGTTATGCAGTAAACAATGGTCATCACAAGGACTTATGAAAAAGGAGGATATATCACAATGGAAAACAATCTCACAAGGCAGGAGGCGCTAGCACTGCTCAAAAAATACAACAAGGAACCGTTCCACATCCAGCACGCGCTCACGGTGGAAGGCGTCATGCGCTGGTACGCTGGCGAGCAGGGCTATGCCGGGGAGGCGGATTACTGGGCAATCACAGGTCTTCTGCACGATATTGATTTTGAACTTTACCCGGAGCAGCACTGCTTAAAAGCGCCGGAACTATTGCGTGAAGGCGGCGCATCCGAAGATATGATTCATTCTGTCTGTTCCCATGGATATGGACTGTGCTGTGATGTGGAGCCGGAGCATGAGATGGAAAAGATTCTTTTTGCGGTGGACGAGCTCACAGGACTGATCGGTGCGGCGGCGCTCATGCGTCCTTCTAAGAGCGTCATGGACATGGAAGCATCCAGTGTAAAGAAGAAATTTAAAGATAAGAAGTTTGCCGCAGGCTGTTCCCGCGACGTCATAAGCAAGGGGGCGGAGATGCTTGGCTGGGAATTAAATGATTTGTTTGAAAAGACGATTCTCGCCATGCGTTCCTGTGAAAAGCAAGTGCAGGAAGAGATGGCATAAATCATGATAGGATTAGGCACGCTGATCAATACGGCGGGGGTCATCGCCGGCGGACTGATCGGCTTAGGACTTAAAAACGGCATCAGGAAGAATATGCAGGAGATTATGATGCAGGCATGCGGTGCAGCCACCATTTTTATAGGCGGCGCCGGCGCGCTGTCCAAGATGCTGGTCTTTCAGGACGGGAAGATAGAGACGCAGGGAACCATGCTCCTTATCTTTTCCCTGGTTCTGGGTTCTCTTTTGGGGGAATGGATTGGCATCGAGCAAAAGATGGATCTGCTGGGAGAGAAGATTAAGAAGGCGGTCAAGGCAGAAAACGATCATCTGTTTGTAGAGGGCTTTGTAAATGTGTCCCTGATCATCTGTGTAGGGGCTATGGCAATCGTAGGCTCCATACAGGACGGCATCAGCGGCGACTATTCTCTCCTTGTGGCAAAGGCGATTCTGGATTTGATCATCGTGGTGGTGTTTGCTGCCACTTACGGAATCGGTGCAGTGTTTTCAGCCGTGCCGATTTTTATCTATCAGGGAGCCATCACTCTGGCGGCAGCCTTTTTGGGTTCCTTCGTCAGCGAGGCGGTGATTAATGAGCTGTCCTTTATCGGATCGGTGCTGATCTTCTGCGTAGGGGTCAACATTGGATTCGGAAAGAAATTCAGGGTTGGAAATATGCTGCCGGCGCTGCTGATACCGGTCGCGTATGAAGCCATACGGTCTTTTCTGTAGGGAAAGATAACTTACAAAACAATGCCATTAAGTTTAGAGGGAAGCGCGGGCAGGACAGCAGTGACACGGAGCGGAGCGCGGACCAGGTACAGGGGAGCGTATATCATATCGTTTCCAGTCTCCTCTCAAAATCGGATTTCACTAACAGAATTGGACGTAGGTGTTTCAAGGCGGACGGGTCGGAGCCAAGCGGCATCCTGCCTAATGGCTCCTAATCCGGCATCCGTGCCGGATTCCCCTGATACTCACCAATTCTGTAAGTGAAATTGCCGATTTTTCGCCAGAGACTGGAAACGATATGATATACGCTCCCCTGTACCTGATTCGCGCTCCGCTCCGTGTCACATTGCTGTCCTGCCCACGCTTCCCTCTAAACTTAATGACATTGTCTTACAAGATGGTTTCCATTCCCACTTTCTGCGGTTTCAGACCGCAGGATTGATAGAATTTCATGGCGGTATCGTTTAAACTCCATACATTTAAGGTCACATTATAGCACCCTTTTTCTCTGGCAAAAGTAAGTACGTGTTCGTAAAGGCTTTTGCCGATATGCTGTCCTCTGATGGTTTCATCAACGCATAAATCGTCAATATACAATGTCTTGATATCCGTAAGGATATTGTCGTCGATATGCTGCTGAAAAATGCAGAACGCATATCCCAAAACCTTTCCTTGTTCATCCACGGCAGTAAAGATGGGGCGGCAGTCGTCGTGTATGATTGCGCGGAGCTGATCATCCGTATATTTTTTTGCCCCATATTTAAATAAATCGGGACGCCCTTTATGGTGCACCAGACATACCTGTTGCAGAAGATTGCCGATTCCGTCCATATCTTGTTCTTTAGCGCGTCTTATTTCCATGATTTTTAGCTCCTCTTTATGTTGCAGATTGTGTTTGTGAATGGGTAGTTGTTCTAAATATATGGCAATCAAACAAATGAAATATCGTTTAATAGCATATAAAAAAGCGGTAAATATTTTTACCGCTACTCTATTGTCCAGTTTATCACATTTAAAAAATAAAGTCTAGTAATTTTTCCTTTTTTCACTACACTATAAATAGAGGATATAATTAGAGTTTACGAAAAGGCAGAAGGGGAGGAAAGCATAGATGCATGTAGAAGATGAAAAAGAAATTTTCGCAACATCCAGGCGGGAAGAGGAAAGCCACTTGGAACAGACGCTTGCTGTTATTAAGGATAATATAAAAAATTACGGGCAGGAGATTGCGCGTATGCAAGGGGACATCGATGAGATGCTGGATCATTACCATGACAATGATCCGGAGGTATTTTCCATCTTAAATACTACGGTGACACTGCATGAACATATGAAGCGCGCGCTTATGCGCAATGAGAAAGCCTTGAGCAGACCGTATTTCGGAAGAATCATTTTTCATGATGCGCTCCTTGATAAGATGGAAACCTTATATATCGGAAGGGGCGGCATTTCAAAAGATACCACCAACCAGATTGTAATCGACTGGCGCGCGCCTGTGGCAAATGCCTATTATGAAAATGGGATGGGCAGATGCAGTTACAAGGCGCCGGACGGCAGCCCAATCAAGATCGACTTGAAGAACAAGCGCACTTATGAGATTGAGAAGGGAAAGCTTTTAGACTATTTTGACAGTGAAGTGATTGCCAATGATGACCTGCTGACCAAGTATCTGGCAAAAAATAAACAGGCAGTCCTGGGGGAGATCGTAGCCACCATTCAAAAGGAGCAGAATGAGATTATCAGGAAATCACCCTACCACAATATCATCGTGCAGGGAGTGGCAGGGAGCGGCAAAACGACGGTAGCCATGCACCGCATTTCTTATATTTTGTACAATTACAAGGAACGGTTTAAGCCAGATGATTTTTATATTGTGGGAAGCAACAGGATGCTGTTAGAGTATATTACCGGAGTGCTGCCGGACCTGGACGTATATGGGGTGCGGCAGATGACCATGGAACAGCTTTTCACAAGGCTTTTGTACGAGGATTGGGAGGAAGGCAGATATAGGATAAAAAGTCTTGATAAAAATGGAAACAGGGAAATTGCCAAGGGCAGTAAGAAATGGTTTGAAGATTTGGAAAAGTATTGTCAGAGGGTGGAAGCGGAAGCGATTTCCCGAGATAGCGTCTATCTGAACAGAAAACAGTTTGTGGAGGGCATAAAGGATGGCAAGGCTGGGGTGTTCGACGAGAGGAAGGAAGGGGAGGAGGCGCCTCAAAGTCTGGTCTGTCTGTTGGATGGAGAAACCATAGAGACATACGTGAGGGATAATCCGGCTGTGTCCATTCAAAATAAGATCAATATGCTGAATAAGCGTCTGGTCAGTAAAATCAAAGATGAATTTTTAAGAAAAGGTCTTCAATATACAGAGGCGGAGCGAAAGGCAATTCTAAAAGCGTACAGGGGAAGATTCGGGGGGAGAATCTGGAAGCGTTCCATCTATGAGATGTATCAGGAATTTATGAACGGACAGATGAAAAAGGGATATGCGGTGGAACTGCCAGAGGAGGCATTTGACGTATATGATCTTGCGGCGCTTTCCTATCTGTACAAGCGGGTGAAGGAAAAGGACGTCATCAGCGAGGCGCATCATGTGGTCATCGACGAGGCGCAGGATTTTGGAATGATGGCGTATTGCGCTTTAAAATTCTGCATGACAGGATGCACCTACACCGTTATGGGGGATGTCTCCCAGAACATACACTTTGGTTATGGATTGAATGACTGGGAAGAGTTAAGAAAGCTGCTTCTGCCGGATGCCATGGACAGTTTTGGAATCTTAAAGAAGAGTTACCGGAACACCGTGGAAATCTCGGACTTTGCCACCAATATTCTGCATCACGGACAGTTTTCCATCTATCCCGTGGAACCCATCATAAGGCACGGGAGCCCGGTCAGGGTGCAGCAGCTTTCCGACCGCAAAGCGCTGATCAAGGAAGCAGCCCACACCTGCAAGGACTGGCAGGCGAAAGGGCTTGATACCATTGCCGTCGTCTGCCGGAACAAGGCGCAGGCAGCAACGACCGCCGCAGAACTTAAGGCGTATGTGGAAATCCTGGAAAGCGATATGGAAAAGGCGGTATTCGGAAGCGGAATCATGGTGCTGCCGGTGGAATACACGAAAGGACTGGAATTTGACGCGGTTCTGATTTTGGATCCCACCAAAGCGGCGTATCCGGAAGACGACGGACACGCCAGGCTGCTTTACGTGGCGGCGACCCGCGGGCTGCATGAATTGTGCATTCTCCATGTGGGGAACCCCACGGAACTTATCATGCAAAAACCCCTGCGCGCAAAAAATATACCGGATAAACCGGCAGCTGCAGTGTTAAAAGAGGGAAAAGAAAAGGAAAGGAAGAAAACACCTCTAAGCGGCACACAGGTGCAGACGAAAAACCCCGTTCTTACGCCTGATGACAGCAGAATAGGACAGCGGCAGGACAGAATGGCAGCAGGGATGTCAGCCGCAAGGAAAAGACCCGTTGCAACTGTAGCCAGCAGGCAGACGCCGGAGGATAAGAAGCCGTTTATCATAAGGCACACGGGAACCTCTTATGAAAAACAGACAAAAAAGCAGGTCAAGGAGGCGGCTCAGGCAGCGGTAAAGCCTCAATCTATGATAATCAAACGCACGCCAGAGCGGACGGGACATGCCTTTGGGGATTTGCCGGCAACGGAACTGCTGCGTCCGGCAGGGCATGGGAAGATAGACCTTGCGGTGCGCTGGACGGCAAAACGGGCGGATGGCGTGTATCTTCAAAGCCGTTATGGAACATTGCGTTTAAGTCCTGTCAGAAGCGATATCATCCGTGTGACTTTTGCCAAGGGGGGAAATATCGCGGAAAGGACAGATGACCGGATTGCTGTTTCCGGGACAGAGCGTATGTGGATGTACAAGGAAAATGCAAATGTGGTGGAACTTTATACGGACGCACTGTACCTTACGGTAGACAAAGCAGGCGGCGCTATCAGCTATAGGACACGGGATAAAAAGCTGTTGCTTTCAGAGCGGGCGCGGGAGTGCAGACAGATAGAAAACGGACCGGACGGAAAAATGCGGAGTTGGCTTTATCTTGACTGGCAGAAGAAAGAGACCCTGTACGCTGCGGGAGGAGAAGGACAGGCAGGGATAAAGCTGCAGGCGGCAGCCCGGTACATTTCCCACGGAGAGCATGCACAGCAACTGCCATTTTTGATTTCAGATAAAGGATACGGGATCCTGCCGGTTACAGAGGCGGACTGCCTATTCTGCAATATTCCGGCATATGGTTCCTATCTCTATACGGAAAATAAGGACCAGATGGATTATTACTTTATCGGAGGAGGAACGCAGAAGGCGATTATGGATGGGTATGCGCTTTTATGCAGGAGGAATTATAAAATATAAAAGTAAATACAAAAGAGCCGCCACGTAGCCTTTATACGGTACTGGCGGAAAGGGAGATCAAGCAAAAATGAATGGAATTGTGTGTGGAGGTGTGATAAGATAACATCGTTGGACAATTCAACAAATCAGAATTCGTTGGGGAATTATGACAGAGCAAACAGAGCGATGAGTTTCCGTTTATCGGGGAGCCTTGAAAGCAAAGAAAATAATTTGTCGATTTTTAAACCTTTTATGATGTGAAGGAGAAGATAAAAAATGAACAGAGATGAAATATTAAAAACAAATAGGCTTTACTGGGATACTTACGCAGATTTGTGGTTTGGAACTACGGCGCTTCCTGCATATGGAGTACATTTTGTAACCGAGAATGAGTTGCACCTGTTCGGTGACGTTTCGGGCAGGAAAATGCTTGAAATTTGCTGTGGAAGCGGTCATTCTTTGAAATATCATGCAGACAGAAACGCCGGCGAATTATGGGGTGTAGATCTTTCTCATAAACAGCTTGAAAATGCTAAACAGTATTTGGGTGAGAGCGGTTATACCGCAAATCTTATTTGCTCTCCCATGGAAGCGGATATGGATATTCCGAAAGACTATTTCGATTTTGTATATTCTATCTATGGTATCGGATGGACAACAGATCTGGATGGTACTTTCCAGAAGATTGCCTCATACCTGAAAAAAGACGGCATCTTTATTTTCAGCTGGCATCATCCGCTCAATTATTGCATCGCATGGTCTTGTGATGAGCGAAAAGATGTGATCGAAAATAATGCTTTGGTGATGAATAAAAGCTATTTTGATGAGTCCTATTTCAGAATGCCGGTGGATGGTAGTGAGATTCTGCTGTGCAACCGGAAAATATCCACTTATGTCAATGCTTTGGCAAAGGCTGGATTTGTAATCGAGCAAATGATTGAGCAGACCGATGAGGCGACAATGCAGGCAGAAGGAGATATCAGCGACAAAGCCCAAAAAGCAAAGATGTTGCCTATTTCAGTTTTATTTAAGGCAAGAAAGTTATAAAGGAGAATCGGAAATTTGTAGACTTGGTTCAGGGCGGTGTAAAAGGATTTTGACATAATTTATTTGTATTGCAAAGTCAAGTTGCTGGAAAAGCATTCAAAGATACTGTATATTGAGTATGCTTCTTATCGAGGTAAAAACAAAGGTGGGTGAAATATGGAAATTGGAAGCAGACTTAAAAATGTACGAAATGAAAAGGGCATGACACAAGAACATGTGGCTGAGTTACTTGGTGTTAGTAGACAGACAATTTCAAATTGGAACAGTAACTGTAGCCAAAAATGATTATTTGGAAACAGGTACTTTGTGGAATATAATGCTTGCAAAAAATAAACATAAAATAGTTGAATAGTTGGTAAGTTTGAGCGACGGCGTGTTGGTACGGGTAACTAGAAAGCCGGCATTTTTCGGATTGCTACATGATACGGATGATATAAAGATATTTGAAACAAAGGTGCATTAGACTTTTACAGAAAGGCAGGGTATAACAGTGAAGACAAAACGACATTTATCCAATGGATATAGTCTGGCAAAGGAAACGCTTTGTTTATATTCCGAAATGCAGAATTTAAACAGAGCAGCCATAAAGCATATTGCCTGTACAATGAAAGTCGGGATGAACCTGCGGGATATCAAAGCGTTGTGCGAAGATTATCTGCTGAAAAATGGCGCGGATTCATTTTGGTATTGGGATGTTGGCGCTTTTGTTTTTGCCGGAGATGAAACTGCGACATCCATATCGGGCAGGGATTACATGGCAGCGGATAGAACCATACAGGAAAATGATATTATCACGATTGATTTAAGTCCTCAAAAGAATAACATTTGGGGAGATTATGCAAGAACGATTGTATTTGAAAATGGCGTTTTATGTGATGAAATTGACAGAATAAAAAATGACGAGTGGCGGAGAGGTTTGCAGATGGAAGAATATCTGCATAAAACGCTAATTGATGTAGCAACGCCGGATATGACATTTGAGGAATTATACTATTTCATGAATGATTTGATCGTGAAAAAAGGATTTCTTAACTTAGATTTTCTTGGAAATCTTGGACATTCCATTGTGAAACAAAAAAATGACAGGATATATACCGAAAGGGGAAATAATAAAAGGCTGTCAGATGTTGAAATGTTTACCTTTGAACCTCATATCGGTATTACTGATTCTAAATATGGATATAAGAGAGAAGATATCTATTATTTTGATAACGGCAAGTTAATAAAATTATAGACCGCATAAATGAAAGGATTTTGTATGGGAAAAATCAAGCTAGAAAATTTTTCCTACTCTACAAGCTCTTTGTACATGAGTCCCCATTTTTTCATTTCGTCAATGACGGGACACAGGGATGCGCCTAGTCCGCTCAGAGCATATTCCACTCTGGGCGGAACCTCAGGGTAGACAGTCCTCGTGATGATTCCGTCTGCTTCCATGGAACGCAGGCTGTCGGTCAGGACTTTCTGGCTGATGCCTTTTAAATTCCGTTGAAGCTCATTGAACCGCCAGGGTCGGGATATCAGGTTCCTTATGATAAGGAGCTTCCACTTGTTTCCGATCATACTTACGGTGGTCGCTACAGGGCAGTCTGGCAAGTCTTCTTTTCTTCTCATATGTATAAATCCTCCATTTTATAATAAGTATTACACTTAAAAATGAATGTAACACTTTAATTGTAATGTTATATACCTTGCTTGTCAATATAGTATGAGAAGTATGCAGGGAATTGAAACAGAGTTACTAATGCGAGTCACTGATGCGAGTCACTGATGCGATTTACTAAGCCAATGTGGGTTGATTTTAACTTAAGGAATGGATATACTGATAGAAAGAGAATGTGTGAAAGACGAGGTACATCCATGCGGGAAGTGAGAGTTTTAGAAATCAAGCAGAGTGTTTTCGCTGATAATGACCGGCAGGCGGATTTACTGCGGCAGGATTTAAAGGAAAAGGGGGTATTTCTTTTAAATTTGATGTCTTCCCCGGGAGCCGGCAAGACCACCACGCTGATGCGCATCATAGAGGCTCTTAAGGACACCTTTAAGATCGGCGTCATGGAGGCAGACATCGATTCGGACGTGGATGCACAGACCATATCGGAATCGGGGGCAAAGGTGATTCAGCTCCACACAGGGGGTATGTGTCATCTGGACGCAGAAATGACCAGGCAGGGGCTTGCAGGGTTAGAAACCAGCGATGTGGAACTGGCAATCCTTGAAAATGTGGGAAATCTTGTCTGTCCGGCGGAGTTTGACACGGGTGCTGTGAAGAACGCCATGATTCTTTCTGTGCCGGAGGGGCATGACAAGCCGCTGAAGTATCCGCTGATGTTCACTATTTGCGATGTGGTGCTGATCAACAAGGTGGACGTGCTCCCTTATTTTGATTTTGACATGGAAAAGTGTAAGGAATACATATACATGCGAAATCCCGAGGCGAAAATCATCCCTATCTGTGCAAAGACGGGGGAAGGGATTGAGGAATGGAGCGGATGGCTTAAGGAAGCGGTTTTAAGCTGGCGTGAGAAGAAGGGATGAAACGCCGAATAACAGAGAGAATTTTTTTATAAATTTTACATAAGAAGACTAATTTTACAAGGGAGGAAGGTATGGAGAGAAAGCTGGACAAAGAACTATATCCTGATTATGTTTATCCTAAGCATCAGCCGGATCACAGTGCGCCGCCGAGGGAAAGCATTATCAAACTGGGGAAGATGATGACGGACAGGATTCCCCAGAAGCTGGGAATCAAGAAGATTACCCAGGATGATCCTGAGTATTGGGGGCTTGCAGGCGTACTCACGGATGAGGAAGCAGAAATCGCTTTGAAAATGGGAGTAAGAAAACCCAAGACTTTAAAGGACATGGTGAAACTGACGGGCATGCCGGAGGAAGCGTTAGAGCCGAAGCTGCAGGAAATGTCTGTGAAGGGGATTTTAGAGTACAACTGGGAAAATCCCCAGCATGAAAAGCAGTATGTGCTCCCCATGTTCGTGCCGGGGGCAGCGGAGTTTTTCAACATGAACAGCGCTGTCATGGAGAAGAACCCGGAGGTTACATTATTTTTTGAGCATATGTCAAGGCTTCCCCTGGAACATGTCACGCCCTTTGTGGGAGAAGGCGGAAACGGAATCGGCATGCATGTCATCCCGGTGGAAAAGGCAATCGAGATGGAGAACGAATCCATCGATTTAGAGCATATTTCTTACTGGCTTACCAAGTATGAGGGCAAGTATGCTGCCAGCCCTTGTTCCTGCCGGCGTTCCCGGCTGTATCATGATGAAGGGTGCGCGGATGATCCGGAAGGGTGGTGCGTTGCCGTAGGCGATATGGCGGACTATGTGGTGGAGACCCAGAAGGATGGGCGGTACATTACCAGAGAAGAAGCCCTGGCAATCTTTAAACAAGCGGAGGATAACGGGTTTGTTCATCAGATTACCAATATCGACGGCGCCAACAAGATTTTTGCCATCTGTAACTGTAATGTGAATGTATGTTATGCCCTGCGGACCTCACAGCTTTTTAACACGCCCAACATGTCCCGCTCGGCGTATGTGGCAAAGGTAGATAAGAATAAGTGCGTTGCCTGCGGCAAATGTGTGGAGGTATGTCCGGCAGGCGCGGTGAAGCTTGGACAAAAGCTCTGCAAAAAGGACGGCAGCGAGGTTACCTATCCCAAGATGCCCCTTCCCCAGGAACAGAAGTGGGGAGAGCATATGTGGACCCATAACTACAGGGATGTGAACCGGATCAACTGCTATGACACCGGAACGGCGCCCTGCAAGACGGCATGCCCTGCGCATATCGCAGTGCAGGGATATCTTCAGCTGGCAAAGGAAGGGCGCTACGAAGAAGCGCTTGCGCTGATTAAAAAAGACAATCCCCTGCCGGCAATCTGCGGACGTATCTGTAACCGCCGCTGCGAGGATGCCTGCACCCGGGGCACCATAGATGAGGCGGTTGCTATAGATGAGGTAAAGCGGTTTGTGGCGGAGAGGGATCTGAAGGCAGAGACCCGTTATATTCCGAAACCCACCGTTCCCTCCTTAAAGGGATATTTTGAAGAAAAAATTGCCATTATCGGCGCCGGTCCTGCGGGGCTTTCCTGTGCTTACTATCTGGCTGATAAGGGCTATAAGCCTACTATATTTGAGAAGAACGAAAGACCCGGCGGTATGCTTACATACGGAGTTCCTTCTTATAAGCTGGAGAAGGATTTGATAGAGGCGGAAATCGACGTGATCAAAGCCATGGGCGTCACAATCAAGTGCGGCGTTGAGGTGGGAAAGGATGTTACCATTGAACAGCTCCGTGCCCAGGGATATAAGGGATTTTATATTGCCATCGGCTGCCAGGGCGGCAGAAAGGCAGGGGTTCCCGGAGAGGATGCCCAGGGCGTTTATACAGCGGTAGATTTCCTGAAAGAGGTCGGCGCAAAAGAGGAATTTGACTTAGGAGGCGATGTAATCGTCATCGGAGGTGGAAATGTTGCCATCGATGCGGCAAGAACCAGCACCCGCTGCGGTCAAGGGAAGGTATCTATGTTCTGTTTGGAGAGCAGGGATGAGATGCCTGCAAGCAGGGAAGAGATTCTGGAAGCTGCAGAAGAGAAGATAGCCATCAACAACGGTTGGGGTCCCAAGGAAATCCTTACGGAAAACGGAAAGGCTGTGGGAGTGGTATTTAAGAGATGCACCCGCGTATTTGACGAGAACCATAGATTTGCACCGCTTTATGACGAAGAGGATACCATGACGGTCTCCTGTGCCAGCGTGATCTTCAGCGTAGGACAGGGAATCATCTGGGGAGATCTTTTGAAAGGAACGAAGGTGGAACTTCGTCCAAATGGCGGAGCCATAGCCGATAAGCTGACCTATCAGACGGCGGAGCCGGATATCTTTGTAGGCGGCGATGTCTATACCGGACCGAAATTTGCAATAGATGCCATTGCGGCAGGAAGGGAAGGTGCCATTTCCCTGCACCGGTTTGTACACGAACATTGTACTTTGACCATCGGACGGAACCGGAGAGATTTTATCGAACTTGACAAAGAGGATATCTTTATCGCCAGCTATGACAACACCGACAGGCAAAGACCCGAGAGGGCGGAGGAAGCGCAGATGCGCAGTTTCCGCGACCTGTCCCATACACTGACGGAAGAACAGGTGAAGGCGGAGACTTCACGCTGCCTGTCCTGCGGCGCATCCGTGGTAGACCCTAACAAATGTATCGGGTGCGGTCTTTGTACGACGAAGTGTGTATTTGATGCGATTACTCTGCACAGGGAACTGCCGGGCTGTTCGGAGATGGTGAAATCCGAGGATAAGCTCAAATATGTGCTGCCGAATATGATCAAGCAGTCTTTGAAAGTCAAATTTGCGCCGAAGAAGGATTAAGCGATGCATGAATTGGGAGTAGTATTTCACATAATGGATAATCTGGAGAAGGTTGCCGAGGAAAATCAGGTGAAAGGCATCTCCAAAGTGGTCTTAGAACTGGGAGAGGTGTCGACCGTGATTGAATCCTATCTGCAGAACTGTTGGAAGTGGGCGATAAAAAAGCGGGAGCTGTTTGCGGAGGCAGACTTAATCGTGGAGCAGCTCCCAGCGGTTACTTATTGCGAGGGATGCGGTCAGACTTATCCCACCGTGGAATACGGAAAAATCTGTCCCTATTGTCAAAGCCCGGATACTTGGCTTTTGCAGGGGAACGAATTTAATATTAAAGAGATTGAAGTGTATTAAACAATAAAGCAAGAAAGAGAGGGTGAGATTATGATTTTTCAAATTTATGATGAAAGGATCGTCTGGCATTTGCTGGGCTGGGTCATGGTGTTTGCGGGGCTTATCATTATGAATGAGATTGCGCGCCGTACCAAGATTGGGGGAGGAATTTGTTTCTTTGCCATTCCTGCAGTGCTGACGGTTTACTTCATTGCAATTTATGTGGGCGCGGCACAGGGAGCCGAATGGGCGCTGAACAATCAGACCTATGTGCACATGAACAGCTGGTTCCACTACGCAAAGCTATATGCGGCGTTAGCCGGATGTATCGGTTTCATGATTATCAAATATCACTGGGGGAAGCTGGGAAAATCCCATGCATTTAAGGTGTTCCCTTTTGTAATCGTTGCAATCAATATTATGATTGCGGTGGTATCCGATTTTGAATCCGTTGTGAGAGCGGGAAACATCATGGGTGGATGGTGGAAATCCTCTGAAGGCGTGTGGCTCTACGGCGGATGGTGGAACATTTTAAACGGTATCGCGGGTATTCTTAATATCCTGTGTATGACAGGCTGGTGGGGAATTTATTCCTCCAAAGATAAAAAGGATATGCTCTGGCCGGATATGACATGGTGTTTTATCTTGGCTTATGATATCTGGAATTTCCAGTATACCTACTTGAACCTGCCTACTCATTCATGGTATTGCGGTTTTGCTCTTCTGCTGGCGCCTACAATTGCTAACGCTTTCTGGAATAAGGGCGGATGGATTCAGAACCGTGCCAACACGTTGGCGCTGTGGTGTATGTTTGCACAGGTATTCCCGCTGTTCCAGGACAGAAGCCGCTTTACGACGGTGTCTTCCGTATATGGAGCAGGAGGGACGGCAGCAGCCTTTGGGGAGGCGATGCCCACAGTGGCAAATCCCACGGCACAGGGTATCATTTCCATTCTTTCCATTGCAGTCAATATTGCAGTCTTTGCCGTGATACTGAAACGTGCGAAGACGCAGAAGAAGAATCCTTATACCAACGAAATCTTCACAGACCAAAAGGACTTCAAGACAGCAATGGCGAGAGCAGAGTAGCAGGCACTTTGGTCTGCGGCATCCAGAGGGAGATAGGAATGGACAGAAATAAAAAACCAATGACAAAAATGATGGCAGCGCTTGCTGCCATCATATTAATGACAGGAAGTATCGTACTCTTTTTTAATAAACCGCTTAAGGCACAGGCAGCAGGGCGCAGTGTGGCAATCGATTCCTGTCTGATTTCAGGGACGGACGTGGTGTGCCATATTAAGACAGGCAGTGTCCCAGCAAGTGACGACGGTAAGTTTTATATTTATGCAGATGAAGTCTATCTGGACGGGACAGCTGGGGAAATTGTAGCTTCGGTGAAGGCTGGGACCTCTGTTTCCGTGAGTTTTCCCCTAAACTATAACACGGCGGACTCAAATTTGAGCCGTAAGTTTCTGGTTGCGGTAAAGCGTAACGGGCAGATGTATCAGGTAAGCGACGAGCATTATATCACCAATCCGGAAGCCTTAGCAACGCTGACTTCTCCCCGTATGAATGTGGGAATCAAGGGGATTCTGCCGGAGATTGAGAAAATTGCAAACGGAGATCTGCAGGAGCTGGGCATCCAGCAGGTCGTTTATAACCTCCATTTGGATGATATCTGTTCCGAGGCGTCTGTTCCGGGTGCCATTGCCTTTGAATATAATGGGAAGACCTATTATTTTGACGGGGAGATGGTGAGAAATTATGACGGGGCAGTGCGTACCTTCAACAGCTATGGAATGCAGGTGACGATGGTGATTCTAAACGGCGGAAAGGGTGCTTATTCCCAAGATCTGGTCCATCCGTCGGCAAGGGATGGAGTGTGTGAAGGATATGCCCTGAATATAGCGGACGCCGCCGGCACCGACCACTTAAAGGCAATCGGCGCTTTTTTAGGACAGCGTTATTCAGGAAGATTCGAATATGGGCAGGTGGATAATTGGATTGTCGGAAATGAAGTGAATGCCCGGACATCATGGTGGTACAGCAATTCCGCATCTCTGGATTACAATGTAAATAATTATGTCAAGGCATTCCGTATCATCTATAATGAAATGAAGAGTATGAATGCCAATGTGAGAATCTATAATTCCATAGATCAGGAGTGGAACCGTAAATCCAATCCGGGAAGTTTCCTGGCAAAGGAATATCTGGATCAGTTCAATTACTATATGATCCGGGAGGGAAACATCGACTGGAGCCTTTCTTTCCATCCGTATAATTCGCCTCTGTACGATCCTTATGCATGGAACGGACCGGAAGCGTGGGTCAAGAAAAGCATTTCCAGCCCATATATTACCATGCAGAACATTGATATTTTAATTGACTATATGCATCAGAAGCAATTTTTGAATCCAGCAGGAGAGGTGAGGAGCATATCTCTTGCGGAGATCGGATATACTTCCGACTTTGGCGCGCAGGCACAGGAGGCATCCATAGCTTACGGCTATCTGAAAGCGGCATCCATACCGGACATTGACGCCTTTATCTTATTCCGGCACACCGATGATGCCCACGAAATGGAAAGCCACTTAGCGCTTGGACTGTGCGATTTAAGCGGTAATAAAAAGCCTGCTTATGAGATCTATAAAAATTTAGGGACGCCTAATGAAGCATCGGCAAAGGAACGGGCATCCCAGATTATCGGGATGGATATCGATCAGATGATTCGGGAGAATATCGTATGGACGAGACCGGGAACCGGCGTGGTGCAGTAGAACCATAAAGACAGTCAAAAAAGACTTTGAAGAATCGGTAAGCTGACTCTTCAAAGTCTTTTTAACTGAGTGAACACTTGTCGTTCAGAAGTGGTATTCCCTTGGCTGATAGAAGAAGGTCTGTATCCGGCTGTCACGACCGTAGGTGGTGGTGTGGCAATCCATGGAAGCGTTCTGGGTTTCTCTTTTGGCATTTTCAAGTACTTTTGCAAAAGAGCCGTTGGAACTCTGGCTTCCGGATTCGGAATCAAATGCCTTCTGCTGGTCACGCTTGATCTTTCCAGTCTTAGGAACAGCTGCTACTGAATGCACCATAAAAATACTTGAAAATCCTTTTGCTGCGATTATCCCTCCTTGGATGCGTATTTGAATAGTGTATTGTAAAACGATTCCTTTGTTATTATATATATCGTATTATTTTTGAAAAAAGTTAATAGGGAAACTCGATGGCAGCTGACTATTTTATAGCAGCTTGACGGACAAGGCGGTCTCAAAGTAGAACTTGCTAAGTGAGGCGCTGTTATTTTTTGGAAAAAGGCATTTAATTTTTGGTGTAGTTATGATACAATTTTTAGAAAAGGAGAAATAAAAATAAGGAAAGAGGGAATTGGAGATGGACCGGACAAAAGAAATCACGTCTGCTGCCGGAGAGAAAAGGCGGCGGGGAATAGGTGTCACAGTAAAGCTGGTGGCAGCCGTTATTGTGAGCGTTATCATTGCTGTGTCAGCGCTGCTAGCGGTAGTATATGACCGAATGTCCCAGACACTTCTTGAGAAGAGTGAAGAAATACTCCGCACCACTTCTGAAAAGACGCTTCAGGAGACCAGGGCATGGATGAACAAGACTCTTACTATGTTGGAGACGCAGAGGGATGTCATAGAGTATGAGGATATGACAATTCCTGAGATGACAGCATATATCAAACATACGGCAGGGCAGAATGACGCCTATCCGGCAGGTCTGTATGTGGCGCTGACGGATGGTTCACTGTACCATGCTTCATTCGTACCGGGACCGGATTTTAATGCGCTGGTAAAAAGCTGGTATCTGGATGGGCTGGATTCAGAAGATTTTATATTGGGAGATGTATACTTTGACGAGGACAGCCAGTCCTATGTTGTGGGAGCATCTGGTGTGCTAAAGGACGGCAAAGGCGCGGTGCGCGGTGTTGCAGCAGCAGATGTTTATTTGGATTCTATTTCTGATATTGTCAGCAATATCCAGATTGAGGACACTGGCGGTATTTTTTTGGTAGACACACGTACAGATACGATTATAGGGCATAGGGATGAGACGGTGGTCGGAGAAAAGCTGAGTGAAGCCGATGGTATGTATGCCTATGCAGAAGAACAGATACAGGCTGGTCAAATGGGACTGAGTCTTTACGAAGACACTTATATTGAGATAGACGAGGTCGCTGGGAGCAGCTGGATAGCGGTAGCTTATGTGTCCCGGGCGGAGGTATTATCAGAACTTTTTGATTTGACGAGTATCATGGTAAAGGTTTCAGTCATAGCAATACTCGTATTGACGCTTCTTGTTGTCATACAGATCCGCCGTATCATTGGCAGACCGGTAAAAGAACTGAGCCGGGTGGCTACCCAGATCGCGGAGGGAAATCTGGACCAGACGATCAGTTATAAATCCAGTGATGAATTAGGGATCCTTGCACATGATTTTAATCGGGTTACGATAAGACTGCGTGATTACATAAAATATATTGATGAAATATCAGGCACATTACGGGAGATTGCAAAGGGGAATCTTGCATTTGAACTGAAAAATGAGTATACGGGTGAGTTCACTAAAATAAAGGAGTCTCTGGATGAAATCGCCGTTGAATTAAATGACGCCATAGGACAGATGAATGCATCTTCGAGAGATGTTGCTGCCGGTGCGGCGCAGATTTCCGACAGTGCGGTGAGCTTGTCCCAAGGGTCTACGGAACAGGCGTCGGAGGTAGAAGCGCTGGCTGGAAATATAGGAAAAGTTTCTGACAGTGTACAGAAGATCGCCCAAGGGGCGCAGAAAGCAAGCAGTATTTCGCAGGAAGTCAAAGAAGGGCTTTTAGAGAGCAATGTAAAGATGCGGAATATGACGGAAGTGATCCAGAAGATAAGCGAAAAATCCAATGCAATCAATAAGATCGTGAAGACAATCGATGATATTGCATTCCAGACGAATATCCTTGCACTCAATGCGGCAGTAGAAGCAGCCCGGGCAGGAGAAGCGGGAAAAGGCTTCGCGGTGGTTGCCGAGGAGGTTCGGACGCTGGCAGGCAAATCTGCCAATGCAGCTAAGGACACTACGGAACTTTTAGGAGAAACCATAAGCTCCATGGAAGAAGGAGTCACTGCAGCAGAAGATACAGCGAAATCCATGTTGGAGGCAGCAGGACTGGCAGAGGAGATGAATAAGCTCATAGGCGGTATTGCGGACTATACAAAGCAGCAGGCTGTGACGGCGGAGGAAATCAGCCACGGAATCGATCAGATTGCCGTCGTCGTTCAGACCAATGTGAACGCGGCAGAATCCAGCGCCGCCGCCAGCGAAGAATTGTCCGGTCAGGCTGCAGCGCTTAAGGAATTGGTATCCAAGTTCCGGCTGAAAAAAGTATATAGACGATGAAACGATAGGTACACTTTCAAAATGGTACAAGAATTTTGCAGAGGTGTAAAAGGGGGCAGAAAACCGCCCCCTTAATAAATGCTTTTATGTATCTTGTTACATGGAAGCCTTTTTGATGCTTTCCAAATCCTGTATCAGCCCTTTTGAATACTGGCAGGCTTCTTTGTATATATTCTCTGCCTGTTGATTGTTTCCTGCCAATAAAGCATCTATTACCTGCTGCCCATAGGAATGGAATTTTTTATGTTTTTCGCCCAAGGCTTTCCAAATCTTTATGACTTCAGGATTGGCGGGATTCATTGCATAGTAAAAATGACCGAATCCGCATTTTTTATCGTTGATCTGCAGGGGCAGGATAGTTTTTTCCTTAAGGATTTTTCCAAGAGTGTCCAGCCAGTTTTTATGAGCATGAATAGCTTTTTCAATATATTCTATGAAATGTTTGTCTTCCAGTTTATAAAAGGCGTCTTCCGCCATTTTTCCCATGACTTTTGCAGACGCATCCAGAGTCGTTTCTATAGATGACAAAGGCGCTGAAATGCGGTCGATATCCTGACCGTGTTCCCGCAGCTTTGTAATATCTTCTTCTAATACACCGCACTGATTATCAATATCTGCTGCACGCGATTCCAGTTCAATGATGGAACTGCTGATCTCTTCGCTCAGGCTTGCAAGAGAGGATATATTATTGGTAATTCTCTCCAGGTGCTGCCTGTTATGTTCGTTTATTTCCCACACATAGCTGATTTTCTGCGTGACCGTTTCCAATGAATTTATGGTATGGTCTGCGCTTTTTACGCTTTTGGCGGATGCGGTCTGGATGTCGGATACAAAATGTCCCATGCTTGCAGTCAGACTCTGCGTTTCATCGGCAAGTTTCCGTATCTCATCGGCGACTACTGCAAATCCTTTTCCGGCTTCTCCGGCTCTTGCAGCTTCGATAGAAGCATTCAGTGCAAGCAGATTCGTCTGGGAGGAGATGGAATTAATGCCGTCAATGACACTGTTCATCTGGCTGATAATCTGGGATAATTGATTCATATCCTGCTGCATCTCTTTTGAGGCAAGGATAGTCTTGCCGGATAAATCATTGGTTTCAGTCAGTGCCTTTTGACCTTCATCTATTTTTTGATAAACGCCGGAGGTTTCTTCGGAGATATCGATAATGGTATGGGTCAGGTCTTCATGCTGAACAGACACCGTTTCGGACACGCTTGCCGCTTCGCCGGAAGCGGTATGAATGAGTGCGGTGGCTTCTGAAACGCTGTCTGATATCTGCTGCAGCATTTGGGAGTAGTGATTTAAAGAAAGATCCAAAGAACTGATCCGCATCAGGGAATCAAAAACATCAGACATCACTTCCTCAAATTGCGTCCGTCCTGCAAGCAGGCGGTCGTAGATTTGCGCCATTTCGGGAGACTTCTGGCTGTAATTGGCAGCGCTTAGCTCCGACATGGATTGTAATAAAGTTTTCTTTTTTGGTTTCATTAATATAGTCATATGCGTCCCTCTTTTCCTGAAAATATCATAGGATATGGGGATGCTTTTGTCAATATTCAACTGATGGTTGAACCGCCGCGGCAAATTCCCGTGATGCGTTATTGAGGTGTATAGGTAATTATATTAATATAGGAATATCATAATCGTGAAGAAAATGCGGGAGGTAAGCTCTTTCGCGTAAAACGCTTCGGAATGGAGGAAAAAAGGAATATTTGAAAACGGGGGAAGTGATAAGTAAAAGAAGGAAGGAGCTTGGGCTCACGCAGAGACAGCTTGCCGACCTGCTTGGCATATCTTTTCAGGCAGTGTCTAAATGGGAGAATGAGCGGGTGTACCCGGATGTGGTGATGCTTCCTAAACTTGCCGCAGCGCTTGACACGACGGTTGACGCGCTGCTTGGATACAGCGGCAAGGCGGCGGAGTATGACAGAAAATATGAGGCTGAGGGGTATTATTGGGGGCTTAAGCCGAATCCTGTCTGCTATGATATTATGAAGATTATGCCGCCAATTAAGCCGTATCGTGTATTGGACATGGGATGTGGAGAAGGGAAGGATGCGGTCTTTTTTGCAAAATGCGGTTATGCGGTAACGGCATTCGATGTATCGGAACAGGGGATTGAAAAGGCAAAGAGGCTTGCTGCGCATAATCAGGTCAATATCCGCTTTTTTAAGGCAGACATTTTTGATTATCGCCCTGATACGGATTATGACATTATATTCAGCAGCGGAACACTCCATTTCGTTCCAGAAGTACAGAGAAAGGAACTTTTTGACAGATTGAAAGTGCATACCGCAGACAAAGGCATCCATGCGATGAATGTATTTGTAGAAAAGCCATTTATTGACCCGGCACCGGATCTTACACAGGAAGAGAAAAAAGGGAAATTGTGGCGTTCAGGGGAATTGTTCACATATTATCATGACTGGCTGTTCCATGCCTGCAAGGAAGAGGTGTTTGACTGTAACAGCGGCGGCATTCCCCATAAACACTGTATGGATACGCTCATTGCACAGCGCCGTGCATGCAGTCCGCTCTCTGCCCCTTCATCTGGCAGTCACGCTTCCTTATCTTAATCATATTGTCTCAAGCATATTGCTGTTATTGACGGGAATGGTCAGAATCGTTAGAATGTGGATAGAAAGGTTAGGGAGGGCTGCCTATGATGAAAGCAAGAAGCAGGCTTTTTAGGTGGAAGGATCCTTTCGCTGTGAAGGAAACAGAAGACTTATTCCTTGCAGCTATGAGGGGAAACTGCCGTTTTCAATATACTCATTGCGAGTCTTACCGGAAAATTTTAGACCATTTTCATTTTTCCCCGGAGAATTTAAAGGAAAGTAAGGATATGGAAAGGCTGCCTTTTCTGCCTACCTGGGTGTTCAAGAATCATATACTTTTTTCCATGCCAAAAAGAAAGATGCTGATTCAGGCGACCTCTTCCGGCACAAAGGGGAAATTCAGCCGGGTAGGATTTGAATTTGGAGGTTTGTGGAGCGGTCTTCGAATGGTTTTGCGGGTGGGAAAATGGAGGAACTTGTTTTCCATCTGTCCTGCCCATTATATTGTGCTTGGGTATAAGCCTCATAAGGGAAATGAGACGGCGGTGACGAAGACGGCATACGGCGCCACCCTTTTTACCCCTGCCCTTAGCAGGACCTTTGCCCTAAAGATGAAGAACGGAGCGTATGAGCCGGATTTAGACGGAGTGATCGATGCAGTCGTAAGGCACAGCAGGGGACATTTTCCCGTGCGTTTTATGGGCTTTCCCTCTTATCTATACTTTGTACTGCGAAAGATGGAGGAGCAAAAGATTGAGGTAAAACTTCCCAAGGGCTCCAAGATCCTTTTAGGCGGCGGCTGGAAGCAGTTCTATACGGAGCAGGTGGATAAACAGACGTTGTATGAATTGGCAGAGAAGGTTCTAGGGGTGAAGGAGTCGGAAGTCGTAGAATTTTTTGGGGCAGTGGAGCATCCCATTTTATACTGTGACTGTCCAAAACACCATTTCCATGTGCCGGTATACAGCCGGGTGATTATCCGGGATGTAGATACGTTAGCGCCTGGCGGGACAGGGCAGGTGGGATTGGTGAACCTGCTCACGCCTATGACCCTTGCCACCCCCATTTTAAGTATTATGACGGATGATCTGGGGGTGCTGCATGAGGGGAAAGAATGCGGCTGCGGCATCGAATCGCCTTATCTGGAAATCATAGGGCGCATTGGCTTTCAGGATATCCAGACCTGCGCGGCAGGCGCATCGGCATATTTAAAGAAGTAAAAGGCAGGGAGAAAGCATGATACTCTATAAAGGGAAATTATATGAAACAAAAGAACAGGAAAGGCTCCTTGCCCGGCTGGAACAGGATATCAATGATACCCGCATTCATAGGAAGCTGGATATTTCCAAGGTAATCAATGCGGTAGATGCCATTGGGCAGAAGCTGAAAGCCGGTATTTATCATGAAAAAATTGCCCGGCTGGGCATAGAGGGGATGGAAGAGCAGATTCGCACCGTGATTGCCATGACGGACAGGGAAAACTTAACCTACAGATTGGAAGTAGAGCTGGGGCAGCTGCGGGAACCGTTCTTAAAGGGACAGGTCATAAAAGGCAGGCATGGAAGCAGCTTAGAAGCGGTGGACACTTACATCTATCCGCTGGGAACGCTTTTTCACATTGCGGCAGGGAACCGGGAAGGGCTTCCCGTGTACAGTGTGCTGGAAGGGCTGCTCACAGGGAATATCAATATCTTAAAGCTGCCGCAGGCAGACCAGGGGCTGTCTATAGAAATCCTGCAGGCGCTTTTGGAGATAGAGCCGCATCTTGCGGAATATATTTATGTGTTTGACACGCCGTCCACCGATCTGGATGCCATGTGCGCTATGGCGGCAATGAGTGACGGAATCGTGGTATGGGGCGGAGATGAGGCGGTGGCGGCGGTAAGGCGGTTTGCCCCGGCAGGCGCTAAGCTGATTGAATGGGGGCACAAGCTGAGTTTCGCTTATCTTTCCGGTCTTAATGAAATAGAAGAAGCGGTCCTTGATCGGGAGCTGCAGGCACTGGCGGAGCATATTGTATCCACCAGGCAGGTTCTTTGCAGTTCCTGTCAGGTGATTTATTTAGATCAGCCAGGGATGGAGGCGGTAAAGGATTTCTGCAACAGGTTTCTCCCTTATTTGGAAAAGGCGGCGCTCAAGTTTCCGGCAAAGTCGGCGGGAATGCGGGCGGATCTTTCCATGAGGCGATACTGCGAAACGCTGCAAAAAATCATCACTGGAGGCGAGGCGGCAAAAAGACAGGTATATGCCGGAAAAAATTGCAGCCTGACAGCCTGTGAGGATATGGAACTGGAACTGTCGGAGATGTTTGGAAATTGTCTGGTCAAGCGCCTGCCCAGGGAAAAGATGATGGAGGTGCTCCGCAGGAAAAAGGGGTGTCTTCAGACGGCAGGTCTTTTGTGCCCCAAAGATAAGCGTGAGGAACTGACTAAGTGCCTGGCATCCTGTGGGGTGGTGCGGATCACTTCGGCAGGGAGGATGTCAGAGACCTTCCTGGGGGAAGCTCATGACGGCGATTATTCCCTGCGGCGGTATGTGCGGGCGGTGGATGTGGAAGTTTGCGAAGGATAGGAAGGTATGGATATCATAGAGAGGGACATTTATGCTTTGATCTGCAGCAGTGACGGCATAAAAGCAAGGGAAATAGCGAAGAAATTAAAGAAAGAGAAGGGGGTGATCAATCATTACCTTTATGCTTCCCCGTACATGCATGAGCTCTGCTACTGTGACGAGGAGTTCAACTGGCATGGCTATATCCGTCAGATGCGTCCCCATAAGGGGCTGGGCGATTTTTGCGGGTATTATTCCACCGTCGGAGAGTTCCTTGACTTGGATGCAGAGGAATGGTTTGATGCCTTGACATCCGGCTGCAAGGAAATTGGACGCAATCTGAATGACACCAGAGGATTGTTCCATTCCTTTCGGGATACCGGGGAGACTATGCGGGCGTTATTTGCCGATTTGGAGGGAATTGATTACAGGGATTGGGAGATTGCCTTTGAGCTTCGCATCAAAAAGTCCCGTTTCATAAGAATTTATGCGGATGTGCTGGTGATTACGGTAAAGTATGTGTTTTCGCTGGAGTTTAAAATGAACGATAAGATAGAAGAGGAAGAGGTTCTGCAGGCGGCAAAATACAGCGCTTATCTGGAAGTGCTGTTTGGACCGGCATATGACGTGATTCCGGTGCTGGTGCTCACGAAGGCGCATGACCTTTACCGGTATGTGCAGCTGAAAGATACCACTGCGGAGATTCCGGTGTGTGCGGGGGATATGCTTTTTAATATTTTTGATGAATACCTGGGGTTTTTGAATGACATTTGATAAGGATGGGAGTAGTATTATGAATGAGAGACAGCAGATCATATACATGCAGGCACGGCTTATAAGGCTGGCGTCAGAAAAATGGGGCGAACCAATAGAGAGAATTGCGGAATTGTTTGATAAACATCATGTTTTAAAGTATATTGAGGATTGTTTTGGGATTTTTCACGTAGAAGGGGATGAAGCAATACTTGAAGATATTGTAGGATATCTTAAGAATAAAGGAGTTTCATGGAATGAAAAGATTAATGAATGATATGCTGCTGTATCATGGAAGTTACTGTGAAGTAAACACACCTGATTTAAGCAGATGTGCAAAGTATAAAGATTTTGGTCAGGGATTTTATCTGACAACATCTAAAGAGCAGGCAGAGAACTTTGCGAAAATCAGCGTCAGAAAAGCAATAAAGAAAGGGACGATCGATACGGATCAGAAGCATGGTATGGTATCTGTCTTTCGGACTCGATTTGTAGAAAAACTTTTAGTTCAAAGCTATTCTGCAGCAGATGCGCAGTGGCTTCACTGTGTGGTCGGACATAGAAGGAGAAATACTTTTTCCAATATCATTTCTGAACTGGAAAGTTATGATGTTATTGCAGGGAAAATTGCAAATGATAGTACAAATGCGACGATAACGACGTATATGGCAGGGGCATTTGGAGTAATTGGCACGAAATCGGCAGATGATATCTGTATTGGCTTGCTGCTCCCGGAGCGGCTGCAGAATCAGTTTTGCTTTAGGACAAATAAGGCACTTGATAGTCTTGTATTTGAGGAAAGTGAGAAGACATGGCTGTAGAAAAAATAGTTTCAGATGATACAAAGAAGAATGCGATTGATTTGATGGTAATGATGGTGGTGGATGAAGTTGCTGAAAACATACATATGAAACCTACAGAATTATTACCCCAATTTGTAGCTTCAAAGACAGGAAAGCTGTTATATGATGAGCAATCTAAGCTGTGGTGGAGTGGACCATCGGATATTGCAGAAATGTTTATGGCAGAAATAAATCGTGAAGACTGACAAGCTGGTTCTTTTTTGGAAAATCAGGGCAGGTAAATGAAGGGGAGAGAATATGTATCATGTAGTGATATGCGATGATGAAAAAGAGATTTTGAGTGACCTACATAAGAAAATTCAGGATTGTTTTGATAAAACTGGGATACAAGCCAAGTACACGTGCATTGATGATGCAAGGGATTTAATGGCGCGCATTGAGGATGAAAGGATAGATGTATTGTTTCTTGATATAGATATGCCTTATCACAGTGGGATGGAGATTGCGGGATATATGAGCAGGCAGGAGCGCAGGACGATTCTTGTCTTCGTGACAAGTCATGATGCGCTGGTTTATCAGACCTTTGCGTATAGACCCTTTGGCTTTATCAGGAAAACCCATATAGAGGAAGAATTGGAAGAGCTGACGCTGCGGATCCGCAGGGAATTGCTGGAAGGTCAGCAGGAATTAATCATCCAGAAAGGGCAGGAGCTGTACCGGCTGCTTCTTGGTGATCTGCTTTATATAGAAGCGGAAGGAAACTATCTTGTGCTGCAGCTGAAAAATGAAAAGATTCGTATAAGGGAAACCATGACCAATATGGAAAATAAGCTTTGCGGAAAAGGATTTATCCGATGCCACAAAGGGTATCTGGTGAACACCTGGCACATTGAGAAATTAAAAGGCACAGAGGTCATGATAAGGCAGGGGGAGGAGAGCATAGCGATTCCTGTAGGCAGAAGTTATGAAAAAGATGTTCGGAAAATGATTTATGAGATGATTCGCGACGAGAATTGAGCAGGCTGTAAAAGAGTGCCGGAATGGAGTTTGGATGTATATCGTGCTTGCAGCAATCATCATTGTCCAAGGGATACTGATGATAAGAGAAGTGAATAAGAGAAAAGCAGACAAAGTAAGATACGAGGAACAGGACGAGGCGCTTACGCAGTCGGTGGCAGATAATCTGGACTTAAGCAAGCGTTTGGCGGATATGAAGGTTGATTATGACAGGCAGCAGGAGATGGCGGATGAAATCCAAAGGACACAGCAGCAAATCGGGTTATTGAAGCACGATATGAAGAATCATACGCTGGTCATCTTATCCTACCTTGAGGAGAATAAAATCAAGGAAGCGAAGCAGTATGCAGGTGAGATTCTGGACAAGCTCAACAGAATGTACACCTATGTCAATGTAGGCAATTCCCTGTTAAGCTATATCATCAACAGCAAGCTTTCAGCAGCAAAGGAAGAGGGCGTGGAGATCAAGGCTGAAATAGAGAATCTGCCCTTTGCATATATGGACAGCGTGGACTTTTCCTCACTGCTCAATAATATGCTGGATAATGCCATCTGTGCGGCGCGCCATTCTCACAAGAAACGGCTTGAAGTGAACATTGCTTCAAAGAAAGGAATCGATGTGATAACGGTCAGGAACAGCATTGATGAGCCTGTCCTTGAAAAGAACCCGGAACTTAAATCTTCCAAGGAGGAGCCGGGACATGGATATGGCATGAAGCAGATTAAGGCGATTGCGGAAAAGTATAACGGCGATGTAGATATTTATGAGAATAAGGAAATGTTTATTGTGAGCGTTATGCTGTTGTTCGTCCCCACATAAAAGTTGTTTATCCCACATGAATTGACGTGTGGGATATTTTTATATAACATAAGGGTGCCTCGCAAGGTGAGGCGCCCGTTGTGTGGCATAAGGGTGCCTCGCAAGGTGAGGCGCCCGTTGTATGGTATGAGTATGCCTCGCGAAGGCAAATAAAGACAGGCGGTGGAGTGATTGATTGTACTTCAGAATGTGTGCAAGACTTTATCCGGCAGGGAGGTGCTTAAGGATATCTCCTTTCATATCGCAGAAAATGAAAATGTTGGAATCATCGGATTAAACGGTGCCGGGAAGACGACGCTGTTAAATACCATTGCCGGAATGATCAAGCCGGATTCCGGATTCATAAGGTCGGGCGGAAAGGAGAGTCTGATAGAAGAAAAGCAGGCGCTCAGAAAGCTGGCATATGTATCGGGTACAAGGTCCCAGCTATGGGAGACGCTCAAGGTGAAGGACTCCTTTGACAACTGTATCAGCATGTACCGGCTGAACCGGAAGGATGCCGGAGAAAGGCTTATACTGCTTGCCGATATCTTTGAAATAAGGGCATTTATGGACAGGACGCCGGAGGGTCTGTCTCTGGGGGAAAGGATGCGGTGCGAAATGGTTTACGCGCTGCTTGCACAGCCGAAGATTTTGATGCTCGATGAGGTCATGAATGGACTGGATCTTTCAATCAAATATAAGATCATGGGGTACTTTGAGAAATATAAAAATGAGAGGCGGGTCACCATGATCTATACCAGCAACCAGCTTGCAGAGGTGGAACAACTGTGCGACAGGGTGCTTCTGATCGACCAGGGAAAACTGATCTTTGACGGAACCATGGAGCGGATCATGAAGCAGTTCTCGCCTTATTATCGGATAGAGATAAAGATTTCGGAGGGCTTTCCTGATTTCGAGGATCTGCCGCTTGAAAAGTACAGTATGGATAACGATGGGCTGACCATTGTCTACGATAAGCAAAAGATTGGGACAGCCCAGATTTTAAAGCAGGTCATGGAGAAATGCAAGATTAAGGATGTAAAGCTTTTTGAACCGAATTTGGAAGATACGATTAAGAAGATTTATAGAGGGTAAAGCCGCTTGCGCGGCGGAATGGGAGGAGAAATGGAAAATATGATCGAGGTCCGGGATGTAAAGAAGTATTACAAAATCGCAAAGCGGGAAAAAGGGATGGCAGCCGCGGCAGGAAATCTTTTTAACAGAAAGTATGAGACGAAAAGGGCAGTGGATGACATTAGTTTTTCCATAAAAAAAGGGGAAATCGTAGGATTTATCGGTCCCAACGGCGCAGGCAAATCCACGACGGTCAAAATCCTCTCCGGAATCCTCTACCCGGATGCAGGGGAAGTGAAAGTAGGCGGATTTATCCCGTATAAACAGCGAAAGCAATATGTAAAGAACATCGGCGTGGTGTTCGGTCAGAAATCACAGCTCAATTGGGATCTGCCTTTGATTGAAAGCTTTGAGCTTATGAAATTCATATACAAAATACCCCAGAAAAAATATGAAGAAAATCTTCGGCTTTTTTCAAAGCTTCTTGACATGGAAGAGTTTATCAATCAGCCTGTAAGGCAGTTGTCGCTGGGACAGAGGATGCGGGGAGATATCGTTGCATCCCTTCTCCATTCGCCGGAAATCGTGTTTCTGGATGAGCCTACCATTGGTCTGGATGTGGTGGCAAAGGAAAGGATAAGGGAATTTGTCAGATATATGAATGAGACGGAGCGCACCACCATCATCTTTACCACCCACGATATGCAGGACATAGAAAAGGTCTGCGACCGGCTGATCATCATTGATAAAGGGAAGAAGATCTACGATGGCAGCATCGAGGAGATTAAGAATAGATATGCCAATATCAAGACGATTGAATTGCTGCTTGAAGATGGAAGAAAAGAGACCAAAACTTTTGACGTAAGCAAGACGCCCATGAGCGTGGTGATGGAATCTCTTTTTTCTGAAAAGAATATCAAGGATATTACGCTCTGTGAGTCGGAAATCGACAGCATTATCCGTGATATTTATGAGGGAAGAGTGATTCTTGACGACCTAGAAGCAGAGAGGAACTAGCGTATGAGGGCTTATTTAGAATTTGCCATTAAGAAATTTCAGGACAAAATGGCATATAGATTAGATTTCTTTATGGGAATCGTCAATACCGCGATTACTATTTTGGTTTATCTGTGTATCTATAGAGCGCTGTATGGAAATGCAGCGGATGTGGACGGGATATCCTATTCCATGGTGGCTACCAATTTCGTGATTACGCTGGGGCTTTCAAACGCTTTTCATTACAATGAAATGTTTTTACAGGATAAGATTCGGGACGGGAGCATAACCAATGAGTTTTTAAAGCCGGTCAGCTTTATCCTGCGGCTCCTTTCTGAAAATATTGGGGAAGGTGCGTTTAAAATCATTTTCCACTTTCTTCCAGCGCTGGGAATTACCATCTTATATACGAAACTGTGCCCGCCCGAGAGCGTGCTGGGACTGTTTGCCATGTTTTTAAGTGTTGTGCTGGGGTATCTGATCCTGTGGCTGATTAGCTTTATCATCCAGACGTGGAGCTTCTGGCTGTTCAGTGTGTGGGGAATCATTACCATCAAGAATGTGTTCGTAAGTATTTTGTCGGGATCGCTTCTGCCCTTATGGTTCATGCCGGAGGCGCTTCGGGGCATCATTTCCGTTACGCCCTTTGAATCCATTTATTTTACGCCGGTGAGGATTTATCTGGGCGAGCTGGAGGGAATGGAGCTTCTTTGGGCTTTGGCGGTTCAGATTATGTGGATTGCCGTTCTTGGCTTGATTGCAAACGCGTTCTGGAAAAAGGGCGTGAAAAAACTTGTGGTGCAGGGAGGGTAAAAGGATGGCGTTAAACGCTTCGGAATGGAGGAAAAAATGGGTGAAGTGAGGATTGCTTTGCAGTCGCTGAAGATGAGTTTCAGCACAAGGATGCAGTACAGGGTGGATTCGCTGGTGGCTGCGCTGGCGGTGTTTATCAGGGAATCTGCCAATATCATTGTCATTTATCTGGCACTGCTTAAATTTGACAGCATCAACGGTTGGAATGTAAATGAGATGTTGTTTCTGTTCAGCATTTTGTTTCTGACTTATGCATTTGTCGTTTCCCTGTTTGCCGATTTGCGGGATTTCTCGCGGATGATCAGGGAAGGCAGATTTGACCGGCTGCTTGTAAGACCAAGGGGGCTTTTGTTCCAGCTGATTTTGAACAATGCGGATTTAATTGCATCGGTGGGACATGGGACTTTAGGGGTGCTTTTGTTTCTCGTATCTGCAGGAAAGGTGGGAATACACTGGAATTTTGCAACGATTCTATATTATGTATGCGCGATTATCAGCGGCATCTTAATACAGGGGGGAATGTTCATTATTTTTTCATCCTTGAGCTTTTATTTTGTGGAGACCAACAGCATCCGGGAAATCTTTTATTGGAATATGCGAAAATTTGCAGGTTATCCGATCAGCATTTACCACAAATTGATACAAGGACTGATCATATATGTGATTCCTTTTGCATTCGTGAATTACTTTCCGGCGCAATACCTTTTGCGGAAGCCGGATATGGTGAATTATAATGAAATCTACATTTATATCGCGCCGCTTGTGGGGATTATCGTGTACCTTGCAGCATATGCATTTTGGCGGGTGAGCGTGAAAAGATATTATAGTACGGGAAACTGAAAGATGAGGTATCATGATAAATATTCGGTGAAGTATTTTAACGTACTGTATTTTAATATATTCTTACTTCTGGGATTGCATGGATGCTTCATAGCCCTTTTGTATTGATTGACATATTGGGCAAGACCATAACGTATTTTTTGTTCCTCGCGTTTTATAATGGCAAATTCTTTATTTTCTATAGAGGGGCTTTCATTAGATAAAAAGAGTGGGTCTGTAATTATGACAGTTTTGGTGTAATCAAGTCCGGATTCCCCTATGGTGTAAAAGGCATACGGATGTTTAATATGATGTCGAAATGGAATCGCAAATAAGTGTCCGCTCAGCTGTATGGTTAGGCATGCATAAGGTCGGTTTTCTTTTTTTAATATTTCTTTATAATTCGAATATGTATCATAAAATTTTTCAGAAAGTATTTTTAATTGCATAGTATGCTCCTATAAAAATACCCTCTGCTTATGCAGAGGGTACTAATCCATTGAGCCTTCTTTTGTTTAAGCTCCTTGCGCTCTACAAGGAGAATCATCCATTGAGCCGTCTTTATTTTAGTCTCGCCCTGCTCTCAGGCGATAATCTTATTGTACCCTTATTATATTCGATTATTTGGGAAATAGCAATTGTTGTGTAAAAAAATTATGATTTTGTCAGAAGGTTATTCTTTTGACAATGCGGACACTTTGAAAACTCAGAAGTGAATTTTTTATTTGTTAGTTCCTATTTATGCCATTATAACAGATATATATGATAAGTCAACAAAAAAATTCGAACAGCTTTCTCATATCATCTTCATATAGAATTCATAAGCCTGTGTTACAATAAGTGTATCGTATTTGAGAATAAGCGCTTATGAGACGAATACGTCTAAGTGAGGAGGAAAGAATGCAGATTTTATTTTTAGAAGATGAACCCACCATACGGGAGGTTCTGACGGAATATATGAAAATGCAAAATTACGATGTAATCTGTGCCGGTGATGGCAAAGAGGCGCTGGAATATTTAAAGACCGGGCATTTTGACATGGCGGTGCTGGATATCATGGTTCCCAAGGTGAGCGGGCTTGACGTGCTTGCCTATATCAAAGAACATAAGCCGGAGATGGCGACGATCATGCTGACGGCGCTGGGAGATGAAAAGACCCAGGTGCAGGCATTTAATCTCTATGCGGATGATTATGTCATCAAGCCGGTGTCTCCCATTATCTTGTTAAAAAGAATGGAGACCATCCTGCGGCGGGTGAAAAGGACCGAGCAGAGGGAAGAAAAGGGGCTGGTGCTCCATGAAGAGTCTTATCAGGCATTTTATGACGGCGCAGCGCTGGAACTGACCTTGAGCGAATTTCTGCTGTTGCAGGTGCTCTATAAGGAACCGAAGCGGGCGTTTACCAGAGAGCAGTTGATTCTGCGTATATTCAATGAGGATTATGTGGGGAATGACAGGATCATCGATGCACATGTAAAAAATTTGCGGAAGAAACTTCCCGGAAATTATATCAAAACAGTAATCGGAGTCGGTTATCAGTTTCAGAATGGAGGAAAAGATGGGACTGTCTAAAAAAACGTTTCTATACAGCATGGCGATTGCAGCGATCATGGTCGCTTTTATCATAGGATATTTTGTCCTTATGCTGCCTTCGCTGTATGTGGATTATGTGAAAGAAAGCAATTTTAAAAATGTGGTGGCGATTCAGGAAGGATATATAGAAAGCCACAGTTACGATAATCTGGAGGTGAAAAACCCTTCGTCAGCTTATACCCTGGAGGTGCCCTATGAAGGGACGAAGCTTTATTTGTCAGGAAAATTCTTTAAACTTACTGCAGATATAAAGGACACAGAATTGATCACTATGCTGGATAACCTCAGAAACAGAATGAAAGGCATGGGCGGGCAGACTTTTTCAGAAGAAGCGCAATCCCTTGAAAATCTTGAAGAAGAGGGAGTTTCGGAGGAATTTGGGGAAGAAGAATTTCAGGAACAATGGGACACGATCAAGGAAAAATTTGCAGATGCAGATCTGTTTTCAGGAGAGGATTTTGTAGAAATACAGGTAGAAAAGAAAGAGAGCATGGGCGAGTTCACGGAAGAGTATACGAAGGTCCATGCGGTATCAGATCAGGTTCTGGTCTATGAGGCGGGAGCCTCAGACGGAAACTATGGGTATACGACTTATACGGCGCTTTCTAGCACGAAGGACGCTTATATCATCACGGTTGTTCCCACGCTGACGCCCAGAATGGATGAATTAAGGCCGGTGGTGGTGGGAAGCCTGCCTATGATTATTGCAGTTACTTTTCTGCTGATTTTGATTTCCTCCCGCTTTTTTTCAGGCAAGATTGTAAATCCCATCATCCGCCTGGCAGGGTATGCGGAAAGTGCAAAGTTTGCCAAGAATTTTGATGTGGAAGCCTTTGACGGAGGCGGTGAAGACGAGATCGGCGCCTTGGGAAGGGCTTTGCAGGAATTATATGAGGAACTTAGGGATAAGTATCTGGAGCTGGAGCAGAAGAACAATGCCCTGCAAGAGGAAAATACCAGACAGGAGGTTTTCTTAAGAGCCTCTTCCCATCAGCTCAAGACACCGATTTCAGCAGCGCTTTTGCTGGTAGAAGGCATGATAAATGAGGTGGGAAAATATAAGAACACTAGGGAATATCTTCCGGAAGTAAAAAAGCAGCTTTTATCCATGAGAAAGATTGTGGAGGATATCCTGTATCTGAATTATCATGCAGACCATATGCAGAAGGAACCGGTTTCCCTCAAGGAATTGACGGAAGAACTTTTAAAGGCTTATGCGGTTCAGTTAGAGGATAAGAAGCTGAATCTGACTGTCACAGGAAACGGGATTGTTCAGGCAGACCGGGAAATAATGAAGAAGATTATGGATAATCTATGTTCCAATGCGGCAGGATATACGCCGGAGGGAGAACAGATTGAGATTATGCTTTCAGACAGCGAAATTCAAATAAAAAACAGCGGTGTCACCATAGATGAAGCACTGCTTCCGAATGTCTTTGATCCTTTTGTCAGCAGTGACGAGAGCAGGAAAGGAAAAGGTCTGGGACTGTATGTGGCGTCCTATTACAGCAGGCTTATGGGATTTGAACTGAAGGTTGACAATATGGAAAACGGCGTGCGCACAAGGCTCATCTTTAAGGAGACAAAATAATGGCTGCATGCAAAAGTTTTAAAGAGAAAGGAATAGAAACATGTTGATGACGATCAAACAAATGCGGGTAAAATATGGAGAGCAGACAGCTCTTCATATTAATGAGCCGATTGCCTTTGAAAAAGGGGAACGGATCGGCGTAATCGGTTCTAACGGCGCGGGAAAGACCACCATGGTAAATGCCCTGCTTGGGCTGATCCCTTATGAGGGAAGGGTGATCACCCAGCTTACACCGGAGCAGATGGCAGTACATATGCAGCAAAATGAGTATGTGACCACTGTCCCGGTGAAATGTATCATGGAAACCATATTAAATACAAAGATAAAAGAAGATGAAAAGCTTAAGGAATTGATTGCCTTCTTTGATTTTGAAGACTGTCTAAAAAAAAGGTATAATACCCTTTCCGGTGGGCAGAAGCAGAAGTTCACAATTATTATGGTCATGATGCAGAATGCAGAGCTGACTTTTTACGATGAGGTCACTTCAGGTCTGGACTTTGAGACCAGACAGAAATTGATGGAGAAACTGGTGGAATGGTACAAGGACAAAGATGATACACTGGTAATCATTTCCCACTACTATGAGGAATTGGAACAGATGGCGGATAAGATTTTGATTCTGGATCAGGGAAACGTGGTTGCATATGGCAAAAAGGAAGAACTATTTGAGACATATTGCGGCAAAGCGGTGTTCCTGCTGGAAAATACGCCGGAAAATCGAAGGCTGTCACAGGGAATCAGGATGTTGAAATCCGCGGACCACCAGCTTGCCCTCTCCTGCAGGGACGAAAGAGAGGAAGAAGAACTGGCAGCAGTGCTGATTAAAAATAATGTGGACTTTAAGAGAAGTCATTCGGATATTGAAATGATATTTATCAATGCGAGGGAACAGTTTTATGAAAAGCAGGGAGGAATGAAAGCGTGAAAAAGAAATGTACTTTGAAAATGGTTTTATATGAATTGCGAAATTTAAACGGGAATCTCATGCCTCACTTTTTTGGGATCATTTTTCCCAATCTGATGTGCCTGCTTCTGCCCAGGGCGGTGGCAAGCGGGCTGCCGGCGGATATACAGCAGAAGGTGACCGATTCGATTATGCTTTCAATGGCAATTGTGATTCCCATGTCGATTATGTTTTTGGGATACGGTGCTGTGTATGCACAGGAGGTTGAAAGAGGGATTCCTCTTAGAATGCGGCTTTTTGGATTTGAAGAAAAGAGTGCGATCATGGCAAAGGTCTTCGCGCATTTGATTCTGCTTACAATTGCTTTTGTGATTTTTGCATTTTTTCAGATGGCAGTGACGAAGGTATCAGTGCCTGCAGTTTCTTCCTTTTTATGCCTTGTAATATCATTATATTTGATAGGGGTTATTTTACTGGTCATATCCCATGCACTTGCCAACCTTTTCAAAAAATTCAGCATTGTCTTTGGGGTGGAAATGGGAATATACTTTTTAATGATCATCTT
Source organism: uncultured Lachnospiraceae bacterium (assembly GCA_949878435.1). Lineage (GTDB taxonomy): Bacteria > Bacillota > Clostridia > Lachnospirales > Lachnospiraceae > Suilimivivens. The sequence goes on from CATLAK010000002.1 coordinate 63,084, forward strand.
ATGCGGAATGATGGGGATAAAGACAAGCGCACTGCCGAATGTGATGCAAAAAATTGCAGCGGCCTTTCCCATGACGTATATCGCCAATGAGTTTGCGGATTTCTGGCAGGGAGGAACTTATCAGTTCATGCCGTTTATTCAATCCTTCCTTTTTATGGGGGCTATAGCGGGAATTTTGCTCTTGTTTTCCCTCTATAAAGATAAAAGAACCGTTAAATAAGAAAGGCAGTTCCGCTTTCGGCAGAAGGCGGAACTGTTGCTGTCTCATAGTACGAACATGAAAAACAGGACGAGGTATGCTTTCTTTAAATCTCTGTTTACTAAAAGGAATACGCATCCAAAGGCAAACCCGAGGGCGGCGCCCATAATACCGGTGGCAAAGTCTTTGGTGAGGATATGCCCCAGCCCCCAGGTGAGACCGCAGATAATACCGCCGTAGGGAAAACCTTCCTTGCAAAACCATACTTCGCAGGCTTTTTGTCCAAATATGATGATCAGTAAAAACAGCATGGTCTCAAATGCATAGTAAAGATACTGAAAGGCAAAGAGCAAAGGTCCCTTTCCAGCATATTCCAGATATACTTTAAAACCGCCCCAGGAATGGTAACTCTGCCAGAATGCAAGCAAAACGAATAGCAGGCTTAAACCCCACTGCCATAACCGCAGAGGCTTTCTTTTTTCCAGCAGGTCAAACCCGTATCGATCCCGCGCCCTTTTTATAAGAGCAAAAGCAATGATTCCCCATGTGGCGCAGGTGAGGATCCAGTGAAGAATCGTCTGTCCGGCGTTCCAGTTTTCCATAGCAGCTCCATAAAGGATAGGTTCCAGCAGGAAGGCGTAGACAGCCTCCATTCCCAGACCAGCAAAGGCATATAACCCGAGATTTAGATAACTGCCGCCTTTTATTCCAGCGGGCAGAGCGCCAAGCAGCTCCTTGTTTTGGTTTTTTGTTTCAGATTGCTTTTTCAACTTGATACCTCCGTATTTCTTCCAAAGTTTTGTTGGCATGTTTGACTTCAATAAATAGCGAGACGTAGTAGACTGCTGCGCCGATGGTATAAGGAATGGTAAAAGATAAAAACATATCCCGGTAAGCGTCTTCGTGCAGAGTTTCAAAAAAAGAGGAAACCCATGTAAGCAGCATGACAATACCGATTGCCAGCAGATATTGCACCAGAATGACCAGCGTAAGGGGAACGCTGCCAAAGCGGTAGTGCTGGGAAAGGACGGCTACTGCAAGCACAGACAACAGCAGCATCAACAGCAGATTCTGCTGGTCGTGTCCAAATTTCCCAAGGGTAATGGCTTCCAAAATTACGTTGCCGATTGACAGCAGGGTAAAACAGATACAGACGATGGGGAAAAAATTTTGTTTATGAATCACTTTCATGACAAACCTCCTGTATATGATGCAATGCATCCAAAAATGATTTTTTATAGCTCCTGTTGAGAATCAGCATCTCTCCGTTCTCCATCACAAGATGGAGCCTCATATTTAAATCTGCTTTCACTTTATTGACTTTATAGAGATTTACTGCCGTGGATTTTCCGATTCTCACAAATCCGCTGTTTTCAAAACAGGCAAGGAAACTCCGCAGGCTGTAATCCAGCTGGTAGACCTCCTTTTCCTGATAGGCAAAGAGTTTCCGGTCTACCACTTCCAAGTAGTAGATACTGACGGGATGCAGTTTTTGCATGCAGTCATCCTTTTTTCCGATGATACTGTGCAGGGATTGAAAAAAGTCCTTGACCAGCGTAATGGATTCAGTCTCTTCCCGGTAATGGACATCCACGTAATCCTCTTTTAGTAATGGCTCCTTTAAGTATTGTACTTTCAACGTGTGCACCTCCTATAACAGTCATTATACAGAACCGGCTTAAATCCACAAGTGCTGCCTGCGCGACTTGCGTGTGGGGGTGTTTATCTTGCAAATCGGAAAGTTTGAGTGTTGTCCGTGAAATAGAAAATGTCACCATTCCCCGGCTTTATACGTATTAGACACATAAGAAGCAGGAAGCATCAAGAAGGGAGGAACTATGTGTATAGAAGAACTTGTACTTAAGTACAGCAACACGCTTTATAAAATCTGCATCGTTATGTTGTGCAACGAGCAGGATGCAAAGGACGCCGTTCAGGATACCTTCTGCAGGTATCTGGAAAAGAGACCGGACTTTACAAATGAGGAGCATGGGAAAGCCTGGCTGATCCGTGTGGCGTCCAACATCTGCAGGGACATGCTCCGTGCGAGGAGCCGGCATCCAAAGGTTTCCATAGACGATCTGTCAAATGTTCTTGCAGCGCCGGCGCAAAGGGATGTTCTGACAGAGCTGATGGAATTGCCGCCTAAGCAGAAAGCGGTTATTTATCTTCACTATGTAGATGGCTACAGTGTAAAGGAAATTGCAGATATCCTGAAGATTACAGAAAGTGCAGTGAAAAAGAGGATGCAGCGGGGCAGGGAATATCTGCGGCTGTCATGGAAGGAGGAAGAGGGCAGATGGAAGACATGCAATTGAAAGAAGCTATAGATCAGATAAATATTTCGGAGGCTGTGCAGCAAGAGATGATACAGAACCTTCGCAGGCAGGAAGAGCAGGGACGGTATCGATATCATCATAAACCTCATTCCATTAAAAGAAGTCTTCCGGCAGCGGCAGCGATTCTTCTGGCAGTGGGAATTGTCAGTATCCCGGTTCAGGCGGGCATCCGCTACCTGGTAAAGGAGAGGATGGAAAGCATTCCCAAGGAAGAGATGGAAGAGACGCTGGAAATGCAGAAAGAGCAGACGAATGGTGCAGATCTTTTTTCCAGGGAGTATTCTCCAAACGAAAAGCAGCGGATGGAAGCGCTTTTCAGGGACTATCAGAATGGTATTTTTCCCGAGAGGCAGCTGCTTATAGTAGAGGAGGAAGAACAAGTGACGGAAGATACCCTTTGCTATCTGGAAAGTACGGGGTGCTTTTATCTTCCGGACCGTGAGCTGACCGACGAAGAGATTCTGGAAATCATTGAATTTAATTATAAGCGGGAATATGCGCTGACATTAGACCCCGAAGTGCAGGCGGTGATAGAAAACCATGAGAAAGAGCAAAATGAGATTAAGACACAGGTGCAGGCAGGCGGCGGCATCAGCGAAGCGGAGGCTGTTGCAGTGGCGCAGGAGTGGATGAATACTTTCTTCGGTGTATCTACCGACGGCATGGAGGAGATAATTTATCTGGATGAGGAATGGTTCGATGTCCCGACCTACCATATTACTTATTATATCCAAAGCGTTTGCAGTTACTATTTTTCTATCAGTACGGTGGACGGCAGCATTATGTCTGTGAGTGTAAGCAGATCTTCTATGCGGAATACGCCCACGCTGACGGAAGAGCAGGCAAAGGAGAGGATGCCGCAAGGGCGCCGGGATGCGCAGCGCTTTTTAGAAGAGCAGATTGGAATCCATGAGGAGTATAAGGCGGTTTATGCTTTTTATATAGCCGAAAACGGAAAACTGCTTTCAGGCGACATCACTTACTATTTTGAGAAAACGGATGGGAATTTTGATCAGGTTGCGTTTTATTATGATACCAATGGATTATCCGGCTATACCTGCATTACCAGCGAGTTGTTTGAACAGCAGAAAGGGTGGGAAGGCGCGGTGGTAGTGCCTGTTGATTTGGAAAATTGAAAAATCCCGATTTAGGACAGTATTTGTAACAGTTTAGTCTGCAAGATGTTCTTGAAGTTGGAAGGGTTCATCATAATGAGTGATGGATCCTTCTTTTGTGCGCAAATGAGAGTATAAAATATCAACCGACATAAGCCTTTTTTTCAGTTTTTCAATTAACGGAGAGGACGGAATATTCATATCGTTTTTCACCGAACTGTTATAATTCCGCAGATGGAGAATGAACTTTTCCTTGACAATGCAGTCTATAAGCGATAGACTATTCGTATACGTTGGTCTATAAAGAATAGACTATCGGCAATGCCGAAAGATTTATGCAGGGAAGGAACGGGTATATGGGAGGATATAAATTAGCGGATACGGAAAAGAGATTTGCAGAGATCATCTGGGACAGGGAGCCGATTCCATCCCCGGAGCTGGTAAAAATCTGTGAAAAGGAAATGAACTGGAAGAAATCAACCACATATACAGTATTGAAAAAACTGTGTGATAAGGGGATTTTTCAAAATGAAAACGCATTGGTGCGCGCGAAGATGAGCAAAGAGGAATTTTACGGGGCGCAGAGCAGGGAGTATGTGGAGCATGTGTTTGCAGGTTCCCTGCCCCGTTTCCTGACGGCGTTCTGCAGCGGAAGAAAATTGTCTTTGCAGGAAGCGGAGGAGATGCGAAGGCTTATCGATGAAAATTTGGGGGGAGATGCAGGGGAGGGAAGGGAATGATCAAATTCTTTATTACAATATTGAATATGAGCATATCGGCGACAATAGTAATCTTAGCCATATTGGTACTGCGTTTGTTCCTAAAACGGGCTCCCAGAATTTTTTCATATGCTCTGTGGCTGGTGGTATTTTTGCGGCTTTTGTGCCCATTTTTGCCGGAAGCAGAGTGGGGGATGATTCCTTATGCCAGATTTGCACAGGCTGGCGCAGGCTTTGATTTATGGAAGCCGGAAATGAATGGATAGCCTGCAGAAAGGATTCAGCTTTTCTTTGCGGATGCTATGGAAGCGCAGGGGGAAACAGGTGGCATAGGGACAGAAGCGGATGGATTTCCAAAGACGGCGGAGGATACTGTAAAGACGGCAAGGGGATGGATGGCTGTAATCGGTATTTATTTTACAGGGGTATGTCTGCTGTTTTTATACTGTCTGGGGAGTTTATTGACGACGCGGAAGAGGCTGAAAAGCATGGAAATTGGCGAAGAGGAGAGGTATGGAAGGATATGCAGGAGGATTGTGGCGAAGGGGATAAAAGCGCCTTTTGTTTTCGGAATCATCAAGCCTGTAGTTTATTTTCCTCAAGGATTGTCCAAAGAGCAGCAGGAGCTGGTTTGGGAGCATGAACTGATGCATATCAGGCGGAGAGACCATCTGATAAAGCCCATAGCCTTTGCCGGGGTATGCCTGCACTGGTTCAATCCCTTTGTCTGGGCGGCGTTTCACTTTATGGAAAGCGATATGGAGCTGTCCTGTGACGAAGCGGTGTTGAAAAAGACAGGATATGAAAACAAGAAGGCATATGCAGACACACTTTTGTATCTTTCAGGAGAACCGGAGCAAATGAGCTGCCCTATTGCCTTTGGAGAAAAAAGCGTAAAAACCAGAATTAAAAATATAATCAGGCTGAAGAAGACGAAAAACTATGTGACGGCGATTGTGGCGGTTGCGGTTGTTTGTGCGGCAGCGGTACTTTTGGTAAATGGAAAATGGAATTTGCAGGAAGAACCCGGAACGGAAGGCACTGTGGAGACATACTATATGTACTCAGACGAACTTTCGGATGAAACGATTAAGGCAGAGGAAATCAATTATCTGCCATCTGAGCAGATTGCCCACGCACAGGACATTCCCACTGATACAGAAATGTCGGTAGAGCACATGTATTATCCGGTAACGCCGGATGGACATTCTGTTCTTTTAAGGGAGAAAGAAGGGGCATTTTATGATACTTTGATTGAATACACCTGCCCGGTGGAGGGCAGCCGTATATCGGATATTTACGGAGAACGGATCCATCCTGAAACGCAGGAGCGGATCATGCACAGCGGTATCGACTTTGCCGCCGAAAAGGGCACGCCGGTGAAAGCCGCGGCGGAAGGAACGGTATTTGAGACAGGTTTTGATACCTACTGCGGCAATTATGTAATTCTGCAGCATGATAACGGCGATATGACTTATTATGCGCACTGCGATGCGATCATGGTGGAAACAGGAGCAAAGGTCATGCAGGGAGAACAGATTGCAACGGTGGGAAATACAGGGGCAAGTACAGGTTCGTACCTGCACTTTGCAGTGAGCAGAAATGGCAGCTTCGTGGAAGTGGAGATATAGACCTTCCCCAAAATTCAGCGTAAAAACAGGAGGGCGTATGGGGGAAAATCAACTGACCAAAGCGGAAATGGATAATTTTAAGTATGGTCTTCCAGGGGACAGGAAGATTTTGAATGCATTGACAGCAGCATTCTTCGCTGGGAGCGGGGCTTGGCTGGTTTTTCTTTGCTATCATCTTTTTTGTGAAGGGCGGAATGGTGAAAAAACCAATGCAGAAATGATAAGGTCATTCATTGTCCCTGTGCTTGTATTCTGTGTCATGGCAGCTATATTTTTGGTGTGCAGGGCAGCTGTTAACAGAAGAAATAATAATATTTATCAGTGCCTGAAAAATGGCGAATATACTCTTATTGTCAGTTCCATTTCAGAAATAAACTTTCGATACCAAGGCTCTGGCAAGCATAAGTACAGAGTGGATTTTTATAAATGCCCGGAAATCAATGGGGAGATTACGCCGATTTCCCAAAGGCAATTCCGGCGTGCCAAGGAGGGGGATAAGCTGAAGGTGGTGGTCGTGAGTAAGATGCATGTAATCTATGGGATCTTGGAATAAAATCCTTTTGTTTTTCCGCTTCATATATTATAATAAAAAAGGCGGTGCCGGTACTGGTGGAATATGTGGAGGATAGGTATTGGCAATCACAGCAGAAATACGACTAAGGGAGAAATGAAGATGGAAAGAAGAGTAGGAACCGTATCAAGAGGAATCCGTTGTCCGATTATCCGCAAGGGCGACGATCTGGTAAAGATTGTGACAGACAGCGTGTTGGAGGCGGCGCAGGCGGAAGGTTTTGAGATTCGTGACAGGGATGTCATTGCAGTGACAGAATCGGTGGTAGCCAGGTCACAGGGCAACTATGCATCGGTGGAAGCCATTGCCAAGGATGTGCGCGCGAAGCTGGGAGGAGAGACCATAGGTGTCATTTTCCCTATTTTGTCCAGGAACCGTTTCGCAATCTGCCTTCGCGGAATTGCCATGGGTGCAAAGAAGGTGGTTCTGATGCTGAGCTATCCCAGTGACGAGGTAGGCAATGAACTCGTTTCTCTGGATCAGTTGGATGAGGCAGGCATCAATCCTTACAGCGATGTTCTTACATTGGAAAGATATAGAGAATTGTTTGGCGAAAACAAACATCCCTTTACAGGAGTAGACTATGTGGCGTATTATGGAGAGCTGATCAAGGAGGCAGGCGCGGAGGTGGAAATCATCTTTGCAAATGACTGCCGCAGCATCCTTCCTTATGCGAAAAAGGTCCTGAATTGTGATATTCACACAAGGGCACGGACTAAGAGGCTTTTAAAGGCAGCAGGCGCCGAGGCGGTAGTGGGGATGGATGACATTCTTACCAGTCCTGTAGACGGAAGCGGCTGCAATGAGAAATATGGTCTGCTCGGTTCCAATAAGTCTACAGAAGATACGATTAAACTATTCCCAAGAGAGTGCACGGACCTGGTGATGGATATTCAGAAAGAAATCTTAGACAGAACCGGCAAGCATGTGGAAGTCATGGTATACGGCGACGGCGCATTTAAAGATCCGGTAGGAAAGATCTGGGAGCTGGCTGATCCTTGCGTATCCCCGGCAAGCACACCGGGACTTGAGGGGACGCCCAACGAAGTGAAGCTGAAATACCTTGCCGACAATGATTTCAAAGATTTGTCCGGCGAGGCATTGAAGGAAGCGATTTCCAACCGCATCAGAGAAAAGAAAGAAAATCTGGTAGGCGATATGGCATCTCAGGGAACTACGCCGAGAAGGCTGACAGATCTGATTGGCTCCTTATGCGACCTGACCAGCGGTTCCGGTGATAAGGGAACGCCGGTAATCCTGATTCAGGGATATTTTGACAATTATGTAAGTTAATCATTGAAAAGGAAGATTACTGCCTTTGCTGAGATTTTAATAGAAACAAATAATATAAACGAAAATTATATCATGTATAAAAAAGAACGATTTTACTTATGACTATTCTTTATGTATAATCATAAAGTAAGAAACTGATAATAAAAAGCAGGTTTTTACGAACCTGCTTTTTATTATCACAATCATTAAGAATGCAATGCGAAGTGCAGCGCAGGCTTGTGCAGAGCGAAATCTGACATTTCGCTCGCCTCCTCAGCGTAGAATGCTTCGGGATGGAGGAAAAAATGGTTAAAGCAGTAGTGGGCGCCAATTGGGGCGACGAAGGAAAAGGTAAAATTACAGATATGCTGGCACAGCAGGCGGATATCATCGTCCGTTTTCAGGGAGGTGCCAATGCAGGACACACGATTGTAAATAAGTATGGCAAGTTTGCGTTGCATACATTGCCGTCGGGAGTGTTCTACAGCCACACAACCAGCATTATCGGCAATGGAGTAGCATTAAATATTCCAGTGCTTTTTAATGAAATCAAATCTATCACAGACAGAAATGTGCCGATGCCTAAGATTCTGGTCTCAGACAGGGCGCAGATGGTGATGCCGTACCATATTTTGTTCGATCAGTACGAAGAAGAACGGCTGGGCGGAAAGTCTTTCGGTTCCACCAAATCCGGCATAGCGCCTTTCTATTCAGATAAATATGCCAAAATCGGTTTCCAGGTGAGCGAACTTTTTGACGAGGAACTGCTTAAAGAAAAGGTAGAGCGGGTCTGCGAGCAGAAAAACGTCATGCTTGAGCATATGTATCATAAGCCGGTCATCAATCCTAAGGAGCTGCTTGTAACGCTCCATGAATATAAAGAAATGATCGAGCCTTATGTGTGCGACGTATCTTCCTATCTGTATAAGGCTATCAAGGAAGGAAAGACTATTTTGCTGGAGGGACAGCTTGGAACCTTAAAAGATACGGATCACGGCATTTATCCCATGGTCACATCTTCATCCACGCTGGCTGCATACGGCGCTATCGGCGCTGGAATCCCTCCTTACGAGATAAAGGAAATCGTTACTGTGTGCAAGGCGTATTCCTCCGCAGTGGGAGCAGGGGCGTTCGTCTCCGAGATCTTTGGGGAAGAAGCGGACGAACTGCGCCGCAGGGGCGGAGACGGAGGAGAATTTGGCGCAACTACAGGGCGTCCCAGACGTATGGGCTGGTTTGACTGTGTTGCCTCCAAATACGGATGCAGACTGCAGGGAACCACTGATGTTGCCTTTACCGTTTTGGATGTGCTGGGATATCTGGACGAGATTCCGGTGTGCGTTGGGTATGAAATCGATGGGGAAGTGACCACAGACTTTCCTGTAACCCATAAATTAGAGAAAGCAAAACCGGTCCTTAAGACCCTGCCCGGCTGGAAGTGTGATATTAGGGGTATCAAAAAATACGAGGATCTGCCGGAGAACTGCAGAAAATACGTAGAGTTTATTGAGGGACAGATTGGATATCCCATTACTATGGTTTCCAACGGACCGGGAAGAGACGATATTATTTACAGGGAAAGTCCGCTGAAAAACTAAAGCGGCGGATGTCATGAAGAAGGTAAAAGCATGAACCGGAACTATGCAAAGGAATTAGATCAGATACTTGCAAGGGAAGAAAATAAAGGGAAGCATTTATTCCTCCATAGCTGCTGCGCTCCATGCAGCAGTTATGTGCTGGAATACCTGCGCCCTTTTTTCAGAATTACCGTATTTTACTATAATCCCAATATCACGATGGAAGAGGAGTATCAAAAGCGGGCGGCAGAGCAGAAACGGCTGATTGCAGAGTTTAACAGACAGCTCCGGTCAGGCGGGGCGATGGATGCCTATCCCATTGAAGTGATAGAGGGGGATTACGACAAAACGCTCTTTTTTGACAGGGTAAAAGGTTTGGAGCATTGCAAGGAAGGGGGAGAAAGATGTTTCGTCTGTTACGAACTCCGTCTCAGAGAGACAGCGATTAGGGCAAAACAAGCCGGCGCCGATTATTTTACCACCACCCTTACCATCAGTCCCTTAAAAAATGCGCCCAAAATCAATGAAATAGGAGATGCCCTTGCAGAGGAATACGGGATTTCCTTTCTCCCCTCTGATTTCAAGAAGAAAGAGGGGTACAAGCGTTCCATAGAACTCTCCAAAGAATATAATCTTTACCGCCAGAATTACTGCGGATGCATTTATTCCCGCGAGCAGCGAACCAAGTAGATGTGCCCATAGGGATGTAAAGCATCCCATAAGCTGCAAAGCATCTCGTAGATATTATTTTTTCCCTTTCAATTTCCAATACTGCCAGGAAAACATCACAAAAAATGAAGCGTATAGACCAAGCAGCATGCCGAACATGATGGTGAGAAGTATGGAGTTGGTGGTCAGGCCGTGGATAAATTGAGGCACCAATATGCATAAGAACAAAACAGCCAGCGGAAGCATTCTGCCTTTGAATACACGGTCCAACATCTGTAATCTTGATTCGTCGTCGCAAAATATTTCTTCATTTCCGCCTGTTTCTGATGCGGGCTTTCGGAAATAACTATATCCGACATAATCCTGCAGATATTCCCAGCCGCAGTCGTTGAACATTTTTACATACTCATCTTTGTGCGCAATGCCGTTTGGATTGTAATCCAGCTGATAAATCACATCTTCCGGCACACATTTTTCAAAATGATAAGCACCCAAGCCGGAGACTTTGACGAGTTTCCAACCTGACTGATGCATTTTCCGAAGATAATCCTGTTCTTTTTCATACTCAAATATGGTAAAAATTTTGAAAGTATTTTTGGTTTCCACTTACATTTCCTCCTGGGCAATTCGATATAGACGTTCGATACGCTTCAGTTCAATTTGCAGTACTTCTAATCCCAAATCAGTAATTTGATAGATCTTTCGTTTATCTTCTTCCTGAATAAATCGGATTAAACCGTCCCGCTCCATCTTTGATAAGCTGCCGTACATTGTGCCGGGGGCAAGCCGTATCGCACCGTCTGTAAGCTTTTCGACTATTTGAACGATGCCGTAGCCGTGATTAGGCTTTTTCAAACATAGTAAAATATAAAAAGCTGTTTCAGTCATGGGGACATAAACTTTCTTTATATGTTGATCCAATGTTTTCCTCCGTCATTCTATTTTACTGCGATGCATCGCACTGCTATATAGCATATCGCACTTCGATATATTTGTCAACTGAAAATAAGTTTTTACATAATTCCTTCGTCCAAATTGTTACGCGGCAGGCTTTATCTTACGTCAGCTTGCCGCAGGGTTTTGGATTATTTGCCTTCTTTTCTGCAACAAGTAAATCGTGATAAAAATAATTTGTATATTTTATCTTTTTCTGAGAGCAGTAGGAATCAATATCTACCGACAATTGCTTCCAGTAGTCCATATTTTTCTTATTATAGATTTCCTTATATCCATTTAAATATTGAGGATATCTTTCCGATATGTAAGTTAAAATTTCTTGTTTATAATCCCCCCGCAGATTTAAGTTTTCAAACCAATATTCACACACAAATTCTTCTGTTGCTTCAACGATTTCCTTAAAATCTGTTATGTATGGAAATATGGGAGACATAAACAAAACAGTGTAGATTCCCTGCGTTCTTAATGCCCTTAAGGCATCGATACGTTTTGAGATGCTGCTGCCATGGTCCATATCTTTTTGAAAATCAGGGTCTGATGTGTTGATTGAAATTGCTGCCTTCAAATTTCTTATTTCCTTCAGAAGCTCTATATCCCTTAAGATCAAATCAGATTTTGTAGAAACGGTGACAGAGCAATCTGCTTGTTTTAGTTGAGCCAATAGATTTCTGGTGATCTGGTATTTGGCTTCAAAAGGATTATAGCAATCGGTCACGGAAGAGATAAAAACGGATTTGTGATGCAGCTTTTTGGTATCGATGGGCTTATCGCAGCGTTTTATATCAATAAAGCTGCCCCATTCTTCCGTATGCCCGGTAAACCGTTTCATGAAACGGGCATAGCAATACCTGCAGGCATGGGGACAGCCGATATAGGGATTGATCACATAATCGCTGGCAGGCAGATTTGATTTTGTGAGATAATTTTTTACTGTGACTTCTTTTTCAATTATCTTCAAGACAAACCACCTCCATGAAATAAACAAAAATACACTTTTTCATGTTTACAATAAATCGTTTCTTCTCCATAAAAACAGTCAAAATCTCCATGCACTTTACAATGATAAGCGTAGCAGCCTTTTTGGTGATATTCCGGTCCCCTAAAAGGTTTCTCATAGGATACAAGGGAAAGCATTTCTTTTAAGAAATCTATATTGAAATCTTCAAGCAAAATCTGTCCGTAATAATTCATTGCATATACCGGGAGTTTTTTCAGATAGACCGTTTCCTCCCCTGCAAAATGTTCGTTTCCCAAATAAGAGTCGGTATAGGTAAATTCTCCTTCTGCATAATGATACTCATAGGAATTTGGTTTTGAGGATGCAGAGAGATTGCTGCCTGAAATATATGTGTTGTTTTTAGCCCTTATCAAAAACATCCGCAGATCCTGTCCGGAAACTTGATGTCTGTCCAAAATATTCAGATTACAATTATCGTTATCTTTTACGAGCCGGTCGATAGAGACTTTAAAGATATCACTGAGCTGGATCAGGTTCTGGATATCAGGGAAAGATTGACCGTTTTCCCACTTGGTAACAGATTGGCGGGATATATTTAACTTTGCGGCTAGTTCCTCCTGGGAAATTTTTGCTTCTGCCCTTAACATCTGCAATTTTTCTTTAAATTCCATCTTCCGTACCTCCTGGACTTTATTATACACAAAAAAATATCGGTGCACAAATAACTGCCGCGTTCCTGTTTGGCAACTATGGGGTGCAATATGCTGTCAACAAAAGCCATGCTATACCGGGAGCCGAGAGCGTTCTGCACGCTGACGCAGCGGTCAATCAGTAACTGGGACTTCCTGCGACAGTTCCAATCCAATCCCTCATTCCGTGGTGTCGTAGACTACCTCTGTTTTGGTGGGGAGCAAGTGGAAAAATTAAAATAATTGTGTGATAGGGATTGTTATTTTTATGTGTTTTAAATATAATAATTATGTGATAATTATACACGAAAGATATTATAAAAGTGTGAAGGAGGATTTCTGTGGAACGAACGATTTTATCAAAACTACTGCAGTGGAAGAACTCTCCCTATCGTAAACCACTCATTTTAAAGGGGGTGCGTCAGGTAGGCAAGACCTGGATTCTCAAGGAATTTGGCAGACGCTATTATGAAAATACAGCCTATTTTAACTTTGATGAGAACGAGGAGTATAAGCAGTTCTTTGAGACCACTAAGGATGTGAACCGCATCCTGCAGAATCTGATGCTTGCCAGCGGTCAGAGAATTGTGCCGGAAAAAACCCTCCTCCTATTTGATGAGGTGCAGGATTGTCCTGAGGTAATCAATTCTATGAAATATTTTTGTGAGAATGCCCCCCAGTACCATATTGCCTGTGCCGGTTCGCTGCTTGGTATTTCCTTGGCGAAGCCATCTTCTTTCCCAGTGGGCAAGGTCAATTTCATGCAGATTGATCCAATGACGTTTTCTGAATTTCTGCTTGCCAACGGAGACGAAAACCTTGCCAGATACCTGCAAAGTGTGGATGCCATCGAGCCAATCCCGGATGCCTTTTTCAATCCTCTCTACGAGAAATTAAAAATGTACTATGTCACCGGAGGCATGCCGGAGCCGGTACTGATGTGGACGGAAGCGCGGGACGTTTCTGCTATGCAGGAAGCTCTGTCCGGGATCATTGGTGCTTATGAGCGTGACTTTGCCAAACACCCCAGCATCAGCGAGTTCCCGAAGATTTCAATGATCTGGAAGTCCATTCCCTCTCAGCTGGCAAGGGAAAACAAGAAATTTATTTATAAAGTTGTCAAAGAGGGGGCAAGAGCCCGTGAATACGAAGATGCCCTGCAGTGGCTGGTGGATGCAAGGCTGGTGCACAAAATCTACCGCAGTACAGCCCCTAGGCTGCCGATGACTGCTTACGACGACCTATCTGCATTCAAAATTTACTTGGTGGATGTAGGTCTGCTTCGCCGCTTGGCACATCTGGCTCCTACGGCATTTGGAGAAGGCAGCCGCCTTTTTACCGAGTTCAAAGGCGCACTAACCGAAAACTACGTGCTGCAGACCCTGCTTACGCAATTTGAAGTAGTCCCCCGTTACTGGAGCCAGAGCAATCCTCCCTATGAGATAGACTTCCTCATCCAGAGGGAAAATGATATTTTCCCTGTAGAAGTCAAATCCGAGACCAACACCACCAGCAGGAGCCTTAAAAAATTCAAAGACCTATTCCCCGACCAAGTCAAACTCCGGGTAAGATTCTCTTTGGAAAATCTAAAGTTGGACAACGATGTCCTAAATATCCCGCTATTCATGGCAGACCACACAGACCGCCTGATAGGATTAGCCCTCGCCCACAACTTTTGATCCTCCCTCTTGCGAAAAAGCAAATGTAATGATAGGATAAAACTACCCGCGAAAAGAAACCATATGGAGGAAAGAAGATGAAAAAGTTTCTGGATCTTATTTCAGAAGAAATGAAACAAGCTTTTGAAGCATCCGGCTACGACAGGGAATTAGGCAAAGTGACCCTTTCAAACCGTCCGGACTTATGTGAATATCAGTGCAACGGCGCTATGGCAGGCGCCAAGCTTTATAAGAAAGCCCCCCTTATGATTGCCCAGGATGTGGCGGAAAAATGTAAAGACAGTAAAGCTTTTTCAAGCGTGGAGGCAGTCCCTCCCGGGTTCCTAAACCTGAAGGTAAAAGAAAGCTTCGTGACCGATTATCTTACAAAGATGTGCCATGAACCTAAATTCGGTCTGGAAATGCCCGAGAACCCAAGCCGTATCATAGTCGATTACGGCGGACCCAATGTGGCAAAGCCCCTCCATGTAGGGCATTTGCGCTCTGCCGTCATAGGGGAGAGTATCAAGCGGATTGCAAGATATGCCGGGCATGATGTGATTGGTGATATTCATCTGGGAGACTGGGGGCTGCAGATGGGACTGATTATCACAGAACTGAAGGAGCGGCAGCCGGATCTTTTATACTTTGACGATACTTATCAGGGAGATTATCCCAAGGAGGCTCCCTTTACCATTTCAGAATTGGAGGAAATCTATCCCACTGCCAGCAATAAGTCAAAGGAGGACCCTGCCTACAAAGAGCGTGCTATGGAAGCTACCTTTAAACTGCAGAGCGGCGTCAGGGGATACCGGGCGCTGTGGGATCATATTATCAGCGTGTCCGTGGCGGATTTAAAGAAGAATTATCAGGACCTTAATGTGGACTTCGACCTGTGGAAGGGAGAGTCAGATGTACATGATGTGATACCGGGCATGGTAGATTATATGAAGAAGGAGGGCTACGCTTATATTAGCGACGGCGCTCTGGTGGTGGATGTGAAGGAAGAGACGGACACGAAGGAAATCCCGCCCTGTATGATCTTAAAGTCAGACGGCGCATCCTTATATAACACCACCGATCTGGCAACCATTATGGAGCGGATGCGGGAATACCACCCGGACCGGATGATCTATCTTACGGACAAGCGGCAGGAACTTTATTTTGAGCAGGTTTTCCGCTGCGCGAGAAAGACGAAGCTGGTGGAGCCGGAGACGGATTTACTGCATATCGGATTCGGAACCATGAACGGCAAGGACGGAAAGCCCTTTAAGACCAGAGAAGGCGGCGTCATGCGTCTGGAAATTCTGATCAAGGAAATCAATGATGAGATGTATCGGAAGATAACCGATAACCGCCAGGTGGATGAAGAGGAGGCAAGGCAGACGGCAAAGGTGGTGGCGCTATCCGCCATTAAATACGGCGATCTGTCCAATCAGGCGTCTAAGGATTACATTTTTGACATCGATAAATTTACCTCCTTTGAAGGAGATACGGGTCCTTATATCCTGTATACGATCGTCAGGATCAAGTCTATCTTAAATAAGATCAAAGAGCAGGGCGGTACACTGGAAGGAGCCGTATTAAGGCAGGCGGACAGCGATGCCGAGAAAGCCCTTATGCTGGAGATGGCAGGCTTCAATGCCATGATGGAGACGGCTTATCAGGAGTCAGCTCCCCACAAGATTTGTGCCTATATTTTTGAACTTGCCAATGCTTTTAACCGTTTTTACCATGAGACGAAGATCGTGGCGGAGGAGAACGAGGAAAAGAAGTCCGGCTGGGTGGCGCTTCTTTTGCTTACAAGAGACATCTTAGAAACCTGTATTGATGTGCTGGGGTTTGCAGCACCGGAAAGAATGTGAGAATATGCAGTCAGCGTTAGAATTAAGGAATAAATTAAAAAGTATCGATCATAAAAGTTATCCCGCCTATAAGGATCTGCGGGGACAGTACGATTTTAAGGATTACGTGCTCTCTATCGATCACGTGCAGGGCGATCCCTTTGCGGCGCCCTCCCGGCTTTCTGTACGGGTGAAGGCAGAAAAGGCAGGCTTTTTGCCTGCTTTTTATGATACCCATGCCAAGCGGATCACCCTGCAGGACCACCTTACAAGATTGTTTGCAAGGGAAATAAGCGGCGGCAGTTTTCAGGCGAAAGGCTCCGGGAAAAGCGGGCTTTTAGGCGTGTCCAGATGCGGGCAGCAGGTGCTTGAGCGGACGGCGCTTAAGGTGGAAGGCGGCAATCTTACCCTGCGGTTCGAGGCGGGGTTCCCTGCAAACGGAAGGACCATCAACGCAAGGGAATTGGAGAAGATGCTGTTTGATATTCTTCCTGTGAGCGTCAGGAAAAGTCTGTACTATTCCCAGATTGACCAGAACAAGCTAAAGCAGGCAATCTGCCTTTGCGAGGATCAGCAGTATATCAGGGAAAAGCTGCCGGAGCTTTCCTTGTGTGCATTTATCGCGGACGGCTCCATCCTGCCAAGGGAAAGCGGCATTTCGGAAAGACCTATGAAAGGGGCGGTGCCCTTTAGAACGCCGGACTCCCTTAAGGTGACATTAGAACTGCCGAACAGAGGCAAAGTGACGGGGATGGGGATTCCAAGAGGGATTACCCTGTTTGTGGGAGGCGGTTATCACGGAAAGTCCACCATTTTGCATGCCCTTCAAAACGGTGTGTATAATCACATTGGCGGGGATGGAAGGGAGTTTGTGATTACGGACGAGACAGCGGTGAAACTTCGGGCAGAGGATGGACGCAGCATTAAAAACGTGGATATCTCGCCTTTTATCAGTAATCTTCCAAATAAGAAGGATACCACCCATTTTTCCACAGAGGATGCCAGCGGCAGCACGTCCCAGGCGGCAAATCTGATGGAGGGCGTGGAAGCAGGAAGCAGCCTTTTGCTCATCGACGAGGACACATCAGCGACCAACTTTATGATTCGCGACCAGCTGATGCAGGAGGTCATATTGACAGGAGAAGAGCCGATTACACCGTTTATCTGTCGAGTGAGGAGTCTTTACCGGGATTTAGGGATTTCTTCCGTGATCGTGGCAGGAAGCTCAGGCTCTTATTTCCACGTGGCGGACACGGTCATCCAGATGAAGGAGTATGTACCTTTTGACATTACACAGAAGGCAAAAAAAGCGGCGGAAGGGTATCCAGCCATGAGCGGCGAGGAGGTTCCCTTCCCGGCATATGTCAAGGAAAGGCGCCCACTGCCTGATATGGGACTTAAAAAAGAGGAAAGAATTAAGATAAAAGCGATGGGAACCAGCGAGCTTATGCTCTCCAGGGAAGGTGTGGAGCTGCGTTATCTTGAACAGCTCAAGGATCAGGAGCAGACGGCAGCCCTTGCATGGATGCTCAAGTTTGCGGAGTGCAAGATGATGGATGGCAAAAAGGATTTGATGCAGATCGGGGCATTTTTGGAAAAGCAGATAGACAGGGACGGATTAGAGAGTCTGTTTGAGAGAGGAGACATATCTGTTTCGCTGGCAAGACCCAGAAAGCAGGAGGTGATGGCGTGCATCAACCGCTATCGGAAGCTGCGTTTTTGAATAGACAGAGGTGATTTATGAACAAGAATTTGAAAAAAATGCTCAGCTATTACAAGCCCTATCGGAAAATCTTCTGGGCGGATATGTTCTTTGCCGCCCTCAGCGCGGCAACAGCCCTTGTGATTCCCTTGGTGGTCAGATATGTGACGTCTACGCTTATTTATCTGAAAGCGGATGAGATTCTGCACCAGATTGGGTATATTGCCGTTTTTCTGCTGGTATTGCTTGGGATTGACTGCTACAGCAGATTCTTTATCGGCAATTATGGACATGTGATGGGGGCAAAGATTGAATACGATATGCGTGGGGAAATCTTTGCCCATATGCAGAAGTTGTCCTTTTCTTTTTATGATGATGCTAAAGTGGGGCAGCTGATGAGCCGGATTACCACGGATTTGTTTGATATTACAGAACTTTTGCACCACGGACCGGAAAATATTATTTTGTCCCTGCTAAAGATTACAGGGGCGCTTATCATTTTGATGCGGATCAACGGCACCCTTGCATTTGCCGCTTTTATCGTTCTTCCCTTTATGTTCCTGTTTGCCTTCTTCCTCAACAGGAAGATGCGCCGGGCGTTCCGTCGCAACAGGGAGAAAATTGCGGAAATCAATGGGCAGATAGAAGATAACCTGTCGGGGATAAGGGTGGTCAAATCCTTTGCCAATGAAGAGATTGAAAACCAGAAATTCCGGTTAGGAAATGACGGCTTTTTGTCGGCAAAGAAAAACAGCTACCGCTATATGGGCAGCTTCCAGGCGGGCGTGGGTACATTTACCACCCTGATTCAGGTCAGCGTCATCCTTACAGGGAGCGTACTAATTGCTTACAATCGGCTTTCTGTGAGCGATTTGGTTACTTTTTTACTCTACATCGGCGTCTTCACCGACCCGATTCGCACGCTGGTGGATTTCACAGAGCAGTTCCAGAACGGATATACGGGATTTGAGCGATTTCGGGAAATCATGGACATTATGCCGGATATTGAAGACGTTGCGGATGCGGTGGAACTTAAGAATGTGACGGGCGCTATTTCCTTCGAGAATGTTTCTTTTCATTACAAGGAAAACAAAGAATGTGTTCTGAACAATATTGATCTGGATGTAAAGGCAGGCTCTTATATGGCGCTGGTGGGTTCCTCGGGGGCAGGCAAGACCACGCTCTGCTCGCTGATTCCCCGTTTTTATGATGTAACAGGGGGAACCATACGCATCGACGGGAAGGACATCCGTCATGTGACCTTAAAAAGCCTTCGCAATCAGATTGGAATCGTGCAGCAGGACGTTTATCTGTTTGCCGGAACGATTTATGAAAATATTGCCTA
The DNA here is from genome assembly GCA_949878435.1 of uncultured Lachnospiraceae bacterium. Classification (GTDB taxonomy): domain Bacteria; phylum Bacillota; class Clostridia; order Lachnospirales; family Lachnospiraceae; genus Suilimivivens. The sequence continues at coordinate 82,329 of CATLAK010000002.1, forward strand.
CGGAAAGCCCGGGGCGAGCCGGGAGGAGGTCATCCAGGCGGCAAAGAATGCAAATGCCCATGAATTTATCATGGCTTTTCCTAATGGATATGACACTGACATCGGACAGCGGGGCATTAAACTTTCCGGCGGACAGAAACAGAGACTTTCCATTGCAAGGGTATTCCTAAAGAATCCGCCGATCCTAATTTTTGACGAGGCAACATCGGCGTTGGATAATGAAAGCGAAAAGGTGGTGCAGGACTCTTTGGAGATTCTTGCCAGGAACAGGACCACGTTCGTGATTGCCCACAGACTGACGACAATCCAGAACGCGGAGAGAATCTTAGTGCTGACGGAAAATGGAATCGAAGAGTCCGGAACCCATGAACAGCTCCTTGCAAAGGGTGGAATCTATGAGAAACTTTATCATATGCATGCTTAAAAATACCTTGCGCGGTTGTTGGTTAAAACTGGCGGCGCGAGGTATTTTCTAATTTTGTTATTCAGTGAATCATAAAATAGTAAAACATAATTTACTAAAATAAAAATATATAGTATGGTGTAAATAGGAAGGGGAGGGGGAACTATGTTTTCATTGCAAAAAATCATAGAGGGAATTGCCGTGGCAACGGCATTGGCTGTGGGTATTTGCGGATGTGCTGCGGACGAGGATATGGAAGAATACAGGTTAGCCGAAGAGCAGAAGCTGACGGTGTACACCTCCCACAAAAAGGAAATATATGAGCCGATTATCAAAGAGTTTGAAGAAAGAAGCGGAATCTGGGTGGAAATTGTCCCAGGGGGAACCAATGAACTGCTGGAGAAAATCAGATTTGAGGAAAATGGAAGTGGCGGAGATATCATGTTTGGCGGAGGAATTGACAGTCTGGAGGTATACAGCGGGGAATTTGAACCCTACCGCCCGACGCAATATGATCATCTGGATCACACCTATGCCTCCGAGACAGATTCATATACCGTTTTTTCCAAGCTTCCAACGGTTTTGATTTATAATAAGAAAATGGTGATTTCGGCGGGAGCGCCAAGGAGTTGGGAAGAATTGCTCAGCAGCCGCTGGAAAGGGAATATTGCCTATGCAGATCCGGTAAAGTCGGGAAGCTCCTATACATCGTTGCAGACTATGATTCAGGTATTGAGCAGCCAATACAGTCAGGAGCAGGTTTTGCGTAACTTCAGCTACAATTTGGAGCACGACATCGCCCAAGGCTCTGAGGAAGCGATTGAAGCTGTTGTAGCGGGGGAAAAGCTGATTGGCATTACCTACGAGGAAGCTGCATTAAAAAGAATAGAGGCAGGTGCAGATATCGGCGTGATTTATCCGGAACAAGGGACCACTGCGGTGCCGGACGGCTGTGCCATTATTAAGGATGCGCCCCATCAGGAGAATGCTCGTCTTTTTATGGAATTTATTGTAAGCGAGGATGTACAAAGATTGTTGGAGGATCAGCTGCACCGCAGAAGTGTGCGGGAAGATGTGACGAATGCGGAGGCAATAGAAGAAATTCCATACGATTTGAATTACTCCAGGGAACATAGAGAGGAGGTTCTTGCTTTATGGGAAGAGCTGAATCCATGATTAAGCGGTCCTTCAAAAGAGAGCTTTTTGTGTGCTTTGTTCTTGTCGCCCTGCTGCCGCTTTTAATTTCTGATTTTTCATTGTTGCGTGTGTTTAAGGCGAAATTGTCCAAGGACTATGAAAAAGATGCCATGGAACAGATGAAAAATATAGAGGAAAATGTAGTGGATTTTCTGAATCAGATGGATAGGACGTTGGAAAGTCTGACAAGAAGCCATACGATCCTGACAGGCATTACAGAGACGGACAGCTGGCTGCGTAGTAAAGCCTATAAGCAGTTATATGAGGAGACGCAGGAGTTTCGGGAGTACGCCTGGTTTCATGTATTAGACTTAGACGGTCAATGTATATTTACTACCTCTTCTGCGAATCAGAAGACAGATCTGCCTCCTTACTGGGGAATCCTGAAGGTTGCCTATGCCCATCCTGACGACATGATCATTCGGAGAGCGGGGGACGGAAACGCTTCTTCCCTTCAACTTGCAAGGGCAATTATAGTAAATGATGAATGTCAGGGCTTTGTTTTGGCAGTGCTCTATGAGGAGCATTTTGAAGCCATTCTTCGCAGTGCCTATGACAATAAGAACGGAATTGCGATCCTGGATCGGTTTTGGGAGGAAGTGTACAGCACGAAGACTACCAGAGAGGAAAACCTGGGGCAAACTCTGCGGCAGCGGCGGATGTCGGGGGAGAAAATCAAACAGACTACCGATGGTATCAGTTTTTATATTATGCCGATTGAAGACAGCGGGCTTTATCTTGTGTTGGGAAAGGATACTGTATTTACGGAGGATATCACCAAAACGCTGATGGGCGTTATTTTGACCATCGCTTTATTGTGTATGCTGTTTTGCCTGTTCATGGCAAGTTTTACGAGTGAGTATCTGACGACTCCAATCAAGAAACTGACAAAGGCGATGAGCAGCGTGCAGAACGGAAATCTTGACGTGCATGTGGATAGCAAACGGAAGGACGAATTAGGGCAGCTTTCCGCTGATTTTAACAGGATGACCGGAGAATTAAAAAACTACATGGAACTGCAGGTGCAGCATCAGCGGGAATTAAGCGACAGCAATATTGCAATGATGCAGGCGCAGCTTAATCCCCATTTTCTGTATAATACTTTAGACACGATGAAATGGGTGGGAAAGGTCAATCATATACCGGAAATAGCGGTTCTTTCTTCGGATCTTGCCAAGATCTTGCGAATGAGTATTTCAGAGGAAAAGTTTGTGCGTCTGTCAGAGGAAATCCGGCTTGTGCATTATTACATGGAGATTCAGCAGATTCGCTTCAGCGGAAGATTTAGTTTTGATGTGGAACTGCCCATGGAGTTGGAGGACTGCATTGTTCCGAAGCTGATTATTCAGCCTATTGTGGAGAACGCCGTTCTCCATGGAGTGAAGGAGCAGGACGCAGGACATATTTTCCTGAACGTATACGCTCAAAATGGCAGACTCTATATAGAAGTTACGGATAGCGGGGCGGGGATGAGTGAGGAGATGATCCAGCTTTTGAACAGCAGGGACAGAGAGGCGTTGAAGGGGCATATTGGATTTTACAATGTTGCCACGATTCTCCGCCTGTATTATGGAGAAGCATATGGTGTATATGCGGAATCGAAAAAGAGTGGAGGAACAAAAGTGGTACTGGTTCTTCCTATAAACTTGGAGGAGATGGGGCAGAATGCTGAAAGTATTAGTGGTGGATGACGAGGTCTTGGTGCGCAAAGGGATTGTTATGGAGACGGATTGGAATGCCCTGGGCTGTATGGTGGTTGCAGAGGCGGAAAACGGGCTGGAAGGTCTGGAGGCGGCGAAAAAGTACGATCCGCATATTATTGTATGCGATATCCGCATGCCTAAGATGGACGGACTGGAGATGGTGAATAAACTTCGGGAAGAAGGAAACAAGGCTTATGTGGTTTTCCTTACGGCATACAGCGATTTTTCTTATGCAAGATCGGCGATTAAGCTGGCAGCGGCGGATTATCTGTTAAAACCGGTAGAAGAGGGAGAACTGGAGAAGACGATTATGGCCATACGCGGAAAAATCGTGGAAAAGCAGCAGGAGTCCAATACAGTCGGAAGAGAAATTCTTTCCCACGCGCAGCTTGGGCGAAGCGATAAAAGCAAATACGTGATGGAGGCGTTGCGCTATATCAATGAGCATTATGGAAATCCGGAATTGAGTGTCTGTGAGATTGCAGAAAGGATTGGCTTAAGTGACAGCCACTTAAGCCATGTCTTTAAAAAGGAGACGGATTATACGGTAAACGCTTACATCACAAGATATCGGATTTCAGCGGCAATGAAGCTGTTAAACGACTGCCGCTATAAGGTGTATGAAGTAGCGGAGCTGGTGGGATATAAGGATACCACTTATTTTTCTACGATATTTAAGAAAATAACGGGATTAAATCCATCGGAATACCAAAACCGGATTCACAATGAATAATCCTTTAGTCCCGCGTGCAGAGAGCCAGCAGCTGCCTGCACAGACCATTTAACGGCGGATTCTGTGAGCTGCCGAAAGACAGATTTGCATAAAAGAAAAGTGAAGAAAAAAGATTTCCTATATAAAATGCTGAAAGAAAACAGGATAAGCATAAAAAAATTGTTGATTTTAACAGGAATTTTAAAAAAACAACAGTTTACTCCTGTTTTTCTTTCGGCATTCTGTATTTATAATAGAAATATGAAAAAACATGGCGGAAAGAATTTGAGAAAGTCCGGTATGGAAAACAGAAGGAGGAATGCAGTATGAAAAAGAAAGCATTATCATTGTTACTGGCAGGCTGTATCGTTGTGGGAAGCTTAGTCGGCTGCGGAGGAGGCGGACAGCAGACAGCAGCGGATTCGTCCGGTACTACTCAGGCGGCAGCACCGGCAGATGATACTTCTGATGCAGGCGGAGAAAAGGAAGAGGCGGCGCCGGTAGTTGATGAAGCAAATCTGACGGAGGTACAGAAGATTATCAAAGAGGCGGAAGGAATGTCTATGGAGGAACTGGCAAAGAAAGCCATTGAGGAATCGAACGGTCAGACCTTCTATGGCGTAGGCAATTCCAGCCGCGGCAAGGCAGCGCTTCCATTATTTATAGAATATCTGCAGACGATAGATCCTTCCTATACAATGGAGTTCGAGTGGCAGCAGCCTAAAAACAACAAGATTTTTGAGCAGTTGTCAGCTGATTCTCTGAAGGATCAGGGGACCTTTGCAATGACATTGATTCAGGACGGCAATCAGATTGAATCCAAGATGGTGCAGACTGGTATTCTGGATACATATATTCCCAAAGAGTGGGCACAAGCCAATGGAACGACTCCTGACGCAGTTACCGGTTATCTCCCTTTACAGACCTTAAACAAAGTATTTGAGTACAACTGTACCGGAAGTAAGGAATATAAGAATTGCTGGGACTTTGTTGCAGAAGGAACACATGCGCTTTTCATGGATATTGATTCAGAAGTGGTAGGAAAGAATTTCCTGTATATGTTAACGGAAGACAGATATGCGGCATGGCTGAAAGAGGCTTTTGAGGCACTGGACGCTGAAAGCCAGGCGAAATTCCAGCCGGTAATTGATGAAATGGATTCCGAGGCGGCAGATCTTGGTCTTGGGGCTGATGGCAAGTATGCATTGGCATGGATTAAATTATGGGTCGAGAGTTATAATGCCCAGACGGATGATGGTCCGATCTGTAATACTCTTGTAACAGATTCCGCAACTGATCAGGCAGGACTTTTGGTGTATTCCAAGCTTCGTTCCGTTGAAGAATCGGCTACCGTATCTGTAAACAATGTAAAGGTTGCAGCTTATCAGGACGATTACAAGGGAATCGGCGGCTATGGCTATTGCCATTACTTGTTCCTTACCGACAATTCCCCGCTTCCATGGACGGCATGTGCATTTATTGCATATATGACTTGTACCGAAGATGGCTTTAGTGCATGGGGCAAGGATATGGGCGGTTATTCTTCCAATCCGGATGTTGCAGCGGCAACAGAAGCTACTTATGGACATAGCAAAGGCGGCTGTGATGAGGAAGGCAATGTAGTATATGACTGCAAGAACGACAGGGGTTACGATTGGTGGACTACAGACGGACAGCTTGTTCTCGAGGATCCTGAATATTGTGCATCCGTTTCCTTTACAGTGGGAAGCTGGATAGAACTTTTGACTAAATATAGTGATGCGGCAGAAGAGTGATCAGTTGGTAAGAGTGACAAGTTAATTCACAGATAAGCTTCAAAGGCGGTCAGACGCCTTTGAAGCATTTTAAGGAGAAGCTTATGGGAGAGACAGCGAAAAAGCAATCATTTGCCATTTTTATAAATAAAATAAAAACTTATTTTATGAAGCCTCAGAACGTAATTCTTCTACTGTTCGGCATTCTGCTGACTTTTACCACCGTCGCTCCGATTGTTGCGATTGTAGAAGATACGCTGAAGATTCATCCCGGAACGATAGACCAACACCTGACTGGACGGTCATCCGGGTATTCCGTTGCAAACTATACAGATTTGTTTACCAGTCGGCTGGCAAAGACAAATCTGTGGATACCGGTATGGAACACAGTGCTGCTTGCGGTGTTTACCTGCCTGATTTCCATTCTTTTCGGCGGCGTGTTTGCATTTCTTGTTACAAGGACAAATTTAAAGTTCAAAAAGTACTTAAGCTCTATTTTCATTTTTCCGTATATTATGCCTCAGTGGACGCTGGCGGTTGTATGGCAGAATCTGTTTAACTCAAATGTGGTGACGGGAACTGCCAACGGTTTACTGGTATCTTTGTTTGGCATTGCAATGCCTAAATGGTGGTGCCAGGGACTGTTCCCCTCCGCCATTGTTCTTGGGCTTCATTATGCACCTTTTGCCTATATTATGATTGGCGGTATTTTTAGGAATATGGATGCAAATTTAGAGGAGGCAGCGACGATTCTGGATACGCCAAAGTGGAAGATTATGAGCCGCGTTACGCTTCCTATGGTGAAGCCGGCAATTCTTTCCACGATTCTGCTGGTATTTGGCAGTGCAATGGGAAGCTATCCGGTACCTCATTATCTGGGGTTGACCACCTTGTCCACCAAGTATGTATCCATGAACTCCAAATATACCGGAGAGGCAAGTATTCTGGCGATCATAATGATGATATTTGGCATTTTGATATTGGGAATCAATCAGGCAAGCTTAAAGAGCCGCAAAAGTTATACCACGGTCACAGGTAAATCAGGACAGATTTCCAAGATTAATCTGGGGAAAATAGGGAAGTATGTGATTGGAATCCTCTTCATTTTTATTACGTTCTTCACCAGTATTTTCCCAATCCTGTCCTTTGCAATCGAGACATTTCTTCCCAATCCGGGCGATTACAGCTTCCTGTACACCGGAGACTTAAGCCATCTGACTACAAAGTGGTGGATGACAAGAGGTAATCAGACAGGCGCTTTATATGGACAGCAGGGTATTCTTTTTAACGGCATGATCTGGAAAGCGTTGAAGGGAACATTGCTGGTAGCGGTTGCCTGTGCGTTGATTGCAGGGACTATTGGAACGCTGATTGGATATGCAGTGTCAAAGAACAGAAGGAACAAATGGGCAAACTATGTGAATAATGTGGCATTTTTGCCGTATCTGATGCCCTCCCTCGCCGTAGGCGCAGCATTTTTCATCCTTTTTTCAAATGAAAGGATTAACCTGTTTAATACCTATGCGCTGCTGATTATAGCAGGCACTGTAAAATATATACCCTTTGCCAGCAGAAGCGCGCTGAATTCCATGCTGCAGCTTTCGGGGGAGATTGAAGAAGCGGCGATTATTCAGGGACTGCCATGGTTTAAGCGAATGTTCCGCATTATAGTTCCCATTCAGAAGTCTTCTATTATCAGTGGTTTTATGCTTCCTTTCATGACATGTTTAAGAGAATTGTCTCTGTTTTTGCTTTTGTGCACCCAGGGATTCATACTATCTACCACATTGGATTATTTTGATGAGATGGGGCTTTACGCATTTTCAAGCGCAATTAACCTGATTTTGATCGTATTGATTCTTGTATTCAACACACTTGTAAATAAGCTTACCGGCGCAAGCCTGGATGAAGGTATTGGAGGGAACTGATATGCCAGAAATTAAATTGACAAATGTAACCAAACGTTGGGGGAAATTTTTTGCAGTGGATCATCTGGATTTAGACATTGAAGATAACGCATTCATTACATTACTTGGACCGTCTGGCTGTGGCAAGACCACCACGCTGCGCATGATTGCGGGACTGGAGACGCCTACCAGCGGACAGATTAAAATCGGAGACCGGGTGGTGTTTGACAGTGATGCGGGAATCAATATTCCAGCAAATAAAAGAAAAGTGGGATTCTTGTTTCAAAATTATGCGCTATGGCCGAATATGACGGTATACCAAAATATATCCTTTGGTCTGAGCAATATGAAAGAAGAAATGCCTACATACGATTTTGAAGCCAAAAAATGTATGGATATGATAGAAGCCCTGAAAAATCCCAAGGAGATGGCAAAAATAATAGAAGAATGCCGGGATAAAACGGGCGGGATTGAGACGGAAAAGGTTTATCTTAAGTTTATTGATACCTATACCATATCCCGCTATACGGCAAAGGAACTGTTTTCCATGGGACTTCATGAGTCGGGGGATTTGGTAAAGGCGGCAAAGGCGAAAAGCGAGAGCCTGGCACAGCAGCTAAAAGAAATGAAGGCATCTCATGAGGCAAAGGGGGAAACGTTGAATGAGGACTGTGCAGTGGTAAAGGATGGCAGAGTGGTTACAAGCGTTCGTAAGCTGACCAGAGAAGAAATCGACCTGTCTGTGAGGAGAGTTTCCAGAATCGTTAAAATTGGTATGTTTATGGACCGCTATCCGGCGGAATTGTCTGGCGGACAGCAGCAGAGGGTTGCCATTGCCAGAACGCTGGCGCCGGAACCCCAGGTGCTATTCATGGATGAACCATTATCCAATTTGGATGCAAAGCTCCGTTTGGAAATGAGATATGAGCTGCAAAGACTTCACTTGGAGACAGGAAGCACTTTTGTATATGTAACCCATGATCAGATGGAAGCCATGACCCTGGCAACAAAAATCTGTCTGATTAACAATGGCGTGTTACAGCAATACGACGAACCGCTTATCGTGTATAACAGACCCAATAACCTTTTTGTTGCGGATTTTGTGGGGAATCCATCGATTAATTTTATGGAGGCGAAGGGAATCCAGCGGACGGATGGAAAGCTGGAAATGAAGGTTTTGGGTGGCGCTTATCAGGCGGTCTTTACGCCCAATGAAAAGTTTGATTTAAGCAAGTGGTTTGATGAACGGGATACAGAGGATAAAAGAAAGGCGAAAGAACTGGAGGCGATTCGGAAAGATAAGAAAGCGGTTGAAAAGGGAAACAAGGATGAAGCGTTCCAATACCGCATTGATAAGGTAATGGAAAATGATTTCGGTGTGCATGAGGAGCCTGTTATAACAAATGAAGATTTTGTCCTTGGAATCCGACCGGAATGCATCAAAATCAAGGATAAGGGAAGTATCGATGGGGAAATTTTTGGTGAAATGCCTACCGGCATGGAATCCACTATCAAGATTGCAGTGGATAACTTCCTTCTCACAGGCGTGGTTTTTGGAAATACGCTGTATCAGATTGGCAGCCAAAAGAAATTTGATATTGAGGGAACGGATATCCTTCTCTTTGACAGGAAATCCGGCAGATGCATCAGCGCCGGCTCTGTAGAAATTTCGAAATGTTAAGTTTTGTCATCGTGTCAGCTTAATTACCAGAAAAAGGAAGCAAGGGAAAAATTTCTGTTTCCTTTTTCTGGTAAATTAATATATTATAGATATCAACTGAAAGACCGTATGCGAAATGGCATCTGTACAGATTGAGCAGGAAGGTATCAAAAATAGCAGGGAGGTGAGTCGTTCATGCATGTAGGAATCGAGTGGCTGTTCTTTGATATAGGATCAACCATAATTGATGAAGGTGCCGCATATGGGCATCGGATCAAGGATATTGCGGATTTGGGTGGAATGCCGTATGAAACGATTTATAATACTGCAATAGATGTTTATAAACAGAACAAAAAGGGCGATATAGAAACAGCAAAACTTTTTGGAATTGCACCATCTGGCGGATGTCTGTCATGGCAGTAGTTGCGACATACCTGATCAGCAGGGAGAATACAGATGATAAAGGGCTGTATACTGCTTTTTGCAACGCTCTTGCTGACAGGCAGATTGGAACAATCAGGAAGTTCGACTCTGATCGGGATGTCAATTATTTTATTTGTGTGTATTTGGGGGATATGCGTTAGTATGGTAAGATTTCAAAAGAAGGCATTATATGAAAATTATGGTATAATCTTAATGAGGATAGAGCGTAGAGGATAAAATAAAATGACAACAGCATAAAAATTTATATAAAGTGGTTGACAGAAATAGAAAAAAAGGATAAAATATCATTTGTTCGCAGGAATGGCGGAATTGGCAGACGCGCACGGTTCAGGTCCGTGTGGTAGCAATACCATGAGAGTTCAAGTCTCTTTTCCTGCACGAAAAGAAGCCTTAGAAATAGGGCTTCTTTTTAGCTTATCGTAGAGCATATTTTATCCATCATTTTTGCAGTAAATGTTGTGTGATACTTAATGAAAGCGGGATTTGTGACGATATATTTATTGAAAACACAAAAGAACACGGAGGTTCTGCGCTTATTTCGATAATGCAGGGAGGCGGTCTCGGCAATCTGAATTTCCTTTCGGATTATGCAAGCATCAAAAACGGCAGCTACGGCAGGCTGTGAAACAGGCTGGTTCATCTGAAACGCCAGGCGTAAAAACCAAAGGCAAATACTTATAACATGTATGGAAATTACAACAATACTTACAGTGTAGGAAATTATTAGATTATGGTTTCTGAAGAGTCCATATAAAGATACAGCGAATGGAACCGGTGTAGAGGCGGCTGCTTCTGCATCGGTTTTTCTTTCATAGGAAAATTCGTCTTATGAAAGAAAATTGGATGCGCAGCTTCGCGCGCGGAACAAAAGTTGTGTTTGGCAAGATATTTAAATGCGAGGGTGTGCGAAGCGTGCGTTTGTTCTAATTTGATGTATGCCATTTCTTTTTTGCAGGGAATGGTATTTTATGAACCTGCCGCACGGAAATAGCCAGAAGGTGTTTGGGATTTATAATAGCCTGCAGATGGCAGGGCTTCTGGCGGCATTGGCGCTGGGGCTTACGGAAGTGAAAATAGGGGATAAGGAACGTGATAGAGCGCATGGAGGGGCAGTACAGTTCCGGACGGTGCTGCGGCAGACAATCTGCTGTAAGGAATTGCTGCTGTTTTTAATTGCGTTGGCATTTCTTGCAGAGGTGCACCAGACTATTACCGTTTTCCTCAATCAGCTTCAATATGAAAAATGCGGTTTGGACAATGCAGCCATTGGGTATATTTATATTATAGCGACGCTGCTTGGCGGGGCAGCAGTTATAGCCTGCGTAATGCTGGTTTTTGCGCTAACTGCGTTTGTGTCTGTTTCAGGGATTTTGCTGCTTCGCCTTTCTAACAGCCTGTTTTTGTCATTTCAGACGGAAATGCAAAACAAACTGGTGTATACCCAATACCGCGCTACGGAATTGAGCATTCATGCAATGGTGCTTGACAGCATTGATAGCATTGCTGTGGGTACGAATCTGGTTTTTGGGGCAATGGCACGAATAAGTCTTGTTAAAGCATTCTGGTTTGGCGCGGGAATCTGCACGGCGAGTATAATTCTTTTTTATAGCAGTATCAGAAGAGCAGGGGATGTAGCAATGAAGCAAAAACACTATGAATAAAATTGCCATGCACAAAGAATGGCAGGGTGTATATTTATAAAATAGAGGTAAGCATCCGGCAATCGGAAGGGTGCGGAAAGAGGGAAATATGAATCAAGCAATTGGTTGGGCAGCCATGGGAACCGGCTTTACATTTCTAATGACCACCCTTGGCGCCAGCGTGGTATTCATCTTTAAAAAGGAAATGGGAAAAAGTGTTCAAAGGGCATTTTTGGGCTTTGCGGCAGGAGTTATGATGGCAGCTTCCGTGTGGTCTTTGCTGATTCCGGCGATAGATGAGACGCGGAGTGCGGGGGGTATTGCATGGATTCCTGCAGCAGGAGGATTCGTACTGGGAGGAATCTTTTTATACTTATTGGATTTTCTCATGCCTCATCTACATTTGGGGGAGAAAAATCCAGAGGGCGTCAGATCGTCTTTTCATAGAACGACGCTGCTGGTGCTTGCGGTGACGCTTCACAATATCCCGGAGGGAATGGCGGTGGGGCTTGCCTTTGCCATGGCAGCCCAGCATCCCGAGGATCAGGCGCTTTACGCGGCGGCATTTGCGCTTGCCATTGGAATCGGAATTCAGAATTTTCCGGAAGGTGCGGCGATTTCCCTTCCCCTCAGGCAGGAAGGAATGAGCAGGATGAGAGCCTTCGTTTTTGGCAGCCTGTCAGGACTGGTAGAATTGATCTTTGGTATAGGGATTACGTTGATTGCGGCACAGATTACACCTTATATGCCTTGGTTTCTTGCCTTTGCGGCAGGAGCTATGATCTATGTAGTGGTGGAGGAATTGATCCCGGAGGCAAATCAGGGAGAACATTCTAATTTGGGAACGATAGGGGTCATGGCAGGATTTTTAATCATGATGATCCTGGATGTGGCGCTGGGATAAAAATGCAGCAAAGCCTGCGGAGTATTTACAGTTCCGCAGGCTTTCTAAAATATTTATAAATTTTAGATGATTTATTGACAGAAAAATTCAAATCTGATAATCTAATACTACTTTCAAAAACCAATTCAAAGAGTAGAATCTATTTTCTAATTTTTATTCTTTTTAATCGTTATTTCACGCATTTCCCAAGCAAGCAGAATGAAGAAAGGAGGTGTTCATTTGCCTTTTACAAAAGAGAATACAGTGTCAGAGAAGCGTATTTTGCTGATTTTTACTGCCTATGTCTGCATCCGAAGACCGCTGTCTGATTATGGGGAAGGGGGACATAGAATTGTGCTGCCGCCTGAAGAGACAGGCTTGGGAAGGAATATTATCCTATCTCTTGTGCATGAAAACGGAGGATGGCATATAGGGAATAAACCATTAAGTGAAAGCAATCCCTATTATTTCTATACACAGGAGGATGAAAAGCTTTTGCTGCTGCTCTCACCTCACATGAACCGTCTGATACCGGCGGGGAAAGTTGCGGTCTGTGATAAGATGCAGATAAAAGTCGGATGTGCATTTAAAAATCAGATTTTTTATAACTGTTATTCATTGGTAGAAGAAGACCACGCACAGATTTTCTTTGAAAATGGAGAATACACGATAAGCAATCCGGGGCATGATGGTCTCTATGTAAATACGAAGGCATTTCGTGGAAAAATGAGACTGCATATCGGCGATTGCATAGATTTGTATGGTCTTCATATGCTTATTTTAAAGAACCTGCTCGTATGCGTTTCCTTTTGCGGTATTTTCCGGGCTGCGGGGGGAGGAATCCTGCCAGAGAGAGGACCTGCTCTCAGCAAGGGAGAAGAGGAAAGAGATGCGGTGTGGATAGAGCGCAGATGCGAGCAGGAAAGGGCGCTCCATACAGGGGAGGTGGAAGTGCTGCTCCCCGATCAGCCGCCCTCAGAGCCGGAGCAGCCGCTTATTTTGAGCCTGGGTCCTACGCTTACGATGGTGCTGCCGATGCTTCTTATGGCGCAGTTTGGAAGCAGGTTTATGGAAGGGACAGGCAGTAATTTTTATTATATGTCGGTGGTGATGACAGCCGGCAGTGCATTTTTAGCGCTTTTCTGGGGACTGATGAATCATGGATACAGGAAAGCGATGAGGAAACGCAAGGCAAGGGAGTTGGAGCGCCAATACCGCGAATATTTAGACGGTATAGAAACAGAGCTCCTAACATGGGAGAAGGATAACAGAGAAATGCTGGAGAAAAAGTACCCGCCGCTTACGCGAATCTGGGGAGAGGGGGATTGCAGGGCTGCCGTATTATGGAATCGGTATTATCGGCAGAGCGACTTTCTGTTTCTGCGCATTGGAACAGGACAGATGCCCTTTCAAGTCAAAGTAAAGCTGTCCGGTGCGCATAAAAGGATCGTGCAGGGAAAGCTGGTGAAAAAGGCACAGGAATTGGCGGAGCGGTTTGCAGTTTTAAAGCATGCTCCGGCGGTGATAGATTTATATGAAAATCGTCAAATCGCAATCATGGGCAATTTATACAGTGAGGAGGTGATGGATGTCCTTTTGCAGCTGCTTATTCAGATTGCTGCCTGTCACTGCTATACGGAGATAAAAACAGTCTGCTTTTATCACAAAGAAAGAATCGTAGATCGGGAAGCAGCAGCCTGCATGAAATGGATGTCCCACAGCTGGTCCGCCGATAAAAAGGTGCGTTTTTTAGCAGGTGATGATCAGGAAGCATCCCGGATTCTTCCCGTTTTGACTAAAGAACTGGCAAAGGGAAGGCAGGATAGGGAAAAGGGAGTACAGATTCCATGGTATATTGCTGTGATTTTAAATAAGGACCTGCTTCAGGGGGAGATATTGTATCAGTATCTCACGGACCCTTTGGAAGGCTGTCCTGTTAGCACCATATTTGCAGGAATGGAAGCGGAAGAACTTCCTAAAAGCTGCAGATACTTCATCAGCCAAAAGGGAGATGAGGGAGAAATCCTAAATTTAGGAAAAGATCAGATCACCAGGCAGAAAATCAGTCTGGAAGGATGCAGCAGGGAGAAAGCGCAGGCATATGTACGCAGGACGGCTGGATTCAGAGTCCGGGAGGATACTGTCTGTACACAGCTGCCTGAGCAGGTTAGTTTCCTTCAGCTTTACGGATGTACCAGAGTAGAAGGACTTGAGAGCGGAAGAAGATGGAGGCTTTCAAGGACGGAGGAAAGACTGAAAGTTCCCATAGGTCAGAGAGCAGGAGGAAATGTGGTAAGCCTCGATGTACACGAGAAATTCCACGGTCCCCATGGACTCATTGCCGGAACCACGGGCTCTGGCAAAAGTGAGCTTTTACAGACTTATCTTTTGTCTGTTGCGGTATCGTTTAGTCCTGCGGATATCAATTTCTTTATGATTGATTATAAGGGCGGCGGAACAGGCAACTTGTTAAAACATCTTCCGCACTGTGCGGGTGTCATATCTAATTTATCAGGAAAACAAATCAAAAGAGCCATGTCGGCGATAACAAGCGAAAACAAACGAAGGCAGATTCTGCTTGGAAATAATCAGGTAAATCATATCGATGCGTATGCAAAACTCTATAGAGAAGGAAAGGCTAAAAAACCTATGCCCCACTTGATTCTGGTGGTGGATGAGTTTGCGGAGCTTAAGAAGGAAGAACCGGAGTTCATGCAGGAAATCATATCTTTAGCGCAGGTGGGACGCAGCCTTGGGGTGCACTTGATTCTGGCTACGCAAAAACCGGCGGGGACGGTGGATGACAAGATATGGAGCAATGCCAGATTCCGTCTGTGCTTAAGGGTGCAGGACCGTCAGGACAGCATGGATATGCTTCACAATGGCGATGCGGCGCTTCTCACCAGCCCGGGACAATGCTACTTGCAGATTGGCAATCATGAATATTATGAATTGTTTCAGGCAGCCTACTGCGGCGGAAGTTATGCAGAAGAGGGAGAGGAGAAGATAAGGGCAGCGCTTTTACAAAACACAGGCGAAAAGAAAAAGATGCCGAAGAAGCATGCTGCACAGACAGGACCAAGTCAGATAGAAAGATTGGTAGATTATATCAGCCAGACGGCAAAGCAGCTTTCTTATCAGCCGGCGCAGGCATTATGGCTGCCGGAACTGCCAGGGAGAATCCTGCTTTCAGAATGGAAGGAGGAAAAGGGGGGACTTAGAGAGGAAGGACCGGTGCTTATCCTTGGACGATGTGACGATCCTGAGAACCAGCGCCAGTTTACGCTTCTCTATCGACCTGCTGTGCAGGGTCATATGGCAGTTTTTGGCGGTCCCGCTACGGGGAAGAGTACATTGCTGGTAACCCTGATGTGGCAGCTTTGCGCCTGCTTTACGCCGGAAGAGATGCAGATTGCGACAGTGGATATGGGGCAGGAAAACTTCGGATGCTTTTTGGAGATGCCCAATTGTCTGGGAGTACTCGCGAAAAAGGAGGATAAGGATATTTTCTTTCATCACTTGGAAGTACTCTTTGAAAAGAGAAAAAGACTCCTTTCAGGGAGCAGCTACAGACAATGCAATAAGCCGGGGAAAGCGCCGCTTCCATATGTATTTCTGGTCATAGATAATTTTGGCAGCATGAAAAAGTTTTTGGATGAAAAGCAGCAGGAGTTTTTGACTAAGCTGGCATCAGAAGGGCTTAACCTTGGCATTTATCTGATTCTTTCGGCATCGGGGATAGGAGAAGTGGGAGGGAAGCTGTATGAAAAAATAAAGACACCGCTGGCAATGGAGATGAGTGACCGCTTTTTGTATGGAGATATTTTCCGCCAGTATTATATTCCGGTACTGCCAAAGGAAGGACAAAGGGGACGGGGGCTGTGTAAGGCGGAAGAGCGGATTTTGGAATTTCAGGCGGCACTTGCCCTAAAAGAGCAGGAGGAGCATGCGTACTTTGAGAAAATTAAGGAAGAAGGAAAACGAAAAGTATATGACATGCAAAAACAGGGAATGTCACTGCCTCCTAAATTTGAAATGATACCCAGGGAAACAGGCTATTGGACCGCTGCGGAACGCTTTGACTGGAGTAGCGGGAAGCTTCTTTTAGGATATTGCCTTTCTACGGGGGAATTGTGTGCAGTTTCGCCAGAGAAAACATTCTGTTTTCTGGTGTCAGGAATGGAAAGAACAGGGAGAAGCACGCTGCTTTGCTGTCTGATCGAAGGTGCGCTCCGCCAGCAATATCAGACGGTGGTGCTGGATACGGGCAGACGGCTTCTGGATTTCAGGGAGAGGAAAAAGGTTGTTTATCTTTCAGAAGCAGAAGAGATGGAGCGATTGAGAGAGGAGATAGAAAGCCGGAAAGAGGAAAATGGCACGACCTGTATTTTCATCAGCGATATGGGGAGCTTTAGCGCCTTTGTCTATCGGTCTGGAGAAGAGAGGGAGAAAAGAATCCTGTTCTGGGAAAAAGCGGCTATGGGGAAAATTGGCGGAATATTCCTTGCAGTTATCTATCATCCGGGAAGAGATTATGAGGCGGCTGGAAGCGTGTTTTTCAAGGAATTTACCGCATGGCAGCAGGGAGTCCATTTGGGCGGCAACGCAGCGGCGCAAAGAGCGCTTAACTTTGATGATTTAAGTTATACCCAGCAGAATCAGCATGAAAAGGCGGGAATCGGATATTTTAAGGCGGGACCGGAGGCGGCATGCCGAAGGCTGTTACTGCTTGACTATGACAGGAAGAAGGGATAAAAGATGATATTGGTGGATCTGCAGGCGCCTGTTTTCGACAGAATCTATGATTTTGAATTGGACGAACAGCTTAAGACAGGGGAACTATTGAAAGATATTCTTATACTGATCGGGGAAGAAGAAGCGTGCAGGCAAAGCAAAGAAGCTGGAATGGCGCTTTATGCAGTCAGACAGGAGCGGATTTTAGATCCTTGCAGAACACTGCAGCAGCAGGGAGTGCGGGATGGGGACAGGCTGATTTTAATCTAGGAGGAAACCATGGAGTGGAAGATACAGTTAAAGACGAAGGGGCTGAATCAATGGATACTGGAAGCAGAGCAGAACCTTACCGAGGTGCGGGATCTTTTGGATATTCTGGAAACGCAGGAGGCACAGCTTGGGAACGTATGGAAAAGCAGCACTATGGAGCTGTGGGAAAAAGAGTTTCATCTACTGCTTATAAAGATAAGACGCCGGCTTAAGGAAATGCAAAAGCTGATTTTGTGCCTTCAAGAGGCAGCGTGCGCACTGGCACAGGCTGAAAAAGAAATGGAACATAGTATAAAAGGGATATAAATATTTGCGCAAAGGCGGCAGGAAAGGAAGGATAGATAAAGTGGATCAAAAGGAACTCCTTGTGACAACAGAGTTATTGCAGCAGAAGGAAGAGGAATGGAAGAAGATTACGGCACAGGCAGAACAGATTTTTTGTGAAACGACAGATAGTGTAAAAGGGCTTAGGCAGGTATTCTGCGGAAGACCGGTCTTGGCATTAGAAACAGATTTTCTTGCACAGAAAGAAAAGGGAAAAAATGATTTTGAACGCTTGATGCGTCACTTGGAAAAACTTGAAGTCATTGCATTTGTATATGACAAGGTGGAAAGGGAAAATCATGGGTTCATCAACAGAAATTGAAATGCATTTTGCAGAGATCATGCATCTGGCAGAACAGATTGAAATGCTGGCAGGCGTTTTAAAGTCGGCGGCAGAAGATAAGCTGATGCAGATTGTCTGTAAAAATAGAGCATGCTGGAACAGCAGATGCGCAGATATCCTGATCAGAAAGGAGGCCGGAATAGGCGCGGGACTGCTTCATGAGGCGGACAAATTATACGAAATTGAGGAGCAGATGAAGCAGCAGGCAAAGAAAATGTATCAGGCAGAGTGCATGAACAACCAGCTTGCAGCAACAAGAATTTATTCACAGCAATCATGAAAATGATCAGGAAAGGAGTACAATTATGTCATTTTTCAGAGTAACATCATCGGAACTAAGAAGAAAAGCAGCGAGGATTTCAGAACTTAACAGCCAGTTCAGGGCAAAAGCAAATGAACTGGGAGAGCAGGAAAATGCTCTCTGCAATATGTGGGAGGGACAGGCGAAAGATACCTTTCATCAGGCTTTTTTGCGGGACAGGCAGCAGATGGAGGTTTTTCACCAATTGATTGGACAGTATGTGCAGGCGCTTTTAGAGATTGCGTCCAGATATGAGCGGGCGGAGGAGCGAAACAGAGAAATTGCCGCATCTAGAAATTATTAAAGGAGGAAGAAACAATGGAAGGTATTTTAAGAGTAACCCCCGAAAAATTGATCCAGACCTCGGGAGAATTTGCCACGACAGGAAATCAGATGAAGAATCTTACCAGCGAGATGATTTCCCAGATTCAGGGAATGAAAGGCATCTGGCAGGGGGAGGCAGCAGATACTTATGGATCGAAATTTAATTCTCTGCAGACGGATATGGACAAGCTTTA
Organism: uncultured Lachnospiraceae bacterium; assembly: GCA_949878435.1. Taxonomy (GTDB): domain Bacteria; phylum Bacillota; class Clostridia; order Lachnospirales; family Lachnospiraceae; genus Suilimivivens. The sequence continues at coordinate 101,122 of CATLAK010000002.1, forward strand.
TCGGATGGTACAGGAGCATGTGAAGGATCTGCAGGAGATGGCAAGTCAATACCAAGTGGCAGAGACGGGCAATGCAGAGCAGGGAAGCGGATTAAATATTCATGTCGTTGTGTAGAAGGCTGGCTATTTATGTGCTGGCGGTAATGCTGATTGCGTCGATTGGCAGCTTTTATCTGTGCCGGAAAGGAGAAGAAAGTAAAATGGTGGCATACATGGAACATAAATATGGAGAATCCTTTTCCGTGATGGAACCTTATGCAGGACAATTGGGCAAAGATTACACGATGCTCAGGGTGCGGAGTAATGACAGAAATCAGGAAGGAATACTTGTGCGCGCCTCCGGAACAGAAAAGATCTCCTATCAGGATAACTATTTAGCCTATCTTCTGAAAGAGAAAATAGAACAGCGGCTTGCAAGAATTGCCGGACAGTCATTTGGAGAGTGCAAGGTGTTTTACCAAATACCGGAATTGGTATTTCCGGCAGAATTTCCCGCGCATATGGAAGCGGATGCTTTTTTAAGGCATCCGCTGTCCAAGGTGAGGGTGTATATCTATGTCAGGAGTTTTACAGACCTGCAAGATTTAAAAGAAAGGGCGGATGACTTCTTTTTGCAGACGCAGAGCAGAGGATATATCGTCGGAGGTGTCATCAGCTGCCCCTTAGATGGCGGGATGTATGAGATGGTTACGGAAGAAAATTATAAAGGCGATATTTATCAAGGATATCAGAGCGTTGTGGAAGCGGTTTTTTCCATGGATGAAAGGGGAGTGATGTATTTGGAGTGGAAGGGAGAGGCGCGGTATGAGTGAAAGGCTTTCAGAGGCGGAAATCAGCATGGTGTTAGATACGTTTATGTATCTGGACTATAAGGAAGCCAGAGAGGGTACTTCCTTAAGGAACATTCTGAAAGATTTAGAGACCCATCCGGATTATGGGGGAGGAGGCGTTCATTATGGAGAATACACCGTGCTTAGGCAGGCGGCGGAGAGGGAAGAGGTGGGAAATCTGATCATTACCTGCCAGAGTGTCAATATGGGCTATGATTCGGGGACGAGCGCATGTACATTCATGACGCCTGACAGGGAATGTGTCTATGTAGTATATCGGGGCACAGGCGATGGGGAATGGCCGGATAACGGAATCGGCATGACCAGCGCAGCTACCATACAACAGAAAAGAGCCCTTTCGTATTTTGAACAGGTAGTGGAAACATTGGAGATTAAGGATAGCCAGAGGCTGATTGTGACAGGACATTCCAAAGGAGGAAACAAAGCGCAGTTTGTGACCATGGAAACAAAGTATATAAAGCTTCTCGACGCATGCTATTCCGTGGATGGGCAGGGATTTTCGGAACAGGCGATAGAGGGATGGAAGGATCGATATGGGGCAAGGGGATATCGGGGCAGGACAGCTAAACTATATGGCATTCATGGAGAAAATGACTATGTCAGCGTGCTTGGGAATCCGATTATTCCCAAAGGGCAGATCCGATATATTGCAACCCCGGTGGAAAAAAGCAATTTTGCCGGATACCATGATATCAAATACATGTTTGCATCCCTTGTCTATGACGAAAAGACGGGCAATTATGTGACTATATTTAACGGCAGGAAAAACAATGATACAATAAAGAGGGGAGAACTTGGAGAATATGCCGCACTGCTCTCGGGCGCTGTGATGGAACTTCCACCTCCAAAGCGCGACGGCTGTGCTGCAGTTGCTATGCAGCTAATGGAAATTTCTGGCGGACGAATGTGGGGCATCAACGGAGAGCGGTTAAAACTTTCCGATTTGAGGGACTTTACATTTCAGGGAATCCCGGTTATTTCAAGGAGTCTGCTTAAGGAAAATGAAGGAAAAGCGCTTCTCGGCGCTTTTAAAGATGGGGATATACAATTAGGGAAGATTTCTGCTGATGTGATACTGCAGGTAGATGATCAGTGCCTTTTAAGCCAGTCAGAAGAACTAAGGCAGACAGCGCAGCGCTTACATACACTTGTAGATGATTTTAGAGAAGCGGCAGGCAGGATCCCTGCATATATGAAAAATGGAGAAGTTTTTTACCGTAGACTGAACCAGTCAATAAAGGAGGTTGAAGAATGGCAGCAAAAGCTAAATAGGGCAGCCGACCTACAGGAAAATATTGCTATGTCTTACCAAAAGTGGGACGGCACAGAGGTGTTTTAAGTAGAAATGTCTCTATCGCCTGACCCATAAATAGCATAAGAATGATTCTCAAAGCATAGTATCTGCTTTTTTTACAAAGCGGTTGAATCTGTACCCGAAATGAATTGACATTTAAATTAAAAAATGATAATTTATTTAATAGAGGAAAATACCGTTTAGATGAGGAGGCATTATGCATAAACAGCAGATATTAATTGTTGATGATGAAGAGATAAACCGCGTCATATTAAAGGGTCTGTTTCAGGATGAGTATCAGATTGTTGAAGCGGGAAATGGACAGGAAGCGATTGCCCGGATTGAGGAAAATCAGAATATTGTACTTATCCTGCTGGACATTGTTATGCCTATCATGAATGGCTTCGGGGTGCTCGACTATATGAAGGCGCATGACCTGCTGGAAAAGATTCCGGTCATTCTGATCACTGGAGAGACAGTCATAGACAGTGACGACCAGGCATATGCATATGGCGTTGCGGATGTAATGCATAAGCCATTCTATCCTCACATCGTGAAGCGGAGAGGAAAGAATATCATTGAATTATATCAGAATAAGCATTATATGCAGGAACGCCTGAAGGAACAGGAAATTGCAATAAGAGCACAGGAGAAGAAAATCCGCGAAAGCAATGAGTTCATGATCGATGCCCTAAGCTCGGTGGTAGAATTCAGAAGCCTCGAGACGGGGGAACATATCAGGCGTATTAAGTTTTTTACAAGAATCCTGTTGAAGTATCTTATGAAGTACTTCCCGAAATACGGTCTGACACCGGTACAGGTCGATGAGATTGCAAGAGCGGCGGCACTGCATGATATCGGAAAGATTGGTATCCCTGATGCAATCCTGTTAAAGCCGGCACGTCTTACACCGGAAGAATTTGAAGTAATGAAGACACATACGACGATCGGATGCGATGTTTTGGAAAGATTCCGAGAGAAGCAGACGGATGAATTTTATAAATATTGTTATGAGATCTGCCGATACCATCATGAGAGATGGGATGGAAATGGATATCCAGATCATCTCGTAGGGGATGAAATCCCGATTAGTGCACACATTGTTGCTATTGCGGACGTTTATGACGCATTGGTAAGTCCCAGAGTATACAAGAGTATCTACGCCAACAATATAGCATATGATATGATTATGAAGGGCGAATGTGGGCAGTTTTCACCTGATGTACTAGAATGTTTCGCGCTTGCCAAGGAAGATTTCTTCAATGTTGTGGAAGTAATTAAAATGTTTGATTTTTCGTCATGAAACAGATAGCAGGCAGCAAAAAAATTGCTGCCCTATTTTGTGTCTTATGGGAGGAACGGCATGGAGCAGAAGGAAAATCGTACAAACACTGATACATTTCCCATTGGAATATTTCCTGTAAATAATGCATTGGAAATGATCTTGATGTTTGATCAGACGGGAAAAATTTCTTATGCAAATGAGATAGTCAGACAGAAACTTGAATATGATGAAAAGGACTTGTGCGGCAGACACATTAGCGCCGTGTTCCCTGGCACTTTTCAGGCGGCAGAGGATGATTTTGGAATCAAAGATTTTGAATTGGGTACAGTACATAATCTGGTGGCATACCGGAAGAATCTCACCTGCTTCCCGGTAGAGGCAAAAATCGTAAAGAGCGATGTCAGCCCGGATATATTTGTGTGTATGGCAGCAGATATACTGGAAAAAGAGTATCTTGGCAGGGAAATAGAGAGAATCAAGCAGGAATCCCAGGAGGCAATGAAGGTAAAGTCTGAATTTGTTGCAAATGTGACGCATGAGCTTAGGACACCGGTCAACGGGGTGCTGGGAAATGTCAGAGAAATGCTTGACTGGGAACTGGATGAGAGAACGGAGAAATCACTGCGGCTGATACAGCGCTGCTGTGATGATATGAATAAGATCATCAATAATATTCTGGACTTTTCCAAGCTGGAGGCTGGAAAGTTCAGCTTAGAGCCGCGCAAATTCCATTTTAGGAATATGCTGGAGTATGTAAAGGCAAACCACATCAACAAAATTACGGAAAAGGGACTGGATTTCTTTATGACGGTATCACCTCAGATACCGGAATACATTATTGCCGATGAACTTCGTATCGTGCAGATTTTGAATAATCTGTTGTCCAATGCCCAGAAATTTACCTCTTGGGGGAAGATTACCCTGGAGGTATTCAGGACCGCGCAGGTGAATGACAGAATAGAGTTATTCTTTATCGTGTCGGATACAGGGATAGGAATCGATGCGGGGGACAGAAATAAATTGTTCCAGAGTTTCTCCCAGGTAGATGCATCGATTTCCAGAAAATACGGCGGAACAGGTTTAGGACTCAACATCTGTAAGCAGCTTGTGGAATTGATGGGTGGAAGAATCGATGTGGAGAGCGAAAAGAACAGAGGAAGTAATTTTTCCTTTTCCATATGGGCTGAGGTCTGCGAAGGAGAAGAAGATGTTCTTAATCGACCTGATGATATAAAAAATCCGCTGTCGTTTACGTCGCTCGATGCTTCTTTAGGCGGAGAAAGCGGAGGCAGTCTTGAAAACGTCAGAAAATACGGAACGCACGACAATCAGGAGAGCCTTAAGAAAAATCTTTCAAAGCTGATTCTGTGTGTGGAAATGGAAAACTGGGAAAAGGCAGAAATGTTCATGGAAACCATAAGACAGCTTACGGAAGAGGCACCGTGGGAAGTGAAGCGTATAGCGCTGAGGCTGAAAATGGCGATTCAGAAGGAAAATTATGAAAAGGTAACCGCTGAATTTGAAGCGCTGAATCAGTTCTTATGATTAAAGGGGGAGCCGTATATGATTAATAAAGATGCAGACGCTGGAAAAGCAAGGATTCTTATTGTAGACGACGTGGAAATGAACAGAGTTATTCTGGAAGAGATTATAAAGAACATGGGAGGCTATCCTCTTTTAGCAGAAAGCGGAGAACAGGCGCTTGAAATCATGAAGGATGGACCGCCCCAGCTGGTTCTTACGGATATTTCCATGCCGGGAATGGATGGATATGAGTTGTGCAGGATACTAAAAAAGAATGAGGAGACGAGCAGCATCCCGGTGGTCTTCATCTCAGCATTTGATGATCCTATGGATATCATTGAGGGATTTTCATTGGGAGGTGAGGATTATATTACCAAACCATTTATTCCCGAGGTCGTGGAGGCGCGGGTGGGCGTTCACTTAAGGCTGCATGAAGCAAAGCGGGAACTTATGGAGACCAACAGGAAACTTCAGATTTCCGTCAGCGAGCAGCTTAAGCAGATTGAATCTGAGAAGAAGAACATTTTGTATGCGATGGCAAATATTGCAGCCCAGAATTCGGACTATGACAGAAAGCATATGGACCGGCTGGGACATAACTGTATGGTTCTTGCGCAGGGAATGCAGCTTTCGCCGCTGTTTGAAGGGCAGATTTCAGATTCCTATATTGACACGATAGAATTGGCGGCGCCGCTGTGCGATATAGGAAATATCGGTATTCCAAAAGAAATTCTGCAAAAGAAGACAAACCTCACCGATGAGGAAGAAGCGATTATTGAGAATCATACAAATATAGGGGCAGATCTGCTTCGTGATCTGCATGTCAACAGTGATTATAATGAGTTTATAAGCACTTCGGTGGATATTGCAAGATATCACCATGAAAATTGGGATGGAAGCGGATATCCGGAAAGTTTGTCAGGGGAGAAGATCCCTCTCGGCGCGCAGATTGTTTCGGTTATGGAGCGATACTGCATCCTGACTGGAAAGGAAGGGCATTCAAGGGAAGAAGCACTTGAAATCATGAAAGGAGAAGCCGGTATAAAATATAATCCGGATATTTTTAAGATCTGTTGTAAAATATCACGCCAATTTTGTTAAGCGAAAATTTCATTATTGTGACGGGAGGAAGGAAAGTTGATTACAGATGAAGAGTTTATACGAATCTCAACGTTTGTGAAACAGCGTTATGGCATTGATCTAAGTCAAAAAAAGGTAATTGTTAACGGCAGGCTGGAGAATTACCTTAAAAGAAAGGGATTAAAAAATTTTCACGAATTCATGGATGCGGTTGAAAATGACAAGAGCGGAAATGAAGAGAGAATGCTGGTTAATTATCTGACCACCAATCATACATATTTTATGAGAGAGTTTGAGCACTTTGACTTTTTTAAGGGTGTGGTGCTGCCTTGGCTTAAGACAAAGGAAAGCAGGAACAAGGATCTGCGCATATGGTGCGGCGCAGCTTCCACGGGAGAAGAGCCTTATATGATTGCCATGGTTCTGGCAGATTTTTTTGGACTGGAGAGGGATCAGTGGGACACGAAGGTGCTTGCCACAGATATATCTACCAAGGTCCTGCAGCAGGCAATGAAAGGAGTCTATACGGCAGAACAGTTGAAAAACGTACCTGAACAGTGGAAAAGACATTTTTTTAAAGCAGTCAATGGAGGCGTACAATACGAGGCAAAAGAGGAATTAAGGAATGAAGTCATCTTTCGGCAGTTCAATTTGATGGACCCATTTCCTTTTAAAAGAAAAATGCACACTATATTTTTGCGCAATGTTATGATATATTTTGATGAGAGGACTAAACAGGAGCTGGTCCAGAAGGTGTATGATGCTTTAGAGCCGGGAGGGTATTTGTTCATTGGAACGACAGAGACGCTGGACCGGAGTAACACGCCCTTTCAGATTGTCCAGCCTTCGATCTTTCGGAAAGGAGAAGGGAGGAGTTAAAGAATGAGACCAATCAAAGTTCTGGTGGTGGAGGATTCCATCGTATTCAGAGAACTGCTGGTTCAAAATCTAAATAAAGATCCCGCCATACAAGTTGTGGGGACGGCAAAAGATCCTTTTGAGGCAAGAGATGCCATCCTTGCGCATAAGCCGGATGTAATGACCCTGGATGTTGAACTTCCCAGAATGAGCGGAATCGAATTTTTGAGAAAACTGATGCCGCAGTATCCGCTTCCGGTAATCGTCATCAGTTCCCTCAGTGAAAAGGTATTTGACGCAATGAACGCGGGAGCCGTGGACTTTGTGGCAAAACCGGCGGTATCAAACCGCACGCAGTTGGAAGATTTCATAAGAAATGAACTTCTGGTAAAAATCAAGATTGCATCTACTGCAAAAATCAGTAACATCAAAAAGGCAGTGATGAGCCAGGAACAGCAGCATCTGGATGTAAAGGCAAACAATCTGATTGTTGCAATCGGAGCTTCCACAGGAGGCACAGAGGCGATTTTCGAGGTTGCCAAAGAATTTGGAACAGACATTCCGGGCGTCGTAGTAGTACAGCATATGCCGCCAGGGTTTACAGCAATGTATGCAAAGAGGCTGAATGACCAGTGCCGGATCCAAGTAAAAGAGGCAGAGACAGGGGATCGGGTATTACCGGGACGCATGCTGATCGCGCCGGGAGGTGACCGGCATATGAGACTGCTTAAGGTAAACGGCGTTTATCAGGTGGAATGCAAGGCAGGTCCTAAGGTAAATGGTCATTGCCCTTCCGTGGATGTTCTGTTTGACTCTGTTGCAAAGTCCGCAGGCAAGAATGCGGTAGGAATCATATTGACCGGTATGGGAGGCGACGGCGCAAAGGGACTGCTTGAGATGAGGAAGGCAGGCGCTAAGACCATCGGACAGGATGAATCCACGTGTGTGGTATATGGAATGCCCAAAGTTGCATATGATCTTGGAGCGGTGCAGCATCAGGAAAAGCTGTCGGATATTGCAAAAAGAGCATATGCAGTATTAAATAAAATGTAAAAATACAGGAAAGGAGTAGGACATGGCAGAAGAATTTAGTACAGATGGCATGCTGGATATATACCTTTTTGAGAATGAACAGCTCTTAGAACAGCTTCAGGACATGGTGCTGGAGCAAAAAGATGCGGACTGCTTTGACGAGGACAGCATAAATGAGATATTCAGGACCATGCATACCATTAAGGGGTCTTCAGGTATCATGATGTTCGACAACATAACCGCTGTGTCTCACAAGCTGGAGGACGTCTTTTACTACCTGAGGGAATCCAAGCCCCACCATGTGCCGCACTTAGAGCTGGTAGAGCACGTGCTGGAAGTACAGGATTTCATTTCCAACGAAATGGAAAAGATCCGCAATGGGGATCCGGCGGACGGGGACGCCAGCGGAATCATAGCAGATCTGGACAAATTTCTGGAGGGAATCAAGAAGGCGGAGGAAGGCGAGGGTACCGAGCCGGTGCCGGAGAACGTGCACGAGGAGCCGAAACAGTTCTACATAGCACCTGTTGCCACCAGCGCCAGCCGTTTTTACAAGATCTATATCACCTTCTATCCGGAGACGGAGATGTCCAACGTGCATGCCTATAAGACGGTATATGCGCTTAAGGAGGTTGCGGAGGATATCCTGTACTACCCGGAGGATATCATTTCCGATGAGAAGAGCGCAGAGGTCATCATGGAGGACGGATTCAAGATCCTTCTCCAGGCACAGTGCAGCGAGGAAGAGATACGGGATATCATCGGTCTGGGATATGACATCAAAAAAGTAGATGTGTTTGAATGCAAGGCAGAGGAGTTCTTACAAGGATTTGACTTTGGCGGTCAGCAGGCACAGATTGACTTAGAATCCAGCGTGGAAGATATAGAGGCACGCGCCCAGGAAAAAGAAGAGGCAAAGGAAGAGGCGCAGGAGGAAAAGAAAGCTGAGAAGCCGAAGATCGCGCCGGGAGATTTCGTAATCAAGTCCAAGGAGCCGGGCAAGCAGAAGAAACTGGCAAAGGATAAGCCCAAGGCAGAAAAGGCATCCTTTATCAGCGTGAATGTGAGCAAGATGGACCAGCTGATGGAGCTGATCGGGGAACTGGTCATCTCAGAGTCGGTGGTGCTGCAGAACCCAGACTTAAAGGTGCCTGGGCTCAACCTCAACAGCTTCAACAAGGCAGCCTCCCAGCTGTCGAAGATCTCAACGGACCTGCAGAACGTGATCATGTCCATGAGGATGGTGCCCCTTACGAATACCTTCCAGAAGATGAACAGGATCGTGTTCGATGTGTCCAGGAAGCTTGGAAAAGATATCGAATTCGAGATGGTGGGAGAGCACACCGAGGTAGACAAGAATATCATAGAACATATATCCGACCCGCTGATGCATCTGGTAAGGAATGCGGTGGACCACGGGATCGAGACGAATGCGGAGCGTGCGGAGAGCGGCAAGCCGGATAAAGGGAAGGTGACCCTGTCGGCGAGGACGGAAGCCGGCAAGGTATGGATCAGCGTGGAGGATAACGGAAAGGGCCTTGACAGGGAAAAGATCCTGGCGAAGGCGAGGAAGCAGGGAATTTTAGATTCCAACAAGCTGGATTCGGAATACACGAACAAGGAAGTGTACCAGTTCATCACGCTGCCGGGATTCTCTACCAATGAACAGGTGACGGAGTACTCGGGAAGAGGGGTCGGCATGGACGTGGTGGTGCAGAACATCCAGCAGATCGGCGGGACCCTTGATATCGAGAGCTCTCCGGGCAACGGAAGCATCATGAGCCTCAAGATTCCGCTCACCCTTGCCATCATAGATGGTATCGTCATGGAAACAGGAAATTCTTCCTTTGTCATGGAAACAGGTGTGATTAAAGAGTTTGTAAGGGTGAAGGAAGATATGATGGTCGATGAACCGGACGGAGATGAGTATATCATGATACGCGGCGAATGTTTCCCGGTAATCCGTTTGGGTAAATGGTACGGACTGACAGATTATGTGCAATCCATTGAAGACGGCATTATGCTGATCCTCGAAGTGGAGGAGAAGAAAGTCTGTCTGTTTGTAGATAAACTGGTAGGCGAACAGGAGATCGTGGTGAAGCCGATACCGTCCTACATCAAGAAAGTAAAGGGACTATCGGGATGTACACAGCTTGGAGACGGAAGTATTGCCTTAATATTAGACGCTGCCGGACTGGTAGAATAAAGGTGTCAGAAAGGAATGGTAAGACATATGGATGAAACAAGTGTGAGCAGCCAGGCACAGGAGACCCAGGACGATTCCGAGAAGAAAGATGTGCAGAAGGGAATGTATATGACCTTCAAATCGGGGAATGAGTATTTCGGGCTGAAGATCCAGTATGTGAGTGAGATCATCCAGTTCCAGGCGATCACGGCGATCCCGGAGACGGAGGATTACATCAAGGGTCTGATCAACCTGCGCGGGAAGGTCATCCCGGTCATCGATGTGCGCCTGCGGTTCAGGCAGGAGCCGTTCGAGTATGATGACAGGACCTGCATCATAGTGCTGAATGTGAGGTCCATGCTGATAGGGCTGATCGTGGAGCAGATCGCAGAGGTGGTGAACATTGCAGAAGACAGCATCCTGCCGCCGCCGACAATCGGACGGACAGACAAGGCGCACAGCAAGTATGTATACGGAATCGGTAAAGTAGGCAATTCGGTGAAACTTTTGCTGGACCCCGATAAGCTGCTGAATGATGATGACTTAACAGCAGTTGAACAGACAGATGACATGACAAGTGAAGAAGAATGAGAGGTATGAGACTATGAAAGATATGAAAATGAAAACAAAAATGATTATTGGTTTTATGATTCCTATTGTGCTTACAATTATCAACGTAATGGTAGGAATGTCTTCGGTAAACAGAATCAACGACAGAGTCGTTAAGATGCAGAATGAAGAGCTGGAAGATATCAAGCAGACGATGCAGGAAATTGGTGCAGATGAAGCAAAGGCAGAAATCCTTATCAATGCAATTAACGGCGCCAAAGATCAGGGATTGGCAGAAATAAAGAATGTGGCGAATTTATCAAATTATGCCAGCATCGCATTTATTATCGTATCTGTTGTCATTTCGCTTGCTATTGCGGCAATGCTGATTAAAACAATTAATAAATCTGTTGCACAGCTGTCCAAGGCGGCGAGCGATATCGCTATGGGACGAGTGGATATTGAACTGATAAAATATAACAATGATGAATTTGGCGAATTGGTAGATAAATATACAGAGGTGGTCAATAACATCAAGTATCAGGCACAGATTGCAGAAGAGGTATCGAACGGTAATCTTACGGTTCAGGTCAATGTGAAATCCAGTGAGGATGTACTTGGCAATGCATTGAAGAAATTGGTAGACGACAATTTGAATGCGCTGTCCAATATCAGCGATGCAGGTTCACAGGTTACAGTAAGTTCATCCCAGGTGGCAAGTGCAAGTCAGGCGCTGGCACAGGGTTCTACTGAGCAGGCAAGTGCAATAGAGGAGATTACGGCATCCATTGATGAGATTGCTGAAAAGACAAAACAGAATGCAGAGCAGGCGAATGAGGCATCAGGTCTGGTTGGTGTGGCAATCACAGATGTAAAAGAAGGAAATGAACAGATGAAGAGCATGATGGCTGCAATGGAGGATATCAATAAGTCATCCGAGAGCATTTCCAAGATCATTAAGGTTATCGATGACATCGCATTCCAGACAAATATCCTTGCATTAAATGCAGCAGTTGAGGCAGCAAGAGCAGGGGAAGCCGGAAAAGGCTTCGCAGTAGTTGCAGAAGAAGTAAGAAGCCTTGCAGCTAAGAGTGCATCAGCGGCAGCAGAGACAGCAGAACTGATTGAAGCTTCCATCAATAAGGTAAATTCAGGAAGCAAGATTGCAGACGATACAGCAAAAGCTATGGATGCTATCGCTAAGGTAGTACAGCAGAGTGAAGTAATCATTAACGGCATTGCAGAGTCCTCTAATTATCAGGCAACTGCAGTTGCACAGATCGAGCAGGCAATCACACAGGTATCCCAAGTGGTTCAGACCAATTCTGCTACCAGCGAAGAATGTGCGGCTGCAAGTGAAGAATTGTCCAACCAGGCAGCAAGAATGAGAGAGATGCTCTCTATCTACAATCTGGGTTCAGGACGTTCCGCTTCCGCAGGAGCTTCCTATACGTCTTCATCAAGCATGAATGAACAGGTAATTTCTCTTGGGGATGGATTTGATAAGTATTGATGAAAAAGATATAAGGCACAGGAATGCAGATTCTTGAGCCTTTTATCGTATTAGTTTATGGCAGGAAATGCATACATATTATGAAATGGAGTGTAAAGGAGAGATAATATGAAAATTCTATTGGCAGAAGACGATTTTGCTACAAGAAAATTTATGGTGAGTTTTTTGTCTAAGTACGGTGAATGTGACGTAACTGTGGATGGAATGGAAGCAGTAGACGCATTTATGATGGCATTGGAGGACGGGGAGCCTTATGATTTGGTCTGCCTTGACATAATGATGCCGGTTATGGATGGATATCAGTCACTTATGGGAATCCGAAATCTGGAGAAGCAGAGAAATATACCGGAAGATCAGGCTGTTAAAGTAATTATGACTACTGCCTTAAATGAAGAGAGAAATGTCAAAATGGCTTTTGAATTAGGATGTACCATTTATTCAGGAAAGCCAATTGACCAGGAAAGATTTGAGCAGGCACTTAAAAAGCTTAATCTGATTTGACGAGAAAAGGACAAATGAAAATAAAACTACAGGAAAGGAGTAGGACATGGCTGAAGAATTTAGTACAGATGGCATGCTGGATATATACCTTTTTGAGAATGAGCAGCTCCTTGAACAGCTCCAGGACATGGTGCTGGAGCAGAAGGATGCAGACTGCTTTGACGAGGACAGCATAAATGAGATATTCAGGACCATGCATACCATTAAGGGGTCTTCGGGTATCATGATGTTCGACAACATAACCGCTGTGTCTCACAAGCTGGAGGACGTCTTTTACTACCTGAGGGAATCCAAGCCCCACCATGTGCCGCACTTAGAGCTGGTAGAGCATGTGCTGGAAGTACAGGATTTCATTTCCAACGAAATGGAAAAGATCCGCAATGGGGACCCGGCGGACGGGGACGCCAGCGGAATCATAGCAGATCTGGACAAATTTCTGGAAGGAATCAAGAAGGCAGAGGAAGGCGAGGGTGCAGAACCTGTGCCGGAAAATGTACATGAAGCACCGAAGCAGTTTTATATAGCGCCTGTTGCCACCAGCGCCAGCCGTTTTTACAAGATCTATATCACTTTCTATCCGGAGACGGAGATGTCTAACGTGCATGCCTATAAGACGGTATATGCGCTTAAGGAGGTTGCGGAGGATATCCTGTATTATCCGGAGGATATCATTTCCGACGAGAAGAGCGCAGAGGTCATCATAGAGGACGGATTCAAGATCCTTCTCCAGGCACAGTGCAGCGAGGAAGAAATACGGGATATCATCGGTCTGGGATATGACATCAAAAAAGTAGATGTGTTTGAGTGTAAGGCAGAGGAATTCTTACAGGGATTTGATTTTGGCGATCAGGAAACGCCGCAAGAACAGGAAACCGCTGCACAAGAAGAAAAGGCACAGGAACAGATAGAGAATGAGGAAGAGGCGCGGGAAGAAAAGAAAGCTGAGAAGCCGAAGATCGCGCCGGGAGATTTCGTAATCAAGTCCAAGGAGCCGGGCAAGCAGAAGAAACTGGCAAAGGATAAGCCCAAGGCAGAAAAGGCATCTTTCATCAGTGTGAATGTGAGCAAGATGGACCAGCTGATGGAGCTGATCGGGGAACTGGTCATCTCGGAGTCGGTGGTGCTGCAGAACCCGGACTTAAAGGTGCCGGGGCTCAACCTCAACAGCTTCAACAAGGCAGCCTCCCAGCTGTCGAAGATCTCAACGGACCTGCAGAACGTGATCATGTCCATGAGGATGGTGCCCCTTACGAATACCTTCCAGAAGATGAACAGGATCGTGTTCGATGTGTCCAGGAAGCTTGGAAAAGATATCGAATTCGAGATGGTGGGAGAGCACACCGAGGTAGACAAGAATATCATAGAACATATATCCGACCCGCTGATGCATCTGGTAAGGAATGCGGTGGACCACGGGATCGAGACGAATGCGGAGCGTGCGGAGAGCGGCAAGCCGGATAAAGGGAAGGTGACCCTGTCGGCGAGGACGGAAGCCGGCAAGGTATGGATCAGCGTGGAGGATAACGGAAAGGGCCTTGACAGGGAAAAGATCCTGGCGAAGGCGAGGAAGCAGGGAATTTTAGATTCCAACAAGCTGGATTCGGAATACACGAACAAGGAAGTGTACCAGTTCATCACGCTGCCGGGATTCTCTACCAATGAACAGGTGACGGAGTACTCGGGAAGAGGGGTCGGCATGGACGTGGTGGTGCAGAACATCCAGCAGATCGGCGGGACCCTTGATATCGAGAGCTCTCCGGGCAACGGAAGCATCATGAGCCTCAAGATTCCGCTCACCCTTGCCATCATAGATGGTATCGTCATGGAAACAGGAAATTCTTCCTTTGTCATGGAAACAGGTGTGATTAAAGAGTTTGTAAGGGTGAAGGAAGATATGATGGTCGATGAACCGGACGGAGATGAGTATATCATGATACGCGGCGAATGTTTCCCGGTAATCCGTTTGGGTAAATGGTACGGACTGACAGATTATGTGCAATCCATTGAAGACGGCATTATGCTGATCCTCGAAGTGGAGGAGAAGAAAGTCTGTCTGTTTGTAGATAAACTGGTAGGCGAACAGGAGATCGTGGTGAAGCCGATACCGTCCTACATCAAGAAAGTAAAGGGACTATCGGGATGTACACAGCTTGGAGACGGAAGTATTGCCTTAATATTAGACGCTGCCGGACTGGTAGAATAAAGGTGTCAGAAAGGAATGGTAAGACATATGGATGAAACAAGTGTGAGCAGCCAGGCACAGGAGACCCAGGACGATTCCGAGAAGAAAGATGTGCAGAAGGGAATGTATATGACCTTCAAATCGGGGAATGAGTATTTCGGGCTGAAGATCCAGTATGTGAGTGAGATCATCCAGTTCCAGGCGATCACGGCGATCCCGGAGACGGAGGATTACATCAAGGGTCTGATCAACCTGCGCGGGAAGGTCATCCCGGTCATCGATGTGCGCCTGCGGTTCAGGCAGGAGCCGTTCGAGTATGATGACAGGACCTGCATCATAGTGCTGAATGTGAGGTCCATGCTGATAGGGCTGATCGTGGAGCAGATCGCAGAGGTGGTGAACATTGCAGAAGACAGCATCCTGCCGCCGCCGACAATCGGACGGACAGACAAGGCGCACAGCAAATATGTATACGGAATCGGTAAAGTAGGCAATTCGGTGAAACTTTTGCTGGACCCCGATAAGCTGCTGAATGATGATGACTTAACAGCTGTTGAACAGACAGATGACATGGCGAGTGAAGAAGAATGAGAGGTATGAGACTATGAAAGATATGAAGATGAAAACAAAAACAATTCTGGGTTTTGCAATTCCGATCGTACTTACAATTTTCAATGTCATACTTGGCAATATGGCAGCAAAGAGGGTTTTGATTGTAGAAAATCCAGAAAACTACTTAAATAATTCCGCTATTTTTACGAGTATTGTGGCAGTAATTTCCGCAATTATAACAATTGTTATAGCAAGCGCGCTGATTAAGGCAATCGATAAGAACGTTGGGCAGTTTTATGAGGCCGCAAAAGTGATTGCAATGGGACGTGTGGATGTTAATTTGGTAAGATATCATGATGATGAATTCGGCGCATTGGTTGATGAGTATACAAAGGTGGTTGAGAATATTAAGTACCAGTCCCAGGTTGCTGAGGAGGTTTCAAATGGTAATCTGACCATCACTGTGAATCCCAAATCCCCGGAAGACCTTTTAGGAAATTCCATGAAGAAGCTGGTTGAGGATAATCTTCATGTTTTGTCCAATATCAGTGAAGTGGGCTCACAGGTTACCATCAGTGCTTCTCAGGTGGCAAGTGCAAGTCAGGCATTGGCACAGGGGTCTACGGAACAGGCAAGCGCAATCGAAGAGATTACGGCATCTATCGATGAGATTGCAGAAAAGACCAAACAGAATGCAGAACAGGCAAATGAGGCATCCGGTCTTGTGGATGAGGCGATCGGCGATGTAAAAGACGGAAATGAGCAGATGAAACAGATGGTGCTCGCAATGCAGGATATCAACAAGTCTTCCGAGAGCATTTCCAAAATTATTAAGGTTATCGATGACATCGCATTCCAGACAAATATTCTTGCATTAAATGCCGCCGTTGAGGCAGCAAGAGCAGGAGAAGCAGGAAAAGGCTTTGCAGTAGTAGCAGAAGAGGTAAGAAGCCTTGCTGCTAAGAGTGCAGCAGCAGCAGCGGAGACGGCAGAGTTGATTGAAGCATCTATCAACAAGGTCAATTCAGGAAGCAAGATTGCAGATGATACGGCAAAGGCGATGGAGGCGATTGCTAAGACGGTACAGCAGAGTGAAGTGATCATTAATGGTATTGCAGAATCTTCCAATTACCAGGCAACTGCAGTGGCACAGATCG
Organism: uncultured Lachnospiraceae bacterium; assembly: GCA_949878435.1. Lineage (GTDB taxonomy): Bacteria > Bacillota > Clostridia > Lachnospirales > Lachnospiraceae > Suilimivivens. The sequence goes on from CATLAK010000002.1 coordinate 117,685, forward strand.
AGCAGGCAATCACACAGGTATCACAGGTTGTACAGACCAATTCCGCTACCAGTGAAGAGTGTGCTGCAGCCAGCGAAGAACTGTCCAATCAGGCAGCAAGAATGAGAGAAATGCTTTCTATTTACAATCTTGGTTCAGGAAGCGCTTCTTCTTTCAAAGGCTCATACAACGGTTCGGCATCAAATGCAAATGAACAGGTAATTTCTCTTGGAGACGGATTTGACAAATATTGATGCATTTGCGCTAAAAAAAGGCAGGGATGAAAATCCCTGCTTTTTTTGAAGGACAAAAGCCCCTATAGAAAAAAATTTTTTGGTAAAAATGATTAAAAAAATTCAATATAAATTGGTAAAAAGAGCAAAGTGCAAAAAAATATACAAGAAAGAGACATTTGTCCTATATAAAAACAGGGACATATGTCATAATTTGCGTATAAACTGGTTTTGAGATAAAGGAGGATACGGATTTATGAAGAAAAGATTAATAGCAATGACGCTTGCAGCCGTGATGGCGCTTTCACTTGCTGCATGCGGATCCGGCGGCGGAGACAGCGCAGGATCAGAGGCAGCCCAGACAGGAACAGAAACGTCTGGAACAGAAACGTCTGGAACAGAAACGTCTGGAACAGAAACGGAGCCAGCTGGAACAGATATGAATATAGCAATGATCACCGATTCAGGTGATATTACAGACCAGAGTTTCAATCAGACTACATATGAATCCTGCAAGAAATGGGCAGAGGAGAACGGAGCACAGTTTACCTACTATAAACCCGACAGTGATTCAGATGAGGCCCGTAATGCCAGCGTTGATCAGGCAGTAGCAGGCGGGGCAAACGTCATCGTGATGCCGGGTTATATGTTTGCAGCAGCAATCGTTGCACAGTCTGACATGTATCCTGATGTTAAATTCGTGGCACTGGATGTTGGAGAAGGCGATCTGTGTGAGAAGGGCGTAGGAGAAGGATATGACTATAATCCTGCAAACTGGGATGTAACAGAATACTACAATACGGACAATGTTTATTGCTGTACTTATCAGGAAGAGATTTCCGGTTATATGGCTGGATATGCAGCAGTGAAATTGGGCTATAAACATCTTGGATTCTTAGGAGGTATGTCTGTACCTGCAGTTACGCGTTTTGGGTACGGTTATGTACAGGGAATCGATGCAGCAGCAAAAGAGCTTGGCATCGAAGGAGATGTACAGGTTGAATATGTATGCGGCGGTCAGTTCTATGGAGATGCTGACATTACGGCAGCTATGGATACCTGGTATGGTACAAAGGGCGTTGAAGTCGTATTTGCATGCGGCGGCGGTATTTTTACATCTGCAGCTGAAGCAGCTGTAAAGACAGGAGGAAAGGTGATCGGTGTAGATTCTGATCAAGCGCCTGTTATTGATCAGTATGCAGAAGGGCTGACGGTAACTTCCGCAATGAAGGGACTTGCAGCAACCGTTAACACAGTTCTTACAGACATTAAAGACGGAAAGTGGAGCGAGTACACAGGAAAGATCGACAATCTTGGTCTTGTTTCCGACAACCCGGAAGAAAACTTTGTTCAGCTTCCCATTGCAAATACACAGTGGGGCGACGGATTCACAGAGGATGATTACCGTGCGCTTGTAAAAGCGATCCACAGCGGTGAAGTTACAATCTCTAACGATATTACAGCAATGCCGGCAACATCAGTCACAGTTACAGACTACGGCAGTGTAAAATAAAGAATAAGATCTGACGGCAAAGGGGGTGGGTGATGATCCTGCCCCTTTTGCCTTATCTGGAAAAATAATTTTTAAAAAGAGCAGGGAGAGGAGGTATGTAAGAAATGGCGGAATATGCAATTGAAATGCTGAATATAACCAAAAGATTTCCGGGTATCATAGCAAACGACAATATCACGCTGCAGCTGAAAAAGGGAGAAATTCACGCGCTGCTAGGTGAAAACGGAGCAGGAAAGTCGACGCTCATGAGTGTGCTTTTCGGGTTATATCAGCCGGAGGAAGGGGAAATCCATAAGGATGGAAAAAGGGTTACGATCAACGATCCAAATGACGCCAATGCGCTGGGGATAGGGATGGTTCATCAGCACTTTAAGCTCGTGGAGTGCTTTAGCGTGCTTGACAACATTATTTTGGGGGTGGAGACCACAAAGGGGGGCTTTCTCCAAAAGGAGGAGGCAAGAAAAAAGGTCGTTGCATTGTCGGAAAAATACGGACTCTATGTGGATCCGGATGCATTGATAGAGGATATTACGGTGGGAATGCAGCAGAGGACGGAAATCTTAAAGATGCTCTACCGGGACAATGAGATTCTCATTTTTGATGAACCTACGGCGGTGCTGACGCCCCAGGAGATCCAGGAATTGATGGCAATCATGAAGAACCTGGCGGCAGAGGGGAAGAGCATCTTATTTATTACCCATAAGCTTGGAGAAATCATGCAGGTGGCAGACCGATGCAGCGTACTTAGAAAGGGAAAATATATCGGGACGGTGGAGGTTGGGGACACTACGCCTGAGAAACTTTCTGCCATGATGGTTGGGCGGGATGTAAACTTTGTGGTAGAAAAAGAGCCCGCAGAGCCAGGAGACGTGGTGCTTGAGATCAAGGAGATGAGTGTTGCGTCAAAAAGACACAAGAACAACGCGGTAAACGGGGTATCTTTAAAAGTACATAGAGGTGAGATTGTCTGCATCGCAGGGATTGACGGGAATGGACAGACAGAGTTCGTGTACGGGCTTTCTGGTCTGGAGCCTTTAAAGAGTGGAACAATCACCATGAATGGAACAGACATCACCCACATGCAGATCCGCAGGCGCCTGGTTTCGGGAATGAGCCATATTCCGGAGGACAGGCACAAACATGGGCTTGTGCTGGATTACACGCTGGAAGATAATATCGTCCTTCAACGATACTTTGAACCTCGGTTTACAAATAAGTTCGGGTTTTTAAAGCGCAAGGAAATCAGAGAATATGCAAATGGTCTGATCGGGCAGTATGATATCCGCTCCGGACAGGGGGCAGTCACAAAAGCCCGCTCCATGTCCGGAGGAAATCAGCAGAAGGCAATTATTGCCAGAGAAATCGACAAGAATCCGGAGCTCTTGATTGCCGTTCAGCCGACAAGAGGCTTGGATGTGGGGGCAATTGAATATATTCATAAACAGCTGGTGGCACAGCGGGATGCCGGAAAGGGCGTTCTGCTTGTGAGTCTGGAACTGGACGAGGTTATGAATGTATCGGACAGGATTCTGGTTATGTATGAGGGAGAAATTGTAGGAGAATTTGATCCGAAGAAAGTTACCGTTGAGGAACTGGGTCTTTACATGGCAGGTTCAAAAAGGAAGGAGGCGGGAGACCATGAATGAAAAATCCAAAAGAAAAGAAAGTATTTTGAGGAATAACGGATTTCAGACGATTCTTGCTTCAGTGCTATGTATTCTGCTTGGTCTCCTTGTAGGCTACATCGTGCTCCTTGTCATCAATCCGGCAGGTGCCGGAAAAGCAATCCTGGCGATTGTAAAGAACTTCCTTTATTATCCCAGCGCTGTCGCCGCGAAGAAATATTTTGGCACCACGCTGGTAAAAGCTTCTGCGCTTTTGATGTGCTCACTGTCGGTACTGTTTGCCTATAAGGTGGGGCTGTTCAATATCGGTTCCGCAGGGCAATATGTAGTGGGGGCAGGTGCATGCCTGTATTTTGGCGTGAAGCTGGGCATGCCCTGGTTTGTATGCTTAATAGCGGCAGTTCTTTTGGCAGCGATTGTGGGCGGTATTTCGGGGGCGCTCAAGGCGTATTTCAATGTAAATGAAGTTATCTCCTGTATCATGCTCAACTGGATCAGTCTTTACTGCGTAAATATGCTGCTTACGCAGATCAAAGAGCAGTCCACTCCTTATACGAGAGCGCTGTCCAGCACCAATAAGAGCGCGCTGATGCCGACGCTGGGACTGGATCAGCTTTTTTCCGGCAATGAATTTGTTACGCTCGGCGTTCCTCTTGCAATTCTCATGGCGGTCCTTGTGTGGGTAGTCCTGGAAAAGACGAAATTTGGCTATGAGCTGAAGGCAACAGGTTTTAATAAGCATGCTGCGAAGTACTGCGGTATGCGCGAAAAAAGAAACATTATACTGACCATGATGATTGCCGGCGGGCTTGCCGGTTTTGGCGCAGGTATCTTTTACCTTACAGGGATCGAACAGTGGATGGTTCAGCAGACCAGCGTTCCTGCCATGGGATTTAACGGTATCGCGGCGGCATTTTTGGGCGGGCTTCATCCTGTGGGAACGATTTTTTCCTCCTACTTTATCCAGCATATTACAAGCGGCGGAACCTATGTGGATAAGACCATGTATTGTACGCAGATTTCAGACCTGATTTCTGCATTCATCATTTATCTGTGCGGTTTTGTTCTTTTCTTTAAAATCTGGCTAAATAGGTTTTTAGATAAAAGAGATGAAAAACGGGCTGCAAAGGAACAGAAAGGAGGCGAAGCATAATGTTGCTGCTGATTCAATATACATTAATATTTGCTTCTGTTCTGGTGCTGGTTGCACTTGGCGGATGCTTTTCGGAGCACAGCGGCGTCATCAACATCGGACTGGAAGGGATTATGGTTATGGGAGCTTTGGGAGGCGCCCTTATGATGAAATACCTTCCTGCTGGACTGGCAGCGCCTGTCATCATTTTCCTTGTGGTATTGGCAAGTGTCCTCGCGGGAATGCTTTTCTCACTGTTTCTGGGAGTGGCTGCCATATCCTTTAAGGCGGATCAGACGCTGGTAGGGACTGCCCTCAATCTATTGGGACCGGCGATTGCAGTTGTGCTGGTAAGGGCAATCAATACGGCGGAGAGTGTGGACAATGTCTCCTCGGCAGTGTCTTATGGACAGCCCAAAAAGGCGTTTGTCGCCTATATCGGCAAGTTTGAATTTAACGGATGCATGCTGATAGCATTTCTTGTCCTGATTGCCGCGTACATTGTACTATATAAGACCAGATTCGGCTTACGGCTCAGGGCGTGCGGCGAGCATCCCCAGGCGGCAGATTCCGTGGGAATCAATGTATATAAGATGCGCTATGCAGGAGTCCTTATTTCAGGAGCCTTGGGAGGTTTCGGCGGACTTGTATATATCACCGCGGGAGTGAGTGAATGGAAGTTTGAAAACGGTGTGGCAGGTTTTGGATTCCTGGCGCTGGCGGTTATGATTTTCGGACAGTGGAAACCGGTCAATATCGGGCTTGCAGCATTGCTGTTCGGTCTGTTCAGGGCACTATCCAATGTTTATACGGGATTTGATGCGCTGGTGGCGCTAAAGCTTCCCAGCACGCTGTATAATATGCTTCCATACATTATTTCCCTGATTGTATTGATCTTTGTTTCAAAGAAATCCAGAGCGCCGAAGGCGGAGGGAATTCCTTATGATAAGGGACAGCGTTAATAAGTAAAGGCAGAAGGGCAGTCAGGCAGATCAGGCTGCCCTGAAACGGAAAGGAAGGTTTGGGATGAAGAATTATTCTGAAGATGCCAGCAGACAATATCATATACAGGTGGCGCAGGGGGAAGTGGGGCGATATGTGATTATGCCGGGAGACCCGAAGCGCTGCGTGAAGATTGCACAGTATTTTGAAAATCCGGTTTTGATTGCCGATAACAGGGAGTATATCACTTATACGGGAACATTGGACGGGGTAAAGGTCAGCGTGACCTCCACAGGAATCGGAGGACCTTCCGCATCGATTGCAATGGAAGAGCTGTATCGGTGCGGCGCAGATACCTTCATCCGCATTGGAACCTGCGGCGGCATGCAGACGCAGGTAAAAAGCGGGGATGTGGTGGTTGCCACGGGAGCCATCCGCATGGAAGGAACCAGCAGAGAGTATGCGCCCATAGAGTTTCCGGCAGTACCGGATCTGGCAGTGACCAATGCGCTGGCAGATGCTGCAAAAGAGAAAGGATATCCTTTTCATGCAGGAGTGGTGCAATGTAAGGATGCCTTTTATGGGCAGCACGAGCCGGAGACGAAACCGGTAAGCTATGAGCTGATGAATAAATGGGAAGCGTGGAAGCGCTTAGGCTGTCTTGCTTCGGAGATGGAATCGGCAGCACTGTTCGTGGTGGCAAATTACCTTCGTGTCAGGGCAGGCGCGTGCTTCCTTGTGGTTGCCAATCAGGAAAGAGAAAAGCTGGGAATGGAAAACCCGGTGGTGCACGACACGGATCGGGCAATACAGGTGGCAGTAGAAGCCATCCGCATGTTAATCCGCAAAGATCAGGAAAAAGAATAGGAGAACGGCAAATGAATGTGAAGGAAATTTTACAGCATGTAGATCATACCCTGCTGCTGCAGACGGCGACATGGGAAGAAATCAGGCAGATCTGTGACGATGCCATAAAGTATCAGACCGCATCCATATGTATTCCTCCAGCGTATGTGAGGCAGGCGAGCGAATATGTACAGGGAAAAATGGCAGTCTGTACCGTGATTGGATTTCCCAACGGATATATGACTACGAAGACGAAAGAGTTTGAGACGAAGGATGCCATTGCAAACGGTGCCGATGAGATCGATATGGTCATCAATGTGGGATGGCTTAAAGATAAAAAGTATGATCTGGTGGAAGAAGAAATCCGCATTTTAAAGGCAGCGTGCAAAGACAAGATCTTAAAGGTCATTATCGAAACCTGTCTTCTTACGCAGGAAGAGAAAAAGAAGATGTGTGAGATCGTCACGAAAGCCGGAGCAGATTATATCAAAACTTCCACCGGATTTGCAGGCGGCGGCGCAACCTTTGAGGATGTCAAACTGTTTGCGGAAAATGTAGGGGAAGGGGTTAAGATCAAGGCAGCCGGCGGCATTTCGTCCATGGAGGATGCGGAGCAATTTCTTTCCCTGGGGGCAGACCGCTTAGGAACCAGCCGGATCATTAAAATCGTGAAGAAAGAAGAGTCGTCCGGTTATTAAATTTGCCCGCGGGTTTTGTGATGTTATAGTTTTCAAAGTTTTCAATGATGTAAATGCCGTTTGCGCGGCGGAATGAGAGGAAAGATGAACGAATATAAGAGAATTTTTGTGGTAGTTCTTGACTCCCTTGGCATTGGAGCCATGCCGGATTCGCCGAAGTTTGGGGATGACGGGGTGGACACCTTTGGGCATATCCTGGAGAGGATGGGGAATTTGGAGATTCCCAATCTTGCTAAGCTGGGCATGCTCAATCTTCACACGGCAGGGGACATGAAAGCGGAAAAAGCGCCTATAGGACGGTATATGCGTCTTGGTGAGGCGAGCAACGGGAAGGACACGATGACAGGACATTGGGAGATGATGGGAATCAAGACCCAGAAGCCTTTTAAGACCTTCACAGATACCGGATTTCCCCCGGAACTGATTGAAGAGTTGGAGAAGCAGTGCGGGAAAAAGGTGATAGGAAACAAGAGCGCCAGCGGCACGGAAATTATAGAGGAACTTGGTGAGGAGGAAATAAACACAGGGGCAATGATTGTATACACATCGGCGGATTCTGTGCTCCAGATCTGTGGGAATGAGGAGGCCTTTGACCTTGAAAATCTATATCGCTGCTGTGAGATCGCAAGAGAAATCACCATGAAGGATGAGTGGCGAGTGGGGCGCGTGATTGCACGGCCTTACGTGGGGAAAAAGAAAGGCGAATTTAAGCGGACCAGCAACCGCCATGATTATGCCCTAAAGCCCACCGGTCCCACAGTTTTAAATGCGCTTAAGGATGCGGGACTGGATGTGATCGGCGTAGGAAAGATCAATGATATTTTTTGTGGGGAGGGAATCACGCAGACTTTTCACTCGGACAGTTCCGTTCATGGAATGGAACAGACTATCGCACTATGCAAAAAAGATTTCCACGGTCTGTGTTTCGTCAATCTGGTGGATTTTGATGCTCTTTGGGGGCATCGCAGAAATGTGGAAGGGTATGGTCGTGAGATAGAGAAGTTCGACCGGAATCTGGGAGTTATGCTTAAACAGCTGCGGGAGGACGATCTACTGATTCTGACGGCAGACCACGGAAACGATCCTACTTATACGGGAACGGACCATACAAGAGAGTATGTGCCTTTTTTGGCATATGCAAAAAAGATGGAGGGCGGCAGAGCGCTGGAGAATGAAGATACGTTTGCGGTTATAGGCGCATCGGTGGCAGAAAATTTCGGTGTCAGGATGCCGGAGGGGACCATCGGCAGTTCTATTTTGAACAAGCTGGTATAAGCATAAGGACAACAGGAACCGGTAAGAAGGGATGCTGCGCAGGAAAGGAGGACAATTCGTGAAAAATAAGATTTTGTATGATGAATTGCCATTTCTGAAAGACGTGGAGAGGGAAAGACAGGAGCAGTTTGAAGAATATTTTAAGAGCGCGCCGCTGTGGCTGATGGATGCATTTCAGACGGAAGAATTAGAAAAAGGAACCATCTTTGTGAGGGAGGGGGAACCGGCGGAAGCGGTGTATTTCGTGGTGAAGGGAATCGTGGAAGCAGTGGATTACCGTATTTACGGTCTGCCCTATAACTATATGCAGTTTGACAAGGTTTATGCCTTCGGCGGAATGGAATTTATCATGGATTTGGAAGTCTACAGGACAACGCTCCGGGCACTGACGGACTGCACGGTGGTGAAACTTTCCAGAACAAAGTTTGAAAAATGGATGTACGCGGATATCAGGGCAATGAAGCATGAAGCAAAGCTGGTGGGGGAATACTTATCGAAAGAAGGACGCAACAGCAGACTATTCCTCTTCCTCCAGGGAACTGACAGGCTGGCGCTTTTATTACTTGAACGCTATGAGCGGTACAGCAAAAACGGTCTTTTGCTCCTAAAAGGGAATCGTCAGAACCTGGCGGATGAAACGGGGCTGTGTATCAAGAGTATCAGCAGAGGTGTAAAGAAGTTCATGGAAGACGGACTTATTACGAAAGAAGGAAATCAGATTATGGTGGATAAAAAGCAATATGAGGGTTTAAAGAAAATGGTTTCCATGAAAATTGATTTGGGATGAAGGGAAGGTGCAGGGGAATGGGATATCGGTATCTGGATATGGAGACGTATAAGAGAAAGGCGCATTTTGATTATTTCAGCAGCCTGACTTATCCATACTGCGGCATAACGGTAAATGTGGATATCACAGATTTACTTGAAAAGATAAAGAAAGGGCGTCTGCCCTTTTTCTTTACCATCTGTTATTGTGTGTCTAGAGCAGCAAATGGCATTGCCGAATTCAGGCAGAGGATTGTTGACGGCAGAATTATTGAATTTGACAGATGCAAAACTTCTTATACATTGGCATTGGAAGATGAGACATTCTGCTATTGTGAATTGGAGGATGACATGCCTTTTTTGGAGTATCTTGCATATGCCGCCCAAATGCAGGAGAAAGCAAAGAGGGAACGTTCAATTGATGAAGAGGAAGAAGAAGTATATGAAAAGTTTTTTGTATCCACGTTACCGTGGGTTTCGTATACTGCGCTTGTTCAGGCAGTCCCAATTCCGGCAGACAGCAATCCCCGGATTACATGGGGGAAATATTTTGTGCAGGGGAACAGAACGCTTTTGCCGGTGTCAGTCTTATGTCATCATGCGCTGGTTGACGGGGTGCATCTGGCTCATTTTTACGAATTGCTGGAAGAGCAGTTTGCATTGTTAATAAATGAATAGCAGCCATTGCCGTTGATTTAGCGGTATTCTCTCACATAAACGTAAGGACTGCGTAAGATAGGTATAGCAGTGATTATGATGGTGAATGGGAGAATGTGTATGGCAAATCAGAAGTTGGAGACATTGCTTAATCTTGCACTTGAGATAGAGGAAGCACAGAGGCGCAAATCCGGACAGCTGGGAGTAGGATTCTTAGAGGAAACAGGTACATGGGAGTTGATCGTGAAGTACAATGGGGATTTGGGAAGGCTTCGGAGCAATGTGATACGGGTGGAGGAATTGATTGCGGGGTATGCAATCGTGACCATACCGGAGGGACTGATTGAAACATTTTCCCAGCTGGACGAAGTGGAATATGTGGAAAAGCCCAAAAGACTTTATTTTTCTACTCTGCAGGGAAGGCAGGCTTCCTGTATCTTTCCGGTATCCGCAAGAGAACCCTACCTGACAGGAAGAGGCGTTTTAGTTGCCGTGATCGATTCTGGAATCGACTTTGAAAGTCCGGAGTTTCGGGATGCACAGGGAAATACAAGAATCCAGTTTTTGTGGGATCAGACGCTAAATGCGGAACAAGTCAACAGCCAGCTGCCGGAAGGGAACGAGGAATTTGCCGGGGCGGCGGCTCCGCCGGATGGATTTGAAATGGGAGTAGAATTTTCAAAGTACCGCATCGATGCGGCGTTAGAAAGCCGCTTCCCGCAAAGCATCGTGCCCAGCATAGACAGCTCGGGGCACGGGACGGCAGTGGCTGCCATAGCGGCAGCAGGAGGAATGCTTTCAGAAGGACAGTATCAGGGAGTGGCGCCGGAGAGCGAACTTCTGATTGTAAAGATGGGGACGCCCAGACCGGATTCTTTTCCAAAGACGACGGAACTGATGCGTGCCATGACGTATGCCGTCAAAAAGGCGGTGGAACTGGGCAAGCCCCTCGCCATCAATTTAAGTTTTGGAAATACCTACGGCTCCCATGACGGGACTTCGCTGGTGGAGCGTTTCCTTGACAATGCGGCAGAAATTGGAAGATGTGTCACCTGTGTGGGAAGCGGCAATGAGGGAGCGGCAGGGGGGCATGTGGCCGGCAGTTTCGGGATGAACAGCCGCCCTTCGCAAGGCCGGTGGGTGGAACTTAGTGTGGGAACCTACCAGACCACGGTAAATGTCCAGCTTTGGAAGGAATATGTGGATATTTTAGGGATAGCGCTTATTTCACCTGGAGGCGAGGAAGTGGCGGTGGATGTGCAGATGCAGGGCGGGAGAAGTGTGACGCTGGAGGATACGCAGATTCTCATTTATGTAGGAGAGCCCTCTCCGTATTCCGTAAATCAGGAAATTTATTTTGATTTTCTTCCCATAGACAGATATGTGAATCAGGGAATATGGACGATCCACATCTACCCGGTTAAAACAGTGACGGGAAATTATGATTTATATCTGCCAAGCAGTGTGGTGCTCAATGCCGGCACCCGCTTTTTTGCGCCTACGCCGGTGAAGACACTGACGATTCCCTCCACCGCATCTAAGGTCATAACGGTGGGGGCGTATGATGCCGGCTTTGAGGCATATGCGGACTTCTCGGGGAGAGGGTATCCCCTTGTGAGCATTCCGGGGGAGCGAGTCTCCCAGGGGGATGTAAAACCAGACATCGCCGCGCCTGGAACCAATATAAGCACCATAGGTCCTAATAAAACTTTTGTGCAGGTTTCAGGGACCTCCTTTGCAACGCCTTTCGTGACCGGAAGCGCGGCACTTTTGATGGAATGGGGGATCGTGAGGGGGAACGATCCGTTTTTGTATGGGGAGAAAGTGAAGGCGTATTTTAGGAGAGGGGCAAGGGAGCTTAGGGGGGAGAGTGTGTATCCGAATGATAAGGTGGGGTATGGGGCGATTTGTGTCGAAAATAGTCTACCTATGTAAAAGAGAGTAGATTTTTAGGGGAATAAGCACTTTGCTTTGGCATATATATTGTCGAATAAAGTGCTTATTGTACGTTGTTTGGATTTTATATAAATATTTGGTAGGGCTAAAACGAATCACAATTTATAAATAGCATGGATTTTTTAGAATGAAAATAGAACTTATGTTCGAAATTAATTGAAAAAGTAGAGATGGTATGCTATACTTATACATGAGTAATAAGATTTTAATCAGTGCCATAGGGGAGGAGAAAGATGGGAAAAAATAAAGTAATTGTGGTGCAAAACATTAACGTTACTGTTTCAGAGGAAAATTTTGATGATTATATCTGTATTACTGATATTGCAAAAGCTAAAGTTGGTGAGTCCCGAGGAGCAGATGTTGTAAAAAACTGGATGCGAAACAGAGCAACTTTGGAATTTTTAGGTACATGGGAGCAAATCTACAATCCTGCTTTTAAAGTGGTCGAATTCGACCACTTTAAAAGCGAAGCAGGTTTACATACATTTGTATTAAGTGTTTCGGAATGGATTGAAAAGACAGAAGCAATAGGATTATTTGTGAAACGTGGAAAATATGGAGGAACGTATGCGCATAAAGATATTGCATTTGAATTTGCTTCGGCGATCAGCCCTGTTTTTAAACTATATTTGATCAAAGAATTTCAAAGACTCAAAGAAGTGGAGAATGATGCAAAGAAAATTGAGTGGGATGCAAAAAGATTTCTGTCTAAAAACAATTATCTGATTCAAACAGATGCGGTTAAAAATTACTTGATTCCGTCAGAAAATTATAAAGAAAATTTAGAGTGGCTGGCATATGCAGAAGAAGCGGATATTTTGAATGTTGCATTATTCGGATTTACTGCAAAAGCATGGAGGGATGAAAATCCTGAATTGGCAAAAAAGAATAATGTAAGAGATTTTGCTTCAATAAATGAACTTACAGTTTTGTCTAACTTGGAAACACATAATGCACAAATGATTCGTGAGGGTAGAAGTAAGGCAGAAAGATTTCAAATTTTAAAAGAGATTGCAGAATATCAGTTGAATATTCTTAAAGCGGCGGAAAAGATAAAATTGATTGAAGAACAAACATAAGAAATGTAGGTGATATATAGAATAAGATAAGTGAAGGTGAAGCATGGACAAAAGCAAATTTCAAAAATCTGATATGGGGGCGCAAGCAGCTTGGAAAGGATTTTCTTCCCAAACATTTTATATTGCTGCCAGATTGATTTCAGATGAGCAAGGGTATGAATATTACCCAGAAAACATTGAGGATTTAGTAGTGAAAAGGAATGGTATTATTGTTGAAGCAGTCCAAATCAAAAATATTTCTGCTGCTTTAACGCTTTCAAGCCTTGCATTGACTAAAACATCTACAGGTGGAGAAGGGTTTTTTAATCGTATGTGTAGTATACACATACAGAATCCCCTTTTTAATGATATTAGGATTGTTCATTTTGGATATTTAGGAATTGAACTTCAAGAAGTTGTAAATAATAATGAAGAGACAAAAAAACGTTTATCAAATCGGCTTAAGGAAAAACATAATCTTACAGAAGAAGAGGCAGCTTGGCTGATAAATTCTATGAAGTTTGAAAAGGCTGATATTGATGAGCTTAAGAAAAATATTTATTCACAAATTAGTAGTTATGTTCCTGTTATGGCAGCACCTGACTTAGCACAGGAACTATTAATTCAATATATTGCAGAACTTTCTAGGACAAAAGGTTTTACTACTTTAGAGATATGGCGGGAAAAAGTACATAAGATAGGTGTTAGTGTTGCAGCGTTAGATGGCTTTTATAAAGAATACAATAAATCATTGGTATGTCTGAGTGAACTTCAGATGAATGGTAGTCCAGAACAGCTTCAAGAAGAGTTTTTTCAAGGTGTATCTGCTCATCCTGCTCATATTCGTTTGGGATTAGATTTTAAGCGGAATTATTGGCTTCAGGAGATACATAAAATTCTTGAAAATACAGGAGTTGCTTTAGTTAAAGGAGTTTCGGGGCAGGGGAAATCTGCACTGTGTTATCGTTATTTGTTGGAAACATATCCCGAAGGGGTTGTATTTTGTATACGTGCCATTGCGACAGAAGGACAAGCTCAAAATTTAGTTTCAGCCTTAGATGGACTTGGAAAGTATAATAGAAATCTCATTATTTACATTGATGTTCAACCGGGAGAAACGCTTTGGGCCTTTTTATTGCAAGAATTACAATCGCGTGGATTAAAGATTCCCGTTCTGATTTCGATTCGTGATGAAGATTATAATATTACGCCTATAAATGGAAAAGCAATTAAATATGATGTTATTGAACTAGAATTGTCTGAAACAGAGGCGGAGCAAATTTACAATACACTTACCATTGGGTATCCTCATTCATCTCATAGAACTTTTGAGGAGGCATGGCAATCATTTGGGGGAGATGGACCGTTAATTGAATTTGTATATCTGCTTACAAATAATCAAACTCTTACCAAGCGCCTTCAAAATCAGATTGATTTTTTATTGCAAGAAGGAATTTCAGATGAGTGGTTAGAATTGCTTCAATTAGTTTGTTACGCTGGGCGTTTGGGATGTGCTGTTGATTATTGTAAAATTAAGGAAGTGATAACATGTACTTCTATGCAAGCGGCTGTAAGACGTTTGAAAGATGAATATTTGATAAGAATCACTAATGATAATAAGCTTGAAGCGCTTCACCCAATACGAGCCCAAATAGTTTATGATGTATTACGAAATCAGATTTGTACGACTGCAAAAGACATTGTATTCAAGACACTTTCGTGTGTATCATCAAAAAATGTAAGACTAATCTTAATGGATTATTTTTCGCAATATGAGTATAGGTTAGTTGAGATTCAGCAACTTGCCCAAATTTATTTTAGAGATTGGGTGGGATATGCAAATGCGATTAAGGCAATGCTTTGGCTAGATGCAAAACGTTATGCTGATAATAATATGGATTTTATTCAGAGCTTTATTGAGCGGTATGGAAAAGGATGGTTTTGCTTTTTACCACGGGATCTTTCAGGAATAGAATGCCAAAATGAGCTTATAGCTGATAGTATGGCAGATATTGAAGTGTTTAGTAAAGCGGAGTTTCAGAAGATAATTGATGAAACAAAAAGTTCACTTATATCCTTAGTGATTGACTATGAGGCAACAGATTGTTTTATCAGAAATTGTGTGTATCCTGATGTATTGCCTGATTCAGATGAGGAAAGGGCATCATTTGGATATGCGTTATTTTGGATGGCTAAACGTAATTTGGCTATAACGTTGTTGTTCAGTTCAAACGAAATAGTAAAGAGTGTTTGTACAGGTGAAATACAAAGCTGTGCAGATGCTATACGTGGACTTTTTGAACATCCGACATTGTCAGACAGTTATCAAAGTGCAGTGGAAGAAATTGTTAAGCGGTTAATTTTTGAAATGAGAATTATCTCTTTTTCTGTCACGGATGATGAGGTAAATTGTAAATTTGTACCCTCATTTTTGACGGAAGAAACTATTTCTGAAAATAAGAATGAGAATCAATATTGGCGAATTAAAATGCTGAATATTCTTCAGCAAATTTATCCGGAGATGGAATATATTAATATTGAATTGATTGGTGTTGATCTTCTAACTGATTTGGGAATTAAGGCTATGGACGATAAACTGCATATCAATAAAAGCAATCGTCATAATAGCTGGACAACTGAGGTAAATGGATGGGTAAAAAATCGGATAGATTATGCCTTTCGCCCGATTTCGTGGAATCAATATGTCTCAGAAATTGATGAAATGAGGTGCAATGCTAATGAGTTAATTCAGGAGACAATCAAATTAATTGATGATATTTACAAAAAAGGACATTTTACGAAAGATAGATGGAAGCGAATTGAAGAACGTATAAAAAATTTCAGAACTCATATATTTTCAGAAAACAGATTGCCGTTTTTTGCGGTTGATCCCTATTGTCTTTATTCGGAAGGAAGTAGTAAGCAACCAATAGCAGAATATTTTCCAATGCAACAATTGCTTTCGGTTGGAAAATATGAAAAATTTAGAAAACTTTTGAATAGGGTATATGCGTCTCTGGACAATTTCTTTAACCAGTTTGCAGAAGTTTTATTGGTTAGAATTAATAAACAGGATATGAATATTGTTAAGAATCCAAGGCTTGCCATGTTCAATTTGTTTTCAGCAGCAAAAGATATAGTTGGTTTTCAACAAAATTATAAATTATTGTTTTCAAAATATAGTTCTTTAAGTGAAGCTTATGATCAACAAGAGCTTGAAAATATATTGATTTTAGTCAATGCCTGGCAATATGTGATTAGTAATCAGCCTAAGGGATATGCAATTGCTTATGATGCAAAAAGAAAATATCGAGGGGGAGTTAATTATTTCAATGACTCTCTTATGAAGATTACATTTGAAGCAAAAAATAAACTTGTAAAATCTGGGCGATACGTGTATTTTATTGATGATTTTGATATTACATCAGAGAATACTCTTGAGAGCAAGTATTTGAATGTTGTGTTACAGATTAAGAATATCTTTAGCAGTGCTGTTCAGTTATCCAGTGATAGGTGGTATGTTGAAATACAGCCATTGGAATTTGTGTATGTTCCTGTAATATCAGGGGCGTACGCTTCAATTGCCTTTACGATTCCATTTTATAAAGTTTTTGATACTGATGAATCGCACATAACAGATTCTATGTTTCCTTGTAGAATAGAAGATGAGCTGGCAGAGAGTATCATACTTGGGAAAGCGCATAAAAAATGGATAGAGGCAATGCAGAAAATTGGCGCAATAAAGACCTATTTACGATGCTACTCTCAGGTTTTAAAGGTTTCTGTTGATGATGAATGTGCTGCCGGAACAGATGAATTTAAGAATGCGCTCTTGAAGCGCATAGAAATTTTACATAAAGAATTAATATCGTGTGAAATTTTAGTGGGGAAACTTATAGATAAGGCAACCGGACAAATTGTGGAGTTTTTAGAGATGATGAAATTATTTTTTGAATGTTTTGATGAAATAAATGATTGCATTGCAAGTAATAGTGACCCGAGTGAAATTATACAGGCAATAGATAATGTCTTTACAGTGATGATCCTTCTGCAACCATATGTAATTGAACATGATTCTGAGTAAATTTAAGAAAAATAGACAGTTTGGAATTACATATAACTTGACACTAATTTACCATCAATTTTACTCAAACTTAGCACTAATGTACCATCCGCCCCACGAAGTTATGCAGGTTTCAGCGATTTTCACTCAAAAAAAGTGAAAAAAGTTTGTGACATTAACTTGACATAAGAGGGATACGAGGTGTTATGTGTCGAGGATAGCCTGCCGGGGTAGAATTAAAATGGATTTTGGATTAATGAGTTTTTGCAGAACATTAGCGTTAAATAAAACATTTATTGTGTTTTTGGATATTTTTGTCTAGAGAGTATCTTACTAACTATATAGAATCATTAAAAGGTGGTATGATGTGTGTAAGAAAACAGGAAAAAATAAAGTAGTGGAGGAGGAACAAGTAATAAGCGTAGCCACAAATTTGGAAAGACCTTGTACAATTTCAGAATCTATTATGCAGTCATGCAAGGAAGTAAAGAATATGCATGAAGGCAAAACTCCCAAGCGTTCCTTAAGTGATTTATTTGCGAATATTGAAAAATGGAGCAAAGAGGAAGAAAGATAAATGTATACAGTTATACCTACTGAACAGTTTGAAAAAGATGTGAAATATTACATTAAAAAAAAGGATTCACGCATATAGGCGCGGATACTAAAGCGATAACTGATGAATTAGAAAAAGGAAACCTGATAGGGACAGAAATTCCGGGTTTAAGGATTCCGACAGATGGGCATACTTTCAAAGTCAGATCAGCAAATACAGATACCAAGGCAGGGCAGTACAACGGGTATCGGATTATTTATTATGCAGTCCGGGATGATGCGTAAGTGTATCTACTTACGATTTATTATAAAAAGGACGATAACAGGATGCCGACAAATCAGGAGATTATAGAATTGGTAGAAACTTATTGCATGTAAGGTAGAATGGAGTTGTTTGGTATAGTGTTAGAGCTGTATTAAGCAGCTTTTTATATTAAGATGTACAAAGAATTTGTGAGGTTCGTACAAGTGAAAAGAGAGAATAGGGAACGATTTTGCACACAACATATGTTGCAGTAGTATGACGAATTACTTGCCTGTGAAAAATTAGGATATTACAATAGTTGTGAAATGATATCCGTATTTATTTTACAGAACAAATATCATTTTGTGGTCTATGAATGTATTTATTGTAGAAAATGCTATTTGCAAAGTCAGAGAGCTTTTGCAGCGGTTAGAGGCATTTGGGAATCAAAATGACCTCCATAAGGCAGAAATGGAATCTCTGGTGAATTTGTAGAATACTACAATATTAGATTATACGTAATAATATGGATAAGATACAAGCAATGATAAAAGAGATACCAATATTGTCAGAAATACAGAAGAGATTTTTTACATCAATTATTCAATATAGGTATGAAAAAGTATTACTAAAATGTATAAAAAATGATTGTATACATTAGATTATAGGAAACCGTAAAGTGAGAGGTGATAAAATAATGTATGTGGATGAACAAATAATTTTAAGAGATAATTTGCCGGATGGACTGCAACGCGATTTTATGGAATTACAGGAATATTATAATACAGGTGACTGGTTTATGTTTGATACTGCTTTTGAAGCAATAGAAGCCAGTGCTAAGGCTTATTATCTGGCAGGAAAAATCAGCCTAGAGGATTTGAATAGTATTTTTAAAAAATATGGTATTGCATAATATGGGAAAGGCTTATTGGCGGATGTTGTTACATTACAGAATATTGTTCCTCTTCAGATAAATGTATGAGTGTAAAGTGGTCGAATTCGACCACTTTTCCATTAAAAACAACTTGACATAAGAGGGGGATGGGGCGCTGTGTGTCGAAAATAGTCTGCCGATTTAAAGGTTAAGGAAGTATTTGCCCTTTTTAGAGGAAAGTATAATAACAGAAATTTAATATCAAATGACACTTTACATTTAAATATTGAGAGATATAATTGCTATAAGAGTTTTTTGGAGTATTGCAATCAAGAATTAAAGACTTACTTACTGGCTGGTCTATCTGAAAATCTTACAAAAATAGATGCTGAGCAGGCGCATAAAGCACGCAGCTGCCTATCTTGTTCGTACAATTATCGGCGCATAGCAGGGAGGAAAAGAGTATGCAGTGGAATTTTTACTTATCCGGTATTTTATATGGAAGATTTTACGAAGAAGAGCAGGAAGTTTTTGTTTCCAGGCGGGATGTCATGTCAGGGTGCTGGCTTCCCAAGGAGCCGTTAGGCGGGGAAGCGGACGAGTATTTTGCGAAGCTTTGTAAAAGAAGCCTGGGGGAATTTTTCTGTAATAAAAAAGAATATGAAAAAATGGTTGAAAAGGGGGCAGAGTATGGAGTGACTGCCTCAGGCGAGGAGTTTACGAAGCGCAGGACAGAAGCCTATATTCAGAGAAACTGCAAGGCGGCAAAGGATTTATTCTATGAGGACGGTAAAATTTATGCGTTGCTGATGAGTGCAAGAGACTATACGGCTGTGCTTGTGCGGGAAGGATGTGAGGAAAAAACCATTCTTTCCAAATGGAAAGAACGGTATCCGGAAGAGGTGGCAAATGTAAGTTTTATTGGGACGTTTTTTGTAAATACAAGGGATGGCGAAAAGCTTGCTACAGACGTGTATTTACCGGAAAAGGAAGGCGAAGACGCAGGGAAAAAGACTCCAGCCGTGCTTGTGAGGACGCCTTACGGAAAGAAAAGAGGCGTGGAAATCTATTACCGTTTCGTGCAGAGGGGTTATGCATTGGTGGTGCAGGATACGAGAGGGCGGGAGGAGAGTACCGGAAAATGGCAGCCTAATTATTATGAAGTGGAAGATGGGGACGATACGTTAAACTGGATTGCGGGGCAGGAGTGGAGTGACGGGCAGGTGTCCATGACCGGAGGTTCTTATCTTGGTTATGTGCAGTGGGCAGCGGCAGCCAGTGGGAATTCGCATTTAAAGGCGATGCTGAGCAATGTGTGTGCGGGAAGTGCCTTTGTGGATCTGCCAAGAAGAGGGGGATGTTTTAACTCCGGAATGCTTGCTTGGGCTTTTGCCATGTCTGAGAAGAAGTTCGATCCCGACAGGATGGTAAGGGAAGACTGGAATACAGTGCTGGATATACGCCCGCTGGAGGAGATCCCGAAGAAAGCCCTGGGAAAGAAGATTCCTTTCCTGACGGAGTGGCTCAAGCATAAGGATATGGATGAAATGTGGAGGCGCACTAGCTGGAAAGAACGTTATGCGGGCGGACCCGTTCCGGCGCTGATCCTGTCAGGATGGTTTGATGATAATGGAATGGGAACCACAGAGGCACTTGACCTGGTAAGGGACTGGCCGGCGGGAACCTGGAAAACAATCCTTGGACCATGGAAGCATGGCGGAAATGCGGAATATGATCTACACGGAATCTATATGGGGGAGGATGCCCTGCGTTATGATGTGGATTTACAGAGTATGATGTGGCTGGATCATTTCTTGAAAGGAGCAGATAACGGTATTGAGAAGACGCCTAAAGTGG
Organism: uncultured Lachnospiraceae bacterium; assembly: GCA_949878435.1. Lineage (GTDB taxonomy): Bacteria > Bacillota > Clostridia > Lachnospirales > Lachnospiraceae > Suilimivivens. The sequence continues at coordinate 137,957 of CATLAK010000002.1, forward strand.
AATATTATACTTTGGGCGAGAATAAATGGAAGACTGCAGATTCCTGGCCGCCGGAGAACGGAAAAGTAACGCGTATTGATCTGAAAGGGGAAAGAGACAGCTATATCTATGATCCGGACAATCCGGCTGTACATATCATTGATATGTCTGAGAATGAGATTGAAGTGCCGGAGGATTACACGCTGGAAGAAAAGAGAGAGGATTTCCTCTTGTTTTCCTCGGAGCCTTTTAAGGAACCTGTTACCGTGACAGGGGATGTTGTTGCACATTTATTCGTATCCTGCGACTGCCCGGATACAGATCTTGTGCTGCGGATGACGGATGTGGATGAGAACGGAAAGTCTGTCAAGCTTGCCGATGGAGTTATGGATGTTAAATACAGGAACGGTTTCGAGACGCCGCAGTACATGGAGCCCGGAAAAGTGTATGAGGTAACAATCAGGACAACCAAAATATCTAATATGTTTCTCCCGGGACACAGAATGCGTTTTACGGTTACATCCAGTGCGAAGAATTTCATTTTTCCTAACAGCAATACAAAGGACGGTTTCAACAGCGAAAGGAAGCAGAAGGCCACTGTCACAATCCATCAGGATGGGGAGTATCAGTCTTACGTGGAGGCTGTTATGTTCTAAATAAAGTGCCTGCTAGCGATTTTTATGTGGGAAAAGTGAAAAAATAATGTTATTTGTAAATGTAATGACAGTTTTGCATTGAATTAGGATAAAAAAGTTATGATATTTTTTTAAAGGAGATACAATGGATAAATTCGCAGTAATCGATACTGAGACCAACTGGAATGATCAGGTAATGTCGATAGGAGTAGTAATTGCCGATTCAGAGACGAAGCAAAAGATTGATTCGATCTATTACATAATCGATCCGGAATACAGGGTAGGCGGAATGTATGCAGATGAACTCAGGATTGATGAAAATGGAGTTCACATTTCAAGCCGAAAACAAGCTTTAAAAGAAATCAAAGAGTGGATAGATGCCTATCATATACAGAAGCTTTTTGCATATAATGCGTGTTTTGATAAGAAACATTTGCCAGAATATGCAAAATATCAATGGTATGATATTATGCGCCTGGCGGCATATCGTCAGTACAATAGGGCGATACCATGCTATGCAGACTGCTATAAGACGGGAAAATTGAAGCGCGGTTACAGAGTGGAAGATATTTTGAAGATGCTTAGTGAAAACAGGAAATATTGTGAGACGCACAATGCTGTCTTGGATGCGGAGGATGAATTGCGGATCATGCAATTGCTGGGGCATGGAATAGATAAATATAATATTGCGCTTATATAAGGGGGATTTTATGCAGTATACATGGAATGACATTGAACAGCACGTGACTGCTTGTACCCACTGCCCACTCAGCCAGACCAGGCATCGACCGGTCATGGGGCGTGGAAACCATCAGGCGGAACTTATGCTGATTGCTGAAGCGCCTGGCGCACAAGAAGACCAGCAGGGGATTCCGTTTGTGGGAAGGTCAGGTGAAATATTGGACAGGCTCCTTTTGGATTGCGGATTAAGCAGGGAGGAAATATATATTACCAACATCTTGAAATGCCATCCCCCGGGCAACCGTGATCCCAAGGAGGAGGAAAAAGAAGCATGCTTTCCGTACCTTAAATATGAGACATTTCTGCTAAGCCCTAAAATTATTGTATGCCTTGGGCGTGTTGCTGCGCAGCGCATTATTTCACCGGATTTTAAAATTACGCGTCAGCATGGCACTTGGACGAATCGGAAAAACTGCATGCTGACTGCTGCGTACCATCCGTCGGCAATTCTGCGTGATCCTTCTAAGTATGAGATCGTGAAAGCAGATTTTCAAGAGATTGCTAAAAAAATAAGATGCTTTGAAGGAGGAACGATATGATACAGGCAATAACAGACAGACGGAGCATCCGCAGATACAAGTCTGCAGAGGTGCCTTCTGAGGTAATTGAAGAAATTTTGAAAGCAGGAATATTGGCACCATCTGCAAAAAACAGACAGCCGTGGAAGTTTGTTGTGGCGAGGGGCGGTGCAAAAAAGGAGGCATTGGCGGCAATGGAAAAGGGGCTTGAACGGGAAAGTGCTTGTCCCTTCCTGCCGGAAAGTGCCATCCATTTGAATGATGCGTGGTATACACTAGGGGTCATGAAACAAGCGCCTGTCCTTATATTTATTGTTAATACATTAGGGGAAAAAATGGGTAAACCACTGACAATAGAGGATCGCGTCTCTGAAATCTGCAATACACAGTCCATAGGGGCAGCGGCAGAGAACATGGTGCTGACGGCAACAGAACTGGGATTGGGAAGTTTGTGGATTTGCAATACATTTTTTGCCTATAGAGAGCTTTGCGACTGGTTAGATACCGAAGGGGAATTGTATGCGGCGCTGGCAATAGGATATGCGGACGAAATGCCGTCTGCGAGACCGCGCAGAAGTATGAAGGACACGGTTGAATGGAGAGGCTGACAGGAAGGGAAGAATGAAAAAGATATTTTTGGTGGAAGATGACAAAAACATTTCAAAAAATCTTATGCTTCTGCTTGGGTCAGAAGGGTTTGCAGCAAGCCGTGCTGCCACGCAGAAAGAGGCGGTCGGCATGCTTGCGAAGGACAGATTTGATATCGCGTTGGTGGATATTTTTTTGCCCGATGGAAATGGATTTGCGGTCTTAACAGAAATCAAGCATACACAAAATATTCCGGTTATCTTTTTGACGGCATCAGGTGATGAAGCCAGTGTTGTGACAGGACTGAATATGGGGGCAGATGATTACATTACAAAGCCTTTTAGACCACGGGAATTGATTGCAAGAATTAAGGCTGCTTTGCGCAAAGCAGATTGTCAGCCTGCAGTTTTTGACAGGAATGGTCTTTGGGTGGATATAGCCGGCGGCATTGTAAAAAAGAACGGAAAAGAGATTTTTCTTTCAGCACTGGAATATCGTCTGCTGCTGGTATTTATCAATCATCCTAAGATCATTATCACAAGGGAAAGTCTGTTGGAGGAACTGTGGGATGCGGCGGGAGAATATGTCAATGATAATACCCTGACGGTTTATATCAAGAGACTGCGGGAAAAAATTGAAGATGACCCGGCAAAGCCGCAGATGATTCTGACCGTCCGCGGCACAGGATACCGGTTGGGAGGCAGTGATGTTTCGGAATAAAGAAATCAGGCAGGCTGCCATATGGTATTTCATAATCACATCTATAGCGGCAATAGTGGGATTTATGATTTCGGCAGCGGCGGGAATATTGGCGCTTGCGCTGGCAGTCCTGTTGGGAACGATATTTTATGTGCTTACAAGGAACCGATATAAGAAAATCGCGCAGTTGTCAGAGCAGATCGATAGGGTGCTGCATAGTAAAGAACAGTTGTCCATCAGTGAAGAGGAGGAAGGCGAACTTTCTATTTTACAGAGCGAGATTGTGAAAATGATTTTGCGCATCAGGGAACAGAATGATGCGTTGAAAAATGAAAAAAAGCATCTTGCAGATTCCCTTGCCGACATTTCCCACCAGCTCCGCACGCCGCTTACGTCAGTGAATATTATTCTTTCGCTGCTGGAAAAGAATGCGGATCAACAAAAACAGAAGGAACTGATAAGAGAAGCTTCGGGATTGTTTGGACAGATGGACTTTTTACTTGCCTCCCTGCTGAAGCTGTCCCGTCTGGATGCGGGGATTGTGGTCTTTAAAAAAGAGCGGATCGTTGTGAGCAATCTGATAGCGGTTTCCCTCCGTCCCTTCTTAATCCCATTGGAGCTGCATGATATTCAGATACAGACGGACATACCGGAGGCGGCAGAGATTGCAGGGGATTTCAAATGGCTTTCAGAAAGTTTCCAGAATATAATCAAAAACAGCATAGAGAGCGTGGGGCATCATGGAAATATTAGAATTGCCTGCGAAGACAATCCTTTGTTTACCGAGATTATAATTCATGATGATGGAGCCGGATTTGCAAAGGAAGACCTGCCCCATCTGTTTGAGCGTTTCTATCGCGGAAAGGATGCAGAGGCTTGCGGGTATGGAATTGGGCTTGCCCTCTGCAAGACTATTATCATGGGGCAGGGAGGAACGATTACAGCTAAAAATCATCCTAATGGCGGCGCTTTATTTTCCGTCCGATTTCCAAAACTTCCTGTTTCTCCTTAGAATGTGACAGATTCGTCACGGAAAAGTCACCAAAAAGTAAGTTCAAAATTCTATGATATGGGTAGATTATAAAAAGGAGGCTCATAAAATGGAGTTTTTGAAAATTGAAGACTTGTGTAAAGTCTACGGCAAAGATGAAAATAAGGTCACAGCATTAGACCATGTTTCCCTGAATATTGAAAGGGGAGATTTCACAGCCATCATCGGCACTTCCGGTTCCGGAAAATCTACTCTGCTTCATGCGATTGCAGGTGTGGACGTCCCTACAAGCGGAAAAATCTATCTGGACGGGCAGGATGTATATGCCCAGAGCAGCGAAAAACTTGCCATATTCCGCAGACGGCAGGTGGGTTTGATCTACCAGTTCCACAATCTGATTCCAACGCTTAATGTGGTGGAAAACATTACCCTTCCTATTCTTATGGATAAAAGAAAAGTCAACAAAGAAAGGCTGGATGAGCTCTTAGAATTATTGGGGCTGCAGGAGAGAAGGACGCACCTGCCCAATCAGCTTTCCGGCGGACAGCAGCAGCGTGTCGCCATTGGGCGCGCCCTTATGAATGCGCCCCAAGTGTGTCTGGCAGATGAGCCTACAGGCAGTCTGGACAGCCGCAATGGACAGGAAATCATTCACCTGCTGAAAGAAAGCCATCGGAAATATCATCAATCACTGATTATCGTCACCCATGATGAAAATATAGCTTTGCAGGCAGACCGCATTATCAGCATTGCAGATGGCAAAGTGGTACGGGATGAGAGGCAGGTGGCGAGGTCATGAATATTTTCCATAAGATAGCCCTGCAGGGGCTTAAGAAAAACCGCACCCGCACCTTGGTGACGGTGCTCGGCGTGACTTTGTCTGCCACATTGTTTACGGCAGTTGCTGCGTTTGGAACGTCGCTTTTGCAATATATGATCAATGGCTCCATAGCCAAGTACGGCAGCTGGTACATTGATTTTGTGGATGTGGATGGGGACTTTGTGAGGGAACGAATGGAAGATGAGCTTGTGACGGACGCAGCAGTTTTTGAAAATATTGGTTATGCGCTGCTGGACGGAGCCAAAAGTGCCGAAAAACCTTATCTGTTTCTTGCAGGTTTTACGGATGAAGCGTTTGATCAGCTGCCGGTCAACCTTATTTCCGGCAGATTTCCCTCAAATGATAAGGAAATTTTGATACCCAATCATATTTCCATTAAAGCAGATGTGCGGATTCCGGTGGGAACGGATCTTGCCATTGCACTTGGCAGCCGTGAGATGGATGGAAAAACACTTACCCAGCATGACCCATACATGGAAGGGGAAAGACTGCGAGAGACGGAGGAGAAAACTTATACAGTTGTAGGAACTTATGAAAGAGCAGGTTTTGAGGAACATGATTCTCCGGGGTATACTTTGATTACGAGAGCGGATGCCGAAGCTGCTTCAGGGCGGTACAGCTGCTTCCTTACGCTGAAGGAACCCAAAAAGGTAAGGGCATATGTGAACCAGTTTACTGACTCCATGCCTATCGTTTTGAATGAAGATGTCCTGCGTTTCTATGGCGTTTCAGACAATACACTGTTTAATACCGTCGTGTTTACCGTTGGAGGAATCTTAATTGCGATCATTATGATCGGGTCGGTTTTTCTGATTTATAATTCCTTCCATATTTCATTGAATGAGCGTGTTCATCAGTTGGGAATTCTTATGTCAGCAGGGGCAACTGCCAGACAGCTGAAAGAAGCTGTTTTATTTGAAGGACTTTGTATCGGGGCGATTGGCATTCCATTTGGTGTGGCAGCAGGGATAGGAAGCGTTGCCATGACGCTGCCCGTGGTGGAAAAAAATTTTGCCACCATGACAACCAGCAACGGTCCCCTTACGTTGTCTGTCTCTGTTTCGGCGCTTGCTGCGGCAATAGCGGTCAGTTTGATGACAATCTTGATTTCGGCATATATTCCGGCGAGAAAAGCGGCGGCTGTTCCTGTTATGGAATGCATCCGCCAGACGGGTGAGATTAGGACCGGGGCAAAGGAGGCTAAAACTTCTAAATATGCCGGGCGTATTTTAGGGCTGGAGGGGATGCTTGCACTGAAAAATTTCCGGAGGAACAAGCGCCGTTACCGCAGTGTGATTTTGTCTCTGACTTTAAGCGTTGTGCTGTTTGTAACATGCAGTGCCTTTGGCAGCACTTTAAAAGGAATCGCTAAGGAATTGACGGTGGAAGTTGACGGTGATATTTCCTTTTATGCAGAGGAAATGCCTGGGGAGGAACTGCTCATGCTGTACCGCAGACTGAAGACGGTGGATGGTGTCAAAGAAAGTACATGGCAGAAGAATCTGCTTTATACATGTACGGCAGGCGGAATTTTAGAGGATTTTGATTTTGACCAGCACAGGGCGGCAGGTGAGAAATTGGATATTCCGATGTTTGGTCAATTTTTGGAGGATTCGGTTTATTATGAGTTTATTGAAAGCATGGGATTAAACAAAGAAGCATACAGCGGAGAGGATGGGAAAGTGCTTGCGCTCGTTATGGACACTGTAGAGCATAAGGTGTTTTTTGCAGGTCAGGAGACAGAGTTTACCTTGTATGGACCAGACGGGAAGCAGATGAAAACAGTTCCGGCAACTTTGGTAGACAATTATCCCTTAGATATGCTCCCCTTTGATTCTATGCCGCAGTATATGTACATCATGCTGGTCCCTTGGTCAAGGAACGCTGAATTTGCCGGATTGGAGGGAAATTTTAAGTCGGGGCTGACTTTTTGGACGGATACACCCACGCAGACAATGGCACGGATTCAGGCGGAAATAATAGACGCCGGCATTACACGGGATTATACTCTGGTCAATCTTTCTGCCGCAGTGGATCTGTTCCGAAGCCTGACGTTTGTAGTGGATGTGTTTACGTATGTATTTGTGATCATGATTTCCCTGATTGCGGTTGCAAATGTATTTAATACAATTTCCACGAATATCCGAATCAGGCGCCGGGAACTTGCCATGCTGCGTTCGATTGGAATGTCGGAGAGGGGATTTAAACGGATGATGAATTTTGAGTGCTTCTTTTACGGAATGAGAACGCTCTTAGCCGGCGTGCCTATAGCGAGTATTCTTTCATGGCTGATTTACAAAGGAATGGCAGATAGTGAACAGCTGCAAGGGTTTGCCTATCAGTTCCCCTTAAAAAGCATGGCAATCAGTATATTTGGCGTATTTTGCATTGTATTTATTACTATGTTGTATGCCACCGATAAAATTAGAAAAGAAAATATCATGGATGCCCTTAGGGATGATTTGACATAGAGGACTTGCATCATCTGTTGACAATTTATCCTAAATACGCTACCTTAAATACATGAAAAACCTGCCATGGCGGATGCTCATAAAGGTGCGCATCCGCCGCTGTGGACAAAAGGGGGATTTATGGGGAAAGTTGTAAAAAATACGGTAGTTATCTTATTACTGTTCACCTTAAGCGCTTCCACGGCGCTTTTGATATATCTGCACTTTTTTACATCAGAGGACAGGGATCTTTCCGGGGAGTGGGTGGCGGAACTGGATATGACGCAGCAGGCGAAAGTCATAGCGCTTAGCTGGCTGCAGGATATTGAGGGCGTATCGATTTCTCTGGAGGACATGGATTCTTATATGCAGGATCTGACCATACAGGTTACGCTGCATATGGAGCAGACGGACCATTCTGTGGGGACTTTTTACTGCAAGGTCCTGCCGGAGAGCTACGATGCCTGCAGCCAGGCTGCGTATGAGGCGTTTGCTGCGGCTTTTCAGGCACTTTTGGCGGAAAGGCTCCGCATGGCAGGCTATACGGACAGCACCGATGGGGAAGCCGTGGAGGCGCTTGTGATGGAAGCATTTGGGATGTCTTCCGCCGATTATCTGATGACCTGTGGTCCCGCCCTGCTGCCCTCTTTGGAAGAACTGCAGACCTGGTATGACGGCAGCGGTACTTACGAAGCGGCGGAAGGTATTTTGACAAGGCAATATGACGCAGGCTTGCCGGGCAGCATGAAAGCGGAGCGGTATATCTGGGAGGATGCCGATCTGGTGCTGCTGAAAGAATCTGGCGCACATTTATTCTTCCGGCGGCTGTCGGAAAAGGAGGCGCAATGAAAAAAAATCTGAAAAAAGCAAACTTTCTGATACTGTCCGTCATTCTGGCATGTTCCGTCCTGCCCATCAGGGTATCCGCGAGTTTTGAGATTCCTGGAACCTGCCGGGTACAGGCGGATGCCGGCAGGGCATACACGGTAAAAACTTTGGATTATGATTACGACCACAACACCTATCTTTCCCTGCGGGATGTGGCTATGGTGCTTAAGGATACGGACAAAGGCTTTTCTCTGGAAATCACGAAAAATGCCGTTTCCTTAAGTTTAGGCAGTGCTTATACGCCTTTGGGAGTAGAAAATGAACCATGGGAAGACAGCGAAAGCCCGGACATTTCCCTGCGGAGAAATGAAATTAAGATAAACGGGGAAGAGGTGTCTTACTATACTTTGATTATGAGCCTTCCTTCCGGTGATTACGACTGTTTCATGATGGCGGCGGATCTTGCCATGATTCTGGATGTGAATATCACCATTCCGGCTGCAGGTGCTTTGCAGATCCGCACACAGGAACCTTTCTTCATTTCTCCTGCTGACTTAGAGCAGGCAGGCTATTTCCGTGAAGTCAACAGCGTGCTGGCAGGAGATGCTGCCACGGGGGAAATTTATTACCAATATCAATCCGATATGCCCTATCCCATAGCAAGCATCACCAAGCTTATGACATGTCTGCTGACCATGGACGCTATTTCTAAGGGGCAGATTTCCCTTGAAGAGCAGGTGGTCATTTCGGATGCAGTGGAGGCGCTTGCCGATTCATCCGACGGAGTGATTCCGTTAAAGGCAGGAGAAGAGATTACGGTAAAAGATCTTCTCACCGGTGCCCTTCTTCCCTCCAGTAATGAATGCGCACTTTGCCTGGCCGAAACAATTGCCGGTTCAGAGGAAGCTTTCGTGGAAATGATGAATCAGAAAGCGCGGGAGTTAGGACTTTCCCAGGCAGTCTTTTTCAATTGCCACGGTCTGCCTTCCTTTTCGGAAGATCCCATTCCTTCTAAGCGTCAGAACCGCATGAGTGCAGAAGATATGTTCCGGCTGGTAGCTTATCTTCTGAAAGTTTACCCTCAGATTACAGATATCACGTCTAGGAAAGAGGCGGTCTTAGAATCCTTAGATTTAGAAGTGCGCAATACCAACCCGCTTGTGTACAATCTCTCTGAAGTTACCGGTTTAAAAACGGGAACCACCAACAAGGCTGGCGCCTGCCTGGTCACATCCATGGCAGTGGAGGACGGAACTGTGGAACATGATCTGGTGGTCATTGTTTTAGGCGCCGAGAGCTCCGTAGAAAGAGGACGGGTTTCAGGTCTGCTGGCAAGATATGCGCTGCAAGCCTTTCACACAGGAACGGAAAAAACACAGGATGGGACATCCGATCAGACTGGGGACGATATCCCCATACATGCAGAGGCGGCAGTGGACTGGATCTTACGAACGGCAAAAAATATGGATGAGGAAAAGAGTAAGTAAGGGAATAGAATGGATAAAAAAGTGACGAATCCCATGTTTGACCGTAAGATGTTCCGCACGATTCTTGCCCTTGCAGGACCGACGATGTTAGAGCAGCTTATGCAGACAGCTGTCCAGTACATTGACACGGCGATGGTAGGATCCTTGGGAACGCAGGCGATGGCGGCGGTGGGCTCTACAGGAACCATTAACTGGCTCATTGGCAGTACCATTTCGGCGGTAGGTGTAGGATTTCTTTCTTACATAGCAAAAGCATACGGGGCAGGGGAGGAGACCGCCGCAAAACGTGCATCAGCGCAGGCGGTCTTGCTTACGTGTGTCATGGGAAGTCTTTTTACAGTGCTTACGGTGTCCTTAAGCGGTGTGATACCTGTCTGGATGCAGGTGGATGCAGGAATACAGAAGATGGCATCTGCGTATTTTCTTATTTTGTATCTGCCCATGCTGCCAAGGACGGCAAGCATTATCTTTGGGGTAGTGCTCAGGGCTGCGGGGGATACCAAGTCCCCGATGAAGATTGGGGTGCTGGTGAATCTGATAAATGTGCTGTTTAATTTCCTTTTGATTTACCCTGTCCGTCAGGGGACAATATTTTCCTTACATTTCACCATATGGGGAGCCGGGCTTGGAATTATAGGCGCCGCTGTTTCCAGCGCGATTGCATTCACAATAGGCGGAATCTGTATCGCCCACGTTTTGTGGAAGCATCCTATGGTCTCGCCCCGGGGACAAAAATTTTCCCCTGATATGCAGATATTGAAGCCCTGCATGAGGGTGGCGTTTCCCAACATGCTGCAGCGTTTTGGAACCTCACTTGGATATGTGGCATTTGCGGCGATGATCAATTCCTTAGGAGATGTCTATACGGCTGCCCATACCATTGCGAATACAGTAGAATCGGCATTCTACATTCCCGGTTATGGAATGCAGACGGCAGCAGCTACACTGGCTGGCAATGCTTATGGAGCCAATGACGGAAAACGCATGAAAAGTCTTGCTTCTATGTTCATCCCTTTGGAAACAGTTTTGATGATTGCATCCGGTGCATGCCTTTTCTTTGCTGCTCCGACGCTCATGGGACTGTTCTCTGACCATGATGCAGTTATCACACAAGGGGCAGCGGTGCTCCGCATGGTGGCAGTTTCAGAGCCCTTTTACGGGTTTTCCATTATCATAGAGGGATTTATGATGGGAGTAGGAAAGACGAGGACGCCTTTCATTTATAATATCATTGGCATGTGGCTGGTACGTATCGTTGGAACCTTTATTTGTACACAGGTTTTAGGCTTAGGGCTGATTTCGGCGTGGGCATGCATGATCGCGCATAATCTGCTGCTGTTTGTCCTATTTTTAATCTGTTATATAAAAGGCGTATGGAACCCTCTTGAGCGGTGTTAAGGCGGCAGGACGGATGGGAGGAATTTCATAATATACATTGTAGGATTAAAATGCCTGTGCTATACTGGTATTATAATAGCATTTAGGTAGAAAGGAAGGAAATCTTATGCATGTAAAGAAAGTGTTTACTGCAGCAGCAACTGCTGCGATGGTCTCACTCCTTTTTGTTATGCCGGTTTCCGCCCATGGTCATCACAGCCGGACGACGGTCAACACAGACTGCCCGGTCTGCACTGTGGAAGGGTGTACGGAAGAGGGGCGGCATACACATGAGGGTCATGATTATTGCGGCTATGACCACCAAGATGGTTATTGTGACGGTTCCTGCGTGCCGGTTTCCCGACGCGGGCACGGCAGGCGGCATGGATGCCATTGCTAAAATAACGTTCCCTGCTGAAGGTTCAGGCAGGGAACGTTATTTTTGATAGATACAAAAGCAGAGGTGAAGGAATCATGCAGAGAGATTATAAAAATAAGGGACTGCGTCTACTAAAAAAGGGGCAAAAGGGGATTATCCATGCGATATTCAGCCGATTCGGGCTGATTTTACTTTTATTAATGGTACAGGTCTTGGCTTTGTTCGGGATTTTTCGATGGTTTGAAGGATTTCTGCCGCATATTTTCGGAGGAGCGGTGATGCTTACCTTCGTCATGGTGGTCTATCTTTTGAACAGCCCCATGAATCCTACGGCAAAGATTACTTGGCTGATTGTGATCATGCTTCTGCCTGTGTTTGGGGTGCTGCTCTATATCTACACCCAGAGCGATATCGGACATCGTGCATTGAAAAGGCGTATCAATGAGATTATTGCAGACACCAAGGAAAACCTTCGTCAGGATGAGGAAGTGCTGGCGCGCCTGTCGAAAGAAAACAAAGGTGTGGTATCATTGGCGCATTACATGCAGCGGAGCGGCGCGCACCCGGTATTTGATAAGACCGAGGTTACTTATTTTCCTTTAGGGGAGGATAAGTTTGAAGAAATGCTCAGGCAGCTCGAAGCGGCGCAACATTTCATTTTTATGGAATATTTTATTGTGGATGAAGGACTTATGTGGGGAAGCGTACTGGAGATCCTTGCCAGGAAGGCTGCCGAAGGGGTGGATGTGCGCCTTATGTATGACGGTGCCTGTGAGTTCGCGCTGCTGCCCCATGATTATCCGAAAAGATTAAAGAAATTGGGAATCAAGTGTAAAATGTTTGCACCTGTCTCCCCCTTTGTCTCCACCCACTATAATTACAGGGACCACAGAAAGATACTTGTGATTGACGGTCATACAGCTTTTAACGGCGGTGTGAATCTGGCAGATGAGTATATCAATCAGACGGTGAGATTCGGGCACTGGAAAGATACTGCTGTTATGCTCAAGGGGGAAGCTGTAAAGACATTTACGCTGATGTTCCTGCAGATGTGGCAGATCGATGAGGGAAGAGACGAATCTATACATTTTCTTTCTTATCCGGCTGCTCCTAAGAAGGAGGCAAAAGGGTTTGTGATTCCCTATGGGGATTGTCCGTTAGATAATGATAAGCTTGGGGAAAGAGTGTACATGGATATCTTAAACCGGTCCTTAGCGTATGTTCACATCATGTCTCCGTATCTGATTCTGGACGGTGAGATGGAAACGGCGTTAAAGTTTGCGGCGGAACGGGGAGTGGAAGTGGTGCTGATTCTGCCGGGGATTCCGGATAAGAAGATTCCGTATGCGCTGGCGAAGACGCACTATGCTTCTCTGCTGGATTCGGGGGTGAAGATTTATGAATACACGCCGGGATTTGTCCATGCGAAGGTCTTTGTCAGTGATGCGAAAGAGGCGGTAGTGGGAACAATCAATCTGGATTACCGCAGCCTGTACCATCATTTTGAATGTGCCACTTACTTATATGGTACGGACTGTATTCATGAGATTGAGGCAGACTTCCAGATGACACTTGCAAAGTGCAGCCAGGTTACCATGGAAACGGTCCGCAGGGAAAAGTGGTTCGTGAAACTGACAGGAAGATTGATGAAGGCGATTGCCCCTCTTATGTAATTAGGGCAGTTAAAAAGCGTCCTGGCACGGCGGCACCGCGTTGACTGCTTAAACCATCCATGTTAAAATAAGTAAGATACGGTATTTCGAATGAAGGGCATTTGTGGGAATGCGCTTATGTGAAAAACAGAGCGAAAGAAAGCGGGAGGTTTGGGGTTGTTGAAGACGAAGAAAAAATCATTGCAGGAAATCATGTATGTCTTTTTCCTTTTGATAGCAATCATTATTTTGTTTCAGTGGTATACAAAGCAAAATGAAGAGCGTATTGAGAACCGAAACAAAAACTATGCAGAAGATTCGGCGCGTCTTATGGCAGTACATATAGATGAGGAATTGAACAATGCGCTGGATTTAATCAATACTTATACTTATTTTTTGGAGGAAGGGCTCAGTGAGCCTGCCGTCAGCCCCCAGGTTCTTAAGGGGATTGAAGAACATTCGCAGTTTGACGCCTGTCTGTTCACTGATAAGAACGGAACGAACTATGCCTCTGACGGGCGAATGTCCAATGCCGATACCCATGATTATTTCTTAAATGGCATGAAAGGGGAAAGCGGAATCACGGTGGTATTTGACTCGGATTTTTTCAATGAAACCATGATCAGCTTTTATGCGCCTGTCCGCTGCAAGGGGGAGATTATCGGAGTGCTCAGGGGAACCTATCTTGCGGAGGAGTATCTGAAGGATATGCTCACCACGACTTATTTTGGAGAGAAGGCAGACGTTCATCTGTGTCTGCCGGACGGAACGGTAGTTGCCGGTTCTGATGGAAAGTCCCATACAGAAAATCTGCTTGATATGTTGCTGGAACTTGGAGTAATTGACACAGATACGGCAAAGGGGGCACAGGGAGTTTTTGAAAACGGAGGAGTCGGTTCCTTTGTCTGCGATTCTGAAAGCAAAACGGATAATATCTGTGTCATGTATCTTCCCGAAAATGATTATGTATTGGTGCAGACGTTTCCGAAAAATGTGACACAAAGCATGATCAGGGATGAAAATATGATTGGAATCCAGCTGGAATCCATGATGATAGGGTTGTTTGTGATATACATTCTGCTGCTGATCATCCGCGCTGGCCGGGAGAGGAAGCTGCTGGAAAAGGAAAACAGGGAGATGGGCTACATCATCGGCGGCGTTGAGACACTGTTTCCCCGTTTTGCCATGGTAGATTTTGAAGTGGATACCTACCAGTATCTTGCAGGAACAAAACCGGAAGATGGAATACTTGCGCCCAGCGGCAGTTATGAGGCAATGGCAGGGCATCTCAGTTCTCTTTTGGTGGAGGAAAGCGAACGAAAGGAGTTTGCGGAGCAGATCAGTAAAAATGCAATTGTGGCGGCATTATCAGATCATAAAGATGTGCGGTTTGAATGCCGGGTGATGCGTGGTCAGCAGGTAGAATGGGAACACGTAAACGTCATCTGTCTGGAGAGAAAAGATGGGAAGGCGACGAAGGCTTTATTTACACGTCAGGATATTACAGAGATTAAGGAGAAGGAACTGCGCGTTCAGGCAGAGATGGCATTGGCGAATCGTAAAGAGAGGCAGTATCGGATTGCGATTACCTCCAGTGCGTTTTACACGTTTGAATTTAATTTGACCCAGGATCTTATTGAGCAGGACATTGTACGCGTGATAAATGGGAAGGAAGTGTCCTTGCTGAAAAAGGCAGGCTTAGAGGCGCCGTGCAGGGCATCGGAATGTTTTGAAAAATGGAAGGCATACATATTAGAAGAGTCCAAAGAAGAATACAGCAGCAAGGTAAATATCGCCTATCTGAAGGAATGCTTTGAGCAGGGAGAGGCGGAAGTAGTATCTGAATATTGGGGAATGGTCTCTAAGGAAGAGCAGATATGCGTGCGGCAGTCATTTGTGATGACGCAGGATTATGATACAGGAGATATCATGGTCATGGTGGTGTCAAAGGATATCACGGATCAGGTCAAACGACAGAGGGAACAGACGCAGGTACTGCAGGATGCACTGATGCAGGCACAACATGCCAACAGGGCGAAAACCACCTTCCTTTCTAATATGTCTCATGATATCCGTACGCCTATGAATGCAATCATAGGTTTTGCAACCATTGCTGCCAGCCATATTGATAATAAAGAGCAGGTCAGGGACTGTCTGCAGAAAGTGCTTTCTTCCAGCAATCACCTGCTTAGCCTTATCAATGATATTTTAGATATGAGCAGAATTGAAAGCGGAAAGGTGCAGATCAAAGAGCAGGAGTGTAATATTTCTCAGGTGATGCATAATCTGGTTAATATCATCCAGCCCCAGGTGAAGGCAAAGCAGCTGGAACTTTTCATTGATACTTTTGAGGTGGCAAATGAAGAAGTGATTGCGGATGCACTCAAGCTGAATCAGGTCTTCATCAATCTTTTGAGCAATGCCGTAAAGTATACGCCGGCGGGGGGAACCATCACCTTCCGCATTATGCAGAAGACTACGTTCCGTCATGGATATGGGGATTATATTTTCATTGTTAAGGATAACGGTATGGGCATGTCGCCGGAATTTGTGGAACATATTTTTGAACCCTTTGAGAGAGAGGCGACTACCACACAGAGCGGTATTCAGGGAACCGGGCTTGGAATGGCAATTACCAAGAACATCATCGATATGATGGACGGCGCCATCAGCGTGGAAAGCGAAATCGGAAAGGGAAGCACCTTTACGGTGGAACTTAGCCTTAAATTGCAGGATGTGGAAAAGAATGCAGAGCAGATAAAGGAGCTGAGTGGTTTAAGATCCTTGGTAGTGGATGACGATTTCCATGTTTGCGACAGTGTGAGCAAGATGCTGAAACAAATCGGTATGCGTGCCGAATGGACGACTTCAGGGCGGGAAGCGGCATACCGTGCCCAGCTTGCCTATGAAGAAGGTGATTCTTACCATACTTACATTATCGACTGGCAGATGCCGGAGACCAGCGGAGTGGAGACCGCAAGGAAAATACGCAGCGTAGTAGGAGATGATGCACCGATCATTATTTTGACGGCGTATGACTGGACGGATATAGAGGAAGAGGCGAGGGAAGCAGGAATCACAGCGTTTTGTGCAAAACCCCTTTTCATGTCGGATTTGAAAGCAGCGCTTCTGGCGGCGAATAATCTGATTGAAAAAGATGATGCAGTGGCGGAATGGACAACGGCTGATTTCGGTGGAAAGCGTATTCTTCTGGTAGAGGATATTGAGCTGAACCGGGAAATCGCGGAAGTCATATTGGAGCAGACGGGATTTGTGGTCGAATCCGCGCCGGATGGAACGGATGCAGTAGAGATGGTAAAAAAATCTGAGGAATACTATTACGATGCGGTGTTGATGGATGTACAGATGCCGATTATGGACGGTTACGAGGCAACCAGAACCATCAGGGCTTTGCCGAGAAAGGATGTAAAGACGCTGCCGATCATTGCCATGACGGCAAATGCATTGGAGGAAGATAAGGAGGCAGCACTTAAGAATGGAATGAATGCCCATATTGCAAAGCCGATCGATATGGACATCTTTATAAACGTACTGGGACAGTTTTTGAAATAACGTTGACTATTTCAGGCGTTGTAGCGTAAAATAAAATTGGTAATTACTGTACCTACGGCTACTATATTGCAATATAATAATTATGATATTAAAGGTTATCAGTTCAAGACAATGGAAAAAAAGAACAAAAATAGAAAGAGTGTGAGAAAAACTTTAGTGATTACCGTGCTGCTTGTCTTTGCAGTGCTAGGCAGCTATGTGTTTTTCATTGCATCCAGAATATCCAGGGAAATGTCGCAGTCAGCAATTGGAAATTTGAGTGAAAACTTGGATTTGATCAAAGGGACGGTAGAAGTACTCTTACAGCGGGAGGCAGAATACCAGAAGCTGATAGCAGGGGAAATTGCGGTGCTTAATGACCCGGAGGGGTTCCTTCTTGCCTATGACAGGAATGATACTGTGGTAAAGATATCATTGGTTTATGCAGGGGAGGAAAAAGGTTTTTCTAACACAGGTGATGTATTTTCACCGGCGGAACTGGATTTTTCTGCCGGAAATACGGTGGGACAGCTGCCCGTTTCTACTTCCTATATAAATGGAATGGGAGCTTGGGCGTATACCATGAAGTGTCCGGTGATAAAGGATGGGAAAGAAATTGCACAGCTTTATGTGGAGTATATCTATGAATCCTTTGACGAGGCGCTTCCGGAAAGATTTTATAACAGCAATGCCACTTTATACATTATGGATGCTAAAACCGAAAGATTCCTGTTAAAACCCAAAGGGGTCGGGGAGCGGGATGCAGGGCATTTGAATTTAGAGGATTTTTACCGCGCCAATGCAATTCTGGAACAGGATATCCAGAAAGAAGTTGCTGCCAATATAACAGCGGGCAGAAACGTGATGTTCTATCATAAGGTTCAGGGAAGGGATTCCCTCATTTACATGTGGGCAGTCAATGACGGAACCGTGTATTTGATTGGATATGTACCGGTAGAAGCCATCCAAAGAGAGGGCACTGCGGTAAACCAGAATATTTTGAGTGTGGTTATTGTTATGCTGATGGCGTTTTTGGTATGCTGTGTCCTATATCTTTTCTACGAAAAACAACAGATGAAGCTGCGCAGGGAAAGGGAGGCAGAGCGGGAGATGCACAACCGGCAGCTGGCGGAGGCTCTGCAGGCGGCGCAGGTCGCCAATCGCTCCAAGACGACCTTTCTTTCCAATATGTCCCATGATATCAGGACGCCGATGAATGCCATTTTAGGATTTACCACACTTCTCGCCAAAGATGCAGATAACCCTGCCAAGGTAAGGGAATATACGAAGAAAATCACAGCATCGGGGCAGCATTTGTTAGGGCTTATAAACGACGTTCTGGATGTATCTAAGATTGAAAGCGGAAAAGCGGTGCTGACCATTGGAGAATTTACCTTGAGCGGTATGCTTTCTGCTGTTGATGCCATCATCCGCCCGGCAGCAAAGGAGAAAGGACAGAACTTTGAAGTTTCCGTGACGGGGATAAAGAAGGAATGTCTGCTGGGGGACGAGACGAGGCTGAAACAGGTTCTGATCAATCTGTTATCCAATGCGGTAAAGTATACGCAGGAAGGCGGAACCATCTTTTTGCGTATGAAAGGGATGGAAAAACGTTCTGACCAGTTTGAACATATCCGCATTGAGGTGGAGGACAATGGTTTTGGAATGACACCGGAATATCTGGAAATCATTTTTGATGCGTTTACCAGAGCGGAGAACAGTACCACAAATAAAATACAGGGTACAGGATTGGGGATGGCGATTACCAAGAATATCGTTGAACTCATGGGGGGAACCATAGAAGTTAAAAGCGAAGTGGGAAAAGGAAGCCTGTTCACGGTAGATTTAGAACTTCGTATCGCAGAGCAGGATGGCGCGGTACAGAAAGAGGTACAGGGGGAGACGATCAGTCTTGAAGGACGGAATTTCCTTGTAGCGGAGGACAATGAGATTAATGCAGAAATACTGAAGGAACTGCTTGGAATAGAAGGTGCGGCATGTGAAATCGCAGCAAATGGCAAACTGGTGCTGGAACGCTTTAAAAGGGCGGCAGAAGGCGAGTTTGACGCAATTATCATGGATGTGCAGATGCCGGAGATGAACGGCTACGAGGCGACAAGACATATCCGGGCGCTGGAACGCAAGGATGCGGAGTCCATACCGATTATTGCAATGACTGCGAATGCCTTTGCAGAGGATGTGAAGGATGCGATGGCGGCAGGCATGAATGCCCATGTATCTAAGCCGGTAGATATGGAGCTTTTGAAAAAGACGATTCAGCATTGTATTATATAGAGAGGTTATAGAAAAGAATGAAAAAAGGTATCAGGAAATGGATGATGCTTTTGACTGTTGGGACGATGCTGTTTGGGATGACCGGGTGCGGACAGAAAGCAGATTTGGAGGTCAATTTGGTGGAGAATGACGGCAATACCCAGAGGGAAGTCAATTTATTCGGACCCACGGAAAAGGCTGATCCAGAGGCAGATAATATTGCAAGGACGGCGCAGGAGTTAACGGTCATCATGGCGGAAGAGCAGCTGGGGATCCGTGTAAATTACAGGACTTATACGGCAGAGGACTTTCAGGATAAGACTTATGATGAGGTGACGGTAGACCGTGTACGCAGCCAGATGGATGATTTTTATCTTCTTAATCCCGATTCCATCCAAGTGCTGGGGATGGAGGGAGAACTGGCAGATTTGTCAGAACTTGCGTGTGCAGCAAATCTAAGAGAGGTTGTAAAGACGGCAAATACAGTCAATGGAAAGCTGGTTGCAATTCCTCAGGAAGTGGTTGCATACGGGCTGTTCGTAAATAAAGATTTATTTGATCGATATCACTTGGAGCTGCCCCAGACACCGGAAGATTTGCTGGAGTGCTGCAGCGTGTTCAAGGAAAATGGAATTGAAACGCCGATTGGGGCAAACCGCTGGTGGTTAGAAAACTTTGTACTGGCACAGGCTTATGCAGAACTATATAATGGGGGCAGCACAGACGCGCAGATTAAAGCGCTCAATGAGGGGGAGACAAAATTAAGCGATTATATGCGCCCCGGCTTTGAATATCTCAAAATATTGATGGATATGGGCTACATTGATGCGGAGGCAGCATACACGTATGAAGCAATCGAGGGGGAGGGACCTGATTTCCTGGAGCAGAAGACCCCGATCGTCATGGCGTACTGGGGGGCTGCAAATGCAAAGACGGCATACGGAAGTCCGGAATTTAACATGCAGGTGATTGGATTTCCCAGCAAGCTGGGGCAGATGCCGGTGGTATCTATGACAGGATATGGGGTCGGTGCAAGGGCAGAACATTTGGAAGACACATTAAAGGTGATGGATGTAATGCTGTCAGATGAGGCGCTTGCTCTTTATGCGGAACATAATCAGGTGATCTCACCTTCCAAAAATGTAGAGGTGGAGTGTATCGATGCGTTAAAGCCTCTCAATGACAGGATTAACGAGGGGTATTATGTTCTTGGATCGAATGCCAATATGAAAGTAGAGCAGTGGGGAAATACATGCCTGATCGTCAGAGAACTTCTAAGCGGAGCATCTGTTGACGAGTGTATGGCAGAATTTGACCGGCTGCAGGAAGAATCATTAAAGAAATGATAAGTAAATTGTAAAACAAGGGAGGAAATCGTATGTACCATTGCCGAATTCAGTTCTATTTCATAGGTCAGCAGTGCAGAATATTTGAAGTGATCAGGGAGATGCTTCCGCTTGAACAATTTACACATGTGTTTATGCAAAGCGATACGCCGCAGGAAGCGCTTACGGCGGAAGCGGATGTGATTCTGGCTCATTTACCGGATGTGGACGTTAAGGAAACATTGGAGAAAATCTTGTCATGCAGGAAGCAGGAAGCGGAACTTATACTGCTGGCAGATAAAGAGCAGATGAACTCTCTTTCTAGGTGGCTGCCGGAAGTGAAAGATATCTGGACACTGCCTATGGGTGACGAAGAAATACGGTTCCGCTTTTTAAGATGGCAGCAGACTTGCAAGATGGGGAAGGATTTCTGGCAGACCAGCCACTTTTTTGAAGCCACGATCAATCACATTCCGAACCTGATCTGGTATAAAGATAAGGCTGGCATTCATGAGAAGGTCAATGACAGTTTCTGTGCTACGGTAAATAAGACAAAGCAGCAGGTAGAAGGTCAGGGGCATGCATATATATGGGACGTAGAGCAGGATGACCCTGCCTGTATAGAGTCAGAACAGGAAGTCATGTCAAAGAGACAGACCTGTATATCGGAAGAAATCATTGAAACCGGAGCAGGAAAGAGAACACTCACCACCTATAAATCTCCTCTGTATGATCTGGATGGAAGCGTTATGGGAACGGTAGGCGTAGCCATCGATGTAACCCAGGAGAGAGCCTACGAAGAGGAGATCATAAGGAAAAATAATACGATGGAAGCTATCTTTATGTCTCTGGACTGTGGTGTAATCTGCCATACGGTAGATGGGTCGCGGGTTTTGAGTGTAAACGATGCCGCTCTTAAAATTTTGGGATATGACTCCAGAGACGAACTGATGAAAAACGGGTTTGATATGGTAGCCTCCTCTGTGGTAGAAGAAGACAGGGTAAAACTTCAAAAATGTATTGAAGGGTTGAAAAAGGAAGGCGATATCGGTAACGTTGAGTACCGGGTGGAGCACAAAAACGGGGATATCCTGCATGTTATGGGCAATATTAAGCTCATCAATGAGAATGGGGAATTGTGCTATCGGCGTTTCCTTCTTGACTGTACCGCGCAGAAAATGCTGGAAAAGGAAAACGAGAGGCACCAGGCGGAACTGGTACAGGCATTAAGTATCGATTATAATGTGGTCTGCTTTTTTGATCTTGAGACGGGGATGGGGATCACATTAAGACATGACAGCGGCAATGGCTATATGTTCGATGCACCGGAAGGCGAAACCATCTCATTGGAAGAGAGTATGGATATCTACATACGGGAGTTCGTACATGAAGAGGACAAGGAGATGTTAAGGAAAGCCTCTGCCATAGAAAAGCTGAAAGAGGAACTGGCAGAAAAAAATCTGTATTATGTAAATTACCGGACGCTGAAAAGCGATAAATATAAATATTATCAGATGAAGGCTGTGCGCGCGGGAACATGGAACAATCATTATGGCATTGTGCTGGGATTCCACAGCGTGGATGAAGAAATCCGCAAGGAGATGGAGAAGAAGAACTTGCTGGAGGATGCGCTCTTACAGGCAAATAAAGCAAACAAGGCAAAGAGTGAATTCCTTTCAAATATGTCCCACGATATCAGGACGCCGATGAATGCGATCATAGGATTTACGACACTGGCAATTTCGCACATCAATTGTAAAGAACAAGTGGCGGAATATCTAGACAAGATCATGATTTCAGGCAATCATCTGCTCAATCTAATCAATGATGTGCTGGATATGAGCCGCATCGAAAGCGGTAAAGTGCACTTAGAAGAAAAGCCCTGCTCTTTACAGGAAGTCCTGCAGGGGCTGTGCAATATTTTGCAGCCGGATGTGAATGCAAAGAAGCAGGAGCTTCATGTTGATACAACGGGTCTTAAAAATGAGGAGATTTATTGTGATAAGTTAAGATTAAATCAAGTCCTTTTGAATTTGGCAGGCAATGCCGTCAAATATACGGCTGAGGGAGGAAGCATCAGTATCAGAGTCGTTCAGAAAAAGGGCGCACCGACAGGCTATGCAAATTATGAATTTAGGATTCGGGACACAGGAATCGGCATGAGTGAGGAATTTGTTGCCCATGTCTTTGATCCTTTCGAGAGAGAAGAAAACTCTACACTCAGCGGGATACAGGGAACCGGTCTTGGAATGGCGATTACCAAAAATATCGTGGATATGATGAACGGGACCATCTCTGTGAGGAGCAAGCAGGGAGTTGGAACAGAGTTTACGGTATCTTTCACATTCCGGCTGCAGCCCCGGCAAAAAAATCAGGCAGAATCAGAAAAGGGGCTTTGTGCGGCAGGGCATGAAGACGAGACCTCTGGAGGCAATTCAGGTCAGGAAATGGAGAAACTGAGCACAGGGCGGATTTTACTGGTGGAGGATGTGGAATTGAACCAGGAAATCGCCGTGACGATTTTAGAGGATGCTGGATTTTTAACAGAAGTTGCTGAAAATGGACAGATTGCGGTGAATATGGTCCAAAAATCTGAGCCGGGATATTATCAGCTGGTACTTATGGACGTGCAGATGCCGGTGATGAATGGCTATGAAGCAACGAAAGCAATCCGCAGGCTGGATAATAAGGAACTGGCATCGATTCCCATTCTTGCCATGTCGGCAAATGCCTTTGAGGAAGATAAGCAGGAGGCGCTTAAATGCGGCATGAATGGTCATATAGCAAAGCCCATAGATGTTCAGACCTTATTTGACACTTTGAACAAAATGTTGACAGATGCAGAATAAGAGGAAACAGGATGTTGCCGGAGTTATTTTTAAGCAGAATGGAAACAATGCTGGGGGAAGAGTTCCAAGAATTTCTTGCCGGTTATCAGATGCCGCCAGTGCCGTCTTTGCGTGTCAATCTTCTAAAAGGAACAGAACAAGAGCTGAGAGGGAAGACGGACGTTTTAAAGGAACCGGTGCCGTGGGCAGCAGGAGGGTTTTACTGCGCAGAAGAAGAAAGACCGGGGAAGCATCCCTTTCATGAAGCAGGGGTCTACTACATTCAAGAAGCAAGCGCTATGGCGCCGGCGGCGTATCTGGATGCAGCGCCGGGGGAGAAGGTATTGGACCTGTGTGCAGCACCTGGAGGAAAGAGTACACAGATTGCGGCGGCGCTAAGGGGAGAAGGGCTTTTGATCTGCAATGAGATACATCCCCAGAGGGCGAAGATACTCTCAGAGAATATAGAGCGGATGGGGATACGCAATGCATTGGTAGTCAGCCATAAACCGGACTTTCTGGCGCAGCGTTTCCCATCGTATTTTGATAAGATCTTAGTGGACGCGCCCTGTTCCGGGGAGGGAATGTTCAGGAAGAAGGAAGAGGCAGTTAAGGAGTGGAGTCTGGAAAATGTGAAAATGTGCGCGGACAGGCAGAAAGAGATTCTTGAAAGTGCTGCCGCGATGCTAAGACCCGGTGGGAAGATGATCTACTCCACATGTACCTTTGCACCGGAAGAAGATGAGGAAACAGTCTGCCATTTTCTAAGGCAGCATCCGGAGTTTCATCTGGAAGAAATGGAGAAATTCCCGGGGATGTCAAAAGGGCGTGCAGCGTTTGGAGAAACAGACAATCAGGAAGTGGAAAAGACCATAAGGCTCTGGCCGCATAAACTGAAGGGGGAAGGGCATTTTGTGGCGTGTTTCCGAAAGGCAGGAGCACTGCCGGAAGGAGTAACTCCTTTAGGCGGGGTGGAAAAAGGAATTTCACGGAAGGAATGTCCGGAGTGGGATGCATTTGCGCGTCAGTATCTGAAGGTTTCATTGGATGGAATTTATTTAAGGTTTGGCGATCAGCTGTATCTGGCACCGCAAAATACGCCGTCTCTTAAGGGCATGAAAGTGCTGAGGGCGGGGCTTCATCTGGGGACGCTTAAAAAGAATCGGTTTGAACCTTCCCACGCACTGGCGCTTTTCCTGCAGTCTGGGGAAGCGATATGTAAATGGGATTTATCCCTTTCAGAGGCAGCCCGCTATCTGGCGGGGGAGACATTTGCCGCACAGGGGGAGAAAGGGTGGTATCTGATTACGGTGGAAGGATACAGTCTTGGCTGGGGAAAACTTGCAGGCGGTGTGATGAAAAATCATTATCCCAAAGGACTCAGGAAATAGGTGTGAAATGAGGAAGAACATGAAAAAAACAAGGTGTGCGGCAGTGCTTGGCTTGATTGCTGTGATGATGTTTACAGGCTGCGGCAAAGGTAAGAATGAAAATATTGATGCCGGAATGGCGGCGGTGGAAGCACTGGATTATGACGGTGCTCTGGTCAACTTTGAAGCGGCGAGGCAGGCGGGAGAGGACCAGCGTCTTTTGTACAGGGGCGAGGGTATGGCATATATGGGGAAAACCATGTATGCCGAGGCTGCGCAGGCGTTTGAACAGGCACTTTCTTTAAGCAACGGAAGAATAATCGGTATGGATTATGACATCAATTATTACCTTGCGGCAGCATATTATAAGCAGGGGGAGCTGGGCAGGGCAATTGATGTATACAGCGCCATCATAGCGCTTAAGGACAGTGAGCGGGATGCCTACTATTTGAGAGGCGCTATTTATGCCCAGCAGGGAAACCTTGATCTGGCAAAGGCGGATTTTGACAAGACCATTGCCCTTAAAAAGAATGATTATGACAGGCTGATTGAGATATACGGTGTCTTGGAAGCCGCTGGTTTTAAAGGGGCAGGACAGGAATATCTGCAGGCAGCGATGGATGCCGGCACAAAGGATATGACCAATTATGAAAAGGGGCGCATCTGCTATTATCTCGAGGATTATGAAAATGCCAGAACTTATCTGGAAAAAGCGCGGGATGAAGGAGGATATGAGGCGGTTCTTTTCCTGGGAAAAACTTATGAGACGCTGGGGGATAACAATTATGCGATCAGCGTTTACAATACCTATCTGGAGAGCGAGGGACCCAATCCCCAAGTATTGAATCAGCTGGGGCTGTGCAAGATGCAGACGGGTGACTATGCAGGAGCGCTAAGCAATTTTCAGGCGGCAATGAATATAGAAGGAAACGGCATGATGCAGGTGCTTAAACTGAATGAGATCATTGCATATGAAAGGCTTGGCGAGTACAAGAATGCATCGGTCCTGATGGATGGTTATCTTAAGACCTATCCCGATGACGAGGAGGCAAAGAGAGAATATACGTTTTTGCAGACCAGATGAAAGAGTCTGTAAGGCAGCCATAATGAAAAAAATTGACACAACATATTATGTTAACGATATTATGTCAACACAATATGTTGTGTTTTTTGTTGACTTTTATTTTTGCGGATGATACACTTTTACTATGTGGTGTCTGAGAAATTGAATTGGAGGGGTTTTAGATGTTTCAGGTTATCAAAAGAGAAGGGGACGTAGCAGATTTCACTTTGACCAAGATCAGCGATGCAATCATGAAGGCATTTAATGCTACAGATGTCCAGTATAACAATGATGTGGTGGATCTTCTGGCGCTTCGTGTGACGGCTGATTTCCAGGGGAAGGTGAAGGAAGACTGTGTTCACGTGGAAGATATACAGGACAGTGTGGAAAAGGTGCTGGAGCAGACCGGCTATGCGGAAGCGGCAAAGGCATATATCCTGTACCGCAAACAGCGTGAAAAAATGCGTACCATGAAATCGACCATCCTGGATTATAAAGATGTGGTAAACAATTATGTCAAGGTGGAAGACTGGCGTGTAAAAGAAAACTCCACCGTTACTTATTCCGTGGGCGGTCTTATCTTAAGCAACTCAGGCGCAGTAACAGCCAATTACTGGCTTTCGGAGATATATGATGAAGAGATTGCACAGGCGCACAGGAATGCGGATCTGCACATACATGACCTGTCCATGCTGACCGGATACTGTGCCGGATGGTCCTTGAAACAGCTGATTACCCAGGGACTTGGGGGCATCACAGGCAAGATTACATCGGCGCCCGCAGCGCATCTGTCTGTGCTTTGCAACCAGATGGTGAATTTCCTCGGCATCATGCAGAATGAGTGGGCAGGTGCACAGGCATTTTCATCCTTTGATACGTATCTGGCGCCCTTTGTCAAGGCAGACGACCTCTCTTACAAAGAGGTAAAGAAATGTATTGAAGCATTTATCTATGGGGTGAATACGCCCAGCCGCTGGGGAACCCAGGCACCTTTTTCCAATATTACGCTGGACTGGACGGTGCCGGCAGATTTAGCGGAGCTTCCTGCCATTGTGGGCGGAAAAGAAATGGATTTTAAATATAAAGACTGTAAGAAGGAAATGGATATGATCAATAAAGCCTTCATTGAGACGATGATCGAGGGCGATGCCAACGGCAGAGGATTCCAGTATCCGATTCCTACCTATTCGATTACCAGAGACTTTGACTGGTCAGATACAGAGAACAACCGCCTCCTGTTTGAGATGACGGCAAAGTACGGAACGCCTTATTTTTCTAATTATATCAATTCAGATATGGAACCTAGCGACGTGCGCAGCATGTGCTGCCGTCTGCGTCTGGATTTAAGGGAACTGCGCAAAAAGACGGGCGGTTATTTTGGTTCCGGGGAAAGCACGGGAAGCGTTGGCGTGGTCACCATCAATATGCCCCGAATTGCGTATTTATCTTCCAATAAGGATGATTTTTACAGGCGTCTCAATAAAATGATGGACATTGCAGCCAGATCCCTTAAGATGAAGCGGGATGTGATCACCCGCCTTTTGGAAGAGGGGCTGTATCCGTACACCAAACACTATCTGGGAACCTTTGACAATCATTTTTCCACCATCGGTCTTTTGGGGATGAATGAGGTGGGATTGAATGCCAATTGGCTTAGGGCAGACATGACGGATAGACGCACCCAGGAATTTACCAAAGAAGTATTGAATCACATGCGCAGCAGGCTTTCCGATTATCAGGAACAGTACGGTGATTTGTATAATCTGGAGGCAACGCCTGCGGAAAGTACGACGTACCGCCTGGCAAAGCATGACAAGAAGAAATGGCCTGCAATCAAAACGGCAGGAAAGATGGGCGATACGCCTTATTACACAAATTCCTCCCACCTGCCGGTGGATTTTTCTGAGGATATTTTTGATGCGCTGGATATTCAGGACGAGCTTCAGACCCTGTATACCTCAGGGACGGTATTCCATGCATTTTTAGGGGAAAAGCTTCCTGACTGGAAGGCGGCGGCAGACCTGATAAGGACCATTGCAGAGAATTATAAGCTGCCTTATTATACCCTTTCTCCTACCTATTCAATCTGCAGGGAGCACGGATATCTGGCAGGAGAGCAGAAGACCTGCCCTCATTGCGGCAAGGTGACGGAAGTTTACAGCCGTATCACAGGCTATTACAGACCGGTGCAGAATTGGAATGATGGAAAGCTGCAGGAATATGCTAACCGTAAAAATTACGATATATCTAAGTCTGTGCTGAAAAAGCCGGTTACCAGTATCGTGACGCTGTCCGGTTATGAGGAGAACGATATAAAGGTTTCAGTGGAGATGCCGGAAAACATCGCTTATCTTTTTACCACCAGGACTTGTCCTAATTGCAAACTTGCAAAAGAATATTTGAAGGATTTTCGGTATGTGCTCATAGATGCGGAAGAAAACATGGAATTGGCACAAAAATACGGCGTCATGCAGGCGCCTACCCTTGTGGTGGTAAACGGCAGTTCATTTAAGAAGTATGTCAATGCATCCCGCATCAGAGAGTTTGCGGAAAGTCATAGAAGCATGCAGACGGCAGAGTGTATTTCTTAAGAAAGGAAAAACGATGATTAACAAACTGATTTCAAAAATTAAAGCAACAGGCGCGCCTATCGTGGTGGGGCTCGACCCCATGATGAAATTTGTTCCTGAACATATTCAGAAAAAGGCGTTTGCAGAATATGGGGAGACGCTTGAAGGAGCGGCGGAAGCAATCTGGCAGTATAATAAAGAAATCGTTGACCATATTTACGATATCATTCCGGCGGTAAAGCCTCAGATTGCCATGTATGAGCAGTTCGGCATTCCGGGAATGACTGCCTTTAAGAAAACCGTGGACTACTGCAAAGAAAAAGACCTGGTGGTAATCGGCGATATAAAAAGAGGCGATATCGGCTCTACTTCGGAGGCGTATGCGGTGGGGCATTTAGGTAAGGTGACGGTGGGAAGCAAGTCTTATTATGGTTTTGATGAGGATTTTGCAACGGTGAATCCTTACTTAGGATCAGACGGTGTCAACCCCTTTATCAAGGTGTGTAAGGAAGAAAAGAAAGGACTGTTCATTCTCGTAAAGACTTCCAATCCCAGCAGCGGGGAATTTCAGGACAGACAGATTGCGGACGCCGGAAACAGACCGCTTTATGAGGTGGTAGGCGAGCAGGTCGCCAAGTGGGGCGAGGAACATATGGGCAATTCTTACAGCTACATCGGTGCAGTAGTTGGGGCGACATACCCGGAGATGGGTAAGATTCTCCGCAAGGTAATGCCGAAAAGCTACATTCTGGTGCCGGGATATGGCGCACAGGGCGGAAAGGGCGCCGATCTGGTTCACTTCTTCAATGAAGACGGACTGGGCGCAATCGTAAACTCCTCCAGGGGAATCATAGCAGCTTATCAGCAGGAGAAGTACGCGTCCTTTGGCGCGGAACACTTTGGGGAAGCATCGCGGGCGGCGGTTATCGATATGAGGGAAGATATTGCCGGGGCATTGAACAGCAGATGATAAATATAAGGGATGGTCACGGGAGGATTTTTGAAAATGGAACAGTATAAGCAGGAATTTATCGAATTTATGGTAGACTGTCAAGTGCTCAAGTTTGGCGAATTTACATTAAAGAGCGGTAGAAAATCTCCGTTTTTTATGAATGCCGGCGGTTATGTGACTGGCGCTCAGCTTCTAAAGCTGGGGGAATATTATGCTAAGGCGATTCACGACAATTACGGTCTTGATTTTGATGTGCTATTTGGACCTGCCTATAAAGGGATTCCGCTTACGGTAGCCACTACCATAGCAATCAGCAGTCTCTATGGCAAGGAGATCCGGTATTGTTCAAACCGTAAGGAAGTGAAGGATCACGGAGATACAGGTATTCTGCTGGGAAGCAAGTTAAAGGACGGGGACAAGGTAGTTATTATTGAGGATGTGACGACTTCCGGCAAATCCATCGAAGAGACCTACCCCATCATCAAGGCACAGGCGGATGTGGAAGTGAAAGGGCTGATCGTTTCCCTAAACCGCATGGAAAAGGGACAGACGGATGCGAGCGCGCTTTCCGAGATCAAGGAGAAATACGGATTTGATGCAAATGCCATCGTGAATATGCAGGAAGTGGTGGAGCATTTGTATAACAAGCCTTATAAAGGGCAGATTTATATAGACGATACGATAAAAGCAGCAATCGATGCATATTATGAGAAGTATGGAGCAAAGTAAATTTATTATTTTATGGAAGGAGCGTCGGTATGGAAGAAAAGGTTTATAAGACCATGAACGGAGCAGGGGCAACAAGTATTGCGGTAGGTGTAGTGACATTAGTGACAGGCATTGTCTGCGGAATATTGATGATTATAGGCGGCGCAAAACTGCTTGCAGGAAAGTCGAAAATCTTATTTTAGCGCAAGGGGCATTTCTATCAATAGGAATGCCTTCTTTATCATATGAAATCAAAAGTGGTAAGTTAAAAGAGGCGTGAGAATGTTAAAATCAAAGGGGTTTATTTTTACAAATAAAGAGCATACTCAAAAAGGAATCATGTCAACGATTTTGGGGATTCTTGCCAGTACAACATTGGGAATCGCGGTTTACCAGTCTTACACAAACGGCGGAGCACCGTCCGACAAGTATGGGGCGGCAGCGCTTCTTGCCATCATTTTCATGGTGACAGGTCTGGCGCTGGGAATCTGGTCTACCACCGAAAAAGAAAAATTCAGGCTGTTTACGGTGACGGGAATTTTAGTGAATATTCTGGCATTTGGCATGCTCAGTATTATATTGTTTGCAGGAGCGTATGTGGATTAATGATTGAAGAGAGATTTTTACTTGCTAAAGAGCGGATACAGGAGATTAAGGACGAAGATTTATTACAAAGGGAGTTTCAACAGTATTTTATCAAAGTGGCAGGATTTTTAGACATGATCTGCGAAACTTGGGATTTTGTGCGGGCAGATGGACTGAAAACGGCGCCTATAGCGGAGCTTAAAGTAAGAAACGATAAGCTTTATGAAGATATCCTTGAAGAACAGTATGGGCATAGTTACGCCAACCCGGAATACAGCGTTTCACTTTTCGGAGAGGCGTATGGAAGGTTTCTTTCTTTTTTATATGCGGAAATGCGCAGTCTGATTCCGCTGGTTTATGAACATAGGCTTGCAGATATGGTGATCCGCCTGGAATTGTTCCTGGAGGTGTACGGTTCCTTTTGCTGTGCGAAGGAGGAAGGGGCATTGCCGGAGCCGGAAGCACTTTCCCAGATTGCTTACTGGTATGTGAGCGACTATGCCAGAGATGCTGCCAGAAAGAAACTGGAAGATATGCTGGATAGAAAGTCTGATTTTGCGCTCCGCATCATAGAAGGCGACCTGTCAGATCCAAGATACCTTTACTATTTCGGAGAATATATTACGGACAATGAAATCGAGACATACCGCCATCTGCAGGGACTGCCGGAGGAGACGCTTAAAAAAATGGCAGACACCTATACCGAAGGATACAGGATAGGATTTATTACTGGAAATAAGGATATCACCAAGAAGAAGACGGTAAGCATCAGGTACATTCTGGGTTTTGAGCCTATGATCAAAAAGGCGGTTTTAAATTTCAGAAAAATGGGGCTTGACGTTACCATATACCGTGCGCCTTCCAGCATCCTGGAGGGAAGAGGGATGAACAGGATTGGATATTACGGCGCCATTCCCAATAAACAGTACGATTTTGATCACAAGGACGACCAGGCGCTGGTTCTTGATAAATGTTTGGTGCAGGTGAGGACGGAGGCGCTTAAGGAAGCCTATGAGGAATATAAAGAACTGGCAGGCGTTTTTGGAGGACCGGCGGTGATGGAGGTATTTGGGGAAAAGCAGTGTGACTTAAAGGAAAAGCCGCAGGCGCTCCATTTATCGGATGCCCAGCAGAAGCTGACGGTGGAATATATGGCGGCGGCGGGAGAGATTCAGAACCGCTATATCAAAGGAGATGAGAGGAGTTTCACTATTATTGCCTTTCCTGTGCCGGAAATCGGAAAGGATTTTGCAGAAATCTTTGATGAAGTGATACGCATCAATACCCTCGATTACGGACTTTACCAGAGGATGCAGCAGACCATCATCGATACCTTGGATCAAGGAAAGTATGTACTGATCAAAGGGATGCGGGGAAATAAGACCAATATGAAGGTGATGCTCCATACGCTCACAGATCCCGCACGGCAGACCAATTTTGAAAATTGCGTGGCAGATGTCAATATTCCTGTCGGGGAAGTTTTTACTTCACCGGTACTTGCAGGGACGGAAGGCGTGCTGCATGTGAGCCGGGTTTACTTAAATGAGATGGAATATAAGAACATGACGCTGACATTTCAGGACGGCATGATTACAGACTATGATTGCAGCAATTTTGACAAAGACGAGCAGAACCGAAAATATATCAAAGATAATGTGCTCTGCCATCACGATACCCTCCCCCTTGGGGAGTTTGCAATCGGCACCAACACCACTGCTTTTGTGGCAGCCAGAAAATATGGAATAGAAGATAAACTCCCGATCCTGATTGCGGAAAAGACGGGTCCCCATTTCGCGGTGGGTGACACCTGCTATTCCCATGCAGAAGAGGTGGCAGTCTACAATCCAGACGGCAAGGAGATCATAGCCAGAGACAACGAACACTCCATAAGGAGAAAAGACGGGGATGTTATGGCTTATTTTAACTGCCACACCGATATTACTATCCCCTATGATGAACTAGGGGAGGTCAGCGTGGTCACCTATGATGAAAGGGTCATTCCTATCATAGAAGAGGGCAGGTTCGTGCTGTCGGGCTGCGAGGAACTGAATATTCCTTTGGAAGATATTAAAATATAGTTGTGAAGAAGCAGTGTTTTATAGTATGATGTTATAGAATAATGGACACAGAAGAATGGAGGTAACAAATATGGCACAGGTTGGGATCGTTATGGGCAGTGATTCGGATATGCCGGTTATGGCGAAGGCAGCGGATGTCCTTAAGGAACTTGGAATTTCTTTTGAAATGAAGATCATTTCAGCCCACAGGGAGCCGGATGTATTCTTTGAATATGCAAATACGGCGGAGAAAAAGGGATTTAAGGTGATCATTGCAGGGGCAGGCATGGCAGCGCATCTGCCGGGCATGTGCGCGGCGATTTTTCCCATGCCGGTAATCGGTATTCCTATGCACACCACTTCCCTTGGAGGAAGGGATTCTTTATACTCGATCGTTCAGATGCCTTCCGGCATACCAGTGGCGACGGTTGCCATAAACGGCGGAGCAAATGCAGGGCTTCTTGCGGCAAAGATTCTTGCCACTTCTGATGGGGAACTGCTCAAGAAACTGAAAGATTACAGCCAGAACCTGAAAGAAAGCGTTCAAAAAAAGGATGAGAGACTTGCTCAGGTGGGTTATAAGAATTATTGATAAGCAAACAGAAAGGAACGGATAAAAACATGGATTATAAGAAAGCCGGAGTGGATATCGAGGCGGGGTACCGCAGTGTGGAATTGATGAAAGAATATGTAAAGGAAACGACAAGACCGGAAGTGTTAGGAGGACTTGGCGGCTTCTCGGGCGCGTTTTCTCTTGCTTCTATTAAGAATATGGAAAAGCCGACCCTGGTTTCCGGAACCGACGGCGTGGGAACCAAGATAAAGCTGGCATTTCTTATGGACCAGCATGACACGGTGGGAATCGACTGTGTTGCCATGTGTGTGAACGATATTGTATGCGCAGGCGGCGAACCTTTATTTTTCTTAGATTATATTGCCTGCGGAAAGAATTACCCGGAAAAGATCGCTGCAATCGTAAAAGGAGTAGCGGAAGGCTGCAAGCAGGCAGGCGCTGCCTTGATTGGCGGTGAGACTGCAGAGCATCCGGGTCTTATGCCGGAAGATGAGTATGACCTGGCAGGATTTGTGGTGGGCGTGGTTGATGAAAAGGATCTGATTACAGGGGCAGACATTAAACCCGGTGATGTGCTGGTGGGTGTTGCCTCCTCAGGCGTGCATAGTAATGGATTTTCACTGATCAGAAAAGTATTCGAGATGACAAAGGAGAGCCTTGATACATACTATGATGAACTTGGAAAAACCCTTGGAGAGGCGCTGATCGAGCCTACCAAGATTTATGTAAAGGCATTAAAGAGCATAAAGGAAGCAGGCGTGACCATCAAAGGATGCAGCCATATTACAGGCGGCGGTTTTTATGAGAATATTCCCAGGATGCTGCCGGAGGGCGTATGCGCTAAGGTACACAAGGACAGCTATCCGGTTCCTGCGATTTTTAAGCTCCTTCAAAATAAAGGCAAGATAGAAGAGCATATGATGTATAATACTTATAATATGGGACTTGGCATGGTGCTTGCCGTCGATCCGGCAGATGCAGACAAGACGGTTGCGGCGATTAAGGCTGCCGGGGAAACCGCTTATGTGGTAGGCGAGGTAAAGACCGGCGAAAAAGGAGTGACCCTATGCTAAACATTGTGGTATGTGTTTCCGGCGGGGGAACAAACCTGCAGGCGATTATAGACGGTGTGAAAGAAGGAAGCATCAGGAACACGAAAATAGTGGGCGTAATCAGCAATAATGCGGGTGCATATGCACTGACACGGGCGGAAGATGCCGGGATTCCTGCTTATTGTGTTTCTCCTAAGAATTTTGAAAACCGTGAGCGCTTTAATCGGGCATTTTTAGCACAATTAGAAGCGCTTGCGCCTGACCTCATCGTTTTAGCGGGATTCCTTGTGATCCTCCCGGAAAAGATGATAGAAGTGTATCGGAACCGTATCATTAACATTCACCCCTCCCTGATTCCCTCTTTTTGCGGCACAGGCTATTATGGGCTTAAGGTGCATGAGGAGGCGCTTGCGCGGGGCGTGAAGGTGACAGGGGCTACCGTACATTACGTGGATGAAGGGACGGACACAGGCAGGATTATTATGCAGAAGGCGGTGGAGGTTTTGGATGGCGATACGCCGCAAGTCCTTCAGCGCAGAGTCATGGAACAGGCAGAATGGGTCATTTTGCCGAAAGCGATTGATGAGATTGCCTCATCATGGGAAGAAAGAAAGGAATGACGAAAGTGAAAGTTTTGATTGTGGGAAGCGGCGGCAGGGAACATGCGATTGCTGCCAGCGTAGCGAAGAGTAAAAAAGTTGATAAGATTTATTGCGCCCCCGGCAATGCGGGAATCGGCATGATTGCACAGTGTGTTCCAATCGGCGCCATGGAATTTGATAAGATTGTGGATTTCGCAAAAGAAAAGAAAATAGATTTGACCATTGTAGGGATGGATGATCCGCTGGTGGGCGGATTGGTGGATGCGCTGGAGGCGGCAGGGTTACGTGCCTTTGGACCGAGGAAGGACGCGGCGATTCTGGAGGGAAGCAAAGCATTTTCAAAAGATTTGATGAAAAAATACAATATTCCCACAGCGGCATATGAGACTTTTGATGCGCCTGATGCGGCGCTTGCCTATCTGGAAACAGCACAGTTCCCTATTGTGCTCAAGGCGGACGGTCTTGCCCTTGGCAAGGGTGTGCTGATCTGCAAGAATCTTGAGGAGGCAAAGGAAGGCGTCAAGACGATCATGCTGGATAAGCAGTTCGGAAGCGCCGGAAACCGCCTTGTCATAGAAGAATTCATGACGGGAAGAGAGGTGTCAGTCCTTTCTTATGTAGACGGCAAGACCATTAAGACCATGACTTCCGCCCAGGATCACAAGAGGGCAGGAGATGGGGACACAGGGCTTAATACAGGCGGCATGGGAACCTTTTCACCAAGCCCGTTCTATACAAAAGAGGTAGATGCGTTCTGTAAGAAATATATTTATCAGGCTACGGTGGATGCCATGGCGGCGGAGGGAAGAGCATTTAAAGGAATCATCTTCTTTGGATTGATGCTGACGGAAAAGGGTCCTAAAGTGCTTGAATATAATGCAAGGTTCGGCGATCCGGAAGCCCAGGTGGTGCTGCCCAGGATGAAGAATGATATCATCGAGGTGATGGAGGCATGTATCGATGGCCGCCTCGACGAAATCGATCTTCAATTTGAGGATAATGCGGCAGTCTGTGTAGTCCTTGCGTCAGAAGGCTATCCGGTCAAATATGAAAAGGGCTTTGTGATAAGCGGGCTTGAGAAGTTTGAAGGGCAGGATGCTTATTTCTGCTTCCATGCCGGCACCAAAAAGACGGATCAGGGAATCGTCACCAACGGAGGAAGAGTCCTTGGAATCACTGCCAAGGGAAAGGATCTTAAGGAAGCAAGGAAAAATGCCTATGAGGCAGCAGACTGGGTGAACTTTGAAAATAAATATATGCGTCATGATATCGGGAAAGCGATTGACGAAGCATAAAACGGGGGATTGAGGAAAGATGGATAGAAGAGTGGAGAAATTACTAACATCAAATGAGCTGCACAGACCGACCCTGTGTCAGAAATGTGAGGGCGTTCTGGTGTACCGGGGAATCGGAGAATACATATGCGAAGAATGCGGCGCGGCGGAATATGATGATTATGGAAAGGTGCGGAATTATTTAGAGAAGCATAGAGGCGCCAACGTGGCGGAAATTTCGGATATGACAGGCGTTTCCCACAAAGCTATCAGAGATATGATCAAAGAAAAACGGTTTGAGATCATCGACAATAAAGGCGGCTATTTGAGATGTGAGGTTTGTGGAGAAAAGATCAACAGCGGGCGGATGTGCCCTAAATGTGAAGAAATGTATCACAGACAGGTGGAGGAGCGCGCCCGTGCAGAACGGAATAAGGGAATGTCAGGTTTTGGAGAAGGCAGCCGCTCAGAACGTGGAAGCAAACGATATACAAGAGAGAGGTAAAGGAGAATCAAAGTGAAGAAGTTAAGCGTGGTAAAAGGGTTAGCAGGTCTTGCGGTGATGGGAGTTATTTTTATGGGAACCGTACAAGTAAGTCTTGCGGCAGAAGGAACGGTGACTGCAGAGACTGCAAAGATTCGTGCCAATACCAGTACGGACAGTGAGGTGGTTGGAAGCACCGTAAAAGGGAAGACGATCGATATCCTTGAAGCGGTCAAGGACAGTTCAGGAACAATCTGGTATAAGGTGGCGGTAACAGACGGCGGTTATGGATATATCAGGAGCGATCTTGTACAGACCAGCGAAAAAATCGAGGTGAGTACAGGTTCACAGTCAAATGCAGGCAATACAGAGGTGGTAACTCAGCCTGCGGATACGGTGGCGACCTCCATCGGAGAGCAGCAGGCGGTAGTCAATTCCGGCAACAATGCCAATGTCCGTTCCGGAGCGTCTACCCAGCACAGCATTGTGGCTTCACTTCCAAGCGGGACTTCCATGACCTTGATTGGAGAAGCAACCGACAGTTCTGGAAAGAAATGGTACCAGCTGACCTGCGATTACAATGGCAGGACGGTCGAGGGATATGTACGGTCGGATTTAATTACCATAGGCGCAGGGGAAAGTCAGGAACAGCCCGCCCCGGAAAACCCGGAGGGAGGCGGGGAAGGGGAGAACCCCGACCCCGCACAGGGTGAAAACCCGGAAGGAGCGGAGGGTGCACAGCCGGAGGAAGGCGCAGGGGAGCAGACCCCGGCAGAACCAGAGCATAATGACTATCAGGTAGTCTATACGGCAAATCAGGCAGGTGAGCAGGACTATTACCTTTATATGCCTGACGGAAACATGGTCAAGGTAACGGAACTTTTAGGTGCAGCAGAGAGTGCCAGGGAAAGCATTCAGAAACAGCAGGATCAGCTGGAAAAGGAGAAGATCATCATTATCATCTTAGCCGGTGTGATTGTCCTTCTTTTTATTGTGATTACCGTCTTACTGTTTAAGATCAGAAGCCTTTACTATGACGACTATGAGGATGAAGAGGAAGAAGACGAGGAAGAGGAAGAAGAGCCAGAGCCGGCGCCCGTGCGCAGGAAGGTCAGACGCAGGGTCGTGGAAGAGGAAGAAGAGCCCCAAGAAGCGCCTGTCAGAAAGAAAAGACCGCAGCCGGTGTCTGAAGAGCAGGAAAGACCGGTAAGACAGAGAGAAAGAGAAAGAACGGGACAACCCAGGGCGAAAGGCGAGAAGGAGCTCCATGCGGCAGAACGGCGAGAGCCAGAGAGGAAGCCTGCCGCAAGGAAACCGCAGAACTTTTTAATCGATGATGATGAGTTTGAATTTGAATTTTTGAACATGGATGATAAAGATCTGTAAAACACATGAGAGGGATAGCAAAAGCTATTCCTCTTGTGTGCAGGAAAGGGCATGCAAAATATGATGATAGAGATTGATTTTAACAGCGAAGAAGCGCTTTATCTACAGCTTCGGAACCAGATCATACTTGGAATCGCAACTTCAAAATTTCAGGAAGGAGATGCCCTTCCTTCCGTAAGGCAGCTGGCGGATGATATTGGCATCAACATGCATACGGTAAATAAGGCCTACACGGTTCTAAAACAGGAAGGCTTTGTGAAGGTGGACAGAAGAAAAGGCGCTGTAATCGCGCTTGATATCGACAGGATCAGGACCCTTGAAAAGATGAAGGAAGAATTAAGGGCAAGCCTTGTCAAGGGAATCTGCAAGGGGATTTCCAGCGAGGAAGCGCATCGGATGATCGATGAAATATATGAAGAATTTGGAGGACTTTAACATGCAGTCAGGTGGTTTTACGGATAAAGCAAAAGCAGCATTGTCACTTGCAGAAAAGACCGCGTCCAGAATGCGGGCAGGATATGTGGGAACGGAGCATATTCTGGTCGGACTGCTTAAGGAAGGCACGGGGGTAGCATTCAAAGTCTTAAAAGAAAACGGGGCTGATGAAAATAAGATTATAGAAATGATACAGGAACTGATCATGCCGGAGGCAGTGGTCACGATCAAAGAGCGCGAGGGGGCGTCCCCCAGAGCAAAAGCAGTGCTCGATGAGGCGCACAGGCAGGCAGACCGTTTCGGGGCAGACAAGACGGGAACAGAACACATTCTCCTTGCGCTTTTGAAAGAAGGAGAAAATGTAGCCGTCCGTCTGCTCAATACCATGGGAATATCGGTGCAGAAGCTTTATGTGGATACGCTGATCGCCATGGGAGAAGATGGAAACCTGTATAAAGAGGATTTAGGGAAAAAGCAGAACCGGAAGAGCAAGCAGACCTCTACCTTAGAGCAGTACAGCAGGGATCTTACTGCGCTTGCCGCCGCAGGAAGACTAGACCCGGTAGTGGGAAGGGAAAATGAGATCAAGCGGGTGATTGAGATCTTAAGCCGCAGAACGAAGAACAATCCCTGCCTGATCGGGGAGCCGGGGGTAGGCAAGACGGCGGTGGTAGAAGGGCTGGCGCTTCGCATCGTGGCGGGGGAAGTGCCCTTTACCGTGCAGAATAAAAGGCTTTTGACGCTGGATTTATCCGGCATGGTGGCAGGTTCTAAATACCGGGGAGAATTTGAAGAAAGGATCAAGAGGGTGATCCGGGAAGTTCAGGAGGACGGAAATGTCATCCTATTTCTGGATGAGATGCATACCATCATCGGCGCAGGCGGCGCGGAGGGCGCCATCGATGCGTCCAACATTTTAAAGCCTTCGCTTGCGAGGGGAGAACTGCAGCTGATTGGCGCCACCACAGTGGCGGAATACCACAAATATGTGGAGAAGGATGCCGCCTTAGAGAGACGTTTCCAGTCCGTCTACGTAGAAGAGCCTACCATAGAAGAGGCGGTGGAGATTTTGGCGGGAGTAGCGCCTAAATATGAGGAGCACCACAAGGTCACCATCACCAAAGAAGCGATTCTGGCGGCGGTGCAATTGTCAGAGCGCTATATCAACGACCGGAATCTGCCGGATAAGGCGATTGATTTGATCGATGAGGCGGCTGCCGGAGTCCGGTTAAGGGGCATGCATACGCCGGAAAACTTAAAAGAAATGTTAGAACGCATTCAGGAAATGGATCAGGAGATCGAGAAGCATCTTAAAACCAGAAAGTTAGAAGAAGCAGCCGCTATCCGCAAGGAGCAGGAAAAGCTGATTAAGAAGTTCGAGCGCACCAAGGAAAGGAACCGCCAGAAACAATCGGAAAGCAGCTTTTCTATCGGCGCGAACGAGATTGCAGAGGTGGTTTCCTCATGGACCAAGGTTCCGGTAAAGAAGCTGACAGAAAAGGAGAGCGAACGGCTGTTAAGGCTTGAGAAGGTTCTTCATAAGCGTGTGATCGGGCAGAAGGATGCGGTCAGCGCCGTTTCACGGGCAATCAGGCGCGGCAGAGTGGGATTGCAGGATCCCAACCGCCCAATCGGTTCCTTTTTATTCTTAGGACCTACCGGCGTGGGAAAGACGGAATTGAGCAAAGCCTTGGCGGAAGCCATGTTCGGCTCGGAAAATGCCCTGATCAGGGTAGATATGTCGGAATACATGGAGGGGCACTCGGTATCAAAGATGATTGGTTCGCCTCCGGGATATGTGGGATTTGAGGAAGGCGGTCAGCTCAGCGAAAAGATAAGGAAGAATCCATATTCTGTGGTTCTGTTCGACGAGATCGAGAAGGCGCACCCGGATGTGTTCAATGTGCTTCTTCAGGTGCTGGATGACGGTCATATCACAGATTCCAAGGGGCGGAAGGTGAGTTTTAAGAATACCATCCTTATTATGACTTCCAACGCCGGCGCGCAGAGGATCATAGCGCCGAAAAATCTGGGATTTTCCATGGACAGCACCAGGGAACAGGATTATGAGAAGATGAAAGCCGGCGTGATGGAAGAGGTGAAGAAGATCTTTAAGCCGGAATTTATCAATCGGATCGACGAGATCATGGTATTCCAGCCTTTGGATAAAAAGGAAATGCATGAGATTATGAATCTTTTGTGCGACAATCTGGTCAGCAGATGCAAGAAGCAGATGCAGATAAGGCTCCTTGTAAGCAATGCTTTGAAGGAACACATCGTCACTAAATACGCGGATGACAAGATGGGAGCGAGACCTTTAAAGAGGGCGCTTCAGAGCGTGGTGGAGGACAGACTTGCAGAGGAAATACTATCCGGCAGGGTGAAGGCTGGGGATGCCGTCACCGCAGGCTTCCGCAAGGAACAGGTGGTATTTGATGTGAAAATGAAACAATAAAATTTA
Organism: uncultured Lachnospiraceae bacterium; assembly: GCA_949878435.1. Lineage (GTDB taxonomy): Bacteria > Bacillota > Clostridia > Lachnospirales > Lachnospiraceae > Suilimivivens. The sequence goes on from CATLAK010000002.1 coordinate 178,674, forward strand.
ATTGTTTTTTGCAAATTTTTTGGTAGATATCTATACAAAAATATATTATACTGTCATTAACCTTGAGGGTAAGATAAATGACACGAGCAGGAGGACATAAGAAAATGGCTGTTGTAGAGGAATTAATTCGTAAGGAAGCAGACGGAACTGTCAGTTTCGGCAATCATGTGCTTAAGGATAAAGCCAAACTGGAGGATTTCGAGCACTGCGGAGATCTGTATAAGGTTAAAACCTACAAAACAATGACCAGATTAGAGAGAAACGGAATGTTTGTCTACGAATCCGTGCCGGGAACCAGTGTTTTCCATTTTAAGGAGACTGCAGACGAGATCAGCTTTAAAGTGGAGGGCGATGAGGACGCCCAGATTACCATAGGGCTTGAGGAAGACACGGAGTATGAAGTTTTTGTCAACGGAGAGAGTATTGGTAAGATGAAGACGAACTTGAGCGGCAAGCTTAATATCAGCGCACTGCTTGCGCAGGCAGGGGAAGTTGGCATTACCATTACCAAATAAGAGCTTTAAATTGATAAGAATAAGAAAGCTGCTGCAAAAGGAAATTTTTTGCAGCAGCTTTTGCACGATATATTTAAGCTGTTTTGGAGAAGATAAGGAGAAGATGCATGGCAAAAGGAAAAAATGCGGTTGTCTTTTTCTGCCAAGAGTGCGGATATGAGTCCAGCAAATGGATGGGACAGTGTCCGGGCTGCAGGCAGTGGAATACTTTTGTGGAAGAAAGTGTGCCGGTAAGGGCGGCAGGAGGGAGTTCACCGTCAGGGCAGACAAAGAACAGACCTTCGCCGCTTTCAGAAATTTCTTTAGAAGAGGAGGACAGGATCAGCACCCGCATGTCGGAGCTGGACCGGGTGTTGGGCGGCGGTCTTGTTGCAGGCTCTCTCACTTTAGTGGGAGGAGACCCTGGTATCGGAAAATCCACCCTGCTTTTACAGGTGTGCAGGAATCTGGCAGAGGACGAAAAGGAAGTACTTTATGTCTCCGGCGAGGAATCCTTAAAGCAGATCAAGATACGTGCCAACCGCATAGGGGATTTTAATGCGCACTTAAAGCTGCTGTGTGAAACCAGTTTAGATTCGATAGAGGAGAACATACGCCGGACCGGACCTGATGTGGTGGTGATCGATTCTATTCAGACCATGTATAGGGAAAGTGTGTCCTCGGCGCCGGGCAGCGTCACTCAGGTGAGGGAGGCGACGAGTGTGCTTTTGCAGCTTGCAAAGGGACTGAACATTTCTATTTTTATCGTAGGGCATGTGACCAAGGAGGGAACGGTGGCAGGACCCCGCGTGCTGGAGCATATGGTAGATACGGTACTGTACTTTGAGGGAGACAGGCATGCATCTTACCGGATCTTAAGGGGAGTCAAGAACCGCTTCGGTTCCACCAATGAGATTGGAGTTTTTGAGATGGAATCGGCGGGGCTTAAGGAAGTGCTCAATCCTTCTGAGTTTATGCTCAGCGGCAAGCCGGAGGATGCAAACGGCTCTATCGTAGTCTGTTCCATGGAGGGAACCCGTCCCATGCTGATCGAGGTGCAGGCGCTGGTGTGCCATTCCAACTTCGGCATTCCAAGGCGGCAGACCATTGGGACGGACTTCAACAGGGTGAATCTCCTGATCGCGGTACTGGAAAAGCGGCTGGGGCTTTCTCTAGGCAGCTGTGATGCCTATGTCAATATCGCAGGCGGAATCAAGATACAGGAGCCTGCCATCGATTTGGGAATCGCCATGGCGGTGGTGTCCAGTTTTAAAAATAAGACCATCGACAATAAGCTGATTGCAATAGGTGAGGTGGGACTCAGCGGTGAAGTGCGGGGGGTGAGCATGATACAGGCAAGAATCCAGGAGGCGGCAAAACTTGGATTTACGACTTGTGTCATTCCCTATGTATGCATGGAGAGTGTAAAAGAAGTGGCAGGAATCAAGGTGATAGGCGTAAAAAGCGTGAAGGAAGCCATCCAGCTTTTATGACAAATATATGACAAATTTTACAAAATAATAAAATCTTGTGTTCAAATGTGAAGGTTCATGGTAAAATATAACAGGATTTTGTCAAAAGAGAAGTTTTACCTTACGTATTTACATGCGGGAAAGGCATGGGTATAAAGATGGATAAGAAAAAATGGATGAAGCATATTCCATTGTTTATTCTGGAATTTATCGTACTGGCAGCGGCGGCAGGCGTTCTCTATTTTACCCTTCGCGCCACGGACAGTAAAGGCGGGGCTGTAAAGGACAACCTGGACGAAGAAAATATTGCCGTCAACGAGGAAGTAAAGGAGATGGTGACGCAGCCTGCCGAGGAAGGCAGTGATCACAAGTACACAGGTGTTTTCAACGTGGCGTTTTTTGGTGTGGATGCAAGGGACGGCAGCCTTGGAAGAGGTAACAGAAGCGATACGATCATGGTCTGCTCAATCAATATGGATACCCATGAGGTGCGTCTTGTGTCTATATACAGAGATACCTATCTCAATCTTGGAAATGATTCCTATGGCAAGTGTAATAAGGCATACGCGCTGGGAGGACCGGAGCAGGCAATCGGCATGATCAACATGAATACGGATCTGTATATCACCGATTATATTACGGTGGGGTTCGAGGGACTTATGAAGGCGGTGGATGCTTTGGGCGGTATTGAAATGAATCTTACAGAGACAGAGATCATTCATTTGAACAATTACCAGAGCACCATGGCAGCAGAGATGGGAATCGATTATACGCCGGTGAAAGAACCAGGCAGACAGGTGCTTAATGGTTTGCAGGCAACTGCATACTGCAGGATCCGCTATGGCGGCGGGGATGATTTCAGGCGTGCCCAGCGGCAGAGGGACGTGCTGGTCGCCATGATGGAAAAAGGGAAAAAGGCTTCTCTTGGAGAGCTGACGGAGGCTATATATGGGGTTCTGCCAAGCGTGCGGACATCCCTTGATGTGGAGGATTTCCTTCCCCTTATTGGCATGATCGGTGATTATAAGGTGACGGTCAGCGACGGATTCCCTTTTGAGGATATGAGAAACGGAGGGACCATTGGAACGGAAGGGTCCTGTGTGATTGCCACTTCTTTGGAGGAAAATGTGGTCAGACTGCATGAGGTTCTTTATGATCAGAAGAATTATGAGCCCTCTAAGGAAGTAAAAGAGTTCAGTGAAGTCGTTGAAAAGGACACGAAAGATTATCTTCAATATTAGACAAAAAATGATTGACATATAACAGCGGCATAAGGTATAATACCATTTGGCGGCTCTAGGGTCGCTATAGGGGCATAGTTCAAAGGTAGAACAGCGGTCTCCAAAACCGTCGATGTGGGTTCGATTCCTACTGCCCCTGCTAAAAAGTACCGGATTCTATTTCAGAACCGGTACTTTTTTGATGTCAGTGGATTCCCGAATGATAAACTGGGGACGCAGGAGCATCTTGTTTATGGACACATGGTTCATTAAACTGTGCAGCGCAGCATAACCGCATTTGCCAAGTTCAATCCGCTCCTGCCGGATGGTAGTAAGGGCAGGAGAAGCCTTTGCAGAGCAGGGAAGGTCGTCAAATCCAATGACGCTCACATCCTCCGGAACCCGGAAACCGAGCGCCTGACATTCTTTCATTACACCGTAGGCGATCAGGTCGTTGCCGCATACGATGGCGGTTGCTCCCTTGGATAAAAAAGAAGAGACAAAGTAGCTGGCGGACTCGGCAACATAGTAGCCGTTTGCCACCATACCCTTCATCACGGGAAGCTGGTGGGCAGTCATGCTGTCGTAGAAGGCCTGCTGTCTGTGTTCTGTAATCATAGAATGCAGGGAACCATTTAAAAAAGCGATTTTCTTATGGTTCAGCGACACCAGATGATCGATGGCGGCATCTATGCCTTCAAAACTGTCTGTTCCGATGTAAGCCACATTGGGATTTTTTTTAATATAATTGTCGAAAAGAACGGTGGCGATACCGGTGTCTTCTAACTGTGCCATCCATTCATCCTGCAGGGCGAAACCTACTAAAAATGCACCGGAATACCCTTTCTTGAGCATATAAGTATCATATTTTTCCCGCAGCTGGAAAGAGGGGGTGACGGGGAAGATATCGATATCCCAGTTGTCCCGGTAAGCGGCCTGCTTAAATCCGAGAATAATGTCATATCCAAAGTGCTCAGGAGACGCATAATCCATGTTTTCTATAAAAATACAAAGTTTTTTGTGCTCTTCCTTTTTCATTTTTTTGGTGGTATATCCCATTTCCACTGCGGTATCCAGTACCGTCTGACGGAGCTCTTCGCTGATATCGCTTGCACCGTTGAGCCCCTTTGAGACGGTGCTGATGGAAATGCCAAGTTTGTTTGCAATGTCTTTTATTCTAGCCATAAATTTTCCGTACCTTTATCCTAATTGTTCTACTTTTTACAACAAAATCAGTATAGCGTAAATCAAAGGGACTTTGCAACACATAAATCTTTTTGTATGGATATTCCAATTTTATTTGTGATTATATACAAAAACTAATTAAATAAATCGACATAAATGTAGAAAGTAAAGTACTTTTTATGAAACTGTTGACAAAAAATGGACAGAGTGCTAAATTATAACCATCAAAACGAAAGTTTACGAAAGTTTTGTGAGGAGGGCAAGGGAAGTGAAAGACAGCAGAATGGACAGAGGCGCCGGTATTTTATTGGCGGTCACCAGTCTTCCGTCGCCGTATGGCATCGGCACTATGGGAAAGGAAGCTTTCAGATTCGTGGATATGCTGACTGATCTTCGCCAGAAATACTGGCAGGTGCTTCCAATCGGTCCTACCAGCTTCGGAGACAGCCCTTACCAGTCTTTTTCTGCTTTTGCAGGAAATCCGTATCTCATCGATTTAGACATCCTGATAGAAGAAGGTCTTTTAAAACAGGAAGAAGTGGATGGATATAACTGGGGCGGAAGAAAAGACGATGTTGATTACGCTTTGATTTATACAAATAGATTTAAAGTTCTTAAGAGTGCCTTTAGCAGATTTGATGTGAAAAAGGATGCTTTTAAGAAGTTCTGCAAGGATAATAAAGAATGGCTTGAAGATTACAGCCTTTATATGGCAGTTAAAAATGAAAAGGGCGGCAGCGAGTGGCTTTCCTGGGAAGAGGGACTTAAGAACCGGGATGCAGATACGCTGGCAGCGTATAGGGAGAAATTAAGGGAACAGATTCTTTTCTGGATGTTCCTGCAGTACAAATTTTTTGAGCAGTGGAAAGCGCTGAAAACCTACGCCAATGAACACGGAATCAAGATTATCGGGGATATTCCCCTCTATATTGCCCTTGACAGTGCGGATGTGTGGGCGGATCGGGGGCAGTTTAAGCTGGACGAAGAAGGGAGACCGTCAGAGGTTGCCGGATGCCCTCCGGATGATTTTTCAGATGATGGTCAGAAATGGGGAAACCCCTTATATGACTGGGAGAAGATGGAGGCGGAAGGCTTTGGATGGTGGAAGAAGCGTATTGCCGCCAACGGCAGGATTTTTGATATCATCAGGATCGATCATTTTATAGGGGTGGCAAAGTACTATAGCATTCCTGCGCAGGACGAGAATGCAAGAGGCGGCAGATGGAATAAAGGTCCCGGCAAAAAACTCACCGATATGATCGAGAATACGCTTGGAAAGAACCGCATCATTGCGGAAGACTTGGGAGTGGCGGTTCCGGCGGTTAAAAAGCTTCTCGCGAAGACCGGATGGCCGGGGATGAAGATTTTGCTGTTTGCGTTCGACGGGAATACGGCAAATGAGCATCTTCCCCACAATTATGAGGACGGTAATCTGGTGGTATATGCCGGAACCCATGATAATGAAACGATAACGGGTTATTTCAGGGATAAGACGGAATATGAACTTGCCTATCTGTATGAATATTTAAATATCAAAAGGAAAGACGACATTCCGGATGCCATCATCCGGGCAGCATATGCCAGCGTGGCGGATATCGCCATCATGCAGATGCAGGATCTCTTGAAGCTGGGAAATGAAACGAGAATGAACTTCCCATCCACCGTGGGCTGCAATTGGCGCTGGCGGACGCTTAAGGGGAGTCTTGACGAGGAGAGGCGTACGTGGCTTAGGACCATGACACTCTTGTATAGACGATAAAAACATGTTAAAATATAGACATGTTTTTAATGACTTAGTATTTTTAGATATGAAATGTGGAAACACAAACATTATGTTTGTGACGCATTTTATATAAATTTAATCAAATCCAAAAAGGAGAGGAAAGAATTATGAAAAAGAAAGTTTTAGCAGTACTTCTTGCTTCTGCTATGGTAGCTTCTTTGGTTGGCTGCGGCGGCGGCGAAACAGAAGCTCCTGCACCGGCAGAAACAGAAACAACAGACAACACGGAAGCAGAGGCAGAAGCTCCTGCAGAGACAACAGATGACGCTCAGGCAGAAGCAGAAGCTCCTGCAGAGGAAGAGGCAATCACAGCAACAATCACTGTATGGGGACCTTCAGAAGATCAGTCCGCAGACGCTGGCAACTGGCTTCCTACAATGTGCGAACAGTTCGCAGCACAGCATCCAAGCTGGGATCTGACTTTTGAGTATGGCGTATGTGCAGAAGGCGATGCAAAGGCTACTATAACACAGGACGTTGAAGGCGCAGCTGACGTATACATGCTTGCAAACGACAACATTCCTGAATTAGTTGCTGCAAACGCACTTGCAGAACTTGGCGGAAGCTACTTAGATGCTGTAACATCTACAAACGCTGATTCTATCACAGCATCTGTTACATACAATGATTCCGTATGGGCATTCCCTTTCACATCCAACACATGGTTCATGTACTACGACAAGAGTGTCTTCACAGAAGATGATGTTAAGAGCCTTGATACAATGTTAGAAAAAGGAAAGGTTTCCTTCCCTCTTTCAAACAGCTGGTATATCCAGGCATTCTATGTTGCTAACGGCGCTACTATCTTTGGCGATGGTACAGACGAAGCAGCAGGCATCAACTTCGGCGGCGAGAACGCAGTAGCAGCTACAGATTATCTTGTTGACTTAGTTGCAAACGCTAACTTCATCAACGACCAGGATGGTGCAGGTATCGCAGGTCTTCGTGACGGTTCCGTTAATGCAATCTTCTCTGGTACATGGGATGCAGCATCTGTACAGGAAGCACTTGGCGATAACATGGGCGTTGCAGCACTTCCTACAGCTAACATCGGTGGAAATGCAGGTCAGTTAAAGTCCTTCATGGGATCTAAGGCAGTAGGCGTTAACCCTAACTGTGAGAACATGGAAGTTGCTATGGCACTTGCAGCTTACCTTGCTAGTGAAGAAGCTCAGATGGCTCACTATGAACTGAGAAACGTTCTTCCTTCTAACACAAACATTACACTTGCAGACGATGCAATTGCAACTGCTGTAACAAACACTATGGTATCTACATCTATCATGCAGCCTGTTGTTTCTTCTATGGGTAACTACTGGTCACCTGCAGAGAACATGGGTAAGGCACTTGTTGCTGGTGAAATCACACATGACAATGCAGCAGAGAAGACAGAAGAAATGAACACAGCAATGAACACAGACGTTGCACAGTAAAATTTCAGTCAAAACAATAGGTTTCAGGATGCCCCTTATGGGGCATCTTGGTGCCTGTTTGATGGGAAGGTAGGAGGTTTAATGTGAAGAAGACTGGTTCTGGAAGGAAAAAAGAGTTTGCGAATCCTTACACTGTAACGAAAGCAGTAACGAAAGGAAATATCATAACGAAATTATCCATGCTGGTCATGGGGTTAGGAAATATCGCACATAAACAGATTGGCAAGGGGATTGCATTTTTAGCTGTTGAGGCTGCTTATATCTGGTTTATGGTTACATCAGGTATTTACAATTTAAAAATGTTACCTTCACTGGGGTGGAGAGAACAGGAAAAAGTTTGGAATGAGAAAAAAAGCATATATGAATATGTAGCGGGAGATCAATCACTGCTCTTGCTCTTGTATGGTATTGCTACCATTTTTGTAACACTGGCTTTTATCATGGTTTGGAGGGGAGCTGTAAAGAGTTCCTATGAAGCCGAAGTACTTGCCAAGGAAGGCAGGCACTTAAACACATTTAAAGAAGATATTAAGAGTTTGTTCAATCAAAATTTATATAGATTACTCCTTGCAGCGCCTATAGGGGGAGTTCTCGTATTCACTATCCTGCCGCTGATCTTCATGATCTGTATGGCGTTCACCAATTACAGCAAGTTAGATGAGCATTTGGTTTTATTTGACTGGGTGGGACTTGAGAACTTTGCCAAGATTTTGAACTTTGGCGACAGCATCGGGCGTCAGTTCTATTCGGTATTGGGATGGACCTTAACTTGGGCAGTTCTTGCAACGGCGCTGAACTACATATTTGGTATGATTCTTGGAATCGTAATCAATAGGAAGGAAACAAAGGGAAAAGCATTCTGGCGTTTTTGCTTTGTACTATCTATTGCGGTTCCCCAGTTCGTGTCTTTGCTGATTATGAGAAGTATGCTGCAGACAACAGGTATTGTAAATACCCTGCTTTTGAAGTATGGTCTGATTGATCAGGCGCTTCCTTTCTTCTCAAATGCAACATGGGCAAGAGCAACGGTTATCATCATTAACCTGTGGGTTGGTATTCCATATACACTGCTCCAGGTAACAGGTATCTTACAGAATATTCCGGGAGAGCTTTATGAAGCTGCTAAGATTGACGGTGCAAATGCAATCCAGACCTTTTTCAAGATTACGCTGCCATATATGTTGTTTGTAATGACACCTTATCTGATTACACAGTTTACTGGAAATGTAAACAACTTTAACGTTATTTTCCTGTTATCAGGAGGAAATCCGACCGGCGTGGGAGATACCGCAGGAAAGACGGATCTTCTGGTTACTTGGTTGTATAAGCTGACTATTGATAAGAACTACTACAATCTGGGAGCGGTTATCGGTATCATGACCTTCGTGGTTCTGGCGATTGTGGCACTGTTGACCTATCGGAATACAGCATCCTATAAAGACGAGGAGGGATTCATGTAATGAGTAAAGCAAATGACACAGCCGTAACAGGCGCAAAAGTCCGTAAAACGATCACAAATGTTATTGTACATGTGATTCTGGCTATTTTAGCTTTTATATGGGTTCTGCCGATCTTTTGGGTAGTGATTACCAGCTTCAGAGGAGAAAAGGGATCTTATGTAACGACCTTTTTCCCACAGACATATACGATTAATAATTATGTGAAGCTGTTTAAAGATACGACAATATTAAACTTCCCAAGGATGTTCATGAACACCTTTGTGATTGCCATTTTCACCTGTATTATTTCAACTATTTTCGTGCTTTCTGTTTCTTACTGTATGTCCAGAATGCGCTTTAAAATGAGAAGACCATTCATGAATATTGCCATGGTCTTGGGATTATTCCCTGGATTTATGTCCATGGTTGCAGTGTATTATATTTTAAAGGCACTTAATATGTCAGAAGGCTCCATGATTCCCATTGCATTGGTGGTTGTGTTCTCAGCCGGAACAGGATTAGGATTTTATGTGGCAAAGGGATTTTTTGATACGATTCCAAAGTCACTGGATGAGGCAGCAATCATTGATGGGGCTACAAGATGGAAAATTTTTACCAACGTAACGATTCCCCTAAGTAAGCCGATTATTGTATATACCATTTTGACATCCTTTATGTCGCCTTGGATTGATTTCCTTTTTGCAAAGGTTATCTGCCGTGCAGATGCAAAGTACTATACGGTATCCATCGGTCTTTGGAAGATGCTCGAGAAGGAATATATCGACAACTGGTATACATCCTTTGCAGCTGGAGCAGTTCTTGTATCTATACCTATTGCAATTTTGTTCCTTATGACTCAGAAATTCTATGTAGAAGGCATGAGCGGAGCAGTAAAGGGTTAATGGAGATCTTAACAGTATAAAATAAAACCTAAGAAGTCTGCTTCATGCCTGAAGATTCTTCTTAGGTTTTTTTCCGCTTAGAAAGCGGATGAAGAAAGGAGGTAGATTATGTTTAATAAAAGAAAAGGACAAGCAAGGCTTTTGTGCATGATAATGGCGTTGATAATGCTGACGGCGGGGTGCGGAAAGAGCGGGGCACAGGAGCAGAATGCGCAGCCGCAGCAGACGGATGCGCAGATGGAAGAGGCAGACGTGCAGGAGAATGCGCCAGAAGCGGAAACGGATGACGGGGAGAGCGGCAATCAACAGACGGAGCAAGAAGATGGAGAGGGTGTAAAACAGGCGTTAGAAGAGCTGGAGGCAGAAGAGCAGGCGCTCCTTCCGATGGACATTTCAATGGAGGATAATTACCGCACTTACTATGAAGTGTTCGTATATTCCTTTTTTGACAGCAACGGAGATGGAATAGGCGATCTTAGAGGGCTGATTGATAAGCTTGATTATATCAATGATGGAGATCCTCAGACGACTTCCGATCTTGGCTGTAATGGAATCTGGCTTATGCCAATCATGCCGTCCCCTTCGTATCATAAGTATGATGTGACGGATTATTGTGAGATAGATCCCGAATATGGCACAATGGAGGATTTCGAGGCACTGATTGCGGAGTGTGATAAGAGAGGAATCAAAGTGATCATTGACTTCGTGATCAACCACAGCTCCTCTGAGCATCCATGGTTCAAAGAGGCGTGCAGTTATCTGGCATCACTTGGAGACGGAGAGCCTTCGCCGGAGGAATGTCCTTATGTGGATTATTATCATTTTACCAAGGAGGCGGGAACCGGCCACAGTCAGGTGCCGGGAAGCGACGTGTGGTACTATGAGGCGCAGTTTTATTATGGGATGCCGGATCTGAATCTTTATAGCGAACAGGTACGGAAGGAAATCGAGGAAATCGTTGATTTCTGGCTCTCAAAGGGCGTAGGGGGCTTTCGCTTGGATGCTGCCAAGGAATATGAGACGGGTGTGGACAGCGCCAATGTGGAGATCCTGACCTGGTTTACAGATATGGTGAAAGGCAAGAAAGAGGATGCTTATCTGGTAGCGGAGGTGTGGACAGATATATCCACCTATGCACAGTATTATGACAGCGGTATCGACAGCGTATTTAATTTTGCTTTTGCGGACAGCGAAGGAATTATTGCAAGCGCGGCGAAAGCCAGTGCACCGGCATCTTCCTACGGCAAGGCGATTGAGAATATACAGGAAATGTTTGCAGGGCACAATCCGGACTATATTGATGCGCCTTTTTATACCAACCATGATATGGCAAGGAGTGCAGGCTATTATTCGGGAGACGATGCCCAGTCACAGACCAAGATCGCCGGTGCGATGAATCTTTTGATGACAGGGAGCGCCTTTGTATATTACGGGGAAGAACTGGGAATGAAAGGGGCAGGCAAAGATGAAAACAAGCGTGCGCCCATGTATTTTTCAGAGGATAAGAGCATGCCGGGCATGTGCGCAGGTCCTGCAGATATGGACAGTGTAAAGATGAAGTACGGAAGCTATGAAGTGCAGGCGGAGGATCCCTATTCCATTTATCATTATTACAGAAAGGCGATCCGCATAAGAAATGCCTTTCCTGCAATCAGCAAAGGAACGGTAACGAATCTGGAGACCTATTCGGATGATACGCTGACCGCCTTTACAAAGACTTATGAGGATGAGACGCTTTACATTTTCTGCAATCTGTCAGCTGAGCCTAGAACCGTTCAGATTCCGGAGATTTCCTCTGAGGTGGAGAAAATAGCAAGCGGCTTGTATGTGGATGAAAACAGGGCATCTTTGGAGAAAGACACGCTTACCCTTCCGGGATATGGCGTGGTAATCTTAAAGTAATTAAGGAAAAATGCGAATATTATTTTCCTTGTAGTACATTTTGAAATTTTATGGTAAGATGAAATTAGCGCGTATTTTGCGATAACAGAAGTACAAGTTTTGGGAAGGAAAATACACTATGGAAAAAGAAAATACTTATAGGCTGGAAATGATTGAAAAGTATCGTGCCAAATTTGAAAGCGCATTCCGTTATCTCCCATGGTTTGAGGAACGGTTAGGAGAAAGGGTCGTTCAGAATTATAACGGTGCGGACAAGCCCGGAAATTCGGTTCCTATTCCGGTATATGACAGTACCCTTCTTTCTTTTGTGAAGGAAATGCAAAGGACAGGGCTTTTTGACCGAAATTATATCTACACTTATTCACGCTGCAAACTTAAGAATGCGCATGATGAGATTGAGATGATCGAGCAGGTCGAATTTAAAGACATAGAGATCATATTTGCAATCATGGCAAAGTATGTACTGGGCGGTATGACGAAGGGCATTCTCTGGTCAGAAGCGGTTGAAAACGGCGTTTTCTTTTACGGACTTAAAAAGATAAAGGAATTGCTGAAGAAGGGATAAGCCTCTTTCATAGGAGCACAGTATATGAGTGATAAATCTGCACAAAAGAAAAAGTATATCGTAGAAAAAGCGAGGGAAGTATTTTTAGAAAAAGGATTTAAAGAAGTCACCATGAAGGATATCGTAGAAGCGTGCGAGATCAGCAGGGGAGGGCTTTATCTGTATTTTCAGAATACGAAGGAGCTGTTTGAGGAAGTCCTTAGGTTTGAACAGGAGGACACGGATGATGTGTTTGACCGGAACATAACGAAAGAGGCGACACCCTCAGATATACTTGCCTTATTTTTAAAAGAACAAAAGAAAGAGATTCTTTCCAAAAAGCCATCCTTAAATGTAGCGATCTATGAATACTTCTTTAAACATAAGGTTCCTTCTAAGGATAATCTTTTAAAAAAGCAGTTCGACGGTGCAGTGTATGTGATTGAAAAACTGATTCAGGCAGGGATACAGAGCGGTGAATTTTACTGCGAAGATCCCCGGGGCGCTGCCAGAAATATTATGTATGTGCTGGAAGGGATTAAGATCGCTTCTAAGACAAGGGGCATCCCGGAAGCTGCTGTTGATCGGGAGATCTTATATGTGATGCAGGGGCTTGTGGCAGAAGAGTAAGGCGAAAAGGGGCATCGATCAATGAAAGAAGAGGTATTCTCCATAGAACTTCCTGTGGGGGAAAGGTTCGTGATCAATAAGAACAGAATCGAGGGAAAGCGTCCGCGTACCAAACGGCTGGCAATCGTGACAGGCATCCACGGGGATGAATTTGAGGGGCAGTATGTCTGTTATGAGACGGCACGCAGGCTTTTGGAGGGGCAGGAGTTCCTCACGGGGACGGTAGATATTTATCCGGCATTAAATCCCCTTGGGCTGGAACAGGCAGAACATAAGATTCCTAAGCTTGGGCTGGACTTAAATAGAATGTTTCCCGGCAAAAAAAACGGGACTGCGATGGAACAGGCAGCGGCAGCAATCGTTGAAGATATATCCGGAGCAGATATGTGTCTTGATGTGCATGCAGGCGATGTGTTTGTGAAGGAGATTCCCCAGGTGCGGGTGAGCGAGCGGTTTGCAGATCAGCTTCTTCCATTTGCAAAACTCTTGAATGCGGATATGATCTGGACAAATGCCACAGCTACCGTTCATGAATCTACATTGACCTATTCCATGAATATGCTGGGAGTGCCCTCCATGGTATTGGAACTGGGGGTGGGGACCAGGATTGATCGAGGCTTTGGCAATCAGGTGGTGGAAGGCATTTTCCATCTGATGAAAGAGCTTGGAATGTGGGAAGGCAGTGTGGGAGAGATTCAGTATCCGGCGATTTCTACAGACGGAGAAGTGGATTTCATCCGCTCCGGAAGCACAGGCGTCTTTCTTCCGGCAATCGCTCATAATCATTATGTCAGAAAAGGAGACCGGCTGGGAGAGGTGGTAAGCCCTTTGGAGGGAAAGATCCTTGAAGAGGTCAATGCGAAGAAGAGCGGACTGGTATTTACCTTAAGGGAATATCCTTTCGTGAGAGAGGGATCTCTATTGGCAAGGATATTGACGGGTATTGGTGAGGAATAGGTCATGCATAAAGAAGAAATTTACAGGGTGCATTTCCCATACAGGGAAGATATGGTGATAGAGGGATTCCGGTTTGGCAAAGGAGACCCTACAGCCTGTATTCTAGGTGCAATCAGGGGAAATGAGATTCAGCAGATGTATATCTGCTCCCAGCTGATCCGGGAATTAAAGGAACTGGAGATGAATGGCTGCATCAATGCAGGAAAGAGTATTTTGGTCGTACCTGTGGTCAACAGCATTGGGATTAACACGGGCAGGCGGTTTTTCGGCGTGGAGGATGTGGATATCAACAGGGATTTCCCGGGAAGAAATGACGGAGATACTACAGGTCGGATCGCATATGAAATTTTTGACAGGGTAAAAGAATATACCTATGGCATTCAGCTGACCAGCTTTTATATGACGGGAGAATTTGTCCCCCATGTAAGGATGATGGAGACGGGGTATCAGAATACGTCGCTGGCAAATCTGTTTGGACTTCCTTACGTGGTAGTGAGAAAGCCAAGTCCGCTGGATACGAAAACCCTCAATTATAACTGGCAGGACGAGATGACGGCTGCTTTTTCCTTATATACGAACCGGAACGACACGATTGATGATGAAAGCGCGCTGCAGGCGCTCTCGGCGGTACTGCGTTTCCTGACCAGAATGGGAATCATACGGTATGAGAGTCACAGCGGATTCATCAGTCATATCATTATGGAAGACGATCTGACGGATGTGTATGTAGGAAAGGGAGGAATCTTCAGAGGGCTTGTAAAGCCGGGAGAATATGTGCGGTATGGATATCCCATAGCGGAGATAAGAGATCCTTACGAGGGGTTTATTAAAGAAGCGATTATTGCACCTACCTCCGGAATTGTGTTTTTTGCCCATACGGAGGCATTGATTACGCAAGGAGAGATGGCATATCGGCTGATACACAGGCTTCATCAATAACACATCAATAACAGCGCCCACCATTAAGGTGGGCGTATTTTTTATGGCATCCGCAGAATCAGGAAACCATTCTGCTTTATAAGAGTGCCGGAGGCGTTCCTGGAAAGCAGCAGGAGACCCCCATCACAAAAGGGACGGGCATCGACAGTTCCTTTCCCCATATGGATTAAGACGCGGATGCGGTGTTTTCCTTTGCGCTCGAAGACCAGAAAATCTGATTCGGAATCGGTATGCAGCACCGTCCATTCATCCAGAGGAGAGATATATTCCTTTCGTATGCGGATGACGTCCTGCACAAAGCATTTTAAATCTTCGTGGGATTCCTGCCAGGGCATCTGTTTCCGGTAGTCATCCTCCTTGAATCCGGAGATCCGCTTTTCATCCCCGTAAAAAATACTTGGCACGCCGGGCATCATACAGAGGCATAGAAAAGCTGCCTGCCAGGCGTCGTCGTCTTCGCTGCATAGGCTGTAGAAGCGGGAGACGTCATGGCTGTCTAGGAGATTCAGCTGCCCGCAGCTGACTTGGAAGGGATATCTTAACAGCATGTCTGTCATTCTATGTGCAAAGCCGTCTGCGGAAATTTGCTTTTGGGCAAAGTAATCACGGCAGTGTTTCCTGAAATCATAATTCATGACCGAATCGAACATATCTCCTTTAAGCCAGACTTCTGCATTTTCCCAGACTTCGCCAATCAAAACGGCGTCAGGGTCTGCCTCGCGCACAGAGGTCCGGAATCTGCGCCAGAAGTTTTTGTCTACTTCGTTGGCGACGTCCAGACGCCAGCCGTTCACATGAAATTTTTCAATCCAATACCTTCCTACACGGGCAAAATATTCCTGCACTTCGGGGTTGGAAGTATTAAGTTTGGGCATCTTGCGCTCGTAGGCAAAACAAGCGTAAGAGGGTATCTGGTCTTCTTTCTCCGGACGAAGGACAGGGAAAGTAAGGTCATAGAACCAATCTTTGTAAGGGGAGGCTTCTCCCTTCCTTACCACATCCTCAAACATGGGGGAGTGCCAGCTGCAATGATTGAATACGCCGTCGATGATGATGTGCATGCCTCTTTGATGAAGCTGGGTGGTTAGTGCAAGGAAGTCTTCATCGCTTCCAAAGCAGGGATCTACGTGGAAATAATCCACAATATCATATTTGTGATATTCTTCCGCCTTGAAAATAGGATTTAGGTACAGGCAGTCAGCCCCCAGGCTTTGGATGTAATCCAGATTTTCCAATATGCCTCTGATCGTGCCGCCAAGGATGGAACGGCTGAGAGTTCCATCCGGTGAGGGGCATTCCTTCGCCTCGCCGGATAAAGCGGCAGGTCCGTCCGCAAAGCTGTCGGGGAAGATATTGTAGACCACTGAATGGAGGTACCATTCAGGGGGCGTTATGACTTCTGAGCGGAGGATGTAGGGATATTGGTCATATTCGCTTCTTCCTTCCACCACAAAGCCGTCCTCTAAAATCAGGTCAGGCAGCTGTGAGTGAAAATCGCCTCCATAGTAGAAAAACTGTTCCTCTCCGCATGTAAGTGCAAAGTAATAGCAGATTCTTCTCGGACAGGGATGGAGAGTTACCTCATAAAAATCGTATAAGGCATCTTGAAAGCGTATTTCCATGGGGATGGATGAAAAACGGACAGGGGAGGAAGTGCATGCTCTGTCTCCGTAAAACAGACTGCACCCGGTAAGGTCGCCTTTTCCTGCCCGCAGGCGGATGACGAAGACATCCTCAGCCATGGGGAACGCATATTGGGATGTTGGTATATGTAAAACAGCACTCTTGTTCATTTGAATTTCCTTTCTTAACCTTTTACGCCTCCGGCGGTCAGACCGGATACCATATGCTTCTGAATGCAGAAGAAGATGATCAAGATGGGTACAGAGACCAAAATTGCAGCGGCAGAAAATAAGGGCCAGCTGCGGCTGTAATCGTTTGCCTGGAGCTGATAGAGCCCGCCTGCCAAGGTGTAACTCTCTTCCCGAAGCATGAAGGTGGTGGCGAAAAGGTATTCATTCCATACAAAAATAAGAATCATAACGCCTGTTACGATGATAGCAGGACGTGCCAGAGGCATAATGATCTTTAAGATCAGCTGCAGATTTCCTGATCCGTCGATTTTGGCAGCTTCCTCGATTTCAATGGGAATGGAGTCAAAGTATCCTTTCATGTTCCAAATGCCGAAAATGCACATGCTGCCCGCGTAAACGAAGACCAGTCCCAGATGGGAGTCTAAAAGGTTCATCAGCCTGAAAAGCCGGAAGATGGCGAACATGGATAAAATCTGGGGGAATGCGTTCAGCAAAAGTAAAAACCACATAGCCTTATTTTTCCCTTTGAAATGAAAGCGGGAAAAGGCATAAGAGGCGCTTATGCTGGTGCCCATTGCAAGGAGCATGGTGCCTACGCTTAAGATGACGGAATTAAAAAGCCACGTAAGGAAAGGCTCCTCCACGATGATCTTGCGGTAGTTTTCCAGTGTCAGGGCGCCGAGGGAGCCGGTGAGCAGGGCGCCGCCCCCGCTGCTTATGGATAAGAGGAACACATATAAAATAGGCACCAGTGCAAGCAGACATATCATGGTATAAAATATGTTTAAAAATATAAGATAAAACTTTTTTCTCAGCGTATGTTTCATTTGCCCTTCCTTTCCGGCACTGCGGCGGTGTTGGTCCAAAGGGAAAACAGGATGATAATGACAAAGATTACCATGGACACTGCCGATGACAAGCCATAATTATTTGAGACGAAGGCATTCTGGTGGGCATAGGTGATGATGGTCTGTAAGGTAGAACCCGACACGGCGCCTTTCTGCATGGTGAGAAGATAGAGGATGTCAAACTGCTTGAACATGGTAAAGGTGGTCATGATGACAATAGGCGCCATGATCTTTTTTAAGGACGGTACGGTGATATAAATGCTTTTCTGCCATGGATTTGCTCCATCCAGAACGGCGCTTTCGTACATGCTTTTGTCGATGCTCTGCAGTCCGCCGTCAATCATGACGATCATGTAGGGCAGGGACATCCAGAGGTTCAAAACCATACAGGAGATAAAGGCGGGAACGTTCCGGGAGAGAAAATCCACTTTATCGAACCCTAAGGATGTCACGATCTTGTTTAAAAGTCCAAATTCCGTGTTGAACATGCCTACCCGCCAGACCAGAATCGATACGTAGGCAGGCATTGCCCAGGGGAACACCAACAGGGTTTTGTAAATACGCTTTGCCCGCAGCCCGTCGGTATTTAGTCCTACGGCAAGCACATAGGCAATCGCCACGTCCAGAACCATATTGACCAGCGTCCATAAAAGGGTGGTGGCGAGCGCCGAAAGAAAGCCGGAGTCTACCTTCCCTAAGGCGCGTACATAGTTGTCGATTCCGATAAAGGTATAATCCTGCCAATGATAGAGATTCATATTGGTAAAGGAAATATATCCGGTATACAAAATCGGAAACAATACGATGGCGCCGATTAAGAGAAAGGACGGAAGACAGTAGAGCCAGGGAAGATATTTTTTCTTTGTATTTTCCATTGTCACACCTCTTGCAGGATTGGCACAGGAGGGTAATGCCCCCTGTGCCTGATTGATCATTTCTTTTTATAAGAATTGTGATAGCGCGCAAATCCTACTGCATATCTGCGATGGCGCTCAGCGCTTCCTGCTGATACTTGGAAGCGGCGCTGTCCACGTCTTCGCCGGATTTATTGACTGCTGCTAACAGGGATTCAGCCGGTCCCCACATAACGCCCATTTCAGGGATGTTGGGCATGGGAACGGCATTCTGTGCTGTCTTTTCCATGGCGAGAATCATTTCGTTTGCGGCAACCTGCGCATCTTCATAGGCTTTACTGTTGGCAGGAGCGCAGTTAAAGTTCTGGGCGAGCATGATGCCTGCCTCCGGCTGTGTGAGCACTTCCAGCACCTTTGTGATCGCATCCTTTTTGGTCTCGGCGGCAACCTTCAAAACGCCCAGGCACTGCACGCCGGAGTAAGGCATCATCACGTTCCCGTTGGGAAGGGTGAAGTCACTTAAGGATTTGATGCCAAGATTGATGCCTGCATCGTTGATGCCGGAGATCAGCCAGGGACCGCCGATGATGGCAGCGGCTTTTCCTTCATTGAACAGGGTGGTTACCGTGTTATAGTCTCCGTCCGCCTGGAGAGCGGCAAATTTGCTGTTGTAGGTGATGGCATCCTTCATTTCCTGGGTATCCAGTCCCGGGTTGGCGTCCTTGTCGATGATATAACCGCCAAAGCCGTTGATAAAGGGAGCTACATTGTAGGAAGTGGAATGCTGGTTGACCAGTGCATAAGTTCCGGCAGCGGTGTCGGTGTGAGCGGTCATATAATCATAAAGACCTTCCGTGGTGGAAGGCAGTTCGCCTTCCCACAGATCTTTGTTGTACATGAATAACAAGGTCTCATAGTAGACAGGCATCAGATACTGCACATCCTTATAGGTGGCTGCTTCTAAGGTCATGGGAAGCAGGTCCGCCTCTTTGGTAGGATCGATGAGATTTTCCACCGGTTCCAATATCCCCATTTCAGCAAAGCCGCCAAGGGCATCATGGGCGAAGAGATAGAGATCAGGTCCATTTGCGGCGTCTGTCCCGTACAGGCGGATCTGCCCTGCCACGTCGCTCTTTTTTTCAAAGCGGAGCGTGATATTTTCCTCCGAAAGTGCTTGGTTTACTACATCTGCAAGGGCATTCATCATGGCTTCATCGTTGTCGTGCCACGCGGTTATGACAATCGGATCCTGACCGGCGCTTGGTGTCTCTTCCTGGGGAGCCTGGCTGTCATCGGCAGGAGCCTCCTGGGATGCATTTTCAGGCTGGGAATTGTTTGTAGCGGCAGTGTCCTTGCTGCAGCCGGAAAGGGCTCCTAGCGTAAGTGCACATGCGGTGAGCAGGCTTAACTTCTTCAATACAGATTTCTTTTTCATAGAATTTCCTCCTTTTTATGAAAATGTTTTCCTAAAATTTGGATATTGAAAGCGGCGTACGTCTTTTGCTTATGTCATTTATACCATTAAAATACGTTTTTTTCCATGCAGTTTCTACATTTTTTGTTGACTTTGTTAGGAAAACGCTATACCATTATTGCAAAATTATGTGTTTTGTCCAATTGTGTGGACCAATCAGGAATGGAGGTTATTTATGGCGGTTACCATCCGTGACGTTGCAGTGGAGGCAGGCGTGTCCACTTCTACCGTCTCTAAGGTCTTAAATCATTGGAGCTCTATTTCACCGGAAACCAGCGCCCGCGTCCGGGAGGCAATCGAGAAGCTTCATTATACTCCCAATGCAAGAGCAGTGAGTTTTGCAAGGGGCAGTACGAAAAATATTATCTTCCTTTCCAAACTGCAGAAGGAGGAAGCCTATCACAATCCCCATATGTTTGACATTCTGTGCGGCGCGCGCAGGGAATTGTCCCGCTGCGGTTATACCCTGATGTTGGAGGATGTGCCGGGGGAGGGGGCAGACGGGGACTATCTGCGTGACCTGATTTCCAGCAGGATCGCGGACGGCATTTTGATTCATGGCTCCTGCACGATTCCGGGGATGGCAAAGATTTTGCTGGAATCAAAATTCCCCCATATTTATATCGGACATCCCGGTCCGGGAAGCCGGATGTGCTGGATTGATATCAATAACGGTTTAGCCGGTCAATTTGCCGCCCAGCATATGTTGGAGTGCCATTATGAAAAGGTTGCCTTCGTGGCGGAGAGCGCTTCCAATCATATCTCCATGCAGCGGCTGAACGGTTTTTTGGGCGGTATGTATGAGTATGGATACCGGATACCGGATTCCTATATCCGCCACACGGACGCAAGCCGGGAGGATGCTTATAGGCAGACTAGGGAATTGCTTGAATTAAAGGAGCCCCCAAGGGCAATCGTGTGTGAAAACAATGCCCTTGCCCTTGGAGTGGTCAAGGCAGTTTCCGAATACGGATGGAAGATACCTGAAAGGACAGCCTTTCTTACTTTTGACAGCTATCCATATTCCGCCCTGCTCGAACCGGAACCTACGATTATAGACATCGATGTGTATGAGCTTGGGGTGCAGGCGGCAGTGATGCTGCTACGTAAAATGGAAAATCCTATGCTTCTGGTGCAGAGTTATACCACGCTGCCCATCTTGCGGCAAGGACATAGCACTTGCAAAATACAGTAGATTCGGTATAATAAAAGTGTTGCAGCAAACACAAACAACAAACAAAACGGAGGATGATGAATCTCACCATGGGAAACGTAAAACGTATCTATGTAGAAAAGAAAGCGCCCTTTGCGGTAAAGGCAAGGGAACTGAAAGAAGAAATCGGCAGTTATCTGGGGATTTCGGGCGTTAAGGATGTGCGGGTGCTGATCCGCTATGATGTGGAGAATCTTTCGGAGGAAACCTTTGAACGGGCAGTAAACAGCGTGTTCTCAGAGCCCCCTGTAGATATTCTTTACAGGGAAACGATTGAGATTCCGGCAGACGGACAGGCGTTCGGCGTAGAATTTCTGCCGGGGCAGTTCGACCAGCGGGCAGATTCCGCTATGCAGTGCGTGAAGTTTCTCAAGGAGGACGAGGAACCGGTCATCAAGACGGCAGTGACCTATCTGATCATGGGTGAGGTCTCTTCCGAAGAATTTGAGAAGATAAAAGCCTATTGTATCAACCCGGTGGATTCCAGGGAGACCACTATGGACAAGCCGGATACGTTGATAACAGACTATGAGGAGCCGGAAGATGTGATTATCTTTGACGGCTTTCAGGATATGGAGGAAGAGAAACTCCGGGAATTATATGAACATCTGGCACTGGCAATGACTTTTAAGGATTTCCAGCATATCCAGAATTATTTTAGTAAAGAGGAGCACAGAGACCCTACCATGACGGAAATCCGGGTGCTGGATACCTATTGGTCGGATCACTGCCGCCATACCACTTTCTCCACAGAACTTAAAAATATCGAATTTAAAGAAGGTTACTATAAGGTGCCTCTTGAGACTACTTATCAGAGTTATTTGGATACCAGAAGCGAAATCTTTGCTGGCAGAAAAGACAAGTTCGTATGCTTGATGGACCTGGCGCTGATGGCAATGCGGAAGCTGAAAAAGGACGGGAAACTGCAGGATATGGAGGAGTCTGACGAGATCAATGCCTGCTCCGTGGTGGTGCCTGTGGAGATGGACTACGGCGACGGTCCGGTGACGGAAGAGTGGCTGGTGTTCTTTAAAAATGAGACCCACAACCATCCCACAGAAATAGAGCCTTTCGGTGGCGCAGCGACTTGCTTAGGGGGCGCCATCAGGGATCCCTTGTCAGGAAGGGGATATGTCTATCAGGCAATGCGGGTGACGGGAGCGGCGGACCCCACGATTCCCGTTGCGGATACTTTAAAGGGCAAACTTTCCCAGAAAAAGCTGGTAAGGGGAGCTGCCGCCGGCTATTCTTCTTATGGAAATCAGATCGGTCTTGCAACCGGTTATGTAAAAGAAATCTATCACCCCAATTACGTTGCAAAGCGTATGGAGATCGGTGCCGTTATGGGTGCCGCACCCAGAAAGAACGTAATCAGGGAAAATTCCGACCCGGATGATATCATCATTCTTTTGGGCGGAAGGACAGGGCGCGACGGCTGCGGCGGCGCTACCGGTTCTTCCAAGGTACATACAGAGAGTTCCATTGAAACCTGCGGCGCGGAAGTGCAGAAGGGCAATGCCCCTACTGAGCGCAAGATACAGAGGCTATTCAGAAGAGGAGAGGTCAGCCGAATCATCAAAAAGTGCAATGACTTCGGTGCAGGCGGGGTGTCCGTGGCAATCGGCGAGCTTGCCCCCGGTCTCGTGGTGGACCTTGACAAGGTGCCCAAAAAGTATGCCGGTTTGGACGGAACCGAACTGGCAATCTCCGAATCCCAGGAGAGAATGGCAGTGGTGGTAGACCCTGCCCATGTGGAGGAATTCCTTGGTTATGCGGCGGAGGAAAATCTGGAAGCCGTTCCCGTTGCCGTGGTTACGAAAGAGCCCAGACTGGTGCTGAAATGGAGGGGAAAGGAAATCGTCAATATTGCAAGAGCCTTCCTTGACACCAACGGCGCCCATCAGGAGACCGATGTAACGGTAGATATACCCGATGCAGACAACAACTACTTAAAGCAGATTGCGATTCCGGAAGTGAAGAAACTGCTGGACGAAAAGGATATAAAGGGTGCGTGGCTTAAAGCGCTTGGCGACCTTAACGTATGTTCCCAGAAGGGACTGGTGGAGATGTTCGACTCCTCCATCGGCGGGGCAAGCGTGTTGATGCCTTACGGCGGAAAGTACCAGCTTACGGAAACCCAGACCATGATTGCCAAACTCCCTGTTTTAAAGGGAAAGACAGACACCGTCACCATGATGAGTTATGGATTCGATCCTTACCTGTCTTCCTGGAGCCCTTACCACGGCGCCGTTTATGCCGTGACGGAATCCATGGCGAAGATTGTGGCATCAGGTGGTGATTTTGGCAAGATCCGCTTTACCTTCCAGGAATATTTCAGGCGTATGACGTCCGATCCCGAAAGGTGGAGCCAGCCTTTTGCTGCTCTCTTAGGCGCATACGACGCGCAGATCGGTTTCGGTCTTCCATCCATCGGAGGAAAGGACAGCATGTCCGGCACCTTTAATGAGATCGACGTTCCGCCAACACTGGTATCCTTTGCGGTGGACGTGGCAGAAAACAAAGATATTATTACGCCGGAACTGAAAGAGGCAGGAGATGTCCTTATGCAGTTCTGGTTTGACAAGGACGAATACGATATACCGGTGTATGAGCACGTGATGCAGACCTACCGCTTTATCACAGGGCTGATGAGAGAAGGAAAAGTAAAGGCAGCCTATGCGCTGGATTCTAAAGGTCTTCTGGCAGGAATCAGCAAGATGGCATTCGGCAATCAGCTCGGCGTTTCCTTTGAAGAGGAACTTAAGGCGGTGGATTTATTTGAGAACTGTCTAGGCGATCTGGTCCTTGAAATGAGCAGTGCGGACGCAGCAATCCTTTTGGAAGGAAATGTGGAAGAGGCAGACGACTTAAACTTCAGGAAAGTTGCGCTTGTTACGGAGAAAGGCTGCTTTACCTATCAGGATGTGACAGTCACCATGGAAGAGGCGCTGGGCGCATGGAAAGCAACCCTTGAGAAGGTATTCCCCACCAAGGCGGAGAAGGACATGCAGCCGGTAAAAGCCGACGTCTATCAGGCGGACCAGATTTATGTATGTAAGCATAAGGTGGCTAGACCCACCGTATTTATACCGGTATTCCCGGGCACCAACTGTGAATATGACAGCGCAAAGGCGTTTATGAGAGCCGGCGCGGATGTAGTGACAAGGGTATTTAAGAATCAGTCCGCGGAGGATATCAGATCTTCCGTTGAAAGATTCGAAAAGGATATCGATAACGCACAGATCATCATGTTCCCGGGCGGATTCTCGGCAGGTGATGAGCCGGATGGAAGCGCCAAGTTCTTTGCAACTGCCTTCCAGAATGAACATATAAAGGAAGCCGTCATGAGGCTCTTAAAGGAACGCGATGGACTGGCACTTGGCATCTGCAACGGTTTCCAGGCGCTGATCAAGTTAGGATTGGTACCCTACGGTGAAATCACAGGGCAGAAGGAAGATTCTCCTACCCTGACCTTCAACACCATCAACCGCCATATTTCCAAGATGGTCTACACCAAGGTGGTCTCCAACAAGTCTCCATGGCTTCAGGGGGCAGAATTAGGAAAGACCTATGTGACACCTGCTTCCCACGGGGAAGGCAGATTCGTAGCGCCGAAGGAATGGATCGATAAACTCTTTGCAAACGGACAAGTGGCGACCCAGTATGCAGACCCTGAGGGCAATGTATCCATGGATGAAGAGTGGAATATCAACGGTTCCTATGCTGCCATTGAGGGAATTACCTCACCTGACGGCAGGGCATTTGGAAAGATGGCACATGCAGAGCGCAGAGGCGACGGCGTGGCTATAAATATCTATGGGGAACAGGATCTAAAAATCTTTGAATCGGGCGTGGCATATTTCCAGTAATTCATTGCCATTCATATGCAAAATATATAGGAACCCCGTATAGAGCTGTAACGGTTCTATACGGGGTAAAATAATTGCATAAATCGTACAGTTTGGATATGATAGTAGTACGAGGAAGGGGGCTCTCCGCCCTGTGCCACTGGCGTCCTGCCCGTGCTCCCCTCTTAACTAAGAATCAATAGAGCGGCAGTGAAACGCTGAAAGTGGTCATTTCATTTTCACTGGAGGCGCTGATGGCGCCGCCGTGGAGGGTGACGATTTCCTTTGCAATGGCAAGTCCTAAGCCGGCGCCGCCGGTGTTGCTGCTGCGTGCCTCGTCCATGCGGAAAAATTTCTCAAAGATGGCGTTCAGCTTTTCTGCGGGAATGGTCTTTCCTTGGTTGATGAAGCAGATAAAGATATCCTTTTCCCGCTTTCCCGCATACACCTTGATGGGGGTGTTGGGATAACTGTAGGAGATAGTGTTCTTGAGAATGTTGTTGAACACGCGGGCGAGCTTCATAGAATCGCCGTAGACGATCAGGTCTTCTTCCGCCTGCAGTTCCACGGTGTTTCCGTGGTTGGTCAAAAGGGGATAGAACTCGTCGGTAAGCTGCATCAGCATAAAGGAAAGGTCGATGGTTTCTTTTTCAAGGATAATCTGCTGCAGATTATATCTGGTAATCTCAAAAAATTCGTTGATCAGTTTTTCTAGGCGCAGCGCCTTTTCCAAAGTAATATGAATATATTTTTTGCGCTGGGCTTCGGGCATGTCGGGCGCTTCTTCAAGCAAGTCCAGATAGCCCACTACAGAAGTAAGGGGCGTCTTAAGGTCATGGGCAAGGTAGGTGATCAGATCGTTGCGCCGGTCGGTTTCATCTTTCATTGCCTGTTCGTGGCGCTGCATGGTGGACTTGATCTGCACGATTTGGGAAGCAACCTCTGCATAGGAAGCAGGGAAGACTTCATTGGAGTCGATTTCATTGTGCATATAAATCAGCAGCATGCGGCTGGTCTTTGATATGGATTTCCGCACCTGATTTCTGGCGTGAAAATGTGCCGTCAGATAGATAGACACAACGAAAATAACCATAAGAAGGAAAAAAATGGTCAGGACAAGCATCTTCAATTTGGGCCAGTCAGGTCGGAAATAGTAGACAGGACCGTTCTTGCCGTCAATACGTTTGGTTTCTATATAGAAATAGTTTTCGGCAAACCATTCAAGCACGGAGCCGTTGAAGACCACATCTGCAAGGTAGTAGATGCCATAGCCGATGCCGAGTGCAAGGACAAGAAAAAGCACAAAAAACAGGACGGATTTTGTCTTATCTTTAGTTTTCAATTTTGTATCCACACCCCCAGACGGTTTTAATGTATTTGGGATCTTCAAAGGAATCGTTCATTTTTTCACGCAAGTGTCTGATGTGTACGGTGATGGTATTGTTGCTTTTGCTGAAATATTCTTCGCCCCATACTGCGTGGAACAATTCTTCCGCACTGATGACCTGTCCTTTTTTCTGGCAGAGCACGTACAGGATGGTAAATTCCGTGGGAGTAAGGGAAAGAGGTTTCTCATCTAAGGTGCATTCATGGGTCAGGCTGTTGAGCATCAGACCGCCGTGGATGATTACCTGGGACTCCTCGGCAGGGGTCATTTGATTGTATTTTTTGTACCGGCGAAGCTGTGCCTTTACCCGGGCAATCAGCTCTAAGGGACGAAACGGCTTGGTCATATAGTCGTCGGCGCCAAGGGTAAGACCTGTGATCTTATCGGTCTCTTCTTCTTTGGCAGTCAACATGATAATGGGATAATTGTGGTGCTCCCGGATCTTCTGGCAGAGTTTGAAGCCGTCCATTTTTGGCATCATAACGTCTAAGATTGCAAGGTCTAATTCTTCCGTTTCGGCAAGTTTACATGCCTCGATGGGATCGTAAAAGGGATAAACAGTGTAATTTTCATTTTCAAGGTAGAGGGAAATCAAATCCGTAATTTCCCGTTCGTCATCAACAACTAGTATTTTTTCACTCATAAAAAACCCTCCTGCAAATCATTATAACAGATATATGTGGGGTTACGCTATTTTTTTATGACGTTTTATGACTTTTTTTCGCGCTTGTTCGTTATAAAGGGCAGAGGAGGTGAGATTGGTGCTTGAGAAAATCATAAAGAAGCATTACGACGAGATTTTTCGTTATTGTTATCACCATGTGAATAGCTTCTCTGAGGCGGAAGATCTGTGTCAGGATACCTTTTTAAGTTTTATCGAGCACTATGGGCAGTACCGGAATATAGGCAAAACCAAAAACTACCTCTATACCATAGCAGGGAATAAGTGTAAGGATTATTACAAAAAACAAAGACCGCTTGTCATGGAGGTGGTTCCTTTCAAGGAAACTGGGGAGCGCATAGAGGATATGGCAGTTTTAAAGCATATGGTCATGTGCCTGCCGGAGGAGTTTAAGGAGGCGGTTGTTCTAAGGTATTTTCAGAACCTGAAGTATGGGGATATGGCAGCCATCCTAAAGATCAGCACATCCTTAGCCAAATACAGGGTAAAGAAGGGCGTGGAATTGTTAGCCGAAATGGAAGGAGGAAGCAATGGGACAAAGAGAAATTGAAAAGCGCCTAAAGCAGTACGGGGCGTTAAGTAAAAAACTTGTATCCAGGGAAAAGGAAAGCAGGATGAAAACGCTTCTTGAGATGGAAAGCTGCAGGAAAGGGAGCCACAGGCAAGGAGGCCACAGGCAAGGAGGCCACAGGCAAGGAGGCCACAGGCAAGGAGGCCTGGGGAGTTTTATATGGGAACAGGTGGGGTATCTGGAAAGGTACTGCCTGCTTTGGCAGGCGCTTTGGCTGGCAGTTTTCCTTCTGGTAATGAAGTATGGAATTGGGCAGTATGACTGGGCGGGGCAGGCGGAAGGCGTGCTGGCTGCGCTTTCCCTGCTTACGCCTATTCTGGTGCTGATTACGGCAAGGGCGGCAGCGAAGGTGTATCAGAAGACCATGCTGGAAATCGAATATACTACGAAATATTCCCTTCAGAGCGTCGTCATGCTCCGGATGCTGACTCTTTGCCTGATTCATTCGTTGATTCTGGCAGCAGGCATTTTATTCCAGCGTGTGCAATTCCAGGCAGAGCTGGGGAAGGTCTTTGTCTACGGGTTTACCCCTATGATCATCATGACGGGCATATTGCTGCTTATGATGCAGTACTGGTCGGGTGAATTGCTATATGGAGGAGCCACAGGAGGGTATGTGCTTATGGCGGCATTGATTTTTTTGGGGTGTACAAAGCAGTTTGGATGGTATAGACCGGTATGGTTTAAGACTTGGTGTCTGGCAGGCGCTGCCGGCATGGTATTTGGCATCTGGCAGTTTCACCTTCTTTATAAAAAACTGGAAGGTTATGAGAAGGCGGCACAGTAGAAGCAAAATGCAGGAAAGGATATTTGTATGGAACTGATAATTGACCGTGTAACGAAACAATATAAGAATAAGATTGCAGTGGACCGCTTAAGCGCGGTGCTGAAGGAAGGGGTGTATGGGCTGCTGGGGGCAAACGGCGCGGGGAAGACCACACTGATGCGCATGATATGCGGCATTGCCCAGATGAACAGCGGCGAGATACGTCTTGACGGAGAGGAAATTGCGGCAATGGGAGGAAGATATCGGGAACAATTGGGGTATCTTCCCCAGGATTTCGGGTATTATCCCAATTTTACTGCCATGGAGTTTATGTTGTACATTGCCTCCCTGAAAGGGCTGTCCCGAAGCTATGCAAGGCAGCGGAGCAAACTCCTTTTGCAGAAGGTGGGACTTGCAAACGAGATGCGACATAAAATCAAGACCTTTTCCGGAGGCATGCGCCAGCGGCTGGGGATTGCCCAGGCACTGCTAAATGACCCCAAAATTCTTGTTTTAGACGAGCCCACATCGGGGCTTGATCCAAAAGAGAGAGTGCGCTTCCGCAATATGATTGCTGAACTGGGCAGGGACAGAATCGTGATTCTCTCAACCCATATTGTGTCGGATGTGGAGGAGATTGCAGACTGGATCTTTATTATGAAACAGGGACAGTTCATTGCCCAGGGAACGCTGGAAACATTAAAGCAGCATTATTTGGAAGTTGCGAAGAATCAGGAGAAGGAAGATTTTAATCTGGAGAAGCTTTATCTGTTTTACTTTGAGGAGGGAGATGATGGAAATGATGTGGTTTGAGTGGAAAAAAATATTTGAACGCAGGCTGAATGTGATTTCCATGCTGCTGGGGTATGTTTTGATTGGAGTATGTGTCTTTAGTTATATTACTATGGCAAGTTTTTATGATGAAGAGACAGACAGCTATTTAAAGGGCTTGGAGGCAATTCGGGCACATCAGGAATGGGCGAAAGGACAGCCCGGCGTGATTTCCGAAGAATATGCCGCCCAGGTGATAGAGCAGATACAAGGTTATGGGATGGACTTAGAGAGCGATGAGGCGTATGCGAAAATCATCCGTCCCATGGGGCATATCGTTTACTTCCTTGCAAATAACTACACGGATATGCAGGAGCAGATGGTAGACCGGAATGTACTGATGGAAATCGATTCTGCTAAGGATGCCGGATTCTACCAGCGGCGCATGGATAAAATCAGGGATTATCTGAATATGGATTTTTCCTACGGTAACTATACGGAAGGTGAAAAGGAATATTGGATCAAAAAGGCGGAGAACATCGTCACTCCATTTGCATGGGGAGATAAGTGTATTATGGATATGGTGTGGGATACAGTCACCATTTCATTTTACTTGTTGTTCGTGGTGGTAATCTGTGTCAGCTCCGTGTTTGCTTCCGAATATGAGTCGGGGGCTGCTTTTCTGCTGCTCACCGCCAGATATGGCAAAGACAGGCTTATATACACGAAAATCGCAGTGTCCGTGCTTTTTACGATGGGATATCTGTCTGTGGGGATTGGCTTGGCGGTTGGGATAATCGGAATTTTGTTTGGTTTCCCGGGAGCGAATCTCCCCGTCCAGTTGTATGATTCAGTGATACCTTATCAGCTGACTATAGGACAGGGGTGCATAGCGGGTTTGGGGTTTGCTTTGCTGATTGGTATTAGCATAACACTTGTTTTGCTTCTTTGCTCGGCAAGACTCCGCTCCTCGCTGGCAACGCTGGCGGCTGGGATGGTGCTTATTGCCGCGCCTGCCTTTTTCCCTATGAGCAGTGGGAGCCGTGTGTGGAATCAGATCAATTATCTGTTTCCGGTAAGGGCGGTGAATTTCAAGGAAATGCTGGAACAGTTTGTGAGCTACACGGTGGGGAGCCATGTGATTTCTTATGTGGGAATGGCAGTGATCGTGTATGGTGGGATTGGGATTGTCGCATTTCTGATGATAAGGAGGGCATTTGTGAAGGAGTAGCAAATGTTCGTCGGCGTTGTCAAATTGTTAAGATCTGTTGGTTGTTGTTGATGGCGAAAAATAGTATACTCATTCCATCAAATTCAAGGAGGCTTTGAAATGAAATTTAATGAGAAACTTTTAGCCATTAGAAAAAAACAGGGATTGTCACAAGAAGAATTAGGAATGGAATTACAGGTTTCACGGCAGACCATATCTAAATGGGAGGCAGGTCAGTCTTATCCAGACTTTCAAAGGCTGGTTATGTTAAGTGACTATTTTGGCATGTCTTTAGACGAATTGGTAAAGGATATTGATGTTCAGGACGTAAGAGATAAAAATTTAACGGACGAGAAAGTGGCTTTCATTTTTTCTGATATTCAAAATGTAAAATATACGGTAGGAAAATGGTGGAAGATTATTTGCTGCGTGACGTTGGTACTATTAATCATGATGGCTTTAAGCTTTGTAGTGCACTTGATTTTTCCCGATATAGAATGGCTTTGGAGAACCTATTGACAAGACATCCCTTTGGTATGTTATCATGGAGAAGAAACCCGAGGATGCATTAAACTGGGAAGGAGCAGGCGATGAGCAAATACAATACTTTGTGGGAATATGTGCAGAAAAAGGGAGGGTGGTCCTTTAAGCTTACCTTTGAAGAGATACAAAATATCGCTGGTATTCCAATAGATCATTCGTTTTTAAAATATAAGAAAGAACTCACAGAATATGGATATGAAGTGGGGAAGATATCTATGAAAGAGCAGACGGTCATTTTCAATAAGATGGATCAGATATGCAACGAGGAAATAGAAAATTGAAAGTAGATTTAATTTTTGCGTTTGTAAAAGAATTATGCCGGCATGCCGGAGAAGATGAAACTTTTGCGGAGACTTTCTGGGAGAAACTGCAGGCGGATGAGGAAATCCTTGAAGAATTTTCTTATTATATGGAACACGGAAATTTTGCGTGCAGGGCAAAGGTGGCAGGCTATATGGCGGTGGATGTCATGGTGTGGCAGATGGATCATTTTAAGGCAAGGCTGGATCGGGATAACAGCGGCACTAAGCAGAATGGAGACCGGATGCTCCTTCTGGCGTTTGACACCCTGCTCAACATGAAAAAGGATCCAGAAAAATATATCCGTAAAATGACGGAAGAGACGGGGACAGATTATCCGGACAAGTATTAAGGAGATAGATAGTAGTTTTTGAGCAAAAAAGAGACAGAAAGCCCGCAGATAGATATTGTTTGTGGGTTTTTAATATGGCGGAAACGATATAGTATGTTTGACAAATGTTATCATATATGATAACATGATGACAGGCAAAGGAAGTGATTAAAATTATTGAATTAGATTTCTACATGAAAGAAAATGGCAAAATCCCAGTGCAGGATTTTTTATATTCACTTACTCCGAAACTAAGAGCCAAAGCTTTTAGTGATATTGAGTTATTAAAACAGTTAGGTACTGAATTGAGAGAGCCGTATGTAAAACCTATAAAAGGAAAAGATAATAAAGGTTTGTACGAATTGCGTATAAAGTTTTCAAGTGATATAGCAAGAATATTTTATTTTACATATTATAACAATAAGTTTGTATTGCTTCATGGGTTTATTAAAAAGACCATGAAGACACCCGAGGGTGAAATAAAGAAAGCAAGAAAGTATATGGAAGATTATAAAAGGAGGTCTGAGTCATGAGTAAAGCAGGGATATCTTTTGAAGAAATGAAAATTGATATGCTCAAGGATGAAGAATTTAAAATAGAGTATGAAAAATTAAAGCCCAGATATGAAGCAATTGAACAGATCATAAGAGCAAGGAAAGAACAAAATATAACACAGGCAGAGCTTGCTAAAAGAGTAGGTACACAGAAAAGTAATATTTCCAGATTGGAAAGCGGAAATTATAACCCTAGTTTGGATTTTCTTGCAAAAGTAGCGGAATCACTTGGAAAAAAAATATCTGTGACGTTAAATTAGAATGAGGGGTTAAAAAATAGGATGATATCAGGGCAGCTTTAAAAATGCAGCCTTCTCCGCACAGCATCGCGAAGTCTCCTCCTTGATAACACGGTAATCAAAAGGATAGCAATCACACTGCACACGGTGAGCACCACGGCAGACCAGGTCAGTCTTAATGCGGTGTCAAAATAATGATGAATTAAAAGCTCGATTCCCACACACAAAAGCGCCGCCTCGGCAAAGAAGTACAA
Source organism: uncultured Lachnospiraceae bacterium (assembly GCA_949878435.1). Taxonomy (GTDB): domain Bacteria; phylum Bacillota; class Clostridia; order Lachnospirales; family Lachnospiraceae; genus Suilimivivens. The sequence continues at coordinate 211,233 of CATLAK010000002.1, forward strand.
AGCGGTGGTGATGAAAGAAACAGGGAAAGAACGCAGCAGCAGGGCAAAAATCTCCACCAATATAGTGACCAGCAGCAGGATTGGCAGGGCAAGCCCAAGGAACCATTCTGTGGATGCGGTGTTGAAGGTAATCATATATAGATAGAACCCCACAGCGATCCCGTCGAACAAAAGAGAGATATAGATGGGGAGCTTCGTATAGATCACCGCAGGAAAAATCAGCACAAATAGGAGCAGGCAGGCTCCGATAATGAAAAGGGACCACATATTTCCCGAAAAGACAAAAAGATTTAAAAGCAGACAGCTTATGGATGTGGCAATCAGGACGATACTGCTTAGGATTGCCAGATCCTTTCTCTTTACCACATCAACCTGCCCCCGCTGCTTAGAATAGGGGGAGGTCTTTTTCTTATCATATAATTCCTTGGGATTAATAACAGGTGTATTGCAAAGGGGACACTCCGTAAGGGATGGCTCTAACTTCACACCGCAATTGACACAGTAAGACATAACAGATTCCTTTCTTTCAATCAGGATTTGGCTAATGGGATAAAGATTCCTGCAGGCTCTCCCGGTTGCTCTCTATCGTTACATGAATGCCGTCCTCCACCAGCTTCCTGAAAAAGTACCGCTCCACATCCGTTTCCATGATGTTGCTTGCGAAATTGATGGTCAGCGCATCTTCAAAGCTGATGATGGCGCAGTTGGTGCGGGAGGAAAAGGGCTGCCCCATATAAATATCGAAGCGCTCGATATACGGCTTCATATCTTCGGGAACCTTCAGCGCACCCATATTGGTAAGCCCGGCAGAAGAATTTTTATCCTGAACCCGGGTATAGAACTGCCTGACCACGAAATCTTTTACGAAAAGCGGTACCACTCGGATGAAGGGATTGCGCTGGGTGCTGGCATTGGTAGTGATATCTCCCCGCAGAAACTTTTCGTTAATATAATAACGCATGTAATTATGAACCTGCTTCACAATCTCTTCAAAAGAATATTCACCCAGCCTTGGATCGATGGAAGGATATACCATGGTGATGAAATTCCGCAGCGTCTTGGAAGGGAAAAAGCGGCGCAGATTCACAGGCATGGCTATCTTGACAGGACGCAGCTTCAAATGCCATTCACTCTGCTGCTTTTTGAGAAGCGCATAGAGAAGCACCGAATTCAGGTATTCCGTGATAGTAGCGTCATACTTTTTGGCAACCTCCAGCACTTCCCTTACAGACATAATGCCGTCAATAATATTAAAAGTATAAAAAGGTTCCCTAGTGCCCCTCACACGGTAAGTCTTTTCCCCGGGACGGGGCGGACATACCTTGGCATTGGCATACCGCATATAAGCATCTTCCAATTCTTCCGGGTCAGGCGTCCCATTCACATCAAGGACGAAACCGCCGCTGGAAACCGAATGCCCCAGCAGCCTTAGATAAACGGCTGTGATCGTCTGCAGCACACACATCCCGCCGGTGCCGTCCCCAAGACAATGATGGGCTTCCAGAGAAATCCTCCGGTCATAATAATAAACCCGCAGAAGATAACGATTCCCAGCCTTAAAAGGCATAGGCATACAAAAATTACGGATATCCTTCTGAACAAAAGGACCAGGACGATTGTTGGGCTCCAAATACCGCCAAAACAAGCCCTTGCGGATCGCCGTCTTATACGTAGGAAAGCGTTTAAGCGCGATATCCACCGCCTGCTGAAGCACATCCGGCTGAACCTCCTCCTTCAGGACCACCGACAACCGATAAACCGAGGAAAAATCCCTGCGCTGCAAAGTAGGATAAACAATCGCCGACAAATCCAGCTTATACCACACCTTAGGATCTCTATGCGCCCGCCTTCTTGAAGCGTTACTAGTGTTATTTAATTGCCTTTCAGCCTTTTTGACTGCATGATTTCCTTTTTCCAATGTAAAATCCTATTCCCGACAAACAACTTGCACATTCACCCATCTAACGCTGAATGTTCCCTAATTTCTTGTATTAGTATACCACAAAATTCTTAAAATGTGTTAAAATAAAGCAATCGTTTGTGGAACACGTTTCTATTCTTTGGCGGTCGGAGGACGCTCAAACCGGATTGATATTCCAACGTCGCCGCGCTCTCGCTCATTAAAAAACGTAGCAGGTGCTAAGCTCGTGAAAGACCTCGCTAAGCGCTGACGTTTTTTAAAGGGCTCCTTTTGGAATATCAATCCGGTTTGAGCTGTGCACTGGCTGCCTCACAAAATAACCAGAACGTTATTAACTATGCAATTGAATGCTACATTTATTAACGTTCGCGTAAATAGTGTACCGCATATTTTTATGGACGATATGTAGTGGGTAGGAAGGACTGGGCGGGGAGGAGGGATGTGGGGAGGCGGGTAGAAGAGATAATGGCTGTTGCGGGAGCTTGGGGAAGCAATTAGAAGGACTTAGCATCCCAGTGAGTAACCAGCAATCCGCGGACAGGACGTCCGCGGAAGGTGTGGCTTGACCATGGATGGTCAAACACACCGTTTGCGTCAACAATTGAATACCTAACAATGGGATGCTTAGCCCTTCTTATTGCTGCACACAGTCCCGCAACAGCCATTATCTCTTCTACCCGCCTCCCCACATCCCTCCTCCCCGCCCAGTCCCCCTCGTTAACCAATACTTATACATCACTCATACATATAAATTCGGAGGAATTATGGCAATTAGTACGAGAAAAACACATAGTAGGAAAAAGGACCCAGAAGCAAGAAACCAGAACATGATGGCAATGATCCGAAAGGTCCACGGCATCATTGAAAACCCCGACCTTGAAAAACACCGCCAGTCCCAGGACCATGTAGGCGCCCTTTTGGGAAATTCCAAGGATATTTTAATCCGCAGCGTGGATATTCAGGGGATGATGGGAGAGTGGGTATCTGTGAACCGCGCCCATATGAAAAAATATATTATACTCTATTGTCATGGCGGCGGTTATTCTACGGGGAGCAGCCTTTATGCAAGAACGCTCACCACAAAGCTTGCATCCAGCACTTCCATGGACGTGCTCTGCTTCGATTACCGTTTGGCGCCGGAAAATCCCTATCCCGCGGCAGCCCAAGATGCCATGAAGGCGTGGAATTATCTTATGCTTTTAGGGTATGGGGCGAGGGACGTGATTATTGCAGGCGACTCTGCCGGCGGCAATATGGCGTTATCTCTTGTGCTCAAATTGAAGGAGGAGGGACGGCTCCTTCCCAGAGGATTGGTGCTCATGTCCCCGTGGACAGATCTTACTTCTTCGGGCAAGACCCACCAGACAAGGGCGGAGGTGGACCCAGTCCTTGATGCCGCTTATCTGGATCGTATGATCAAGGGATATGCGGAAGAAATTGATTTGAAAGATCCTATGATCTCTCCGCTGTTTGGAGATTTTACAGGATTTCCGCCTACCTATATTCAGGTGGGGGACAATGAGATTCTGCTTTCCGATTCCACCATGCTGCACAAAAAGATGGTGCAGGAAAATGTATCTGTAAAGCTGGATGTGTTCAAAGGCATGTGGCATGTATTCCAGATGTCTCCCTTAAAGACCGCTTATGATGCCATGGATAAAAATGCAGAATTTATTTATGATATCTGCCGTTAGAAACTGACTTTGTTTTTTGAAGATAAAAAAAGGATTTGATAAATTTGTGCCGAATAATGATAGTAGGAAGTTCTTTGAGCGAAAGATCAGGAGCCGCAAATGAATATACGAGAGAATCTAGAACAGCTTGAAATGGAATATCTAAGTCCTCATGCTGCCCACAGCAGGGATTCAAAGGGCAGGATGCGCATGGAGGAGCAGTGTGACATCCGTCCTGTTTATCAGAGGGACAGGGACAGGATTCTGCATTCCAAGTCTTTTAGAAGGCTGAAGGATAAGACCCAGGTGTTCTTATCGCCGGAGGGAGATCATTACAGGACCAGGCTGACCCATACCCTCGAGGTTTCCCAGAATGCCAGGACCATTGCCAAGGCGCTTCGGATGAATGAAGATCTGGTGGAGGCGATTGCTTTGGGGCATGATCTGGGGCATACGCCTTTCGGGCATGCGGGAGAGCGGGCATTAAATGCAGTGTGTCCCTATGGATTCTGTCACAGCGACCAGAGCGTGCGCACGGTGGATTTGCTGGAAAAGGGGGGACAGGGACTGAACCTTACCATGGAGGTGAGGGACGGCATCCGAAATCACCAGACCAAGGGGATGCCTTCCACGCTGGAGGGGCGGATTGTCCGTTTTTCTGATAAGATTGCCTATATCCATCATGATATGGATGATGCCATAAGGGCAGGAATCTTAAAAGAATCGGATGTGCCTAAGGAGATAGGCGATGTGATCGGCTATACCACGGGGGAAAGGCTGGATCATTTTATCCATGATCTGGTTACTACCAGCTACGGCAAGGATGACATACAGATGTCGGAGGCGGTGGCGGAGGCGATGAAAAAGCTTCGTCGGTTCATGTTTGAACGGGTTTATCAGAACAAGGAAGCCAAGAGCGAAGAGGGAAAGGCAGAAATGCTGGTTCAGACCCTCTACAGTTATTACAGGCATCATCTTGAGCGTCTTCCGGCGGATTATATCAATCTGGTGAAGCGCGGGGAGCCGGAAGAAATGGTGGTGTGCGACTACATAGGCGCTATGACGGACCGTTTTGCCATAGCCCAATATGAGGAGATTTATATCCCCAAATCCTGGCACGGTTAAGACCGCGCCGTTTGCAAGGAAGACGCGTGGAGGAGGAATATGTATTATCCTGACGAGTTGGTTGAAGAAGTACGCATGAAAAGTGATATCGTAGATGTCATTTCAGGATATGTCAAGATACAAAAAAAGGGAAGCAGCTATTTTGGGCTATGCCCCTTTCATAATGAAAAATCACCCTCCTTTTCCGTTTCTCAGGGGAAGCAGATGTATTATTGCTTTGGCTGCGGGGCAGGAGGAAATGTGTTTACCTTCCTTATGGAATATGAGAATTATTCTTTTCCGGAGGCGGTGAAGGCGCTTGCCGAGCGAGCCGGCGTCAACCTTCCCGAGGCGGAATATAATGAGGAGGCAAGGAAAAAGGAGAGCCGCCGGACAAAGCTGTTGGAAGTGAACAAAGAGGCGGCAAAATACTTTTTTTACCAGCTGCGGCGCGGGCAGGGACAGGCAGGTTATCAGTATCTGAAAAAAAGGCAGCTTTCGGACGAGACCATCCATAAATTCGGATTGGGATTTGCAAATGTGACCAGTGATGACCTCACCAGATATCTGAAAAGCAAAGGCTATGAGGACAAGCTGATACAGGAAGCGGGACTTGCCACTTTTGATGAAAAATACGGGATGCACGACAAATTTTGGAACCGTGTCATGTTTCCCATTCAGGATATCAACCACAGAGTGATCGGATTCGGAGGACGGGTGATGGGAGATGCCAAGCCCAAATACCTGAACTCTCCTGAAACCATGATATTTGATAAGAGCAGGAATCTGTACGGGCTGAATTTTGCAAGGACAGCCCGCACCAACAACATTATCCTGTGTGAAGGCTATATGGATGTGATCGCCATGCACCAGGCAGGCTTTACCCAGGCGGCGGCGTCCCTTGGAACGGCCTTTACGGCGGGGCAGGCAAATCTTCTGCGGCGGTATGTGCAGGAAGTGATTCTTGCCTATGACAGCGACGGTGCAGGCGTAAACGCAGCCCTTCGTGCAATCGGGATTTTAAAAGAAGTGGGACTTACGGGAAAGGTGCTGAACTTAGAGCCCTATAAGGATCCGGATGAGTTCATAAAGAATTTAGGACAGGACGCCTTCAAGGAACGGATCAAGCAGGCGGAGAACAGCTTTTTCTTTGAACTGCGCATGCTGCAGAAAGACTATGATTTAAATGATCCCGAATCAAAGACCAGGTTCCACCGGGAAATCGCCAAAAAGCTGTGCGGATTTTCGGAAGAGGTGGAACGGGAGAACTACATTGAGGCGGTGGCGCAGAAATATCACATCGGCTTTGACAACCTGCGAAAGCTGGTGGTTTCCTATGCATCACAGACAGGGCTTGCCGCACCGGCAGTAAGACCCAAATCGGGGATTCAGAAGAAAAATGATCCAAAGGAAAATCTCAAGAAACCCCAAAAACTTCTGCTGACCTGGCTCGTGGAGGAGCCCGGGGTATATCAGAAGATCAAAAAATATATCTCCCCCAGTGACTTTACGGAGGATTTATATAAAAAAATTGCCGAAAAGCTTTTTGCAGATCTGGAAAGCGGCTCTATTAACCCGGCGGCAATCATCAGTCTTTTTACAGACGAAGAGCAGCAGCGTGAGGCAGCCAGCGTGTTCAATACGAAATTGGCGCTTTTGAACACCAGGGCGGATCAGGAAAAGGCATTCCACGATATCGTGGTGGCAGTGAAGCGGAACAGCCTTGAGTATTTCTCATCCCAGCTTGGGACGGATGTTCTGGCGCTTGGTCAGGTGATCGAAGGGAAAAAAGCGCTGGAAGAACTTAGCAAAACGCATATTTCCCTGGATTAAGGCTAATAATGGTAATGTTTATAAAGTTAGGAAGGACGGAAAACCAGAATGGATGAAAACACACAGGCAAAGTTTGACGAGAAGCTGAATGGGCTTTTAGCAGTTGCCAAAAAGAAAAAGAACGTTTTGGAATATCAGGAAATCGTGGATTACTTTGCTGATGTTCCGATGGGCGAAGAACAATTTGAAAAAATATTAGAGACACTTGAGCAAAATAACGTGGATGTTCTTCGGATTACAGAGGTGGATGATGTTGATGACGAAGAGATTATTCTTTCGGAAGAGGACGAAGTAGACGTTGAGAACATCGACCTATCTGTTCCTGAAGGAATCAGCATTGAAGATCCTGTCAGGATGTACTTAAAGGAAATCGGCAAGGTTCCCCTTTTAAGTGCAGAGGAAGAGATTGAGCTTGCCCAGAAAATGGAGGCGGGTGCCGTTGGCAAGGAAAAAATTGCTGTTTTGGAAAAAAGATTAGACAATGTGGACGAGGCGGAGGCGGAAGAACTGCGCCAGGAAATCAGAAATCTGCAGAGGGATGTAGATTTAGGAGATGAGGCGAAAAAGCGTCTGGCAGAGGCAAACTTGCGTCTGGTGGTCAGCATTGCCAAAAGATATGTGGGCAGGGGCATGCTTTTCCTTGATTTGATTCAGGAGGGGAACCTTGGTCTGATCAAAGCAGTTGAAAAATTCGATTATTGTAAAGGTTTTAAGTTTTCTACTTATGCAACCTGGTGGATCCGTCAGGCGATTACCAGGGCGATTGCCGACCAGGCAAGAACCATACGTATCCCTGTGCATATGGTAGAGACAATCAATAAACTGATCCGTGTCAGCAGACAGCTTTTGCAGGAATTAGGGCGTGAACCTACCCCGGAGGAGATTGCAGAGGAAATGAACCTGCCTGTTGAACGTGTGCGTGAAATTTTAAAAATCTCCCAGGAACCTGTTTCACTGGAAACGCCTATTGGCGAGGAGGAGGATTCTCATCTTGGAGACTTCATACAGGATGACAATGTACCTGTTCCGGCGGATGCAGCGGCATTTACGCTGCTTAAGGAACAGCTGGTAGAAGTTTTGGGAACTCTTACCGAGAGGGAACAGAAGGTGCTGCGGTTAAGGTTTGGGCTCGACGATGGAAGAGCAAGGACGTTAGAAGAGGTAGGCAAGGAATTTAATGTGACCAGGGAGCGTATCAGGCAGATAGAGGCAAAGGCGCTCCGCAAGCTGCGTCATCCAAGCAGAAGCAGGAAATTAAAGGACTATTTGGATTGATGGCGGGAAATGTAATTTTGTCTGCGAGAATGCAGGCTGTGGCGGATATGGTGACGGCGGGAAACCGGGTCTGTGATGTTGGATGCGACCATGGATATGTTTCTATTTATCTGGTGCAGAAAGGAATAGCACCCAGTGCGCTTGCCATGGATGTCAATGAAGGACCGCTCTTGCGTGCAAAGGAGCATGTGACGGATGCCGGGCTTATGGAATACATAACGCTTCGCCTTTCAGACGGGCTTACAGCATATAAGCAGGGAGAGGCAGATGCTTTGATCTGTGCAGGAATGGGTGGGAGACTGATGCAGAGGATTTTATCGCAGTGCCCTTCAAAGACAGCGGCGTTTAGAGAACTGATCCTTCAGCCTCAGTCAGAAGCTGCCCTATTTCGCAAGTTTTTGAGAAATGCGGGATATTCTATTGTCTGGGAAGATATGATATTGGAAGAGGAGCAATTTTATCCAATTATAAAGGCAGTTTTGTCTAAGGAGGAAAGACATTCCGATGATCAGGAAATAGAAGACCGCTTCGGACCGATTCTGATTCAAAGAAAGCATCCCATTCTTGCAGCGTTCCTTAAAAGAGAATGGGAGAACCACCTGAAGATAAGAGAAAGACTGCAGCAGGCGGGGGAGGCAGAGCGCACCATGGTCCGCCTGCGGGAACTGGAAGAAGAGATGGGGTACATAAAAAGGGCAGCAAAGCTGATTGGTGCAGAGGACGGCATGGAGGGATGAGAATGGTAAAAATCAAAATTGGCGGGAACCAGAAGGAATATCCCAAGGGAATCACTTTTGAGGAGATAGCCAGAGAATATCAGCACGAGTACGAAGACATGATCGCGCTGGTGCTTGAGAATGGAAAGATAAGGGAATTATACAAGCGGGCAGAGAAAGACTGTGAATTGGTGTTTCTCACCATCCGTACCAACATTGGTCATAAAACTTACGTGCGGACAGGGCTGATGGTGCTGATCAAGGCAGTTTATGATGTGCTGGGGGCGGAAGCGGTAAGCCGGGTAAAGGTGGAATTTGCCATTGGGCAGGGCTATTATTGCAGTGTGAAGATGGGAGAGAAACTTACCGGCGAACATGTAAACCAGATTAATGACCGGATGCGCCAGCTGGTGGAAGAGGATCTTCCTATTACCAAGAAATCTTATCCCATTGCGGAAGCCATGGAGATTTTCCATCAGTACCAAATGGTCGATAAGGAAAAGCTGTTCAGGTACCGCAGGAGTTCCTTTGTGAATATATACTGTCTGGATGGCTATTACGATTACTATTACGGCTATATGCTTCCAAGCACCGGCTATTTGAAATATTTTGATCTGATGCTGTATGAAAACGGGATTTTGCTCTTGATTCCAAGCAGTGACAATCCCACCAAAATCGATTATTTTGAGCCCAGGGAAAAATTCTTCAAGACGCTCAGCACAGCTTCCGAGTGGGGAGAAAGAATGGGCATCGATTCGGTAGGGGATTTAAATAATTCGGTGCGGGATGGTCAGATCAGCGATATGATCCTGGTACAGGAGGCACTGCAGGAGAGAAGGATCGGAGAGATTGCCAAAGAAATCGTGGATAGAGGGAATATCAAGTTTGTCCTGATTGCAGGTCCTTCCTCGTCGGGAAAGACCACTTTTTCCCATCGACTATCGATTCAGCTTAGAAGTTACGGCATGATTCCCCACCCTATTGCGCTGGATGATTATTTTGTCAACCGGGAAGATACGCCGAAGGATGAAAAAGGCGATTACAATTTTGAATGCTTGGAAGCGATTGACATCAAGCAGTTCAATGAAGATATGAACAGACTGCTTAATGGGGAGCGTGTGGAGCTTCCGCAGTTCAACTTCAAACTGGGAAAGCGGGAATATCACGGCAATTATAAGCAGTTGGGACCGGAAGATGTGCTTGTCATCGAGGGCATTCACGGGCTGAATCCGGCGACCACCCGTTTCATGCCGGACGAAAATAAGTTTAAGATATATATCAGCGCACTCACCAGTTTAAATGTGGATGAACATAACCGGATTCCTACCACCGACGGCAGGCTGCTGCGCAGGATCGTGCGGGATGCCCGCACCAGAGGAACCTGTGCCAGAAGAACCATTGAAATGTGGTCTTCCGTCAGAAGAGGGGAGGAACAATATATTTTTCCGTTCCAGGAGAGTGTGGACGAAATGTTCAATTCGGCGCTGATCTATGAACTTGCAGTGCTCAAGCAGTATGCGGAACCTTTGCTTTTCGGCATCCAAAAGGGGGAGCCGGAATATTATGAGGCAAAGCGCCTGCTGAAATTCTTGGAATATTTCTTGGGAGTGGACAGTCAGAATGTGCCTGCCAATTCCATATGCAGGGAATTTATAGGCGGCAGTTACTTTAATGTATAAAATAATCAAGTAGGACAAATGATCGCGGCTGTTTTTAACAGGTGAGGAAAGTCCGGGCTTCACAGGGCAGGATGCCGGATAACGTCCGGTGGAGGCGACTCCAAGGCCAGTGCAACAGAAATAAACCGCCCAGGCGCACAGCGAAGGCTTTGCCGCAGCTGTGGGTTTGTGGTAAGGGTGGAAAGGCAGTGTAAGAGACTACCGCCTGTACGGTAACGGACAGGGCACATGTAAACCCCATCCGAAGCAAGACCAAACAGAAAGCGCTTGAGCTTGCCCGGCGAGCTTTCAGGTAGGTCGCTTGAGGCTGTCGGTGACGGCAGTCCTAGATAGATGATCATTCGACGACATAACCCGGCTTATCGTCCTGCTTGATTTTCTTCTTAATAATTTGATTTGGGTATAGGTTGTGGCGGCATCATACGCAATCGTCTGTCCTTTTGCGCGGATATGCGAACCCTGGATGGACTCCCAGGCGCAGGGGCAGAAGGCGGATAAGGGATGCCGGCGGCTGCAGCATGGGGACGAAAGGGAGGGATGCGGCAGGCAGCAGCGACGCGGAGCGGAGTGCGGACTAGGTGCAGGGGGGAGCGCATAACCTATCGTTTCAAGTCTTCTCTCAAAATCGGATTTCACTAACAGAATGTATATAGGTATATCAAGACGGTCGGGTCGGAGCCAAGACGGCATCCATGCCGTTTGGCTCCTAAAATCGCCGTCCATGGCGATTTTACCCTAGGTGACTCCACATTCTGTAAGTGAAATTACCGATTTTTCGCAGAGACTTGAAACGATAGGTTATGCGCTCCCCCTGCACCCGGTCCGCACTCCGCTCCGTGTCGCTGCAGCCTGCCGCATCCGCCCTTTCCTCCCCATGCCGCCGCCGGCATCCCTTATCCGTCTTCTGCCCCTGCACCTGGGAGTCCATCCAGGGTTCGCAGCCGCGCAAAAGGACAGACGATTGCGTATGATGCTGCTTAAGGTTATTCATATTTTTGGGGGAATTATTGGGGATGTGGCTATTTTGGGGATATTGGCAGGAAAGAGGGATTGATATGGGATGGAAGGATAGGGTAGGGAGGCTGGCTCTTGGGGCTTGGGGGCTGGCGGTTAGTTTGGGGGTAGGATGTGAATGGGAGAGGGGGAGTCTGTGTCTGGCGGCAGATGTAGGGGAGATGCCGCATTTGATTCAGGCGACGAGTCTGGAGGAGGATTATAGGGCGGCGGCAGGGCTGGGGCTTTTACTTACCCGGAGGGCTTCTGGGACAGAGGCGCGGGAGGCGTTTGAAAATGTGCTGTGCAGCTGCGTCCGCATTCAGGTAGAAGGGCACCATGGAAGCGGCAGTATTTATAGGATGCTGGAAGATAAAATCATTGTTGTGACCAACAAGCATGTGCTGCAATATTGGAATGAAGACAGCTACATTACCTTTTTTAACGGAAGAACCTCCGGCGGGGAGCTGCTTGGCACCTCCAACGAAGCAGACCTTGGCTTTATCCGCATCCCCATAGACGGATTCACTTACGAAGAACTCCTTGCCTTCCGAAATATCCGCATACCAGACGAATTAAAAGAGGAAGATAGATCGCAACATTTCCCCGCGGAAGGCAGCAAAATATTTATGATAAACATAGCCTCAAAGTGGAACACCCCAACAATGACGGAAGGAGAGATCCTTTCCGACTTAACATATCTGGAAGATTTCGGCATGGAAATGCTCTATGCCAAAGGAGAAGCCATACCCGGCATGTCAGGAGGCGGCATTTTCGACTATAGTGGAAATTACCTGGGCATGCTCACCGGAGCAACTCTCCAAAACGAACTTGCCGCCGTCCCAGCGAAAATAATCTATGAAGAATTTCAAAAATTCAATTTAACACAGCCTATCGGATGAGAACAGGGCGGAAGGAAAGACAGGGCAGGCGGCAATGGATATTATGGTTTCAAGGCTCTGGCGAAAATCGGCAATTTCACTTACAGAATGTTGAACCCATAGGGCAAAATCGCCATGGATGGCGATTTTAGGAGCCAAGCGGCACGGATGCCGCCCTGGCTCCGACCCGGCCGCATTGAAACACCTACACACATTCTGTTAGTGAAATCCGATTTGCAGACGAGCCTTGAAACCATAATATCCATTGCCGCCTGCCCTGTCTTTCCTTCCACCCTGTCCCACGGATTTGAAAAATGAACCACAAAAAAACCACCTCACATGACGGTATGAGCTGGTTTTCTCTCTCTTCTATAATAATACCAAAAGTTAAGCCATCTTATTTACAGCCAGAGCTAAACGAGATACTTTTCTGGAAGCTGTGTTCTTATGATAAACACCCTTAGTAGCAGCCTTATCGATGGTAGCTGTAGCAGCAACTAAAGCCTTAGCAGCAGCATCCTTATCGTTTGCTTCGATAGCAGCGTTTACCTTTTTGATAGCAGTCTTCACGCCAGACTTAATCGCTTTATTTCTTTCAGCCTTGGTTCTGTTTACTAAAATTCTCTTCTTTGCAGATTTAATGTTAGCCACGATGTACACCTCCTATTATAATCACCAATGTTCAGGTGTTTCATTAAAGCCGGAGACACGGACGATTTAATGTAAACACACGCATATTATTTTATCCGCAAAAAGCCCATCTGTCAATACATAATTGCAGTATTTTTGGAAAATACTGTTTTCAAAGGTTACCATTTTAAAAAGATAATAAAGCTACGGCATGGAGGAAAAATGAGCAGTTTAAAAGTGAGGACAGACTTAGCGCTTGAAGCACGGGAGAGCATGGAGGAGAATGCAAGGGAGTGCCGGGGAGTTACAGTGGAGGAAGAGTACCGGGAAGAAAGCGAGCTTCGTATTACCAAGGTAGTAATCGAGACGATGAACGGCGCAAAGGCGATGGGAAAACCGATCGGTACGTATATTACCTTGGAAGCGCCGGCAATGGCGCAGCCGGACGAGGACTATCATGAGGAGATATCCACGGAACTGGCAAAGCAGCTCAAAGACATTATACCGGATATCAATAAGGAATTGTCGGTCATGGTGGTGGGACTTGGAAACCGGGACGTGACGGCGGATGCTTTAGGTCCTAATGTGGTGGACAATCTTACCATTACCAGACATATGGTGAAGGAATATGGGAAGGCGGCATTTAATAAGAAGCGCGTGCACATGATCAGCGGACTTGTGCCCGGTGTCATGGCAAAGACAGGAATGGAATCCCAGGAAATCATCAAAGGAGTGGTGGAAAAGACAAAACCGGATGTGGTGGTGGTGATCGATGCGCTGGCAGCGCGTTCCACCAAACGGCTTAACAGAACCATTCAGATTACCAATACGGGGATTCATCCGGGCTCCGGGGTGGGCAATCACAGAAATGCCATAACCCAGGAAGCGCTGGGAGTTCCGGTCATTGCCATCGGCGTGCCCACGGTGGTGGATGCAGCGACGATTGTAAGCGATGCATTTGAAAAGATGATGCGGCAAAGCGGAGAAGAGCCCCTTGAGATACAAGATGAACTGCTTGCAGGTCTGGGGGAATTATATAATATGTATGTGACAGGCAAAGATGTGGATTATGAGATTAAGCAGATCAGTCATATTATCTGCAATGCCTTAAATAGTGCCCTTGAAATTTGATTAGGGCGTATCAGGCGGCGGCTGCTGGCGGAATGAATGAACGTGGATAAGCATATACTTCGGTAGTGGGGTGCTTGCCGTGACGATAAAAAAGTGGAAATTGGTGATAAAAAAGTGGGGGATATTGGGGATGCTGCTTTTATGTGTTATATGCGGCGCAGTCAGTTTCCTTAAGAATGCAGGGGCGGATGGTGCCGCCCCAGGATGGCAGAAGCATATTGCTGCTTTTATGAATCATCAGATGGAACAAAAATATTTTCAGATTCCCAGATATTTGGAAGCCGGGAAGGGAGATACACTTCTTCTGGCGGTGGAACAGCTTATGGCACGGCAGTTCCTTTTTTATGATTATGCGGTCTTCGTGGAAGAGCCGGAAGTAGAGCTGGAGGACACACTGATGGCAGAACTGATCGGACAGCAGGAAGGGACGGACGAGGACTATAAAAATATAGATGAGGAGCATTTGGATTATGGAGAGGATGCACTACATATTGAAAAAAGCATGCTGGAAGAAATGGAACGCGAAAACAGTCTGCATGAGGATGTGAACGGGGAAGAGCCGGGGCAGCGTGAGGAAGGAGTGGAGCAGGCAGGAGAGGCGGCTGTGCAGAAGGAATTTGAAGTGCCGGCTTATCCGGCATATACATATGACTGGTCGGAAAAATGGGATTATGAGGCGTTGGTGTCCAATTTTTATGCGGTGGACAATTCCACCTCCTTAAAGGAGGACTATGCAAATCTAAATGCGCTGCTCTATCAGGATTTAACGGTAAATAGGGCATCGGATGGTCCCCAGATTCTGATTTATCACACACATTCACGGGAAAGTTTTGCGGACTCAGTGCCGGGGGATGCATCCACCACAATCGTGGGGGCAGGGGATAAGCTGGCAGAGCTTCTTGAGGATAAGTACGGGTTCAAGGTGCTCCACCACACAGGGGAGTATGATGCGGTCAGGGATGATGCGTATAATCAGTCACTTCCGGCAATCACACAGATTTTAGAGGAAAATCCTACGATTGAGGTGGTAATCGACCTCCATCGGGATGCGGTATCGGGGGACCGGAAGCTGGTTATGGATTTACAAGGGCGTCCTACCGCAAGGTTCATGTTCTTTAACGGATTAAGCTATAGCCGCAAGAGCGGTGACATCGCCTATCTTGAAAATCCCTATATACAGGAAAACCTGGCGCTTTCTTTTCAGGCGCAGGTGGCAGCCAATGAATATTATCCAGGAATTGCAAGAAAGGTATATTTAAAGGCGTACCGGTTCAATATGCACTTAAAGCCCAAAAGCATGCTGATCGAGTTGGGCGCCCAGAACAATACGGTGGAGGAAATCATGAATGCCTGCGATCCTTTGGCACATATCCTTGCCATTGTCTTAGGCGGTGGGATGTGATATGATGTTATGGAAAAGCGCATGAAACAATGAAGATACGCAGGAGGTACCTATGGCAAATATGGATCAGAGTAAAATCAGAAATTTCTGCATTGTGGCACATATCGATCACGGCAAGTCCACACTGGCAGATAGAATTATAGAAAAAACAGGACTTTTGACCAGCAGAGAGATGCAGGCGCAGGTCCTTGACAATATGGAGCTGGAGCGGGAGCGGGGAATCACCATCAAAGCGCAGACCGTCCGCACCATTTATAAGGCAAAGGATGGGGAGGAATACATTCTGAACCTGATCGACACACCGGGGCATGTGGATTTTAACTATGAGGTCAGCAGAAGTCTGGCAGCCTGCGACGGCGCAATCCTGGTGGTGGATGCCGCACAGGGGATAGAGGCGCAGACCCTTGCCAATGTGTACCTTGCCCTGGATCATAATCTGGAAGTGTTTCCCGTCATCAATAAGATCGATCTGCCCAGCGCGGAGCCGGACCGGGTCAAAAATGAAATCGAGGATGTGATTGGCATTGAAGCACAGGATGCGCCTCTTATTTCCGCCAAAAACGGTATTGGAATCGATGAGGTTTTAGAAGCGGTGGTGCATAAGATTCCGGCGCCCGGCGGCAGTCCGGACAACCCTTTAAAGGCGCTTATTTTTGATTCCCTTTATGATTCCTACAAAGGAGTCATTGTGTTTTGCCGGGTGATGGAAGGAAGAGTGGCAAAGGGGACGAGCATCCAGATGATGGCTACCGGTGCTACGGCGGACGTAGTGGAAGTGGGCTATTTTGGGGCAGGACAGTTCATCCCCTGTGAGGAGCTCTCGGCAGGCATGGTAGGCTACATTACAGCATCCATCAAAAATGTAAAGGATACTGCCGTGGGGGATACCATTACAGATGCCAAGAACCCTTGCGCGGAGCCGCTTCCGGGATACAAAAAGGTAAATTCCATGGTATACTGCGGCGTATATCCGGCAGACGGTGCAAAGTACCCGGATTTAAGGGATGCGTTGGAAAAGCTGCAGTTAAACGATGCCTCCCTTCGCTACGAGCCGGAGACTTCCATAGCCCTTGGATTTGGATTCCGCTGCGGATTTTTGGGATTACTCCATTTGGAGATCATTCAGGAACGGCTGGAGAGAGAATACAATCTGGATCTGGTGACAACCGCACCAGGTGTTATTTATAAAGTGCATAAGACGGGTGGCGATGTGATTGAACTGACAAATCCCACGAATCTGCCTGACCCTTCGGAAATAGAATATATGGAAGAACCGATAGTGTCAGCGGAAATCATGGTCACTACAGAGTTCATCGGTTCCATCATGGAATTATGTCAAGAGCGCAGGGGAAGATATCTGGGTATGGAGTATATGGAAGAGACGAGGGCGCTGCTTAAGTATGAACTTCCGCTGAATGAGATTATCTATGATTTCTTTGATGCACTGAAATCCCGTTCCAGAGGATATGCATCTTTTGACTATGAGTTAAAGGGATATGAGCAGTCAGAGCTTGTCAAGCTGGATATCCTGATCAATAAAGAAGAGGTGGATGCCCTTTCCTTCATCGTCCATAAGGACAGCGCCTATGAGAGAGGAAGAAAAATGTGCGAGAAGCTAAAGGACGAGATTCCGAGGCACTTGTTTGAGATTCCCATACAGGCGGCAATCGGAGGCAAGGTCATTGCAAGGGAAACTGTAAAAGCCATGCGTAAAGACGTGCTTGCAAAATGTTACGGCGGCGATATCACCCGTAAGAAGAAGCTGCTTGAGAAGCAGAAGGAGGGAAAGAAGCGTATGCGCCAGATAGGCAGCGTTGAAATTCCCCAGAAAGCATTCATGAGCGTGTTGAAACTGGATGATAAATAGGATAGCGCCATGATAGAAGAACAAAAACCAAAGACGCTGGGCATTTACATCCATATTCCTTTTTGTGTGCGAAAATGCCTGTATTGCGATTTCCTGTCGGCGCCGGCGCAGGCAGGGCAAATGGAGCGTTATACGGCAGCACTCGTAAGAGAAATCGAAGAGGAAAGCACAAATTATAAGGACCGCAGGGTGGTGTCGGTCTTCCTGGGAGGAGGGACGCCCTCCCTGCTTCCGGCAGAAAGCATTACCAGGATATTGGATATGGTACATGCCTGCTTTCATGTGGAGGAAGCATGCGAGATTTCCATGGAAGTCAATCCGGGAACTGCCACCTTAGAAAGGCTCACTGCCTTCCGAAAAGGCGGCGGGAACAGACTCAGTATCGGTCTCCAGTCGGCAGTCGACAGCGAACTGAAGGCACTGGGGCGAATCCACACCAGGCAGGATTTTTTTGATACTTACGAACTTGCTGTTAAATTAGGATTTAATAATATAAATATAGATTTAATGTCTGCGATTCCGGGGCAGACACTGGAGAGCTGCGCGAACAGTTTAAAGTCAGTGACGAGCCTTCAGCCGCCGCCTGCCCATATCTCCTCCTACAGTCTTATCATCGAGGAAGGCACGCCCTTTTATGAGAATACGCCTGACCTTCCGGACGAGGACTGCGAGCGGGAAATGTATAAAAATACAGGTGATTTTTTATTAAACTGCGGCTACCAGCAGTATGAAATCTCTAATTATGCCCTTCCGGGCTATCAATGCCTTCATAATGAACGTTATTGGATGCGGGAGGATTATGTTGGGTTTGGCATAGGCGCCGCTTCTTTGATCGACAATGTCAGATTTAGCAACACAAAGAATATCGAATGTTATTGCAATTATTATCTGCAGGAGAAGAGAGGCAGCAAGGCAGAGCGTGCACCTGTGGAAGGCATTGCTTCTGCCAGCATCAAGGAGGCGGAACAGAAATTGTCTGTGCAGGAGCAGATGGAAGAGTTTATGTTTTTGGGGCTGCGCATGATGCAGGGGGTAAGCTGCCAGGCGTTTGCCCGTATGTTCGGTGCTTCTATCGATTATATGTACCCGGGAATCGTGGATGATTTTTGTAAAAAGGGGCTGTTAGAGCGGCAAAAAGAGCCGGAAACGGGGGAGGAAAGAATTAAACTTACTCGGCGGGGAATCGATGTGAGCAATGTGGTTATGGCACAGTTCCTATTTACATGAAATATACGGGATTGCTTTTTGATGTGCAAATTTGTATAATATGTTTGTTGGAAAGGCACTACAGCGCTTTCGGGGTCATAGAATAATAAAAATGACTTTGGGGGCGCCCTTTGAAAACCTTTCAGAAACCTTTAACCGCAGCGGAGGAAGCCCATTACATACAGGTGCTACAGAAGGGAAACAGCGATGAAGCTGCTGCAGCCAGAGAAATCCTGATTGAACGAAATCTTCGTCTGGTAGCCCACATTGCCAAGAAATATCAAAATGCCGATGAAGACATGGAGGATCTGATTTCCATAGGAACCATTGGTCTTATCAAGGCAATCTCTTCCTTTGATGCCGGAAAAGGGAAACTAAGCACATACGCTTCCAGATGCATTGACAATGAATTGCTGATGCTTTTAAGATCAAAGAAAAAGAGCAGAGGAGAGGTATCTTTATTTGAACCCATCGGTACGGATAAAGAAGGAAATGAGATCAATCTGCTGGATATCATAGAGCATGAGCAGGAAGATATCACGGAACAGATGGAACTGTATGAAAATACGAAAAAACTTGTAAAACTGTTGGATGAAGTGCTAAACGACAGGGAACGGGAGATTATCTATCTGCGGTACGGACTTTTGACGGGGAAAGAAGTAACCCAGCGGGAGATCGGCGAGCTTCTGCATATATCAAGGAGCTATGTGTCACGGATAGAAAAAAGAGCGCTTTTAAAGCTGCGGGAAGGCTTTACCACGCAGTGATAGAGGAATGCTCTTGAATATGCTTTTGGTGGATCGTGTGCGATAGGTATCACATGCAACATGCCAAGGAAGAAAGTTGAGGTTTTTAGATTATGCCTACAATAAAAGAAATGCTGGGAATTGCCAAGGCGGCGGGCGCTTCGGATGTACATATAACCGTGGGGATACCGCCTAAAATGCGTGTGAACGGCAAGCTGATCACGATGGAATATGAACGTTTTCTGCCAGGCGATACCCAGCAGATACTTTCGGAAATCATGAATGAGGAACAAATGAGACGTTTTGAGGAGCGGGGCGAGTATGATATGTCCTTTTCCATACCCAATATGGGAAGATACCGTGTCAATGCCTATAGGCAAAGGGGATCGGTGGCAATTGCCCTAAGACTCGTTGGCACCCATGTGCGTTCGCCGAAAGAACTGGGCGTTCCCGATTCTGTGATTGATTTATATAAGAAAAAAAGAGGCTTGGTGCTGGTGACAGGACCTACCGGAAGCGGAAAATCTACCACCCTTGCGGCAATCATAGATAAGATAAATAATAACAGAGAGTGTCATGTGATTACGCTGGAGGATCCTATCGAGTACTTGCACCAGCATAAACTTTCTATCGTGAACCAGAGGGAAATCGGTTTGGACACACAGACCTATTCCAATGCGCTGAGAGCAGCGCTGCGTGAGGATCCGGATGTGATCCTGGTGGGCGAGATGCGTGACTTTGATACCATCAGCGTGGCGATCACAGCGGCAGAGACAGGGCATTTAGTGCTGTCCTCTCTGCATACTATGGGGGCGGCAAGCACGGTGGACCGTGTCATTGATGTTTTTCCAGCGCATCAGCAGCAGCAGATCCGGGTACAGTTTGCAAATGTACTTGAGGCGGTGGTCTCTCAGCAGCTGATTCCCAGGAAAGATGAAGAAGGGCGGATTGCAGCTTTTGAGGTGCTCCATGCCAATCAGGCAGTGCGTAATCTGATCAGAGAGGGCAAGTCCCATCAGTTAAAGGCGGTGATGCAGACGAACCGTAAGCTTGGGATGATCACCATGGATGAGACCATTGCACAGCTTTATATGGATGGGAAGATCAGTAAGGAAATGGCAATTCAGTTCGCCCAGGATTCAGATGGAATCAAAAATAAGTTACTATAAGCAAAATATATTTTATGAAAATTTAATTGATTTTCGTTGGAAATTCCTGTAAAGTAGATTTATCTTTTAAGATACATCTACTTTTTCTATTACGATAAGCCGGCTCGCAAAGCGTGGCGGCGTTCGTTTTTTTCTTAATTTTTCCATGTGAGATTGTATATACAGTGTCTTGATTTGAGAATGGATCAGGCATGCAGGAAGGAGGTATTTTTTGTTCAGTACCATTTTATCGGGGACGATTTACGGGATCAAGAGTCATCTGATCCATGTGGAGGTGGATCTTTCATCAGGACTGCCCTGTTTTGTGATGGTAGGCAGGCTGGGCGGGGAGGTAAAGGAATCCGGGGAGCGGGTGCGCATTGCCCTTAAAAACACAGGCATCTCTATTCCGCCTATGCATATTTCCGTGAATCTTTCTCCAGCAGATTTAAGAAAAGAGGGGACAGGATTTGACCTTGCCATTGCAATCGGGGTTCTTATTGCGATGGAGCGGTTGCCCTGCCACTGTGCTGACGGGCTGTTAATTTTGGGGGAATTGGGGCTTAACGGGGAAGTAAAGCCCGTAAAAGGAGTTCTTCCGGCGGCAATATGTGCTGTGGGGCAGGGGGTGGAAAGATGCCTTGTTCCAAAAGAGAATGTAAGAGAGGCGGCGGCTGCTGCCGGGATGAAAGCGGTGGGAATCTCATGCCTTGGGCAGGTGATGGATTATTTGAGATGTCCGCCTAAAGGAAGGGATGCCATGCTGCCGCCGGAAGAGGCTGATCGGAAGAACCTGACAGACAGCGAAGGGAGTAAAAAGAAAAAGACAGGAAAGGGAGACTTTTCGGAAATCTTGGGGCAGGAAAGTGTAAAACGTGCCGCCCTGATAGCGGCAGCCGGGTTTCATCATATGCTGATTACAGGTCCGCCGGGGTCAGGCAAGACTATGATCGCCAAATGCATGCCCTCTATACTGCCGCCGCTTTCCTTGGAGGAAAGCCTGGAAATCACGTCCATTTACAGCATATCAGGAAATCTGCCGGCAGGAAGCAGCCTGCTTTCTGAAAGACCCTTTTTGAGTCCCCACCATACGGTCTCGCCGCAGGCACTTTCCGGCGGGGGGAAGATTCCAAGACCCGGCGTGATCAGTCTGGCGCACCGAGGGATTCTCTTCCTGGATGAACTGCCCGAATTTAAGCGGCAGACGCTGGATCTGCTGCGCCAGCCCTTAGAGGAGCGGAAGATCCAGATTGCCCGTATGGGAGGTTCTTTTACTTATCCGGCAGATGTGATGCTGGTAGGTGCTATGAATCCATGCCCCTGCGGTTACTATCCTGACAGAAACAAGTGCAGATGCACCCCTTCTGAAATACACCATTATTTAAGTCATATATCGGGACCGATTCTGGATAGAATCGATCTTTGTGCCCATGCTTCCCGGATCGGGATCCGTCAGCTGCAGTCGAAGAAAAAGGGAGAGAGCAGCAAGGAGATGAGAGAGAAGGTGATGGGGGCGAGAAGACAGCAGGAAATACGCTATCAGGGCACCGGCTATCGGTTTAATTCTGAACTTGCGGCGGGGGATTTAGACAGGTACTGTCATCTGGAAAAGGAAGAACGGGAGATGTTAGAGAAGATGTTCGGGGCACTTGCGCTGAGCGCGAGAGCATACCATAAGCTTTTGAAGGTGGCAAGGACCATAGCGGACTTAGAGGCGAGTGAGCGCATCATGAAAAAGCACCTTATGGAGGCAGCATGTTATCAGACGAAAGATGATCTGGGGAGGCAGTGGGATGGAAAGGGATAAGGCGTATCGGTATTGGCTGCACAGCCTGCCGGGAGTAGGCGACAGGACCATCGAGAAACTGCTGAAGAAATTTGGCAGCGCAGAGCAGGTTTATCGAGCAATGGACCATCTGCCGCCAGAGATGTTTAAAAAGAACGGGACAGAAGAAATAAGAGCGTTCTCCAAGACTTGGGAGGTGGAGCGGAAATACGAAGCCCTTTTACAAAGGGGAATTTGGCTTTGCACGCTGGAGGAGGAAGGCTATCCGGCAAGGCTTAGGAAATTGATTCATCCCCCGTATGCCTTATACTGCATGGGACATATGCCAGAGGAGGAATGTCCCGCCATAGCGATCATAGGGGCAAGAGAATGCTCTGAATATGGGAGATACATGGCGCAGGCGTTTGCAGGCAAAATGGCGGAAGCAGGCGTATCGGTCGTCAGCGGGATGGCGCGGGGCATTGACGGAATCAGTCAGCGTGCGGCGGTGGAGAAAAAGGGCAGAACCTATGCCGTGTTAGGCAGCGGAGTGGATGTATGCTATCCTGCTTCAAACAAACGGCTGTATCAGGATATCCAGGATACGGGCGGAGGAATCTTGTCGCCTTTTCCCCCGGGCACGCTGCCTAATAAGATCCAGTTTCCGGAGAGAAACCGCATTGTAGCGGGATTGTCGGATTTGGTACTGGTGGTGGAGGCAAGGGCGAAGAGCGGCACATGGATTACCGTGGATATGGCGCTTGAACAGGGCAAAAATATCTATGCAGTGCCCGGGCGGCTGACAGACAGGCTCAGCGACGGCTGTAATCTTTTGATCAGACAGGGGGCAGGGATTGCGCTGGCGCCGGAGGATGTTTTAGCGGAGCTTACCGTTTTAACCAATCGGAAGGGGATAAAAGCCAGGAAAGAATCTAAGACCAGCGCTGGTGCGGCAGGATTTTTGGATTTTTATCCGAAATCCGCGGAAAGGCTGCTAAAGGAGATGAACAGTGCAGGCATAACCATGGAACTGCCCGATCTGCTTGCGGAACTGATTGAACTGTGTGTGGAGGGAGCAGCCAAACAGGTGGCAGGCAGTCATTTTGTAAAGGTGCATGAATAGTAAAAGAGCATGAAAGATGACGGACCCCTTGGGATATGATACAATATCCTAAATCTTTTATACGGAGGTAAGGTGAGAATGAACGTATTTTTTTATGAAGTGGTCAGTCTGGACGGTGATTATGCGAATCTGAAACGGACAGACATGGAGAGCGATGATTTAAAGCTGGTAGCGAGGGCGCTTCTGCCTCCCGAGACGGCAGAAGGGACGAGGCTGAAATATGAGTGGATGCAGTATGAGATCATAAAGGAGTAGGGAAGAGGTATGGCAGATGCAATCGTGACTTTTCTTGCTTTTGCAGCCGGCTTTTTTGCCGGCAGATACTTAAAGTGCTGCATTTGCCGCTTTTTTCATATTCAGATAAGTGCGGGCAGCCGATGGCTGGAATCAGGAAACGGACTTCTCTATGTGCTGGTGTTCTTATCCCAGGGATTTACTGCATCAGCAGGGATGTTCTGCGTCTGCGCTTCTCTTCTTTTGGCGGTGGGAATTGTTGACCAGCGGACTTTTGAAATCCCGGCGGTGCTCAACCTGCTGATTGGAGGGATTGGAACCGTGCACCTTCTCTTTGATTTAGGGCAGTGGCAGGTATATCTGGCGGGCATGTTTGCTGCCAGCAGCCTTCTTTTACTGGCGCATCTGATTTCGAGAGGAGAGGGAATGGGAGGCGGGGATATTAAACTTATGGCTGCTTCCGGACTTTTGCTGGGATGGCAAAAAATCGTGCTGGCTTTGTTGGTCGGAGCGGCGGCAGGAACGGTGATCCATCTGCTGCTTATGAAGTTTTGCGCTAAGGAGCGGGTGCTGGCATTTGGTCCTTATCTGGCATTTGGAATCTTTACGGCGATGGTGTACGGGGATAGGATTTTGGACTGGTATCTTTTGATTTTTGGGTAATCTGTGGGCAGGATATGCATATAATAGGAAGAAATCCGCCACCATATTATGATAAAATTAATAAAACTTTTACTTGCAACCGCGCAGAAAGTGGTGTATAGTTGTGCACGTTATGAGTAAAAGATAAGGGGATACATTATGGCAAAATATCTGGTAATCGTGGAATCACCGGCAAAAGTGAAGACAATCAAAAAATTTTTAGGTTCCAATTACGAAGTGGCTGCCAGCAACGGACACGTCCGGGATCTGCCAAAGAGCCAGCTAGGAATCGATGTCGAACATGAATATGAGCCTAAATATATAACCATAAGAGGCAAAGGCGACATTCTGGCAAATTTGAGAAAAGAAGTGAAAAAGGCAGAAAAGATTTATCTGGCTACCGACCCTGACCGCGAGGGGGAGGCGATTTCGTGGCATCTTTTAAAGGCGCTTAAGCTGGAAGATAAAAAGGTTTACCGCATCACATTTAATGAAATCACTAAAAATGCGGTAAAAGAATCCCTGAAAAAAGCCCGGGAGATCGATATGAATCTGGTAAATGCCCAGCAGGCAAGGCGCGTCCTTGACCGTATGGTGGGATACCGCATTTCGCCGCTTTTGTGGGCAAAGGTAAAACGTGGATTGAGTGCAGGACGTGTGCAGTCCGTCGCACTGCGCATCATTTGTGACAGAGAAGAAGAAATCAATAACTTCATACCGGAAGAATATTGGACTCTGGATGCATCTTTTTCCCTGCCGGGAGAAAAGAAGCCTCTTACGGCGAAATACTATGGAAAAAAGAGCGGAAAGGTCACAATCTCATCAAAGGAAGAACTGGATCAGATTTTAAAGGAAGTGCAAGAAGCAGAGTTTAAGGTAAGCGAGGTGAAAAAGGGAGAGCGGAGCAAGAAGAGCCCCCTTCCGTTTACGACTTCAACTTTGCAGCAGGAAGCGAGCAAGGTCCTTAACTTTTCCACGCAAAAGACAATGCGCCTGGCACAGCAGCTTTATGAGGGAATCGAAATAAAGGGAAACGGCACCGTGGGTATCATCACCTATCTGCGTACAGATTCCACCAGAGTCTCCAAAGAAGCGGAAGCAATGGCAGAGGAGTACATTACGAAAAACTATGGGAAGGAATATGCGCTGGCAGGAGGCGCTGAATCTAAAAATGATAAAAAGATTCAGGACGCCCACGAAGCAATCCGCCCTACGGATATAAGCAGGACGCCGGCAGAGATGAAGGATTCCTTAAGCAGGGATCAGTTCCGGCTTTATCAGCTCATATGGAAGCGTTTTACAGCCAGCAGGATGCAGCCGGCAAAATATGAAACCACTTCTGTCAAAATCGATGCAGGGGAACACCGTTTTACGGTTGCGGCATCTAAGGTCTTGTTTGACGGCTTTATGAGTGTCTATACCCAGGATGAAGACAAAGAAGAGTCCAATATGCTGGTGAAAGGGGTAGAACCATCTACTCCGCTTACACTGATCGGTTTTGAGGAAAAACAGCATTTTACACAGCCGGCGCCTCATTATACAGAGGCTTCTTTAGTCAGAGAACTGGAGGAACTTGGCATAGGGCGTCCTAGTACGTATGCACCTACCATTACCACGATTCTTGCAAGGCGGTATGTGGTAAAAGAAAATAAGAACCTTTACGTGACAGAACTGGGAGAAGTGGTCAACAATATGATGAAAGATGCTTTTACCAGTATTGTGGATGTTCATTTTACGGCAAATATGGAGACCCTTTTAGACGGCATAGAAGAAGGTACGGTAAACTGGAAAACGGTAGTAGCCAATTTCTATCCTGATCTGGATGAAGCTGTGCAGATGGCAGAAAAGGAATTGAAGGAAGTGGACATTGCAGACGAGGTGTCTGATGAGGTCTGCGATCTTTGCGGAAAGCAGATGGTCATCAAGTATGGACCTCACGGCAGGTTTCTTGCCTGTCCAGGCTTTCCTGAGTGCCGCAACACCAAGCCGTATTTTGAAAAGATAGGAGTTGCCTGTCCTAAGTGCGGTAAGGATATTGTCCTTAAGAAGACTAAGAAAGGAAGAAAATATTACGGATGCATCGACAATCCGGAATGTGACTTTATGGTATGGCAGAAGCCATCAGGGAAAAAGTGTCCGAAGTGTGGATCCATGCTTTTAGTCAAAGGCGGAAAGCTTGTCTGCATGGATGAGACTTGCGGGCATGTAGAAAAAAATCCGGAACATGAAAAATAAACAGGATGATTTATTCTGTTTTCTGTAATTATATTTGTTTTTTTGAGTGATTGTTGAAATTGTTTCGAGGCTGTGATACAATAACTTTGAGACGCTTTGAAGCACAGCATTGTTTGACAAAAGAAGTTCGTAAAGCGCATTAGCATCAGGCGGGAGGTATGGCATGAGCAGCGTACAATTATTAGATAAAACCAGAAAGATTGGGAAACTTCTTCATAATAATAATTCCAGTAAGGTGGTCTTTAACGATATCTGCCGGGTTCTATGTGAGATATTGTCGTCCAATGTGCTTGTGATCAGCAGGAAGGGCAAGGTGCTCGGTGTGGGGGATGCTCCCGGAGTGGATTCCATAACAGAGCTTATTGTGGAGCAGGTGGGCGGCTTTATTGACGCTATGCTGAACGAAAGGCTTTTATCTATTCTTTCCACAAAAGAAAATGTCAATCTGGAAACGCTGGGCTTTGAAGAGGGTGATATCAGAAAGTTTCAGGCGATCATTACCCCGATTGAGATTGCTGGCGAAAGGCTTGGAACCCTTTTTATCTATAAATGTGCACAGCAATATGACATTGATGACATCATTCTGTGTGAATACGGAACGACGGTGGTCGGGCTTGAAATGCTTCGGGCGGTAAATGAAGAGAATGCGGAGGAGAGCCGTAAACTTGCAGTCATCAAGTCGGCAATTAATACCTTGTCTTACTCAGAGATGGAAGCGGCAGTGCATATTTTTGAAGAGTTAAACGGCATGGAAGGGATTCTGGTGGCAAGCAAGATTGCAGACCGTGTGGGAATTACCCGTTCTGTCATTGTAAATGCACTAAGGAAGTTTGAGAGCGCAGGCGTGATCGAATCAAGGTCCTCAGGGATGAAGGGCACATATATCAAGGTGCTGAATGACATGATCTTTAATGAATTGGAAAAACTGAAAAATGAAAACATGAAATGAATTTCATGACCAAATTAAATAAGATAGCATAATGGATTATGATTAAGAATAAAAGGATTTATGGAGTCGCAGGGCATGCATGAATCCTTTTGCGTGTTTTTTTAAGGCAAAAGCCAGACGCAATAAGAGGTGGAGGGTACTGCAGCGTCTGGGAATGTGTCATGAAAGAACCTTACATAGTAATAAATTCCATAGTAAGATTTTTATAAAAAAAACCTTGTTTTTTTATGCAAATAATCTATAATATAATAAGGTATGTGGATGGTACGGATAGTTTTGATGATGAGGCGTACCATCTGCTTTGGGGTAGGAAGGAGCACAGGATGATTAACAGCAATGTATTTGATTATGTGAATGTACTCAGCAAAGCGGCAGATGCAGCATGGCAGCGGAATGAGATTCTTGCCAATAATATGTCCAATGTAAATACGCCGGGATATAAGCGGCAGGATATTGATTTTGAATCCCAGCTTCGCAGGGCGCTTGGAAATTGCAGATATGAGACGGTGGATGCCAAAGTGGCACATGCCACCAGCGAAGAGCTGGAAGGACGCGTGTATACAGATTCTGCGAATTTTTCATATCGTTTAGACGGAAACAATGTAGATGTGGATACAGAGGGTGTGGAATTGGCATCCAACCAGATTAAGTATAATGGGCTGATTGACAGCATCAATCAGGAATTTGCCAATATGAAATTGGTGATGAAGTAGGCGGAGGAAGCAGGAGATGAGTATATTTAATTCATTCAATATCAATGCATCCGGTATGACGGCAGAACGCTTTAGGATGGACACGATTTCCCAGAATGTAGCGAATGCCAATACCACCAGGACAGAGGATGGAACGCCTTACAGGCGTAAGGTAGTCACCTTTGAAGAAAGAGGAGAGAGAGTAGGTACCTTCAGCAGCTTTTTGAGCACGGCTTCCGGCAGATTTAAAGGACAGGGTGTGAGAGTCGGCAAGGTAGTGGAAGATACATGGACCCAGATGAACATGGTTTACGATCCATCCCATCCGGATGCGGACGAGAACGGTTATGTGACGGGACCAAATGTAAATATTGTTACGGAAATGACCAATTTAATTGATGCAAGCCGTTCTTATGAAGCCAATGCAACTGCATTCGATGCGAGCAAGAACATTGCCATGAAGGGGCTTGAGATGGGACAATCATAAAACAGGCATAGCAGGAGGTTTACATAGATGGATATTTCGTCTTTTTATAATTTATCATCCGGTGTCATAAAGGAGGCAGCGGAGCATTCTTATGCAGCGAAGGGAATCAAATCTACCGGAGAATTTGGAAGTCTATTTGACAAAGCAGTAGAAAGCCTAAACACCACCAATGCATATCTTTCTGATGCAGAAAACGAAAAAATCAGATGGGCTCTTGGGGAAACAGAGAACACCCACGAACTTACTAATGCACTTCAAAAAGCATCAACTGCACTTCAATATACGGTAGCAATCCGCGATAAATTTTTGGAAGCATACAAGGAAATTATGCAAATGCAGATTTAACCCAGTGCTTATGCACCCAGCATTTGATCTAATTAAGATGTTTGAACGGAAGAAGGTTTAGATGATGGCAGAACGAGTTAAGGAACTTTTGAATAAGATCCTTGAGTGGTGGAATAAGTTCTCTACCAGGCAAAAAACATTTATCATATCCGCAGGGGCAGGAACAATCCTTGCCTTTGCAATCTTGATTTCCATATTGCTGCGTCCGCAGTATATTTTACTGCTCAATTGTGAGAACACCAAGGAGGCGTCCGAAGTAGCGGAGCTTCTTGAGGGTGCAGGTCTGGATTATCAGGTTTCAGATGATGGATATCAGGTTAAAATTAATAAGGATCAGCAGTCGGAGGCAAATCTTCTCCTTGGGGCGAATGACATCCAGTCCTATGCCTATACCATAGACAATGTGACGGAAGGCGGTTTTACCACAACGGAAGCAGATAAGCAGAGAAGATATGAGAAGTATTTGGAAACAAGGCTTGCGAATGATGTCATTGGCAAATTTACTGCAGTTGAAAGCGCAGTAGTAGATTTATACATACCGGAAAGAACCGGAACGCTGATCGACTCGGAAGAAGAATCCGGAATAACGATCGTGCTTACACTTAACGGAGAGTTTACTACAGATACTGCGGCAGGGCTTGCAAAGGCAGTCTCTGTAGCGATAGGAAATAAGACCACAGAGAATGTGGTGATCATGGATGACAACGGCAACATGCTTTTTTCCGGAGATGAAGGGTACAGTGCTGCAGGAATGGCGAGTTCCCATATGGGTGTAAAATCACAGTGGGAATCAAAGGTAAAAAATGAGGTCAGGCAGGTGCTGCTTGGCACGAACACCTTTGACAAGGTAGAAGTGGCTGTGAACTTAAACATGGACTTTTCTTCTGCAAATGAGACAGATCACAGGTATTATGTAGAAGGTGACAATACACAGGGCTACTTGTCATCCGAACGGATATTCAATTCGGCGGCAACCAATGGCAATTCAGACATACCGGGGACAGATTCCAACGGACAGCAGAAGGAATATGTATATCAGGATAATGCGGAAAGCAATTCAGAAACTTCTGAGGAAGAAAGAAAATATCTTCCTTCAGAAATAATTACAAACAGGGATATTCCCCCCGGGACAATCAATTATGATCTCTCGACGATTTCTCTTGCCGCTACGAATATAAATATGGTGAGAGAGGAAGAAGTCAGCGCCCAGGGGCTGTTAGACGGTATTTCATGGGAAGAGTATAAGATTGCGAATGCAGGACAGACGCAGGTGGAGGTACCGGAGGAACTTTATGATGTGGTCTCCAAGGCGACAGGATTTCCTGTGGAAAATATTGCCATCGTAGCTTATTCTGAAAATGTCTTCTTCGACAAAGAAGGACTGAATGTATCTAGTTCTGATGTGGTACAGATTGTCCTGATTGTAGTGATTTTGGCATTGCTTGCATTTGTGGTAATCCGCAGCATGCGCTCAGAAAAGGAGACGGAGCAGCCGGAAGAATTATCTGTGGAGAGCCTGCTTCAGTCACAGCCGGAAATGGAATTGGAAGATATTGGTACAGAACCGATGTCTGAGACCAGAAGGCTGATTGAAAAATTTGTAGACGAGAATCCTGAGGCTGTAGCAAGCCTTTTACGTAACTGGTTAAACGAAGGTTGGGGTTAATCAGATAACAGAACTTCGAGGGAGGTCAGGCAGGTATGTCTAAAACTACCGATGAAAAGATATCGGGAGTCCAGAAAGCCGCAATTTTGCTGATTGCGCTGGGACCCGAAAAGTCAGCCACAATTTTCAAGCATCTCAAGGAAGAAGAAATTGAGGAACTGACACTTGAAATTGCAAACACAAGGAGTGTCACTCCGCAGGTTAAGGATGAGGTTATAGACGAATTTTATCAGGTATGCCTTGCACAGCAGTATATTGCGGAAGGCGGTATCAATTATGCCAAGGAACTTTTGGAAAAGGCGCTCGGCAACGAGAAGGCATTGGATGTAATCGGCAAACTTACGGCATCCTTACAGGTTAAGCCTTTTGAATTTGTGCGCAAGACAGATGCTGCACAGCTCCTTAACTTTATACAGGATGAACATCCTCAGACGATAGCGCTTATTTTATCTTATCTGTCGGCATCACAGTCAGCGCTTATTATCTCAGCGCTGCCGCCGGATCGTCAGGCAGATGTGGCAAAGCGTATTGCCGTCATGGACAGAACCAGTCCGGACGTTGTAAAGGAAGTCGAAAAAGTGCTGGAATCAAAACTTGCATCGCTGGTAAATCAGGATTACACCATTATCGGCGGTGTGGACGCTGTTGTAGATATTTTAAATACGGTGGACCGCGGTACAGAGAAACATATTATGGAGACACTGGAAATAGAAGAGCCGGAACTTGCAGACGAAATCAGGAAGAAAATGTTCGTTTTCGAAGATATTCTGCTTCTGGACGACCGCGCAATTCAGAGAGTGCTGCGTGATGTGGATAACAATGACCTTGGTCTTGCGCTTAAGGGTGCCAACGAGCAGGTACAGAATGTCATCTTTAACAACCTGTCCAAGCGTCTTGCTGTTATGATCAAGGAAGATATGGAATTTATGGGTCCTGTACGTATGAAGGATGTAGAGGAAGCACAGCAGAAGATTGTAAATATCATCAGAAAACTGGAAGATTCCGGAGAGATTGTCATTTCCAGAGGTGGAGGTGACGAGATCGTTGTCTAGTAATCTTTTTAAAGCAGGGTGGTTCGTTGTTGATGAGAGCACCCGCGTAATCGATAGCAATACACTGATGGAACAGCGGCTTAAGAAAGCAGCAGAAAGCCGCACTTATGAGGAAAGACAGCAGGGCGAGACACCCGAAGGATTTCGTGCCGGTCTGGATGCAGACACAGTGGATACACTTCTTGCACCGGATGGCAAAATGGAAATTTTGAAGGAAAATGCTTTACGGGAACAGGAAGCACTTGAAAAGGAATTGGAGGCAGCCAGGACTGAACTTGAAAGGGTGCGCATGGAAGCGGATCAAATGATTCAAAATGCAAACACCCAAATAGATCAGATGCGCATGAATGCGCTGGAGGAAGCCAAAAGCCAGGGCTATCAGGACGGATATGACCAGGGAATGGCTAAGGTGCAGGTCTTAAAGGATGACTATCTTTCTAAAATGGAAGAACTTGATAGAGAATATCGTCATAAAATAGAAGAGTTAGAACCAGAGTTCGTAAGGAATCTGGCAGAAATATACGAGCATGTTTTTAAAGTGGATTTGAGCACATATCATCAGATGGTGTCTAATCTTCTGATAGATGCCATGTTAAAGACAGACAGTGCGAAAAATTATATCGTACATGTGTCGAAGCAGGATTATGCTGCAGTATGTGAAGAAAGAGAGAGGATTCAGGAGGAAACAGGCACCTTGGCTGACCATCTGGAGATCGTATCAGATATGACGCTTTCCGCGTCTCAATGCATGATTGAGACGGAGAGCGGTATTTATGACTGTTCACTTGGAACAGAGCTGGAGGAATTGAAAAGAAAACTGAAACTTTTCTCATATAGATCAATGTAAAGAAAAGGGCGGAATATAAATTGACAATATCACAAATTGATTTCGCAAAATACATAAAAGTCATAGATGAACCTTTTTTCAAATTTATGGGCAAAGTGGTGAACGTGGTGGGCCTTACCATTGAATCCGCGGGTCCTGCGGCAAAGCTGGGAGATATCTGCAAGGTCTACCCTGTGTCCAAAGATGGAAATGCCCAGCCGGCGCTGGCAGAGGTGGTGGGGTTTAAAGAGGGTAAAAACCTTCTTATGCCTTACCAGAATGTGGAGGGAATCGGTCCGGGAAGCAGTGTGGAAAATACCGGCGAGCCATTGATGGTTCAAGTGGATGAGAGCCTTCTCGGGCATACCCTTGACGGTCTTGGAAGACCGGATGACGGCATGATTCTTACAGGTGAATCCTATTCGGTTGAAGCAAAGCCTCCCGATCCTATGAGCAGAAAGATCATTGATGAAGTCCTTCCCCTTGGGGTGAAAGCGGTTGATGGATTGATTACCGTAGGAAAAGGGCAGCGAATCGGCATATTTGCCGGATCGGGCGTTGGCAAGTCCACGCTTATGGGTATGTTTGCAAGGAATACAAAGGCAGACATCAATGTGATTGCTTTGATTGGAGAGCGTGGCAGGGAGGTTCGTGAATTTGTGGAGAGAGATTTAGGACCGGAGGGAATGAAGCGGTCTGTAGTCGTGGTCGCAACTTCTGACAAACCTGCGTTAGAGCGTAAAAAAGCGGCGCAGACAGCGACGGCGATTGCTGAATATTTCCGTGATCAGGGCAAGGATGTACTTTTAATGATGGACTCCCTTACCCGTTTTTCCATGGCACAAAGGGAAATCGGTCTTGCCAGCGGAGAACCGCCGGTATCAAGGGGATATCCGCCAAGTGTTTATTCGGAGATGCCGAAGCTCTTAGAGCGGGCAGGAAGATCAGATAAAGGATCGATTACCGGTCTTTACACTGTTTTGGTGGATGGCGACGACTTTAACGAACCCATAACAGATACTGCAAGAAGTATTCTCGACGGGCATATTATGCTTAACAGGAAACTGGCACACAAGAATCACTATCCGGCAATTGATGTTCTGCAGAGCATTTCAAGATGTATGAGTCAGATTGCAGAGCGGGATCACAAAAATTGTGCCGGCAAGCTGAAAAACGTACTTGCCACTTATAATGAGGCGGAAGATCTGATCAATATAGGAGCATACAAATCGGGAAGCAATCCCGGAATTGACTATGCAATCAAGAAGATTGATGAAGTAAATCAATTCCTCATGCAGGAGGTAAATGATAAATTTACCTTTGAAGAATCAGTGTCGCTTATGAAAGAAATATTTGCTGACGGGGCGGAATGATAAATGGCAAGATTTATATACAGGATGCAGAGTATTCTGGATATTAAGGAAAAGATGGAAGAACAGGCAAAGATGGAATTTGCCGCTGCCAGAATGCATTTAGACGAAGAGGAAGAAAAGCTGCAGATCTTAAATGACAGGAAGGCAGCTTATGAAAATAAAGGCAGGGAGCTTCGTAAGGACAGCCTAAAGGTAAGAGAGATTCTTGAAAATCGGGAAGCGATTACCCGTATGGAAGAGTTCATTGCCTATCAGATGCATCAAGTAGAGCTTGCCGCTGCTCGTCTTGAAGATGCAAGATATAAACTGAAGGTTGCAAGACAGGAGAGCAAAACCCAGGAAAAGCTCAAGGAAAAAGCGTTTGACGCATTCATGCGGGAGGAAAATGCAAGGGAAGCAAAGGAAGTGGATGAACTTACAAGTTATACCCACGGACGGAAATAGGAAAGAGTGGAAGTAAAGTATGCCGATAGATAACGACTTAACGCCCAAGGATGCAAAGTTAGAACAGCAGCGTCTGAAGGAAGAAAAGAAAAAACTGAAAAGTGAGCAGAAGGCGCAGCGTAAGGCTGCAAAAGCAAGGGCAAAGGAGATTGCCAGCCAGGAAGCAGATCTGATGGAGGAAGAAGAATCAGGCAGCGGTTCCGTTTTTTTAGTCACATTTATCATTGTGCTGGTCTGGATTGCCATTTTATGCCTGATCGTCAAGCTGGATTTCGGCGGCTTTGGGAGTAATATCCTTACCCCGGTCTTGAAGGATGTGCCAGTCTTAAATCTGATCCTTCCAAGCAACAAGGAGGTTGTGGTGCAGGAGGGAGAAAGTGAAGTCTATGGAGGATACGATAATCTTCGCGACGCTGTGGACTATATCAAAGAATTAGAGCTTGAACTAGAGCGCGCCCAGTCTGCACAGACGGACAGCTCAGATGAAGTGGCGCAGCTAAAGGCGGAAGTAGAACGTCTTAAGACTTTCGAGGACAGCCAGGTAGATTTCCAGAAGCTTAAGACGGAATTTTACGAGGAAGTAATCTATGCGGATAAGGGACCTGGAATAGAGGAATACAGGAAATACTATGAAGAAATGGATCCCGCGACCGCAGAGTATTTGTATAAACAGGTAGTCATACAGATGGAGGAAAGCCAGGAAATTCTGGATTATGCCAAGGCATATTCAGAAATGAAGCCCAAGGAGGCTGCTGCTATTTTTGAAGAAATGACAGATAATCTGAATCTGGCAGCACGGATACTGGGTGTAATGGAAGCAGATGAAAGAGGCAAGATTTTGGGCGTTATGGACCCGGAAATTGCCGCACGGATTACCAAGATCATGGATCCCGAATCTTAAGAAATCTGCGCCTTAAACCGATATAAAAGATGTACCTTGAAAAAGAGTCTTAACGACTTATAAAGAAGGAGGAATGTGAATGACGAGTGCACCTGTAAAGGATGTGAGTTCCCTGATGAATTTTATCGGAGGGAAAAATCTCACCAAAACAGGCGGTACAGCCCAGACGGGCAGCTTTGGGGATGTGATGAGCAGAACCCAGAACGGCAGTTCCGACAGTCAGAATCAGGCTGTGTCAGGGAAAGATGTAAAGAAGACCCCGGCAGTGGATTCTGTCAGGAATCCTAAGACAGAAGTCAGACCGAAGGAAGAAGCCGTAAAACCGACGGATGATGTCAAGGCAGAGCAGATCACCGAGGAGCAGAACACAGCGATTGAAGAAGCAGGAAAGGAAGTAATTGAGAAAATCGCAGAAGAACTTGAGGTTTCACCGGAAGAAGTGGAACAGGCGATGGAAGTACTTGGACTTTCGATATATGCGCTCTTTGATCCCACGCAGTTAAGACAGCTAGTCTTAGAGCTGCAGGATGTGCAGGATCCATCCATGCTTCTTACAGATGAAACGCTTTTTACAAAGCTGCAGAATGTGCTTAACATGGCAGTAGAAGTAAAAGCAGATCTTGCCGGTGAACTTGGAATGAGTCCGGAGGAACTGAAAGCATTGGTTGAGGAGCTGCAAAACAGCGCAAAGGAACCTGCTGTTATGGAAGAAGAAGTTCTTGGCAGCATGGCTGAAGATGTGCAGGAACCAGAACTGACAGAGGAGTCTCCCAAGATTACGGTAGAAGTAAAGGCAGGAGATGAAACCGTCAGACTATCAACCGATGAAAAGGGTAATGTTACAGGTCAGACAGAAGTCGTACCGTCAGAATCAAAGGAAAATGCTACAAAGGACTATGCCGATGGGCATGAGTACAAAGGAAATGAAAACAGTCAGAAAGAGTCAGAAGGTAAGCTGCAGGCAGATAGCATGCAGGTAGACGCGCTGCTCCAGAATAGGACGCAGACAGCGGAAGTATCTTTTGAACAGACAGCAGCAGTTTTCAGCGAACAGACAAGGGAAATTATGGATCAGATCATGGACTATATGAAGATTCAGTTAAAACCCGGTATGGATCAGCTTGAAATGCAGCTGCACCCAGAAAGCCTTGGAACCGTACATATCCAGCTTTTATCTAAAGGCGGCGAAGTTACAGCCCAGTTCCAGGTACAGAATGAGACTGTAAAGGCAGCCATTGAAAGTCAGATAACAACGCTTCAAGAAAGTCTGAAGGAACAAGGCATTAAAGTTGAAGCGGTTCAGGTCACTGTTGAGAACCATGGGTTTGAGAGCAATCTCTGGCAGGGACAGGGAAGAGAGGAAAACGCATCTTCTCGCAACCAAAACAGAAAGTCCCCAAGAAGAATCAACTTGAATGAGTTAGACGGCACATTCGAGGAGACGGCAGACGAAGGAGAACTTCTCGCAGCCAAAATGATGAAAGCCAATGGAAACACGGTAGATTACACCGCATAAAGTACCTGATAAGGTGCAGAAAGGAGTCAATATGGCAGTATCAGCAGTAGTTAAAGATGGTCAGATTGAAGAGACACAATCTGAGAGTTCAGTCAAGAAAGCGGCGTCTAAGACAGGGATGGATAAAGATGCATTTTTGCAGCTGTTAGTGGCACAGATGAAATATCAGGATCCCTTGGAGCCTACTTCCAATACGGAATATATTTCACAGTATGCAACTTTCTCTCAGGTAGAGCAGATGCAGAACATGGCAGCAACAATGGAACTTACCAGAGCATCCTCCATGGTCGGCAAGCTGGTAGCAGTGGAAACCACGGATAAGTCAGGGGATGTAAAGCAGCTCCAGGGTATGGTGCAGTATGTTACTTACGAAAACGGAAAGGCATACGTGTCCATAGAAGGAAATCTGTATTCAGCAGATGATGTGACGGCAGTGATTGACCAGACATATCAGACAGCATTTGATTTAGCTGTAGCATTTGTAACAGCGCTTGATAAACTTCCGAGAGTGGAGAGACTTACGATCGCTGACAAGGAGAGCGTTGATGCACTCCAGAAGGGATTCAATGAAATGACTGCTTATCAACAGTCCTTTATCAGTGATGAATATATCGAAAAGCTGCAGAAATATGTTGCAAAGATGGCAGAACTGGTAGAAATGGAAGAATCGAACAAGGGCGACACAGACACAGATGGAACCGAAGGCGACGGTGATAAAGAACCTACAGAGCCGGTAGAACCGACGGAGTAAGTGTTAAGCGCAGGATGCATGGTTGCTACTCAAGGAGGAGAGGAATATGAAGATTCAAAATAGCGGATTCCTTTCAATTGAACAGTTACAAGATCAATACTTAAACCAGAATAAGAGCGCAGCATCAAATAAGACCCCGGAGGGAAAGTCATTTCTGGATATTCTGGAAAGCAGCCGGGAAAAGACTGTAGAAGAGGTGAAATTTTCCAAACATGCCGCAGGAAGATTGGCAGACCGGAACATTGAACTAACGAGCAGTCAGATGGAACGCTTGCAGGAAGGCGCGCAAAGAGCGCAGATGAAAGGAATTAAAGAATCGCTGGTGCTTGTGGATCAGCTGGCATTTATCGTAAATATTCCAAACAATACGGTAGTGACGGCAATGAACCAGCAGGATGCAGCAGAGAACATTTTTACAAATATTGATGGAGCCGTAATTATTTAGCCGGACCTTATGGAGGCTATAGATTCCTGAATGACAGAAGGAATACGGCGGCTATGAGCTTAAGGAGGTCATTTCATTATGATGAGATCATTATTTTCTGGTGTGGCAGGTCTTAAGACACACCAGATAAGGATGGATGTTATCGGTAATAACATCGCTAACGTAAACACAACAGCATACAAATCACAGTCTATGACATTCAGCGATCTGATGTATCAGACGACCCAGGCAGCTTCCGGTGCCAATGCAACCACAGGCGTGGGCGGTATCAATGCAAGACAGATCGGTTTAGGTTCTAAGACAGCAGCAATCAAAACGGCAATTTCTGGTCAGGGTTCCGCACAGAGCACCAATGATCCCTTTGACATCATGATCAACGGTGATGCATTTTTCGTTGTAAGCAATGGTTCAGAGAACTTCTTTACAAGAGATGGTTCCTTCTACATTGACGGTAAAGGAAATCTTGCAATGACCAGCACGGGGTACAATGTGATGGGGTGGCAGGTGGATCCGGCAGACCCGGGAAACATTAAGAAAGACACAGTTACACCGCTGCGTATCATGACGGAAGATAACATGACATATCCGCCAGAGGCAACTACGCAGGCAACAATCAGTGGTATCGTGGATAAGTATGATCCTGATGTAAATGGTGCTGACGGGCGAGTAATGAATCTTGAGGTTTATGATAATCAGGGATATGTATATACGGTAAGACTGAGTGTGCACAGCATCAACGGAGATGCAGGACAGTTCTACGTGAAATTGGATGATATAAAGGACTCTGAGGGTAAGTCTATTATGGATCGTCAAGTGACAGGCGCTACAGCAGGTACTACAGTGAAAGATTTAGTTAAACTGAATCCTGATGATGCAGGAAATGCAGGCTCTGTAAGTGGTGTTCCAGTGGCAGGCGGCGGGACTACAACAGTACTCAATGCTGCTACATTGAATTATGTAAGCGGAAAAGGTACCTTTGAAAATGTTGGCGGAGTATCAGGAACAGTGGGAGATGCGTCAATTAAGTTGAGTTTTGGTGGAATTGCTAACTTCCCGGATGAAATTGAACTTGATTTTTCGGCATCTTATAACTACAATAAAAACGGTACATCTACAATCGGTGCTATTAGAGGCGCAGGCGATGGCAAAGGCTCAGGTCGTGCAATCGGTGAGATGAGCGGAATCACCGTTCAGAAGGACGGAATGATTTATGCTTCTTATGACAATGGTCAGAGAAAGCTGCTGGGACAGATTTCTACAGCTTCTTTTGCAAATCCTTCCGGTCTTGCAAAAGAGGGTGACAATCTTTATTCGGCAACTTTGAACTCAGGTGATTTTGATGGCATTGGTCAGGATATTACGGTAGGTGGCGGACGTATGGAGTCCGGTGTTCTGGAAATGAGTAACGTTGACTTGTCAGCTGAATTTACTGAGATGATCACGACTCAGAGAGGTTTCCAGGCAAACAGCCGTATTATTACCGTTTCGGATACGCTTCTTGAGGAATTGACCAATTTGAAGAGATAATGAATAATATCAACATGCTATGTATGAGCAAAGGGGACCAGACTTTACTGGTTCCCTTTAGCGTGCTGACAGCAGTTTGGCAGCTGGTAAAAATTGCAGTGGCGGTGAGAGGAGTAAAGTGGTATGATAGAGGTGACGAAAATTAACGGGGTAAAGATTTTGATCAACCCCGATCTGATAGAGCTGGTGGAGGAGACACCGGACACAGTAATTGCATTTACAACGGGAAGAAAAATAATTGTAAAAGAAAGTAGACAAGATGTGAAAAATCTTGTAAAATCGTATAGAAAGGATATTTTTGCAGATTAACGCAAAAAAGGTGAGTAGTTGTGGATTTAGCGTCGATTATTGGATTAGTACTTTGTATGGCTATGTGTATATTCGGAATCTTCACGAATGCGGGTATTGAAAACATAGGACGATACATAGATCCGGCTTCTGCCGTTATTACGTTTGGCGGATCATTCTTTGCAGTCATGTTATCAAAAAGCCTTTCTGAATACGTGGGAGGTCTTAAAAGTTTTCTCTTGATTTTTAAGACACCGACAGCCGATGTGAAGGCTATGATACAAAAAATTATTGATTTATCTAATATTGCCAGAAAAGAAGGTCTTCTTTCATTGGAAGAAGCCGCCAGTGACCTTGATGATGAATTTATGAAGAAGGGAATTCTTCTTATTGTCGATGGTACTGACCCGGAATTGGTACGCGGGATCATGGAAACAGAGTTGATCAGTACGGAAGACAGACATAAGAGTAAAATAGGGTTCTGGGAAGATCTGGGAGCTATGGGACCTGCCTGGGGTATGATTGGTACCCTGATAGGTCTTGTTAACATGCTTTATGAGATGGATGATCCTTCCAGTATCGGTCCTTCCATGGCTGTGGCGCTTATTACAACCTTGTATGGTTCCCTGCTTGCCAACTGGATCTGTATTCCGGTTTCAGGAAAGCTGAAGGCGAACAATGCAAATGAAATTATGATTAAAGAGATTATGATAGAGGGTCTTCTTTCCATACAGGCAGGAGAAAACCCCAGAGTCATAGAAGAAAAATTAAAGTCGTTCTTATCACCGGGTGATCGCTTGAATCAGGATGACGGAGGTGAGGAGAATGGCTAAGAGGAAACCGGATGAGCCGCCTAAGGGCGCCCCGGCGTGGCAATCGACCTTTGCGGATCTTATGAATCTGCTTTTGTGTTTCTTCGTTATGCTCTTTTCGATGTCAACCATAGATGCCCAGAAGTTTGAGCTTATAGCAGCCTCCTTTAATCAGACATTCAGTATTTTCGAGGCGGGGGCAACGGCAATCGGCGATGGAATTTTAGTCAGCCTTGGCGTGAGCCAGTTAAATGAGCTGGATGATTACATTAACAGCACAGGGCGGGACGCGGAAGGAGATACGATTCCGGAACATCTAGAGTCGGCGGTGGAAATGATGGAAGAGGCGAAATTGCAGGAGTCGGAAGAACTTGCAAGTGAGATAGAGGAAGCCTTGGAAGAAAAGAATCTTGACAAAGAAGTAGATATAGAATTTACGGCGCAGTATGTACAGCTTACTTTAAATGGAGCGCTTTTGTTTGACTCGGGAAGCGTGGAAATCAAAGAGGAAGCGCTGCCTCTTATGAATCAGCTTGGAATCATCCTTCAGAGATTTGGTGAAGGAACGATAGAGATTGAAGGACATACGGATAACGTTCCGATGTCAGGAAGTAAATATTCCAACAATGATGAACTGAGCAGTGGAAGAGCGTTATCGGTCTTTTACTATCTGGAAAACAATACATCTTTAGATATGAGTAAGATCAAACATTCCGGAAGAGGTGAATATATTCCCATAGCGGATAATTCAACAGAAGAAGGAAGAGCGAAAAACAGAAGAGTGGAAATTAAAATATATAATTCGTTAAGTTCCTACTAAGTAAAGAAAGGTTGTATTTATCATGAAGAAAAATTTGATTTCAATCATCATTTTGGCACTGCTCATCGTGAACATCGTGTTGACTGCGATTATGATGGTCAGTGTGATGGGCACGAACAAAAAGACGGCAGATCTGGTGACTGATATTGCATCCGCAATCAGCCTGGATCTTGGAGAAGGGCAGGAAGGAGAAGAGGTTGAAACGGTATCGATGGCGGATACAGAAACCTACACGATTTCCGAAATGCGAATCCTTTTAAGGAAAGATGACGCTGCTACAGACGAGGAGGGCAATGTGGATGATAATGATCATTATGCATTGATTTCCGTGGCACTTTCCATGAATACGAAAAACAAAGATTATAAGACTTATTCAGATTTATCCACAAGGGAGGATTTAATCAAAGGTTTGATTAATGAGGTGGTGAGTCAGTACACCATGGATCAGGCAAAGAACAATGCCCAGCAGATGGAGGATGAAATTTTAAATAAAATTCAGGAGCGCTTCGAGTCAGACTTTATTTATGACGTAACGCTGATTAGCCCTCTCTATCAGTAGATGCCGTATGAGGCAGATGTGTTGACAAAATAATGCGGCAGAAATGAAGGAGGTGAAAACCTGTGGGTGAGGTATTATCTCAAAGTGAGATAGACAATTTGCTGGCGGCGTTAAGCAGCGGTGAGCTGGATGTTGATCAGATGCAGGAGCCAGGAGAGAAGCCGGTAAAGGATTATGATTTTAAACGGCCTGCGAAGTTCTCCAAGGAGCATCTAAGAACCCTTGAAATTATTTATGAACATTATGGAAGGTTGATTTCTACCAACCTGCCGGTTTATCTAAGAAAGAATATTCAGGTGACGGTAGCCAGCTCTGAAACGGTTACTTTCTCCGAATTTACAAATGCACTTTCCAATCCGGTTATACTCGGTATTGTGGATTTTAAGCCCTTAAGCGGCAATGTAATCATGGAATTGTCGCCGAATCTGGGATTCGCAATGATTGACCGGATGCTTGGCGGACAGGGAGCGCCGCTTGAAAAGAGCAGGGATTTTTCAGAAATAGAAATGACGATCTTACAGAGGCTGCTGGTAATCTGTATGCAGCTGATGCGTGAGCCGTGGAGAAATGTAATTGATATCAACCCGATGATGGAAAGGATTGAAACCAATGCGCAGTTCGCACAGGTGATAGCGCCTAGTGACATGATTGCGATTGTATCTATGAGTGTCAAGATTGGTGATGTAGAAGGACTTATGAATATTTGTCTTCCATATTTTACGCTGGAAGACGTGATGGATAAGCTGAACACCAAATACTGGTTCTCAACGATGCAAAAAGATGATACAGTAGATTATGAAGAACATATAGAATCACTCATTAAGAGAATAGATGTACCGGTAAAAGCAGTCCTTGGAAAAAGCCAGGTGGCAGTAAACGATTTCCTAAACCTTCAGGTGGGGGATATCATCAGGCTGGATACCAGAGTGGATTCGGAGATGAACGTTTATGTGGGTAACATTAGAAAGTTCACTGCGCTTCCGGGAACCAGCAAAGATAATAACGCTGTCCGGGTAACATCAATAATCAGAGAGGGGGAGTAAGAAATGGACGGAATGCTGTCACAAGATGAAATAAATGCACTACTTACCGGTATGGACTTGTCTGCTGATACATCAGCGCAAGAACCGGAAAGTGTGGCAGAGATAGATGAAAGTCTGCTTACACCGGATGAAAGAGACGCAATAGGAGAAATCGCCAATATCAGTATGGGGTCTTCAGCGACCACTTTATATTCACTGGTAAACAAGAAAGTTGATATTTCAACGCCGGTTGTGCAGATTGCCAACTGGGAGATGGTGGTAGACGCTTACGAACGTCCCTGTGTCTTTATTCAGATTAACTATACGGCAGGACTTGACGGTTCAAACACCATGATTCTGAAAGAGCATGATGTCAAGGTTATAACCGACCTAATGATGGGCGGAGATGGAAGCAATACAGACGGAGAACTTGGAGAACTTCATTTGAGTGCGATTTCAGAGGCAATGAATCAGATGATGGGCTCAGCGGCAACCTCAATGTCCACCATGCTTGGCAAGATGATAGATATCAGCCCCCCAGATGCAAGTCTGATCGACTTAAATGATTTTAAAAAGGGCGGCGATATAGCTGCTTTTCTGGAAGGAAATTTTGTAAAGATTTCCTTCAGGCTGCAGATAGGCGATTTGGTAGACAGTACGATTATGCAGTTGTACCCTATTGAATTTGCAAAAGGTCTTTTTGAAAGCTTCGTCTTAAATCAGCCAGCGCCAGAACCTGCTCCTGCTCCTGCACCGGAGCCGGCGCCAAGTGCACCGCCGGTAATGGAAATGCCCGCAGGACAGCCTGATATGAGTCAAATGAATATGGGAATGCCGATGCAGGGTATGCCCATGCAGGGAATGCCGATGAACGGAATGCCCATGCAGTCAATGCCTCAGATGGGAATGCCGATGCAGGGAATGCCAATGATGGGAATGCCTCAGATGGCAATGCCGCAGATGAATATACAGCCGGCTCAGTTCCAGAGTTTCAACAATAATGGAGCAGCAGTCCCGGGAGCGGAGAACATTGGACTGATCCGCGATGTGCCACTGGAAGTTACAGTTGAACTTGGCAGGACTAAAAAATCTATAGCAGAAATATTGGACTTCGCACCAGGTACTATCATTGAACTTGATAAGATAGCTGGTGAACCTATAGATGTACTTGTAAATGGCAAATTTGTAGC
Organism: uncultured Lachnospiraceae bacterium; assembly: GCA_949878435.1. GTDB lineage: Bacteria > Bacillota > Clostridia > Lachnospirales > Lachnospiraceae > Suilimivivens. Next base: position 255,102 of record CATLAK010000002.1, read on the forward strand.
CAAAGGCGAGGTTGTGGTAATTGAAGAAAGTTTTGGCATCCGTGTAACCGAAATAATAAAGTAAAAGGTAGGAGAGAAAAATATGGCTAAAAATGTATTAGTAGTTGACGATGCGGCTTTTATGCGTATGATGATTAAGGACATTCTGACAAAGAATGGCTATAATGTAGTAGGCGAAGCTGAAAATGGCGCGAAGGCTTTTGAAAAGTATAATGAGTTAAAACCGGATCTGGTACTCATGGATATTACTATGCCGGAAGTTGACGGTATTGCAGCGCTTAAGAAGATTAAGGGGGCAGACCCGAACGCAATGGTAATCATGTGTTCCGCAATGGGACAGCAGGCTATGGTTATCGAAGCCATTCAGGGCGGTGCAAAGGATTTTATTGTAAAGCCTTTCCAGCCTGAACGTGTATTGGAAGCGGTAAAGAAGGTAGTCGGCTAATATGCTCCTTTCAGTTACTACAAGGATGGACAGTTATATTCAGTTTATGACGGTGCTTATTCTTTTTGTCTTTGTGCTTGCCATAACCTATCTGGTTACCAGATGGATTGCCCGGTATCAAAAGGGAAAGGCAGGCGCTGGAAATCTGGAGATTGTTGAAACCTGCCGGGTTTCGCCAAACAAATATGTTCAGATTATTAGAGCAGGAAAGAAATACCTTGTGGTTGCCATTGGAAAGGATGAGATTCATATGCTTTCAGAGCTTTCCGAGGAAGAGATTGACCTTCAGGAGAACAGGCAGGAACAGGCACTTGATTTTGCAAGTGTCTTTGACAGGGTGAAAAAATTGAAGGAAAAAGATAAGGACTAAGGGAAAAGGCAATCATATGAAAGAAAATTTTGCCGTTAAAACAATAACTAAGATAATATGCCTGCTGATGACGGTAGGCATATTGTGTATTATTCCCCAAACAGATGCGCTGGCAAGCGAAGTGGATCCTGCCCGTACAGGGCAGAGTGAAGAGAGAACCAATATCGAGGAGCCTGGAAGCGCAGATTCAAGGGAAGATTTATCAGAACTGAATATTGCAAATAATCTGACGATTACGCAAAGCGGCGGTAACGGTCAGGTAAATGGAACCCTGCGTATCTTGCTTACGCTGACATTGATTGGATTGGCGCCAATACTGCTGATCATGCTGACATCCTTTACCAGGACCATTATTGTGCTTCATTTTACCAGAACAGCTTTAAATACCCAAACGGCACCGCCTAATCAGGTACTGCTTGGGTTAGCTTTGTTTCTGACTTATTTTATTATGCAGCCTACGCTTTCAAGGATCTATAATGAGGCGGTTCTGCCTTTGGAAGCGGGAACCATAACCCAGGAAGAGTTTTTTGAAGCCGGAATCCAGCCCCTAAGGGAGTTTATGTACACACAGACGCAGACAGGCGATGTGAGAATGTTCTTAGAAATCTCAGGGGAAGAGTGGGATGGAAATCTGGATCATATCCCGCTGGCAGTACTCATACCAAGTTTTATTCTGGGAGAGTTAAGAGAAGCGTTTATCATAGGATTTATTATTTATATTCCGTTTATTGTAATTGATATGGTGGTGGCGTCAACATTGATGAGTATGGGTATGATGATGCTGCCTCCGACCACGATTTCCATGCCGTTTAAAATTTTGCTCTTTGTTCTTGCGGACGGATGGAATCTGATTATTATTAATCTGGTGGAAACCTTTTACTAGCAATCTGCCTAGAGCGGATGGGAAGGATGAGAAGATATGTCAGTTGAAGAGGTTACAGATATTGCCAGCTCAGCGCTATTCATGGTCATAAAAGTGGCGGCACCGCCGCTTCTGGTATCGCTGGTCGTTGGTTTGATTATCAGTATTTTTCAGACAGTTACGTCTATACAGGAACAGACGCTCACCTTTGTGCCGAAAGTGCTTGCGATATTTCTTGCATTAATCGTCATTGGCAACTGGATGCTTACGGAATTGTCAGGGTATATGGTGAGTTTGTGGTCCGATTTCAGCCTTTATGTCAGGTAACAGACTATGCTGGATTATTCATTTACGTATGCGGATCTGGAATTTTTCCTGCTTGTATTGGTCAGAGTCAGCTGCTTTGTATTTATAGCACCCTTTTTCAGTATGAGCAATACGCCGAGAAACGTCAGAATCGGGGTCAGCCTGTGTCTGGCAGTGCTGCTTTATCAGGTAGTGCCGCGCGGAGATATTACTTATGATACGCTCCTTGGGTATTCGATCATCGTCATGAAGGAGGCGGTGACTGGATTTATGATTGGGTTTGCCGCTAACCTTTGCAGCACGGTGGTTACTTTTGCAGGGCAGATTGCAGATATGGAAATGGGGCTTTCCATGGCAAGCATGTTAGATCCTGCAACCAAACAAAATTCCACGATTACAGGTGTCTATTATAATTACATGGTTCTGCTTATGCTGATGATTTCAGGCATGCACAAGTATTTAATCAAGGCATTGGCGGAGACCTATTTATTGATTCCGGTAAACGGAATTGTGATAAATAGCGATTCCCTTATTGCGGCAATCATTGGATTTATGTCCGATTATATTATTATAGGTTTTAGAATCTGTCTGCCGATTTTTGCAGTCATGATTATTTTAAATGCGGTATTGGGCGTGCTGGCAAAGGTTTCGCCGCAGCTTAATATGTTCGCAGTGGGTATTCAGATGAAGGTGCTGGTAGGTATCAGCATATTATTTTTGTCTACTGCCATGCTGCCGGGAGCGGCAGACTTTATTTACAGCCAGATGAAGAGAACAATCGTCACTTTTGTGGAGACGATGATGTGAGAGAAGGCGGATGAAGGCGATTCATCAGATAAAAGGAGGCAGATTGGTGCAAAATAATAAATTGATGTTAGAATACAATCTGCAGTTTTTTGCCAAGGATGGTCCTGGCGGTGAAAAGACAGAGGAACCTACCGCCAAAAAACTGGAGGATGCAAGAAAAGAAGGTCAGGTAGCAAAGAGCAAGGAAATCGGCAATGCGTTCAGCCTGCTTGCGCTGTTTTTGATGTTGGAACTATATCTGGGAGTGATGGGAAATCAATTCCTTAAAGGGTTTCATGCGGTCTACAATCAGATTCCGGATGTAATCAAGATGTACAATGGCAATCTGCCGATTGCATCTATACATTCCCTGATCCGCACGATGATGCTCCAGCTGTTGATCATCATCACACCTATTTTACTTGTGGGATTTATAGTGGTATTTATATGCGATCTTGTGCAGGTCAAATGGAAACCGACTTCCAAGCCGCTTAAGCCGAAATTCAGTAAATTAAATCCCTTAAAAGGCTTTAAGCGCTTCTTTTCAGCCAATTCTATTGTAGAGCTCATTAAATCGCTTGCAAAGCTGACGGTTGTAGGATATGTTGCCTATTCCTATCTGAAGGACCGGATAGGGCAGATTTTCCTCTTATATGATATGTCGCTGAATCAGGCGATTGCATTGATTGGAGAGACTGTAACTGATTTGGGCGTCAGGATTGCAGCGGTCTACATGGTAATTGCATTTCTTGATTTTGCATATCAGAAATGGAAATACAAAGAAGATATGAAGATGACCAAGCAGGAAGTGAAGGATGAATACAAGAACCAGGAGGGAGATCCCCAGGTAAAGAGCAAACAGAAGCAGCGTATGAGGGAAGCCTCTATGCGACGCATGATGCAGCAGCTTCCGGAAGCAGATGTGGTCATTACCAATCCTACCCACTATGCGGTGGCAATCAAATATGACCCTGATAAGTATGACGCGCCCTATGTCCTTGCTAAAGGAGAGAACCATCTGGCGCAGAGAATTAAGGATATAGCGAAAGAAAATGATATAGAAATTGTGGAGAATAAGCCGCTGGCAAGAATGCTTTACGCAAATGTAGAAGTCGGGGAGCTGATTCCTCCGGAATTGTATCAGGCGGTGGCAGAGGTTCTTGCCTTTGTATACCATCTGAAAGGAAAAGTATAAAGAAAGGAGAGTGGCTATGAAAAAAGCGGATATTGGAGTTGCGTTGTATGTCCTTGCGGCATTTATCATGATGATCGTGCCTATTACCAATGGGCTTTTGGATGTGCTGCTTGCCTGTAATATAGCAATTGCATTTACCATACTTTTTGGAACTATGTTTTCCAAGGAAGTGCTGGATATGTCTTTTTATCCTACCATGCTGCTTTTTACCACCATTTTCCGAATTGCCCTGAATATTTCGTCTACCAGGCTGATTCTGACAACTGGTGACCCGGGACAGGTGGTTGCAACTTTTGGCAGTTATGTAGGCGGAAATAACTTGGTGGTCGGTACGATCGTATTCGTTATTTTGATTCTGGTTCAGTTCATGGTCATCAACAAAGGTTCTGAGCGAGTGGCAGAAGTAACAGCCAGATTTACACTGGACGCTATGCCTGGTAAACAGATGGCGATTGATGCAGATTTGAATACCGGCGCAATTACAGATGCAGAAGCTAAAAGGCGAAGGGATAAGATACAGGAAGAGGCAAGCTTCTTCGGCTCCATGGATGGTGCGGTTAAGTATGTAAAGGGAGATGCCACGGCGGGTCTCGTCATTACAGCGGTAAATATCATCGGCGGTATTGCCATGGGTGTATTAAGTCAGGGAATGGAGTTTAGCGCTGCACTTGACAAATATGTAATCCTGACCATCGGTGACGGTCTGGTCAGCCAGATTCCGTCTCTATTAATATCCTTATCCACAGGTATTCTTGTCACCAAGGGGTCCAAGGATGCAGATTTTGGTACAGTCCTTGTCAGCCAGTTGTTCGGTGTTCCCAAGGTGCTTTATCTTGTAGGTACGATTATTGCAGTATTGGGTCTGATTACCCCGCTTCCCGATTTAGTTTTTCTTGCGCTGGGATTGATTTTCATCGTTACAGGAAGAATGATAGCCGGTACCATCGAGACGGCGCAGATCGAGGGAGAGATCGATGCGGAAGAGATTGCGGCAGAGGAAATCAGACAACCGGAAAATGTCAACAGTCTGCTTCAGGTGGATCCCATCGAATTGGAATTTGGATATGGAATTATTCCGCTGGCTGACGTGAACCAGGGCGGCGATCTTTTGGACCGTGTGGTAATGATCAGAAGGCAGATTGCACTTGAACTGGGTACCGTCGTGCCGATTATCAGACTGCGCGATAATATTCAGCTGAATCCGAATCAGTATATTATAAAAATTAAGGGGATACAGGTCAGTGAAGGAGAAATCCTTTTTGACCACTATATGGCAATGAATCCGGGCTATGTGGAAGAGGAGATTACGGGTATCCCTACGTTTGAGCCGTCCTTCCACCTGCCTGCTATCTGGATTACGGAAGGACAGAGAGAGCGGGCGGAAAGTATGGGATATACCGTTGTGGATCCTCCGTCTATCATTGCAACACATTTGACGGAGATTATCAGACAGTATATTTCCGAGCTGCTCACGAGACAGGATGTGCAGAATCTGGTCAACAATTTGAAAGAGACCAATCCCTCTTTGGTGGAAGAACTTGTGCCTAAACTTTTGGGACTTGGCGAAGTGCAGAAGGTTCTGCAGAATCTCTTGAAAGAGGGCATTTCAATCAGGGATCTCCTTACCATATTTGAGACACTGGCTGACTATGCTGCTACCACAAGGGACACTGACATCCTCACAGAGTATGTAAGGCAGAGTCTTAAGCGTGCGATTTCCAGCAAGTTTTTCCCTGCCAATGAGACTACCAGCGTTGTGACGCTGGATCCGAAACTGGAGCAGGAAGTTATGGCAAGCATCAAGCAGACGGAAACAGGCGCGTATCTGACGCTGGATCCGGAAAAGACCAAGGTAATCATGAAATCAGTGGAAAATGAAATTACTAAGCTGGAGAACTTAGGTAAGAACCCGATCGTCATTACATCTCCCATTGTCCGTATGTATTTTAAGCGTTTGACGGAAGATTATTATAAGGATCTGATCGTGGTTTCATATAATGAAATCGAGAGCAGTATTGAATTACAATCTGTAGGAATGGTGACAGCATGATTATAAAAAAATTTCAAGGGAAAACAGAAGCAGAAGCAGTGGAAAGCGCCAAAAAGGAGCTGGGCAGCAACGTTGTGATTATGAATGTCAGGAGCATGAAGCGGAAGGGAATGTTCAGCTTCTTAAAGCCACAGCTTATTGAGGTTACGGTGGCTTTAGAGGAAGAACCGGCACAGTCCGCCACGCCCCCAAAGGAGGAGGCAAGACCACAGCCCTTCATAGATGCAATTGTGCACAAAGCAGCGATGGAGACAGCAGCTTTTGCTGACGGCGGCATGGTGCGGAATGTACAGCCGGAAAGCAGCAGGGCAGACAGCAGCGCCATCGAAGAAAAATTGGACACGCTTCACACGCTGCTAGAGCAGCAGCTTCAAAAGCCGGATGAATTGAAGGGAGATATTCCGGAGGAGGAAAAAGAAAGTGAAGTAGAGCGCTTTATGAAGCTGCTTTACAATACCATGCTGGCAAATGAGGTGAGCGAGCAGAACGCAAACCAGATTATTGATGAAATTGAGAAAATCAGCAAACCCAATATGCCTTTTGATTATGCATTGGCAAATATATATCAGAAGATGATTCTTAAGTTTGGCAAGCCTATTGAAATCACACCGGCAGGAAAGGGACCTAAGGTGATATTTTTCGTGGGACCTACCGGGGTTGGAAAGACTACTACCATTGCAAAGATCGCTTCTAAGTTCAGCGTGGAAGGGGGCAGGAAGATCGCGCTTCTTACGGCAGACACCTATCGTATCGCGGCAGCCGAACAGCTTCGCACGTATGCCAATATCTTAGAGGTTCCTTTCAGGGTCATTTATTCTACGGAAGAAATCGAACAGGCACTCAAGGATTTCAGGAATTATGATTTTATCATGGTGGATACTGCCGGACATTCTCATCAAAATGAGGCGCAGCGGGATGCCATGAGCAGCTTTATTCATTCTGTGGATGGCATGGCGGAGAAAGAGGTCTTCCTTGTTTTAAGCGCAACCACCAAATATCGGGATTTGATGAGCATTGCGGATGTGTATTCCGCAATGACAGATTATAAGCTTATTTTTACCAAGCTGGATGAGACGACCACCTTGGGAAGTCTGCTGAATTTAAAACTCCACACGGGTGCTTCTTTGTCGTATGTTACATATGGCCAGAATGTACCTGATGATATTGAAATATTCAATCCTCAAAAGACTGTAAAGCAGCTTTTAGGGGGCAAAGGAAACTGACAGGCTGAAAATACCACAGATAAAGTGAGGAAGATATATGGATCAGGCCGAACAACTTAGAAATATCATAAAGGCAGGCGGCAGCGCCCACAGCAGACCTTTGGCGAGGGTGATTACAGTGACCAGCGGCAAAGGCGGCGTAGGCAAGTCAAACACGGCAATCAATCTGGCGATACAATTTAGAAAGATGGACCAGAGGGTCATCATTTTAGATGCGGATTTCGGACTTGCAAACATAGAGATAATGTTTGGTGCGGTGCCAGAACATAACTTGTGTGATTTAATTTACCAGGGAAAGAACATAAAGGAGATCATTACCTGGGGACCTATGGATGTGGGATTTATCTCAGGCGGATCGGGAATTGCAGGACTTTCAAATTTAAGCAGGGATTATCTGATTTATATTATCAATAATCTTGCAGAACTGGATTCCATTACAGATGTTATTATTGTGGATACAGGGGCAGGTATTTCAGATGCCGTGTTAGAATTTTTGGTTGCCAGCGGGGAAATTCTTTTGGTGACGACGCCGGAGCCTACTTCTATCACGGATTCCTATTCCCTTTTGAAAGCATTGTGCAGACATACCAGGTTTTCACCGGAAATGTCTCAGGTGAAGGTGGTTGCCAATAAGGTGGAGGATAAAGCAGATGGGGAACGACTTTTTGAGAAGCTGGACAAGGTAGTGGGCAAATACTTGAAGATACCGATTTCCTATCTGGGCGCGATACCTCAGGACACACAGCTTTCCAAAGCGGTCATGCAGCAGATGCCGGTGTCTTTGCAGGCGCCTTCATCGAGGTCGGCAGTGGCATATGAGACGATAGCCGCCAAGCTGATGAACAAGGAATTAAGCAAAAGCGTGCCGAAAAGGGGGATGGCGGCATTCTTTTCGCATATAGTAACAGGGAAAATACTTTAACGGGAGGGGAGCAGTCATGTTATCAAAATATGTTATGCCGGGAAACCGGGTAGAAATACAGGCAGCGGAACGGGCAAATTACATTGATGACGACGAAAAGAAAAAAGTATATCAAAGTCAGGTGCTAGACGTGCTGTCGGAGGACAGATTTGAGATACGTATGCCCATGGAACAATCAAAACTTGTTTTACTGCCTGTAAATACAGAGCATGAGGTGTTCTTTTATACCTCTGCAGGCGTATATCAATGTCTTGCAACTGTGGTTGACAGGTACAAGACGGAAAACCAGTTTGTGCTTTTGATGGAACTAGCCAGCAGCCTGAGCAAATTTCAGAGAAGGGAATATTATCGTTTGAGCTGCGCACTGGATATGGAAGCAAGACTGCTTAAAGAAGAAGAAATCGAAGCCTTAGAACTGCAGATTGATTTTCTTGAGCGCAAGCTGCCTTTGCAGCGCAATATCATAGTGGATATCAGCGGCGGCGGCATGCGGTTTGTGGGGGAGCATGTATATGAACCGGAGAGTCTGATTTATTGCAAGTACAATCTGGAGAGAGGCGGGAAGACCAAAGAATATGCGCTTATCGCGAAAGTACTGGTGGTAAAGCCGCTGGAGGGCAAGCCCGGCTCTTATGAACATCGTGCGCATTATATCAATATCGATACTGCAGAAAGAGAGGAGATCATTCGTTTTATTTTTGAGCAGGAAAGAAAGAACAGAAAGCGTGAAAAAGATTCGTGATTTGATTACTATGCACTTATGAGAAGTACTGTTTGTGCTATACTGTAATAGATTTAAAATCATATTTTGAGAAGGATTTAGCGTAATGAAGGCAGATGAAAGTAAAGCCGGAAAGAAAATTGTTGCAATTGCCAGTTCTACCGGCGGACCGAAGGCATTGCAGACTTTGATTCCTTTGCTTCCATTCAATCTCAATGCACCTGTTATGATCGTACAGCATATGCCGGCAGGGTTTACGGAAGCGCTTGCGGGAAGGCTCAACACGTTAAGTCCGCTTGCGGTCAAGGAAGCTGCTGAAGGGGATGTGCTAAGCCCGGGGCATGCATTCCTTGCCCGGGGCGGCAGGCATATGAAAGCAGGAAAAAGCGGAGCCAGACACGTCATACATTATTCAGATGAAGCGCCCAGAGAAGGCGTTCGTCCCTGTGCAAATTATATGTATGAGTCGCTTGCTGACTGCGGGTATGATGAGGTGGTGTGTGTCGTTTTAACCGGAATGGGGGCGGACGGTACGGCAGGAATCCGGAACTTAATGGAAAAGAAAAAGGTAACGGTATTCGTTCAAAGCGAAGCCTCCTGTACCGTATACGGCATGCCAAGGAGCGCTGTGGCGGCAGGTCTTGCGCAGAAGGGGATAACGTTAGAACAAATTGCACAGGAAATTATAAAAAACGTGGGGGTAATTTAATATGGATGTAAATCAATATCTTGAGATTTTTCTTGATGAAACGAAGGAGCACCTTGAAAGCCTGAATACCCAGATTCTTAGTCTGGAGCAGGAGCCGGAAAATGTTGATACGATTAATGAAATCTTCCGTGCCGCCCATTCCATGAAGGGCATGGCAGGAACCATGGGATATAAGCGTATGCAGGCGCTTACCCATGACATGGAGAATGTATTTTCAGAGATCAGGAACGGTTCCATGAAAGTGAACTCCAATCTGATCGATACGCTGTTCCAATGTCTGGATGCACTTGAGGAATATACCGACAACATCCAGCAGACTGCTGACGAGGGAACGAACGACAACCAGCAGCTGATCAACATGCTGAATGCATTCCTAAAGCCTGGGGGAAAAGAGCAGGCACCTGCAAAGGAATCCGGCGCAGCGGCAAAGACGGAGGACGGACCGGCAGAAAAATGGATGGATATCAAAATAGGCGAGTCGGAACAGCTTGTTTTGTCCACCGCAAAATCTCAGGGCAAAAATATATACGGACTTACCGTTTATGTACAGGAAAGCTGTCTTCTGAAAGCTGCGAGGGCATTTCTGGTGTATAAGGCGGTTGAGGAAAAGGCAGAGATTATCGTGTGCAATCCCCCTGCCCAGGATATTGAGGATGAAAAGTTTGACCTTGATTTCAGTCTGATCGTGGTTTCTGAATGCGATATTGAGGATATCCTTCAGGCAACAAGAAGCGTTTCAGAAATAGAGAAGGTGGTAGGCGCCGCCTATGAAGTAGAAGAAGCGGTGGCAGAGAAGCAGAGCACAGAGCGGGCGGCTGAGACAAAGCCTGCGGCGCCGGCACAGGCACAGAGCGCGCCTGCCAAGGCAAATGAGAAGAAAACGCCGGGCAAGCCGGTGGTCAACAGAACCGTCCGCGTGGATATCGAAAAGCTGGATGTTCTAATGAATCTGGTAAGCGAGCTGATTATTGCAAAGAACTCGCTGGTATCCGCGTCCAGTACAGAAGGAGGAACCGGCAGAGGATTTAACGAGCAGATCGAGTATCTGGAAGGAGTAACGACAAATCTGCACGAGTCCGTCATGAAGGTAAGGATGGTACCCATTGAGAGCGTTGTGAGCAAATTCCCCAGAATGATCCGTGATCTTTCAAAGAAACTGGATAAGAAGATGGAATTGTATATGTCAGGTGAAGAGACAGAACTTGACAGAACGGTGGTGGATGAAATCGGTGATCCGCTGATGCATCTTCTGCGTAACGCTGCCGATCATGGACTGGAGTCCACGGAACTACGCTTGCAGAGAGGAAAGCCGGAAGTGGGATCAATCTTCCTGGATGCCTATCAGGACGGCAACAACGTTGTGATCGAAGTGAGGGACGACGGAAACGGCATTGACGTGGAAGGCGTTAAGAATAAAGCGATTGAGCGCGGTGTCATCACACCGGAACAGGGTGATAACATGAGCGAGAAGGATATCATCAATCTCCTTTTCCATGCAGGATTTTCCACTGCAAAGAAGATCTCGGATGTTTCAGGGCGAGGCGTGGGGCTGGATGTTGTAAAATCTAAGATTGAATCTTTGAGCGGCGAAGTGGAAGTGAAGTCCAGGCTGGGAGAAGGAAGCACATGGATCGTACGCCTGCCATTGACGCTGGCAATCATCCAGGCGCTTATGGTTACGGTAGGGGGAGAAAAATATGCGATTTCCCTTGGCGGAATCCAGACACTTGAGGACATCAGCCCAAGTGAAGTGAAGCTGGTACAGAACAGAGAAGTGATCAACTTAAGAGGCAGCGTGATTCCCCTTATCAGACTTAGCAAAGAGCTGGATATTGAAAGCAGCAAATCACCAGAGGATAACCTGATTGTGGTAATCGTCAAGAAGGGTGAAAAGCTTGCAGGTCTGGTAATAGATGAACTTATGGGACAGCAGGAAATCGTCATCAAATCGCTGGGCAAGTATATCAGCAAATGTAAGATCATCAGCGGGGCGACGATACTTGGCGATGGCGAAGTGGCACTGATCTTAGACGCAAATGCACTGATATAAGATGGGGGGAGAAACAATGGATGAATTGAAAGTATCTGATATAGGTCTATACAATGTTAAAACGCAGGATGACGCAATCCAGTACATAGTGATCAAACTGGGGGATGAGCAGTATGGCATCGATATTAAGTATGTGGATAATATTGTGCGTGTGCAGCACATTACCCGAGTGCCGAAGGTGGCAGATTATTTAAAGGGCGTGATCAATCTGCGCGGGGAAGTCATTCCGGTCATGAGCCTTAGAATCAAGATGGAGCTTCCGGCAGACGAAATGACTAAGGCGACCAGAATCATTATTCTTAAGCTGGAACAGCATGGGACGATTGGGGTTATCGTGGATGAAGTGAAGGAAGTCGTTACATTGGGGCAGGAAGAAATTGAAAAGGTTTCATATGATGACAAGGAAGAGAGAGTCAATTTTATCTTGGGTGTAGGCAAGCACAACGGCGAACTGATTTCGCTTCTTGACCTCAATGCTGTTGCCATGGAAAACAAATAATAGAACCATAAAGTGTGAGAAGGAAATGATAGGAGGAACCATGAAGGACCTTAGCATGGAGCAAATAACAAATCAATATTTTGATGTGCTGCAGGAACTGGGAAACATCGGGGCAGGAAATGCAACCACGGCGCTTGCACAGATGGTCGGCTGCAAAGTTGATATGTCGGTGCCACAGGTCAGACTGCTTGAATTTCATGAATTGGGTGATATCGTGGGGGGAGATGATCAGATCATGGTCAGTATCTTCCTCCAGGTCGAGGGCGATATAGAGGGCAGTATGATGTTCATTTTCACCAAGGCAACGGCGGCACATCTGGTAAATAAGCTGATGTGCGGAATGCTGGGAATCGAAGAGGAAAACTTGGAGGAGTACCAGTTTGGTGAGATGGAATGCTCTGCTGTAAAAGAGCTTGGAAATATCATCACAGGAGCATATCTGAATGCTTTGTCAGGATTGACGAACTTGAAAATCTATCCATCCGTGCCGCAGCTTGGTATTGATATGGCAGGGGCGCTCTTAAGTGTTCCTGCGGTTGAATTTGGCGTGCTTGGGGATAAGATTCTGCTGATACAGACGACCTTTTCAGATGACGTGGAATTAGACGGTTATTTTATTCTTATCCCAGATATGAATTCTTACGAGAAGATATTGACATCGCTTGGTGTATTGTAGGGATTGGAAGATAGACGGGAGACGCGTGGAGAGATGAGTGAAGTTATTAAGGTAGGAATGGCTGATTTCAAGACCTGTAGAGGTGACGATGCGGTGACGACCTTGGGATTAGGCTCTTGTGTGGGAATCGCAGTGAGAGATCCGGCAACAGGAATCGGTGGTCTGGCACACATTATGCTGCCAGACAGTACTGAAATAAAGAACAACACAAACAGACCGAAGTTTGCAGATACGGGTATAGAAGATCTGGTAAATGAAATCGTCCGCATGGGTGCCAGCCGCAGCAGGCTTGTGGCGAAGATCGCCGGCGGCGCGCAGATGTTTGCTTTTGGCAGCAAGAGTGATATGATCCGCGTGGGGGAGCGCAATGTAATGGCAAGCAAGAAAAAACTAAATCAGCTTAGGATACCGATTCTGGCTGAGGATACGGGGGATTCTTACGGGCGGACGGTAATTTTTTATCCTAAGACAGGGGATTTTGTTATAAAGGCTGTAGGAAAATCGGAGAAGACGATATGAAAAAGATGAAATTGTTTGCGCCCTTTGTAACACTCCTTGCAGGCGCAGTGGCAAGTCTGATAATGTTTTATTTTCACTATAGTACAGAGCAGATGTTGACGATATTACTTTTAGTGCTTTTTATTTTTTATGTGGCAGGCAGTTTCATCCAAGGGAGGGTGAGTGCATTTGTAAGCCAGATCAAAGCGCAGGAAGAACACGAAAGAGAACTTATGGAGATGCAGGCTGCTTTGGAAGGCGAGGGGGAATCGACCGGTCAGGCAGACGTAGATACAGAAAGTGAAGCAGAATGAAAGACATAAATCTGGGTGATGGAGGTAGCGATGGACGAGGCAGGAAGAAGCAGGCTTTGGGAAAGTTATGCAAAAACGAAATCGCCTGAAATCAGAGAGAAACTGATATTGGAATATGCACCGCTGGTAAAATTGGTGGCAGGGCGTCTTAGCATGTATCTGGGATATAATGTGGAGTATGACGATCTTGTAAGCTATGGCATCTTCGGTCTGATTGACGCCATAGACAAATTTGACAGCATGAAAGCTGTAAAATTTGAGACTTATGCAAGTCTACGCATCAGGGGAGCGATTCTGGACCAGATTAGGAAGATGGATTGGATTCCCAGAACAATCAGGCAGAAACAGAAAAAGATCGACGTTGCCATAAAAGAAATAGAGACGGCTACCGGACGGGCAGCGACAGATGAAGAGATTGCTGCAAGCCTTGGGATTTCGGAGGAGGATTATCTTACATGGCAGTCCCAGATGAAAATTACAGGGGTGGTCTCTTTAAATGAATTTATGGAGTCCGGAAGTGAGGTGCCAGCGGAACAGACAGATCAGCACCGCTTTGAAAGTCCCGAGGAAGTGATCGAAAAGGAAGAGTTAAAGAAGATACTGCAGCAGGCTTTGGAGCTTTTGACGGAAAAAGAAAAAAAGGTGATTCTGCTATACTATTATGAAGATTTGACGTTGAAGGAAATCAGTAATGTGTTGGAGGTGTCTGAGTCCAGAATCTCTCAGCTTCACACAAGAGCCCTCCAAAAAATGAAATCAAAGATGGGAAATTATATGGGGATATTTTCTGTTTAGAACGAAATAATAGTACAAGGGGGCGTCAGTTTGAAGAGGAATGGGTATTTTCAAGTGGTGTGCGGCGAAAGTGAAACGTCGTTAAAGATTTTCCCGCCCCGTAATGGAGGAAAAGAGGTCAATGTCAAAGAAGTAATCAATTACTTGAACCGCAATGAGATCGCATATGATGCAGGCACGCTGAACAAAGGATTTAAAGAGGCATTTGCAACAAAGGACGGGATTAGTCAGTTTGCGCTGAATAAAAATGTTTCGCCTGAAATAAAGGGAAGTTTTATTTTTCAGGTCAGTCAGGATAAGATGATGGCAATGGCGCGGTTTTATCCGCCTTCCGAAAAGGGAGAGCGGCTGACCGCTCAGGAATTTATAGACTATTTGACAAGAAAAAACATCAAATTTGGGATTAGGAAGGATGGTCTCCACAATTTTTTTTCCTGCCCGGTTTACTGTACAGATATTCTGGTGGCGAAGGGGCAGCCTCCCCGGCATGGCACTGATGCGAAAATTGAGTATTTCTTTGAAACGGATCTGCATGCGAAGCCTACACTGAAAGAAGATGGAAGCGTAGACTTTTTTCATTTAAATGCGCTTAACCACTGTAAAAAAGGAGACATACTTGCACGTCTGACGCCGGGAGACCCGGGGGAGCATGGCACAGATATCTATAACGAAAAGATCAAACCCAGGACGATCAAGCAGGCAGCGCTTAAATATGGGCGGAACATAACAATTTCTGATGACCGGCAGGTACTTACCACACAGGTGAATGGGCATGTGTCGCTGGTGGAGGGAAAGGTATTTGTCTCTGATGTGCTTGAAGTGGAAAATGTGGATAATTCCACCGGAAACATTGAGTATGATGGAAATGTGATGATAAATGGAAATGTTTGTACCAACTTCAGGGTAAAGGCAAAGGGAGACATAGAGGTCAGAGGTGTGGTCGAGGGGGCATTCCTTGAAGCAGAGGGCAGCGTCGTCATAGCCAGAGGCATGAACGGTATGGCAAAAGGAAGCCTTAAAGCAGGAGGAAATGTCATTGCGAAGTTTATTGAAAACGCCAAGGTAAATGCGGGAGGTTATGTATCTGCAGGCTCTATCCTGCATAGTGAAGTGACGGCGGGAACGGAGATCATCGTAAGCGGCAAGAGAGGATTCATCACAGGCGGCAGGGTGTGCGCTGCCAATATGATTCAGGTAAAGACACTGGGGTCTTACATGGGTGCGGACACATTGGTGGAAGTGGGTGTGGATCCAAACATCAAGCAGCGGATACAGGAACTCCAGAAGGCAATGACGGAGAATAAGAAAGAGATGGATGCCTTAGCGCCGGTTCTGCTGGGAATGGCGCAGAAAATGACGCAGGGGGTAAAGATGAAGCAGGAGCAGCTGAAATCTAGCCAGCGGATGATGCAGAAGGATAAGCAGATGAAGCAGAAGCAGGAAGAATATATGGAGGAGATCGATTCCCTGCAGAAGCTTTTAGCAGAAAGCAATGCTGCAAAGATAGAAGTCTCAGGCGAGGTATTCAGCGGTACAAGGATCTCCATCGGAGATGCCTCCATGGTTGTAAAGAACAGCATGTCACACTGCAAGTTCATAAAATCAAAGGGAGAAATAGAAATGACGGTTTTGTAAGGAATAAAAACCGCGGAAAGGATAGAACTATGACAATCAGTCGTGTAGAACTCCAAGGGCAGGTAACAAGAGCGCAGGACTTTACCACCATCAAACATAATGAAGACAATAAGGTCGTGGTGGATCAGAACAATTTTCAGCGTCAGTTTGACCAGACGGTGGAAAATAAAGTCCGCCAGGTTCGGCAACAGGATGAAGCGGACAACAGGGGAAAGAAGTTCGACGCCAAGGAAAAGGGAAACGGAAGCTACGCCGGGGACGGTGGGCGCAGAAGAAAGAAAGAAGAAAAAGATGGCAGAGTCGTCCTCAAGGGACAAAATAGCTTTGACATGAAAATCTAATGAACTACGGGTGAAAATATGGAAGTGATAGAAATTATTTTTTTAGTATTAGGTGTGATTGTGTTTATCGTCAGCTTTCTGCTGCCGGCAGGCAAGAAGGAAGATGGGGAGAATGTTGCCAAAATAAGCGAGGATGCCATAAGGGAAATGGTTGATCGGGAAATTGACGGCAGAAAAGAGAAAATAAACGAAATCGTGGATGAGACGGTCTCTTATTCTATGGAGAAAGCAGAGCGTTCCATGGAACGACTGATGAATGAAAAAATGATGTCGATTAGTGAATATTCAGATACCGTGCTTGGCGAGATCAACAAAAGCCACCAGGAAGTGGTGTTTTTGTATGATATGCTGAATGACAAGCATGAGAATTTAAAGACGGTTGCTTCTGACGCGGCAAAGACGGTGAGTGAAGTGAAGCAGACGATGCTGGATGCGGATCTTGCGGCAAAAGAGATGGAAATCAAGGTGAAGGAAGCACAGCAGGCGGCGGGCGAAGCCCATACTGGAGCGGTGCAGGCACAGCAGGCGGTAGATGAGGTGCAGGCTAAGGCGGAAGAACTTCTTAAGGTAATTAAGGAAGCAGAAAGGGATACTGCAAAGGCGAAAGAGGAGGCAGAGGCTGTGGGCAGAACTGTGGAGGAATTGTCTGTCATAACCGCCCGGAAAGAGAAAGCGGCAAAAGCAGCAGAGGACGATTTTAAGCCGATTGCCGCCCAGGTGGTCGAGGTGCCCAAAGAAGCTGAACCAAAGCCGAAAGCAGCAAAGACGACGAGAAAGCCGCGCGTGGCAAAAGCGCCCAAAAAGGATGCAAAGGCAGCGGAAACGGAAAGCGTAAAAATTCTTCCCACACAGACCGTGCCTGCAGAGGGACCGGAAGTGGCGGTATCTTTAGATGAAGAAGACAGCCGCGGCGGAAGAAATAACAATGAAAAAATCCTGGAACTTCACAAGACAGGAAAGTCCAACATGGCAATTGCAAAGGAACTGGGACTTGGAATCGGTGAAGTCAAACTTGTCATTGATTTATTTGAAGGAATGTAAGTAATACTTAAGGAATAAGGTATAAAAATGAATCTGAAATACTATTTAAGAGGTTTAGGTATAGGAATCGTTGTCACAGCCGTCATTATGGGAATTGCATTCGGCGGCAGGAAGCAGGAATTGAGCAACGAGGAAATAAAAGAAAGAGCAAGGGCACTTGGCATGACTGAGGAAAGCACTGTGTTAGCAGATGCGGCAGGCAGCCTGCAGGCAGAGCTTCAAAAGGAGCAGGAGGAAGAAGCATCGGCGCCCACAAGCGAACCGGCACCGTCGGCGACGCCGGAGGCGGCAGGCACACCTTCAGCAACGCCGGAAGCAGCCAGCACTCCGGCGGCATCGGCAACGCCAGAGGCAGTCAGCACGCCCTCCATAGCGCCCACACCGGCGCAGCAGGAACCTTCAGCGGCGCCCACACCGGCGGCAACAAATAAACCTACGCCAGCGCCCACGCCATTAGCGGCGGTATCCCCCACTCCGGAACCGGCGCAATCAGATGGGGATTCACAAAATACCGGGACAGTTACCATTCAGATCAACAGCGGCGACGGTTCTCTTACCGTGAGCAGGAAGTTAGAGCAGGCAGGTCTGGTGAGCTCGGCAGCGGAGTTTGATTTATATCTGTGTGAGAATGGATATGACAAGCGGCTTAATGTGGGAACCTTTGAAATTCCGGCAAATGCGGGCAATGAACAGATTGCGAAGATTCTAGCCAGATTGGAATAAATTTCTTGCAAGGGGGATTTTTTTGTGCTATAATATCCGCGTTGTGACTATAAAACACGTGTATCTATTGACTGCCGGTGCTTTCAAAGAGAGAGTATGCAGGAGAGAGGAAGATATGCGGAAGCAAAACCAAATGGAGGTAGAAACATGAGCGTTATTTCAATGAAACAGTTATTAGAAGCAGGTGTTCATTTTGGACATCAGACAAGAAGATGGAACCCTAAGATGGCTCCTTACATCTTCACAGAGAGAAACGGAATCCACATTATCGATTTACAGAAATCTGTAGGCAAGGTGGACGAGGCGTACAGGGCAGTGTTTGAAATCGCTTCCCAGGGCGGAACGATTCTCTTTGTAGGAACCAAAAAGCAGGCTCAGGATGCGGTAAAGACAGAAGCAGAGCGCTGCGGCATGTATTATGTAAATGAGAGATGGTTAGGCGGCATGCTTACCAACTTTAAGACGATTCAGAGCAGAATTGAAAGATTAAGGGCAATCGAGACAATGGCTGAGGATGGCACTTTTGATGTACTTCCCAAGAAGGAAGTCATTGCCATCAAGAAGGAATGGGAAAAGCTTGAGAAGAACCTTGGCGGTATCAAGAATATGACAAGAATCCCGGATGCTATTTTTGTTGTCGATCCTAAGAAGGAAAGAATCTGCGTGCAGGAAGCGCATGCACTTGGCATTACTTTGATCGGTATCGGCGATACCAACTGTGATCCCGAGGAATTAGATTACATTATTCCTGGTAATGATGATGCCATAAGAGCCGTAAAACTGATTGTTGCAAAGATGGCAGATGCTGTTATCGAAGCGAATCAGGGCGAGGAATTGGTGACAGAAGAGATGGAACAGGCAGCAGGCGAAGCAGCACCTGAGGATATCGAGGAAGTTGCAGCAGCAGATGCTGAATAGTTGGATAGATGGAGGATTAAGAAATGGCTAATATTACAGCAGCTATGGTGAAAGAATTAAGAGAGATGACCGGTGCAGGCATGATGGACTGCAAGAAGGCACTTAGCGAGACAGACGGTGATATGGATGCAGCTGTTGAGTTCCTTAGAAAGAACGGTCAGGCAAAGGCAGAAAAGAAGGCTGGCAGAATTGCAGCAGAAGGTCTTTGTAATGTGGTTGTAGTTGACGATAAAGTTGCAGCAGTGGTAGAAGTAAATTCTGAAACGGACTTTGTTGCGAAGAACGAGGAGTTCCAGGGATTTGTTGCATCAGTTGCAAAGCAGGCAGTAAATTCAGACGCAAAGGATATGGATGCATTTATGGCTGAAGCTTGGAATGCAGATACCTCTATGACTGTTAAGGATGCGCTGGTTGCAAAGGTTGCCAAGATTGGTGAGAATTTAAATATCAGAAGATTTGAAAGGGTGGCTGCTGAACATGGATGTGTTGTATCATATGTACATGGCGGCGGCAGAATCGGCGTTATCGTTGAAGCTGAAAGCGATGTTGTAAACGATGCAGTTAAGGAAGCAATGACCAACATTGCAATGCAGGTTGCAGCACTTTCACCGAAGTATGTATCCACAGAAGACGTTTCTGAGGAATACAAGGCACATGAGAAAGAAATTCTTATGGCACAGATCGCCAATGACCCTAAGATGGCAGGCAAGCCGGAAAAAGTTATTGAAGGTGCAGTAGTTGGGCGTCTTAACAAGGAATTAAAGGAAGTGTGCCTGTTAGAGCAGGTTTACGTCAAGGCAGAAGACGGAAAGCAGACGGTAGCACAGTATGTAGCTCAGGTTGCAAAGGAAAACAGTGCAGCGCTTTCCATCAAGAAGTTTGTCCGTTTTGAGACAGGCGAAGGTCTTGAAAAGAAGGTAGATGACTTTGCAGCAGAGGTTGCAGCACAGGCAGGCATGTAATCTTCTATTATTGTAAAAATCATATAAGAGGATAATTAAAAAGGGATTGTCTGTGGGCAGTCCCTTTTATCTGATTCATTTAAGGTTGCCAGCAGGGGCATGCTGGCTAAAAACATTGGAATCTATATAATTTGACTCTTTCCCATATATGTATATTGTGATACAATATATGCAAATCATGTGTAAGGAGCTATTGACCATGGAGGAGAGGAATTATGACCGCCGTAAGAGAATCCGGCTGTTAAAAAGAATGATATTAGGAACCATTGCCGCTGCAATCATAATTCCAATCATTGTCAGTATCACATTGGGAATACGAGTTGTCTCACTGCAAAATAAGGTGAAAGAGTTAGAAGAGACGCTGCTGGTTTACGGCAATGGAATTGACGGTACAACAGGAGTCTATACGGCGGCTAATATAGAAGAGCCCATGGAAGATGCTGCCGGGGCAGAAGAACTTACGGAAGGTGAGGACGGGCAGCAGGATTTGAATGGCTACCAAAAACAGATTTATTTAACATTTGACGATGGACCAAGTCAGAATACGGATGAAATTCTTGATATTTTGAAAGAATATGATGTGAAAGCTACTTTTTTTGTGGTGGCTAAGACAGATGAAAATTCTGTGAGGGCTTATCAGAGAATCGTTGCAGAAGGTCACACACTTGCCATGCATTCTTACAGTCACAAGTATGATGAAATCTATGAATCCAAGGAAAGTTTTGCAGAGGATCTGACAAAACTGCAGGATTACCTATATCAGATTACCGGCATCCTGCCTAGATTCTATCGTTTCCCGGGGGGAAGCTCCAATACGGTGAGCAAAGTGGATATACAGGAATTGATTGCATATTTGAATGAAAACGGCATTACTTATTTTGACTGGAACATTGCTTCAGGAGATGCAGTGAGCGGTCAGCTGAGTGCGGATGTGATTGTTGAGAATTGTGTTACCAAGTTAGACAGCACCAATGAGTGCATGATTCTGATGCATGATGCAGCTGAAAAGAAAACAACGGTGGAAGCGCTGCCTGAGATTATCCAAACGATTCAGGACAGAGGCGATGCCGTGTTCTTGCCTGTTACTGATGAAACCATACCGGTTCAGCATATAACAGCAAAAGCAATAAATGAAGGATAATCAAGATACGAATGGAGGATTTTAAAGATGGGTTTTTTCTCAGATTTAAAGGATGACTTGTCACAGGCAGTCAACGAACTTTTACCGTCAGAGGGTGAAGAAGAAGTAAAGAAAGAAACGGTGGAGCAAGTGCAGACTGCTGCGGGTACAACCACTAGTACGTCAATTTTTGC
Source organism: uncultured Lachnospiraceae bacterium (assembly GCA_949878435.1). Classification (GTDB taxonomy): domain Bacteria; phylum Bacillota; class Clostridia; order Lachnospirales; family Lachnospiraceae; genus Suilimivivens. The sequence continues at coordinate 276,457 of CATLAK010000002.1, forward strand.
ACAGGCAGACACGGAGGCAGAACAGGAAGAAGCGATTGAAGAGAGCATGACAGCAACAGCTGCAGATGATCTCATAGTTGAAGATCTGGATGCAGATGATTTTGGCAGTGACGGCAGTGATAGACAGGAAGCGTTCAGCGCAGATTCTGCAACTGAGTTCGACACAGATTTCAATACGGATTTCAGTTCAGATTTCAGTCAGATGTTCGGAAAGGCACAGGAAACAGAACTTCCGAAGGAAGAACCGGTTTATACACCTCCTGTAACTGAAAGAAGGATGCCTGAGATGTCGAGACCTTCATCAAAATCGGCAAGCGGTGAAGTATCAGTCCTTACGGAATCTATGATCATCAATGGTAACATTGCAACGGAAGGTGCACTTGAGGTCAGAGGACGCATTGTCGGAAATGTGGAGGCATTAGGCAAACTAAATATTACGGGAGAAATTCAGGGTAATTCTCAGGCAGCGGAGATTTATGCTGAGGGTGCAAGGATTACCGGAGAACTCAGAAGCCAGGGAAGTATTAAAATCGGGCAGAATGCAGTTGTTCTTGGCAATGTATATGCAAACAGTGCAGTGGTTGCAGGTGCAGTGAGAGGAGATTTAGATATCAGAGGACCTGTTATCCTCGACACATCAGCGATTGTTATGGGTGACATCAAATCTAAATCTGTACAGATCAACAACGGCGCCGTTATTGAAGGTATGTGTTCTCAGTGCTATGCAGAGGTCAACCCCACATCCTTCTTTGAAGAATTAAAAAAGATGAAATAAGCGAGGCGTGGATATGCGGAGAATTTTACTTAAATTGAGCGGAGAAGCGCTGGCAGGAGAGAAAAAGACAGGGTTCGATGAAGATACGGTAAGGGCAGTTGCTTTGCAGGTAAAGCAGCTGTCGGATGAGGGAACCCAGGTCGGCATCGTTACCGGCGGCGGAAACTTCTGGCGTGGGCGTACCAGTGAAAACATTGACAGGACGAAGGCAGATCAGATTGGAATGCTGGCAACGGTCATGAACTGTATCTATGTATCGGAGATTTTCCACAGCGTAGGTATGAAAACGGTCATTCTTACACCTTTTGTGTGTGGCTCTTTCACGGAACTTTTTTCCAAGGACAGAGCGGTCGAGTACTTTGAGAAGGGCACGGTGGTGTTTTTTGCAGGAGGTACAGGGCATCCATATTTTTCAACGGACACAGGAGTGGTGTTAAGGGCAGTGGAAGTGGAGGCGGATGTCATCCTGCTCGCCAAATCCATTGACGGCGTTTATGACAGTGATCCTAAGGTAAATCCATTTGCGAAAAGATACGATGAGATCAGCATCGACGAGGTAATCGCCAATAATCTTCAGGTAGTGGATATGACGGCATCCATACTTGCAAGGGAAAACAAAATGCCGATGTGGGTATTTGAATTAAATGAGAAGGATAGTATTGTAAACACGGTAAAGGGCAAGTTTAACGGGACAAAAGTGACGGTATAGACCAAGGGGGTAATGAAATGGATGAGAGATTAAAAATTTATGATGATAAGATGCGAAAGACTTATGAGCATCTTGAAGCAGATTATCAGGGAATCAGGGCAGGGCGCGCCAATCCCCATGTATTGGATAAACTCCGGGTAGATTATTATGGAACGCCTACACCCATCCAGCAGGTGGGAAATATCACTATTCCTGAGGCAAGGATGATTCAGATTTCTCCTTGGGAAAAATCACTGATCAAGAGCATTGAAAAAGCGATTCTGGCATCAGATATCGGCATCACGCCTTCTAATGACGGGGCAGTCATAAGGCTGGTATTCCCGGAACTTACAGAGGAGCGCAGAAAAGATCTTGTAAAGGATGTCAAGAAAAAGGCAGAGGAATGTAAGGTGGCTGTCCGCAACATTAGAAGAGATGGCAATGATTCCTTCAAGAAACTTGCTAAGGCAGAGGTTTCAGAGGATGAGATCAAGGAACTTTCAGACGATCTGCAAAAATTGACAGACAAATACATTAAGGATGTTGACAAGCTTATGGAAGAAAAGTCCAAAGAAATCCTTACGGTATAAAGGCAGCAACAATTAGATACCCCGCCGTTCGCGGCGGGGCATTTGAATGTTGTGGAAATAAAAATAGAAAGGTTTTATCTTATGGCAGAGGAAAAAGGGCTGGTAATGCCGCAGCATGTGGCGATTATTCTGGATGGAAACGGAAGATGGGCTAAGAGTAAGGGGATGCCAAGAAATTATGGGCATGTACAGGGAGCCAAAACAGTGGAAGTCATCTGTGAGGAAGCATACCGGATGGGAATACAGTATCTGACGGTCTATGCATTCAGCACAGAGAACTGGAACAGACCTAAGGATGAAGTGGATGCGCTGATGAAGCTTTTGCGCAATTACATGAAAACCTGTCTTACCACCGCAAAAAAGAATCGTATGTGTGTAAGAGTCTTAGGGGATAAGACCGGACTGGATGAAGATATCAGAAAAAGGATCGCAGAGCTCGAAAACGCCACAAAGGACAATGATGGGCTGCATTTTCAGATTGCCCTGAATTATGGGGGCAGGGATGAAATCGTCCGTGCAGTGAAGGAAATTGCCGGAAAGGTACAAAAAGAAGAAATTGATGTGGCTGATATAACGGAGGCATATTTGTCGGATATGCTGGACACCCGGGGACTGCCAGAGCCGGATCTTTTGATTCGTACCTGCAATGAACAGAGGATTTCCAATTTCCTTCTCTGGCAGCTTGCCTACACAGAGTTTTATTTTACGCCGGTGGCTTGGCCTGATTTTACAAAAGAAGAATTGGTCAAAGCTGTGGAGGCATATAATCATAGAGACAGAAGATATGGTCGTGTATAAGGAGGAATAAGCCATGTTCATGACAAGACTGATAAGCGGCATTGTTCTTGTAGCGCTGGCCCTTGCGATCATATTGACAGGAGGCTATGCGCTTGCGGCGGTTCTTTTATTCCTTGCAGTCGTCGCCTACAGGGAGCTTATGAAAGCCTGCGCTCTGGCGCATGTAAATGGAAAAATAAACGGGATGGAAGTCATAGGTTATGGGGGAATTGCAGCCTACTATTTTTTTATGGTGTTCGTGGAGAATAAGATTTTTCTGCTCTTGGTACTCATAACGATTTTGGTTGCCTTTATGTTCCTCTATGTGTTTACATTCCCGGTATACAAGGCAGAACAGATCATGTGTGCTTTTTTTTGTGTGGCGTATGCACCGGTAATGCTTTCCTTTATTTATCTGGTGCGCATCCTGCCTTATGGGATTTATACGGTCTGGATGATCTTTATCAGTTCATGGATTTGCGATACCTGTGCCTATGCAGTGGGAATGCTTTTCGGCAGGCATAAGCTGGCGCCGGTACTCAGCCCGAAAAAGTCGATTGAAGGAGCACTGGGAGGCGTACTGGGCTCCGCCATTGTGGGAGCTGTCTATGCCTATTTTGTGGTGGAACCGGTGGTCATGGATCAAAAGGTGACATGGATATTTGTACTGATCAGCGCCGTGGGTTCTGTCATTTCCCAAGTGGGAGATTTAGCGGCGTCTGCAATCAAGAGAAATCATGACATCAAGGATTATGGAAAATTGATACCGGGACATGGAGGTGTTATGGACCGGTTCGACAGTGTGATTTTCACAGCGCCCATGATTTATTTCCTGACACTTGTATTGATACACGGCTGATAAGACGGCGGAATGGAGAACATCATGAAAAAGATTGGAATTTTGGGATCCACGGGATCGATTGGTACGCAGACACTGGAAATCGTCAGAAGCAATAAGGATTTACAGGTATCTGCCCTTGCCGCCGGTCAAAGCGTGGGCAGGATGGAAGAGCAGATACGGGAATTTTCACCGTCCATTGCTGTGATGTGGACAGAAGAAGCCGCCAATGAGCTTCGTATCAGGGTAGCGGATACGAAGACAAAGGTCCTTTGCGGAATGGAAGGGCTTCTGGAAATTGCTGTCATGGAAGAATTGGAAGTGTTAGTGACTGCAATTGTGGGAATGATAGGAATTAAGCCGACCATAGCGGCAATCGAAGCCGGCAAGACCATAGCCCTTGCAAACAAGGAGACGCTGGTGACGGCGGGGCATATCATCATGCCTCTGGCAGCGCAGAAGAAGGTGGCGATTTTGCCTGTGGACAGTGAGCACAGCGCGATCTTTCAGTCTATGCACGGGGAAAATATAAAGCGCGTAAGCAAGATTCTTCTGACTGCTTCCGGCGGACCTTTCAGAGGGAAAAAGCGGGAGGAATTGGAGCATATTACGGTGGAAGATGCGTTAAGGCACCCGAATTGGTCTATGGGAAGAAAGATTACGGTGGATTCCTCCACGCTGGTCAATAAGGGGCTGGAAGTGATTGAGGCAAAATGGCTGTTTCAAGTGGAGCCGGAGAAGATTCAGGTGATAGTCCATCCCCAGAGCATCATTCATTCTATGGTGGAATATGCAGACGGAGGCATCATGGCGCAGCTGGGAATGCCGGATATGAAACTTCCTATTCAGTATGCACTTTTCTATCCCGACAGGAGACCGATGGAGGGAAAGCGGGTAGATTTCTTTGCGCTTTCCACACTTACCTTCGAGAAGCCGGATACAGATACTTTTAAAGGACTTTCCATGGCTTACGAGGCAATTAAAGCGGGCGGAAGCATGCCCACCGTTTACAATGCAGCAAATGAAAAGGCTGTATCGCTGTTCTTAGACAGAAAGATCAGATTTCTTGAAATCTATGATCTGATCGAAGGGGCTATGGCGCATCATAAAGTGGTGGCGGACCCTTCTGTAGAAGAGATTCTGGATGCAGAAGCAGCAGTTTATGAATATATAGAAAGCCGGTATCCGCATTTTAGATGAGTGAATGCGTACAGGAGGAATGAAAGTGGCAGTATCAATTGTTTTATTTATTATTATCTTTTGTGTGATCGTACTTTCCCATGAATTGGGTCATTTTATCGTGGCAAAGAAAAATGGGATTCATGTGGTTGAGTTCTTTATCGGTATGGGACCTACGCTTTTTTCCTTTCAAAAGGGGGACACAAAATATTCCCTGAAATTGCTGCCCATAGGGGGCGCCTGCATGTTTGAGGGGGAGGACGGATTGGAGAAAGAAAAGGGAGAGATATCGGAGGGAGCCTTTCCGAATGCTCCCGTGTGGGCGCGGTTCGCTACCGTCTTTGCAGGACCGCTGTTTAACTTTTTGACGGCATATGTGATGGCGATGATTCTTGTAGCAGTCTGCGGCATCACCACACCGGAGGTGCAGATGGTGAATGAAGGGAGCCGGGCCCAGGAAGCAGGGATTCAGGCAGGGGATATTCTCACCGAAATCAACGGAAAACGGATTCATCTAGGTGGAGAGGTGACGCTGATTTCCCAGCTCAATACGAAGGGCGAGCCCCTTATGGTGACTTATGAGCGTGACGGGCAGGAACATACGGTTGAGATCATTCCGACTTATGACGAGACGACAAACCGGTATTACATGGGAATCGTAGCCGGCGGATATTTAAAGTGTAATGTCCCTCAGACCTTTCAATATGCTTTTTACACTATGAAATTTTATGTGGAGACCACTTTTAAGAGTCTGCAGATGCTCATCACCGGACAGCTGACCAGAAACGATGTGGCAGGACCGGTGGGAATCGTAAAGATGGTGGATGATGCCTATGACACGGCAAGACCTTACGGGGCGGTGGAAGTGATCTTAAATATGATGAATATTGCGCTGCTTCTGTCGGTGAATTTGGGAATCATGAATCTGCTGCCGCTTCCGGCGCTTGACGGAGGACGTTTAGTATTTTTGCTGATAGAGGCAATACGCGGAAAACCGGTTCCTCCTGAGAAGGAAGGACTGGTGCATTTGGCGGGAATGATGGCACTTATGGTACTCATGGTCTTAGTGCTGTTTAATGATATAACAAAGTTCTTTTGATGTGATTTAGGATAACATGAAGAATCCTTGTACAAAGTTACCGAAGTTGTGTTTTTGGTAATTTTGTATAATGGATTCTTTTTTGGTGCAGGGGTATAATCGATACTATTCAGGACTTGGATATGGGGCGCGGCAGACGGGAGGAAAAGAGGGATTGAAGATTATTTCAGGTGTATATTGGGATCGGGGAGAGCGGGAAGCGAACCAGGATTCGCTCATGCTGCAGCAGGTGATGACGGGCAGAGGAAGGGTCGTATTGGCGGCGGTGAGTGATGGGATTGGAGGACTTCCGGAAGGAGAAACTGCCAGCGGATATATCACAGAAAAGTTAATTGAGAATTATTATCATCAGATGCTTTCACTGGTGTGCAGAAGAAAAGGGAAAAGAGCGATTGAAAGAAGCCTTATGCGCTGCTTTTATGAAATCAATGACGGTCTGAAACGTTATGGAAACGGGAAGGAACTCAAGTTGGGGGCGACGATATCCCTTCTTTTTGTGTGGAAAAGGAACTACGTGCTCTTTCATCTAGGGGACAGCAGAATTTATTTATGCGGAAGGAAAGGGGCAAGATGCCTGACGGAAGATCATTCTGACAAAGGAAGGGGGCTTACCCGATGTATGGGCAGTTTTCCTTTTCAGGAACCCCAGATTTGCTTTGGCAGGATGCAAAGAGGGAAGGGATTTCTCTTGTGCACGGACGGTTTTTACAGAACGGTCGAGGAGGAACTGGGTGGAATTCTTGTCCCTGAGGAAATCGGAACTGAGATTCAGATTGAACGAAGGCTCAAAGAACTTGGTCTGGCGGCATTAAAAAGGGGCGAGAAGGACAATATGTCTGCCATATATCTGGCAGTCGCAAAAGGAGGTGCCGCATGAGCAGGGTCTTATTTCACAAGTATGAGGTGCTCCGCACCATTGGCAGTGGCAGAACGGGGACGGTATATCTGGTAAAGGATCTGCATCTAAATCGGCTTGCGGCGGTCAAGGAAAGTACGGAGGAATTTCTTTTGGCGGAAACAGAACTTTTGAAAGAAGCGGAGCATCCCGGACTTCCAGCAATCTATGACTGCTTTAAGGAGCAGGGGCATACCTTTCTGGTGATGGAATATGTGGAAGGAATGACGCTGCGGAAGTATCTTGAAAAGCACGGACGGGTGCCTGAACGGCAGGCAGTTAAATGGGCGGCAGAATTGTGCAGAATACTGGGGTATCTCCACAGCAGGCAGCCGGCTGTCATTTACAGAGACTTAAAGCCGGAGAATATCATGATCCGGCAGGACGGAAGGCTGAAGCTGATCGATCTCGGAGGAACCCTTCAGGCAGCCTGTGGCAGGGAAAAGGAGGCGTGGTGCGCGGGGACGCCGGGCTATGCGCCGCCGGAGCAGTGGAAACAGACAAAAGGCGATAAACGCTGGGACATTTACGGGCTTGGAGCGGTACTGCACGAAATGCTGACGGGCGTTCATCCTGCCCGCAATCCCTATGGGAGACGTCCTGTGAGAGAATATGACAAGGCGCTTTGTGCATTGCTTGATGAAATCATAAGCAGGTGTACCACAGAAAACACAAAAAGCGCCTTTTCCTCCATGGAACAGGTGGAACATGCACTGCTTGATTACCCGTCACAACGCCGCAAATATCTGCTTATACATAGAATGAAGAGAATCGCCCTTGCACTGATGGGAGGATATGCCACATGCTGCCTTATCCTGCCGCTGCTTAGAGGCGTCCCAGAAAACCAGTTCCCGTTTCCCTATCTAATCAAACCATTCATCGTTCTCATTCTTTTTATCCTATTTTCTTTAATTTTTTCCAAACGCAAAAGAAAAAGACAATTCCTGCGCAGACAGGAGAAAAATATATGGCTCACAGAAAAGAAGTTCTCTGGTCTTTTTGTAATTCTACTGGTGATCTTTGGTCTGGCATCAGGAACCTTCAAAGAACGTATTTCTTCCGGAACTGCATATGCAAAAGAGGAAGACCAAACATTATGGGTAGAAATGCGTGATTCCTACGAACGTAAACTACTTCTTAAATATGATGCAGTTTACATAACAAACGACAAAGTCCGCTTTGAGATTCCTGCAGAGCGCCTGCCTACACAGGAACTATCGGTGCAGATCGTAGCAGTAGGCGAGGACGGAGAACAGTACCGCAGCAGAATTTTCCACATCAAGGCAGAAAAAATGGAAGCGGGAAGCCAATAAGTGGGGGATAGACAATGGAACACATTTAGGGCGGAGCGGACAGGGCACACAGAATCATGGCAGGCGGAGCACGCACAGAGGGCGGCATAGGGTATCGTTTCCAGTCTCCTCTCAAAATCGGATTTCACTAACAGAATGTATTTATGTGTTTCAAGGAGGACGGGTCGGAGTCAGCGGCATCCGTGCCGCGCGACTCCTGAAATCGCCATCCGTGGCGATTTCACCCTGATGTCTCCACATTCTGTAAGTGAAATTGCCGATTTTGAGAGGAGACTGGAAACGATACCCTATGCCGCCCTCTGTGCGTGCTCCGCCTGCCATGATTCTGTGTGCCCTGTCCGCTCCGCCCTGAATGTGTTCTACCCCGCATTGACTTTGCAAGGCAGGGTGGAATATAATGTATCATATGGGAAAAAGTTCGGGAAATAGGAGGAGAAAGCATGACCAGGGAACAGACGAGGGTAATTTCAATTGGAGACCGGGTAATCGGAGGCGGAAATCCGATTCTGATCCAATCTATGACGAATACAAGGACAGAGGATGTGGAGGCGACGGTAGCCCAGATTCATAAGCTGGAGAAAGCCGGATGTGAGATCGTAAGGTGTACGGTGCCTACTTTGGACGCGGCGCAGGCAATCAGGGAGATTAAAAGGCAGATTTCCATTCCTCTTGTAGCGGATATTCATTTTGACTATAAGATGGCGATTGCTGCTATGGAAAATGGGGCGGATAAGATTCGGATCAATCCCGGTAACATCGGGGGAAAGGAAAAGCTGGCGGCGGTTGTGGAAGCTGCCAGGGAACGGAATATTCCTATCCGGGTAGGGGTGAACAGCGGTTCCCTTGAGAAAGAACTGGTGGAGAAGTACCATGGGGTGACGGCAGAAGGAATCGTGGAAAGTGCACTTGACAAGGTACATATGATTGAGGAGATGGGCTATGAGAATATGGTCATCAGCATCAAGTCCTCTGATGTGCTGATGTGCGTAAGGGCGCATGAGGTTCTCGCACAAAAAACGGATTATCCTCTGCACGTGGGGATAACGGAATCAGGAACGATCATCAGCGGAAATATCAAGTCTTCTATTGGACTGGGATTGATTCTGCATCAGGGAATCGGAGACACCATAAGAGTGTCGCTGACGGGGGATCCGGTGGAGGAAATCAAATCTGCCAAACTGATTTTAAGGACGCTGGGACTTCGCAGGGGAGGTATCGAAGTGGTTTCCTGCCCTACCTGCGGGAGGACGAAGATTGATCTGATCGGGCTTGCAAATCAGGTTGAAAATATGGTGGCAGAGTTTCCGCTGGATATCAAAGTTGCAGTTATGGGGTGTGCAGTCAATGGTCCCGGCGAGGCAAAAGAGGCGGATATCGGCATTGCAGGGGGAATCGGAGAAGGGCTTTTGATCAAGAAAGGGGAAATCATAAAGAAGGTGCCCGAAGGGGAGCTTCTTGGCGTGCTGAGGGAAGAATTGGAGCACTGGAATCAATAAGAAAGATAAGAGCGTACGGAAAATGGCAAAGCAGTTTTTTGAGGTGTTTCCCACATTAAAATTGGATAAGAAGGTACAGGATTTGTTTGAACAGGTGACGGTGGAGAAAGTATCTGCTACAAAGAGCAGGGACTTTATCAGAGTGACCATAGGGTGTGAGTATCTCATTCCCAAGGAGACAATCTACCGGGTAGAGTCGGAGATTAAGAAGCAGTTCTTTTCAGCCCATCAGGTGGCGGTAAAATTATATGAACGCTTTCACCTGTCAGAGCAGTATACGCCTGAAAAGCTGATGAATGCCTATAAGGACAGTATTTTGCTGGAACTTAAGAATTACAGTCCCATTGAATATAATCTGTTTAAGGGCGCGGATATTGCGTTCCCAGAGATAGGACAGCTTTCCCTTACCGTGGAAGACACCGTTCTTGCAAGGAGCAAGGCGGAGGAACTTGTAAGGATTCTGGAGAAGATTTTTAATTTAAGGTGCGGATTTCAGGTGGCGTGCCGGATGGAATACAAGGATAAGAAGACCGGCAAGTATAAGGAAGAGGACGATCTTAAGATTGCCCGTCAGGTAGCGGAAATTACGGCACGGGCATTGGGTGCGGGCAGTATGCCGGATGGCATCGGCGATGGACAAAGCAGGACACAGGATGCCGGAAAAGAGAGGAAAGATAGCGTCAGGGAACTGCAGAATGCCAAAACGCCGGATGCAAAGGATAAGGGATCTTCAAAGGAACAGGCAAGACCTGGCATGACCGGCGCCTTTCAGGGGAAGGAAAAGAGAGGCGTCCGCAAGAATGATTTCAAACGGGCAGTGCGGCGTTCGGACAACCCGGATGTGCTTTATGGCAGGGATTTTGAGGAAGATGCCATGCCCATTGAGGACATTGTAGGGGAGATGGGCGAGGTGGTCATCAAGGGAAAGATCATCAGCTTTGATTCCAGAGAGATTAAAAATGAGAGAACCATATTGATGTTCGATGTGACGGATTTTACGGACACGATGACCATCAAAATGTTTGCCCATAATGAACAGGTGGAGGAAATCAAGCAGGGAATCAAACCCGGGGCGTTCGTCAAGTTAAAAGGAATAACCATGATTGACAAATTTGACAATGAACTCACCATCGGTTCCCTTGCGGGGGTGAAAAAGATTTCTGATTTCACCACGTCCCGCAGCGATAACAGCGCCCGCAAGAGGGTGGAACTTCATTGCCACACGAAGATGAGCGATATGGACGGGGTGTCGGAGGCAAAGGATATTGTAAAGAGGGCTTACAAATGGGGGCACCCGGCAATCGCGCTCACAGACCACGGCGTCGTGCAGGCATTTCCGGACGCCAATCATGTATGGGAAGATCTGTGGAAGGCGGAGAAGGCAAAGCGCAAGGAAGCAGGAGAAGCAAATCCGGACAAGCAGGATTTCTTTAAGGTCATATATGGCATGGAAGCATATCTTGTAGATGATCTGCACGAGATTGCCACCGGCGAGAAAGGGCAGGATCTTGAGGTGGATTTTGTGGTCTTTGATATAGAGACCACGGGTTTTTCACCGGTAAATAATAGAATCATAGAAATCGGCGCCGTCAAGGTGTCGAAAGGAGAGATTAAAGAGCGGTTTTCCACTTTTGTCAATCCCGATGTACCGATTCCCTTTGAAATCGAAAAACTGACCGGCATCAATGACGGCATGGTGATGGAGGCGCCTTCCATTGAGCAGGTACTGCCCGAGTTCCTTTGCTTTTGTGAAGGTACTGTGCTGGTAGCACACAATGCAGAATTTGACATGAGCTTTATCAAAGAAAATGCTGCAAGACAAAATCTGAATCGGGAATTTACTTATGTGGATACGGTAGGAATCGCAAGGGTTCTTTTGCCGCATCAGGCAAAGCATACGCTGGACGCAGTGGCAAAGACGCTGGGCGTATCATTGGAGAATCACCACCGTGCAGTGGATGATGCACAGGCAACGGCAGAGATTTTCGTTAAATTTATTAAGATGCTTACAGAACGCGGGGCGGATACCCTTGCAAAGGTAAATGCATTGGGAGAGTCCAGTCCGGAAATCATCAAAAAGCTGCCCTCTTATCATGCGATTATTTTAGCGGAAAATAATATTGGCAGGGAAAATCTCTATACTCTTGTGTCGGAATCCCATTTGAATTATTACAGTAAGCGTCCCAGGGTACCCAAGAGCCTGCTCATGAAGCACAGGGAAGGATTGATTTTGGGGAGCGCCTGCGAGGCAGGAGAGTTATATCGGGCGCTTTTGGATGGAAAGGCGGAGTCAGAAATTGCCCGTCTGGTTAATTTTTATGATTATTTAGAGATACAGCCTCTTGGTAACAATAAGTTCATGATTGCGTCGGAGCGCGTTTCTGCCATAAACAGCATGGAGGATGTGAAGGAGATCAACCGGAAAATTGTCGCGCTGGGGGAAGAGTTCAACAAGCCTGTGGTGGCGACCTGTGACGTGCATTTTCTGGATCCGGAGGATGAGGTCTACCGGAGGATCATCATGGCAGGCAAGGGATTTACGGATGCGGACGAGCAGGCGCCCCTTTATCTGCGCACCACGGAGGAGATGCTGGAAGAGTTTTCTTACTTGGGAAGCGATAAGGCGGAGGAAGTGGTAATCACCAACACGAACAAGATTGCCGACCGGATCGATGTGATGGCGCCGGTGCGCCCGGATAAGTGCCCGCCGGTCATCCCTGACAGTGACAAGACGCTGACCGATATCTGCTATAACAGGGCACATGAACTATATGGGGAAACGCTGCCAAAGATTGTGGAGGACCGGCTGGAAAAGGAGCTGCACTCCATTATCACCAATGGATTTGCGGTTATGTATATCATTGCCCAGAAGCTGGTGTGGAAATCGGTGGAGGACGGCTATCTGGTGGGCTCCCGTGGGTCGGTGGGCTCCTCACTGGTGGCATTTATGGCGGGAATCACGGAGGTCAATTCCCTGAGTGCCCATTACAGATGCCCCAACTGTTTTTATTATGACTTTGATTCCCCAGAGGTAAAGGCTTACGCGGGAAATGCAGGCTGCGATATGCCGGATAAGATGTGTCCAGTATGCGGAAAGCCTCTGGTGAAGGATGGATTTGATATTCCCTTTGAGACCTTTTTAGGATTTAAAGGGGATAAGGAGCCGGATATCGACTTGAATTTTTCGGGAGAGTATCAGAGTAAGGCGCATAAATATACGGAAGTGATTTTCGGTGCAGGACAGACGTACCGCGCAGGGACCATTGCCACCCTGGCGGACAAGACGGCATTTGGCTATGTGAAGAATTATTACGAGGAGCGGGGAAAGCGGAAGAGAAACTGCGAGATCAACCGCATTGTGGGAGGATGTACCGGCATCAGAAGGAGCACAGGACAGCATCCCGGCGGTATCATCGTGCTTCCCATGGGGGAGGATATCAATTCCTTTACCCCCGTGCAGCATCCCGCCAACGATATGACGACGGATATCGTGACCACACACTTTGACTACCACTCCATCGACCATAACCTGTTAAAGCTGGATATACTGGGACACGATGATCCTACCATGATCCGTATGCTGCAGGATCTTACGGGGATCGATCCTACGAAGATTCCGCTGGACGATGCCAAGGTCATGTCCTTGTTTCAAAATACTTCCGCGCTTGGGATTACACCGGACCAGATCGACGGCTGCCCGGTGGGGTCTTTGGGGATACCGGAGTTTGGAACGGAGTTTGTCATCCAGATGCTCCTTGATACCAAGCCGCAGTGCCTTTCAGACCTGATCAGAATCTCAGGGTTAGGACATGGGACGGATGTGTGGCTGGGAAATGCCCAGACCCTTATTCTGGAAGGGACTGCCACCATTTCCTCTGCAATCTGCTGCCGTGACGATATTATGATTTACCTGATCAATAAAGGGGTGGACAGTGCATTATCCTTTACCATCATGGAAAGCGTGCGTAAGGGAAAGGGATTGAAGCCGGAATGGGAAGAAGCCATGAAGGAAAAGGACGTGCCCGACTGGTATATCTGGTCCTGCAAGAAGATCAAATACATGTTCCCCAAAGCCCATGCGGCGGCGTATGTCATGATGGCGTGGCGCATTGCGTACTGTAAGATCAACTATCCGCTGGCTTACTATGCATCCTATTTTTCTATCAGGGCGTCGGCATTTTCTTATGAGATTATGTGCCAGGGGCAGCAGCATCTGGAAAATGTGATGGCGGATTATAAGCGGAGAAGTGATACGCTCTCCAAGAAGGAGCAGGACTCCTATAAGGATATGAAGATTGTGCAGGAAATGTATGCCAGAGGGTTTGAATTTACCCCTATTGATATCTTTTCGGCGCATTCCAGGAACTTTCAGATCGTGGATGGCAAGCTGATGCCGTCCTTAAACAGCATCGACGGGCTGGGAGAGAAGGCAGCGGATGCCATCGTGGAGGCTGCCAAGGATGGTATGTTCCTGTCCAAGGATGATTTCCGCCAGAGGACCAAGGTGTCTAAGACGATTGTGGATTTGATGGACAGCCTTCAACTTTTGGGGAATCTTCCGGAGTCGAACCAGATCAGCTTGTTTGACTTTGTATCATAAGGCTTTTTCATCCAGATTGCTGTCCTGCTGCTTGCGGTGGGGTATAAGAGGAAGGATATTTTTATAGCAATTGCAATACATTATGCATATGATTTTTTGGGAGTAATCGTGTAAAACAATACCTTGATTATTGATGTACATTTAGGGAAGCATGAAATCATATTGAAGAAAGATGATGGTAGCTGTTATAATAAAGCAATTGATAAGGTCTTAGTGGGAGGTGATATTATGATGTATCCGTATATGACACTTAATGATAATACAGAAATTACACACTCTGAGATGAAAACAGATGGACGGGTGAAGGTATATATTGAGACGCCAGATGAAAAAGTGTGTTTTCGTCATGCTACATGTTGGCTGCCAGAGTATAAATGGGAGGACGTATATGCTTATTCTGATGTAGATATTGAAAAGTTTCAGGAAATAATTGAATCAACGGCACATTTGATTATGGAGTTCTCACAGGAGGGAGGATTTGATAATGCCTCAAATCTTTAAATTAGGTTCGTACTGGGTTTATTTTTGGACTAATGAAAATAAACCATTGGAGCCAGTACATGTTCATATAGCAAAGGGAAGTCCAGTTGCAAATGCAACAAAAATTTGGATAACAAAAAGTGGAAAATGCTATTTATGCCATAATAATTCAAAAATTCCAGATAGAACACTTAGAAATATGATGCGAATGATAGAAGCCCGTAGCTTTGAGGTAATAAATAAGTGGTATGACTATTTTGGAGAAATAAGATATTTTTGTTAATAGAGATTCATCATGAATAACAAATCTTATTGTATCGGAGCTCATTTGTATTGAAAAAAGAAGGAGAAGGTATGAAATCATTTTCACAAAAGGAAGCAAGGCATATGATGTGCCGGTATCATAATCTGGACGGAGCAGAACCGCTGTGCGGCAAAGCAGGTGCAGAAAAGATTATGCAGAGGATTCACAGCATTCAATATGACCCATTGCATGTGGTGGCAAAGAATGCAGATTTGGTGCTGCAGGCGAGAGTGGCTGATTACAGGGAAGATGATCTATACAGTCTTTTATACAAAGAGCATAAATTGGTGGATGGGTTCGACAAGGAAATGTGCATTTATGATGCCAAGGACTTTGACCGTTTTAAGCGTGTGCGCAGCGAGCATCAAAAGCATGTCACTCTGACTTTGCAATACCGCGACCAGATGGGGGCGCTGGACATATTAGAGGATGTAAGAGCGTTCGTAGAGAAGCATGGGAAGACAGGGACAAAAGATATTTCTATCGGGGAAATACGGGAAAGCCGCTGGGGGCATAAGAAGCTGTCCAGCGCTGCGCTGGATTACTTATTTAACAGCGGTGTATTATGCGTTGCCGACAAAAAGGGGACGCAGAAGTACTTTGATTTGACGGAACGTGTGCTTGAAAATGCAGATGTTCAAGATAGCCAGGATATGACCACGGAAGAATTTTTGGAATGGTACATAGAAAGAAGAATAGAGAGCGTCGGTCTTATCTGGAATAAATCGGGAGGCGCCTGGCAGGGGCATTACTTGAGCGATAATGAACTGCGCAGCGCAGCGCTCCAATCGCTGGTTGAGAAAAAGCGGATTGATGAAATACGGATTGAAGGGATTGACGAGCCTTTTTATCTTTCAAAGAATGCATATACCTGTATGCAGGAGCAGACGCAAGGTGATTACGTGAGATTTCTTGCACCCTTAGACAATCTTATGTGGGACAGGCAGATGATAGAAAAGCTGTTTGGGTTTAACTATCGATGGGAAGTGTATACACCCGTGGCGAAAAGAAAATATGGCTATTATGTATTGCCGGTGCTCTGTGATGGTCAGTTTATTGCAAGATTTGAAGCGGAGCCGGTCCGGCAGGCAGGTGCATTTATGATCAAGAATTGGTGGTGGGAGCCGGAAATAAAACCGGATCATGATTTGATTGAACTGATTGAAAATGAGATGGAGCGCTTTGCAAAATTTCTGCAGGTGGATAATTCAAAGGATAATGTTGCTAAGCTTAGGGCATAGCAATTAGATGTGTTTTGATAATGTGGAGGTATGCAGGGAGGAGAGAATAAGATGCGGTGGGGATCAATCTATTTGATAGTGAAAGATTTTGATCAATCGATTTCCTTTTACGAAAAAGTATTGGACATGAAAGTGAGTGCCGTAAATGGAAAAAGATTTGCCATGTTCCAAAATGATGGAATCAATTTATGCTTGATGAATGCTTATTATGATAGAGAAAACAGAAGCCGGATCGTTACAAAAGGAGAGTATTGGGAAATATACGATAATTACTGTGAGATTGCAAAAAGCACAAATAATCGTAAGGTATTCATCAACTTGGGCGTTGAGGATTTAAAGGCGGAGTATGATAGGATAAAAGAATTGGGAATCGCGGAACAACTGACAGAGATTCGGTTTATAAATGCTTTCTCACCGTATTGGTATTTTTGCTTTTTGGATCCTGACGGCAATCCTATAGAAGTTACGGGCGGCTGCTTTCATAAGATCAAAGATTGATGCAACGGAAAAATCTTTGGAACTTCAAATGCTTGTCCAACAACGGGAAGTTGAATATTTAAAGATATGTCAAAATGAAGAAGCCTATAATAGACTTATGAGTATTTATCAAAAAATTAAAATCTAAGTTTCAAAGAGAAAAGGAGAATCTGATTGTATTTTCAGTGGTCACGGGCTATAATGATGTTGAGCATGGAGGTGAAAGAATTATGGAAGCATTGAGAAAAGAAGCGGGTTACACGATAGATGATATATACAACTTGCCAGATGATAAACGTGCAGAACTGATCGACGGAAAAATATATTATATGTCTCCGCCAAGCAGGACTCATCAGAGGATATTGCTTTTATTAAGTAGGAAGATTGCTGATTATATTGAATTCCAAAATGGTGAGTGCGAAGTCAACATTGCGCCGTTTGCTGTTTTTTTGAATAAAGATGATATAAATTATATAGAACCAGATATTTCTATTGTTTGTGATTCGTCAAAACTAGATGACAAAGGATGTCATGGTGCGCCAGATTGGGTGATTGAAATTGTATCTCCTGGAAGCAAAGCGATGGACTATTTTACAAAGCTGTTCAAATATCGTACAGCGGGAGTCAGGGAGTATTGGATTGTTGATCCGGCAAAAGAGATGATTGTCATATATAGATTTGAAAAGGAGACAATGGAAGAGTATTCTTTTGGCGAGGATGTGCCAGTAGGAATATATGAAGGATTTTCCATAAAAGTACAGTAGAATTATAAAAAATGCCAAAAAACCTTGATTTTTTAGCATTTAGGGTTGGGCTATTCAATTAAGAATAACAGCTCGTAGGGGAATCGAACCCCTGTTTCCGCCGTGAGAGGGCGGCGTCTTAACCGCTTGACCAACGAGCCATTCTGTGTAATGCGCAACTGATAAATCATTTTCCCCACGCATCACCTTAAACATCTTACTACAATTTGACGAATAATGCAAGCAAAATTTTTAAATCAAATCGATTAATGCATGTGCCAGCCCATCATGGTCGTTGTCATAGGCTGTAATGGTGGTGGCAGCCATCTTGACATCATCGCTGCCGTTAACCATGGCGATTCCCATGCCTGCTGCCTCGATCATGGACAGGTCGTTCTGGGCATCTCCGGCAGCAACTGAAAAATACGGGTGGATGCCAAGGAGGGAGCAAAGGGTTTTTACTGCCGTGCCTTTTCCGGAGACGGAAGGAAAGATTTCCAGATAATTAGGATTGGAGTAAATCAGGGAAATGCCTTCTTTTTCTGCCCAGGGAATCAGGGAGAGGCGGAAGTTTTCAAGCTTTTCCAGATCCTTCAATTCAAGGGCAAGGCATTTGCAGGGACCGTCCTTTAAAACATCGATTACATTTTCACAGAAAATAACGGGTGAGTTGATAATCCTCTGGTAGTAGGCAAGCTCTTCGTCCTGTCTGGGTACGATGATATGGGTGTCGGAATAGGTCTGAATGTGGATGTTCTGACGGGCAGCTTCCTTTACGACATACTCGGTCTGGGCAAGTGTCAGAGTCACTTTATGCAAGGTCTCTTGTTTATCATAATCAAAAATCTGCCCTCCGTTAAATCCAACCAGATACATGCCGGGAAAATCCAGATGCAGAGATTCCTTTACCTGCCGGACGCTGTCGATGGCTCTGCCGGAACAGAGTACCAGTTTGTGCCCGTTCTGACACCATTTATTTAAAACTTCCCGTGTGTAGCTGCTGATCTGTCTTTTACTGTCAAGCAGTGTGCCGTCTAAATCCGTGAAAAGGATTTTGGTCTGCTTTAACTGTTCAGGGTGGGCTTTCATCCATTTTCTCCGTTCATTAATCTTATCCAGAATTTCCTGTGGAATAAAAAGGTTTCCGTAGCCGGTGGCAAGGTCCAGTCCGGGTTTGGCGCTGCCGTGGAAGTCGGAGCCTCCGCTGATACATAGATCATATTTGGCGGCAAGGGCACGCATTTGTCTTTCATCAGAGGAAGAGTAAGTGCAGTATACCGCTTCCAGTCCCTGGAGCCCCATTTCTTTTAAAAGAGCGACCAGCTTTTCCAGCCTGCGGCTGCCCATGCCGTAGAGCAGGGGATGCGCCAGGACAGGAAAACCGCCCGCCTTCAAAATTATCTCAACTGCACGCATGGGCGTAATTTTTTTGCGGGGAACGAAACAGGGACATCGATCGCCGATGTACCGCTCAAAAGCCTCCTTGAGACTTTTCACATAACCATGATTCAATAAGAATTTGGCAAAATGGGAGCGGGTGATGACGCTGTCCGGAAATTCGGCGGTCAACTCTTCGTAAGTGACAGGCATCCCGTGCTCTGTAAGCAGACGGCACATTTCCCTGTTGCGGATGGTGCGTCCGTTTACAAAGTTGACAAGGCGGCGCTTAAAAAAGTCGCTGTCATAGTCGATGTAAAGTCCTACGATGTGGATATCCCGTCCCTCATATTCGGTAGAAAATTCAATGCCCGGGATAACTTCGATATCCCTGCCTTTTGCCGCCTCTAAGGCTTCTGTTATGCCGTCTGTGGTATCGTGATCGGTCAGTGCAAAGGCGGAAAGCCCCTTCTTTACAGCATAATCGACCAGCTGGGCGGGAGAGAGGCTTCCGTCGGATTTATTGGAATGTACGTGCAAGTCAACAATATTCATAGAAACTCCAATTAGTTAATAATAGTAAAAGCAGCAGATTAGTTTTCGTCTTCTTCTGCCTGTTTCGTGTAAACGGTGCGCTTTCTTGCCATCTCATCGCTTTCGAGATATTCGTCGTAGGTGGTAATCTTGTCAATCAGACTGCCGTCGGGGAGGAGTTCCATGATGCGGTTGGCGGTGGTCTGTACGAATTGATGATCATGGCAGGCAAAGAGAGCCACACCTGGGAACTTAATCAGACCGTTATTTAAAGCCGTGATGGACTCCATATCCAAGTGGTTGGTGGGCTCATCCAGGATCAGGCAGTTGGCGCCGCTGATCATCATCTTGGACAGCAGGCAGCGAACCTTTTCGCCTCCGGAGAGCACTTTTACTTTTTTAACACCGTCTTCGCCGGCAAAGAGCATACGTCCCAAAAAGCCGCGGACATAGGTGACATCCTTGACGGGAGAGTAGCCGGTGAGCCAGTCCACAATGGTATAATCGTTGTCAAATTCCTCTGTGCTGTCCTTGGGGAAATATGCCTGAGAGGTGGTGACGCCCCATTTAAAGCTTCCTTCGTCCGGCTCCATTTCGCCCATTAAAATCTGGAAAAGCGTGGTCTTGGCAAGCTCATTGCCGCCTACAAATGCAATCTTATCATCATGTCCTACGATAAAGGAAACCTGATTCAAAACCTTTTCGCCGTTGATGGTCTTGGAAATCCCTTCCACGGATAAAACTTCATTGCCGATTTCACGTTCCGGACGGAAATCGATATAAGGATATTTACGGCTGGAGGGTTTGATCTCATCTAGTTCGATCTTTTCAAGGGCACGCTTTCTTGAGGTCGCCTGTTTAGACTTGGAAGCGTTGGCGGAGAAGCGGGAGATGAACTCCTGCAGTTCCTTGATCTTTTCTTCCTTTTTCTTGTTGGCTTCCTTCATCTGCTTGATTAAAAGCTGACTGGACTCATACCAGAAATCATAGTTGCCGGCATAGAGCTGGATCTTGCCGTAATCGATATCGGCGGTGTGGGTGCAGACCTTATTTAGGAAATAGCGGTCGTGGGACACCACGATCACGGTGTTTTCAAAGTTGATCAAAAACTCTTCCAGCCAGGCAATGGCATCTAAATCCAAGTGGTTGGTAGGCTCATCCAAAAGAAGGATGTCCGGGTTGCCAAAAAGCGCTTTTGCAAGGAGGACTTTTACCTTTTCGTTACCGTTTAAATCTTTCATCACAGAATAGTGAAAAGCAGTTTCGATGCCCAGACCGTTTAACAGCATGGCAGCGCCAGATTCTGCTTCCCAGCCGTCCATCTCGGCAAACTCTGCTTCTAGTTCGCTTGCCCGGATGCCGTCCTCGTCGGTGAAATCTTCCTTTGCGTAAATCGCATCTTTTTCTTTCATGATCTGGTATAAACGTTCATTCCCCATGATGACCACATCCATGACAGGATATGCGTCATATTTGAAATGATCCTGTTCCAGCACGGATAGGCGCTGACCGGGTGTAATCGCGATATCTCCGTTGGTGGTTTCAAGCTGACCGGAGAGAATCTTTAAAAAGGTGGATTTGCCGGCGCCGTTGGCGCCAATCAGACCGTAGCAGTTTCCTTCCGTAAATTTGATATTGACATCTTCAAATAAAGCTTTTTTTCCGACTCTGTATGTTACATTGTTTGCACTGATCATAGTCTATAAACTCCTCTCGATACATAATACATGATTGTCTGTTCACAGTTACCTATTTTACAGGAAATTACGGAATTTGCAAGGAATTTATGGAAATAGGATGGTTTCTTATAGTATTCAATGTTAGAATGATGATAGGATTATGATTGGCAGGAGAAGGACACACTTTATATTAAAGAGAGGGATGGACATGAAACTAAATTATAGGAGAACTTTTTTGATCGGGCTGGCGTTCTTATCAATCAGCGCATTTTGGCAGATGTATGATAACATTATACCCCTTATTTTGCAGGGAACCTTTGGACTTGGCGAGACCATTACCGGCGTCATTATGGCGGCGGACAATGTGCTTGCCCTGTTTTTGCTTCCGATTTTTGGGAGCATTTCCGACAAGGTGGATACCAAAATGGGCAAGAGAATGCCGTTTATCACAGTGGGAACTATTTTGGCAGTGATTTTCCTGCTGCTTCTTCCCGTGGCTGACAGGACGGTGAACCTGGTGCTTTTTGTGGGTTCTTTGTTTGCCCTTTTAATATCCATGGGACTGTACCGCTCTCCGGCAGTTGCGCTTATGCCTGATTTAACGCCCAACAAGCTAAGGAGCAAGGGAAATGCCATCATCAATCTGATGGGCGCCGTGGGCGGCGTTTATACATTGATTATGATAAAGCTGCTGGTGGGAAAAGGAGAGCATCCGGATTATCTGCCTTTATTCTTAAGTGTTGCGGCACTTATGATTATTTCGGTGGGAGTCCTTATCATTACCATCAATGAAAAACGGGTCAAGGCAAAGGTGGACGCCGAGGTGAAAGCGTACGAAGCGCGTGCCGGCGTCATCGTGGAGACGGAAGATATTGCAGAGGCGGACAGGGGAGAAAAAGCGCCCATGCCCAGGGAGGTAAAGCGGAGCATGCTCTTTCTTCTGGCTTCCATTTTCCTCTGGTTCACTGCGTATAACGCGGTTACGACCGCTTTTTCCAGATATACGAAGGTGGTGTGGAAGATGGAAGGCGGCGGCTTTGCCGACTGTCTTATGGTAGCCACCGTTGCCGCAATCATAAGCTATATTCCGATTGGAAATATTTCCAGCAGAATCGGCAGGAAAAAGACGATTCTAGGCGGAGTGGTGATGATGAGCATCTGTTATTTTGCAGCTATCTTTGCAAACGCATATCACCCGGTCATCAATATTGCATTTGCCGTAATCGGAATCGGATGGGCGGCAATCAACGTGAACTCCTATCCCATGATTGTTGAGATGAGCAAGGGATGCGATATCGGAAAGTTCACAGGGACCTATTATACATTTTCCATGACAGCGCAGATTTTTACGCCGATTCTGTCAGGATTTCTGTTGGAAAACGTTTCTTACAAGACCCTGTTTCCGTATGCCCTGTTTTTTTCAGTGGCAGCATTCTTAACGATGATGCAAGTACACCATGGAGATGCCAGACCGGACAAGAAGAAAAGTGTGCTTGAACATTTTGACGTAGATGATTAAAATAGGAACGTACGGAAGAAAATTTAAAGACAGGTGAATAAAAATGACAGCATTATATATAGTAATTATTGTTTTGATATCCCTTTGGCTTTTGTATCTTATGGCAATCATGCCGAGGCTGAGCCACAGAAAGGCGCGGAAGGATTTTTTGGGAGTGTATTATGCGCACAGGGGACTTCATGACAATGATTCAGCGGCACCGGAAAATTCCCTTGCGGCATTTAAAAAGGCGGTAAAAGCAGGGTATGGAATCGAGATGGACGTTCAGATGAGCAAGGATGGAATCCCGGTGGTGTTCCATGATTTTACCCTTGAGAGAGTCTGCAGGAAGCCGGGCAAAGTATGTGAGTATACATGGCAGGAATTAAAGGAATTTACGCTCTGTGAAAGCGAAGAGACGATTCCTAAGTTCGAGGATGTGCTAAAGCTGGTAAGTGGTAAGGTACCTTTGATCGTGGAACTGAAGGTAGAGTGGATGGATTTGACGCTCTGCCCTTCCGTGGATGGGCTGCTTAAGGGGTATAAAGGGCTTTATTGTATTGAGTCGTTCAATCCGCTGGTGCTCTTATGGTATAGGAGATACGGCAATGATGTGGTCAGGGGACAGCTTTCCGACGGGTTTGTCAGATCCGGTGAATTTAAGGGTCTTTTGTATAGGATATTGCAAAATCTTTTGCTCAATTGGGTTACAAAGCCTGATTTCGTGGCATATAACCACAAATATGCATCTATTCCCGCAAGGAGACTGTGCCGCCGCCTGTACAAAAATATGGCGGTGGCATGGACGATCAGGAGCCAGGAGGAACTGGATGCAGCAAGGAATCAATTTGATATTTTTATTTTTGATTCGTTTATACCGGATAAAAGCAAAGGGTAATCATGGATGACAGCGTGTGAACAGTAACCAAAAAAACATATAAGTTATGCAAAAAAATAGTGCATGTTTGACAATGATATGTTATAATATGCGAATAAGGATAAAGTTGGGGCTTTATCCAATATTTAGAAAAGGGATGGCACATTTTTTTGTTGTCCAAAAATAAAAGAGGGAGAAAAAGAGTATGGCAAAATGGGTTTATTCTTTTGAAGAGGGAAGTGCCGATATGCGCAACCTGTTAGGCGGCAAGGGCGCTAATCTGGCAGAAATGACCAACTTGGGTCTGCCGATTCCTCAAGGCTTCACAGTAACTACAGAAGCATGTACCGATTATTATGCAAATGGGAAACAGATTTCAGACGAAATCAAGGAACAGATTTTCACTGCCTTATCCCAGCTAGAAGAAAAGCAGGGAAAGAAGTTCGGTGACACAGAAAATCCTCTTCTTGTATCTGTTCGTTCTGGTGCAAGAGCATCTATGCCGGGCATGATGGACACCATCTTAAACCTGGGTCTAAACGATGTAGCGGTAGAAGGATTTGCAGCTAAGACTGGCAATCCACGATTCGCATATGACTCCTACAGAAGATTCATTCAAATGTTTTCAGATGTGGTAATGGAAATACCCAAATCTTTCTTTGAAAGAATATTAGATGAGATCAAAGAAGGAAAAGGCGCGAAATTTGATACAGATCTGACAGCAGAAGATTTAAAGGAAGTGATTGTCAGATTCAAGGCAGTCTATAAGGATAAAATGGGACAGGACTTCCCACAGGATCCTAAGGTACAGCTCATGGAGGCAGTAAAAGCTGTATTCCGTTCCTGGGATAATGAAAGAGCAATCGTATACCGCAGGATGAACGATATTCCCGGAGACTGGGGAACCGCAGTAAATGTACAGGCGATGGTATTTGGAAATATGGGGAATACCTCCGGAACCGGCGTTGCTTTTACCCGCAATCCATCAACCGGCGCCAAGGGAATTTACGGTGAATATCTGATCAATGCCCAGGGCGAAGATGTGGTTGCAGGTATCAGGACACCTCAGCCAATCACGAAACTGGAGGAGGATCTTCCGGAATGTTATGCCCAGTTTATTGAAATTGCAAACAGGCTGGAGAATCATTACCGTGATATGCAGGATATGGAATTTACCATTGAAAATGGCAAACTCTTCTTCCTGCAGACAAGAAACGGAAAACGTACCGCCCAGGCGGCATTGCAGATTGCATGCGACCTGGTAGATGAAGGCAAGATTACACCGCAGGAGGCAGTGCTTCGCATAGAAGCTAAGTCCTTAGATCAGCTTTTACATCCGACCTTTGATCCTGAAGCATTAAAGAGCGGATCGGTAATCGGTCAGGCACTTCCTGCTTCACCCGGTGCAGCAGCAGGAAAGGTATACTTCACCGCATTGGAAGCAAAAGAAGCACATGAAAAAGGCGAGAGAGTCATTTTGGTCCGCCTTGAGACATCTCCCGAAGATATCGAGGGAATGCATGCCGCAGAAGGAATACTGACCGTCCGCGGCGGAATGACCTCCCATGCAGCAGTGGTAGCGCGCGGTATGGGTACATGCTGTGTATCAGGATGCGGCGAAATATCTATCAATGAAGAGGAAAAAGTATTTATGCTGGGCGGACATGTATACCATGAAGGTGATTACATTTCATTAGACGGTTCCACCGGCAAGATTTATGACGGCGATATCAAGACTCAGGAAGCTTCCATCAGCGGCAACTTTGAGAGAATCATGGAATGGGCAGATTCCTTCCGTAAACTGAAAGTGCGTACCAACGCAGATACGCCGGCGGATGCGGCAAACGCAGTGAAGTACGGCGCAGAGGGCATTGGTCTTTGCCGTACAGAGCATATGTTCTTTGAACCCGACAGAATCCCCAAGATTCGTCAGATGATCCTTTCCAGAACCGTTCAGGAAAGAGAAAAGGCATTAAATGATTTGATTCCTTATCAGAAGGGCGATTTCAAAGCACTTTACGAAGTGATGGAAGGAAGACCGGTTACCATACGTTTCCTCGATCCTCCGCTTCATGAATTTGTTCCTACTGACCAGGGCGACATTGACGATCTCGCTGTGAAGATGATGATGACAGCAGAGCAGGTTCAGGAGGTATGTGATTCCCTTCATGAATTTAATCCTATGATGGGACACAGAGGATGCCGTCTTGCGGTAACTTATCCTGAAATTGCAAGAATGCAGACCCGTGCAGTAATGGAAGCAGCAATCGAAGTCAAAAATGAAAAGGGATACGATGTTGTTCCTGAAATCATGATTCCTCTTGTTGGCGAGAAGAAGGAATTGAAATACGTCAAGGACGTTGTGGTTGAAACCGCAGAGCAGGTCAAGAAAGAAAAGAATTCCGATATCAAGTACCACATCGGAACCATGATCGAGATTCCAAGGGCAGCGCTTCTGGCAGATGAGATCGCACAGGAGGCAGAATTCTTCTCATTTGGTACAAACGACTTGACGCAGATGACCTTCGGCTTCTCAAGAGACGATGCCGGCAAGTTCCTTGGGGAATACTATAAGAAGAAAATCTACGAGTCCGATCCTTTTGCAAGGCTGGATCAGAGCGGCGTAGGACAGCTGGTACAGATGGCAGCTGAAAAGGGAAGAAAGACCAGACCGGATATCAAGATGGGTATCTGCGGCGAACATGGCGGGGATCCGTCCTCGATTGAGTTCTGCCATAAGGTTGGACTTACCTATGTGTCTTGCTCACCGTTTAGAGTGCCGATTGCTAGGTTGGCGGCGGCGCAGGCGGCTATTTCCAAATGATGCCATAGGATTTTGGGTACTCGCAGGCAAAAGTATGGAAGAATGGCTTAAAATCAAGGTTTTTTAGGCTTGGTGGGGTTCATCACGGTGGGTGGTGGACCCCACTTTTTTGTATAATAGGAAATTCCTCCTGCCGGAGGAATCTTGAATTAAAATAGCCCGCCGGAGACGGGCACGCTGATAAGACGAATGATTTAGAAGATATAAAAACCTTCTTCAAATTCGTCATCA
>CATLAK010000003.1 GCA_949878435.1 uncultured Lachnospiraceae bacterium
GCGAAACACGGTAAAACTGCTGTAATACCGGGCATGGAGCCGACAGGGCATTACTGGTTTGCCCTGGGGAAATTCCTGCAGGACAGCGGGATGAGACCTGTGCATGTGAATCCCCACCACGTGAAAAGATCAAAAGAACTGGATGACAACAACCCCAACAAAAATGACCGTAAAGACCCAAAGACGATCGCTGCGCTTGTCAACGAGGGACGGTTCTCGTACCCTTACATACCAACCGGTATCTATGCAGAGATCAGGAGCCTGTCAAACCTGCGCTTCCAGACGCAGGAGGAGCTCACGAGGATCAAGAACCGCCTGGCCAGATGGTTCGCCATCTACTTTCCTGAATATAAAGACGTTTATGGGGATTTGAAGGCGGTCAGCGGGAGAATGGTGCTGAAGGAGGCGCCGCTGCCGGAGGACATCAGAAAACTGGGAGTGGAAGGTGTGAACCGGATATGGAGGGACGCAAAGCTCAGAGGCGCCGGAATGAAGAGGGCAAGGACCCTGGTATCGGCAGCGGGACACAGCGTAGGAAGTAAGGAAGCACCGGGAGCGGCAAGGATGGAACTGAAGCACCTGCTGAACGACATGGATGTATATACCTCAAGGCTGGAGGAGCTTCTCCTGAAAACAGAGGAAAAGCTGAAAGAGATCCCATATGTTGATAAACTGATAGGAATTAAGGGGATCGGCCTGGCAACAGTCAGCGGATTCATTGCGGAGGTGGGAGACATTGGACGTTTTGACAACCCAAAGCAGTTACAGAAGCTGGCGGGATATGCGATTGTGGCGAATGATTCCGGGAAGCATAACGGCGAGAGCCGGATCAGTTACAGGGGAAGGAAACGCCTGAGGTATGTGCTGTATGAAGCAGCGATATCCTTGATTGGGAAGAATGCGGAGTTCAGGGCAATACATGAGTATTACCGGACACGTAAAGAAAACCCATTAAAGAAGATGCAGTCTGTCGTAGCGGTAGCGTGTAAGGTCCTGAGGATATTCTACACGATACTGACAAAAGGTGTAGACTATGATGCCGGAAAACTGATGGGCGACATCAGGAGACCACGGATCCAGGCGGCGTAAGAAACGAACATAGACCACAAGCGGGCAATGCCCTGTCATAGTTGGGTTGAACTTTCAAAAATTTTGATTGAGGGTTGAATCCAGCTGTGACAGGAAAGCTGGAAAGTATGGGGAACGATCCGGGAAAACGTCCACCGAAAGGTGCCGGTGAGGGAAGCATATGAGACAGGTCAGTAAGACTTATGACAAAGAATGAGCCGGTAGTCGGCAGGAATATTATCCATAGGGCATGACCCTGTAAAGGAGCTGAGCTGACACCCTGGTTATGGACAGGCGGGACGAAGGAAGTTAGGACCCCGAAGAGATGAGGGTGATCCTGGTAGACACGGGAGGTTCGCTGCCGTAGAAGGAGGGGCATACACAAGGCCATGTAGAGCGGAAACGGAAGACGTTCTATTTCGTATACCCCAACACCTCTATTTTCGTACCAGATACAGAGAAATGTCCATCATCGTGGCTCATTCATCTGAGATATGTAACTAAAAATTCCTTGAAAAATAAGGAAAAAAGACTTGACTAAATAGGGAGGATAAGATGGAATACATAGCACACAGAGTAAATACCATACAGGAACTTCGTAAACTGCCTGCAGAATATGGCGTGGAGCTGGATTTGAGAGATGACTTAAACGGCAGGATTTACATTAGCCATAATCCCTTCGAGGCGGGCGAAGACTTTGAAGAATATTGTAAAGAGTATCATCATGGGACCATGATCTTAAATATCAAGAGTGAGCGGATTGAACACCAGGCACTTGAACTGATGCAGCAGTATCATATTGAGAAGTACTTTTTCCTGGATTCTTCCTTTCCCATGATTAAGCTGCTGACAGATCTGGGAGTCAGGCAGGTGGCGCTGCGTTTCAGTGAGTTGGAGGGGCTTGATACTATCCGCAATATGGCGGGCAGGGCTGAGTGGGTCTGGGTGGACTGCTTTACGAAGGTGCCCATTGATCAGGAAAGCTTTCAGGAATTAAAGTCACTGGGCTATAAATTGTGTTTTGTGTCCCCGGAATTGGAGGCGCAGGAGGAAAAGCTGCCCTTATACAAACAGTATCTTAAAGAGCAGGGTATTATCTTTGATGCGATTTGCACCAAGAGCTATCATATTAAGGATTGGATGGAATGATGAGGAAAAAATTTCAGGAAAAAGCCGGCATGGCGGCGGCCGTTGCAGGAACGCTTATTGCAGGCATACTTTTATTTTACAGACATTGGCAGTTTGAGCTGCCCCTGTATCCGAATGTAGATGAAATGCTGTCGCTGGAGAATATTTATAATCTGTTGAACCAGCATCTTTATACGGGTGATATTTATGTGCTGGACTTTTTCCGTTATCCCCACCTGACCTTCTACTATGCGGCGGCGGGCGCCAGGATTTTAGGAAAGTTTCTGTCTGGTGTGGAGACAGTGGTGCTTCTTCGGTATGTGATCTGCGGCACGGCCCTTCTGTCTAATTTATGTGTATATTTTACCGTAAAAGTAATGACGGGAAGCCGGAAGTGGAGTTATATAGGATTTTTATTGTCGGTTTTTTCCCTGTATGGTTATGCCTATCTTTATTATACGGGGCCGGATACACTTTTATATGCGGTGGCAAATGTGCTGCTTTTGCTTGGCTGTGTGATATTCCGGGATCAGAATGAGGAGCGGGTGGTGTATTTGTGGTATCCTCTGATGGCAATCTGTATCGGGCTGGCGATGGCGGCCAAATACCATGGGATTGTGTTTGGCATCTTCTGGCTGGCGCTGCATATTCGGAAGAAGTATTGGAAGAGTCACCGGAATAATTATCTGTTTTTTATGAACTGTATTGTATTGGCACTTGTATTTTGTCTGTGCAATTACTCACTGTTTTTTTATTTCAGGACTTTTATCGGGGATAACCTGTATAATCTGAATCACTATGCCTGGGGGCATCCGGGTATTGAGCACAACCTGCCCTTTCTGGGATATCTGGAAGCTTTCGGGTTTACTAATTATGGCGCAGTGGGTGGCATATTCTTGTTGTTGGGAATTGTACATCTGATTCGGAAAAAGGACTGGGCACAGGTGGCGGTATTTATGCTTATGCCGGTATGTATTCTGCTTTTACTCTCCAAGTATCAGATTGTGCTTGGCAGAAACATGTCTCTGGTGCTTCCCTTTGCGTTTCTTTTTATGACCTATGGATTGCTGGAAACAGAGAAATTTTTGAATACGTATTTCTTTCATAAAGGAAAGGCCGGTCAAAAATTTACGGCAGCAGGTATTGTAACAGGTGCAGTGGTTCTGATGGTGATAGGTAATGTAATGGTTGTCTGTAACAATTATCGCTATGGTTTAACCTATACGCAGGCATCGGCGGATATTGCGGATCTGCTTCCGAAGGGGGCGAAAGTCTACTGTACTTCCTATGCACCGCTGATGGATGCAGACCAGTATGAAATTGTGGATATTGGAGAGGATATCTCCCTTCTTCCGGATCAGCTTGCCTCCGGAGAGTATTATATTGACGTGCAGTATGCCACGGGTTATTTTACACAGCGTAAGGACTATCTGATTTGTCAGGGAGAGGACATGTATCCGGATAAAAAGGCGGCTTATGAAGAGAAACTGAGGGGGTATGTGACAGTGAAAAATTATCCGGGGATTTCTTACGGCGGCGAGTGGAAATATCGGATTGGGTATCTGGATATCTTCCGGTATGCAAAAGAAGCGTATTATGTGGGACCGAGTATTGTGATTTATGCCGGAGAGTAGAGTTTCCGGTATAAATCACAAATTCCAGTTAAGGCAATAATCTACGGAAAGTCCCATAACTTGTCAAGCATCTTATCGTTTCACGTATTGAATCAGTTTGGCCTGAGCAGCTTTCTTTATCTTTAATAACTGTCCTGCCATTTTAGACATAGTATAAAAATTCTGCTTACGAAAATCCTACGACAATGGTAAACTAGTACAAGAAGAATGATTGTTTGAAACGGGTGGAAAATTGCCATGCGTTGGATACCTTTGCAGAATAGTAATACCAGAAGATGGGTATTATGTATAATCTATAATGACTGTACGACGTATGACGTAACAACAATAGAATCAGAACATATTGAAAAAATCCTTGCTTATGCAGCCTATATGAATGACGGCATTACAGATGGCATTGATTCTGTCATGCTTGCACGGTTGGCGGAATTAAAAAATAAGTATGTATAAAGGATCTGACATTTCTCATGTCAGAAATTCTTTCAATAATAGTTCCAGTTCCTCGGCTTCCGATGGCGTGAAAGCCGGGGAATTTTCTGTGCTCTTTTCTGAAGGTGCACAGAAGGAAGCATCAGAAAAGTCTGCAGGCTTGTCTTTTTGTATTTGTTCTTCAGGGGCATCAGGCTGGATTATGCGCATGTCCAGCTGTGTCTGTTCCAGGCGGCTTGCCAGATGGTTTTCCAGGTAATCTATCAGATTGGTGCGCAGAACTTTAACTTTCCCGGGGATGTCTACCAGAGAGGAAACCGCGAAGTAACAATACAGTCCTAGAAAGCTGATCAGATAAAAAGGCGCAATCTGGAAGAAATCTTCGTTATGAATAATGCCCAGACAGGCCCCGATACCTGCCACAAGCACGGACAGGAGCATGAGCTGCCCGGATATGTGTTTCAGGAAAGACAAGGGCAGACGGCCTATTTTAATCTGGTTGATAAACTTGTCCACAAAGACAGGCACATTGGGTACACACTCATGAAGCTGACGACAGCTTGTGAATTTTAATTTAAGTTTCTGTAAAGTCCTGTTTGTGGTGGTGGACATATTTTCAGTTTCCCAGATCAGTTTATGATATATCACTCCCATTACGATCTGGCATATGATACTAAGTAAGAGCAGTATCAGAATGGCAAGCATGAAGTTTTTGTGTTTGAAAAAGAGTGCGAGCATGATTTTGCGATACCTTTCCTCATCAGAGAAATTATAGTGTATACTTATATTATATTGGAATCTGTTCAGGGAAAAAGATGTAAGGCATCGACAGATTCTGCAAGATTGTTATTTTAGGACAGCATAAATAAGGGTACTGGAAAGTGGTATTAAACTGTGGTATAGTAAAAACGTCAGATAAAAAGAATTTATCTTGGAAATTTGGAAAGCATGAATAGGAGGGAGCAGCTATGATTTATCAACCTAAAGGAGTCTGTTCTAACACGATAGATGTGCAGGTGGAAGACGGCGTGATCAAGTCTGTTAAATTTACAGGGGGATGCAACGGCAACCTGCAGGGAATTTCAAGGCTGGTTGCAGGAATGAAAGTAGAGGATGCGATAGACAGGCTTAAGGGAATCAAGTGTGGATTTAAAAGTACTTCCTGTCCGGATCAGCTGGCTTGTGCTTTGCAGGAAATTATAGGTGACTAGGAGGGTTCTTTCTTATGGGCAGTAAGAAGATTGTACTTACCGGCGGCGGCACAGCAGGGCATGTAACCCCGAATATGGCACTGATACCCAGACTTAAGGAATTGGATTACGAGATTGTCTATATAGGATCGTATGATGGGATTGAAAAAAAGCTGATTGAAGATTTTGATATCCCCTATTATGGAATTGCCACGGGTAAGTTCAGAAGATATTTTGATCCGAAAAATTTTTCAGATCCGTTCCGTGTGATTAAAGGAATGGGAGAAGCCAGAAAATATTTAAAAGAAATCAGGCCGAATGTACTCTTTTCCAAGGGGGGATTTGTCAGTGTGCCTGTGGTGCGGGCGGCGTATTCCCTGGGGATTCCCTGTATCATTCATGAATCGGATATGACGCCTGGGCTTGCCAATAAGCTGTGTATTCCGGTGGCGAAAAAAGTATGCTGCAATTTTCCGGAGACATTTAAGCTTCTGCCTGCCACCAAGGCAGTGCTGACAGGTTCGCCAATCCGTAAAGAACTGGCTACGGGAAATAAGGAGGCGGCATATAAGCTGTGTGGCTTCGACGCTTCCAAGCCGGTCATTATGGTAGTGGGAGGCAGTCTTGGCTCGGCTGCGATCAATCAGGCGGTCAGGGATGTATTGCCGGAGCTATTGAAAGATTTTCAGGTGGTGCATCTGTGCGGTAAGGAAAAGGTAGATAATCTGCTTCTCACGACACAGGGATATAAGCAGTTTGAGTATGTAAAATCCGAGATGAAAGATATCTTTGCCATGGCGGATATTGTCATTTCCCGTGCCGGCGCCAATGCAATCAGTGAAATTCTGGCCCTTAAGAAGCCGAATATTCTGATTCCGCTTCCTTCGGGCAGCAGCAGAGGCGATCAGATATTGAATGCCAATTCTTTTGAATCGCAGGGATTCAGCATTGTGATTGATGAAGATGATCTGACCAATAAGCTGCTTCTTGAGAAGATACAGGAACTTTATTTTAACAGATTTACTTATATTGATGCCATGAGCAAGAGCAGTCAGAGAGATGCTATTGGGACGATTATCGGATTGATTGAAAATGAAGTAAATGCAAAATAGTTTTGGAAAGCCAGGCTGCGGCCTGGCTTTTTGAGACATTAAGAAAGGTACACGGATGGAAAGATGAAACAATATAAGATTATAACGGCATTTTTTATTTTCAGTATAATGTTGATGATATTTTGCAAAAGGACTGAGGCGATGGAGGAAACTGCTTATGGGTATACAGAGATATCTTTTTCTGATATTCGTCAGGAATTTGCAGAAAAATACCAGCAGAAAAAGGAAATTATGAAATACCGGGATATTGGAACAGGAGACTGGCCCTTGGTGGATTCCGTACAGCTAATCTATGAGAAACATTATCAGGACATCCCTGGAAGTCTGTCTGGTCCTTACTGTACTTACAATGCAAAGGGTAATTTTTATGCGGAAGTAGCGGACAAGAGTCAATCCCGGATTGTGTTGGTTTATAACGGCATGTCGGAGAATGGGAAGTGTTACCTGTTTGTGGCGCAGGAAGAGCATTTTGACACAGAGGGATCTATGCTGAATAATACCAGTCTGTTGGAATTTTATGCAGTGAATCTGGAAGAAGTCAAGGTGTATGAGGCGCATAAGACCACCTGGGGCGGTGTAGAGGCAGAGGAATATCGGGCGGCAACCATGGAGTAGGAAGAAAGATTTTCCCGTAAACCGGTTGTGTGTATGGAGTGTCGTAGCTTATAATAAAATGAACCGGTTCTGAAATGAGAGATAGATAAAAAGAGGAAAAATCATGGCAAGAGTGATTGGTATTGGGAAACAGGATTTTGAGAAGATAATTGTGAATCATAATTTTTATGTGGATAAAACGAATTTTATTCGGGAGTGGTGGGAATCAGATGATGAAGTAACGCTGATTACGCGTCCGAGGCGCTTTGGAAAAACATTGAATATGAGTATGCTGGAGCAGTTTTTTTCTATCAAATATGCGGGAAGGGGTGACCTTTTTGCGGGGCTTTCTGTCTGGGAATACGAAAAGTACCGCAGTTTACAGGGAACTTATCCGGTTATAAGTTTGTCCTTTGCCAATGTAAAGGAGTCGGACTTTAGAGGAACGAAGCAGTCCATGAATCGGATTATAGAGGATATCTATAATAAAAATGCATTTTTGCTTACGGGGGAGATTCTTACGGACAATGAGAAAGATTATTTCCGCAGCGTAACCTGTAACATGGAAGATACTACGGCAACATGGGCGCTCCATAAGATGTCAGATTTTCTTTCCAGATATTATGGAAAGAAGGTAATTATTCTTTTGGATGAGTATGACACACCCATGCAGGAAGCGTATGTAAATGGTTATTGGAATGAGCTGGTGGCCTTTACCAGAAGCCTGTTCAATTCTACTTTCAAGACAAATCCCTATCTGGAACGTGCCATGATGACAGGAATTACAAGGGTCAGTAAAGAATCTATATTTTCTGATTTAAATAATTTGAAGGTGGTAACGGCAACATCGGACAAATATGCAGATTGTTTTGGTTTTACGGAAGAGGAAGTATTTGCTGCACTGGAAGAATATGATAAATCTGACCAGAAACAGCAGATTAAAGATTGGTATGATGGATTTTCATTTGGAAAAGTAACAGATATCTATAATCCATGGTCTATTATCAGTTTTCTTGATGAAGGAAGAATTGGAATTTATTGGGCAAATACAAGTTCTAACAGTCTTGTAAATAAATTGATACGGGAAGGCAGTCCGGAAGTTAAAAAGATTTTTGAGCAATTGATTCAGGGTGAAACCATACAGATGGAGATAGATGAACAGATTGTGTATAATCAGCTTTTTGCTAAAAAGAACGCTATTTGGAGTCTGCTTCTCGCCAGCGGATATTTAAAAGTGGTTGAGACTGTTTTTGTGGAAAAAACGGGACGCACATACTATGATCTGGCATTGACGAATAAAGAAGTCCGTATTATGTTTGAAAATATGATTCAGGATTGGTTTGCCGGAAATGATGATTATAATGATTTTATACGTGCTTTGTTATTAGATGATGTAAAAGCGATGAATAACTATATGAATAGAGTGACAACTGAGATGTTTAGCAGCTTCGATACAGGAAAAAGGCCATCTGATAAGCAGCCGGAGCGGTTTTATCATGGATTTGTACTGGGACTTATGGCGGAATTTGCTGATCAATATGTGATTACATCTAATCGTGAGAGCGGGTTTGGAAGGTATGATATCATGCTGGAACCAAGAAATGCAGAATATGATGCGATGCTAATAGAATTTAAAGTATAGAGTGAAGAAGAGAAAGAATTGTCTGACACAGTACAGGCAGCATTACAGCAGATAGATCAAAAGGACTATCAGGTGAATTTGATTGCTAAAGGGTTTTTGGAGGAACGGATTCGGAAATACGGCTTTGCCTTTAGCGGCAAGAAAGTACTGATTGGCCGAAACTAGTCCCGATTCCGCTTTTTCCATTCCCTGGGAGCAATCCCGGTAATCTTTTTAAAAGCTCTGGAGAAGTGCAGCTGGTTTTCATACCCCACCTGTGCAGAGATATCTCCGATGGAAAGATCCGTGTTTTTCAGAAGATCACAGGCTGTATTGATGCGGTAGCGCAGAATATATTCATGGGGCGTTACCAGAACCGTATTTTTGAATATTTTTCCAAAATAGCTGCGATCCAGATTGCACCAGTTTGCAAGCTGGGTCACAGTTATGTCCTGATTATAGTGGCGTTCAATATACATCATGGCCTCATGGACATAAAATTCCTGCAGATTGTCTATTTTTGGCGGTTTACGTGTGGTGGAAGTCCGCATCAGTACTTCCAGGATCCAATACATGGTTCCCAAGAGCCGCAGGGGCGAATCGTGGTATTCCAGCATAGAAAGCATCAGCTCCTTAAGTTCGGCGGTATCTGGTTCTGTCTGGGGAATATAGATGGGATGCTTCACTCCGAGACCGGCATCTGACAAAAAGGACGG
Organism: uncultured Lachnospiraceae bacterium; assembly: GCA_949878435.1. Classification (GTDB taxonomy): domain Bacteria; phylum Bacillota; class Clostridia; order Lachnospirales; family Lachnospiraceae; genus Suilimivivens. The sequence goes on from CATLAK010000003.1 coordinate 9,493, forward strand.
TACTTTCAGACCGTCAAACTCTATCCAGATATAAGTCCAGGGAGCCGCTTTATCTGCAGTATAGGTGGTAATATATTTGGGACAGATTAAGAAAGCCTGCCCGGCCTCCAACTGATAATAGCGGTCAGCCCCTACCGTAAACAATCCTTTGCCCTCGAGAATATAGTGCAGAAGATAATGGTTATGAGTGGCTGGCCCGCAGGAAAGCATCGGCGCGCATTTTTCCCGTCCATATTGGTAGATGTTAAGATCTGTATAGTTTGCTCTCTGGAAAATATAAGTGTTGTTCTCGTTCATATCTTTCATAATAGAATCCTGTCCGCAGTGTAAACCCTGCGTGAATCTGTCCGCAGTGCGAACCCTGCGTGAATCTGCCCGCAGTGCGAACTCTGCGTCAACCTATCCGCAGTGCGAACTCAAAAACCTGCGGTTTTTTCGTTCACGGGCTTCGCCCTATACATCCATAATCTGAAAAAATTGTCAGCAAGCTGCCATTTTTTCATCTTACGTCTGTGCACTGCTCATTGCCTTCGTGGACATTATACCACAATGCGTTATAGATGCAAGAAAATAGTATTTTTATCGCAGTTGGGTATGTTTTGAAATTCTTCTGCTATTTATATCGGATTTAGGGAATGATAAGATAAAGGGCAGAAACAGGCGTTATTTAAAGTCCTCTGCAGAAGGATAAGGCAAACAGAGCAGAAAATACTGGCGCTCTGTAAATCAAATCAAAAAGAGATATTTGCCCAAATGCGTTGTCGGATTATGCTTATAAAGCGTTTTGGGTGAGGAAAGGAAGGGTTATGAAAAGAAAATCTGTAAGTGTAGTGTTGGCTACGGCGATGCTTACGTCTGTCCTGTTTGGATGCGGCGATGGCAGCAATAATCAGAAGGTGGAAAATTCTACTGAGCAGGTCAGTCAGGAGAATACAGAGAGTGAAACGTCAGATGCATCAGTGGCAGGTGAGGCAGCAGATACAACAGGAACAGAAACTGCGGCAAATCCTGAAGACCTTACCGGGACAGTGGTAATCTGGGACTGGGACGGCGGAACACAGCAAAAGTATGTGGATAAATTTAATGAAGTTTATCCGAATGTAACGATTGAAGTACAGGATGTGGCCTGGGATGATTATATGACAAAGTTACAGACCAGCTATGTCTCAGGAATGGATCTGCCGGATATTATTCTGGGTGAGATGGCATGGAGAGGGACGCTTTATGAGATGGGCATCTGTGATGACTTAGAGGAAGCGCCTTACAATTTGGACAGAAGTAACATGGTAGCTTCCTCCGTACCCTTGGTATCGGATCAGAATGGAAATATTCTCGGTTTGGAAATGCAGGTGACTCCGGCAGGATTTGCTTATAAGAGAGATCTGGCCAAGGAATATTTGGGAACAGATGACCCCGCAGAGGTAGGCGCCATGATCAGCGATTGGGATGCTTTCCTTGAGGTAGGTAAGCAGGTTAGTGAAAAGAGTAATGGTAAGGTTAAGATGATGGTTTCCTTAGGAGACGTGCTTCTTTCAACCATTGGACAGAATGTGGTGGATTATGTGGACGGTGATACGGTTGATATCACGAAAAAGATGACAAAGCCTCTGGAAACGACCATTAAAATGAGGGATGCAGGAATTATCGGAAATGTGGAGATGTATTCAGCTTCCTGGTATTCCGCATATGCAGCTGATGAATATATTTTCTATGAAGCAGGCTCCTGGTGTCCGCCGCTTGTGATTGCCAAAAACGATACGGAAGGAGAAGGAAACTGGGCAGTTACAACGCCTCCTGAGGGTTCCTTTAATCTTGGCGGAACGACTTTGAGCGTTTATAAGGACAGTGAAAATAAGGAAGCGGCATGGGCTTATCTGGAGTTTATTTACTTCTCAGAACTGGGCGGCTCTTATATGTATGATCTGACCGGAAACTACAGCTGCTATCAGCCGTATTATGAGAGTGAATATTCTCCTATGGACAAGGAAGGCCCGGTAGATAAGTTCTTTGGCGGCCAGAGTCTGGTGAAGTACTATATCGAGGAGGCAGCGCCCAATGCAAAGACAGCGCCTCAGACCAAATATGATGCGATCATCAATGATGTGTTCCAGGCACTGACACCGAAATACATGACGGATATGTCCATTGATACACAAAAGGCACTGGAACTGTTTAAAGAGGAAGTACAGATTAAAGCACCGGAAGCAAAGATACAATAAGAAAGATTTATAGAAGAAAAGGCGGATGAGAGAGAATGAAACGTAATAAATGGCCTGTTATTTTTGCAACACCATTTCTGACGGCGTACGGATTGTTTATGCTGTTCCCCATGCTGTACTCTTTTTACTTGAGTCTGTTTGAATATAACGGCATTGTGGAGAAGCATTTCGTAGGGTTTTCGAACTATATCAATCTGTTTACAAAGGACAGATTATTCTTAAAATCGCTATATAATACGGTTTTGATCATGTTGATGTCCCTGCCGGTGAATCTGATTCTGGGACTGGTGGTTGCATACCTGCTTTTCAGCCTTGCAAGAGGCAGAAGAGTGTTTCAGGTGGTAAATTTCCTTCCCTATATTACGACACCTGTGGCCATTGGTTTCATTTTCTCATATATCTTTGACTGGAACAGCGGCATTTTGAACGGGTTGCTGACGTACTTCGGTATTCTGGATGAAAATTATTTCTGGCTGCAGCAACCCTGGTCCGCCCGCCTGATCGTGGCCATTATGATTGTGTGGAGAAATTTTGGATATTGTATGATGATCTATCTTTCCGGCATGACAGCCATTGATCAGGATATCTATGAGGCTGCGGCTATTGATGGAGCCGGAAAGTTTAAAACTTTCTTTGCCATAGTGGTTCCGTTATTGAAAAATGTCTCCGTCTTTTTATTGATCACAGCGATGATCGGCGGATTTCAGATGTTTGATGAGCCGGTTCAGCTCTATTCCGGCTGGTCAGCGGCTTCACGCAGTGTGGGCGGCCCGGAATATTCGGTACTGACGGTGATCTGGAAGTTTTATGATGACTCTTTTGGGAGCAATACCCGGTTGGGATATGGGGCAGCCATTGCCTACACATTGTTTTTGATTATCGGCGCCTGTTCTCTGTTCAGCTTCTTCTGGAGCAACAGGAAAGATTCCTAAGGAGGGCAGGAGAATGAGGAAAAAAGGATTAAAGGACTGGTGGATTTATCTGGTGCTGGGAGTGATTTCCCTGATTGCATTGATTCCCTTTTACATGATGTTTGTAATGGGCACTTATTATAGCGAGGACCTGTTTAAAGGGATGCCGCTTTTTGTCAGTGATTATTTCTGGGAAAATTTAAAGACAACTTTAAGTCATGGACTTCTTGCCACATATGGGAACAGTATTTTCGTGTCGGTGACAGCAGTGGCTGCCTGTCTCTTTACCAGTATTACCATGGGATATGCTCTGGCTAAGTTTGAATTCAGGGCTAAGAAATTCTTCTTTATCCTGGTGCTGACGGGTATGATGCTGCCTACGCAGATTTCTATCATAGGCTATATTATGGAAATGCGGGTGGCGCACCTGACCAATACGCTTTGGTCGGTGATATGTGTCTGGATTGCAAATCCTTTCAGCGCCTTTTTCATGATGCAGTTTATGAAAGATTCCATACCGGAAGAAATGATGGAAAGCGCAAGAATCGATGGATGTTCCGAACCCGGAATCCTCTTTAAGATAGTGGTGCCTTGTATGAAGCCGGCGATTACCACTGTTTCAACGCTTGTGTTCTTATGGTCATGGAATAATTACCTGCTGCCGCTCATCACATTGAATAAACAGAAAGTATATACACTGCCGCTTATGATCTCCAATATTTCGGTGTCTTACCGACAGGATTATGGTGCGCAGATGCTGGCATTGGCCTTGTCCACTTTCCCTGTACTGATCATTTTCATCTGTGGTTCCAGACATTTTGTAAAAGGGATTACAGCAGGGGCAGTCAAGGGATAGTGAGAACAGATTACGAAAGGAGTACAGTGGTATAATGAAGGGGAGAATGGTTTATACAGCACGGGATACTGGCGAAAGATTTTCCGAAAAGGAACTTTCACAGTGCCAGAAGGAAAAGGTGCTTTTGAAAATTTACCCGGAAGAAGTTCGGCAGGAAATATTGGGTTTTGGGGGTGCATTCACAGATACGGCGGCCATGGCTCTGCTTCATATGAATAAAGAGATACAAAAGAAGGCGCTGGATGCCTACTTTGACCCGGAAACGGGTCTGTCTTATAACATGGGGAGAGTGCCTATCGGATGCTGCGACTTTTCAACGGTAGAGTATTCCCATGCGGAAGCGCCCGAAGATGAAGAACTTTCTTCCTTTTCCATAGAACAGGACAGGCGGGGAATCATACCGCTGATCAAAGGAGCGGAAGGCGTGATGGAAAAAAGCTGCGAAAAAGGGGAGTTACTGCTTTATGCACTGCCCTGGAGTCCGCCCGGATGGATGAAAACAAACGGCCAGATGAGTTGGGGAGGCAGGCTTTGTCCGGAATATTATGAGACCATGGCTGCCTATCTGATCAAATTTATCAAAGCCTATGAGGAGGAAGGAATCCTGCTGTGGGGGATTGCACCACAGAATGAGCCCATAGAGATACAACGCTGGGCTTCCTGTGAGTATTCAGGGGAGGAGGAGAGAATCTTCCTTAAGGATTATCTGGTTCCTGCTCTGGAAAAGGCCGGGTATCAGGATAAAAAAATTTTATGCTGGGAGTGTAATAAAGATTTTATACGGGAAAGGGCGGAGGAAATCCTTTCTGATCGGGAGCTTGCCCAGAAGATATTTGGTGTGGCATTTCACTGGTATTCGGGTGATTACTTTGAAGAGTTGGAAAGAACACACCAGAAATTCCCGCAAGTTCAGCTGATTGCAACAGAATGCTGTGTGGTGATGCCGAAAGATTTGCTGGAATGGTCGGTGGGGGAACAGTATGCCCACGATATGATAGGGGATTTTAATAACTGGACCTGTGCCTGGATGGACTGGAATCTTTTCCTTGACAGGAACAGCGGACCTCAGATTGCAGGGAATCCCTGTGCTGCGCCGATCATACTGGATGAGGAAAAGCAGGAAATGATTCTCATGTCCTCTTATTACTATATTGGACACTTCAGCCGGTATGTAAAACGTGGAGCCAAAAATATCAGAATTGAGGCAGATAAGGAAGCGGCCCAAAAGGGATTGGAGTGTTGTGCATTCCTGAATCCGGATGGAGAACTGGCAGTTGTGATGATGAATGTTTCGGACGAAAATATGGAAGGATGTATACAGGCAGGGGAAGGAACATTTCATGTGAAGCTGGATGCCCACAGCATCGCAACGGTCTTGGTATCATCTACATAGGTCTTGTGTTTATCATGTGTTTTCTATATTCCCGGGGACTCATTTCATAATATTTATGAAAAGCGGAGGAAAAATGTTCAGCAGAGGAATACCCAAGTTCCTCTGCGATGGACGTAATACTCTTGTTTTTATTGGAAAGAAGAATAACAGCAGCCGACATTCTGGCTTCTGTTTTTTTCTGTTGGAAAATTATATTGATAAAGGGAATCCTGTATTTGGAGTATGTAAAAAATTCATTATCATATCGGATTTTCATGCGTTCCAGATACTTTATAGTATGGGTGACAAAAGGCCAGACTGATTATCGGATAGGGGAACTGGAATATCAGATTGTTGGGGATCAGAGATGAACACCCTCAGCTTTGAAAGGAAAAAATAATTCGCACTAATATAGCTGAAAATAGCCTTCCTTTGCAAAAAATATAGTAAAATGAAAGAAAAAGTTTTTCGCAGAGGAGGTTTTATATGGGCAGGGCACAGGAGAGAATCCGCAGAAAGCTGGAAAATAACCCCGTCATGGAGTGTAATAAGGTCAGGAACAGGTACTGTCCGGACCTGTTCCGTGATTTTGCGGATACAAAAGATCCGAGAAACCAGAGCTATACGGAGTATTCCAACGATGAACTGCTGGGGACCATGTTCTACAAAGGGATCGCCGGGATTGTAAGCATGCAGTCAATGACCTATGAGTTCAACCGGGAAGGCATAGTGGCAAATTTATTCCGGTTTATGGGGAAAAAAGAGAAAGAATACCTCCCGCACGCTGTCACGGTCAATGAATATCTGGAGAGGCTGGCTCCGGAAGAACTGCAGAAAGTGCAGCAGAAGCAGGTTTATGGGCTGATCCGCGGCAAAGCCTTTTATGATGCCAGATTCCGGAAGAAATGGCTGGTCATCGTAGACGGGACACAGATTTATTCCGGGAGCCGGAAACTTAATGAGGGGTGTCTGGAGCGTCATTATAATAAAGGGACAGAAGAAGAAAAAGTGAATTACCACTGTGATGTACTGGAAGCAAAGCTAGTATTAGGGGAGAGCCTGATCGTGAGCATAGCCAGTGAATTCATAGAAAATAATGGGGAAGATGCTGAAAGGCAGGGGCACATGAGTGAGGAGGCACGGAAGCAGGACTGTGAGACAAAAGCCTTTAAGAGGCTGTCCGGGAAGATAAAAAAGGCATTTCCAAGGCTGCCGGTCATACTGCTGGCAGACAGCCTGTATGCATCAGAACCGGTAATGGGCATCTGCCGGGACAACGGGTGGGAATTCATTATCCGTTATAAAACAGGAAGCATACCGGGTATTGCGGAGGAATATGAAAGAATACCAGAAAAAGAAATGTCAGGGCATGCAGAATTCATTAACGGGATTGATTATAATGGACAGCCGGTAAATATGCTGCGTTTCTGGGAAGAGAGGATCGTAAAAGGCGTGAGGGTGCGGACGGAGTTCCAGTGGCTGACAAGCATCCAGATAACAAAAAGGAATGCGGAGAAAATAGCCGGAGCCGGAAGAAAACGATGGAAGATAGAGAATGAAGGATTCAACCGTCAGAAGAACTGGCAGGGGGACATTGCCCATGCCTGCAGCTGGGATGCCAGGGCGATGAAGAACCATTATCTGATGGCACAGATATCAGATATGGTAAAGCAGCTGTACGAATGGTTCTTCCTGAAGGCAGGGGGGATAAAAAAGAAGCAAAAAAATATATCTTCCGAACTGTTAGAAAGCTTTGCCCAGCAGATAACAGAAAGAGAAGATATATTTGGGGACGATATGCCTTGCATATCAACAACCTGAGTCAAGTATAGCAAAGGAAGTGATGCCTGCCAAGAGGGAAACGAAAATTTTATCCACAAAAAAGAGAGTAGTTATAGTAATGAGGTCAATGGATGTGGATAACATTCCCAATTCTACGGAAAACTTTAAATTGAAAAATTTGAGGTGCCCGGGCAGGCTATAAAAGAATTTACCTTTCAAAGCTGTTTTTTACAATAGCCTGTTGACAAGAGTGTTGGAAAAGAGTAAAATGCCATCTATAGAACAAAAATCCTAGAGATTTTTACTAGGGCGGTGCGTGCACTAAACTAGATTTGAGCTTGTTGAATAAAAAGGTTCACTAGAGAATATTATGTGTTTTCTAGTGAGCCTTTTTATGGATATGCTTGATAATATCTACAGAAATGTGCCCTTGAACAATAATATATTACTTTCACAACGAAAGATACCATACCTTATATAGTCAAGATACAGTATCTTCAAAATCACAAGGCAATTATTTACTTTCACATAAAATGCCATCATATAGTTGTTTCCAGCTTACCCTATTATTTTTTCTTTCAAATATTTCATCCCTATCAATAAGATTAGCCAGATTCTTCATGTCAATCCCTGTAATATATATAATATCTTCTATCGAATAGCCCGTAGCAAATAAGGTTTTAATAAGGCAGCACCTTAAATACTTAGGGGAATAGTTTTTCCACTTTTCGTCGTTTGTGATCTTTGCACAATTATTAAAAACATCATTTATATTCCATTCTTTCATTGGTTTATACTGCTTATTATAATGTAACTGAAAAACATAAGGTGTTTTCACTCTATTTTTCTTCTTTTCTTTATATAATTGTGTTAAATATTTTTGTAAAACGTCACACAATTCTATTTTTCTTTCTTGTACAACTATATACTTAAAGCTGTTATCAAAATTATTCCATGTCAATTCCAAAAGCTGTGACCGTTCTAGTCCTAAAGTAACTGTCAACAGAAATAACACTATATCTCTCATTGAATTTCTTCCATGTTTCAAAAAATCTATGACTTCTTGTATATCTTCTGTTTTTATAATATCATAGGTTTTCTTCTGCTCCGTTCCTTCATATTCCGCAAGGTTTTGTTTCCGGCTATCATACAAACTTATATAGCCTATTTCCCCATGTTGTTTTAATTCATATAACATATTATAAATATGTGTATAATTATTATTGATTGTATCCTTTGAAGCATTTATCGAATTTCTTTTTCTTTCCTTAATAAATTCTTTTATTGAATCCATCCCCAAGGTTTCATAAGCTCTTTTGCCCTTTGATTCAAACTTATCCTTGTATAATAATTTTGAGGAATAAAAATCAAAGAACTGATATAATGTACAACGGTAAGCATTCCAAGATACCTGCTTCATTCCCTGTTCTAACTTCCATTCCCTATATTGTGCAATGTCACAATAAAAGAAAGTAGACTGTCTTGTACATAAATTCTCAAAGTTTAGATACTTAAAATATTTTAACTCCGTCAGTTTCTTTCCTCTTGCCTGAAATATATTGAACCAAAATACTACATAAGATTCCAACGTATCTCCCTCTATTACAGGAACTAACGTAATATCAAAATCCAGTAAAACATACTCATATCCATTTGAGAGAATCCCAAACCTTTGTCCTTTAGTAGTTGCATATCTTTTGATCTGGTCAATATCTTTCACACTTAAAGGTCTTTTCCCTGTTTTTACTTCTATTACAATGGCATTCTCGCCCACCGTTGGCACAAGCATGTCACAATATCCCTTTCCTGTTGGTGCTTCATAAATACACTTTTGTGTATCATATCCATAATACTCCAAAAAAGTATTCGCAATAATATGAATCCTTATATTATCTTCTTGTAAATTGTCTTTCCTTTTATTGAACTCGCTTCTAAGCTCCTTAATAATTTCTTCCATTAGAAACCTCCTGTACTTTTTATATATTTAATCATTTCCAGATTAGCAAAAGTTATTCAAACTATTTTATTTTCTTATGCTTTGTTCCAATGAAATCATTGTTTTAGGACACTTGCAAATTATAAGTAACACATGAATACATCAGCTATACCCTTTTCAGAAAATACAGTTGCTCTCTAAAATGTAAACTACCCTGACATACAAAAAGACATCACTACCTATATCACTATAAGTAATGATGCCTAACCGTTTTGCGTACCCAGTTTTTACCCAAAATATTCCGATATTTTACGATACTTTATAATAGGTTGCGATACTTTGAAATTCCTTCTATAATCGTCTGCAAGGCTTGAAAATGCTGTGTTTTGAGTCTTCGTTCCTCCTAAGAAATCTATCTTAATTCCCAGCCATGCGGATAGCAATTTATTCGGTGAATAATACAAGATAATTTTACTAATATTTATTATTCTAAACTCTTATTATTTGTTGTTTGAAAACTCAATTATCTCTACATCACTCCATTCTTTATTGCATTGAGTATTATCATATTCTCCAACATAACCAATTTTACAGCATTCTATTGAAAAATTGTGTTTGATTTTTGGGGGATTCAAAAATTCTAATTTAAATAAACAATCCGTAATTTCTTTATCAATCTCATTTAGATTATTTTTTAGAGTATCACCTTGAATCTCAGTGATATAAGTATCTTCTTTTTCTTCCGTATCAACAAATTTACCGTTTCCTACATATATTTCCTTATTCAATTTTTTTATTTCTTCAACAAGCAGTTTGGCTAAACAATTTTCGCAATGTTCTGCCTCTCCTTGCTTAATGCCTTCATTTTCAATTTTAAACCAATAAAATTTGAAGCCTTTTGTTGATTTATTTTCTTCTGACCATATTGGCAACTCACTTTTTGATGATGTTTGCCTCCAATGTTCTTTCATTCTTCTTTCAAAGTCTATTGTTGTTCCAACATAATAATTACCAGAGTAATTATATCTCAATACATACAAGTTCCAATTCTCTTTATTTTTTTCGCCATTCAATTCAATCACTCTCCCTTTAAACTAGAAGTATCCTGATCCAAGTTTTCCAGCCAGACACCTAACCCGAACAGTTCTGCTGCCGGTTTTAGTCAAACCTGGATACCGTCATCCGGTTTTTCCAGCAAATATTCCCGAAGCATAGCCTCCTGATATGCCGCTTTCTTCTCTTTCAGTAAAGCCGACTTCATTTCCTGCAGCTCCTCCAAGTAAATCTTATCCAGTTTTTTCAGGCTTCTTTCCGTAATTTCTACCTCTGACTTATACTTTTCATAGTATTCCTTACGATAGTTCCACAATTGCAGGCGATTTTGATATCGCTCCTTCAAGCGCTGCGCAATTTGTAAGCCCTCCGGATCAAAATCTCCGGCATAATAAAAGATTGTCTCATCGTCAAATAGATCGAGCAGCGTAAGTGTTGCAAGGCGGATCTGACCATTTCCGCATAAGATCGTCTCATTCCCCCACTGCCTGATAAGGGTAGAAAAGACGGCAGGATTTTCAACGATATAAACATTTTTCTTTCCCACTGTCCCTACGCTGCCAAGGCTTCCCAGGTTCATTAAGGTCAGCAGAACCGGTTCTCTCCTCATCCAAAAACCTTCCACCCCCTCGTGTACTTTCCCATCCCTTGCCCATGCATGAATCCCATATGCAAGCGTATAATTTGACAGTTCATCAATTAAAAGCCCCGCCTCATAAAAAAGAGAAGCCTTATCCTCCGCGCAAAGTCTCTTCCTTTTATCACCCCCAGGCAATGCTGACTTTAAAAAGGCAATCAGCAATTGCTCTGCCAAAGTACCTGCGTCAAAGAAATGGGGATCTCCTGTGGTTCCTGCCGCAAAAACAGCAAGCAATATCTTTTCCGGCTGCCTGAATGCAGTCTGCTTCTCCTCCCTGAAAAGCGGGAGCTGCAAAACCGCCTTAAGAACCTGCTTCAAAACCCGGCGGAGAAAGTCCGGATTTTCCTTATAGTTTTTCATCAGTAAAAGATTCCCCTCTCCCTGTGTTCGGAGAATCATTTCAAGCCACACCTTCCCCGGTCCTGGCGCAGTCGTCTCTAAAATGGCATTAAAATATCTTTCCTTCTCTTGCTGCTGCGAAAGCTTCCTCTCCTTTTGAGAAATAAGCGGTTCTCCAAAATATGCCTGTAAGATTTCCTCCCACTCAAGCCCTGCAAAGCGGCTGCTTCCCAATGCTTTTTCCATGGATGCCGCTGAAACAGTAACAGCCTTTCTCCCTGCGAAATCCTTCTGAAAGAATCCTCCAAGCTGCCGCCAGTCCTCTGTTTCCAATCCCTTCAACGTCACCGTCCCGCCAAAACGTCCCAGGCTGACATACTTTTCCCTTATTTTTAAGAACAGCTTGTCATAGCTTTTCCGTTCCTTAAAGTAACTGATACATTCCTCTAATAATTCCTCATGTTTGTCCATCGCTCTTTTCCCTGTCCGCCTCTTCCACTAAAATACGTTCTTTTCCATTCCAGATGTAGGGCGTAACTGCCACGAACTTTGCGTTCTCCGGTCTCTGGAGATAGTAGATTGCCAATCCGGGAACCGTGTCATAATCACCCCACAATACCTGAGAATTAATCATAAAGTTGAACCTGCATCCCACCATCAGCCTGAACATGTCCCGTATGTTAGTCTCATCCACGCCTGCAAATGCCTCATCCAAAGAGATAAGGCGCGGTGCATCCTCACTTGCTCCCGCATATTTTGCGACCACTGCTGAAAAAAGAGGTACATACATCGCCATTGCCTTTTCACCGCCGCTAAAGGTAAAGAATACCCTGTCCGTTAATTCTTTCTTCTTTTCTCCCGTCTTCTGGCATTCCAGCGTAAATTCAAACCATTTACGATAATCCAGCACTTCCCGGATAACCGCATGGAAGGACTGTACAGAATTGCTGTCCTCAGAGACCTTTCTCGCCTCTGCTATCTTCGAGCGGAAATGGAGGGACAGCTTCTCCACCTCTTCCTGACGCATGATTTCCACATCCTTTGACAGCAGTTCCACAAGTTCTCTGGTATCTAACTGTTCTTCCTTCTGCGCATGCTTCTTTTTCCAATTCAAACTTAATTTCAACCCGCTGGAGGTATGCATAGTATCCATCAGCTGATTCATTTTCGTCACCCATCGGTTGCTTGCCTGAATCCTGATCCGGATTTTTTTGCTGACCGTATTCGCAAGAATATCTTCAAATAATTCCCGATCTCTGTCGCTGAGCAGCCTTTGAAGCTCTTCCGCGTCTTCCCTCAATTTGGAAAGGAGCTCTTTGAAGCGGACATTCACGCCCCTGTATTTTCCCGTAATGTCAATCCGCCTTACCGATTCCTCAAGTGCGGCAAACTCCTCATTTTCCTCCCCGAACAGGCTCTGCATCGTGAGCTGATAATCTAAGAGATACCCTCGGTTCTGATGATAAGATGCCTGCAGATTTTCCAAAAGGTCTGTCTGCTTCCTGTTTCCATATTTACCTTCCAGCGCCGCATAAATCTTTTCTGCCTGATCTTGCGGGTCATCGCTGATGACAAAGGTCCGTTCCACGTAGCCGAGCCGATATTCCGCCTCAAAAGCTTTTTTCAACAGTTCCGCCTTTATCCTGACTTTCTGAAAATCGATTTCCTGCTGCTCCAGTTCACGGCAAAGGCGGTCCCCCTCATCTTTCCAATGGGTCATCCATTTCGCTGCATTTTCTCTCTCATCCGGCAGGACCTTAAGACGCTCTAAACATGTATCCAATCGTTCCCTAATCTGTTCATAATCCGTCAGCTTTAGCTGCTCTCTGACCGATTGTAAGGATGCTTTCTTTTCGCCTGCCTTGCGGGAGGCTTTCACCAATTCATAGCGTATCCCATCCAAATCATAATCTATAGCCTCTAAATTATCCTTTAAAGTCTGTAAATATTGTATTCCGCTAAGGAAACTCCCATGCTTTACCTGAAGCTCAGACAAAAACCCTCTGTATTTGGAAAGTGCCTCCAGTGTGCTCTTAAACACATCCATGCGGGGCGGAAGATAGCACTTGCTGCAAAGATCACGGACTTGTATCTCCATTCTGTCCAGTTCATCCTTAAGCTGCTGCAAGTTTACCCTTAGTTCTTCCATCTGACTCTCTAACCGCGTCAGTTCATAGCTCCTGTCCGCATATTCCTTTGCCGCAGTCTTTAAATCCGCATCAGAAGGAAAGGCTCTCCATTCTTTCTGAAGGACTTCTATTTTTTCTTCAAGCTGCTTTTTCTCTTCGGCGTATCTTTCCATCTGCTCCTTCAATCGTGCAGCGTTTTCCTCAAGTTCAGCAATTTTTTCAGCCCGGAACTTTTCCCGCGCTCTGACGCCGATATATCTCGCCTTATAATCATGGGTAATCGTCCCCTCAAGAACGCCGATACGGTAATTTCCCCTATCGTCCACCCAGGTGCTGTTTCCTTCTTCCGAAGCCCCATCGGTCTGCGCGCCGATGGCAGACAAAATATTGGCAACACTTTGATACTTTAAAATATCCCCCTCTTCGTTATCTACATCCAAAATATCCAACATATTCTGCTTCACATGCGCCACATCACTGAAAATGTAACGATCACATACGCCGGGATCCATCTCCCTGACCTTTTCCCTGTATTGTGCCGGCACGATCAAGGCGTCCAGAATCCCCATGGTATACAATGCCTCTTCCACGCAAGCTGCCTGTTCCTCGCTCAACCCAGCTCCAAAATCAATTACTTTATAAAATTGCAAAAAAGGAATGCCTTTTTCCTGCAAAAGCCGCCTGTTCCTTGCCACTGCTTCGCTGCACTCCGGCTCGGGATCCTTTTTATTCTGCCATTCGGCAAGTTCCCCGCAGGCTTCCTCATACTTTACCGCCTGCTCTTTCTCGTGCTGCTGTGCGGCGTACAGCTTTTGCACCAGTTCCCTCTCTTTTGCAGAAAAAACTTCTTTTCCAAGATCCCTGATTTCCGAATAATCCGTTCCGAACTGATACTGCTCCAGCCGCCGTGCCACCTTCTGCTTTACTTCATCCGGGAGGCGGAGCTGCTCATTTTCCTTCTCCCACAAATAAAACCGCTCGATTGCCTCATCTATGGTTTCTGAAAGCAGCTTTTCACACTGCCGGCATTCCCGTTCCTTTTTCTCCTGTCTGTCACGGCATTCGTCCACTTCCTGCAGCTTTTTATCATAACGCTCCTTAAAGTTCTCCGCCTTTTGAATCGCCTCTCTGCCGCTTTCCACCCTTTTTGTATATTCTGTAAGCAGTTGAATATGCCCCTGAAACGCATACTCTTCTTCCATTTTTTCTGTCAGCTCCGCCTTCATAAAAGAAAACTCATCAAAAGGAACATCCTCCAGCGTTTCTTCCATTTCCGCCAGTTTCTCTTCCATCTCTTCCTTTATCTGCTCATTCCGGTTTTGCTGCTCTGTATGCTTTTTTTCAATTTCCCGGTACTTGTCTTTCTTCTCCTGCTCCTGTGCGGATTTCGCCAAAACCTCTTTTTCCGTCTCTTCCAGCTCCTGCTGCAGAACAATTTCCTGATCTTTTAAACGTGCCGCATCACTGTCTCTTAAGGAATCTCTTTCTTTTGAAAGAACGCTCTCTTCCTGTTTTAAGTTTTCGTAGCGTCTCGTCTCCTCCTCCAATAATCTGCCGCATTCTTCCTTCTGTTTATGAATTACCTCTGCTTTCTTCTGAAGCTCCCGCTGATCCCGCATTGCCTCACAAAGACGCTTTGCCTTATTATACAGCACGATTTCATTGTAATTATCATAGGTCCGTTCAATCTGCTCCGCCGCACGGACGCTCTCCTTTAGTGCATCCAGATTGATTTTCAGATTATCCATGTTTTCTATTGCTTCCGACATTGGACGGAGATCATCCTCTGACAAAGTCTGCAAAGACCGGCTCAAAATTTCATTAATGACCGTAGGCTTGAAATCCTTGGATAACTTAGGGGTGCGCAGCTGTATCAGAAGTTCAATCATCTCCTGATACTCTTCCATCGTCTCAAATCCAAATAACAGCCGATTGACGCATTGGGCATACTCGCTCTGGGTTTCCATAACCCGTCCGCCCTCGCCAATCCTGTTTCTAAGTTCCTGCCTGGTCAGGGTGAGCCTGTTCTGCACATCTTTATATAGAAACAAATCTTTCCCGATTCTTCTCCCGTCAGTCACACAAAAATACCATGTGTCCAGTTTTTTATTTTTCCTGGCACGAATCCCAATACCGATTGTCAGACAGGCATCGCTCTCAAGTTTTCTCAACTCCATATAAAGATAGCCTGTCCTCTCTTCCCGCTCGTCTCCTTCTTCCAAAAGATAATTTTCCATCTTTCTTGCCCGGGAGCCAAAGGGATCGAGCCGCTCCGGTCTCATATTTCCATCCAGAAGAAGCGGTATAAAACTCTGCATGGTTACAGATTTTCCTGAACCGTTGGCGCCTCTAAGCAGCATCCTTCCGTCCAGGAAATCAAATTCCTGTTCATCATAATACCAAAAATCCAATAGCCCTATCTTATTCAACTGCCATTCTCTATTCATCCTAAACCTCTATTCCTTCTGTACGTCATTTCCATTAAAATCAACCGGATATCTCCCGATTGCTCTGCCTAGGGCAGGTCGTATCAGCACATCCTCCCGCTGGTTTTCCACCAGTTCCAGATTAATCAGACTGGCGGAGATTTCACGGTAAAACTCTTCCGTCACCATTTCTCTGTATGTTTTTGTAAATCCGCCGCCAAACCGCTTTTTACACTCTTCAATCAGACTGCGGAACTCCTCTCCTGAAATTTTAATATTCTCCCCGTCCTTCAAGTCATATCGCCCTGTCTCCACCTTCTCCCGGATTAATTGCCCAAGCAGAAGCACAATATCCGATAATGTATTTTCCTCTGGCAGAAAACGCCCTAATCTGCATTCTTCTCCCAGGATCAAAAAAGCACAGCTCCGGTACACCTGCAATTCACAGGGAAATAGTTCTTCCAGTTCCCCTTGTATCGTGTTCCGGTAATTCCTCACATAAGCAAAGTCCTCCGCATTTTCTTCCGACACATACATTCCTAAGGACATTAAAAGGCTTCTGTAAACACGCTGCCTTCTCACGATTCCGCGGTCCTCGTCCACACCGATCCATTCTGCCTTCTGAAAATCAGAGTAGTCTGTATAATCCATAATATCCTGTGTGAAATTCCTCATGAAATAACGGGAAGCTCCGGTATTTTCATATAAGACTTCACTGCTGTCATTCTTTGCAAATCCCTCTTCGCTGCCGTCGTTCACATCTAAAATACCTTCCGCCACACAGAACTTCAGCACCTTGATCAGATGTCTTCTATAATGATATATAGTCCAATCAATCTGCTCGCTTTTATACTGTCCCTGAACATACTCCGTAAGGCTGGACAACACGAATTGCTCCTGTGCCTCCTTATCCTCCAGAAACATGAGGATAAGGCAAAAGAACGCATATTCAATAGGCGAGGTGAATTCCTGGATTCCCATCCATCGCTCCGCTCGCGCCGGCAGCTTTTCCGCTTTCACCAAATAAGCGTTCACAATGATCTGATACCCCAGTTTTTCTGTGAGGAACTTTTTCCATCTGCCCACCTCGTCTCTCATTTGATAGTACAGCTCCCGATCCCGGGATTTCAAAATCCACCGCTTGCTCAGCAATATTTCCAGTGCATTCATCCTTACTTTCCCCTTTCCTTTCTGAAAACCGGTATTCTACTCAAAAATAATACTGTATGCCGGCATACGGAACGTCCCGTCCGTGCAGTCCAGGGTGCAGGTTTTTTCCGAATGTTCCAATTCAATACGATATACCTTTCCATCTTCCGTCTTCGCCCGCTGGGACTTACTTTCCAATCCTTTAGAGAGCCAGCCAAGGAATACGTCCCGTACCTGAGGCGTAATTACCGGAAGCTCCGAAAATTCTAATCGTCCGTCTTTGATATAGCTTTCCAACAGTTCCCGTTCCCTTGCCAGTCTTTCCACCATGGCACGCCTTACTGCATCTTTCTCCGCAGTCCTGTCTATCACACCGCTGCGTTTGGTCTTTTCCCTGTAATTCCGGATACGCGGCGTAACCGTAACCTCCTGCGGTTTTTCATCGTAAACTCCGCTGTTGATACTTTCCGTTTCCCTTACAAAATCGCCTTTGAAATGAATCGGTTTCTCTATTCCGAAGACAACAGATGACAGCTTATGCGCCTCCTCAATATCCTTGCAACGTGCAAACATCTCCGCCAGCTTTCTATACTCTTCCCTGCGGTTCGCCCCGCTATTGACCTGCTCGCTGAGCCGCGTCGCATAGCGGGTAATCTTGCGGATGATTTCATTGGTCGTATCGAACACTTTAATTGCCTCTGAATCTATCCCATTTATTCCCACAAACCAATTGTGTATATTTTCAAGCCGCCCCGCCATCCGTTCATAAATCTGCTGCTCATCCCTTTCCATCTCGATTCTCGGAATCGACATCTCATACGCCGTCACCTCTTCTAAGATGTATTTTTCCGTTTCCGGCTTCACCTTCTTTAGCGACTGTTCAATCGCAGTAACATTCATCTGCAGGCTTTTAACAAAAGACCGGAGATACTCAATTAATCTATCCTTAAAAATCAAAAACTCCTTAGTCTTCATCATTTCTTCCGCCTTCACGCTGTTCAGCTCTCTCATGTAATCCTGATAATTCTGATTTAGACGAATAAAATCATTGTTGAGGTCATTCCACCATCCATAAATCTTTTCCGTATCTTCCTCCGCCATGTCTTCCATTTTCGTCAAGGCAATCCGAAGCCGTTCAAGCAGCGTCGGCTCAAGCGAGGAACCTTCAATAAATAAATTCTCCAGCCGTATCACCATTCGCTCAATCTCAACAGCTGTCTCTGTAAGCTGATAACGGAATTTCTTGTTCTTAAACTCTTCAATGGAAGTAACTCTTCTCGTGTCCTGAATGGTTGCAAGATTTCCCCACTCTTTCAAGGCTGCCAAGTCCTGCTGACACTGCTCCATGGTATAGGAAGCAAAATAGGGATCTTGGACTAATTCATCATACACCTCTTCCTGATACATCCAGTATTTTAATTTTTCATAATTAATATAAAATAACCGGATAATGGAGCGATATCTGCCTGTATTTTCTACATTGAGATATTTTGCCTCCATAACCGGTTTTACCAGCTTTTCGTGTATTTTCATTTATTGTCAGTCCTCCGGATATGCCTGTTCATATTGTATGAATCTGCTTTTCTGCGCTGCATCCACTGTCTTTGATTATAAGTAATATAGAATTTAAAAGCAATCCTTTATCGATGTATTTTTTAGTTTCAGCCTCTTTATCCTTAATCTCTAAATTTTTTTAAACTTGCTAATAACAGCATGGGACAGCGGGTGCGGGTGGTCACAGTGGTCACAAATCTGTCCCCGCCCCTTGAGGACAAGCCTATTCCTCATACATACAAAATAGCAAATAAGCACCTTGCCGTATGTCTGCCTGAGGTATCGTATATAGCAGGGCGGAAAAAGAATATAAGACCAAGATTGAATACAGGGATTTATCTATAAGAAATCTTGCCACAATTTACGAGGATTTATTGGGATATCAGCTTTTTATTGCCGATGAGGCAATGGTACTGAGGAAATCAAAGGATAAAGCAGCTTATTTTAGGGCTTTAGAGGTTCAACTTACGAATGCCGATGAAAAATCGTAAAAAGGTTTCTTTTGATTCCGGGACAGAATACCGTAAGAAACTTGTGGCTTATTATGCGCCAAAGAACCCGGCTTAGGGGATGTTTGAAGAAATCAAAATTTACTTATCGGTGATGACGTGAGTATGGAGTTCAGGGCGCTGAAGATTTTAATTTCAAATCCACAAGCATTAGTAATATCAGTATCCGTATTCGTACTATACGCATTAGAAGGACGTTGGGTATCTCACAGGGAAAATCTACAGAAAAGAAAGAAGAGGCAATTGCTGCAGGAAGAATAGTTTTGGGAACGCGGGTAAAATCGCGATATCGGGATTTTGGAAAGCAGTCATCAATCTTCCCAAATCAAACTTCACACCAACAAAAAAATATGATACAATCTGATACAATAACAGGAGGCACAGCATGATCGATACATTCAAACCCTTTTTAATCTATTGGACCGTCCTTATACTAGGATGCCTATTCTTTTTCCTATGCCCTTTTATCCTTTTCCTCCTATTCCCGCTGCTAATTATCATCATCCCCACCTGGGCTGTCATCGTTTACCTCATAGGCAGTTCCATCCAACAAAGAAGCGCCCTAAAAGGAATCGGCAAAAGAATCGCCACATCCTGCCTATGCTCCCTTCTAACCATCCTGGTTCTCCCCACCGCCTTCCTCCTAGAAGACGCCATAAGCTGGGGAACCATCTCATCCCCCCGCTAGCCAACTTAATTGCAATAACCTTCGCAGCAATGTCAGTCAGTTAAGCCGGAGCGCCGGCAGGACGGCAGTGGCTCGGAGTAGGAAGCGGACCGGGCACAGGGGGACAGCTTATCCTATCGTTTCAAGTCTCCGCGAAAAATCGGTAATTTCACTTACAGAATGTTGAATCCGCAGGGCAAAATCGCCATGGATGGCGATTTTAGGAGTCAAGCGGCACGGATGCCGCCCTGACTCCGACCCGACCTCATTGAAACACCTGTATACATTCTGTTAGTGAAATCCGATTTTGAGAAGAGACTTGAAACAATAGGATAAGCTGTCCCCCTGTGCCCGGTCCGCTTCCTACTCCGAGCCACTGCCGTCCTGCCGGCGCTCCGGCTTAACTGACTGACATTGCCACCACTACTCCTCTTCCAGCACCTCCCAAAGCAAAAGCGGCGCCAGCGCCCACAAGAACACCACATATCGCACCAGATAAGTAGGTCCCAAAACCACCGTAAGCCACACAAGCCCCGGCAGCATAAACGGCACTGCCTTCGCCCAGCATTTGCAATAACACATAAACCCTAAGCCAAACGCCGTCACCCAGAACAAGAACCCCGGCGAGAACAGCATCGACACCACCGGAATCTTCTGCTGTGCAATCTCCAGCGACATCCTTCGGTAACACTCGTCAAGCCATGGTATCTTGCTCTCCCTCGTCCCCGGCTGTTCCACCTCATAGCCAAAGTAAGAACTGTCCCCGTAAGTAAAGGTAAATACAGAATTTCCGCGGTACACATCGATCACCGTATCCGGATACCAGAAACCATAAGAAGTCATGAACCACGCATTTAAATAAGTAAACGGATGCTCCGTCCCCCACTTAAACCATAGTTTGAAAAAACCAGAAGGATCCTCTGCAAAAGCTTCATTATGAAAGCTGATCTTCACCCCGTCAGACACCTTGGGCGTATACCTTACAAGAGCTTCCTCAGGCAGATATCTGTAAAGAATCTCCTTTTCTTCCTCAGTAAGCGTCTCCTTCTCATCCGCATACACCCTTGCCATCTGAGAAATGGGCACCGTGAGCATTTCCTGATTCTCCGAATCATCCGCCTGCAGCAGCGCGGCAAAACCTGCATTGACCGCCAGATACGCCGCTATGATTACGCCGAAGCAGACTGCCGTCTTTCTCCGAAAGCCTTTTAAATAAAATAAAATTACCACAGTAAAGACCAGAAAAGCATAAAATCCGTTGTGCCGAAGCAGCATCATGCACAGGGAGGCAATTGCAAACAGGCAAACCGCTCCCTGTCTTTCAAAAAACCGTCCCGGCTCCTTACATAATTCTTTGAGGAGGACCACCATAATCAGCAGCATCCCCGTAAAAAGCCCATCCTTCGCTGAACACAGGGCGAACATGACCAGCACCGGACAAAGCCCAAAATACAGGGTAAGAATCACCCGGTACCACTTTGCTGCTCCCCAGCTTTTCAGTTTCTCGATAAACCATGCAAAAATACCTGCCATCAAAGTCATTTGAATCACCGTGTAGCAGGCGATTCCCAGATTATAGGAACCAGTCAGTTTATAAACTGCATGTAGAATACCTCCCAGCAAAAGCACATGCATCAGCGGATGATGGGTGGAAAAATTCCTTGTCACCACCTGCAGATACTCATCCTGGGCATCATATACGAAGAATCCCGGATAAACCGCCAGAAAAACCGGAAGATACATAAGCAGAATCGCCCCTGCCGTAAGAAAGAAACTGCGGCGGTCCTTAGAACCGGTTTCCTGCCCCTTGGGACGTTTCAAGTTGGATGCCCCGCTGCTTATTGGACCTGGGTATTTGACTTTCCACTCCAAAAGCCTGTCCCAGAAATACCGCACAGTCAATGTAACGAAAACCGTCAGCGCCAGTATTCCAATCCACATTTTCCCCTGCGTAAAAGGAACCCACCCTGTGAGATTAAGCTGTGCGCCGAAAGCCATGCAGATGCTGAAAAAAAGACCGAACAAAAGCGGAAAGAACCACTTAGCGCCTTTCCCCTCAAAGCCGGTCTTCAAAATCCTATATGCCAAAGTCCAAAGTGCCAGAAAGAAAAACACGGGCACAATGCTGTTGGTATACCAAAGCCTGTCCCCGGTAACAGGAAGCATCCAGCCAAACCCACAGACTACCGCAAAGGACAAAAACGCCGACACTGCCATCCGCCCGGCAGTGGATGCTTTCAAATATGCACTTATGCTCTTGTCAGTTTTCCTCATCCTCTTTTTTTCTCTCCCCTGTCATCTCCCGTATCACATACTGAGGAGAATTATTCATAGAAATATACATCCTGCCCATATATTCGCCTACCAGCCCCATCATGAGCATCAGCATGCCGCCCATAAAAACCAGCACAGACATCAGTGCGCTGAAACCGGTCACCAGCCCGGGAGGATTGATAAAGATTTTCTTGATGATGGTATAGATTCCGTACAAAAAGCCCACGAACGCACAGCCTGCACCGCTCACAGTGGCAATCCGCAGGGGCTTTACGCTAAAAGCAGTAAATCCATTGAACCAAAGGCTTAAAAGTTTTCCCAACGTATAGCCAGAGGTTCCCGCCTGCCTATCCCTGTGCTCCACCTCCACATTGATAATGTTTTTGGTAGTGCGCAGCACCAGACCGATGACATAAGGATAGGCATATTCATAACGGATCATCTCCTCCACCACGAAACGCCGCGCCGCAAAGTAACTGGACAAAAACAAGTCTTTCGGTTTTCCCAGCATAACACGTGTCATCAATTCATTTACACGACTGCCCCAGTTGCGGAAGCCGGAATGATGCTTGTGCTGATACTTTGCATACACCACATCCGCCCCATCCTCTATCCCTTTCAGCAGCTTATCCACTTCGTCTGCCGGCGTCTGCCCGTCATCGTCCAGGCATACGATAATCTCTCCCTTGACATAGTGAAATCCCGCCATAAGCGCGCTGTGCTGACCAAAATTCTTTGCCAGATCAATGCCGGTGATATTGTCATATTCCCTGCAGAGCCTTCTAATACATGCAAAAGTGTCATCCGGGGAACAGTCATTCACCAACACCACTTCATACGCATAATCCTGCAATTTTTCCATTGTTTCCCTGATTTCCTCTATCACACCGGGCAGCGTCGCCTCGGAGCGGTAACAGGGAATCACGAAGCTGACCATCTTTTTCATGCAAAAGCCTCCTGCCCCTTATGATTTATGGCTGCCATATAGATTACATCCTGATAACGTCCATCCAGAAAGACCTCGTCCTTCAGATAGGCTTCCTTCACAAATCCTGCCTTTTCATAGCTTCTCTGCGCCCGCACATTCTCCGCCAGCACCCGCAGCATCAATTTGTGAAGCCCTTCCTCACGGAAAGCATAGGCGATCATCAGTTTCGCCGCCTCCGTGCCGTATCCTTTTCCAAGCGCCTCTTCTTCTCCGATAAAAATCCCGTATTCCGCCTTGTTGTGGGTCCGGTCGATATCCCTCAGATAAACGCTTCCAACGGGTCTTTGGTCTGTTTTCCTTAAGATTATAAACTGAATCACCTTTCCGGTATCCACCATGGTCCTGATCCAGTTTTCATGCCCCTGTCTGGTGAAAAGCCTCCGATAGATAAAATTCCGGCGGACGAACTCCCTATTGCGCCACTTGACGATTCGGTCTGTGTCTTCCTCCTTCATAAGGCGCAGAATAATTGCGTCCCCTTCGATAACATGTGCTTTTTTATTTTCATCTCTATCTTCCATCTCCGCCATCTTACCTTCCAGCCGCAAACACTGCGTATATTTCAAACGTATCTGCTATCGTTTCTACAAGTTCCGCCTGTATGGGCGTCCCATGCCCTTCATAATAGTCAAACAGCCACTGCATGTCCTCGCTCTTCATGCGGACGAAATACACATCCTCCCGCTCCCGCAGAGCCTCCTCCATGTTCTCAATCCCAAAGTTTGCAAACTTCTTTGTCTGAAGAGGGCTCTTACACGCCCATCCTCCCATGATATCATAATTATCCAAGGAATTGTCCACATCGACAAACATTTTTTCACTGTAAGGTTCACCGCCGTAGGAAACGGAAGAATACACATCGATCAGATAAAAATTTCTTTCCTTTTCTTCGCTGGAAAGATAATCATAAAGTTCCCGGTAAAGCCCATTCACCTCTTCCCTGCGCACCTGCCTGTCTGAAACCGCTTCGATGCTGCCCGGCAGGATTCCTATTGCCAGAACCGAAAAGCCTGCCGCCAGAACCGCTCCCCAAAGCTTCCTCGTCCTGACATAACAGATTCCCTTATACTGGATAAAGACAAAGGCTGCAAGAATACAAAATTCCATCAGATACAAAGAATGGGTGATCCTCTCCGGCGCCCGCTCCCGCATGAGAATGAACATCCATAAAGCGGTGCGCACCGCAAACAGGAAAAGCAGCTTCCAGGAAACTCCCAGAAGATTCTTTACATAGGTCATCCTGCCCTCCTGCTGAATCCGCTCCTTCGTATATTTTCTTGGAATGGCAGACACAAATGCCGCCCCATATCCAAGCAGCACCATAAAGTTCCACGGGTAATCGCTTCCTGCCTTTCCCCTGCCGCTTAAAAAGCGGTACAAATAATCTTTCAGCTTTTCAGGCAGCTTTTCCAAAAACGGCTTCTCCGCCTTCCTGTTCTCCCCCGCATACCGGGCGATCTGCCCCACCATGGACTCGTCAATCTCTTCATCCAAGCCGAAATTGTAATTATCAAACAGAATCTTTTCGCTTTCCGTCAGTCCGATGCTTTCATAAAAGGCACGGTTTTCCTCATAAGAAGGAATCTCCTGAAAATCATATAACTCCGTCCTGTTATTGAAAAATTCCGTAAAAGACTTCCACTCCGGGGAACTGTACGCCGCCATATGAGTCAGCTGCCCCAAGGCAATCCCTGCCAGAATCATTCCAATCACTGCCAAGTACTTGACGGCATGTTCCTTCGTAAAAATCTTTGCTTCGCTTCCCCATTTTGCAGCTCCCGCCACACAGATCATGGGAAGCACCAAGAGCAGCATCTCCGACCGGATCAGATAAGCGGTAAAAACAAAAAATGCCACCGGAATATTTTTCTTAATGAATGCCGCCGCGGTAAGTTCTATATCCGTAGTGTAGAACAAAAAGGCTGCCGCCGCCGCAAGAAAGGTACAGGTCACCGTATACTGGGCAAAAACCAAATGCTCTAAAAACAGCGCCCCAAATAAAAGAGCCTCCGTAAGCGCCACCGCCAGCTTTCCCCAAAAGGTCCTGCTAAAAGCAAGGCTTCTTTTCAAAATCAGGAAAAAGCATCCCAAATGGCAGGCACAGAGAAAAATCCCATACCAGGGAAGACTGCCCGCCATCCGGTAGAACAGGCTGATAAAGGCGCTGACAAGCCACAGCATCTGTATATTATGCCCCTCCGGCGTTCCCGTGTAGACTCCTGCAAGAATATCCTTCATCAGCACATCATCATTCAGATCATAAAAAAAGTCAAACCGAAGTCCTGCCAGAAGACAAAGAACCGCTGTGGCAGCAAAGGCGATGATCCAGTTTTCTTTTTGCCTTAGCCTAACTTTAATATCCATAAAATTCCTTTACTTTTCCTGCAATGTAATCCGTCTGCTCCGGGGTCAGCTGATAGAACATAGGGAGCCGTAAAATCCGCTCGCTCTCTTTCGTGGTAAATCTGTCCTGTCCGTGAAATCTGCCGAATTTAAGCCCGGCAGGCGCCGAATGCAAAGGCACATAATGAAAGACCGCAAGGATATCATTTTCCTTAAGGAACTGAATCAGCCCCGCCCGCTCTTCCATGTCCTTCGTCTTGATGTAGAACATATGCCCATTGTGCACACAGCCTTCCGGTATCACCGGAAGGTCTATCTTCCCCGCCTCGGCAAGGGGCTCCAAAAGCTCATAATATTGATTCCATCTTGCAAGACGGGCATCATTGATTTCCTCCGCCACCTCCAGCTGGGTATAAAGATATGCCGCATTGATTTCACTTGGAAGATAAGAAGACCCAAAATTCTGCCACCGGTACTTGTCCACCTGCCCCCTAAAGTACTGGCTTCTGTCCGTTCCCTTTTCCCTCAGAATCTCAGCACTGTCAATATATTTGGCGTCACGGATCAGAATCGCTCCTCCCTCGCCCATGCTGAAATTCTTCGTCTCGTGGAAACTGTAACAGCCAAAATCTCCGATGGTGCCGAGCGGCTTTCCCTTATAGGAGCACATCATTGCCTGTGCCGCATCCTCCACCACCATAAGGTGATGCCTTGCGGCAATATCCATGATCGTGTCCATCTCACAGGCGACTCCCGCGTAGTGAACCAGCGCAATCGCCCTGGTCTTATCTGTAATCGCATCCTCAATCAATGTCTCATCGATATTCATGGTATCCGGCCTGATATCCACGAACACCACCTTTGCCCCCCGCAGCACAAAAGCATCCGCCGTGGAAACAAAGGTATAAGAAGGAAGGATGACCTCATCCCCTTCCTTGATATCACACAAAAGCGCCGCCATCTCGAGCGCATGGGTACAGGAAGTGGTCAAAAGGCACCTTGCCGTGCCGGTGGTCTCTTCCAGATAGGCACTGCATTTTTTTGTAAATTCTCCGTCACCGCAGATGTGCATGCTTTCTATTGCCTTCTGCATGTTTTCCATTTCTCTCCCTGTATAAGGGGGTACATTAAAGCGAATCATCTTTTTCTCCATTCCCACGTTCTTATTCATATACCACAAATGCCTCGTTGGCAAAAGTTTGTCTGTATGCATTCTCCTCCATAAAATCCCAAATCGCATGGAGTTTTTGGTCCTGATCATAGCTTTCCCTATCTGTGCCCCAAAACGCCATAGCATCATCATTACCTGAGAAATAAGCGTCAATTGCCGGCGTCATAATCACCAGCGGTCTTTCCATATCACCTGTTTTTATTTCCTGCGAAACCGACCCAAGTTCTTCAGCGAGCTGAGCCAGAGAACTGGTATTTAAATCTGGCCAAGTAGTATACACTGCCGGCTCCTTGTCAAGGTAATACGCAAGCCCGGGAATATTTCCATAAAGGATTAATTTCTTATTATTAAATCCAGATTTATTTTCTATCATAAAGGCATTGATTTCTTCCAAAGTCTCCGCATGCATCTCACTTGTGCGCATTCCCCGAAGCACAGGATTATCGGACACCCTGTACATCCTCTTCTCTCCCCCTTCGCCGTCAAGAAAGACATAGGCACAGCCAATCCCGATGCTTTGTACCAAAAAGGCAATCAGGATTCCCGCCGTCATGGCTTTCACCGGGAAAAGAGGCACCTTTCCGGAAGCATCCAGATACGTCCTTCCCCATCTCACAAAGCGGTAAACCATCCAAAAGACCACCGGCACGATAAAGAACAGATTATTCAGTACAGGCCAGATATGATTGTTGCTTCCCAAGGGCGTGACAAGGAGCATCAAAAATGCAATGCAGGCAATCAGCCGCCACTGGGCATCCGCCCCTTTAGTAAAGAGCATCCAGAGAAGAACCGTAAACGCCACCAGCAAAAAGACCGCTCCCCACTGCAGCGCCGCTTCTTTCTGATAATATTTAAAGTTGAACATCCCCCACTTCCCCAAAACAAAGAATAAAAGAGGAATGCAGATGCAGTAAAGCACCTTTCTGATTATAAGGAACTTCTCTTCTTTGATTACAAGAAAGGGAATCCCCGGAAGGATACACAAAATCATATAGAGCATCCACTTAAAGCCATGCAGATAGGCATCCAGAATCGCCAACAGCATTTCACCCAAGGTATAATCAGAAGCGCTTCCCGCCATGCCAAAAACACCCGTTATCATATCTCCCAGGGCTCCTGATCCGTAAAGCGCCGAAATCACGGCAAGCCCGCCTGCAAAGGAAACCAGATACCCGGCTGCGCACAGCCCTGTCTCCTTCAAAATCTGCTGAAAAGATTTCTTTTTCAGGGCGCCGTAATACCACACGCCTATAATGAGGGAAGCCTCCAGAATATTATTCGGAAACCGCACCCACACATTACATCCCAGAACGATACCCGCCAGCACCAGGCAGACCGGTCTATTCCCCGCCAGACCCCGGAACAGCAAAATAGCACCCAAAAGGAACAAAAAGTAGGTAAGATAATTGTACAAAATCACGGTAGGGCACCAGCAAAAACCAATCGCCGCCAGCTCTCCTGCAAAGGCAAGGTGCGCCGGCATCTTCGTCTTAAAGAACCGATACCCCAATAGCGCCATAAGACTGACAATCAAAGAAGTATACAGCTTCATCCCCAGCATTGTCTGTCCCAAAGGCAGTTTAGTCAAAAATGCCCCCGCCGTGTTGGCAAGAAAGGTGAGCAGCATCCAGACGCCGTCCATCTGCCCAAAAAACCGATAGTTCCCAAGACTATATCCTGTATCGGTCAAATCAATTCCCTGATTGATTTTCATCAATGGAAACAAGAATAAAATCAAAGGGAAGACCACAGCCTGCAAAATACGCTGCACCCGCTGAATATTTTTTTCACTTGCTCTTTTATTTTCCATCTGCGCTCTCCTTTCTGCTGCTGACCTAAAATGCCTGATCCAGCTCTTTTATCTTTTGATAAATCTTCGCCCTTGCAATTACCTTCCTTATCGCAAAGGAAAACAACATGCTTCTTAACCAGTCTATGACGATACCTGCTGCAAAAAGAAGCACAACGCAAGCTATAAGCTCCTTCAAAAAGATTCCGACTCCATATCCTCCCCCCGGGTTCAGGATACCTGCAAGCCATCCATACCAAAGAGACCGCACATCGATATGCTCATGAAGCAGATAGACTCCAAAGCACAGGCTCCCCATCTTCCGTATGGCATCCGCCAGACGCCCTTCCTTTATGGAAACACGGGAGAATCCATAAAAAAGTCCGATTGCCCCTGTCAGGCAGAAAATGAAGTTATAGTGAAAAGGAACCGTAAAGTAATAGCCGAAGCCTTCCCATCTCTGGCTCAAGAACCACATGCCAAGGTTAATCAAAAATCCCGCCAGGCAGCTTCCTATATAGACAGACCATCCTTTTTTTTCAAAAAATCCGCCCCCATACAGGCCAAAATACGCCGCCGTCAGATACACGCAGATAAACCAAGGAAGATCATAACCGTATCTGTCAAAAGCAAACACAATGGGGCTGATACTTTTGATTCCACAAAACAAAATCAATAGACCGCCTATGGCAATCCGCAGCTGTTTTTCAGACAGATTCCTCGCTGCTTCATTAAGCACCGGTGAAAGCAGATAAAGCATAAAGTAAGAAGTTGCGAACCAGTAATGTTCCGTCTCTATGGGAAAGACATATTGCACAAGTCCATAGATTCCCTGCGCCTGCACCACCGTAGGTACACCTAGGAGAATCAAAACCGTCGGAACAAGCAGCGCATAAAACCAAATCTGACACAAAAGTCCCACCGCTTTGCCGGGTTTAAAACTGCTTTTGACGCCGAAATATCCGCTGATAAACACATAGGTATTCACCGCCACCAGGCAAAAGGCTTCCAAAAGTCCTCCCAGAATCCTTATCCCGTCAAGAGGGGCATCAAGTGCCGGAAGATAATCCCCATGTGCCAGAAAATGCATGATGATTACCATGACCATCGCCAGAATCCTTAATAATTCAAAGTTCACCATGCGCCTGCCTGCTGCCACTTTCCCGTCTCCCTTTCTTTTTCTATCTGCCTTACATCCTCTCCGTCTGCCAGCTTTCAGGATTATCTCCTAACGCTCTCTGGACACCTTCCCGTTTTCTACCCGGTAGACCATATCGCACTTCTCAATGGTCTGAAGACGATGGGCAATGATAATCAGCGTCTTCTTCCCGTGGAGCCGGTTGATGGAATCCATAATCGCCGCTTCCGTCTCATTATCCAGGGCTGAGGTGGCTTCATCCAAAACCAGAACCTCGGGGTCTTCAAACAGCGCCCGCGCAATGCCGATTCTCTGTCTTTGACCGCCGGAAATACGGATGCCCCTCTCTCCTATGCTGGTGTCAAGCCCCTCCGGCAGCCCCTTCACAAATTCATCTAGCTGGGCTTCCTTAAGCGCCCTCCACACCTTATCATCATCAATATCTTCATCCGCAAAGCCAAAGGCAACATTTTTGCGGATGGTAGAATCAATCATAAAAATCGTCTGTGGAATATATCCGATATTCTTAAGCCAAGACTGATAATGCTCTCGCACCTCCACGCCGTCAGCCAAGATTTCCCCTTCCTGCACATGCAAAAGCCCCAGCAGGATATCCACCACCGTAGTCTTTCCCGCGCCGGAAGTCCCCACGATTCCCACTGCCTGTCCTATAGGAATTTCCATATAAGCATGGTCAAAAATAAGCGTCTCCGTATTGGGGTATTTAAATACAATGTCCTTAAGCTCAATCTTATCCTCAATATTTAATTTTTCTACTTCTGCCTTCTTCTGATAAGCGCTTTCATCGTAATTGATCGACTCATCCCTGATTTCTTCCTGAAGATTATCGCTCACCCCCATGAAGAAGGGCTCAAAGTAAGAAATCGATGTGAGATGGTTGTTGATTCTGTTGGCACAGGGAATCAGCCGCATTGCCGCAACCCCCAGCGCCACCACCTGAGGCATGATATCCTTCACCTCGGTCCCGCTGACTAACTGAAACATCATATAAAAAATCATGCCGGCTATAGCAAGGGTTTCAATCAAAAGCCTGGGCGTCGCATTGTAAAGGTTATACCTCTGCACCGCATTCACATACCCAGCTCCGCACTTGGCATATTCATTGATAAAATAGCTCTCCTTATTGGCTATCTTGATTTCCTTGATGCCCATCACAGACTGATCGATCCATTTGTATAGTCCGCTGTAATAATCCTGATTTTCCTCCCCCGCCCTTTTCATAATGGGCTTCAAAACACACTTAATGACCCCCAGCGCCGCAACCAGCACCACCGTCACTGTGATGGTCATCCAGATATCCGTCACAAAGCTGACTCCCACCAAGCAGATAAAAACAATCCCCTCGCTGAATAGCTGCAAAAGTGACAGAATCAGTCCATACATATTATTGACGTCAGAGGTAATGCTTCTCTGGATGACAGACGTGTCCGCATTGAGATAATACTCGTACGGGCGCTGCATGAAATTGATCATCATCCTTCTGGAAGTCGCAAACTGATTGGTATAGACAAACTTAAGCTGCGCCTTCTGCTGGAAAAACAAAAAGATATTTTTAAGTACAAAAATCATGATCAGCGCCAGCATGGTAACGATGATCAAAGTCCTGCTGTCGTCATAGGCAATGTGCAAAATATCGCAGAACGTCTGAAGACGCTCGCTTTTCTCCACCGCATGCTCGTCTAACACCATCTGCATCACAGGTATGACCATCCCCACGCCTGCAGTTTCCAGAACTGCCCCTATGAGCATCATGATCACCAGAACTATCATTATTCTTTTCTGCCGCCCATCAAGCAGCACCATGAGTTTTTTGAAAATTTTATTCATTATACTTCTTCCAGATTTTGTATGATTTATAAAAATATCATTCTATTTTACCATAGGTGGCGGTACAAAGCAAATTTGACACCTCTCAAATTTGTTCGTTCTGGCGGTGAATCTCCGGGGCTTCATACTTATCCATGAAATCTTCCCCTAAGAAAACCTTTTCCTTTACAAAGGTAATCGCATCCGGCACGGTAAAAACAGTAACCACCCGGTCTAAGGCAAGCCCCTTTACTTCGTTTAAAACTTCCATCGGGAACTTCCCGTCCAGAACGATATGTTCCGGGAACAATTCCTTGTAATCAAGCACATCCCTTGGGTGGGGTTTAATCAAAATCTGCGCCCTTTGCCCGTCGATTTTGCCGTACTCCTCAATAATATCCCTAAAAATCCGCTTCCTTGTCTCCAAATCGCAGAGCGGTTCCGAGAGAATCAAGACCTGATGCCCGCATCCCGCACCAAAAGCAAGGGTCTTCTCCAGCTCCTGTCTGTTCTCTATAAAAATGGATACCAGAATCTCCCTTTCCCCATCTCCCAGACCGCTCACCAGGTCCTTTCGGGGTCTCTCGATGTATTTGGGGCAAGGGTACTGCAAAACGGAAACATCATTGACTTCCATATCCAGACAATATTTAGAATACCCATTTTGGATAAAAATAAGATTCTTAGATGCCATCCACGCTTTCAGCTTAAAATGCCCTCGGTTGTCATACCGCGCCGTATCATAATAGCGGATGCAGTCAAGCCCGTCCTCAAGGGCATGGTAATGAATCTTATGCGTGCTCAGGTAATAGCCTATAGGGTCGGAATCACAGAACACATAGATATCCTCATATTCCCGCAGATCTACCGGCACAAAAGACGCCTGCAGCTTTCCCATAAGCCTGGTGTACTTGATTCTGGCAAGCATATTGACCACAATATTCCCTCTGTCCTTGTGATACTTTGCAAGCTCCGGGAAAAAGCTCTCTTCCTTTTCGTCATAAGGAATCACCTTCTCGAACAAGCCGGACCGCTCCGCCCGCTCTTTCAGATTCCCAAAATCGGTAGACATGGAGCTGAGCATAAGATGCGCCTGCCCCCTTATGGGACCGTCTCCGCCTGTGGGAAGATTTAACTCCTTCAGGCAGGAAATATATACGTGATAAAAGGTGTGGCAGATATAAATGCGCCTTTCCGGCTTTCTCTCTTCTTTCACTTTCGCCAAAACTCCTTATGCTTTATCAATACATGAATCTGCAATCTGTCTTTAACAATATTAGCATAGATTTTTGCCGGATTGCAAGTCAAATACCCCGCTACAGGCAGCAGGAAAATCAGCTTATAAATATGCATTGTGTGTAACAGGCAAATATTTTATAATCAAATATATAAGCCGGTGTTTAAGGAGGAATTTAAATTTGAAAAAAGAGTTTACCCCAAGGGGAGTTGTGATATCGCTTCTTGGCTTTATCCTTTTGTGGACGGTTATAACGGATGCGTGGAGATATTCTTCGTACCTGTTCCCGTCAGATAACGGAACCTTCTTCTATGGATATATCAGCCGTTTTGCCTAGGTTCTGCCAGCAATTTTTTTGATTGTTACAAAAGATAAGTGCCTGATGCTGCATAGAAAAGAATTGTTTTCTCGTCCTCGGTTCAACCGTCAATTCATGTTTGTCTTGTCGGCTGTTCTGTTGTATTGTCTTATATCTATGCTTGTAGTACACAAAGGACTCTGGATAAACCGGGAAGTCCCCTTCGGGCTGACGGTTATAAAATATTTCATTGTTGGCTGTGTGGAGGAAATCGTTTTCAGAGGATGGGGATATAACGCTCTTGCGAAAGCTATGCCAAACAGAACTGCAGTAGCAATTTCAACGTTGTTATTCGCACTGCTTCACTGGCCTGCATTCTTTATCAAATTATTCCGGTTTAGGACGTTTGACTGTGCGGGGCTTCTTGTACAGAGCTTCTCGGCATCATTGTGGGGAATA
The DNA here is from genome assembly GCA_949878435.1 of uncultured Lachnospiraceae bacterium. Classification (GTDB taxonomy): domain Bacteria; phylum Bacillota; class Clostridia; order Lachnospirales; family Lachnospiraceae; genus Suilimivivens. Next base: position 42,559 of record CATLAK010000003.1, read on the forward strand.
GTGCTCTGCTGGCAGCTGAAAAAGTCCAGAACTCTCTGGAATCCTATTCTTGCGCATTTCATTTATGATTTTCTTACCACAATTCTGATAGGCGGAAACTAACCGGCAGGAACACTTTTTCGAAAAAGAAGGAAAAAACAATATATTGCACAAGCAATACACACTATCGTTCCTATGGCTTCTATAATCAATATCGGCTCCGCTGCATACGATCCTAAAAAATCAACCATTGCGTGTATAACCATACATGGCAGAATGCTTTTGGTCTTATAAAATACGACAGCAAATACAATCCCCATTGAAAATGCATACACCACTTGCAGCAGAACATAAATCAATGGATAATTTCCGATATTTATTAAATGAAAACATCCAAATATCAAACTGGAAATTATAATTGCCTTATTCCTGTCCAGTCTTTGCTCAACAGCCCGGCATAAGAAACTCCTAAAAATCAGTTCCTCCATCACCCCTATAAAAATGCTGTCCAAAATAGCCGGCATTACATCTATCCCTGCACCTAAAAATACATACGGCAGATTGACAAGCGGCACAAAAAAAAGAAAGAAATTAGCTTTCAAAAAACCATCCCCTTCCCACCCGCATATACCAAAATACGTCAGCCTTTCTTTTCCTCTTATCATAAAGAAAATTACTGCCAGCACTACAAATATGCTAAGCCCCTCAGCCAAAACCTCATTTACATGCATAGTTCCTATCAAAAGCCCGCAAATCAATGATCGAAACAAGTATAATATCAATGAAACTATCGTCAAAATTCCAGTTCTCTTCATAAGATTTCCCTCACTTATAGTTTTCCTTGCTTTTTCTTTCCTTACATTTATAATAAAGCCAAAAGCAATATTTTCCGAAAAATAACTCTTCTAATTTTATTACATAAACAAGGAGGATAAGTCCTATGTGGTTTTGGTGGTTTATGTTTGTTTGCGACCTGCTCATTCCAATACTGATGATCATTTCCGGCAGAATAATGTGGAAACATCCTCCGCAAAAAATCAACGGAATACTCGGTTATAGAACAACGCGGTCTATGAAAAATAAAGATACCTGGGAATTTGCCCATAACTATTGCGGAAAACTATGGTGGAAAACGGGCTTCATGCTCCTAATACCATCTGTTCTCATACATTTTCCGTTTTATAATCGTACAGAAACAGAAATAGGGATAATAGGCAGTATTTTATGCCCCATCCAGTGTGTGGTTATGATAATCCCGATTTTTCTAACAGAACAAGCGCTAAAAAGAACCTTCACCAATGAAGGTATCCGAAAATAATTCCCCCAATCAGCACCACACACAATCCCATAATCACTTGTTTATCCCACAAGAAGCACACTAAACTCCCACGTATCTGCAATAGCCTTCAAGCAAGAGACAGCATCGGCAGGACAGCTGTGACGTGGGGCAGGCGTGGATCAATCAGGCACAGGGGGCAGCGTATCCTATCGTTTCAAGTCTTTGCGAAAAATCGGCAATTTCACTTGCAGAATGTTGAATCCCTAGGGTGAAATCGCCATGGATGGCGATTTCAGGAACCGCGCGGCATGGATGCCGCTGGTTCCGACCCGACCGCCCTGAAACACCTACACACATTCTGTTAGTGAAATCCGATTTTGAGAAGAGACTTGAAACGATAGGATACGCTGCCCCCTGTGCCTGATTGATCCACGCCTGCCCCACGTCACAGCTGTCCTGCCGATGCCCCCCTGCTTCACCATATAATTACCGTTTGCGAAATCCCAATATATGGGTGTATAATCGATAATATCAAAATTGTAACTTCAAGGAGCAAAGAGGAACTATGAAAGGCAAAAAACTGGCTATCATCACTGCCCGTGGAGGCAGCAAGCGGATCCCTCGGAAGAACATCAAGGATTTCTGCGGCAGACCCATCCTGTCCTATTCCATAGAGGCTGCCAAAGAAGCGGCTGTCTTTGACGAGATCATGGTTTCCACGGACGATAAAGAAATTGCCGAAATCGCAAGCACTTTCGGCGCCAAAGTCCCCTTTTTCCGCTCTAAAGAGACGGCAGGGGACTATGCTTCCACCGACGATGTAATCATGGAAGTGCTGAAATCCTACGCGGAAATCGGGCAGGATTTTGACGCCTTCTGCTGCATTTACCCCACAGCTCCCTTTTTAACCGGTGCACGGCTTAAGGGCGCCATGACGCTTTTGGACGCTGCCGACTCCGTTATGCCCGTAGTACCTTTTTCTTATCCGCCCCAGAGAGGTCTTATCATCAACGGACACGGTCTTTTGGAAAGACAGTTTCCCGAATATGCCGAGGCACGCAGCCAGGATCTACCAAAAATCTATCACGACTGCGGACAGTTTTACGCCTGCCGGACGAAGGCATTTTTAGAGGCGGGCACCACAGACGTAGAAAACCTTCTCCCCCTTGTCCTCTCCGAACTGGAAGTACAGGATATTGATACCCCGGAAGATTGGGCATTGGCGGAGATAAAATACAACCTGCTGAAAATGGAGCACTCGCAGGAATGAACATGGAGGAACTTATGAAACAGCTTCAAACACCCTTTTACAGAATAAAAGAAAAAGACCTGTCTTACGATGTCACTCTTTTGAAGGAATCCCTTTCCCAAAACTGGGGAAATTACATTGTAGGATATTCCGTAAAAACAAATTCCCTTCCCTGGCTGCTCACCTATATGAAAAACCAGGGATTTTATGCGGAAGTGGTGTCGAAAACGGAATACGATCTGGCAAGCCGGCTTGGCTTTTCAGGGAAGCAGATCATCTATAACGGACCCATCAAGGATAAGAAGGTTTTTGAGACCGTCCTGCTTGCAGGAGGATATATCAATTTAGATTCCAACTATGAGCTGGATTGGATGGACGAGCTGAGCACCCTTTATCCCAACCGGCATTTCAGAATCGGTCTGCGCGTCAACTGTGACCTTGCCGCTCTCTGCCCGGAGGAGACGCTTGCGGAAGAAGAGGGGGGACGATTCGGCTACTGTTATGAAAATGGGGTGCTGAAAGCCGCCATCGACAGGCTGTGCGCCCTGCCCAATGTGTGGGTATCGGGTCTTCATCTGCATTCCTCCACCAAGTCCCGCACCGTGCATGTATTCGGCGCTCTTGCAAAAATGGCTGTGAAGATTGCAAAGGAATATGACCTTGCTCTGGATTACGTGGATATGGGCGGCGGGTATTTCGGCGGGAGAGACGACATGCCGGATTACCGGGATTACTTCAAGGAAATCTGCAAAGAGCTCTCCGCGCACTTTGATCCGCAAAAGACCGTTTTAATTGCCGAACCCGGTGTTTCCCTGATTTCAAGGGCTACCACCTTTGAGACCTCGGTGATCGACATAAAGGATATCCGCGGGCGGAAGTTCGTGGTGACAGACGGCAGCCGCACCAACTTAAATCCGCTGGTGACCAGGCATGTATATCCACACCACATAGAATACGCTTCCGACCCATCCTCACGCAAGACAGAACCGGTGCAGTGGGTTTGCGGCGCCACCTGCATGGAATATGATCGCTTGTTTGAATTAACGAAAAGAACCGCACTTACACCCGGCGATAAAGTTATTTACGATACCGCCGGCGGATATACCATGTGCCTTAATCCTCTGTTCATCAATTATTTCCCCGCTGTTTATGTGGCGCATGAGGATGGCTCTGTTTTTACCGCAAGAGACGCCTGGACAAATGACGAATACCTTCAAAAAAATCATCTGGAATAACAGGAGACACAGTATGAACAAAGAAATCAAAATCGGCTCCCATGTGATCAGCGAACACTCGCCTGTTTTCATCGTTGCCGAATTATCCGCCAATCATAATCAGGACTACGGACGCGCCGTGGAGATTCTTCACGCGGCAAAGGAAGCCGGCGCAGACGCTGTAAAACTGCAGACTTACACTGCGGACACAATCACCATCGACTGTGACGATCCTTGCTTTCAGATCAATGAAGGAACCATCTGGGACGGGACCACCCTCTACAAACTCTACCAACAGGCATACACGCCATGGGAATGGCAGCCGAAGCTGATGGAAGAAGCTGCCCGGCTGGGGCTTGTATGCTTTTCCTCCCCCTTTGACTTTACCTCCGTGGACTTTTTAGAGCAGATGCAGGTGCCTGCCTACAAGATTGCTTCCTATGAAATCAACGATATTCCTCTGATCAGGAAAATTGCCAGACTGCACAAGCCTGTCATCTTTGCCACAGGCATTGCCTACCCCGAGGATATCGAACGGGCGCTCTCCGTCTGCAGGGAAGAGGGAAACAGGGACGTAATCCTCCTAAAATGCGTGTCCTCCTACCCCACTCCCTACGAGGATGTCAACTTAAATGTGATTCCTACCTTAGCCCAAACCTACGACTGTCTGGTGGGAATCTCCGATCATACCATGGGCAGCATCGTTTCTGCCGGATCCATCGCTCTGGGCGTTAAGATGGTGGAGAAACACTTTACCCTGCGCCGGGCAGACGGCGGACCGGACGGCGCTTTTTCCATGGAACCGGAAGAATTTTCCCGGATGGTGAAAGATATCCGTATTATGGAAAAGGCTCTGGGAAGCAGCGAATACAAGCTTACCCCCACACAGGAGTTGGAGCACGGCGGTTCCCGTTCCTTGTTTGTGGTAAAAGATATCGCCAAAGGAGAAGTATTGACTTCCGAAAACATACGCTCCATCCGCCCGGGCAACGGTCTCCACACCATGTACTACGAGGAGGTGCTGGGCAAAAAGGCAAACACATTTTTACGGAAAGGAACGCCGCTTCAATGGGAACTCATCGACTGATCTACATCCGAACAGACGGCAATGCCAAAATAGCGTCCGGACATCTGGTGCGCTGTTTTTCTGTCGCCCTTGCCTGCCGGAAGCTGGGTATGGAGGTGCATTTCCTTGTCTCCGACTCAGAAAGCCGTCTCCTTCTTGCGCAGCTTATGGGTTCAGATACAGATTTTTCGATTACCCAGCTGGAAACTGCTTCTTATGATTCCCTTGAGCAAGAGCTCCCGGAAGTGCTTTCCATCCTTTCTTCCCATAACTTTGATTCTTCCCTTCCGTCCGGCAGAACGTCCTCCGGCGCCAGAAAACCCGTTTTTCTTCTTGATTCCTATTATGTCACCGAACACTATTTATTGTCCTTGTGGTCTTACGCACAAACCGCCTATCTGGACGATCTGCGCCTTTTTGATTACCCTGCTGACCTTGTAATCAACTATGATGTGATTCCCGAAGATCAAATGGCTTCTTATAAAACTTCCTACGCAAACGCAGGACAGCTTCTTTTAGGTGCTTCCTACGCCCCTCTTCGGAGCCAGTTTCAGAACCGGCAGACCCATCTGCGGGAAAAAGCATCCGATATCCTGGTGACCACCGGAGGCAGCGATCCCCTGCACTTTTGCCTTCGCCTGGTTTCCCAAATTGCCGATCTCTTGCAAACTTCCGATTCCTCCTGCGCACAAAACCACATGCTCTGCGCCGGTAAAAACTTTCATATTGTAATTGGAAAGATGAATGAAGATAAAGAAAATCTATACAGACTTGCGAAGGAACTGCCTTTTTTAACCCTGCACGAAAACGTGCAGGATATGGCTGACCTTATGAGCAAATGCGATCTGGCAGTCTCCGCCGCCGGAACCACCTTATACGAGCTCTGCGCCCTCGGCATTCCCACAATCAGCTTTATCATTTCCGACAACCAGTTGGATTGCGCCGGCGCATTTGATAGGGCAAACGCAATCCCCTGTGCCGGAGATCTGCGCGTATCCGCCGATGAAGTATTTCAAAAGATTTTTCAATTCATAGAAGATACCGCCGCTTTGTCCGGCGATTCCTGTGCTAAGAGAAAAGCCATGCACCACAGGATGACCGGGCTTGTTGACGGAAACGGCGCCGCACGCATCGCCCATGCCCTGTTTTGTCTGTGTTCATCAGAAAAACAGACGCTTTAATTTTTCTGCCTGCCCATGCAAAAATACGTCGCCTGTGCCTTCCAGCACAAAATAGCCGCGCCCCATCACCGAATGACCGTCTGATACGGGGACTAATTCTTCCCCTTCCTTTATATGGCAATTCCACGCAGCCAGACGGACGTCCAGCGCAGCCTCCGCCTGCTTTACGTCCGGAACATTCTTTACCTTTCCCTGCATATCAAAATAATGGATCAACATGGATTTCGTCCGCTTCGGCACAAAGCTATAGGCACGACCCAGCCGATATCTGATATATTCCTCCGCCATATCCACCCCTGTGCACAGGGGGGTAAACAGATTATGCAGGTTATGACCGGAAGGTCTGGCGGAAAGTTCTATAATAAAGGGTCCCTTTTGCCCCCGTATGAGATCTGCGTGCAAAAGGCACTCTTTCAGGTTCAGGCATGCAATCACCTGCTGCATATATGCCTCCGCCTGCTGCCAGAATGCATCCGTGGGGGGAACAGAATAATAGCCCACTGCCTGCCTTGCAGGAGGCGGGGTGTTTTCTTTCCTGCGAAGCAGGACCATAGCAAACCCCTCTTTGGTCACGGCTCCGTCCACACCGTACTCTTCCCCTGCGACACATTCCTCCAGCACATAAGGTTCCCCCTCTGTTTTCAGAAGCGCTTCCTTCAGCTCCCCCGCATTGGCGGGCATAAATAACCCTCTGCTCCCGGAGCCGTACCTTGGTTTCAGGATTGCAGGAAATGAAATCTGAATCTGAATCTGATTCAAATTCATTTCAAAATCCTGCCCTGTACTTTTCTCCTCCGCTACAAGCTTCCCTTCTTCAACCAGATAACACCGACAGTCCCGCAGCCCCCGGCTGCTCAGTCTTTGGTGGAATTTCCATTTATCCGTGCACAGCGCTGCTTCCTGCCTGCCGATTCCGGGCAGCCCCAGCGCGTCATTGACTGCACCTATGGTGGTGAGATATCTGCCGATGGGCACCGTCAATATAAAGTCCGGCTTCTCTTTCCGCAGGGCTTCTATGGTGCTTTCCTCGTCCGAGATATCTACAACAAGCGGATAATCCGCATACTTTAGCCCTTCTGCCTCCGGATTTCCATCCAATGCCGCTATTTCAATTCCATATTCATGTGCCTTCTTTATGGTGTGAATGGCTTCCCCGCTTGCACCTATGATTGCTGCTTTCATCTTTTCCCCATTCTGCCGCGCTGTTCCCACGCCTCCCGCAGCGGAACCTTTCCTGCCTTATCGTATCCTATTTTTTCGCAGCAGCCTCACTTACGCTTGACCGCTGCCTTACTTCTTAAGCCGCTTTCTAAAATTTCGGTATGCCCACAATATTTTATAATAAATCATGAAATACAGAGTGGACTTCATATGCATTTCAATCAGCTTCCGCTCCTCCGCGTGAACCCGCTCCTGATAATAAGGATTCTCCCTAAAATTCGGAAAGGTTTCCCGCATTTCCCTGCCAAGAGCTTTTACAAACCCATACTCCTTTTTCTTTACGCCCACCATATAGGAAAACAGGGTATTGACATAAAACAGCGTGGTAAAGCTGCTTTCGATCTCGGGATAATATTCCTCAAAAAAGCCGAACTGCTTCGCTTCCCTGACCATCACCCTTGCCGCCTCCATGCGGTCCTCGCAGCGCTTTCTGGTGATGGTATGGACGGTGGAAGTATCATGCTGATAATAATAGTAAAGGGGCTCCTCCAGATATTCAAAACGTTTTGCCCTGAGCATCCATGAATTGCTGATGGCATTGTCCTCATAAAAAATGTGTTCCGGGAAACGGTTGGGATAATCATAAATGATATGACGCCTGTAGATTTTTACCACCAGGCTTCCGCTGTCTAAGATCAGCGACCTGTATTTTTCTTTGGTGAGGATGCCCGCTTGCGACGGAGTATTATTGTGCACAATCTGCCCAATCTCCATGCTGTGTTCATGGGTTAGATGATAATCGCAGCCTACCATGTCCGCCCCTGTCTCTTCTCCCCGCGCAAGAAGTCTTTCGTAGAAGTCCGGCGCCACCCAGTCGTCGCTGTCTATGAATCCGATCCAATCGCCTTTTGCCGACTCTAAACCTAAATTTTTAGCGCCTCCCTGCTTTTTGTTCACCGGAGACGCAATTACATGGAACTTATCGCTGTATTTCTGCTCATATCTACGCAGAATGGACAGGGAATCATCGGTGGAGCAGTCGTCCACCGCTATGATCTCATAATCCGTTATGGTCTGATTCACAAGTGAATCAAGGCACCAGATGAGCTTGTCCTGGGCTGCCATATTATAAACAGGTACAATCACACTCAGTTTCATTTAACGTTTTTCCCTTCACAGCTACGGAACCTATATTAATTACGTTCCGCACATCCTGTATTCATCTGTATTCTAATCGTATCGGCGATTGCCGCTATGTATTCGCTGTTGGTGGGTCTTCCCTGTCCGCTTTCAGAGCAGTAACCAAACAGTCCTTCAAAAGTCTCCTTATTGCCTCTCTCCCATGATATCTCGATTGCATTGCGGATTGCCCTTTCCACCTTGCCGTCAGTGGTATTATACTGCTTTGCGATTTCCGGGTAAAGCAGTTTCGTGACGCTTCCCACTACCTTCATGTCTTCTTCCGCCATGAGAACCGCCGTCCTCACGTAGCGATAACCTTTTAAGTGTGCCGGGACGCCCATATCCAGCATCATGTGCGAAATCATTTGCTCTATCTTTTTATCTTCAACTCTCTGCATAACAGATCACTCCCACTCAACATATTTTACTGCTAGTTCCAGTATAAATTACAACCACATATGTGAAAAGTTGTAATTCATCGCGCAGCGGACATTTTCTGTCATATAATCTTATTTTTTCGCATAAAATTCCTGAAAAAAGAGACAAACCCATCTTGGGAAACCAGACTGTCCTGAGAATTTCCTCCTAAATCATAAAAATATTTTCCTGTCTCAAAATCCAGTGAAATACGGTCCAGCGGAAATCCCTCTACTTTCTTTGGATGGGGCGTATCTGTCATTAGGAACGGCTTCCCCCACAAATCCTCCGCCATGCTTTCCTCCCGGGTCTTTTCATCCCATATCAGGCAGATTGCATTTTGGTATCTTGCCCCTATGGGTCCGCGGTGTTTTTTCACAAGGCTGATATGATGTGCCAGAAGCTGTTCGTCGGTAAGCCGCCCCTCCTCCTGTTCCTGCATGCCGCCTTCCGGCTGCCTTCTCACATGGATTCCCGGCTGCTCCTCTTTAGGCAGCGGCAGCCCGCTGTCTAAATCCCACAAATAAAGACCGCTGTCGCAGGAAAAGACCGGTCTTTGAAATAAACGGAAGTAACACTCTGCCTTAAGACGCGCATTTTCTAGGACCGTGGTCCCCGTCTCTGCTATCTGAGGCAGAAGGATTCCCTCCTTTTCTGCCGCCTCGGATAGCCCTGTAATCAAAAGCGGGATATCCTTAAGCGCCCTTTTCATATAAGCAATCTTCGCACTGTTTCCCGTTCCGTAAATAATCTCCTGCACCGCTTCCTCCTCCCCTGCCTCCGACACCTTCATCTAGTGCCTGGGGCGGGCTGTCCTACTTCGCCGGCTTATATATACCGTCCTCTACTATAAAACGCCACAAGATATCCCTATACTCTTCCGTAGCATAATTGATACCGACTCTCTTCGCCGTTATATATTCCGGTCTGCATCCGTCGTCCTCCAGCCAGAGCCGATCTGATGTCACCATATCCTCACCGTTTAAGTCCCTGCCGATTTCCATGGCGCGGGTGAGCTTCCCCGGTCCGTTATAGCCTGTCACCCCGCGTATCAACACTGCCTCAGGATGTCCTTCCCTGCCGCTGACCACGTTAAACAGGGAGTGGATGCCATAACACAGGTAGATATAAGCGGTTCCTCCCTTTTCATACAGAACCTTTGTCCTGTCGGTCTTGCCCTTGCTGGCATGGCAGGCAGTGTCCTCCTCGCCAAAGTAACACTCTGTCTCCATAATCCTGTATTTCAATATTCCCTGCTCTGTTTTCCTGCATAAAAGCCTGCCAAGCAGTTCCGGTGCAAGCTGCGTTGCCGGCTGCTCAAGGACCTCCCTCATAAGCCGCATGGTCATTTCAAATTCCTCCCATATCCCGCTTGGCACACTGACACGTTCCTCGCCGCCAAATACCTCGCATAAACTAATCTTCCATATAATCCATGTAATCATCCTCGCTGGCAAACAGCATATAGTTTCCGTCTACCAGTCCCATATAACCATTGTTTACTACATATCCTTTCATTATTCTGCCTCCTGTCATTCCAAATATTTTCTTTGTCATATTTAGAATAACATTACAGCAGTCCAATAAACCGGACTTTAATGCCTGATTTAAATTTTTTACAAATTTTTATGGCAGTGCATACTGTTCCCGCATGCGTTTTACTTCGTCCGCAAATGTAGCATTATTCTTGCTGGAAAGATTAATCTGATACTCATGGGTATCAAAACTCTCTTCATTTAGCTGAAGCAGGCAGAGCGCTATATTGGAACAGTGGTCCGACACTCTCTCATAGTTCGTTGTAATATCCGAGAGGATAAAGCCCATCTCAATCGTGCACTTCCCTTTGCGGAGCCGTTTGATATGGCGCTTTTTAATCTCGGCATTCAGATAGTCGATAACCTCCTCCATGGGTTCCACCGTGCGCGCCAGATTCAGGTCTTCTTCTTTAAATACCATAATGGAGGTGTTGATGATATCTTCAATGGCAGATGTAAAGACTGCCAGCTCTTCTTCCGCTTTTCTCGAGAAATACAGTTCCTTTTCGTGCATCTCCTTTGCAGATTCCATAATGTTGATTGCATGGTCTGAAATCCTCTCAAAATCGCCGATGCAATGGAGCAGGATAGAAAGTTCCTGACTGTCCTTTGCTGTAAGATGCTTGCTGCTTAATTTTACAAGATAAGACCCCAGTTCATCCTCATAATAATCCACCAGTTCCTCAAGCTCGATTACCTGTTCGGACGCCTTCTTATCAAACTTATCCATCAAATGGATTGCCAGAAAGAGCGCATCCTTGGCATAATTCGCCATATCCACCGCCGCATTCTTACACTGCTCTAAAGCGATCCTTGGCGTATCTAAAAATCTGGGATCCAAAATCTGAATCTCTTTCCTTGCAGACGCATAATCCATCGTCTCTTCCGCTGTCTCGGGAATCGTCAGATAGGCAAGCTTTTCAAGTACCCATGTAAAAGGATACATTAAAATAACGGACACCACATTAAATGCGGTATGTATCACAGCAACGCCCAGCGCGCTTGCCGGACGGCTCAGAAATGCAAAATGAACCACTGCATCCAGTGTATAGAAAATCGCCATAAAAGCCACCGCTTTTATGAGTTTATAATACAGACCGATAAACGCCGCGCGCTTCGCCTGTTTACCTGCCCCTGCACTTGAGACCAGAGCAGCCACACAGTCCCCCACATTCTGCCCCATGATAATGGGAATCGCCGTGGAATAACTGACCGCACCGGTAACACACAGCGCCTGCAGGATACCGATGGACGCGGAGGAAGACTGCATCACGGCAGTAAGCACAAGACCGATCAACATCCCCAGCACCGGATTTGAAAACATGAGGAGCATCTTGGTAAATTCCGCATTTTCCGCCAGCGGCTTTACCGCATTGGACATGGTATCCATCCCGATCATCAGCACACCGAAGCCAATCAGGATGGTAGCCGCTGCCTTATGCCGTTCCTTTTTACCCATACTCAGCATGACTACGCCTGCAAATGCCAGAATCGGAGAAAACGAAGAAGGTTTCAGAAGCTGGAGGACAAAACCCGATCCCTCCACTCCTGTCAGACTAAGGAGCCAGGCGGTCACTGTGGTGCCCACATTGGCGCCTAAAATGACGCCTATCGCCTGAGAAAGCTTCATGATTCCAGAATTTACGAAACCTACCACCATGACGGTCGTTGCCGAGGACGACTGGATGATTGCCGTCACGCCGGCTCCCAAAAGAATCGCCATCATCTTATTGGAAGTAAGCTTTTCAAGAATGATTTCCAGCTTACCGCCGGATGCCTTCTTAAGCCCCTCCCCCAATACCTTCATACCATACAGGAACAACGCCAGACCGCCGATCATCGTCAGTATACTAAATATATCCATATCCTATTCCTCCGGATGTATGTAAGAAAATGCTACGTTTCTTATTTTACACTATTTCATCCATTTTGGATATAGGTATTTTTGATGGATTTAGGATTTACGCATACTGCCGGCTATCGGCAGAGCAGTTTCATGTCATCGAGCAGGGTTTCCGTCAGTTCCAACAAAATCTGGGCATCTTTTTCAACCATACCGCATTTTTTGTAGCGGTACAAAAAGCTTGCCATTTTGTAGTTGAAGGATATTTTTTCGTGCATTTCAAGAAGTTTCGGTATTCTCTCCGCGTGTATTTTCGCATCCTGTTTGAAGGTAAACCGGAGCTCTCCGTTTTTTCCTTTGATTTCGGTAATATAAAGTTTGTGGGCAGCAACACGAATCATGGAGATACGGAACAGATTTTCCACTGCAACCGGAATATCTCCAAAGCGGTCCAAAAGCTCTTCTTTCATGTCATCGCTTTCCACTTGGTTTTCAATCCCTGCGATGCGCTTGTAGATATCCAGTTTCTGTATCTCATTGACAATATAGGCAGGCGGAATGAATGCATCCACGTCCAAATCCACGGAGGTATTAAAGTCTTCTTCCGTGCCGATCCCCTTCAGATTCTTCACTGCCTCATTGAGCATCTTACAGTACAAGTCATACCCTACCGCCTGCATATGCCCATGTTGTTTTGCCCCTAATAGGTTGCCGGCGCCGCGAATTTCAAGATCCCGCATAGCAATCTTGAAGCCGCTTCCCAAATCGGTAAATTCTTTGATCGCGGCAAGTCTTTTTTCCGCCACTTCTTTTAACATTTTATCCCGCTTATACATCAAAAAGGCATAGGCAGTCCGGTTGCTCCTCCCTACCCTTCCGCGCAGCTGGTATAGCTGGGAAAGACCCATATTGTCGGAATCATGGATGATCATCGTATTTACATTGGAGATATCCAGACCGGTCTCAATGATGGTAGTAGAGACCAGCACATCAATCTCTCCATTAATAAATTCGTACATAATACGTTCCAATTCCCGTTCCTGCATCTGTCCGTGGGCAAACGCAACAGATGCTTCCGGCACCAGATTCTGAATGACTGCAGCAACATCTGCAATATTGTTTACCCTGTTGTAGACATAATACACCTGACCGTTTCTGGACAATTCCCGGACGATTGCCTCTCTCACCATCTCTTCATTATATTCCAATACATAGGTCTGAATCGGCATTCTATCGTTAGGCGCTTCCTCCAGCACACTCATATCCCGGATTCCCACTAGGCTCATATGAAGCGTTCTGGGAATAGGGGTTGCCGTCAAAGTCAGCACATCCACATTTTCTTTCATCTTTTTAATCTTCTCTTTGTGGGAAACGCCGAATCTCTGCTCTTCATCGATAATCAAAAGCCCCAGATCCTTATAAACCACATCTGAGGACAAAACTCTGTGGGTGCCGATTACAATATCTACAAATCCCTTTTTTAAATCCTCCACCGTCTTTTTCTGTTCCCCATTCGTTCTAAATCTGGACAGCATATCCACACGCACCGGAAAGTCCTTCATCCGCTGGACAAAGGTGTTATAGTGCTGCTGCGCCAAAATGGTAGTGGGAACCAGATAAACCACCTGCTTGCCCTCCTGAACAGCTTTAAATGCTGCACGGATTGCAATTTCCGTCTTGCCGTAACCGACATCCCCGCAGATCAGGCGATCCATAATCTTACTGCTCTCCATATCTTCCTTAGTCGCCTGAATGGCTGTAATCTGGTCTTCCGTCTCCTCAAAAGGAAACATCTCCTCAAACTCTCTCTGCCAGACGGTGTCTTTCCCGTATTGAAAACCATTCTTCTGCTGGCGTGCAGCATACAATTCCACAAGATCCTTTGCCACCTCTCCGGCAGCTTCCTTGACCTTGCTCTTGGTTCGGGTCCACTCCTGTGTTCCCAGCTTATTTAATTTCGGGCGCCTGGCATCAGCCGATGCATACTTCTGAATCACATCCAGTCCCGTCGCCAGCACATAAAGATTGCCGCCGTCCCGATATTCAATCTTAATGTAATCCTTTATGACCTTCTCGATTTCAACCTTTTCAATTCCCTTATAAATACCCAGACCATGGTTCTCATGGACTACATAGTCTCCCACCTTCAGCTCATTAAAATCATTGATCTTACGTCCTTCATAGGTCTTCTTTTTCTTCTTTTTCTTTTTGTCGACACCAAAAATATCGCTTTCCGAAATAATCACGAACTTAAGCAGTGGATACTCAAACCCCTTCATCACTCTGCCGTAAAATGTCATGATTTCTCCCGGCTGCACTTCCCTGTCCGGATCTTCTGTATAAAATGCAGTCAGTTCTTCCTCCCGCAAATCCTGTGCCAGCCTCGCCGCTCTGGTTCTGGAACCAGACAAAAGCAATATGCGGTATCCGTTCTTTTTGTAACGCTTCAAATCCTGTACCAGCGCTTCAAAACTATTGTTATAGGAGGAAATACTCTTGACGGAGATATCCGCTTTCTTCTCCGTCTTAAACAACGCATTTTTTAATTCCAGTGACGCCAGTGTCACGATTCTTCCCTGCTGTATCCTGGCGGCTGTCTCTTCTGCTGAATATAAAAGGTTCATCTGTCCCGGAAGGATATATCCCTTTTCCACACGGTGCATCATGCTCTCTCGAAATTCCAGTTCCACCGCCTCTGCGTGTTCCCTTACTCTGGCAGGTTCGTCCACGAAAACGCAAGTGTTCTTCTTGTCGAATAGTTCCAAAAAAGAAACTGTATCCTCATAAAAATAATGAACATAAGCATCCAGATTGACCAGATTCCGAAATTCATAAACCTGTTCCTTAAGCTCCCTGAGCTGTGTCTCTACCCTGTGCGCCTCCTCCGTATGAAATTCTTTCCGCAATTTTTCGCAAAAGGCTTTTCCTTCTTTTTCAATCTTATCCATGCCTCTTTGCAGGCGTTCAGGAGAAAGCAACATTTCTCCCGCCGGATAAATCGTAATGCCAGAAAGCTTCTCTATAGAGCGCTGGCTTAGGACGTCAAAACTGCGGATCGATTCAATCTCATCCCCCCATAATTCAATGCGGTAAGGATTTTCTTCCGTCAGGTCAAAAATATCCACAATGCCGCCCCGGATGCTGAACTGCCCCGGCGCCTCCACCTGATAATTCTTTTCATAACCCATTTCTACCAGGCGCTCTGCCAGCTTCTTTTCATCCACCTGACTTTTTCCATCAATGGTAAGAAGATGTTCCTTCCACACGGAAAGGGGAATCTGAGGCGCCATCAGACTGCTGAAGGTGGTGACCACCGTAACCGGTTTTCCCTCCAGCATGCGCCTAAGGCACTTAATCCGCTCTGTCACCAGCTGGTTTCCATGAATGTCTGCCTGATAAAAGATCAGATCCTTTGCCGGATATGAGGTTACATTCCTGTCATAGAGGCGATAATCCTCCATCAGCTCCTTCACTTTAAGGTCACTAAAAGTAAGGATGAGTTTATGCTTGATGCCCTCACCGAGACCATAAATCATATGCAGCTTCTGAGAGTCCACGCAGCCTGTGAATGCCGCCGAAGCACTCTCCCCGCGTAATTTCTCCTTTATTTCCAAAAATGCTCCCAGTTCTTCTAAGGGGGCTGTCAACGCTCTCATGAAATCTTTTCCTTTCTCTAACTTGACACCTTACGGTTAAACTCATTCATCGCCTGATCCACGTCGCCTGTAAGCATAATTTCCGCCGCTTTTACTGCCTTTTCCACGCCCTCCTCCATAAGAGGTCTTTCCTCTTTAGAAAAATGCCCCAGCACATAGTCCGCAAGGTCATACCCTTTAGGCTTTTCCCCGACCCCTATGCGGATCCGCTGAAATTCCTCGCTTCCAAGATTGCGGATAATATTTTTAAGCCCGTTATGCCCGCCAGCACTGCCTTTTTTCCTCACCCTGATCTGCCCCGGCGGCAGGCTGATATCATCCGAAATCACGATCAACTGCGTCTCCACATCGATTTTATAATAATCCGCAATTGGGCGGATGCTTTCACCGCTCAGATTCATATAGGTGAGGGGTTTGACCAAAATTACTTTTTGCCCATTTATGATTCCCTTTCCGGTAAGCGCTTTATTCTTAACATCCATAACGGAAATTCTATACTTATCCGCCAACGCATCAATAGCCTCAAAGCCAATATTGTGTCTTGTATTATCATATTCCTTTGTAGGGTTTCCAAGTCCTGCTATAATGAACATTGCATAATCCTTTCGCTCTCATTTCTATTAAAATGTCATTTTAAATCTTTCCATTTGACGGTGTAATTATAATCTATTTTGAAAAAGAAAACAATTAAAAAAAGAGGTCACCTCACGATGACCTCTCTTTGTTGATTTTCTTATTCTTCATCCGGCTCCGTCAGCGCCTTCTGATATCTATCCAGAATAATTGTCTGTATCTTTTCTCTGGTAGATGAATTGATGGGATGGGCAATATCCCTATATTCACCATCTGTGGCTTTCTTGCTGGGCATTGCTATAAACAGCCCCTTATCCCCTTCTATTACCTTGATATCATGAATTACAAATTCTTCATCAATGGTAATCGAAACGATGGCACGCATCTTGCCCTCCTTTGTAATTTTTCTCACTCTTACATCCGTAATTTGCATTTTCTTGTCCCCCTTGGTCAGTCACTTCATATCTGAACTTTCCCCATGATCAACGTTGGCCTCCTGTCGAATGCGAAACATGTGCTTACTGTCTGAGTGTATTACATAACGTATCTGTCGTTTCTTTCCAGCACAATCTTAATACCGTCATTGCCTGTGTGATAAGAGTTTGCTCTAATCGTATCGCGGCTTTCCACGATACAGTTCTCAATATGTGTATTGTCTCCGATGTAAACATCGTTCAAAATTATGGAGTTTTTAATGTAACAGTTATTTCCAATGTAAGCCTGTTTAAAGATAACAGAATCTTCTACCGTACCATTAATGATACATCCGCTGGAAATAAGACTGTTTCTGACCTGTGATCCCACATTATATTTGGCAGGCGGCAGGTCATCTACCTTGGAATAAATATCCGGGTACTGCTTGAAGAAGTAATCTCTTATTTCAGCCTTGAGGAAATCCATGTTCGTGCTGAAATAGTCATCCACGGTCGCAATGTTTCTCCAGTAATCCTGAAGTTTATAACCATAGATTCTCTTCATATTCTTGTACCGGATCAAAATATCTTTTACGAAGTCATATCTGTCTTCTTCCGCGCACTTTTCAATCATTTCTATGAGCTGACGCCTTCTGACTACATAGATACCGCAGGAAATCGTATTGGACTTAGCCACTACAGGCTTCTCTTCAAATTCTTCAATGCGGCTTTCTTCGTTCATCTTGATTGTGCCGAATCTGTCAACATTCACTTTGGAAGGCATGTCTTTACATACTACCGTGATATCGGCTTTCTTTGCTATGTGATATTCCAGCACCTTGTTGTAATCCAGTTTATAGACACAGTCGCCGGAAGCAATCACCACATAGGGTTCATGGCTGCTCTTCAAAAATGATAAATTCTGTGCTATCGCATCCGCCGTTCCTCTGTACCAGAAATTACTCTCTGCGGTCACTGCCGGCGTAAATACATATAAGCCGCCTTGTTTACGTCCAAAGTCCCACCACTTGGATGAATTCAGATGTTCATTCAGGCTTCTTGCATTGTACTGGGTAAATACAGCCACCTTCTGGATATGGGAGTTCGTCATATTGCTCAGTGCAAAGTCAATGCTTCTGTAACTGCCTGCAATAGGCATTGCACATACCGCTCTCTTCTGTGAGAGTTCCTTCA
Organism: uncultured Lachnospiraceae bacterium; assembly: GCA_949878435.1. Lineage (GTDB taxonomy): Bacteria > Bacillota > Clostridia > Lachnospirales > Lachnospiraceae > Suilimivivens. Next base: position 60,501 of record CATLAK010000003.1, read on the forward strand.
TTCTATAACTGTTTCCGCCTGCTAATACTATACCAATTGCTCTCACTATTCCTCACCCGCCTTAATCAATGTTTTTCCGCTTGCAAGACAATTATCCGGATAGTCTTCCTTGGAAGTTATGCCGAAGATGCAGGAGTTCTTGCCTACCGTAATTCCAGATGGTATTACGCTCTTTTCTCCTATGGTAACAATTCCGCTGTTGTAAATATGAGGATCCGTCTCATTGGAAACTTCATCGCCATATCCAAGCTTGACACCATCTTTAATCTCCGCGCCCTCCGCCACAATTGCCTTATAAAGCTCGCATCCAGCTCCAATCACTGTGTTATTCATGATGATGGAATCCCGGACGATTGTATCCTTGCCAATCGTAACGCCACATCCAATAACAGAATTGTAAACCTTTCCGTAAATATCTGTTCCTTCCCCCACAATGCTTCTCTCCACAACAGAATCATTTGCGATATATTGAGGAGGAAGTGTATCGCTCTTTGTATAAATCTTCCAATATTCCTCATAAAGATTAAATTCAGGAACCAAATCAATCAATTCCATATTCGCTTCCCAATAAGAGTTAAGGGTTCCTACGTCTTTCCAATAGCCGTTAAATTCATAAGCATAAAGGGGATCACCCTTGCCATGGCAATAGGGAATTACATGTTTACCAAAATCCAGCCCCGGCTGTTCAGCATTGGCAAGCAACGCTTCTTTTAATGTTTTCCAGTTGAAGATATAGATTCCCATGGATGCCAGATTGCTTCTGGGATTTTCCGGTTTTTCCTCGAAATCAGTAATTCTTCTGTTCTCATCTGTAATCATGATTCCGAACCGCTTTGCCTCTTCCATGGGAACCGGCATAACTGCAATCGTCACATCAGCTTCTTTCTCCTTGTGGAAATCCAGCATTACCTCATAATCCATCTTGTATATGTGATCTCCGGAAAGAATCAGAACATATTCCGGATTAAAACTGTCCATATAATCCAAATTCTGATAAATTGCATTCGCGGTACCGGTATACCACTCACTATTTGCACTCTTCTCATAGGGTGGGAGGACTGTTACACCTCCTATATTTCTGTCCAAGTCCCAGGGAATACCGATTCCGATATGGGTATTCAATCGTAAGGGCTGGTACTGTGTCAGAACACCAACTGTATCTACTCCAGAATTAATACAGTTGCTCAATGGGAAGTCTATGATGCGGTATTTCCCCCCAAATGATACCGCCGGCTTGGCCACCTTAGAGGTAAGCACCCCCAGTCTGCTTCCCTGACCACCTGCTAACAACATGGCAATCATCTCTTTTTTAATCATGTCATCACCTCTTACCAGTAATTTTTTTACTACATATTTGATACAAGTAGCAATCGTGGAATTTATGAATAGTATATCATATGTTTCGTTAAAAGTGAATATTTTTTACAAATTTATTCCATCTACCTGCGGTTTTTATGTCAATTTTTTACATACAAAACAACAGGATTTTCCATTTTTCTCACAATATTTTGTATATCAAAATTATCGTCATCGCACATTTTGTCAAAAATGCCATTGGTTTTTTTTGTGTAATTATATATAATTATGTTAAAACTAATATATTATACGGAGGGTTCATCATGTATCAGTTAGATTTTAATCACCCTATTCACATACATTTTATAGGAATTGGAGGCATCAGCATGAGCGGTCTAGCCGAGATTCTTATCGACAAGGGCTTTATCGTCTCCGGTTCCGACACAAAGGCTTCCTCCCTGACAGAACTCCTTGTCAGAAAAGGCGCCAAAATTTATTATGGGCAGAAGGCAGAAAATTTAAGCGGCGATATCGATCTTGTCGTATATACCAGCGCCATTCATCCCGATAATCCCGAATATGCTGCCATGCAGGATATGGGCATTCCTTCTCTGACCAGAGCCCAGCTCTTAGGACAGTTGATGAAAAATTATGAAATCCCCATTGCCATCAGCGGCACCCACGGAAAGACCACTACCACCTCCATGATCTCAGAAATCCTTTTAGAGGCAGGCGTCGACCCTACTCTTTCCATCGGCGGCATCCTTAAGACCATAGACGGAAATATCCGCATCGGTCACGGCAAGTGTTTTGTCACAGAAGCATGCGAGTATACCAACAGCTTCTTAAGCTTTTTCCCCCAAATAAGCATTATCCTCAATGTGGAAGAAGACCACCTGGACTTTTTCAGGGATATCGACCAGATTCGGCGCTCCTTCCACCAGTTTGCCGCACTTCTTCCTTCAGACGGCACCCTGATCATCAACGGCGAAATTCCTGAAATAGACGCCATTCTTGAAGGGCTTAATTGTAATATCATTACTTACGGCAGTCTAGATTCCTATGATTATCATCCTGAAGATATCCATTATAACGAGACGGGATGCGCCAGTTTCACTTTAATAAGGAAAGACGGTTCTAAGGAATCCATCTGCCTGAATGTCCCCGGTGCGCATAATGTCTATAACGCCATGGCTGCCATTGCCCTCGCCGACCTGCTCTCCATCGATTATGCCGCTGTCAAAAAGGCGTTGTCCCATTTCCACGGAACCGATCGCCGCTTTGAGTATAAGGGAACCATGGGCGGAACGGTTATAATAGATGATTATGCACATCACCCTACAGAAATTACTGCAACTTTAAGTGCAGCACAAAATTATCCCCATAAGACCCTCTGGTGCGTGTTCCAGCCCCACACATTTACCCGCACAAAAGCTTTTATGAAGGAATTTGCAACGGCACTTTCTCTGGCAGACCGTATCGTACTCGCCGATATCTATCCTGCACGGGAGACAGACGATTTAGGCATCAGCTCTAAGACACTTCAAAAAGAAATTGAAGCGCTTGGGAAAACCTGCTTTTATTTTCCCTCCTTTGCCGAGATTGAAAATTTTCTTTCAAAAAATTGTTCTTCCGGGGACCTGTTGATAACTATGGGCGCCGGAGACGTTGTAAACATTGGAGAAAATTTATTAAGACGTTGATTATCCACATTATCCACATATTAGAATGCAAAAACGCATATCAGATATGTGGATATTTTTCTCCGCCCCTATGCCGGATTTCCCCTTATATCCACATTTTCCACACTTTCCACAGTATTTGCAAGCCCTTGAAAATACTGGTTTTTCATCATTTTTTCCTATTTCAATTTCAGAATGCTTGTGCTATAATTCAATTTGCTTTCATTCGTGTAAATAAAATAAGGTCAGGTGATGATCCATGAGTCGCTTTAAAATTTATCAGGAAAACAGTTCTGATGTGACCGTTGTGTCTAATTTATTCATCGATGAATATATGAAGGATGCCAACGATGCCCAACTTAAAATTTATCTGTATCTGCTCCGCGTCATGAGCGCCGGTCGTTCTACCAGCGTCTCCGACATAGCAGATCAGTTTAATCATACGGAAAAGGACGTCATAAGAGCACTCCGCTACTGGGAAAAAAAGAATCTCCTTACGCTGGAATACGACAACGCCAAAAGTCTTTCCGGCATACAGCTTTTAGATATTGCCAGACGCCCCGAAAATGATGCCGTTTTGCTTGCGCCTCTGGTTCAGCTTCCATCCAAGCAGGAGACGCCCCAGGAGAACCCTGCATTTTCCAAACCGGCTTACAGCCTCGACGATTTAAAGGAATTTAAGAACAACGAGGAAACCTCCCAGATTCTTTTTGTAGCAGAGCAGTACATCGGAAAGCCTTTAAGCCCTTCGGAAATCAAGACCATCCTTTTCTTTACGGACAAGCTTCATTTTTCAGAAGACTTAATCGACTACCTGATTCAATACTGCGTGGGAAAAGGGAAAAAGGACTTCCGCTACATAGAAAAGGTTGCCATAAGCTGGGCGGAAGAGGGCATCACCACCCCCGGACAGGCTGCCAAGGCTGCCGTGAAATACGATAAGACCGTTTATGATACCATGAAAGCATTAGGCAAATCCGGCACTCCCACGAAAGCGGAAGCCGATTACGCCCTCAAGTGGGTGAAGACCTACGGCTTTACAAAGGATATTATTCTCGAAGCCTGCCGCCGGACGGTCATGGCAACAGACAAACACCGCTTTGAATATGCCGACAGCATTTTAAACAGCTGGCACCAAAAGCAGGTCCATCATAAATCTGATATCAAGGCGCTGGATGAAGCCTACACCCAAAGCAGGACCCTTTCCTCAAAGCCCCAGAGCACAGGCGCAGGGCAGTTCAATCAGTTCATGCATAATGATTATGATTTTGATGCCCTTGAAAAGGAAATCCTGAGCAATTAAAACGGAACCATAAGGAGAACATGCCGTGGCATTAAACAATTCCCAATATGAAACGATTATGCGTGAATACGAAGACAGGCAGACAAGGAACAGGCATCTTGTAAAACAGCGCACAAAGGAAGTATACGAAAAGGTAGAAGGATACCGCGCTCTTTCTGAATCTATTGCCGCCATTTCCGTATCACAGGGGAAAAAGCTCTTAGAAGGCGATGAATATGCGCTGGACGAACTGCGGGAGTCTATCCGCAATCTTTCCAGCATGAAGGAGCAGCTCCTTATAAGCGCCGGTTATCCCAACGATTACTTAGCGCCCGTCTATGACTGCCCCGACTGCCATGACACCGGTTATATTGAAGGCGCCAAGTGCCATTGCTTTAAGCAGGCAGTCATCGACCTTCTCTATGAACAGTCCGGTATCCGCAGCATGTTGGAAAAGGAGAATTTCAGCACCCTGTCCTACGATTATTATCAGGGCGAAGATCTCGAGCGTTTTAAAAGCGCCGTCCAGACAGGCAGGACTTTCATAAAAAATTTTGATTCAGACTATCAAAATTTATTCTTTTATGGTACAGTGGGTACGGGCAAATCTTTTCTATCCGGCTGTATTGCCAGAGAACTGATAGAAAGCGGACATTCTGTCATCTATTTCAGTTCCGCCGGACTCTTTGAAACTTTATCCAGAAATATGTTCGACTATAAAAATAAAGACGATATTCTCAGCTTTCATGAAGATCTTCATAGCTGCGATTTGCTCATCATTGACGATCTGGGAACCGAATACACCAGCAATGTTACTGCTTCCGTATTTTTTTCCCTGTTAAATCAGCGTCATCTGGGAAAAAAGTCCACCATCATCTCAACAAACCTCTCTTTAGAGGATTTGCGGAACCGATACTCGGACCGGATCTTTTCCCGGATAACCAATCAATATACAATTTGTAAGTTTACCGGACCAGACATCCGGATGTACAAAAAAAGACTTCAAAACAGAAAGTGAGGTACCTTCATGGCGCATCGTGAAGAAACAAGAAACTTGGAAACAATCCCCGTAGGATCCCTTGGAATCATCCCCTTAGAAGGATGCAGAGCCCTTGGCGAAAAAGTAGATGATTACCTGGTAAAATGGCGTACCGTCCGCGAAAGCGAACACAAGGACAGCCTTGCTTTTGCCGGCTACCAAAGAGACTCCTACATTTTGAAGGCAAAAGTACCGCGTTTCGGCTCCGGCGAGGCAAAGGGCATGATTTTGGAATCTGTCCGCGGAACCGACTTATATCTTTTGGTGGATGTCGCCAATTACAGCCTGACTTACTCCTTATGCGGGCACGAAAACCACATGTCTCCGGACGACCACTATCAGGATCTGAAAAGAATCATCGCTGCCGTAGGCGGAAAAGCAAGACGGATTACCGTCATCATGCCCTTCCTCTATGAGAGCAGACAACATAAGAGAACAGCAAGAGAATCTCTCGACTGCGCACTTGCACTTCAGGAAATGGTTCACATGGGCGTTGACAATATCATTACCTTTGATGCCCACGACCCCAGAGTACAGAATGCGATTCCTCTACACGGCTTTGAAACCGTGCGCCCTACCTACCAGTTCATAAAAGGTCTTTTAAAGCATGTTCCGAATCTTGCCATTGATTCCAACCACATGATGGTGATCAGCCCGGACGAAGGCGGCATGAGCCGCGCCATCTACATGGCAAATGTGCTTGGGCTGGACATGGGCATGTTCTATAAGAGAAGAGATTATACCCGCATCGTGAACGGGCGCAACCCTATTGTAGCCCATGAATTTTTAGGCTCCTCTGTAGAAGGAAAGGATATGGTCATCATTGATGATATGATTTCTTCCGGCGAAAGCGTACTGGAAGTCGCCACTGCCTTAAAGGAACGCAAGGCACGCAAAATCTTTATCTGCGCTACTTTCGGTCTGTTTACCAATGGTCTTGAGCGGTTTGACAAAGCTTATGAAAATGGAATGATTGACAAGGTCCTGACCACCAACCTGATCTACCAGACGCCGGAACTATTAGAGCGCGAATGGTACATAGACTGCGATATGAGTAAGTATATCGCCTATTTGATCGATACTTTAAATCACGACGCTTCTATCAGCGATCTTCTGGATCCCAATAACCGTATCCAGGATGCAGTTGCGCGATATAAGGCAGGGGAAGCGATCGACTAAACTCATTTAAATTTCAAAACGGCAGGTCTGCTGCAGATCATCCATAAATCTGCAGCAAGTCTGCCGTTTCTTCTATGATTGCTTTCGGTTCTCCATCCTACACCGCTTCATAGACATACAAGGTATAAGGAGAATCCTGATCCGTATAAGCGCCAATCAGCCCAATTCCCGCCTCCGCCGCATTGGTCAATTCTATTCTGGAGAAAATATACCTGCCCCCCAGCGCCTTGAAGGCGTCCACATCAATATAAATATCCCGGTCTGTCACGTTTAAACTGCGCTGGGCGTTCACGATGGACAGATCCGTACCTGAATACAAATAAGCCCTTGCCCCCCAGCTGTCGAAATAATCTCTGCTCTCTTCCACCCGCTCCAGTGCCGGGGCTACGATCTTGCGGAAATCTTCCTTATAACTCTGGGCGTAAAACCCAAGATACCCGTCCAGTGTGGCAATCCCATTGTACTCCAAAACCGCTGGATAAAAACCGTATGCAGCAGACCATTCCCCTTGATAGCCAATCTCCTTCTTTGCCTGCTCAAATAGCTCCTCAGAATAAAATTCTCCAAAGCTTAATTGCTCCGTCTTTTGTCCCTTCAGCAGCTGGTAAGCCTGGCTAAAGCAGGTGTGATACAAGTCATTGTACCGGGTGCCGGACAGCACGATAATCAGAACCGCCGCCACTGACAGCAAATTGGCAGCCGCCTTCCCATAATTCTTTCCGCTGTCATAAAGCCGTTTCAGCACCAGGAAAAAGGCTGCATACCAGATAAATGGACTGAAAAATACCGTCCTGTTAAACTGCCATCCTGTAAGCGGCGGACAGATGGTCTCCACCACATTCCGGAAGCCTTCCCAATAATAGATTCCATAAACCACACTGTTAAAGACAAGGACCAGCATCAATAAATTATAGAGGTCGTGAAAAATGCCTTTAACGTCTTTCTTCACAAGATAAGCGCCATTCAAAAAGATAAAATACAGAATGCATACCGGCATTACCATATATGTATGCATGCTTTCTGCATGGAACATGCCCTTTGCGAACACCTCTCCTATGGTCCTTACAATCTCTGCTGCCGAAAGACTACCAGCCTCCATGGTAGCGCGGATCGTCACCTCATCCCCCAAAAGTATGGTTCCAAACAGCCTGTACTCACATGCAATGCATCCGGCAGCCAAGACGCAAATGGCTAAAAGCATCCTTCCCGGAAACTTTTTGTCCTTAATCCACAGCCAAAGAAATGCCGCCGACATATATGCCAGGATAAACAGTCCGAAATAAGAAAAGTAGGACAAAATCGGATAAAAAAACAACGCCGCATACCACTTTAAGGCAGGTTTCCTGTAGATTCTGCGGACCAAATAAATTACAAGCGGAATCGATGCAAATGGTATCCCAAAAGCCGGAAAAACATTTAACGCCCCATAAGCAAGCCCTGACAAATAGACGATCGGTCTGTAGTCCTCATACCTTTCACCACACACATCCTTTGCAAGGAGCACACAGGAAAACAAGGCTATGAGGATCTTTATGAGATATCCTGCAATATACGCCGGATAAGCCGGAAGGATCATATAAAGCATGGTGTAGAGAGAAAACTCCGCCGGGAGCACATCCCTGCTGATTCCGCCCAAAAAGGGCACGTCCACGCCGCGCCCAAAAAAAGTCTTCGTGTCCTTCATCATTTGAAACTGGGGAATGAACAGGTCCAGATTGTCATGGACCGCAATGATACTGCCTTCACCGCTTAAGGCAAAAATAAGACCCGCAAACACAATAAAACCAAACACAATGAAAAGATACCATTTGGAAATCAGTTTTTTCAATCTTTCTCCTCCCCGCTGTTAAACTGCCGCCTTTCCTTTTCGCATACCAGCGTAAAGCGATATTCAAAATCTCTCCTGTTCTTTAACGCCATATTGGATAAAATCAGTCCCGCAAAGAATGACTGGATTGCCGCCATCACTACAAAGCCGCAGACAATCAGTGTCGGGAACTTCAGCACCAGCCCTGTCTTCATATATTCCAAGAGGACCGGTATAAAAAAGGCTGCCGCTATCACCGAAAGGAACAGCGCCAAAAAGCTAAAAAAGCCAAAGGGTTTATAATCCCGATATAGACGAAAGATGGTGCCAAGCACCTTAAATCCGTCGGAGTAGGTATTCAATTTAGATTCGCTTCCCTCTGGTCTGTCCCTGTACTCCACGATCACATTGTCAATCTGCATATGATTATAAACGGCATGGATAGTCATTTCCGTTTCAATCTCAAACCCTTTGGAAAGAACCGGAAAGGTCTTCACAAATCCATAGCTGAATGCCCGAAACCCAGTCATGATATCCTTGACCTCGCAGGCAAAGAGCCGGTTGATGCTTGCACGCACCAGGGAATTGCCCAGATTATGAAAAGGGCGCTTATTTTCCTCAAAGTAGGTAGAAGAAAGCCGGTCCCCTACCACCATATCCGCATTATGATGAAGCACCTTGTCCACCATCTCGGGCGCAAACTCCATAGGGTAAGTGTCGTCCCCATCCACCATGATATAGCAGCGGGCTTCTATCTCGCGGAACATCCGCCTGATCACATTTCCTTTTCCCTGCATGTATTCCTTGCGCACCACTGCCCCTTCCTCTTCCGCAATCTTCGCCGTGCGGTCCGTGGAGTTATTGTCATATACATAGACCACCGCCTCCGGCAGGGCGTTCTTTGCATCCCTAATGACCTTGGCTATGGTCTTTTCTTCATTATAACATGGAACCAAAACTGCTATCTTATCCATCCCGTCGTTTCCTTCCCGTCCAGGCAGGCAAAACCTTCTATGCCGCATATACTATATCACACACGTCTGAACATTACTTATTTTATCAGAGTTGCCATATGAAGTCCAGATATACGTGTTGCCAAAACAAATTCTGTGATATATACTATTAAAAGCTGTTGTTACTTAGGAAAATCGTGCCGCAGATGCGGCATACAGGGAGTAGAGATATGATTCGATTGATTTTAGTCGCCGTTTTTGTCGTCTTATTTCTGATTTGCAGTATTCCGCTTTTGATCATTGAATGGATCATCGGAAAATTCAATATGCCCCTTAAGGATAAGAGCTCTCTTGCCATTGTAAAGTGGGCGTTCCGTGTCTGCCTTTTTTTTGCAGGCGTCAATGTCACCGTTATAGGGGAAGAAAATGTTCCCAAAGATGAGCCTGTGCTGTATATCGGAAACCACAGAAGTTATTTCGATATCCTTATCACCTACATCCGTGTCCCCAGACCCACCGGCTATATCGCCAAAAGAGAAATGCTCAGGTGGCCGCTCTTAATCAACTGGATGCGCAATCTCCATTGTCTGTTCCTGGACAGAGAGGATATCAAACAGGGACTTAAGATCATCCTTGAAGCAATCGAGGATGTGAAATCTGGTATTTCCATCTGCATCTTTCCCGAGGGAACCAGAAACAGGGTCAATCATACCTTTATGGAATTTCATGAGGGAAGTTTTAAGATTGCCGCTAAGACCGGGTGCCCTATCATCCCCATGACAATCTACAATTCGGCTGATATCTTTGAAGATCACCTGCCAAAGATCAAACGGGCAAATGTCATACTGGAATACGGGAAACCTATTTATGTCAAGGATCTCTCCAAAGAAGATCAGAAAAAGGTGGGCGCCTATACCAAAAAAATTATCATGGATACGTACTTTAAATTAAAAGAAGAAGCAGATTTCTAGTCTGCTTCTTTTCTTAATTCCGCCCTATTTTTAAGCTGTGCAACCACTTTCTCAAACTGCATGCCATGGGATGCCTTGACCAGTATGGTATCTCCTTTTTTTAAAATATGCGGAAGTTCTTCCATCATCTGCTCTCTGGTCTCAAAATAATAAATCCGCGTCTTTTGATTTTCTAAGCTTGTTCCGTTTGTTTCCGCCGCACGTTCATACATCTTCCTGGATAGTTTTCCGGTGCAGATAAGAACATCTATTTTACTTTCCACCGCATATGCGCCGACCTCGCCATGGAGCTGCTCTTCTCTTTCCCCTAATTCAAACATATCCCCTAAGATGGCAGTCTTTCTGCCTAACGCTGTAGAAAGAAGATCGATTGCCGCACGCATGGATGCGGGATTGGCATTATAGCAGTCATCGATCAGAGTATACGCAGGCAGGGAAATCACATGACTCCTTCCGCTGACGCTCTCCACGCCGGCGATTCCCTGCTTGATCTCATGAATCGTGAGCCCAAACTTAAGCCCCACACCTGCTGCCGCCAGCGCATTCAAGACCATGTGCGCCCCCGGCAGGGGTATTTCCACCGGAAACACAGACAAATCTGCGTGAATGGTCGCAAGGGAACCGAATAACCCCTTGCTCAACACATCCGAGGCATAAATTTCGTTGGATGGATCGCACCCAAAGCAAATAGGTTCGTGGTTTCCTTTTTTGTCCAGCCTTTTTAAAAGATCGTCATCTCCATTTACAAATACATACCCTTCAGGATTCATAAAATCAAAAATCTCAGACTTTGCTTTTAAAATTCCTTCTCTCGTTCCCAAATTTTCTAAGTGGCACTGTCCGATGTTGGTCATGACGCAGACATCCGGTCTTGCAATTTGGCTTAACCGGTGCATTTCCCCGAAATCACTGATGCCCATCTCCAAAACCGCAATCTCATGTTCTTCCCTGATAGAGAGGACAGTGAGCGGAAGACCAATCTCATTGTTGAAGTTTCCTTCCGTTTTCAGCACTTTGAATTTCACCGCAAGCACCGATGCAATAAATTCCTTGGTGCTGGTCTTTCCTACGCTTCCTGTAATTCCCACCACCTTGACGGAAAGCTGCTTCCGGTAGAACTCCGCCACCGCCTTCAGCGCCTTGAAGGAATCCTCTACAAGAATATATGGCACAGGGCAATTATCTATCTCTTGTTCACATAGGATACCCATAGCTCCCTTTTTAATCACATCCGGTATAAAGGTATGTCCGTCTACCCGTTCTCCCTTTGTAGCGATAAAAACGCCGCCCGGTATTACCTTTCGGGAATCGATGACTACGCACGCCGCTTCCTTTTCATTCGATTCAATTGTTTTTCTTTCCGGCTCATGCAGAACGCCCCCACAGGCTTCTGCCATGTTCCGCATCGTCATATTTCTCATAGATTACTCCAATATTCTTTTCTATCTCTCAGTTTTTATTTGCATTTACCGCATATGACAGTATCTTTTCGCAGAGTTCCCCGAAGCTCATCCCCTGAGCTGCCGCTTCCTGCGGAAGGAGGGATGTGGGCGTCATACCGGGAAGGGTATTCGCCTCTAAACAAAATAAATCTCCCTCGCCATTCATCATAAAATCCATTCTGGCATAACTTTTTAGGCGCAGCGCCGAAAATGCCTTTTCTGCATATTCCTGCATCTCCTTGGTCTTTTCTGGGGAAAGCGCTGCCGGGCAGGTCTCGATCGCAGCGCCTGGCTGATACTTATTTTTATAATCATAGAACCCCTGAATGGGCGCGATTTCAATTACCGGCAAAGCCTTTCCGTCCATCACTCCCACGGAAAATTCCCTGCCTTCGATATACTGCTCTACGATTACTTCATCATCATATTTAAATGCTTCCTCAAGTGCCTGCTCATACTCCCCGCGGGACCATGCTATGCTGACCCCTACGCTGGATCCTCCGCGGCATGCCTTCACGATGCAGGGAAAAGGAACATCACTTTTTTGTGTGCTGCCCTTTGAAAGCCGGATACCAAACGGCGTGGGGATATGATAGTATGTAAATAATTCTTTGGACAGCCCTTTATCCATGGACAGGGCGGAACTCACATAATCTGTTCCTGTATAAGTAATACCCATCAGGTCGAAACACGCCTGTATCTTTCCGTTTTCCCCGTTTTCGCCGTGCAGCGCCATAAAGACTGCATCCGCCGCCTGGCAGATGGCGAGCACGTTCGGTCCGAAAAAGCTTTTGCTGCCGTCCTTACGCATGGCTTTGATCTGATCGATATCAGGATTTTGGTCCGTTATCGTTCCCATCTCTCCAGCCCAATCTCTTTCTAAATCAAATAATCTTTCTATCTGATCAGGTTCCTGTCCTTCCTCCCATTCATGCCCCAGGTACACATCTAAGAGTACTGCCTTATGCCCGCGCTCCTTCAGTGCACGGTATATCATGGTTCCCGAGCTCAAAGAAACGTCTCTTTCCGTGCTGATGCCTCCAGCCAATACTACAATCTTCATTTTTCCTCCATTCCGAACCTTGAAATTCTATTCTATTATTTTACTACCTCATTTTGCCTGCAAAAAGAGAATATCATGCCTCACACCTTGCAAAAAGTGCTCGTTTAAGCGCCATGTACGCTGACCACCTCACTGAGCATAAAAATCAGCCTGCTGTCCGCTTCAAACTGCTTCATAATACCGAGATTCTCATCAATGAGCCTGTAATTGTTCTCTCCCACATTGTCAATATAGCTGATTGCCTTTTGATTTCTTCCCATAAAATAATGAAGATGGTTTTCAATAATATTTTCGTATTCATGATTGCTTATGACATGGTTGACCAGCGTCATATACATCATGTCAAGAAGCAGTTCTCCTATATTCTCCTGTTCCTTGTCTCCCCCTGTCAAAAAGAGGGAATTTCTTGCCGTCTCAGATATCTCATCCGCCTTTATCATCAAAAGTTCGATGATCTCTTCACACAGAGGAAGCTTCACCGGCTGTTTTGTGGAAATATAAGTGACACAGCCTAAGAATAACACCTCATCCATCTTTTTTGCATAATCTTCTTTTGAGAGATAATCGGAAATATATCTGTGATACTCCTGTTGTCCGGATGCTCTGTATAGTTCTGCCGCCGCCGCGAGTTTCCACTCGCTTATCTTGTCATCCCCTTCATTGAGCTGTGCATATCTCCATGCACGGTCTGCCGCCTTCAGGCACTCGGTAGCATACGCTGTATCATAAAACTGATATAGATAACTGAACTTGGCAAGCACCATTGCAAACGCCCTTGCCGCCTGTAAATCTGCCGGTTCTACATAGGATGCCGCTCCTCTTCCCGCACCTTGTTCATAGACCATAACGCCCGAATAGACCGCTCCTGTCGCCGGGTCCTGCATCTTCAGCAGCCATTCGACTTCATAGCGGACTTCATCCAATATATCCGGAATCTCATTACCGCTCTCCGGAATCCCCATGTCATCTGTAAAGGCATCTCCGTACAGCTCATAGGCAAGCAGTATGACCGCAATGCTCCGCGCCGCAGGTTCTACCAGTTTTGAGCCGCTTTCGTCCTGATGCCATCCGCCGCTCACATCCATGCTGACGGAGGCATCTTCCTTGAGAAGTGCCCTGCCCGTATGGCATGCATTGTGCGCCATTTCTCCTGCATACTGGCTGGTCAATGTCATGCCGCACCGGTTATAATAATACTGTCTGCAGGCTTCCTTAAAAACATCCCGGTACAGATCCTTTTCTATCCTAAAAGAATAGGATCTGCCGATTATAGGCGCTTCTATATAGTAAGTACCTGGCTCGTTTACTTCTGTAAAATCTCCGTAACTATTATATTCCTGTGACTCGTCCTGATATCCCTGTTCTTCAAGATATCCTGTATACACGATTTCGCCTGTTTCCTTTTTCACTACATGAAATTCATCCGGCAGCTCCCTTCCGCAAAAAACCGCCACCTTCGTGCCATCCGGTATGTATCCTAATTGATTCACAAAAATATTGGGGGAACTGACCGGCACCTCATAAGAAAGGACCGGCTCTTCCTCCATACTGATAAATGCATTTTCCGATTGCTGCGCCTGTCCTGGCAGGACGGCGCACCCTGTCAGAGATAAGACCCAGATAAGAATCAGCGCTCTTTTTATCCTGTGCAATTCCATACCTCCCAACATTTCTCGCGTATATTATACATTTTTTTCACAGGCAGGTAAAGAAAAGGTTTCATCTGCATAGACGATTCTGCCTTCAATCATGGTACACATGGTTTTTGCCTGTACCCGGATGGGAAGATCATCAAAAATTGCTATATCAGCATCTTTTCCAATTTCAAGGGAGCCTACTCTATGATCCACCCTGCATATTTCTGCCGGATAAATGGTGATTGATTTAAGCGCTTCTATCTCGTCCATTCCGGACTTGATTGCAAAGCCGGCACATATGGGAAGCGACTGGATCAGCGATACGGGATGGTCCGTGGTGATTGCCGTCTTCACCCCTTCTTTGTTTAAAATTCCCACCGTTTTAAACGCCATATTCTGCACTTCTATTTTACTCCTGCTTGACAGATCCGGACCTATGATTGCGGGAAATCCGGACTTTTTCACCTGCTGGGCAATTAGGTGTCCTTCGCTGCAATGATCCAGTGTCATATCCAGATGAAATTCCTTGGCGATGCGGATCGCCGTCTGAATGTCGTCTGCCCGGTGCACGTGGGCCTTTAGCGGAATCTTCTTTTCAAATACAGGTATCCAGCATTCATAGCGGAAGTCTTCCTCCTCCCGCTTCATTCCCTCCTGCTTTTTCTCATAGTAGCGCTGCGCTTTAAAAAGTTCTTCCCGAAGCATGGCGGCTATCGCCATTCTGGTGGCTGGGGATTTGCCCTGCCCGGAATAATTGACCTTGGGGTTTTCTCCAAAAGCGACCTTCATGGCTGCCGGCGCTAAGACGATCATTTCATCAATGCTTCTGCCGAAGGTCTTTACAAAGGAAAAAGTTCCCCCCACTACGTTTGCGCTCCCCGGTCCGATCATAGCGGAAGTGATTCCTGCCCGCACCGCATCGCTAAAAGCTGCGTCTATAGGGTTGATGGCATCTATAGAACGAAGATAGGGCGTTATGGGATTCACAGTCTCATTGCAGTCATCCCCTTCCATGCCCTTCTTTTCCTCTGTGATTCCCATATGGCAGTGCGCCTCGATAAGCCCGGGCATCACCAAAAGTCCCAGGGCATTGATTACCGGCACGCCTTCCGGCAAAGGAAAAGGGGCTCCGTCTACCATCGGCCCCAATTCCTTTATTTTCCCGTTTTCAATGCATATATATCCTTTATCCCAGATTTCTCCGGTCATAGTCAGTATTTTACCGCCGATTATATACAACATTTCTTTCTCCATTCTAAAGCTGCCTTAAACCATTTTCCCTTCTTATGCTAGTTCAATTTTGTCATGGGATTTACCGGCTCTCCGTCCTTTGTCAGCTTGAAATAGACATTGGTTCCTTCCACGCTGAAATACTTTGTGGGCGCAGCCACCTCTGCAATCACGTCTCCGGCTGCCACATAGCTTCCCTCAGACACAAGAATGTTGGTGAGCTGTCCATAAGTCGCCTCATAGCCTCCTCCTAATTCCATGGTAATTGCATTTCCAATCCGATCATCTTCAAATACGGAGCTGACTTTCCCTGCCGATGCCGCTGTAATCAGATCGCCTTCGTTCGCCTGGATAATGATGGCAGGATTATATTTATACTGTTGGAGCGTGGGAAAATAAATGGTCTTGTCCATGCTATAATTCACCAGGATATTTCCCACAATAGGCCAGACCAGTGTGTCAGAATCGCTAAAGGTAAGCGCCGGCTGCATAGCGGTGGAAAGCGCTGTCGTATTCTCCTCTGGATCCGCTGATGCCTGCTTCGTATCTTCCTGCTTTTCTGTATTCTGATCCTTGGTATCCTGCTCTTTCTTTTCGGTTTCTGCACTTTCCTTGCCGGCACCATCGGACATACTATCGCTTTCCGACTGATCCGGGTTTTCTACCTTCTGGGAATTTGTCTCCTGAAAGTAAGGGTCGTAATCCAGGTCATCCTGGGTGGATGCTCCCTGCGTCACACTTTCCGCAAGGTTTACGCTGTCTTCTTCGTTCAGTCCTGCCGCCGTATTATTTTCAATGGCACTTAAATCTACCACATACCCCTCGTCCTGTGTGTTTCTATCTCTTCCCAGCCATAAGCCTGTGGCAGTTAAAGAACCTAAAACCAGTACCGCTGAGGCAACCATAAGAATTCTTTCTTTTACAAGACCTCTTCTTCTACTTCTTCTCATATCTATTCCTCCTAGAACCTGTTCTGCCATGTATGCACATGATTTGTTCTTATGGATAGTTTTGCCCTTTTTTCCTTCTTTATTCAAATTTTCAAATTATTGCGATACTGTAAACTTGCAGCAGGGGGCATGCGCCATCAGCTGCCGACAGGCGCACGCTTTCTTACCGTAAGGCTGCGAATGTGCTATATTTTTTTCAGGAATGTATCAGGGAAAAAGCAGCTTAGTATTTTTATGTAGTCTTCGCCTTCCTTTGCCATTTCGTTGGCTGTGAATTGGCTCATTCCGAGTCCGTGTCCGACACCTTCGGAGGTTATGATGATTTTGGTGTCTTCTTCTATAAAGTGGAAGCTGGCAGATGAAAGGAGATAAGCATCACGGAATTGTTCGCCGGATATGTACTTTTCTCCACGGGAGAGGTAGAGTACATATCCGGCGCTGTCTCGGTAGAGATTTATGTCGTCTATTCCTTTTTCCTTTGATATGGTTTCGTTTTTTAAGATTTCTTCCTCTGTAATTTGAAACGGCAGAGTTTTATCCCAGATTCGGTCGAATTCGGTTTTGTCATAGCGGACGGAACTTGCGTAATCTTTGGAAAGGAAGTCTCTGCTGCATGATACGCTTTTTAAATATGGGTATTCTGTAAGACCTAATTCTTCGCTATTGCGGGTGGAGCCGTTGCTGACAGCAAAATAGGAGCCGCTTACAGGCAGATTTTCGTAAGCTAGATAGACGCCTTTGGTCTGTGCCGCCGCTTCGTAGATTTTTTCTGTACCCTGTATAGTTCCGTAATCTTTATCTGTGATGTGGATGGATCGGGTTCCCTCGCCGCTTTCTGCTGCGGACAGAAGAAGACCGGAGCGGATTAAGACCGCCTGTGCTTTTAAGGCTTCCAGCTCAAAGTCGTTATCGATGCTTCTGGCAAGTCTGTCTGCTATGTATAACTCGAGGGGAATCTCTTCCACACCCAACACCGTCTCGTTGACCACCAAAAAGTCTTCTTCCGATATCGTATCTAAATTTTGCCAGGCAGAAGAGTTATCCTCTCCTTCTTTTAAATTGCCGAATAGAAATGTGATCAGATAGGGAATCATCAGCAAAAACAAAAGAACCGTACCAAGACTTTTGGTAAAAAATCCCGGTACGCTTCTTTTTATAGAATACAAGGATGACCCGCCGCGGGCGGCATCCGTTGTTTTGACAGTTTGAAAGACTCTAAGTTTTTTCATAAGACAC
Source organism: uncultured Lachnospiraceae bacterium (assembly GCA_949878435.1). GTDB lineage: Bacteria > Bacillota > Clostridia > Lachnospirales > Lachnospiraceae > Suilimivivens. The sequence goes on from CATLAK010000003.1 coordinate 78,268, forward strand.
CTCCAGCCTATTTTATGTAGGGAGGCATCTTTTTATACCATTTATATCACTCTTTATGTTTGTTACATTGCCATGTCGTAAAGCCATCTTGCATACTTGCTCTGGCTTTGCCTTATTTTTTCCTGTTCGCGCTGTTCATGGAGCGCCATATCCACATGCTGTACGGTTCCCACGTTTCCGTTTTCATAGAGAAATACGCCGGTTCTGCGTACCATTCCCTTTGCCTCGTTCTGATCATCGGCAAGTGTATAGTTTGTGGAAGCGTTCTGCAGGCAGATAGCTCCTACTCCCTTTTCTGCCAGTGAGTAGAGCTGCTGGTTTCCATTTTCATCCATGACCCAGATTTTCAGTTTATCCCAGATTTCGTCTCCTTCATCGATGAAACCGTTGTGATCCGTGTCATAAGCGGCAAGGTCTGCAAAACCATTGCCCGACTTGGTTCCGAAAAGTTCTGAACCGTCGTTGATGATACCATCGCCATTCTTATCAAGCGCTAAGAAACCGCTGCCGGCTCCTAAACGGTTGATCTCATCCTCTTTGCCGTCTCCGTCAATATCGAACAGAAAGGTCTGATCTGATAAATCTGCTATGTTTCCATCCAAGTTGATTACAAGCGGATCACACATGGAAGTCCGGGTGTAGCTCACAGTGTTTTCATAGTATTCCTGAAAACTGCGGCTCATCTCCAGATTCAGATTAAAATTGATTTCTCTCCCGTCTGCGCATCTGACCGTTCCGGTGGTGGAAAATGAGGTGGTCTCTGTTTCTTCATGATAATACTGGCTGCTGAACGTAAAAGTTTTTGCCCCTACACCTACGCTGGAAGCCAATGCGTCCTGTGTGGAAGTAAGGTCGCTCCCGCTGGCACTTTCCTCTCTGAGACTGAAATCTCTCCCTCTGTCAGGGAAAAGAATCGCCATCAAAAAGTTAAAGCATTGCTGGCGTATCTCGCGAAACTGCTGCTGCGCGCTGGCTGCCTCTGCGCTGCTGACACTGCCGGATGCAATTGTCTTCATCTTGGCACGCATCTCGTCAAAGCTGGATTTGAGCGCATCTTCGGGGTTCTTCCTGCCAGTCTGCGACTCATCTTTATTCACACTGGCATGTAATCCATTTCCAAGCAGACCGCCGGTTCCGTCCTGCAATCTCTGCCTGCTGTTGGTAATGGCTACTCTTGTTACTCTCGTGGTAGACGAAGAGTATCTTCTGGCGGAATCCATTCCTATTGAACTGGAATCTATTCGCATTCTTCCTCCTTCTTCTTGTCCCTTGCTTTTATCTCCCCTCCTTGATTGAAAAAAACAAAAATGATACACAAAAGGGCTGTCCGTTTCCCTAAAGCGTACCATCCGTGGCGACATAATTGATTCATATTGGGCGGGTATTCTGGCCATAAATACCTGCAATATATTTATCGGACGGGACGGAAATTAGTTTAGCTTAAATGGGGATTTTGTTTGGGAGGGAAATCGAGGGAGGACGAGGAAGGCGGCAGGATAAGGGCGGCAGCGGGATGGGAATGGAGAAAGGCAGGGAGCGGACTTGGGCGGGGCGCGCATAGCATATGGTTTTCCAAACAAAAGGATATAGGTGTATTATGTTGTATCAGAAAATTAGTAATATAAATGGGGGGGATGTGACATATGTTTAGGTATAGGGATGTGGTGAAGGATTGGGTTGGTATGAGGATTGATGGGAAGGCTTTGGTGAGAGGGTTGGTGCATGTTCTGCAGGGGGCTTTGATTGGGTTGGGGGCTGTGCTGCCGGGGATTAGCGGCGGGGTGTTGAGTGTCTTGTTTGGGGTGTATAAGCCGCTTATGGAGTTTTTGGCAAATCCGGTTTCTTGTTTTAAGAGTCATGTTCCGCGGCTTCTGCCTTATATTTTGGGGTATGCGATTGGGTTTATGGGGGTTGCTAATCTGCTTGCTTTTTTGCTGGAGAAGTATCCGGATCCGTCGGTGTGTCTTTTTGTGGGATTGATTGTGGGGATGCTGCCATCGCTTTGGAAGGAAGCGGGGCTTTGCGGGCGGTCGGGCAGGTCGTTTGTCTCTATGGTTTTGGCTATGGTCTTTGTCTTTGCGCTGCTGATGGGGCTGCGCATGGCATCTGTGACGATTGTACCTGGATTTGTATGGTATGTGTTCTGCGGTTTTTGTCTGGCACTCAGTATCATTGCGCCGGGGATGAGTTTTTCTACGCTGCTGATGCCCTTAGGGCTTTATACGCCCTTTGTGGACGGTATCGGGCATATGGCGGCGGAAGTTCTGATTCCCGGAGGGATTGGGGGTATTATCACGATCGTCTTTCTGTCAAAGGCGGTCAATGCTTTGTTTGATACGCATTATTCGGAGGCGTTCCATGGGATTGTGGGGATTATTATTGCCGCTACGGTTATGATCGTTCCTTTTGATGGGCTTTCGCTTTCCAGCAGAAACGGGCTAATTAATGTGTTTTTCCTGGCGGCAGGTGTTTTTATTGCGGGGGCGATGGATAAATTTAATGCGGTGGGCAGTGAAAAATAGTTGGTTCTATTCAAGTCCCTTTCTTTTTTTTGCTGTGTCAATCAGTCCTTTTGCCTCGTCAAAAGCGCTTGGAAGATAGCTTTCCGCCCACTCTTTCCCTGCCTTTTCCTTCTTCTTTATATCGCTCCACTTATCCAGCGCTTCTCTCGAATCGGCTGCCGTCTCCTCTCCAAAAACGTGGGGATGGCGCCGGATCATCTTTTCACTGATACCTTGGATAATGTCATCCATTGTGAACAAACCTTCTTCTTCCGCTATCTGTGCATGCATCACTACCTGCAGAAGCAAATCCCCAAGTTCTTCCTTTAAATTATCCGAGTCACCGGTATCCTCTAAAATATTAATGCCGCAGATTACCTCTGCTGCCTCTTCGATGCAGGCGGCTTTCAGGCTAAAATGCGTCTGTTCTCTGTCCCACGGGCAGCCGCCGGGAGCACGCAGGCGCGCTATAATATTTTGCAATTCTTCAAATTTTGTCATATGTTTCTCCTTCCTAGCAGCAAACGTTTTTATGTAGAGCGACAGATAAATTAAAAGCCATGTGGCAATTATTTTAGAGCAGAAAGAATAAGACGGCTGCGCGCTTCCATGAGTGCAAATCCTAAAAGATTTTGACCATTCCATTTATTCATGTCAAATCTGTTCTCATCTGTCATGCCTAATCCGATTCCCCATACTTTGTCCATAACAGCGCATTCCGCCAGAATGCAATCACCTGTTTCAACCAAAAGCTTTTTGATTTCTTCGTTTTGTCTAAATTTCTCAATAAGTCCATTATAAACGATTGCTTGACGCATTCCACTCCAAATCAGATCATCATATCCTGAAACCATTCTTCCAAGCGCTTTGATTTTACCGACATTATTAGTTGCCATAATCTCATCCGCAATCTTATTGTCTTTAAATAGGCATGCCTTTCTAAACATCATATATTGTTCCATGGATGAAAATGCCACACCATCTAACTGGAAATCTGACAAATACCAGTTGCTTAAATAACCGTTTCTTTCATCTGGATTATGGAAACATATTATTTTCGACAATCTGTTCACCTACTTTCTGAACTGCCAAATCTAAATCCAGGTCATGAAGACCTCTATATGCCGCACAAATAAAGTCAATCGGTATAAGCTCTGCTATTCTTTTGCTGCTCATATTATAATACCATTGAAAATATGCATAGAACTGTCCTATCCAGTTCACTGTAAATCCTCCGATTGCATTTCCACAAATCGGCTTAAAATTATCTGTCTTACAAAAATATGTCCATAAATCCTTCGCATCAAGCGTACATACATATGCCTGACCCTGATCAATAAATTTCCTGGTTCGGCTTATCATATAATTTTCTATAAAATGTCTGACATCTATCCCTGGTTCATATACTGTTATTTCCTCGAATAATTTCCCCTGCGTCTCAACTACTTCTTTCAAATATAACTCATTATACGCATGCATATTTATATTTTCCCTTTCAATTATTAAATCAATGTACTGAATACGCGATTTACTTTATTTCTGTCTGAATTAATCAGCTTTTTCATATTATCACGGGCTGTTATATCTCTTTCATTGTACTTCTGATTAAACTCGGAATAATTCACAGGAATCAAAGCACTCTCCATTTCCTTTAATCCTGAATATGCCTTTTCCGTCTTAATGCAGTATTGCACACCCAAGCCGCCAAGGGAAAGCAGTTCCTCCAAAATCTCTATATCCACTTCATCTCGGACAAATGCTTTTGTAATATAAAAATACGATGCGTTTGCTCTCCATCCTTTAATTACATCATATGTTGACGTATCTATGCCATACTTGCAGATAAATTTTTCAGACAAAATCCTATATCTCTTTGAATCGTCTGCCTGTCTGTGCTTCATAAGTTCCGCCATCCAAGACAAAATATTTTTATCAGCAAAATCGAGCATCGATAAGCCGGTCATATCAAGTTTATACTTATGTACCCAGCCGCCTATACTCCCCGGATTACTTACAGCCCATTCTTTTGCCAGTTCAATATGCTCCGTCAGATAGAATCCTTTTCCATAATCATGCCGGTCTTCCCCCAACCCATATGTTGGAACAAATTTTTTATTGGGGCTTCCATGATATAGGGTAATCTTGCTATCCATCTTTCATCTCCCTCGATTCATCATCTGTTCTTTTAATTATACTCCCACCATAATGCATTTTCTATTAATATTTTTTCAAGCGCAGCTTATGTTCCGCGTACGAAGCTGCGCATCCAGCTTTCGTTCATAGGACATACTTTCCTATGAACCAAAATAAACCTGCCATGACCTCTTCCGTCATCAGCAGGTTTATTCATCTAAGTAATTATACTCTGTTGTAATTAATCAGGCATCCTTTCAGGATGATCTGGCGTTCTTCGTCTGTGAGTTCGCCCAGTTTCACGGTAAACTGGGTAAGTCCTTCCTCGCCTACTTTGTATGCCTTGATCTCATCCGCCTTTTCTTCCACTGCCTTGCGGATTTCCGGGAAAAACAGGTAGTCTTTGTTCTTAAAAGGAAGGTCTCCTTCTGGAATCAGGAAGGGAAGCATGCCCCAGTTGATCAGGTTGGAGCGGTATCTCTTGGTTGCGTATTCGTTGGCAATGTTCGCCCATCCTCCAAGCACCTTCTGACAGGATGCCGCCTGCTCTCTGGCGGAGCCATCGCCGGGTTTTACTGCAAAGATGGTAGAACCAAAACCTGTATTTTTCTTGTCCACCTGGGGGTAATCCTTTTTGATTACGTCCATCACTGGTTTTAGTTCCGGCTTTGCCTCTACGGGACATTTGTCTTCCATCACTGCCTTCTGGGCAAGCTGGATATCCTTGGCAAGTCCAACATAAGCAGGATCTTTTCTGGACAAGGTAAACTCTGCAAGTCCCAGTGGATTGGAACGATAGGAGGACGTCTCGCCGGAGGGAATCAGTTCATCTGTTGTGGTCACTGGATCATGGATTTCGGACACCACGCGCAGAACCAGATTCTCGGGAAGTTCTGTCATTGCCGGCCAGTCCTTGATATTAGGACCGAACTGAATCTCCACGGAGGGATCCGCCTTTCCCTTAGAATCAAATACTCTGTTTGCGTAAATATTTGCATCAAAGTGATACTGATATTTCTGAATCGGTCCGTCAAAGTCTGTTGCCGCCGTGAGCACGCCTTTGTTCGCCGCCGTCGCCGCAATGGAACGGGCGTCCATAAGTGCCACAGATGAAATCTGACCGTTCTGCAGCTTGGATCCTTCCCTGTTGGGGAAGTTTCTGGTAGAGTGGCGGATGCTGAAGGCATTGTTTGCCGGAGTGTCCCCTGCACCGAAGCAGGGACCGCAGAATGCCGTCTTCATCACGGCGCCCGTCTCAAGCAGCGCTGCCGCGCAGCCATTTTTGATCAGTTCCATGTACACAGGCATGGACGCGGGATATACGCTTAAAGTAAATCCATCGGAACCGATATAGCTTCCCCGCATGATATCCGCTGCCGCACAGATATTTTCAAAACCGCCGCCTGCGCAGCCTGCGATGATGCCTTGGTCTACCAACAGCCTGCCATCATGTACTTTATTCTTTAAAGTGAAATCCACCGCACCGTCCAAAGAAACTGCCGCCTTTTTCTCCACATCATCCAAAATATCCAGAAGATTTGCGTTCAGTTCTTCAATCGCATAGGTGTTGCTTGGGTGGAAAGGCATGGCGATCATAGGCTTTATGGTGCCAAGGTCTATGGTGATCATGCCGTCATAATAGGTCACTTCGCCCGGATTTAATTCCTTATACTCTTCACGTCTTCCGTGAATCTCATAAAATTCTTTAATGGTGTCGTCGGTCTGCCAGATAGAAGACAGGCAGGTGGTCTCTGTGGTCATTACATCGATTCCAATTCTGAAATCAGCGCTAAGGGAAGCCACGCCCGGTCCCACAAATTCCATTACTTTATTCTTCACATAACCGCTTGCGAACACCTCGCCGATAATGGCAAGGGCAACGTCCTGGGGACCTACCCCCTTCACCGGTTCCCCTGTCAGATAGACGCCGACTACGCCGGGCATATTGATGTCGTAGGTCTGATTTAAGAGCTGCTTAACCAGCTCGGGACCGCCTTCTCCCATTGCCATGGTTCCAAGCGCGCCATACCGGGTGTGGGAATCGGAACCTAAGATCATCTTGCCACCGCCTGCAAGCATCTCTCTTGCAAACTGGTGAATGACTGCCTGATGAGGGGGCACGTAAACACCGCCGTATTTCTTGGCACAGGTAAGTCCAAACATGTGATCGTCTTCATTGATGGTTCCTCCCACTGCGCACAGAGAGTTGTGGCAGTTGGTGAGCACATAGGGAACCGGGAACTTTTCAAGCCCTGATGCCCTGGCTGTCTGGATGATTCCTACAAATGTGATATCATGGGAAGTCAGCTTGTCGAACTTGATCTTAAGCTTGTCCATGTTGTCGGATGTATTATGGTCTTTTAAAATGCCGTAAGCAATCGTCTCCTGCCTGGCTGCTTCCTTGGTGGTCTCCCTGCCCGTCTTTGCTCTCACTTCGGTTAAAGCCTGCGGGCTGTCGGGAATCACTTCTGTACCGTTTACCAGATAGGCGCCGCTGTCAAATACTGCTATCATTATCCTTTCCTCCTCGTTTGGTTTCTTATGTCATGGTGGATGCTTTTTTGCTTTCGAGGTTTATTATATGATAAAATAGGGGGATTTGCAAACAGTCACTTTCCACATGCTTGCTTTTCCAACATTAATTCATCAATATCGTCGAAAGCGTTCTGCAATCTTTCCACATGATATATTTCATACATATCATAAATAAAATCCGTAAGTTCCAATTTATCCCATTCATGCAAAACTTGATTTGCCGTACTTCCTTTTTTTTCCGCATATCGCTCTATAAGATAAATAAAAAATTGCGTTTCTTTCGACATTCCTATCACTCCCTTATATATTGCGAATTCCTTGGATCTCCGGTGACTTTTTCACTTTCCCACATATCAAAGATAATATGGGGACTCATTTTATAAATATCCAATTCAACATCAAGCAACATTTGGTATGTTTCGGATTCAATAAAATTTCGCACTGCCTCTCTCTCTTTTATACCATACTTATCAATAATCAATTGGACAACCTGACGGTCATAGAAATCTAGTTTTCTTGCATCTACCTGACTCATATTATATCGTCTCCTTCAAAGCTTAAGTATGATAATGCCTTCTTTGTTAAAAAGGCATACTGATCTGTTAAGTTTTGTGGCAGCAATTTTTCTACTGCTTGATTTCTTGTATATTTTCCATCCATATAATCATCAATTACAGGAAGAGTAGCATCATTCGCAACCGGACCAATCACCAGATCATATACCTCTTTAACAGGTATTTCTTTTCTATTTGCCACCACAAAATCAAGCCATTCGGCATTTGCAGTTTTAAATAGCAGAATCTTTAGTTCTTTCATCCGTTCTTCTTTCAATTCGTAAACATTTAGTACTGGATTGCCTTTTCGTCTCCTTCTGGTTACTGTTCTAGCCCATCTTATAGCCTGCTCTCTGCTAGAAGTTAAATAGAATCCAGCTCCAAAGTCTAATGCGCGAAGTTTTTCACGAATCTCCGGCTTTTCAACTACAATATTGCTTCCATGATATAAAAGCATATATTTCACCTCTCTTTTGGCAAAAGCTTCAATTTCTTTCGAGGACAATTATATGATAAAATGGGGCAATTTGCAAATGGTCACTTTCAGACTGACGGCGGAAAATCTGACAAAAAAATCAGCGTAAGCGTTTCCATACTAAAATTAAAAGTTTCCCAATCTTATAATCCTGATAACGTCCTCATCACCAAATCCACATCCTTATTCTCAAGCTCCTGAATAATGTGCAGATATGTCTTCTGCGTTGTTGTCATGCTTGCGTGTCCCAATCTGCGGGCAACGCTTGCAATTGACACTCCCGCAAAAAGCAGCAGGGAGGCATGGGTATGGCGCAGCCCGTGAATTGAGATTACAGAAATGCCGCACGCCCTGCAATGCCTTGTCAGCACATCATTTACCGTGGAATTATAGATTTTATCCTGTCCTACAAATATAGGCTTATCCTCCGGCATACCTTTTATCAGTTCCGAAAATTTGACCACAATCTGCCAATCAATCTGTATCTTTCTCACAGACGATTTGTTTTTTGTGGGCAGGAAACCGCCCTCGCCTTTGTAGTCCCATGTCTTACTGATGGATAAGGTCTGCCTTGCAAAATCAAAATCCCCCGGCGTTACTGCAAGCGCCTCCGAAAACCTCATGCCAGTCTTGGCAACAAGCAGGATAAACCAATCCCAGTTCGCTTCTTCTTTAATATCAAGATGTGCTATCAGTGTATGAAGTTCAAACTGGTTTAAGTATTTTATCTTTTTGGTTCTCGGCGTTTTTCCTTTAATAATCGCCTTTCTTGTCGGATCACGCCCAATCATTCCCTCGTCAACGGCATCAATGATTGCCCCCTTAAGCTGGTGGTGGAAATCAAGCGTCGTCTGCCTTTCATGCTCTTTCGCATAATCATTTAAGAGCTGCTGGTAGGCGGTTCTCGATAGTTCGCACAGTTTCAATTCCGGTGCAAGTTTTTCAACCCACTTCTGCGTCATAAGGTACTTTGACATCGTTGCTTCCCTTATAGCCCCTTTCTTGTACACGTCTACCCATTGCCTGTAATACTCGTAAAAAGGTGTTTCACTGTTCATATCTTTTAGCATAAGCTGCCTCCATTTCTTGAAAACACTTACGCCGATACAAACAACCGGAAAGGACAAAACCATGTCATGTTCAATGACCAGTAAGCGGCTTGATTTCCTTATCCAGCGTTTTTCTAAGTTCCGCCATCATCTGTGCATAAAATTTGAACTTGGGGAGAGCGTTCTTCCTCGACTCCTTATAGCTGGTATAATCAATCGTTGCCTTTATCCTGCTCTCGTTTGGTATTTCCCCGTTCCTGTAATGGCTTGCCGCATACATGACATCATCCTTCGATGCATACCATATCAGACAGAAATCTGTGATTACCCGGTCTATGCAGTCCTGTTTCATACTCTCCACAATATTTAAGATGGATTTTCCTTTATATTTTTCCGCATCCATTTCAATTTCATCAATCAGCCCGGACATGATATCCGCAATCTTCGGATTGTCCTTGCGGAGCTCCTCCACATACTGCCTTATCTCTTCAATTTTCCGCTGCCGTTCTTCGGGGGTGATATCCTCTTCCCCATCATCCGGTGTGACTATATTCTGGATTAGATTAATGATATACTCATAATCTATTTTTGTACTGCTGTATGCCATCAGCTCATAATCAGAATCTATCTGCACAGATTCAGGAATATCCTCTCCTTTGTCCGGCTTATTGTCCTGTATTTCTTTCAGCACATTAAAATAGTGCCCCGCATAATCATCGTATTCCTCCTGTGTGATGCCATATCCTTCAAGCATCCTGTCATCATAATTTGTAAATGATTTCATCTGGGCAAATAGCCTGTCAAAATTCTGGAAGATTTTAACAAATACTTCTTTTTCTTTCACTGACATTCTGGGAACCTCCGATGGAGTTTCCGCCGAAACACGCAGCGCTGAGAGCGCTTTCTCAAACGCCGCCTCTATTTCGTCCCATTCCGCCAGCAGTGCTTCCTTCGTCCCTCCTGCGGAGTACAGTTTGACTGCCTCGTCCACACATTTTTTGAATAATATAGGAGCCTGAAAGGTCACAATCTGTCCATATGCTTTATTTTTGTCATAAATACGGTTCGTCCTCGAAAAAGCCTGTATCAAATCATGGGGTCCCATCGGCTGCCTGTCAATAAAAATAGTTGACATGCATGGAGCATCAAATCCTGTAAGAAGCCGATCTACAACAATCACTATATCAAGCTGCTCACTCCTGCTCTGGAATTTGGTTTCTTTTCTTGCAAGCCTCTTATTCAAGTTCCCATTGTAACCCTGAATCTGAGAAAGTTCATATTTTGTCCCGAACATCTCATTGTAATCATCAAGGGAAGCTTGCATTTTCTGCTGATTCACCTGAGAGCCTTCCTCATTCTCGGAAACGGAATAGGTTATAGCAAATTTAGGGAAATCAGGGAGCACCCGCTTTATTTTCTCGTCTATTACGAGAGAAGTCTCCCCCCTCTTTACCTTTGCCAGCAGTTCGTAATATTTCTGTGCAAGCTGGATGGAGCTTGTTGTAAGAAGCCCTTCGTATGTCATTCCCCTGCCGTTCTGAAACCCTAATTTATGATAAGATTTGTTCAGGATTACATCCAGCACTTTCAGCATGTGCGCCTCATTGTCATATGCATTCTTGTCTGTCTCGTCGGCAATATCCTTAGGACCGTTGTGTTCCACTTGAAATCCAAGGACGGCATTGTCATGAATCGCATTCTGTATCGTATACTTATGCAGCCTTTCTCCATACAGTTCCTCTGTTGTCCTCGGAAGATCCCCCATCTGCGGATATGGGTTCTCTGCAAATCTGGGTGTCCCGGTGAAACCAAACCATAAGGAATTTCCAAAAAATCGTTCCAGTTCCCTTTTCATTCCCGGCGTAACCGCCCTGTGGCACTCATCCACAACAAATGCAATTTTAAGATTCCGTATTTTCCGATATTCCGGCATGTCTTCCTGAAGCCTCTTCATAATCAGCCTTTGCAGTTTTTGGATGGTTGTCACAATCACCTGCCTGTCGCCTGATTTCAGTTTTTTCTTCAAGTCGTTTACATTGTCCGTCTCGTCAACATCCACCAAATCGTTATTTGCATAAGCCTGAAACGCCATTGTGGTCTGAGTGTCCAAATCTTTACGGTCAATCAGAAATACAGCCTTGTCAAGGGCGGGTATGTCCATCAATAGATTCCTTGTCGCCTTGTATGAAGTCAGCGTTTTCCCTGAACCTGTTGTATGCCACACATAGCCTGACCTGCCTGTTTTGGACGCTTCACGGATTGCCTCAATCGCATGGATCTGATACGGTCGCAGCAGAATCAGCTTTTTTGCATCTTCATCCAGCACGGTATATCTAGCAACCATCTCGTGTGCCGCCGGGATGCTGAGGACGCTTTTTGCAAAATCTATATAATCCGTTATTGGATTATTGTCCTTATCAAGCCAGCCACTGATAAACTTGGGGTTCAGCTCTGTGTCGCCTGCTGCGGAAAAGTATTTCGTATTTACACTGTTGCTGATAACAAACATCTGCACTGCCGAAAAAATACCCGTAAATTTCCCTTCCCCGATATATTTCTTAATCTGCCAGAATCCGTCCATATAGGAGTGCTGCTTATTTTTCAATTCAATATGAATCATGGGGAGACCGTTAATTAAAAGCGTCACATCAAACCGCCTATCCCTTGCAGAAGCCTTGCTGTCCTCATCCGTCTTTAATGCGCTGTACTGGTTGATGACCTCATAGACGCTGCTTCCGCCTGCAATATGCTCATGGTTCATAACAACGAGGTGGAGGCGCTCCGTATCCCTCTGCACATGCACCTGGACTTTTCCGTTCTCTCCTACCAGCCACTCGCCTGCCTTGTAAAATGATGAAAACTGAAGCTGGTTCTTTACCTGTTCAAAGTCACTTTCCGTCAGAGATTCCCCATTCAGCCTCTCTTTATTGTTCTGCTCAAGAATATATTTAAAATTTGCCCATAAATCATTTTCCGTTTTCAAATCTTCCCTGTATACCCACTGTGAATCTCCATAAATATCTGACACAGATTGCAATGGAGCTTTCCCTCTCAAAAGCGACCTGTACGAGAGCTATCAATGACCTTACTGCTTCTGGTCTAATCACGCAAAAGTTCGGAATGCACACACAAATGGATTACTCCGGCATACGGGAAACCGGAATTTTTGAAAAAGGGATATGAACGTCTGAAATCACCTATGGAACGAATCCTTTATGTGAAAACACCGGTTCAGATTGAAAGACAGGTCATAAGCGGAATGCGGGCGCTGGCACATCAAACTATAATCGGTGTAAATGAACAAAATGGTGCCGTTGCTGTTTCTAAAAAGACTGCTGCAAAAATTCCTGTAGATGCTATTTGTACCGAACAGTATTTTGGAGATTTCGGCGGATTTGTCTTTGAGGTATGGTCCTATGACCCTGCTATATTGGCGAAAAATGCCTGTGTATAGGAGAAAATCAAATGGAGGTATTCCAATGAGCGACTACAAACCGCCAATTCTTGACGGCAAGCGCGTTCTTGGAAACCCCAACGAGATTAGAGAGGTACAGAATGCATATGAAGCCTACGAACTAATGATGCAGTTAAATCCTGCATCCGTAGACGATCTCCTCAAAGCACACAAGCTGATGATGAGCGGTCTTGTGCCAGAAAATGGAAAGTTCCGCTCTGGCGGCGTAGGCATCTTTGACGGAGAGGTGCTGATCCACATGGCTCCTCCAGCAGAATTTGTGCCGGAGCATATTCACAACCTGTTTGCATGGTATCAACAGTCAGAACTTCACCCGCTGATTAAAAGTGCCGTCTTCCATTACGAATTTGAATTCATTCATCCCTTCGCAGAGGGGAATGTAACATTGAGACACCAGCAGAAAGCGGCGTAACAGCGGCAAACTACTTTGTATATAAATTTGAATAGCGTATATGCCAAAGGATATTTCATCTTTTATTTGATGAATATCCTTTTTGAAATTTAAGGTAAATTGACATTTCGACAAAGAATGATATAATATATGTGAATATTGATGACGAAATTCGTATATAATATATCAAAGAGGGCGAGGGTATGCGAAAAACTTATACAACTTTTGTGTGTGAACAATTAGCAGTGGTGCCAACAGGAATACCAATTTATACAGGGCAGATTGCAAAGAAGATTGCAGCGGTTTATGATTTGGAAGAAAAAGAAGCGGCGGCAGCGGCGGCAGTTGCGGTAAAGCGTGCGCTGGATGGGAAACTTTTACCGGAACTTCGGTGCTTCCAAAAAGGAATTTACTATCGTACGGCAGTGACTCCTTTTGGTGAAACGGGAATTAACAAGGAAAAGCTGATCGCGGATAAATACTTGTTGCCGGATATTGGGTATGAAACTGGTCTGACAACCCTTCATCGTATGGGACTGACTTCACAGATGCCACGGGAGCGTGTATTGGCGACCAATGCGGCGAAAGATTGTATGAGAACAGATAGAAAACTTGGTGTTGTGATTCGACCGCCCAAAGTTCCTGTCACAGCAGAAAATAAAGAATATCTGCAAATACTTGACGCATTGGATTTGTTAGAAAAAGCTCCGGTAGATGAAGAACACCCTTATGAGATTATTGCGGACTATATTCAGAAGAAAGGGATGAAATATAAAGTTCTGCTGGCATTTGCTGATTGTTATTATAATCATAATACGGTATTGCGCCTTGCACATACCGCAAGTATGGGAGGAACTATGATATGAAATTACATGAAGATAAAGATGCGTTTGGTCTTTTGCTTGAAAACATACATGAAAAGACAGGATATCGAACAGATGTACTGGAAAAGGATTACTATGTTCTGCTAATCTTGCAGGAATTATCTAATTTTCAGGCAGACGGACTTCAGGCTTATTTCAAAGGCGGAACAGCCCTTTATAAAGCCCTGAAAACGACCAACCGTTTTTCCGAGGATATTGACCTTTCCGTTGATACCAGAGGATGTAGCAGGACACAGAACGATAAACGTCTGGAACGTGCAGCCAAGAAATATGTTTCCCTTCCGAGGGATGCGGCACAAGGGAAAACAAATCGTTCTGAGGTGATTGCGGTTTATACATATGATCCTGTTACTGCTTTTGATGCAGACGATGCACTGCAACGTTTTGGCAAACTAAAAGTGGAAGCAACTTCTTTTACGATTAGTGAGCCGGTGGAGAGTTTAGAAATATCTGCGATGCTTTACAACCTGGCGACAGAGGAACAAAAGAAGATTCTTGAAACAGTGTATGATGTAAAGCCATTTTTTATCCAGACCATCACTTTGGAACGCATTTTTGTTGACAAACTTTTCGCTGCGGAAGCGTATGTTCGTCATTCTTCCATAAATCAACGAGCGTTTGAGGCGGCAAAGCATATCTATGATTTAGCAGTTATTGCACAGCATCCGAAAGTATCAGCGTTGTTATCAGATTCAGATAAATTAAAGCGTCTTTTGGAGATTCGTGTGGAGGAAGAAAAAGGACGCCTTGACGGAATACCTGGCGTTGTTCCGACAGGATTTATATTCTTTACACAGGCTGGAGATAATAGCGATGTCCGCAAAGCGTATGAAACCATGCAGAACCAATATGTCCTCAGAGAACAAGATCGAATTGAGTTTGAGACAGCGGTAAAAGCCCTGATGAATATTCAGGAGAGCTTATTGAAAAATCCTGCATGGGTAGACTTTCATAATACAACAATTTAGCAAGTTGGGAGATTTATAAATAGTTTTCGCATTCCCATTGTACCATTACCAGACGGCAACGGTCGCATGGGACGGATGTGGCACAGCCTCTTTCTCAGCCAGTGGAAGGAACTATTCTTCTGACTGCCGATTGAAGAATTAATTCAGTCACGGCAAAAGGAATACTACGATGCCCTCGGTGCGGAGGACGCACAGACCGACAGCGCAGGTTTTGTGGAACTGATGCTCGAAATCATCCGGGACAGCCTGTCGGAGGTTACGATAGTTGGTCACAGTACCGATCAAGTTAGTGACCAAGTAACCGACCAAGATAAAATACCGACTGAACTGCTCTTCTCTGCTCTTGGCGATGAAACCCTCCCGGTTGCAGAGCTTATGGAACGGCTTGGACTTTCTCACAGACCGACCTTCCGCCAAAACTATCTGAATCCCGCCTTGGAGCTGAAACTTATCGAGCGCACGATTCCCGATAAGCCGAACAGTAGGAATCAGAAATATAGAAAATCCAAATAAATCGTTATCTCCCTGATTCTGATTTCAAAGGCAAACTGTCCATGTGTAGTTAAGAATAAACACGCCGAAAATAGCAGGAGGCAGCGCAATGTCTTAACATCGTCTGTGCCTCCTGCTACAAAACTTGAAAACATTTCCATTTCAAATTGGACTGTTACATTACCTAAACACTTCTTCCCACCAATTCCTGCACATTTGCCGGCAGATGGTTCAGCACTCTTACCTGTTCTCCTTCTTTGATCAGTGTCTTTTCAATCACCAGATAATCCAAGCCCGGAATCCTTATCTGCGACCAATCCTCTCCGTATCCCTTCAATCCCACATCCATCATCAGAACGAGGTTTTCAGGAAGTTCACCATTAAATTTCTCTGACAGCGCGCCATACATTTCCTGGCACTCGGTATAGCCGGAATTGTGGGATGTGACATAACCTTTCAGCTCACTGAACTGCTGAATGGAAATCCCCAATTTTTTCCCGATTTCCTCTTCCCTATCTTTATAATACTGAATCATCGATTTCTCATGGGTATTTCCGGGAAGATTTTCCTTCACGATGCGTTCAAATTCCTCTACGGAAAATTGAAACGCTCCTTCCAAAAACTCCATCAAAACCTTATGCTGATCCGTAATTTCAGATGGATCCTTTGTACATACTACCGATATTCTCTGTGCCCCGCAAAGCCCGTCCCGTTTGGGTGCCACGCCTATGCTTACCACTTCTCCTTCCTGTATTACCTTATTTGTCGCCCTTCCGATCATCGTTTTGTTGCTTTCTCCGGACATGACCATAATCTTAAATCCCTGCTCATCTGCGCCCAGTTCATTTGCAACTGCATATCCCCATTGGGCAACCTGCGCTTCCGTCAGCCCGGGCTCTAAGATTCTCGCCATAGCCTCTATCATGACATCGCTGATCCGGCAGCTTTCCTCAATCAACTTCAATTCTAATTTTGATTTATTATATTTTATTTTGTAATACTCTTCTGACAGATCGTCTATGCTGGTCTGAGGCAATTGTTCCGATAATTCCTGATAGAGTCCTACCGGGAAAAAGACCTTGGAGGAAAGGATTGCCACATTCTTTGGCTCCTTCCCGCAAGCTTCCACCACGATTGATGCCGGCGTATTCAGATTTTTATCCGCCTTCCCGGTGCCCAGATTCAGAATATCCATGACCCTTATTTTAGCGCCTGAACGGGGGCAGAGCTGCCGCGCGACAATGGCGCTCTCCGGACCTGCCATCAAGTACAGACCGTTCTCCCCCAGCACTGCCGCTATGGGTTCCACGATAATATTATTGTTTCCTGCAAGATAGGGAACATCACCGCAATAATGTTCATCCGAATAAACGATTCCGCAGTCATATCCCTTTTGCTTTAGCATATTCCAGGTGTTTTCCTGACGCGTCTTAAACTCCTTAGCAGGCAGCATATATTCTTTTTCAAAGGAAGGTGCATTCTCCAATACCTTCGATACGATTTGTGCCTGCTTCATCCAATTATTTTTATCAAACATACTTATTCCTCCACGGTTCCGACCCAGTTAACAATGATATTTGCGTAAACTTCTATTGCCTGAAAGAACAATTCTTTATCCATGCTTTCATCTGTCGTGTGCAGGCAGTGTAAATCGCCAGGTCCTAAGATCAGGACGGGCATATTTCCGATTTTAGCCAGCTGGGCACCGTCGCACCCGCAGGGCAGACCTGCAACGGTCACATCTCCCATTACTTCTTTTTCGCTTTCAATCACGCTCTGCACGAAGCTGTCTGAAATATCCGTCTCAAAACATAGCGTCTCCTGAAACCAATTCACGCTTACGGGATGTTCGCAAAGCCATTCGTCGCCCTGGCAAGCCCTGTGCAGGCGCTCTTCAACTTCCCTTTTGATATCTTCTGATGAAATGTCAACCATTTTATAATTGTGATCATATTCGCTTGGAAGAAATTCAACATCAAATTTAACCACACATTTTTCCGGAACAATGGATGCCCCGATGCCGCCTTCAATCTGACCGATATTGATCGTCGGATTACCCAAAAGCGGATGCCGCTTGGTCATCAGCCATTTATCTTCCAGTTCGTGAAGCGCCTCTATCAACTTCATTGCTTTTTCGATGGCATTCACGCCCCATCCCTTGGTGCTTGCATGGGAGGAAACCCCTGTAACTGCAAACTCCGCCAAAAATGCGCCTCTGTTACATGGCATGACCGTTAGCTGGGTGGGCTCCATGATAATCGCGCCGTCCGCCTTGTAACCCCGGACACAGCAGGCAATAGTTCCGTTTCCGCCGCCTTCTTCGTCAATTACAGATTCGATAAAAATATCCCCGGCAAGTTTGATTCCCGCCTTCTGCAGACAATCCACTGCAAGGATTGCCGCTGCAAGACCGCCTTTCATATCGGTAGTTCCCCGACCGTAGAAGCGTCCTTCCCTCTCTACGCAGTTGAAGGGATCATTGCTCCACAGCTGTTTATCTCCGGGCGGAACAATGTCACAATGCCCGTTCAGCAGGATAGATCGCCCTTTGCCCCTCCCTTTAAAGGTCGCCACCACATTTTCCCGGTCTTTATAATCATGATTTGCGTTATATCCCATACAACCGCAGATTTCATCGTTATCCGGTGAAAAGGCATCCACTTCCGCCCCCATCTGTGCAAAGCGCTGCTTGAGGTAATCCTGAATTCCTTTTTCTTTTCCATATTTACCGTTTTCCAGTATGCGGCTGTCATATGCAACCATATCCTTCAGTAACGCAAAGCAGTATTCTTTATTTTTTTCTATCACTTCGTGTATTTTTTCTCTCGTACCCATATCATTTACCTCATCATCTTGTTTTCTTCTGCAAAGTCACTGCCAAAATAAGTACAATTCCAGTAAAGATCATCTGGTAATACCGCCCCATGCCGATCAAATCGAATCCGTTCGTGAGGACGCTCATTAAAAGCGCTCCTATCAGGCTTCCCACAACACCTCCGACGCCTCCATTGACACTTGCCCCGCCAATGACCACAGCTGCGATTGCATTTAAGTCTAACCCGTCGCCTGCAAGAGGCTGTCCGGAATTTAACCGGGAAGCCATAATAAGCCCGCTGATTGCCGACATGGCTCCGCAGAACATATATACACGAATCTTTACCCATTCTACGGAAGTACCAGCTAACCTTGCCGCTTCTTCATTCCCGCCTATTCCAAACACAGTGGCTCCGAATCTGGTCTTTTTCAAAAGAACATATCCAAAAACATAAGTAATGATTATGATAAAGACAGGAATCGGCAGAGCTCCTATATTTCCTCTTCCAATCACGGAAAAGCTATCCGGAAGGTTGGTCACGCTTCTTCCGCCTGTCAATACCAGCGCAAGACCTTTGGCAATCGTCATGGATGCCACGGTGGCAATAATCGGCGGTACGCCGCCTTTAGTAATGACAAATCCATTTATAAATCCAATTACAATGCCCACAATCAGACCGCATAAGACGCCCACCACGGAATTCATGCCCCAATTTCCCATCACCATGGCTGCCATCACCCCTGAAAGGGACACGATTGCGCCAACCGATAAATCGATTCCGCCTGATATGATTACGAACGTCATTCCAACTGCAATAATCGCGTTAATGGAAGCCTGCCTGAATATATTCATAACATTAAACAGCGTAAAAAAGTTTTCGCTTGCCAGGCTGAAAGCCATAAATATAATGATAAGCGCTGCAAATGCAATAAACTCCCGCTGCTTTAACAGCTTAATCTTTCTTTTATTTTCCGGACCCTTCATTTACTGACCTCCTGTAATGTATTTCATCATTTCATTCAATGTAAGATTTTTTTGCTCAAATTCGCCAGTAATCCTGCCCTTATACATCGTAATGACCCTGTTGCTTACACGTAAGACTTCTTCCAGTTCTGATGAAATAAAAATCACTGACTTGTCCTGCTTTGCCAATGCATAAATTGCTTGAAAAATTTCTTCTTTCGCCCCCACATCCACGCCTCTTGTAGGTTCATCGAGAATCAAAATATCACTGTTCGCGCATAGCCACTTTCCCAAAACCACTTTCTGCTGATTTCCCCCGCTTAAGTTCAGCACCGGAAATTCCGCTGTAGGTGTCTTGATCTTTAAGTTATCGATCTGTTTCTCCGCTTCCTGTCGCTCTTTCTTCGTATTAATAAGGAAAAAGGATATAAACTTTTTCAGATTTACCATGGCAATGTTTCTTCGGATATTCAGATTCATGAACAGACCTTGTTCTTTTCTGCTCTCGGGAAGCAGACCAATCCGATGGGAAATTGCATCCTTCGGTCCCTTTATTCTGCATTCCTCGCCAAACACCTCTATCCTTCCATCCGTTATGGAATCTGCGCCGAAAATCGCTCTCATACATTCCGTGCGCCCAGCGCCTACCAGCCCTGCAATCCCCAGTACTTCTCCCTTTTTCAATGTGAAAGAAACGTCATGGATGTATTGATTGGATAAATTTTCAACCTTTAAGACAGGTTCAGAATCAATCACCTTATTTTCCTTAATCTGATTGTCAATATCTTCTCCTACCATTAACTTAATGATTTCTTCTTTACTGACCTCATTCGTAACAGCGGTTTCCACAACCGTCCCGTTTCTCAAAACCGTAAGTCTGTCGCTGATTCTCGTCACTTCGTCAAGCCTGTGGGAAATATAGATGATGGAAACGCCTTTCTTTCGCAAATCTTCTATAATATCAAAAAGCTGCTCCACTTCCTGGATTGTCAGCGTAGCTGTTGGCTCATCCATAATGAGTATCTTTGCGTTATAGGAAAGCGCCTTGGCAATCTCCACCATCTGCTGCTGCGCAACGCTTAAGTCCCTTATCTTCGCATGGACATTTAAATCCAAGTCGAATTTATTTAATAGTTCTTCCGCATTTTTATATACTGTCTTCCAATCGATCAAACGAGTTCTGTCTGAGATTGGTTCTTCCCCAAAATAAATATTTTTCGCTACGTCTAAGTCCGAAAATAGGGTAAACTCCTGGTAGATTACGGCAATCCCTTTTTCCTTGGCATCATTGGGGGTGCGGAAAAGCTGCTTTTCACCACCCAATTCAATCCAGCCGCCGTCAGGCATATGCACACCTGCCAGCGTCTTGATCAGAGTGGATTTCCCTGCTCCGTTGGCGCCTACCAGCGCGTGGATTTCTCCTTCTTTCAGCGAAAAATTAACCTTGTCAAGCGCCAGTACTCCCGGAAACCTTTTTGTAATATCTACTACCTTTAACAGTTCTGCCATTTATTCCGCCTTTCTCCTTTATATTAGAAATGGAGAGGTATGCAATCATCTCTCCATTTCTAAGAAAGTACTGATTGAATTGGCGTTCTCCAAGCCTGACCTATTACCAGGAGAACCCTTCTGCATTTTCTTTGGAAACCATTTTCAAAGGAACTTCAATATTCTCTTCAACGCTTTCACCGTTTACCACCTTAAGCGCTGTCTGGATTCCGATTCTTCCCATCTCAGCAGGCTGCTGTGCCACGGTTCCAGCCACAATATCGCCGCTTAAGATCAGCTGGACTGCATCATCCATTCCGTCAATGCCTACCGCAATAATATCAAAATCTTTCGTGGTTGATTCAATAGCAGATTCTACCGCAATGGAGCCATAATCATTTACTGCCAATACGGCGTCCACATCAGGGTAAGCGGAGAGAATATTATCTGCTGCTGTTACAAATGCGGTCATACTATTCTCAACTGCATCGATTTTTTGCAGGATCTCAATATCCGGATATTTTTCCAGTGCTGCCTGATACCCCTCAGCTCTTTCCTGGAAGGAACTGATGGGAGGACCGTCCAAAATGATGACTTTTCCTTTTCCACCCAGCTGCTGTGCAACAAATTCTCCGCCCGTTTCACCTGCTGCCTTATTGTTCGATGCGATAAAAGCGGTGATGTCTCCGCCTTCTGCCATAACGTCAAGACAAATAACCGGGATTCCTGCCT
Source organism: uncultured Lachnospiraceae bacterium (assembly GCA_949878435.1). Lineage (GTDB taxonomy): Bacteria > Bacillota > Clostridia > Lachnospirales > Lachnospiraceae > Suilimivivens. The sequence goes on from CATLAK010000003.1 coordinate 99,723, forward strand.
CGTTTGCCATCTCCACCGCTGGTACGACAGCTTTTGAATCAACTGCGTTGAGCAGGATCACATCAACCTTCTGTGCAATCAGATTTTCAACGCTGCTGATCTGATCCGCAACATTTAACTGGGCATCCGAAACAATCACTTCGACTCCTGCCGCCTTAGCCTCTTCTTCCACGCCTTTTTGCATAGCCTCGAAGAATGGGCTGTTCAGCGTCATGAAAGATACGCCAACCTTTATTTCTTTGGCTTCCGGTTCGCTGACATCTTCCGTATCGGCTGCTTCTGCCTCATTTTGGGGCTGTGTAGTTTCCTCCGTTTTCTCTTGTGTCTGCCCTGATGAACATCCCACACACAATAAACCAAGCATCAATGACATGATAATTGCTAAACCTTTTTTCATATAACTTTCCTCCTTTGTTTTGGTATTTGAAAAAATTTACATAAAATGAAATCGATTCCATTTTTGCCGGCAAAAAAAGGAATGTTCCAAATTATACTCCTTTTAATGTAGATTCCCGAATCTCCAGACCAACCGGGAGAATGAGTTCTCTGCTGTCCCCCATATCGCCTGCGATTCTCTCTAAGAGCAGGTTCATTGCAGTTGCCCCTATTTCATAAGTGGGCTGCTTAACGGATGTAATCCTCGGATTGGAAAACTGCCTCCACTCCATATCGTCAAACGCTACAATTCCCAGCTCTTCCGGAATCCTTTTATTCAATGCTCTAGCTGCCTTCAATACCCCCCATAGGATAAGGTCATTGGTTGCAAACAAGGCATCACAATGCTGATTCACTAATAAATCCATGACATCTTCATAGGTATTGCTTGCTAAGAAGTCTCCGGTTTTGATAAGTTCCGGTTCCACAGTCATTCCGTTCTCTTCTAAAGCGATCTCATATCCTCTTAAACGTTCCCTGCCTGTGGTAGAATCCACGGAACCGTTTATGATTCCGATCCTTTTATAGCCCTTTTCAATTAAATGCGTAACTGCCTGCCTGCTTCCTTCTCTATTCTGCACCAGAACGATATCGTATTTGCGCTGGATGTCGCCATTGGGTCTCCTGTCGAAAAAGACGATTTTCTGATCTCCCACAATATTATAATAATCTGCTCCCATATAAGCGCTTGATACGATCAGTCCATCCACCTTCCTGCTGATGAGTTCTTTCAGGTAGCGTCTCTCCTTCTCCGGATCGTCATCTGTGTTACAAAGGATAATGCTGTAATTCCGCTTGCTGGCTACATCCTCGATTCCTCTGACCACGGCGGTGTAAAAGGAACCCATGATATTGGAAATAATCACTCCCACCGTCTTTGTTTCATTTATTCTAAGGCTTCTTGCCAATTCGCTTGGGGCATATCCAAGTTCATTGATTACTTCTCTTACCCGTGTCTCTGTCTCCTTCTTCACTAAAGGACTGTTATTTAAAACTCTGGAGACAGTCGTTTGGGAAACCTGTGCCATCTTTGCTACCAGTGCAATATTTACATTTTCCTCTTTTGAAATCGATTTCAAAATTTTGTACTCCTTACCCTTTGTATCAATTAAATTGTAAGTTAGTGGTCATAATTTGTCAATCATTTTTTCATTCTTTTTATATACAATTACTTCCAACGCATCTATTGCACTGGTTTCTAATAGATTTAGACGGCTTTATTCCGCTTCCGGATACTCATTGCAGAGCAAGCGGTAAGGCGGTTCATCTTCCTCGATCTTCGGAAAACGACCTACCGGATCGTGAAAGCGGTTGTCGGCAGTATCATCGTTGCACATAGAAACTTCGCCGATGAGAATGTCTCCCGAGCCCGGAACTACTGCAAAGCTGTGATACTGATGAGGCCACAGGGTAATGCTCTCGCCCGGTCTTAACGCTACCTGCGTACCGGCTGGCACGTAGTAAGAACGTCCGTCTGAATTTACAAGCACATCCGTGTTCGCATATCCGCCCTCTCCGTCATCATTGTAAACCTTAAGAAGCAGCGTGCCGCCTCCGCGGTTAATGATGTCCTCACTCTTTACCCAATGAAAATGGGACGGGAAGGTCTGTCCATCCTTTAAGTAAATCAACTTCTCTGCATAAACCTTTTTGTATTTCGGATTCTTCTGATTTCCGTTGCGGATAGTAATCAGCGCAAATCCCACTTTGTCAAAATCTTCCAGACCGCAGTCTGTGATATCCCACCCCAGCATGTTGTCGCGGATTTCATCATACTCATGGTCTTTTGTCTTCCACTCTTCGGGGGACCATTTGCAAAATGGCGGCAGTTCAATCTTATGCTCTTTCAGCATGGCTTCCATTTCCCGGATGCTCTGGTTAATTTTTGAGCGCTTCATGGTACTTTTCCTCCTTATAGTTTATCCATAAAATTCATTTTTACTGTATAGCTCTTGCTCTCTCCCGGCTTCAAAATCGGAGCTTGACAGCCTTCCTGACCTGGCTTTGGACCATCTAAGAATGCATTCATGGGTTCCATCCCCATGACATACTCACCCTTGCCGAGCATCTTCCACTGGCAGAAGAAAGGAAGGTCATTTCCATCATACTGGATATTCACGCCGATACCACGCTTTTCATTAAAAACGGTATACTGGCTCATTCCATTTTGGTCCTTTTGCATCTTGTGGAAATAGCAGCGCTCTGGATAGGGATATTGGGGCGCCTCTACCTGCCTGCAGGTGTCCGCATATTTTGCTGCATGTGCCTCGCGCGGCACCGTCTCTAAGCTGTCAAAAAGAAGTCTCGTACCCTCTTCCAAAAGCGGATATCCATAGTTTAAATGCAGCGCATAGACAAACTGTCTGTTCCCAAAACCATGGTTTGTAACCGTATCTGTTATAACAATACTGTCATTTTCATACGTAAACTCATATCGCCGGTGCAGGGTCAGATTCTCTCCGAAAATACGCGCTTCCCGCATGGTTCCTTCCAACGTGATTGTAGGATTTTCGCCCTTTACACCGCGCTCACACTTCACATGCTCTGCCGGCGCGTTGGAAATCCTGCCGTGAAGACCAAGCTCTTCTCCGTCTACATTCCCAGGATTGCCCAGATTCTGCAGACCGCAGGTCGTAAGCATCCCCACAAAGAAGCTGCGCATCCAGCGCGCCCCTTGGGCGTCATAATACTCTGGCGCGACAATACCGCAGGGAGCGATATAATTCATGTTCTTTCCCTTGTAGCGGACCTGGTATAAATCCATGCAGCGGTCGGGGAGTACGGTTACAGATAAATTTCCGCCGTTGGCGACTTCTATCACTTGAACACCCTTCTGAAAACCGCCCTTTAAGACAGCCTCCCGCAAAGACATGAGCTGGTTGGGATCCCCAACGTATTCCAGCCTTTCCTTATAAGCTTTACTCATCATTTTCACCTCCTTTTATTCTTATTTTTCGCCTCCTAAGAGACCTTTGTAATGCACTTTCTCTGGCTTCGAGAAATTGCCCACATAGTATCATTTCGGTGCTTTGTTGTCAAGAAGTTAAAAAATGTAAAAAGGTGTGGGAATTATTCCCCCACACCCTCACTTTCTAAAAACTGTGCGACATTCATACATCTGGGATGCTCCATTTCAAGACTCAAAAAGTCTTTGTCTCCAGTAAGTATGATATGCACATTAGATATCATGGCAGCGTTTAAGATTGGCTGATCCTTTGCATCACGTATCAGTTTTTCTGCATGGTTTACTGCTGGAATCAGTTCATAAGACATTTCCGCCAAAAGGACTTCTGCATCTGGCAGGACATTAGAAAAAAGAATGTTTGTATCGATTAATACCCACATTTTTACCTTCCTTTTCCGTAACGCACTTCGTCTACAAGCGCTTGAACATCATCTTCACTGGAAATCGCCATAGCTTCAGCTACTCCTGAAAAAGCAGACTGTGCTTTACGGATTGCCTGTGCAGAAGCATTACTCAATACAACCTTTCCATCTTGCTTTTGGTAAAACAGAATCTTGTCACCGGATTTCAGACCAAGCAGACGTCGAATTTCAACCGGAACAGTAATTTGTCCATTCGCAGAAATTTTTGCTAAGTTCATAAAAATCACCCTTTCTATTCTTGAAATCTAAAGAGAAAGTGATGTTACTTTTATTATACCCCGCCAAAATCAAAAGTAAAGCTGGCTATGTAGAAAAATATGAGGAAACTGTATTTTTAAGAAGAAAAGAGAATGTTCATTTTTTACTTTTATTTTACTTGATACCTCTTAAATTTGGTACATCATAAATTACGTAAAATGTTTGGCTGCCCCGACTGCTAGGTGACTTATTTTTTGTAGATAAGTATATAAGTATCAAATGATAATATTTCTAATCGTCTTCAGAGTCAAATTCTTTGACAGTCTTTTTATCTGCCCTTACAGTTCAACCATAAGCAACGCAGGATAGAACAGCATTTACTTAATTGCAAAAAAAACTGCCTGAACATAAGAAAACCATAAAGGCTCCGCCCACCTGAAACCGCTCTTTTTCAGCAAGTCAAAGTGCTCCGTTATGGTGATGGGTAGTATTTCTGTTCCACGCCTTTCTATATGGCTTTGAATTTCTTGCTGCTTTCTGCCTTTTGAAAGCATATAGTTTTGCCAGCGCCTAACCGCTATAAGGTCTGCATTATCATTCTCCAATCGTATGTTTTCAAAGGTAATGAATATTCCATTTTCTTTCAAGGCTTGAAAGCAGTTTTTGACCGCGGTTTCCCTTTCTGCCCGGGGTAAATAGTAGTGGCATTGTATAGCTGTGACGATATCGAACTGTTCTCTGTAATCGAGTTCTTGTGACGAAATATTCCGATATGTAATTCCATTATCGCCTAGCATGCCTCTTGCAATTTTGAGCATTTCTCCTGAAATATCACATAATGTAAAAGTTATTTCCATCCCGGAAAGTTCTGCCAATGCCTTGCGGGCTGTCTTGCCTGTACCGCAGCCCGTATCCAGCCAGTTTATCTTTTTAAAATTCATAGCCCGTACCATATCCATTACCTGGCTGTGAAATTCCTCGTAATACGGCAGTGCACTGCTTATTTTACTGTCATATTCAAAGGAATTAAATGCAGACATATTATCTCTCATTATCAATACCTCCCAATCTCTCTTGCAGCATACACAAGTCTTATTCCTTCATTCCCCTTGTATACCATATTGCAGAATCCATCTATGGATTTCCTTCACCACCGGCTCTAAATCTCTTCCCATCTATGTCAGCGAGTACTCCACCTTGGGCAGAACCTGATGATACTCTTTGCGGTTGACCAGACCGTCCCTTTCCAATTCCTTCAATTGTGCAGCCAGCATCTTGTGCGTAATCGGCGCAAATGAAAACCATCATAGACCTAGCACATTTTGTCATGGAACAATCGCTTTATGGAAAATATGCAATAAGCGTGACTACCTACGAAAATTACGGCGGACGGGATTGCGCTAAGGTTTTGAATAAGCTGCTGACTTATTCTGGCGCAACGCTCTGCGGAACCATTGCTTTCCGAAAAAAAGTACCCTCAAATTTACTGGAAAAACCGCGGTTAACAAAGAAAATCCAAAAAACCGCAAACAGATTTCGTGATCAAATGTTGGGAGGAGGCGAAGCTATGGAATTTATAGGGATGAAAGGAAGCGTATAAATGATTTACGCCGCACAAAATGCTAATATTTATACAACTCCGCATAAAGACATCTTGGCGCATCTCCAAAACTTAATTCCATACAGCTTCCTCTCTGCTGCTGGAGTCCTCGCCTTTGATATCCCCAGGACTTATTGTAATTTCCGGCAAATCTCTTTCGGGCACAGTTTCTCCCTCTCTTACATGTACTGTCTTTTCAGGGCAGGTAAGGAATTTAAGTTTCTCCCGGTTGCATTCCATATTCCCGAGGGCGTCACCGGCGAAATCTATCAGTGTATGGATTATATCCGCAGTCATACCAACGAACCGATCAGCATCAATGACATCGCCCGGCAGATCCACCGGAGCAGTTCCTATACCATGAAGCATTTTAAAGAAGAATTGGGTATGCCCATCAGCGCCTATATTACAAAGTGCCGTCTGGAGGATGCCAAAAGACTGCTGGCATACAGCGATAAAAGCCTAGCAGAAATCAGTGCATACCTGTGTTTCTCAAGCCAGGCCTATTTTCAAAACGTATTCAAAAAGCAGTATGGAATCACTCCCTTACAATACCGCAAGCAAGGATACGCATCTAAGACTTCTTTAAAAAGAATCCTTTGACGAAAAGAGGGCACTGTCACTCCTCTCGCCGGACAGTATCCCCCCTTTTAAATTCTCTGGTGGCAGACAAAATAATTACGCTTTCTAAATCCAGCATTCCTTCTTCAACGGCTGCCCAGTTCTCATTTTTATCAATCACCTGCACATTTACTTCATCCACATAATATTCCTGCCCGAGAATCCCTTCTCTTTCTTTCACCACATAGACATAATTTCTGTCATTGTCTGTATGAAGGGCAGCGGCAGGCAGACAAAGCCTGTGCTTCTCGCCCGTATCAGATCTTGCGATGCTTCCCGCCAGCCCCGGGATTCCCATGTTTTCAGGCAGCTCTACCAATACCTCATATTTCCCAGGAATACTCCTGCTCTCCGCAAGATAAGCAACTTTCTCTTCCAGTACCTTGCCTTTTCCCTCTAACTCCACCAAGATCTCATCTCCCAGGCCGATATACTTTTTCTGCTCTTCATCTAAAGTAACTTTCAGCTGACAGGGAAGGGTCTCGTCAGATAAAAGCAGGACCGCAGTGTCCGGCACCCGCTCTCCCGGTCTTACAAGCACTTCCGTGACCACGCCGCTATAGGGCGCCGTCACCGCCCCCTGACTCTCCAGCACGCTCTGATATTCCTGCATCTTTTCGGAGAGGGATGCCCGCTCTAATTGCGTTCTTTCCAGTTCTGCCGTGACTTCCTCCGGAAGCAAAAGGTCCTCCACCGCCCTTTCCGCCTGTTTTACCGCCTCGTCCCGCCTAGCCTTGGCATCCGCCTCGCCGTATGCGGCGCTTTGCAGCGCATCCTTCAATGCCTCGTCGCCGCCCTCTTCCTCCAAGTCCTCCTGTGCCCTGACATAGCTTTCAAGGGCGCGCCCAACTTGGGTGTCCTCGATTCTGGCAGTGGTGTCATAATCTTCTCTCGCCCGGGCAAGTTCTAACTCCTTCTTTTGCCGGGCAATTTCCTGATTGTTCAAAATAGCGTTTATCTGAAGGGAAAGCTGAGCAATCTCGTCCTGTTTCTCGTCCATCAGCTCTTTTAGGTCTGCAAGATCGATCTGCATCAAAACATCCCCTTCCTCCACCCGTTCGCCTTCCTTGGCATAAATCGAATCGATTCTGACCCCCGGCAGATAGGTCACCGTCTTTTCCCCTCCTGCCACCACGATTCCTTCCGCTTCCACTTTGTGCTCTATGTATTTCGTCTCCGGCTGACAGGTGGTCACCATAGGAAGCCGATATGCGTAGACGCTTTTAGAGATCACTGTGCAAATAACCATAAATACCAAAAAGGCAGCAAATCCTGCCATTACTTTTTTCATCGCTCTGTCCTCTCCTCTATCGTTTTTCCGTTACTCCTTCAGCCCTGAATAGATGATTCCCTGTTCCAGATAATCCTGCCCCATCACGAATACGAACACCGCCGGTATCAACATGATCACGCTGACGCAAAAGGCATATCCCGCCTGCCCTAAAGTAATCTCCGGCAGGTACAGGGAAAGCGGCCATAAGGCTTTTTCTTCCAAAAACGCCATGGGCTGTTCCATCAAATTCCAGTATTCCAAAAAGCCCAGCACCATGGCAGAGAGCAGACCGCTTTTTCCCAGGGGAAGCCCTAATTTAACAAAAATCGCAAGTTCGCCAGCGCCGTCGATCCGCGCCGCCTCCAAAATCTGGGGCGGGATGCTCCGAAATCCCCCGTAGGATAAGAAAACCGGAAAGGTGGAAAAGACTGCCGGAAGGATAATCGCCTGATGGGTGTTTAACAGGTGCAGCTTATTTAATACCAGATAACTGGAAAGCATGGTCACCTGAAAGGGCAGAAGCATCAGCACCACATAAAGGGCGAACAATGCCCTGCTTCCCTTTACCGGATAAACGGCAAAGCCCCACGCCCCGGGGACTGCCACCAGGAGCTGTCCCGCCAGAATGCATCCTGCCAGTTTCATGGAATTCCAGAACAATACAAAAAACTGGGGCGTCTCAAACAAAAGCTTTTTATAATTTGCAAAGGATGGATAATCCGGCATCATCTTCCAGCTGATAAACTCTGCTCCCTCCGCGAACATTGCGCTAAGATATCCTGAAAGTTCATAGGTATCCATCAGGGAACCCGACAGTAAAAGCAAAAGCGGCAGGATTACCAGCACCGTGGGAATCAGCAGCAGAAAAAGGGCAAAGCCTTTTTCCGCATTTTTTATTATTTTTTGTTCTTTTATTTTAAAGCCTGTCATTTTATCCTTCTCCTTTATCCCACAGCCTTTGCAGCAGAAGGATCACCATCATCAGAAAGCCGCCTGTGCACACCGCCGCTGCCGCCATTTTATCCAGTTCCAGATTCACGAACCAGTTGTTGAACAAATGCTGCAGAAGGTAAATACTCTTATCTGGATAAGCCCCCGCTGTAAGGTACGCCTCCCGATAAATCTTAAAGGAGTTCAGAAAGGACAGCACAACTATCGTGTAAAGGCTTCCTTTCAGATTAGGCAGAATCACATACCAAAGCCGCTGCCATTTTCCCGCGCCGTCCACCCTTGCAGCCTCCAAAAGCTGGACTGGGATGCTTAAAATACCCGCCATCCACAAAGTAACGGTATAGCCCATGTTTTTCCACACATAGCTTCCTGTGAGCACCCAAAAAGCATCCCCCGATCCTAAATATTCTCTATGCACCTCGCCCCACAGTCCCGTCCACGCGCCCAGGCTGGTGAGAAACAGGTTCAAAAACCCCTGCTTGTAAAACGTCATTTTCCACACCAGCACAATGGTTGCCGTGGGCATGGCAAATGGGAATAGATAAAGAGATTTGATCCATCCTTTCTTTTTAAGACCACAGAGCAGCAACGCTGCTGCAAATCCTGACAGCACCAAGAGCGGTATGCCCACCAATGTAAATCGGAATGTGTTCTTCACTGCCAGCAAAAATGCCTGATTTTGAAAAACGGACTGGTAATTTTTAATTCCGTTAAAGTCTCCCGTCACTGCCTCTAAGAACGACCTGCGCACCACATCTCCAAAAGGCGCCAGCACAAAGAGCAGGATTCCCGCAAATCCGGGGAAGACAAAGAAGCAGAAAAATCTTGTTTTCTTTTTTGCCATAAAACCGCCTCTCTACTCCGACATATAGATTGCAAGCTGCTGCCAGATGGCATCTAAGGTCTCCTCAAGGCTTTGACCGCCCTGTATATACTTTGCGCCCTCTTCAAACACTGCCTCCTCAAAAACAGTATCCTCGATATAAGGGGTGTCCGCACTTTCCATCCATCCCTCAAGGGTCTTTATTTCCTCCTCATCCGGGAAATAGACATCCAGATTCACTTCCACACCATCCTCATCTACCATTGCCATCGACCCATACTGATTGTTTTCACCCAGATATTCTTCTTCCGGTGTAAAGAGTTCTTCAAGCGCCTCTTTATTGACGGCTAGCCCGCCCAACGCGCACTGATTTTCTTTGCCCAGGAACGCCTTCAGGAAATCCACCGCTAATTCCTTTTTGGAGGATGAGGCGCTGATGCCCAGCATGGTCTGAGGCACAAAGATGTTGCTGCAAAGTCCGGTCATAGGCACCAGCAGCGTATCCTCGTATCCCTTTGCCTTGGCGGCGGAAGTGATATCAAAATAGCCATAAGGGTATGTGGTCATACCTGCCATGAACTGGGTATAATCCCCCACGTACTCTAAGGTATTTAGACCATACAGGGAAAGCTCGTATTCCCATTTATCTCCATACAGCTCTGAACACCAGCTGCCGGAATCGTTATACCTGTCTATGCTCTTTTGAGAGATGCCATCCATCTGCGCATCGTAGATTCTTTTAATCTGCACAAGGAATGCTTCCACTGCTTCCCGGTCTATTTCGCCGTTGTCCTTTTTCCATGCGGGTGCACTTGCCACGGCAAAGACCTTCATAATTCCTTTTTCGGAACAAATACCCAGGATATCTTTTTCGGGATGATCCGCCCGAATCTGTTCCACTTCGTCCGCCACAGTGACAAGATCTTTCATCCCTGCAACATACTGTTCTCTCCCCAGCATAACCGGAAGGGCTACCTGTCCTGGCGCAGCATAAATACCGGTATAGGCGCTATCCTCTCTCTTCAATGCCTGAAAAAGATTTTCAAACAGTTCTTCCTCCTTAGAAAGTCCCTCTATCGTGCCGCTTAAATCCAGAAGCAGTCCCTTTTCGATGTAGGAATCCATGGGAAGTTCATCCAGCATCAAAAGATCGGGACCTTCCCCCGCCATGATTTCTGTATTCAACTTTTTGAGCGCATCCTCTCTGGTAATACCAGTGGTTATGCCGCTGCCCTCTGCCATGCCAATCTCATATTCCACAAATACGTCAGGATGGCTGACCTGATAGAGAGAAATTGCCGTCCTAAGGTCATAGCTTTCCTCAAGACTGTATAATTTTAATGTCTTGCTGGGAACAGAAGGCATATCAGGGTCGAAGGAAAATCTCACTAATTTGCCGCTGTTAAAGACGGCAAGAAATACTTCCTCTTCCAGCATAACCATATCTTTGATGCCATATTGAGGACTTCCCAGACGGGAAAGCGCGCCGTCAATCAGCTGCTCCACCCCTTCTTCGCCGATCACATGACGGTGCAGTCCTTTTTTACCTGCCAAATATAACGCGCCCTCTGTGTCAAAGAAATACGTAAGGTCATACCAGCTTCCGCCATTAAATCCCCGCTCGCCGTACTGCTCCTCCACAAACGCCTTAAGTACAGAATCTTCTATGTATTCCTTTTGATCCATGTCATAAATGAGCGGGGTCTTAAAATCATACCCGTCTATGATCATCTTATTTTTGCTGAACTGAATCTGCATGGGTCTGCCCTCCAGCGTAAGATAAGACTCCGTGCTGCCATCCTCTTTGACTTCGTAAATCGTATCCCCATAGGTGGTTACGAAAATCCTTCCGGTATCCGACATCCAGATTCTGTTAGGGTACATTTCATCTTCTGTAACAGAAAGGGTAATTGGGATGACTGTTCCATCCGCCTTGACCAGCGCACACTCCGGCGACAGATTGAATACGGAATCGGATTCCTGTGCATCCTCTTCCTCCTCTGCGCCGCCTTCACTTCCTTCTCCCTCGGCACCTGCTGTGCTGCCTTCGCTTCCGTCTTCTTCCGCATCTGCTGTAGTGTCTGCGCTTCCTTCCTCTTCCCCATCTTCTGCAACATCTTCCCCAGCATGATTTCTTGCCTCGTAGTCATCGTAGATAATTCCCAAGCTGCCGTCTTCTGTCATCTGTACATCCATGACATAGGTCCTACTCAGTTTGTCTTCCAGCCAGTCACTGTTCTCACTTTCCCATGTGGTTCCATTATCCTTAGACTTTAGGACACCCATCTGACGGTCCGTGATCAGCAATGTTCCATCCGAAAGCCTTCTCATTCCGCTGACGGTTCCAACCATCTCGGCTAAATCAATCTCTTCCTCCGCGTACCGTCCCATGGCAGCGTCCGGCTCCCCGCCGGTGGGCGCTGTGCTGCTTCCTTCCGTCACGCTGGTACAGCCTGCCGCCAATGTCATCAGCGCTGCCATGAGCAGACAGATAAATCTTTTGCCTGATTTTTGCTTCATTTTCGATACTCCTTCCACTTTAACAATCAGCCATTATGCTTGGCAAATTCCCTAAAAGCAAACATGACTACTGTGATAGTCTTTTAATTAGACTATCACAGTAGTCATGTCATGTCAACCATAATGTCACACCAACCTGCACAAAAAGGCACTTTCATATTGCATGTGTTTCGCGCAAAAAGGCACTTCTAAATTTATCTACCACCATAACTCTGAATATGCTCTAGATTCTTTTGGCGATAAATGAATCAGACCGACAATCTCTCCTTCCTCATTCCGGTCAGTGACTACCCCCGTGTCGCCATAAGTACCGTCTGCCGACTGGCTCGCCAACCTTCCCCTGAACCCGGTTTCCACTTCATTATCTGCCCAAAAATAAATAGGTTCTCCTTCATAATAAAGCTGGTAATCGCTATCACTTATTTCTGCACTGAGTCCATATATACCAAATTCATCAACCAATCTTTCAATAAACTGTCTCGTACTGTCTGTCAGATACGCACTTTCCTCCACCGTTACTGCTTCCGACGAAGCGCTTACCGCATACTCTATGCCTTCACGCTCATTTGTCTGTTCGATTACGTCCTGCGCATTCGTCGTGTACTCCGCAGCTCCATAATCCTGCGTAACCGTTACCGCCTGTATCGCATCGGCTGCATATTCCTGTTCCTGCAAAGAGGAATGCACATCCTCCGCCACATTTACCGCCGTCCCCTCTACCAAAGCCACATTGATCTGTCCGCTGTCAGTTTCCGATACGTCAAATGCCGCTGACCGCATAGCATAAGCCTCGGAATTTGTGACAAAAAAAGCAGTTAAAGCCATACTGACCGCAAAAACAGCTGCCAACACGCCCGTAAGGGTCGTCTTTTTAAATGTCATGACCGCTACAATCCGCTCCTTCACGGCATTTTTTCCAAATCCCAGCCCTGTGCCGAACCCCAAATTTTTGCACGATGCCATGGACAGCAGTGTCATCGCATAATCCCGTCTTTCTCCGCCGCTATGGCGCACCACAGTCTCGTCGCACAAAAGCTCCATATCCCTGTTAAAGAGCAGATACATCACCCACACAAGGGGATTGAACCAGTGAACGCACAACGCCAGATGGGCAATCAGTTTTTTCAAATTGTCCCGATGTTTTATATGCACCCATTCATGCCGAAGACAGAAGCTCATCTCCTCATCTTCCTTTAAGGAAAATCCTTTGGGAAAGACAATCGCCGGATGTATCACCCCATAAGTCACAGGTGTTGCTGTCCGGTCGGATATCTGAAATCTGATATCCCGCAGCTGCTTTTTGTCCTTCTCTTCTTTTGCTGCCAGCAAAATCAGCCTTTCCTTCTCCTGTTCCGGCATGGGAAGTCCTTCCCTGAACAGCCTGCTGTCCCGCACATAAAGAAAAACGGAACCCAAAAGCATAGCAGCTGTCCCCAGCAGGTAAATAGTTCTCACGATAGTACCTGCATCCATCCTTTCCGCTTTATCAAAACTTATATTGGCAATTTCAGAGGTCTGCATTTCTCCAAAATGTCCATCGTAAGTTGCAATCGTAACATGATACGCTTTATTGTTTATAACCAGACTTCCTGCATCCGCCCAAAGCGTCGGAACGGCAGGAGGAAGCGGGATTGCCAAGGGAACCAGCAGACGCAAAATAGCAATTTCCCAAAGCAGAACCATCACTTTCTTTGGCAGGCGGTGTATCAACAGGGAGCGAAACAAAACAATCCCTAATATTAAAATTCCCGCCGTCACACTCATCTGTATCAGACTCATTTCATACCCTCCTAAATTGTCAGCCCTTCTACTCAGTTCAAGTCATCAATCAGCTTTTTGAGCTGATCCACTTCCTGCTTCGACAACTTCTTTCCATCCAAAAAAGCAGCGAAAAACTTTTCCTTGGAGCCGTCGAACATCTTATCGATCAGTTCCTCTGTCTCATAGTCCTGCACTTCCTGCCTGGAAATCAACGGGCTGCACACAAACCCCGGCTCCTGCCTTTTGATAGCGCCTTTATCCACACATTTTTTAATGACAGTGTAGGTAGTGTTCCTGTTCCATCCAGTCTCTTCCTTTAAAATCTTTACAATCTGCCCCGCCGGCATTTCCCCCTCCCGCCAAAGCACTTCCATTACCTTTCGTTCCGAATCAAATAATTTCATGGTATCTTCATTCCTTTCCCGCACATGACTTCTACCGTCAGATCAGCACACATCTTCATTTCCCGGCAGGTATCATTCCCTGTTACAAAAATATGACTACCGAAATAGTCTGTACATTTAGACTATCACAGCAGTCATATCATGTCAAATACAATTTAACTTCTCTTTTATCCCTTTTTGATTAAAACCTTTTTCCCCTGAAAAGCAAATCCATACATATAAATCTTCTCTTCCGGAATTCCCTTCGCCCTCAGCGAAGCGGCGTAACCCTGCTCTTTAATCTGCTCGATTGCTGCCTGTGCCGTATCCTCAAGACTCTCTTCTTCTTCCGGATCCATAACCTTAAATTCTATCAGTATCCCGTTATCTTCTTTTTTATGGGGTTCCAGCATTACATCGTAGCGTCCAAAACCGAACTCCCGATTGGAAGTAACTGAATAGCGTCCCGCCAATTCCACAATCAATCCTAATACGAAACCATGGTAAAAGCGTTCCGGCTCTGCCAAATCTGACGGTCTCATTCCACTGTCGAAGTAGCTGAAAGTGGAAAGCGCTACGCGGTTCATATATGCGTTCATAGCTTTCACATCTCCCATGATCAGCGCTTTTGTAAAACAATTGTAATCCGATGAGACACTGCCAAACCAACTGCGTATCATATTGCGGAACATAATCTTCACTTCAAAATTCGTAATTTCCAGCACATATCTGGATACCCATCCGGTATATTCATCCGTGAGTATATCAAAACTTACCGCCTTCAGATATCCGCTTGCAAGAAGCAGACTCCATACTGCCTGTTCCTCCTGATCAAGCTGACTATAAACAATCTGCTCATCAAGATCTGTGGTAAGCTTTCCTCCCCGCAGAAGGTCTTCAAACGTCTCTTTTATGCCCGGGCTTCCCTCCCTAATAAGCTTGCCGACCAGACTGTTTGCACTGGTGTTTGCCCAATAAGGCTGAAACTTCTTCGTGTCTAAATAATTAATGATAGACCATGGATTGTAAATATCTGTCTGCTTCCCAAACGTAAAACCATCATACCATGATTTTACTTCCTGTTTCTTGTCAGACAAACTGTATTCATCCAATGCATTGAAAACCTCACTCTCGGTGAAGCCAAATGCAGTTTCATACTCCTCTGATGTAGTAGTTACCACCTTCAAGTTGTTCAAATCCGAAAAAATCGACTCTTTACTGACTCTGGTGATTCCTGTCATAATTGCGCGTTCCAAAAAAGCATTTGTTTTAAATGCAGCATTGAACATGCTCCTTGTATAGGAAACCATTTCATCCCAATACCCATGCACATATGCCTCCTGCATAGGCGTGTCATATTCATCCAAAAGAATAATGACCTTTTTGCCATAATGGCGGCACAAAAACTCTGACATCCTATGAATCGCCATTGTGGCAGTCACCTCATTCATATCCGTGTCAATGCTTAAATAATATCTCTTCTCCTCCTCCGAAAGCAGATTCCCGTCCAGCAAAAAGCGATTCTTATTATACAAACCGGCAAGAATCTGACCTATCCTCTGTTTCGTCATACTGAAACCAGATTCCTTCACATTTGCAAAGCTAAGCGAAATCACCGGATAGGCTCCCTGCATCTGCCTGTATTTTTCATCTTCCCATATGCAAAGCCCGTCAAATAAATCTTCCCTCCCTGCATATTCAACAGAAAAGAACTGCTCCACCATGCTCATTGTAAGGGTCTTTCCGAAACGCCTCGGTCTTGTAATTAAAGTCACACTGTCCCCGCCATCCCACCAATCACGTATAAAGGCAGTTTTATCAATATAAAAAAAATCATTTTCCCGTATCATCTCAAAATTCTGATGCCCGATTGCCACCGTCCTTGCCATAGAATACCATCCTCTTCTCACTTCATTTTACAGCTACATCATCCAGCCAATCTAATTTATTATACAATTAACTTAATTATAAATGGATTCCTGCACAAGCACAACTTATTTTGCAAAAGATGTTGAAATACCGTCAATCTCATGCTAAAATTATCAGAAAAAATGGGGGTAAAATATATGCAGCTATGGGAAGAAAAAGCATACATTAAAGAAGAAGGTCTTGCTGAAGGTATCAACGCATTTATCCTTGATTATCTGGAAGACGGCAAAAGCAAGAAAGTCATTATAGACAAGCTTATCCGGCGTTTTTCCTTATCTGAAGAGGAAGCGCAGCAATACTATGAAAAAAGTACTCTATGACCACATTGCTGTAAGAAGGTACGCTATGGAAAACAATGCTATGCAAAAACCCGTCAAACGTTCTGCTCTAAGAAGCAAATTAGGTCTTATATACTATAGTTTTCTCCGCCGCCTTCTCTGGCTTACAATGAACAGGCAGTTCGCTGAAACCAGACTGTCTTCCAGTCTGCCCTTCGTTTACTTTACGCACAAGACTCCCCTTTTCCGGAAATTGAAAGATGTCGATATGTGGATGCAGCACAACAAAGTTACGAATTTAAAACTTGCCTCCGCCAAAGTAAACGGAATCGTTCTCCGTCCCGGCGAGGTATTCAGCTATTGGAAGCTGATTGGCAAGCCCTCCAGGCGCAAAGGTTATTTAGACGGGATGGTCTTAAAATCCGGCACCTTCCATGCGGGGTGCGGCGGCGGTCTCTGCCAGCTCTCCAATTTGATTTTCTGGATGACCATCCACACACCCCTCACCGTAACAGAACGCCACCGCCACAGCTATGATGTGTTTCCCGATTCCAACCGGACCCAGCCTTTCGGCAGCGGCGCCACCTGCTTTTATCCCCACGGAGACCTGATGATCCGCAATAATACGTCTGATACCTACCAGTTGTCCATCTGGATGGATGATACTTACCTGCATGGACAATGGCTCGCCTCCTCCAGTCCCGAGTACCGCTACGAGATTGTAGAACGGAATCATGAAATGAGAAGCGAATTTTGGGGTGGGTATACTAGGCATAATGAATTATACCAGCAAAAATATGACCTAGCGGGCAACCTGCTAGAGGAACGATTGATTGTGCAAAATTCCGCAATTATGATGTACGAACCGTTTATCAGTGAGAAAACTGCAAAATAGGCTCCGTTCTCGTAAAAAAATCAAACCAGCCGGAAACATTACTCCGACTGGTTTGCTTTCGCTATTCAAGTACCTTTTCCAATTCCTCAATCACAATCTTAAGCGCTTTGATGCGGGCATATTTCTTATCCACCGACTCCAAGATATACCATGGTGCGTAAGCCGTGCTGGTCTTTTGAATCATCTCGTCCACTGCCACCTCATATTCGTCCCACTTTTCTCTGTTGCGCCAGTCTTCCTCCGTAATCTTCCACTGCTTCCCGGGTGTGTTCTGCCTGTCGTTGAAACGGGCAAGCTGGGTATCTTTATCAATCTGCACCCAGAATTTAATGATCACTGCTCCCCAGTCATGAAGCTCCTTTTCAAACTCATTGATCTCATTGTACGCCCTCTTCCAGTCATTTTCGCTGCAGAATCCTTCCAGCCGCTCCACCATCACGCGTCCATACCAAGTTCTATCAAAGATTGCCACATGCCCCGTCTTGGGAAGTCTGGTCCAGAAACGCCACAGATAATGTCTTGCCTTTTCATGGGGTTCCGGGCTAGCAATGGGATGTACCTCATACCCCCTCGGATCCAGCGCGCCCGTGATACGCTTAATGTTGCCGCCCTTTCCTGCCGCATCCCATCCCTCATAAGCAATGATCACTGGAACACGCTTCCTGTACAGGCGGTTGTGAAGTTCTCCTAAATGCTTCTGCAGTCTGTCAAGCTCCTCCTTGTACTCCTCCTCTTCCATGAACTTGTCATCCAAAGGTATCTCCGAGAGTTTGGGCATTTTCTGGAGGGGGAATACATTTTGCAATAAGGGCACTGCCATATTTCGATTCTGCATGGCAATCTCGATTCCCTGGGTCAGCGTCTCTAAAACCTGCAGCTCTGCCCATTTCTTAGATTTAGAATCAATAATATACCACGGCGCAGAAGGCGCATTGGTATCTTCCATGTACTGCCCGAACACTTCCTCACATTTTTTGTAATGCTTGTTCTGCCATCTGTCATTTTCGCTGACGCGCCAGCTGGTATCAATATCCTTCTTAAGCGCATTGATCCGTTTCTTCTGTTCCTTCTCACTGATGTGGAAGAAAAACTTCATCACCAGATAACCATTGTCCGTGAGCTGCCGCTCAAACCTCCTGATACTGCCAATCCGCTGCTCGTAAGTTTTTTTATCCATCTCCCCGTGGAGGCACTTTCTGGTCACTTCATCCATCCAGCCGGAATCCAAAAGCATGAACTTCCCCGCCTCCGGCAGCTTGGTAAAGTATCTGCACAAAAATGGTTTCCTGCTCTCCTCATCTGTGGGCTGATCCATTGTCGCCACCTTAAAAAACCTGGGATCAATGTTCTGAATCATCTGCCCTATGGCTCTGCCTTTTCCCGCGGTTCCCCACCCTTCAACTAAAACCAGCACCGGAAGCTTATGCTCCTTGATTTGCATCTGCTGGCTGAAAAGCTTTTCCCGTGCACCTTTCAGCCGCTCCTTCAATACTTCCTCCTCGGGCTTTTCCGTAAAAACAATGTTCTTCAGCATAATACCACCCTTCCCTTCTCCATATATATTTATTTTATTACAACCACTCCGCTTTTCCAATAAGAAAATAAGCCTCTTTTAAATCTAATTTACTCTCCAGCCACAATGTCATTAAGTTTAGAGGGGAGCGTGGGCAGGACAGCAGTGACACGGAGCGGAGAGCGGACCAGGTACAGGGGGAGCGCATAACCTATCGTTTCAAGTCTCTGCGAAAAATCGGCAATTTCACTTACAGAATGTTAGATTCCTAGGGAGAAATCGCCATGGATGGCGATTTCAGGAGTCGCGCGGCACGGATGCCGCTGACTCCGACCCGTCCGCCCCGAAACACCTAAGCACATTCTGTTAGTGAAATCCGATTTTGAGAGGAGACTTGAAACGATAGCTTATGCGCTCCCCCTGTACCTGGTCCGCTCTCCGCTCCGTGTCACTGCTGTCCTGCCCGCGCTCCCCTCTAAACTTAATGACATTGCTTCTGTCAAGAGTGATTATGTGCTTCTCCTATAGAGTGTTTTTCCCTCTTTGATGGTCTCTTCCACCACAATATCCTTAAGTTCCATGGGGTCTGTCTTCAATGGATTTTTATCAAGAATGACCAGGTCTGCCAGTTTTCCTGCTTCTATCGTTCCCTTTTTATCCTCCTCATGGTAGGCATATGCTGCATGAATCGTAATGCCTTTTAATGCATCAAAAACAGATATCCTCTGCTCCTTGCCAATCTCGACTCCTTTACGGGTAATCCGGTTCACCGCACACCATACCGTCTGCATCATGTCCGGCTTCAGCACGGGGCTGTCCTGATGAAAATTATATTTTAATCCGCGTTCCAGCGCTGATTTCACGGGACTGATACGGTTTCCCCGATCCAGCCCCAGATTTTTTAAATGCACATCCCCCCAGTAGTAGGTATGCGCCACAAAGATGGAAGGCAGCATTCCTATTTTTTTCATCTCATCCAGCTGATCATCCCGCACGGTCTGACAATGAATCATCACAGGTCTTGTATCTGCGTATGCTTTTCCGGCAGATGCAAGTGCCTTTTTAAAACACCGGATATATTGCTCAGATGCCTCATCCCCATTACAATGCGCCAGGATCTGATACCCGCCGTCAAGAGATTGCTTTATTACTTTTTCTACGGTCTCATCCGAATGGGTGGGATATCCGCAGTAGCTCTCTTCTCCCTCATAAGGTCTCGACAGCCATGCCGTCTTTCCCTGGGGAGAACCGTCCAAAATAATTTTTGCCCCGCCAATCTTATAATGGTTCTCATACCCATCCACTGCCTTGGCATGTGCCGACAGAAGATCCGAAATCCCGTCTTCATCACTTATGGCATAAGCAACCACGTCCAGCTTAAAGACGCCTTGCTCTGCATACTTAAGAAATTGTTCCACCCCTTCCCGATTCGTGCCTCCGTCCTGCACCGTGGTGATTCCGTATTTGAGGTAAATGTCCTGCACTTCGGACAGCTGCTTTATAGGATCCGCCTTGATTCTCGAAAATGCTTTCATCAGGACAGGCGCCAACGCGGGAACCTCCTCCAGATAGCCGTTCAGCTCCCCACCCCCGTCTCTGCCGTAATGCCCGCCCTTGGGGTCTTCTGCCTCCTTTGTAAGTCCCGCAAGTTTTAAAAGCGGGGTGTTTGCCACTGCCATATGACCGGACGTGTGAAAAAGGCAGACAGGAATCGTTTCTGACACCTCATCCAGCACCAGGCGCGTAGGATGGGTCTCTTCCTTTAGGAAGTTATGGTCATATCCGGTTCCCACAATGGCTCCGTCTTCTCCAATCTGTTTTTCTTTCTTATATCGATTTAGGGTCTCTATAATCTCATCAAAGGTGGTACACCCGGACAAATCTGCAAACCCAGAAAACTGCGCATACATTGAGATATGGCTATGGGGATCAATAAAGGATGGCATCAGTGTCTTCCCTTTCAAATCTGCCTTTTCCACTTCCTCTCCCGCAAGTGCCTGAGCCTTATCAAGACTGCCTACATATTCAATCTTATCATCCCTGACCAGCACCGCCTCCGGTGCCTCCGTTTCCGCTGTCATGGTTATAATATCACCGCCATAAAATAGTTTCTGCATAGCCCTTTTGTCCTTCCTGCTTTTTCCACTATTATAACACATGACCATGCAAAAATTGCATTTGCTGCCATCGGCTTTATGACTTTTTGAAAAAATTAATTTATCCTGTTTACAATTGATAAGATATAGACTCTTTATAATGAGGATCTATTGTTATGCGTGCACATCCTTATGTTTCAAATAGAAGATTCCAATCCCCGCAAACAGCACGAGGAACACACCTAACGCCACCGCAAATCCAGTGGGACTTGAAAGCACGTCTGTGCTCTTGTTCGCGTTCATCCCCATCATCATCAGGGAATACGGCCAGAACATCCCCCATCCCTTATTGCTTAAGAGAAACCCAGCCACGCTTCCAAGCAGCGCCAGCGCAATCGGCACGGCAAAGCTTCGGATCACCATAGAAAGTACCAGCTGCAAAGATGCCGTTATCATGCCCCCTAAACTGCCGCGCAGCAGCCAGAGCAGAATTTCCAAAGGCGGGAGTCCCGGCAGACCCACAAGTTTCCCGGACAGGATAAAGAGCAAGCCGACCCAAAGCTGCAAGAGTACCGTACAGCGCAGCGCCATCAGCAGTTTTGCAAGAAAGATATCCTCCTCCGGCGCAGGCATGGTCATCAAACTGTTCCAATTGTAATTGAGATGCTCTACCCGCCAGATATAGGAACAGTAAATGGCAATCAAAGGACCATAGAAAAAGTTAGCATAAAATAAAGAATGCTGCGTCCATAGGGAATACCATTCCGCCTTTAATAAGCCCTGATTATTCAAATAATTTGCCCCGCCCAGTACCGTTGGAAGCAACGGAATCGCCGCAAATACCAGCCACAGGTGGGAGTGTTTTAGTTTCATTTGTTCTGTTTTGATACATGCTGTCAGCATAAAAGCATTTTTCATAAAGAACTCCTTTCGTCAAAATCCTTTTTCAAATTCTCAGCCGCAGCCCGGCGTGCGGCGTATGAACAATTGCCTGCCCCAAACATACCCGATAAGCAGCGCAGCCAAAAGCGTCACCAGCGCCGCCCTATCCAAGGGTACTTCATAATAACTCACAATACGGCTGCCCGCATCCCAATTTTGCCCGATATATGCCAGCAGATTATAGTACGCCCACACAATCGGTCTCCAAAGCGGCGAGTATATGAACCAGCTGAACAATCCCAGAAAGGAACCTGCCAGCCCTGCAGCCAGCGGCAAAATCTGGTTGGCGCTGAACAAAGATAAAAGCATCTGAAACAGCAGCACCCCAAGGCTCACAAGTCCGCACTGCAGCAGGAAACAAATCAGATGCCGCAGCGTCATCTCTCCCACAAAGCCATGAACCCGGGCAAACACAAGCATCATTACAAGCTCCGCCGCCACATAGCCTTCCACATATACGGCGCCCGTCAAAAATTTCATATCGAACAATCGCCCCTTACGTTCCATGGTGCAAAGGAGCTTTAACGTATTTCCCTTTAGCTCCACATCACACAGGCGGCTTGCAAGCATGGCGATCATGGTGGGCATCAAGATGGTATTCACCATGCTTATGCATAGTAGCAGCCACATCCAACTATCCTCCGCCGACTCCATATGGGTGCTGCGTACCGCCCAGGACAGCCAGAGGAAGGTAAACAAAAGAAACGCTGCCGGTACCAGCACGATTTTTTTGCGCCGCACCTTCATCCATTCCGTTTTCCATTCGCGAAACATCACAGGCTCCCCCTCCTTCCTGTCAGACTTAAGAAGATTTCCTCTAAACTCTTCTGCTTTTCTTCCACCCGGTATATACCGGCTCCGCTTTCTGCAAGGCGGTCAATCAGGCATGCCGTCTCACCATCTTCAAGCTTTGGCAGCTCCAGCGCGCCCTCGTTAAGGCTGCAGGAAATACCCTCTCTTTTTAAAACCTTGAGCGCTGCCCCCTGATTCAACGCGCACAGCCTTAAGCGCCCCCTGCTGTGTTCATGAAGGACTTCCAATTTATCCTGAAAAATTAATTGTCCATGGTTGATGATTCCCACATAATCTGCCATCTGATCCATTTCTCCCAAAAGATGGCTGGAAACCAACACCGTCATCCCCATACGCTCCGGCAGTTCCCGGATCAGTTCCCTGATTTCCTGAATACCTGCCGGATCAAGACCGTTGGTGGGCTCATCCAGTATCAATAGGGAGGGATTGCCAAGAAGGGCTTCGGCAAGGCCAAGACGCTGCTTCATTCCCAAAGAATACTCACGCACCTTCTTGTCCTGCTGCTCCTCCATCCGAACCAGCTTCAGAACCTTGTCTATCTCCTGTCCCGGCACCTTTTTTAAAGTCTGCACAATCTCCAGATTCTCCCGTCCGGTAAGATGTCCGTAATAGGAGGGCGACTCTATGAGGGAGCCAGTCTCTTTTAAGATAGCAATGCGGTTTTTCCGATTGACCTGCATCCCGCCTATGGTCACCTGCCCGGCACTAATCTGGATCAGGCTAAGAAGCATCTTAAGTGTGGTGCTCTTTCCCGCTCCGTTGGGACCCATAAATCCGTAGACACAGGCTTTCGGCACTTTCAGATCCACATCCTTTACCACCTCCTTCCCCCTATACTGCTTCGTCAGACCTTTCGTCTCTACCATGTATTCCATGCACATTCTCCTTTCTTTTTCTCAAAATGCATTTTTATATAAAAGGAGCATACGCCTTCCGCCTTACACGGCAATGACGCATGCCTTACATTTACCTTAATTTTTGTTTAAAAAAGAGAAATCGTTCCAATTTTATTCTATAATAATAGAAACAAACGGCAAAACTAATCCATTTACAGGAGAGTCATGATACATGAACCATATTTATGAATGTCAAATCCTCTTAATCGATGACAACAAAGAGCTGCTTTCCATGATGACCCACATGCTAAGCAGGGAAGGTTTCACAAACTTAAGCACCGCTGCCTGCTGTCAGGAAGCAAGAGCGGCGCTTGCCAAAAGGCTGCCGGACCTTATCATTTTGGACGTTATGCTTCCTGACGGAAACGGCTTTTCCCTCTTTCAGGAAATTCGGGCAAAAGCAGACATCCCCATCCTCTTTCTCTCCGCCCGGGATGAAGACAACGACCGCCTGCTGGGGCTGGGGCTCGGGGCAGACGACTATCTGACCAAACCCTTTCTGCCCAAGGAACTGACCTTAAGAATCAGTGCTATCCTCCGGCGCACCTATCTCTCGGATCGTTTCATCCAATCAGAAACGTCAGACTTAAAGCTGGGAACACGAGTCGTTCATTTTGACCGGGGAACCGTGGAAACTGCTGAAGGGGAAACTGCCTTGACCGCTAAGGAATTGCTGATTCTCAAGAAACTTTATGAAAACCGGAACCGCATCGTGACCTTTGACGCCCTCTGCGACGCCGTATGGGGCGACGGTTACTACACCTACGAAAATACGCTGATGGTGCACATCAGACGCCTGCGCGAAAAGCTGGAAGAGGATCCCTCGCATCCCCAATATCTCCTTACCGCCCGAGGCATCGGCTACCGCCTGATATAAAAAAATAGGAAGGATATACAAGGTAACTCCCCATGAAAGACCTGCTTAAGATATACCGCCGTTACATTTTTACCGCCGTCTCTATCTGCACTCTGGTTCTTATTTTCAATCTGCTGCTTTTGTTCTGTTTTCTCTTAAACCAGTTTGGATACAAGACAGCAGAAAATTATGCCTCCACCCGGACAAGTATCCTGTCTGCCCAGCTGACTTTAGATCACGGACAATATATCCTTTCAGAGGATGCCCAAAAGCTGATCGATGAGCAGCTTGCCTTCGCGATGCTCATCGACCAGGAAGGGAACGTGATCTGGAGCTATCATCTTCCCGACGATCTTCCCCGCACCTACTCGCTTACCCAAGTGGCATCCTTTTCACGCTGGTATCTGGAAGGCTACCCCGTCAAGATCCATATCCGCCCGGATGGTCTCTTTGTGGCAGCCACTCCCCGCCATTCCATGTGGAAACATACCGTGGAATTTAAAGAAGATTTTATGAACGCCTTGCCCCTATACCTGCTGCTGGTTTTCCTAGGCAATCTGCTATTGATGCTTGTCCTCGCCCTGCTTTTCGGGCACCGCTTTTATACTTCCTTAAAGCCTTTGGTAAATGGAATCGACCAGCTCACAGGCGATCAGGTTCTCACCCTGCCTGAGCAGGGAATCGTGGGAAATTTGGCAGGAAAGCTCAATAATGTCTCCGCCACTTTGGTTTTTCAACGACAGGCTTTGGATAAAAGGGATCATGCAAGAACCAACTGGATTGCCGGCGTCTCCCATGACATCCGCACGCCCTTGTCTCTCATTCTTGGCTTTAGCGACAACCTTGCCGAAAGCCCTAATTTAAGTCTGGAAGAAAAAAAAGAAGCTGCCTCCATTCGGGAGAACAGCCTTCTGATCAAACGCCTGATCGAGGATCTTAATCTTACCTCGCGCTTAGAATATAACTCTTATCCTTTGCATGTAAAAAAGTATAACCCAGCCGCTCTTCTTCGCAGCCTGATTGCTTCCTGCTATAACCATGGTCTTAGCAGTCAATATTCGCTGGACCTTGCTCTGGATGCCTCACTGGAAGGACTTACCTTAAGCGGGGATCCCGACCTCCTTTTGCGCGCTTTCCGCAATCTGACAGACAACAGCATCCGCCACAACCCGGCAGGCTGCCATATCCAAATCTGCGGCAGATTACATGGGGACTTCCTACAGCTTGATTTTTCCGATACAGGATGCGGTATCCCCGCTCTGGTCATCCAGCTCCTAGACCACACAGAAACAGCTGCTGATGACAGTTCCCTTCCCCATGTGATGGGGCTTAGAATCGTAAAACAGATTATTGAAATCCACCATGGGACTATAGAATTTGAAGGTTTAGAAGATGTGTGCCGGTCTGTTGTAATCCGGCTGCCATTTTTTAGATAGTTTTATGCAAATTCTTTATCCAATTGATACTTAATATCCACTCCCACATCATCGGCTCTATATCCATGGTAATTTACATCCCCTTCATGTTGGAATGCATAATAGTGACCATTCTTCTTGGCGTATAATCTCCCTTTGATTTCAACCGCTTTATTTAGCAAATCCTGCGCCTCTTCATCGTTTAAGTCCATCCGGCTTCCGACCTTTCCTTTTCCATAAGGATTTTCTCTATCAAATTTATGCCTTGTGTCATTTGCAATGAACCTTCTAATACCCAATTCTTTTCTATAGTAATTTATATGTTCCATTTTAGAAAGATTCCGCAGATCAATCTCTTCTCCTGCAACAATTCCCTTTACCACCGGCGTTTCAAATAATGCGTTTGACAACAAACTTATCAATATATTATCTATCGCATATGTACATACCAACGACTCTTTTTCAGCAATCCAACACGGATTTCCTTGTTCTGAGCGATAAGTTCCTTGATTTGTCAACAATCCAAGCAGAAATGTTCTTTCTTCTCTTGTCTGAAAGTTTTGCAATAATTGAATTAATTTGAAATCATTGCTTATTTCCCTTTGTGTATCAATAACTCCTGTTTTTATTTCATGAACATTAGTCACTTCATCTCTTTTTACCCGTTTACATATATCAAGAAACCTATGCATATATTCGATTGCAAGTTCCTTTGTAGCAAATAAATATTGGAATGAAACATCATTAATTACAGCTATCATTTTATCCCCTGCCTATAGCAGCTCCAAAAGAGCATTATCCCATTCGTCAAAAAATCCTTCTGGCCATTCGTCCAATCGACCATTTTCATCTAATACCGGACATACAACTTTATGCTTATACCCATCACTTGTGTCTTTATAAAAATAAAAAAATCCAGTATCTTTTGATTTCAATCTTCCCTTTTTTACGGCAACACGGATTCCATTCAGTACGTGATCGCTGTGCGTTTCAACAATAATTTGAACGCCTCCTGCTCCAGCAGCCGCTATTAATTCTCCCAACATCCTCTGACCCTTTGGATGAATATGCGCTTCGGGATTCTCCAGCAAAATGATATCCCCCGGTTTTGCAGATACCAAGGTAGTTACTACCGGAAGCACATAAGTAATGCCAAAACCAACATTAACACTTTTATATGAATTTGTTTTTTCTCTTCCCTCAATGTATTCATATTTAAGCTCTGCTGTCCTGGAAGATGTGCTAATGGTAATTACCGGTGATATCCCCGGTGAAATTAAATCCATCCATACCTTTACCTGATCTGCAATTGTCTTTTTGTTTCCAATCAGAACCGAACGATTCATTACATCATCTCCACCATACAATTTTAAGTACTGAATGGAAAACTCCCCATTTTTTGCAAAATATCTCTCAGAAACTTCTTTTTCATTCTCTATATGATAAAGGAATTGCGGTTCAATACGATATGCTGACAGGTAATATAAATGATTTTCCCACGCCAAACATAAATCTCTATTCACATTTTTATCCACATTTTTTAAAGGTAAAGCATCTGTCTCTGGCTGGTATGCGAAAACATACCTTTCTTCCATATCCTCCGTCATAACACAAATACCAATTTCATCTTTCTCTGCTTTTTCAAATAGAATATCCTGACCCACACCCAGGTTTACATATTTACCTTTTAATGACAGTACTTGTTCCGACATAATGCTATTTTGAGATTGTCCCAAAAGCAAAATGCTCTGCATGACTGTTGACTTTCCCATTCCATTTAAGCCTGTTAAAACATTTACAGTAGAAAACCCCAATTTTATTTTCTCAAAGCACTTAAAATTTTCAAGTTCTAATCTTTTAAGCATAAAAACTCCTTCACAAACTTTCGACATGTGTCAACGCGCTTTATAAGTGAATATTGATCACCGGCTTTTAACGCAGTTGCAAACTCAGTACCCGCTAAAATCTCTCCAAATTCAGCTACAAACTTTTCCTTGCTTTCCTTTATTTTTTCTAACTGTTCATAGTCCAATTCGCTAAAGCATATTGCCCAAATTTCAAAAATAGCTTTATTGATTGGTCCCCGCCGAAAATCTTTGTTATACTTTCTAAAAGCATATTTTCCAAAGACGTCTTTACATACGTTCATTACTCGTATAAACTGTTCTGTAACTCGCTCAACATCACTTTCGTTAAAATTATTTGCTTTTTTTAACCCTTTTATCAAGAAATTATCAATATTTCCTTTGTATTCTTTTTTATAATCCAATTCGGTAAAAGAAAGAAATCGTAATACATATTCGCGGTCCAACATCCGTTCCGATTTTACTGCAAACTGGGTTGCCTCTTGAAACTCCTTCCGTTCCGCCAGTTCTTTGAGCAAATCTGTTCCTCTCCCCGAATATAGTGCCTGCCTGATTTCCTGATCGTTTAATTGGATTCCCCCTGTATTAATTCTCTGGAAAATATTAAATACAACCTCATCCGGAGTCCCCTGTGTAACGGTGTATGCAACGATTGAAGATTCTTTAATTCTCCTAATATACTGCCTTGGCAGTTCATCAAAAGTTTTTCCATTGAAATCTGTCAGATACTGCATACCTTTAAAACAACTCTTTTTACTTGATCCATCTTCCTGTTTATTACCCACCAGATAATTTTGGAAAGTTGTAAGGCGTTGCAGACCATCTATTACAATCCACTCATCTTCTTTAGACGCATCAAAATAAAATGCCGGAAGCGGTATCTTTAACATTAACGACTCAATCAACTGACTTTGCTTTACTTCATTCCATAACCCGCCATGTCTCTGAAATGCTGGAGTCAGATCAAATTCTTTATTTTCTAATCGATCCATTATATTTGAAATACTGGTCGGAACTTGCGTGATATTCACGTCGGAAGGAACAAATTTATCGGGTTCATCCATATCTGCTTTATATCCTTCGTCCATATCCAGCGGAAGAATCTTCACTCCTTGTTCCTGCAGCTGATGAAGCGCTCTGTTCAACAGGTCTTCATCAACTCCTGTTTTTTTATTCTTTATTATATCCTGAACAATAAATAAACTGATTTCATTATCGTTTTCCTTCGCAAACTTTATAATTTCCTCTATACGATCTGATATAGTCTGTAAATTTTTCATATCCCTTTCACGCCCTATTCTTCCAAACTAATATTTTTTCACAACAATTAAATGATAAGCGTTTAATCCACTATACCACAAATTTCAAAACGTGAAAATAAAGAATTATCAATACTTGAGGGAATAACGAACACCGCCACGCTTTGCGAGCCGGCTTATCGTAATAAATTTGCAGGTCAACCTCATAAAAAAAGTTGACCTGCCATATCAAACCCCTATATAAAACGAAACGGAATAATCCCTGTCCCCATAAACATGGTATTCCTCCTCCACGTCCGTCCCCCAGCTGTCGATTCCTCCTACGCCCCTGACAGCCCCATAAATGCATACTACCGTCCTTCTCGCCGGCGGAAGTTCCTCCTGATGGAATGCATTTTCCAATTCCTGCGCTGTATAAGGCAGACAACTAAAGGCAAACCCTTCCCCTTCCGCATAGAATTTCAGAGAGAAATCCTCCCTCCTTCGGTCTGCATTATTTAAGACCATATCCCGGGTAACTTCCACCCATTTTGTATCCATGTGCATCCCACAGTCCTGAGGCACTAAATAAGGCGTGACGGGAAGTCCTTCCACATGAAAGACACCCTTCTCCCCTCCCGCCTTCCGGTCGGGATACGTTTCCCCGCTAAGCCCTTCATAACAGTACCCCCTTGCCTTCGTAGGCATTACAAAGCGCATGCCAAATACCGGAAGTTCAGGAAGCCCTTTCTTTCCTTTATATTCCGCGTTGACGAAAATTTTCCCTGATGAATCTATTTTATAGGCTACGCTGACTGTTGTCTGGGGATTTATAATCGTTTCATAAGTAAAGGCAACCGCCACCTCTTCCGCGCTCTCATCCTGACTGTACCGATTGTTTTCCGTGGCTTTGGGAAGAGGAATCTCCTTTCCATCCACCAAAACTTCTATCTGTACACATTTTATAAACATATCTGCGCTAAGCCAGCCGCCCGATTTCAGATGGAAACCGCTTCCCCTGTCGTTATCCGTCAGTGCCCGCCAGAAGACAGGCTTTGGCGTGCGGAAAAGCCATTCCCTTCCATCAATACACAGGGATTCCAAGCCTCCTGTCTGGTAGGAAAAAATATAGTGGAACTCTTTTTCCCCAGCCCTGCCCCGGATTCCCAGCGTGCAGTCTCCGTAAATAAGCTTAAGCTGATCCTGCGCCTTACTTGCATGTTCCATAATAATACCTCACTTCCTGCATGGCAGGTTTTTCGGTCCTGTCCGCAAAGACAATCCCATTTCCCGAAAATTCATAATCAGAAGGTCTGTCGTCAAAATCCCCTCCGTAGCGCAGGACCTTCTGACCGGTCACCTCATCCTTCACCCAGAGCGCCTGATCGATAAAGTCCCATATAAAACCGCCCTGATACATCTCAAATTCATCTAAGAGCCTGATATAGGATGCCATACCGCCCAGCGAATTTCCCATATCATGCATATATTCGCAGAGAATAAAGGGCTTTTTCGGCTCCTTTTCAAGATACTCCCTGATCTGCTCCGGCGGCGCATACATGCGGCTCTCCACATCCGATATGGTATCTTCATATTCCCTGTTATGGAAGACCCCCTCATAATGTACCAGCCTGCCGTCCTGCTTCTCTTTAAAGAAAGCGTTCATCTCCTTTAAATTATCTCCCGCATAAGATTCGTTTCCAAGAGACCAGAATAAAATGCTGACATGATTTTTAAAAAGTTCAAAGTTGCTCCTTGCGCGGTCTAAAACCGCCTCCCGCCACTTTTTTAGGCTCCCCGGCACGTTCCAGGAAGGCTCCACCTCCCCCATTTTCTGCCAGCTTCCGTGGGATTCCAGATTGGTTTCCGCCATCAGATAAATCCCCTTCTCGTCACAAAGATAATACCATGGTATCTGGTCGGGATAATGGCAGGTGCGCACCGCATTGATATGGTTTCTTAAGATAATCTCCATATCCTGCTCCATCTCTTTTTCACCGATGCACCTGCCTGTTTTTGCGCTCCACTCATGGCGGTTCACACCGTTTATAATAAGGCGCTTCCCATTCAGATAAATAATCTTATCCTTTATCTCGACTTTCCGAAAACCTACAGGGTAAGGCACTGCCTCTGTCAAACTGCCGCTCTCATCATACAATTTTACCGTAAGATCATACAAAGATGGATTCTCGTTGTCCCACACTTTGACATTTTCAATCGACTTTTCCTCCATCTTTACACGGAAGTATCCCTCGTCAGTTCTGCTTCCATCTCTTGAAATGGAAAGCCTGTCATTCAAGCATTCTCTTCCGCTCCCGTCTTTCAGCGTTATTTCCGCCCATCCAATATTCTTTTCAACATCAGCTGTTAAATCTGCGGAAACTTTGAAATCGATGGCAATGCACCCGTTTCCATTCTCACAAAGTGCCTGTTTCACCCAGAGATCCTCCAGATGTACTCGCGGCTTCCCATACAGCGACACATTGCGGAAAATGCCAAAGAAGCGGAAGAAATCCTGGTCCTCCAGAAATGCAGCCGTACTCCTTTTGTGCACTTCCACGGCAAGCCGGTTCTCTTTATCTTTCACATAAGGGGTCAAATCGAACTCGGACGGCGTAAAGCTGTCCTCCGCATATCCTACGAAATGACCGTTCAGCCATACATACATCGCCTGCTCCACGCCTTCAAAGCAGATGATGACACGCTTTCCCAAAAGCCCCTCCTCCAGATTAAATTCCCGGACATAGGAACCTACCGGATTATAGGACGCCGCACTGAACATTCCCTGCCATGACTCATTACCCAAAGTGCCTTCCTCTCCCAACGAATAAGCAGGTCTTCTGTAAAAATGCCCTTCCCAAGGATACATGGTATTGATGTAATGTATCTTGTCATACCCTGCCATTTCAATATGACAGGGTACCGTAATCTCATCAAAACCGGCAAGGTCATAATCTGCTTTATAAAAATCTGCAGGTCTCCCCCCAGCATTCTTTGTATAAAGGAATTTCCATATGCCATTTAAAGACTGTTTAAAGGAACTCTTCCCCTCTTTCATCTCATGCTCATTTCTAAAAAAGAGATGATCACTGTGTGCCGGAAGCTGACCCACTCGAAAGACCTCCGGGTCATCTAGCCATTTAATTTCTGCTTTCACAATCATCCTCCATTCTGCGCCTGTTCTCTTTTCTACTATATTAATCCCTTAATTACCTCGCCAGCCATAATCAGCCCTGCAACAGAAGGCACAAATGCATTGCTTCCAGGTGTCTGTCTGCGTCTCGTTTGCTCTGTATTAGACAGCACCCCTTTCTTTTGACAACCATCCTCTGCACTGCTGTCATCCGGCTCTATGGGCGTAAGCGCCGGTTCCTTGGAGTACACTACCTTCAGCCTATCAATTCCCCTTTTCTTTAACTCCCGCCTCATCACCTTTGCCAACGGGCATACGCTCGTCTCATAAATATCCGCAACCTTAAACTCTGTGGGATCCATCTTATTCCCTGCCCCCATGGAGCTGATGATAGGCACTCCCGTCTGGTGTGCCCGCACGGCAAGCTCTAACTTTCCCGTCACCGTATCAATTGCGTCTACAATATAATCATACTGGGTAAAATCAAACTGGTCAGCCGTTTCCGGCAGAAAAAAAATACGATGTCTTTTAATGACTACATCCGGATTGATCTCCTCCATACGCTCTTTTGCCGCATCCACCTTATACTGTCCGATAGTCTTATGGGTAGCAATCAGCTGCCTGTTGAGATTAGACAAACACACCTTATCATTGTCAATAATATCAATCGTCCCCACACCGCTCCTCACCAAGGCTTCCAATGTATGACCTCCCACGCCGCCGATACCGAATATCGCCACTCTGGCATTTGCTAATTTCTCCATTGCTGCTCTCCCAAACAGCCGCTCTGTTCTTGAAAACTGTTCTGACATGCCTCGTCTCCTCTATCCTTTTCTGTGCATACAACATGTGCGGCAGTTTCCTGCCGCACAGTTTACATTTATTGTTTGTTTCGATTGTTTTTCTTAGGAAGCAATACCTTGTCCAGATGCCAAATATCATCCACATATTCCTGTATAGTCCTGTCAGATGTAAATTTACCGCTACATGCCACATTTAAGATCGCGCTTCTTGCCCAACGTTTCTCATCCCGATAAGCTGCTTCCACTTTCTTCTGTGCATCTGCATAAGATCTGAAGTCCTTGAGGATAAAATAGGTATCCGCCTTTGATGTGCTTATAGTGTTAAGCAGCGAATTATAAAGCGTCCTGAACCGATCGGGATCATTCTGCGCAAAAGTACCGTTAATCAGCTGCATCAGCACCCTTCTCACATCAGAATCATTATTAAAGATCTCTGTAGGATCATATCCTCCATAATTTTCAAAGTGAATCACCTCATCGGAGGACAGACCAAAAATAAATGCATTTTCTTCCCCTACCTCTTCTACAATCTCTACGTTTGCGCCATCCATTGTGCCAAGCGTGAGCGCTCCGTTTAACATGAACTTCATATTTCCTGTGCCAGAAGCTTCCTTGCTAGCCGTCGAAATCTGTTCTGATACATCTGCTGCCGCAAAAATCAACTCTGCATTCGATACCCTATAGTTTTCGATGAAAACCACCTTAATCTTCCCCTTAATGGCAGAATCATGATTAATCACATCTGCTACAGACGTAATCAATTTAATAGTCATCTTTGCATTATAATATCCTGCTGCCGCTTTTGCTCCAAATATAAATGTTCTAGGATAAAATTCCATATCCGGATTATCCTTTAATTGATTGTACAAATACATCACGTGAAGAATGTTAAGCAACTGCCGCTTATACTCATGTAATCTCTTTACTTGCACATCAAAGATAGAACGGGGATCAACTTCAATTCCATTGTGTTCCATAATATACTCGGCAAGACGTATCTTATTTTGATACTTGATATTCATAAATTCCTGCTGTGCCTTCTCATCGTCCGCATATATCTTTAATTTACTGATCCTCGGCAAATCCGTAATCCAATCGCTGCCTACATGTGCAGTTACCCACTCTGCAAGAAGAGGATTCCCGTGGAGCAGGAAACGTCTCTGAGTAATTCCGTTGGTCTTATTGTTGAACTTTTCAGGCATCATCTCATAGAAATCTTTAAGCTCTTGTTTCTTTAGAATTTCTGTATGCAGCCTTGCCACGCCATTAACTGAATAGCCTGAAGCAATCGCAAGATGTGCCATCTTAATCTGACCGTCATAAATGATTGCCATCTTGCGGATCTTCTCCTGATTTCCCGGATACATTTCCTGTATCTTAAGGATGAATCTTCTGTTAATCTCCTCAATAATTTGATAAATTCTGGGAAGCAGTCTGGAGAACAGTTCAATAGGCCATTTTTCCAGTGCTTCTGCCATAATCGTGTGATTTGTATAAGCACATGTTTTCGTTGTAACCATCCACGCTTCATCCCATGAAAGGTAATATTCATCCATAAGGATTCTCATGAGCTCCGCCACTGCCACCGTGGGATGCGTATCATTCAACTGGAACGTAACCTTCTCATAGAATTTTCTCACATCATCATGCTTTCTCATGTACTTGGCAACCGCCTCCTGTACGGAAGCAGAAATAAAGAAATATTGCTGCTTTAAGCGCAGCTCTTTGCCGGCATAATGGTTGTCGTTGGGATAAAGCACCTCCACAATATTCCTTGCAAGATTCTCCTGCTCTACCGCCTTTTGGTAATCCCCCTTGTCAAAGGAATCCAGCTTAAAACACTCCACTGCCTCTGCATCCCAGATACGGAGCGTGTTTACAATACCGTTGCCATACCCCACAATCGGAAGGTCGTAGGGAATCGCCTTGACGCTCTGGTACCCCTCTTGTACAAAATTACTTCTTCCATTCTCATCCACATGGACATTTACATACCCCCCAAACTTAACCTCCTTGGAGTATTCCGGTCTTCTAAGTTCAAAGGGATTGCCATCCACCAGCCAGTTATCCGGCACCTCTACCTGATATCCGTCCCTGATTTCCTGCTTGAACATACCATAACGATATCTAATGCCGCATCCATATGCCGGATATCCCAGTGTTGCCAGAGAATCTAAAAAGCAGGCGGCAAGGCGGCCTAAACCGCCGTTTCCGAGCGCCGCGTCCGGCTCCTGGTCCTCAATCACATTAAGATCAAGTCCCAGCTCCTCCAATGCTTCCTTCACTGGTTTATAAGCCTGCAGATTAATGATGTTATTACCGAGAGCACGTCCCATCAAAAATTCCATTGACAGATAATAAACCATCTTGGGATCCTGCTTGTCATACTCTTTGTGGGTTTCTAACCACTCATCCACCACCATGTCTTTGATCGCATAGGCAACTGCCTGAAAAATCTGCTGTTGGTTTGCCTCTTCCAGCGTCTTTCTATATAAAGTCTTTACATTATAAATAACACTTCTCTTAAACTGTTCCTTATCAATGGTATGTAGCGCTGGCGCCACTGCTTTTTTAATCATGATCTTCTCCTCCATTTTACCAGATTCTAGTAAACACACTTGGTACTATTATACTACATCCATTGAAAAATCACAAGATTTCCACTCCAATTACAACCTTTTCTCCGTTCACATTCCATTCTTTGCTGACTGCAAAATTCTGGTCTGTCACGATCTCATCTGCAAGCACCTTTTCGGAAATAGCCGCCTTGTTCGCTTCCACGATGCCAGCCACCTTCTCATTTCCGTTAATCGCCACTTTGATGTGATCCATGACCTCAAACCCGGCATCCTTACGCATGGTCTGAATCTTGCTGATTACCTCATATACAAAGCCTTCCTCAATAAGTTCTGGTGAAAGATTGGTGTCCAACACTACCGTTACATAATTGTCAGCTTCCGTCACAAATCCTGCCTTCTGTGCTACATCAATCAGCAAATCTTCCTCCCCAAGAGAAATCTCCACGCCGTCCACTTCAAACCGGAGTGCGCCTTCCGCTTTCAACTGTTTCATCGCCTGTGTTCCGTCTACTGCCGAAAGATATTCCCTGATGCCGCCAAGCTGCTTGCCGTACTTAGGACCTACCGTCTTTAACTGAGGCTTGAAACTATAACTTGTAAGATCGCTGACATCCTCCTTGAACACCACTTCCTTTACATTCAGCTCATCCTCAATGATATTCTTAAAATATTCCTCAAGGGTATGAGGCGCTTTCACATACATGGTTCCGATGGGCTGACGGTTTTTGATGTTTGCCGCATTACGTGCCGCACGCCCCATTACCACGATATCCAGCACTTCTTCCATATTCTCTTCCAGCTTCTTATCGATCATAGCATCATCCGCTGCAGGGAAGTCACACAAGTGAATGCTCTCAGGCGCTGTCTTGTCATTGGTTCTCACCAGATTAAGATAGATTTCTTCTGTCATGAATGGAATCAGCGGCGCTGCACACTTGCAGATATCCACCAATGCCGTGTAAAGCGTCATATACGCATTGATCTTATCCTGCTCCATTCCCTTTGCCCAGAAACGCTCACGGCAGCGGCGCACGTACCAGTTGCTCATCTCATCCACAAAATTGTCTAAAACTCTTGCCGCTTCGGGAATCCTGTAATTGTCAAGGTTCTCATCCACTTCCTTGATTGCAGTATTGAGCTTTGACAAAAGCCACTTATCCATAACCGGAAGTTTATCATACTCCAAAGCATACTTTGTAGCATCAAAATCATCAATATTTGCATAGAGGATAAAGAACGCATACGTATTCCACAAAGTCCCTAGGAATTTGCGCTGCCCTTCCATCACTGCCTTTCCATGGAATCTGTTGGGAAGCCATGGCGCGGAATTGATGTAGAAATACCAGCGGATTGCATCTGCTCCGTAGGTCGCAAGGGCATCAAAAGGATCCACTGCATTTCCTTTGGATTTGCTCATCTTCTGTCCATTTTCATCCTGCACATGTCCTAGCACAATGACATTTTCATAAGGCGCTTTGTTGAACAAAAGGGTAGATTCCGCCATCAAAGAATAGAACCAGCCACGGGTCTGGTCTACCGCCTCTGAAATAAACTGCGCCGGGAACTGTGCCTCAAACAGCTCTTTATTCTCAAAGGGATAATGGTGCTGTGCAAAAGGCATGGCGCCTGAATCGAACCAGCAATCAATTACCTCCGGCACTCTCTTCATAGTCTTGCCGCACTCAGGACAGGTACAGGTAATCTCATCGATGTAAGGTCTGTGCAGTTCCACCGTCTTTGCCGCCGGATTGCCGCTTAATCTCTCCAGTTCTTCCCTGGAACCGACAGACTCCTGATGCCCGCAGCCTTCACATTCCCAGATATTCAGCGGCGTGCCCCAGTAGCGGTTACGGGAAACACCCCAATCCTGAATGTTCTCGAGCCAGTTTCCGAAACGTCCCTCTCCGATGGATTCCGGGATCCAATTTACCGTCTTATTGTTGCGCACCAGATCGTCGCGGACTGCCGTCATCTTAATGAACCAGGACTCTCTTGCATAATAGATAAGGGGAGTATCGCATCTCCAGCAGAAGGGATAATCATGCTCAAACTTAGGCGCATCAAAAAGCTTCCCTTCTTTATCAAGGTCAACCAGAATATCCTTGTCTGCATCCTTCACAAACTTGCCGGCATAAGGCGTCTCTTCCGTCATATCTCCCTTGCCATCTACAAACTGTACAAAAGGCAGATCGTATTTCCGCCCCACCTGGGCATCATCCTCACCAAAAGCAGGCGCGATATGAACGATACCGGTACCGTCTGTCATTGTGACATAGTTGTCACATGTTACATAATGCCCTTTCTTATGCTGCTTTGCTGCAGATTCTCCCGCACAGGCGAACAAAGGCTCATATTCCTTGTATTCTAAGTCCTTTCCTGTATAGGTCTCCAGCACTTCATAAGCGCTCTCACCCTCAGAAGCCAGCTTTCCTAACACATTGTCAAGAAGCGCCTGCGCCATGTAATAAACATAGCCGTCCGCCGCTTTTACCTTGACATAGGTTTCCTCCGGATTCACGCAGAGTGCCACGTTAGAAGGCAGGGTCCATGGGGTTGTGGTCCATGCCAGGAAATACGCATCCTCTCCAATCACCTTGAAACGAACAACTGCGGAACGCTCTTTCACTGCCTTATACCCCTGTGCAACCTCATGGGATGAAAGAGGGGTGCCGCATCTCGGACAGTAAGGCACGATTTTAAACCCTTTATACAGCAATCCCTTGTCCCAGATCTGCTTAAGCGCCCACCACTCAGATTCGATGAAATCATCATGGTATGTCACGTAAGGATCATCCATATCCGCCCAGAAACCAACGGTAGCGGAAAAGTCCTCCCACATGCCCTTGTACTTCCAGACACTTTCCTTACATTTATCGATAAAAGGCGCCAGACCATATTCCTCAATCTGTTCCTTGCCGTCTAAGCCAAGCAAAGTCTCCACTTCCAGCTCTACCGGAAGTCCATGGGTATCCCATCCCGCCTTCCGGGGCACCATATAGCCCTTCATGGTGCGGTATCTGGGAATCATGTCTTTGATGACACGGGTCAGCACATGACCGATATGGGGCTTTCCGTTTGCAGTGGGCGGTCCGTCATAAAAGGTATAGGTGGGACCTTCCTTCCTGTTCTCCATACTCTTTTGGAAAATGTCATTTTCACGCCAAAACTTCTCAATTCCCTTTTCACGATCCACGAAATTTAAATCTGTAGATACTTTCTGATACATACTTTCCTTCCTTTCCTTAATAAAATTGAGTTCAAAAAAGCCCCGTCCGTAAAAAGGACGAGGCTGCTTATACCGCGTTGTACCACCTGATTACCCATACGCACCGATTATTCTACGGCTTAATATGCTTTCCCTTAACGGAGGAATCCGGCAAAAGCTTACTCATTTAAAATCCATGGCATATGGTTCTCCCACATCCCCGATTCTGATTTTCAGCCCGCAGCTTAGAAGTGATCTTCCCTGTCTTCCTACTGATACCGGCTTCCACCTGCCCCGGCTCGCTGTGATGTTTGAAAAACAGCTACTGTCTTCGTCATTGCTTTTCTGGTATTCATGATATTAAGTAAAAATTACACCACAGGCAGGTGGTTTGTCAAGCCCTGTCCGCAAATAAATACTTGTATTTCCGCCTTTGATACAGGAGAATCGTCTTCACTCTGCTTTTTATTTCCTCAAGATAAAATGATTCTGCCAAAAGCAGCCCGTCAATCGACTTTTCATCATAAAAAAACTGAATCCTCTGACCATACAGCTCCTCCACAAGATCTAGTTGCTCGTCAAAATCCCCACAAAACGTCTTAGCTTTGACCTCCTCCATCATTTCGTCCACATCGCCTGTCATCGGATAGTCCATCGTAGTATCAGACAAAAGCGCTGCGCCGTGGTCAAAAAAGGGACAATAATGGTATTCCCCCGCATCATCCAGAAGCACCGCGATGTTATGCGTATGCCTGTCCTCATTGAGAAACAATGCATCGATTGTCAACAGTTTGCTTAAATAAACGCCAAATTCTTTAAGCCCTGTCATTCTGATCGTCTGTTGCACCAAAAATCTGATCCTTCCCGCATGGTCTTCTATCTTGTAAATAGATTTATTGAGGCTTTCCCCATACATGCTTTGAAACAATCTTTCCAAGGTAATCAGCCTCCACCCCGGGGGCAGAAAGTTTTTACTTTTGCAGGCAAGATATCGATTTTGCTTATAAGAAATTTCTTCTGTCTGATAGGACACAAACTCCTCTGGTAAAAGACTGCTCTCCAAAAGAAGCCCGGATACCACATACTCTGCCAGCCCCTCGTATCCGGTGTAGTCCGCCTTATACCAGATTCCGCCATTCTCCCATTTTAACTGATTCCCTTTGGATGACTGCCGATTATCCAGTTTTCTGCTTTGCTCAAAAAGTTCTTTCATCCCGCTCACCTTTCAATCCGGATCCAGAAATCATCCTCCGCCATCTTTCCTTCCGTCTTCTCAATAATCAAAAACGGGTCATAAAAGGGCAGATCCAGTTCTCTTAAGATCAGTTTCATCTTATCCCTGCTGCGAGGAAAACATCTGGATTCCAAAAATTCCTCATATGCCTCAAATGTAGGATGCTCTTCCCTTCCAAATGCCCTTGAAAGAAAATTGCGGGTATAATTATAGATTTTCACCCTTCTATGACGTTCGTCTACATCGATAATGGTGCATATTTTGTTTCCACACATATACCAGAGCCGTAATGGATATTCCCTTTCAGGAATTTCCAGTTCCTCCTTGATCTGCGGATACTCCATCAAAATCTTTGCCAGTGTTACAATTGGACCGGTGATTTCCTTTTCGCCCGATTCCCAGCGCTCAATGGTTTTCTTGGATACACAGACCAGACGGGAAAACGCTTCCTGCGTCATGCCCAGCGTCTGGCGCAGGGCTTTAATATCTTTTCCCGCCAATGTATCTGATATGGCAAACGCTGACATGTTCACTCCCTCCTTAATTTACTTTATCGGTTAATATTATTATACCCTTAAAATAAGGGTATGTAAATATATTTTTACCCTTATTTTAAGGGTTCATATTCATTTTCTATTTTTCTTAATCGTATTATGTGTAGCAAAATCGGATATAATACTTTTTCTCATAAAACCTTTCTCATGCGCCTTGCTGCGCTGCATACCTCAAAACTTCCCTGACTTCCTTGTCCTCCACCTGCGCCCAGAAGAAAGAATTAAAACATGGGCAAACCAAAAGGCAGCACGAAATCAAGGATTTTAAACTCTAAAACTTGCATATTTTCAAGATTTTTAAGTGAAAAGCATAGTTGTATTTTAAAGGTTTATTGACTATAATAAAATCAGGAATGAGGTGATATGGGTATGATGGATATGCTGAGAAAAGAAGAAATTTATACGATAGAAGATGTGTACGCACTGCCGGATGGAGAGAGGGCGGAATTGATTGATGGGAAAATATACTATATGGCACCGCCAAATACAAGACATCAAATGCTTGTGATGGATTTGGCCTATCAGATAAAAGATTATATCAGACAAAATCAGGGTGAATGTAATGTGTTTCCAGCGCCATTTGCCGTATTTCTGAATGAGGATGATAAAAATTATGTGGAACCGGATATAAGCGTCATATGTGACAAGAAAAAAATTACCGAAAAAGGCTGCAATGGCGCGCCGGATTGGATTATTGAGATCGTATCTCCAAGCAGTAAAGCTATGGATTATTTTACAAAGCTGTTTAAGTACCGCACTGTTGACGTCAAGGAGTATTGGATAGTTGATCCCATGAAGAATCAAATTTTGACGTATAGATTTGAGGATGAAATAATGGAACAGTACTCGTTTGGAGAAGAAATACAAGTTGGAATTTACGAAGGGTTTTCAATAAAGGTACAATAAAACAGATAAAGAACATTGCCCAATGCCTCATATGTTCAAATGTAGGATGTTTCTCCCTTCCAAATGCCCTTGAAAGGAAAAAATCTATAATATGTAGCGAACCCTGATAAAATACCGTTTTCCCATGATGTCCGCTTTCCTCAGAATATAATTTTCCCCCCAAGATGAGACCATGAAATTTCCCTCTTCATCCGTCATACAGTAAAAATGCAGCAGCAGAATATCTGCATTGCTTTCTGCTCTTCCATCATACATGGAGAAGCCAAACGTATGCGCAAAATCATAACTGCGCCGGTCAAAATAGTGCATCACCGTTCCAATTAAAGCAGCATAGGCGCATCCAATCCCTCTTCACGTGCCTTACTGCGATATATAATCAAGAACTGCCCTGACCGTCTTCTCCTCCACCTGCGCATTCACCTTCTGCGACATCTCTTCATCATAATAAAGATACTCATTTTTCCCCTCATAAAGCCGGACCTCTGCGCGTATATCCCTGCTTTCTTCCTCTAACGGCGATACATAGTCCGCAATGATAATTACATCTGTATTCCCATCCTCATTATAATCGGCAAAAGCAACCGCCTCCACCTGATGAAAAATCTCATTTTCCCTGATATTGCCTTCAGCAATCCCCTGCAGTCTCCGCAGTTCCCTTCCGTCCCTCAATATGAAAAAGGACACATCCGCAAAGGGGTATACTTTGGTATCCGGTACATAAGACGCAAAAATAACATTCCCGAGAGGCTCTATAGCGACCGCAAAGGACTGCTCTTCGATAAGCCCCCGCTCCCACATCAAGCGGTTTGACAGGAATCTGTATTCCTCATCCCACTTCTCTAACGTAAGCTCATAATCCATCACATGATATCCGTCAACACCTGCACTGTCCAAGCCACACGGTCTGCATCTTAATTTAAATACCTGCTCATCCGCCGTGTAACCTTCCACACAGGAAAAAGCCCTGTAATTGGTGTCCCCATGCTCCGCATAATAAGCATCATATGCCGGAAGATAAGTCCACCTAAGACGTCCGTCCATCTGTTCATAGGACAGACCTGTCTTTTTCTGCAAAAATGCGTCGATCTGTTCCGTGGTAAGCTTCTCAAAATCCGTATAAATCTCATCCCACCCGCACGCCTGCAGATAAGCTTCCACCTCTTCTGGTGCAACTTCCTCCTGCTCTATCCCCGCTCCGCAGTAAAAAATCTCATCCAGATCGACTCCCGCAGGGGTATCATACACAGACAGCAAAAATCCATAATTATCACTCCTGCCGATCCAATCAGTAAATACCTGCAGTTCCCCATCCGACAACTGCCTTCCTGGCTCCTCAACGCATCTTACCGGCTCTGCCTTCTGCGCCGCTGCTAATTCAATCCTTTCTTTTTCAACCGTCTCTTCCTGATGAACCTGCATCTTTTCTTCCGCCGCATCCTCCGGCTGTACCGCTGCCTCTGTCTCTTCCTCTTCCTCGGCTGCAGCTGCCACTGCTTCCTCCAAGTTCTCCGGCTTTTCCTCCAGAATAACCGCAGTTTCCTTCGCGGCAAGACTTTCCTCCTGCCGTCCGCATCCCCATATCATACATACCATACTTCCCAAAATCAGCAGCACTGCCCCTTTACCTAGTTTCCTCATCTGTATACCCCCTGTATACCATGCGATTTCCCTAATTCTAACTTATTAAAACCCCTGCCACTTGTCAAGCACAAAGTATCTGGTGTAAAATAAAACAACAAGAGACTATAAGATTCTGACCTTTACCTGTCTCAGAAAGGCTCAAATTTATGGATGATAAAAGACAGACCCCTGTTTACCTTGAAACCAACGGCGATTTCCGAATGCGGGAACTGGACAAAAGCGACTTGGAGCAATTCAATGCTTTGCTCCAATATGCATTCCAAGTGACCTCCTACGATTTGTTCCAGACCGGCTGGGAACAGGAAGAAATCAAATATGCCAAAAGACCGATTCTGGAAGAGGCCTATGTATTGGGGTGGTTTTATAAAGAACGCCTTGCCTCCATGATCGTTGTTTATTCCATGAAGGTCAATATTCACGACGAGATCATGGATATGGGCGGCATCACCGGCGTCGCCACTTATCCCGAGTATACCGGAAGGGGGCTGATTCATTCCCTTATGAAACACGCCCTCAGCTATATCCACGAACAGGAGATGCCCATTTCTTTTCTTTATCCCTATTCTATTCCTTTCTACAGGAAAATGGGATGGGAAATCGTCTCGGACAAACTGTCCTTTACCGTAAAAGATACACAGCTTCCTAAAGCCCGTCCCGTCACAGGGATGGTGGAACGCGTCAGTCTGGATTCAGAAGATTACCACAATGTACATTCTTATTTTGCCCTGCAGCGTCACGGCTGCCTGATTCGGGATGCTTTATCCTGGGAAGAATACTGGCGCTGGGACAATGAC
Organism: uncultured Lachnospiraceae bacterium; assembly: GCA_949878435.1. Lineage (GTDB taxonomy): Bacteria > Bacillota > Clostridia > Lachnospirales > Lachnospiraceae > Suilimivivens. The sequence continues at coordinate 143,260 of CATLAK010000003.1, forward strand.
GATATGATTGCCGCCGTCTACTACAACAAGGATCATAAGCCTTTAGGATATGTGGTCTATTATATCGCCAATGAGATTTTCCATATCAAGGAAATGGTCTATCTGAACATCGAAGCCAATTACGGTCTCTGGAACTATATCAGCGCCCATTTTTCCATGGTCACACAGGTGCAGGGCGATAATTACTCCGGCGAACCCATGGCTTATCTTTTTGAAGACAGCGAGATTACAGAAACCATTTCCCCATACATTATGGCAAGAATCATTAATGTACAGGATTTTCTGACCGATTATCCTTATCAGGTACAGCCTGAAGATTTTAAGATCCATTTCAAAGTACACGACCAGATGGCGCCATGGAACGAAGGCGATTACATGGTTTCCTGGCACGAAGGGGAAACCGTCTGTGAACAGGTAGAAAACAATCAATCCATCAATGTGGTGGAACTGGATGTAAATACCTTAACCGCCATGATGATGGGCTATAAACGCCCCTCTTATCTATATGAACATGAAAAAATCCAGACAGAATACTATATGCTCACCTGGCTGGAACGATTGATACCCGTTGAAAAACCTTATTTTTCTGACTATTTTTAAAGGAGATTACTATGGACAGACAAAACTTAACACTGCTGACAGACCTTTACGAACTCACCATGATGCAGGGCTACTTCAAACACAAAGACCGGAATGAGACCGTCATCTTCGATGCCTTTTACCGGAACAATCCCTGCGGAGGCGGTTATGCGATTGCTGCCGGATTAGAGCAGTTGATTCAGTACATAAAGGAGCTGCATTTCGCACCCCAGGATATCGACTATCTGGCAAGCCTGCATATCTTTGACCGCGACTTCCTTGACTATCTGGCAGACTTTCACTTCTCAGGCGACATCTATGCCATTCCCGAAGGAACCGTAGTCTTCCCCAGAGAACCCCTGGTCAAAGTAATCGCCCCCATTATGGAAGCCCAGCTTGTAGAAACCGCAATCTTAAATATCATCAACCACCAAAGCCTGATTGCCACCAAGGCTGCACGCGTCTGCTATGCGGCAAAAGGCGACGGTATCATGGAATTTGGTCTGCGCCGCGCCCAGGGACCTGACGCCGGCATTTACGGCGCAAGAGCTGCCGTCATCGGCGGATGCACCGGCACCTCTAACGTACTCTGCGGTCAACTTTTCGACATTCCCGTCAAGGGCACCCACGCCCACAGCTGGATCATGAGCTTTCCCGACGAATACACCGCGTTCAAGACCTATGCCGATCTTTACCCTTCTGCCTGCATTCTGCTGGTAGATACCTATGATACCTTAAAATCCGGCGTTCCCAATGCCATCCGCGTATTCTCCGAAATGCGCGCCGCCGGCATCCCCCTTACCTTCTACGGCATCCGCTTAGACAGCGGCGACCTTGCCTATTTGTCCAAAAAAGCCCGCCGGATGCTGGACGATGCCGGCTTTACAGATGCTGTCATCTCCGCCTCCAACGATCTGGACGAATACCTGATTGAGACCCTGAAAGCCCAGGGCGCTGCCATCACCTCCTGGGGCGTAGGCACCAACTTAATCACCGCCAAAGACAATCCTGCCTTCGGCGGCGTATACAAACTAGCTGCCATCATGAACGAGGACGGAGACTTCATCCCCAAAATCAAACTATCCGAAAACTCCGAAAAAATAACCAACCCCGGCAACAAGACCGTCTACCGCATCTACGAAAAAGAAACCGGCAAAATCAAAGCCGACCTGATCTGCCTAGTAGGCGAAACCTTTAACGAAAACGCCCCCTTACTCTTATTCGACCCCACAGAACCGTGGAAAAAAACCAAACTCGCCCCCGGCACCTACACCCTGCGGGAAATCATGGTCCCCATCTTCCAAAACGGAACCTGCTGCTACGATTCCCCCAAAGTCATGGACATCCGAGCCTACTGCCAGAACGAACAAAACACCCTCTGGGACGAAACCAGACGCTTCGCAAACCCCCACAAAGTATACGTAGACCTCTCTCAAAAATTATACGATATCAAAATCGAATTACTGGACCAAATGAGTAAGAAGTAAATCGGATGGAGGACCCAATGTCATTAAGCTAAAAGGGAGCGTGGGCAGGACAGCAGTGACACGGGCGTAGAACGGATCGGGTACAGGGGGAACGCATATCCTATCGTTTCAAGTCTTTGTGAAAAATCGGTAATTTCACTTACAGAATGTGAGAGAACCTAGGGCAAAATCGCCATGGATGGCGATTTTAGGAGCCAAACGGCAAGGATGCCGTCTTGGCTCCGACCCGACCGTCTTCTTTAGGTAAAACTATTGATTTCCTCCTGATATAAGGCAAGTCCCTTTCGGTCAGCCATAGCGGGTTGGACACCCTGCCTTGTGATACTCACGCCGGCTGCATAGCTTGCAAATCTAATCGCATACAAAATCTCATGCCCTTCGCTCAGTGCCACTGCAAATGCACTGATAAATGCATCCGCGGCTCCTGTGGTATCTAAAGGGTAAAAATCTGCCGCCGGGAAATATCGTTCGTACTCGGCGTTTTTCAGATAACACCCTTTATGCCCTAATGTAATAATCACATTTTTTACACCCTTGGACAGTAAGATATCTGCTTTTTCTTCAATTGTGGCATCCCCCGGAATCAACTGTTTTACCTCTTTTTCGTTGGGTATAAAATAATCGATGTTTTCAAATAAACTTTCCTTCATTTTCTCTACTGAGGAGGGTTTTAGGATGACTTCCACATTTTTCTTTTTGCACTTCTGGATGGTATATTCCACCGTTTCTTCTGCAATCTCCAATGTGAGGAGGCAGTATGCCGCATCATCTAAAAGCTGGGCGTATTGGCGCACCTGGCTTCTGTCCAGCTTTTCGTTTGCGCCGCCGTAGATGACGATTGTGCTCTCGCCATCGGGCGGGACATTTATATACGCTTTTCCTGTGGGGATATTTTCATCAAACACAACTCCATCGGTATGTACGCCGCTGTTCACCAGACTGTTGTAGATCTCTTTTCCATCGCTGTCGTTTCCCAGCCTTCCAATCATATACACAAGCCCCTCCAGCCTGCCGGCGCCCACCGCCTGATTTGCCCCTTTTCCGCCCGGAAGGGATACGATATTCCCGCTTCTGACGGTTTCCCCTCCTGTAGGGATATGGGAAACGTTAATGATACAGTCCATGTTCATGCTTCCCACCACCACGATTTTTTTCCCCTGATCATGATTGGCAGGTTTTTTTACGCTTCCTCTTTCTATTATTTTCAGTTCAAAGCGTTTCCTGCATTCATAAGCCGGCTTCCTTCCCTCCACGATCTCGATCAGGGCGCCCACCGCCGCTTCCCCTATTTCATTTGTTGGAATATGTACTGCCGTCATAGGCGGGCAGATTCTCTCCGCCATTTTGTGATCCCTTGCACTGATAACGGATATCTTATTGGGGATTGTGTCTCCCCTTTCACGCAGCTTCTCATATAGGATATTTCCAATCTCCATATCTGCACAGATTACCGCAGTGACCTCTTCCCCAAGACACCGGGCAATGCCAATATTCATAATATCCTCATCCGTCCCTAAGAAAATCCATTCCTTGTCCGGAGAAATAAACCGTTCTTTATAAGCCAGCAGACACCCTGCTTTAATATCTGTATCATCTTCCCTCAAAAGACATGCTATCTTTCTATGACCCTTTTCCAACAGGTAATTAGCTGCCGCATATCCGGCTTCCTGCATTTCAAAATAAATATCTGCCGTGTCATTCTTACTATTTTCCCTCTTTTTACCAAGAATCTGTACCTTGGGAATCTTGCCGTTTTCCGGCAATTCCACATCCTGACACACTGAGATGATTCCGTCAACACCCTTATTCTCAAGAACCCCCCAGTACTTCTGAATCTTATCCTCTTCCCCTTGTGTGTTGCACAGAATAATGCTGTAACCTTCCCTTGCCGCAGCAGCTTCTATCGCATAAAGGAACTCCTGCCCTCCATACATGTCCCCCGAAACCAACACACCGATCATATTTGTCTTCGGCGCAGCACTGTTGATTACTTTTGAATAAGGCACATACTGATATTCCTTGATAACCTCAAGCACCTTTTTCCTTGTCTCCACACTGATATTAGAATCCTTATTATGGAGAATTTTTGACACTGTAGACGGAGATACCCCGCAAAGCTTCGCAATATCTTTTATATTCACCTATCTGCCACGCCCTTCCTGCAATCTTATGCTTTCCATTATACACCCATTGCCCATCTTTTCCACACAAAATCGCGCTTACACATCTTCTTTTTTGCAAAAGGGCACGCGGCAAGAGAAAATTGTTATTCCTTTTTTAAAATCTTATCCGTCACTTTATACACATGAGGGCGCAAAAACTGTATTGCCGGACCCGTCATCAATGCAGCCAGCAGCGTTCCGATTCCAACAGCCCCGCCTAAGAGGAACCCAACTGCCACAAATACCACATCTGCCGTAACGCGAACGCCCCTGTAAGAGATCTTCAATTTATCGCTGATAATCTCTGAAACCAAGTCAATAGCGCCTACTCCAAGGTCCGCCCTTATGTATGCTGCGATTCCGGTACTCATAATCAAAAGACCGATTATAATCAGAATAAGCCTTACTATGATATGCTGCTCTCCCTTCAAGAAAATCCCCAGCACAAAATTGACAAAATCAGCAGTATATCCGATTCCAAAGATTGCAAGAATAGATGCAATATTAATATAGGATTTGTCCAGGAAAAAGACAATCACCAGTATGACCACATTAATTGCCGCTGCGGAAGTCCCATAGCTTATGCGAAAGACATTTCCTATTCCAAGTTCAAACACACTTGCAGGATCCACTCCCAGACCGCTGTATAAAAAAATCCCTACTCCTATTCCGCAGATGATCAGCCCTGCCATGGCAACAATCAATTTTCTAATTATATCTTTTGTATCGAATCTCACGCCCTTCCTCCTACTCTTTTATTTTTTCGATGGCTTTTAGAACCTGCCGGGCAAGGTGAGAAATTGTGGTGTACTCATATCCCCGCATCAAACTATCAAATCTGTCATAGAAAGGTCTGGTCCATCTTGCATCGATTCCCCCATAGCCCTGCATGATGCCGTAAACCGTCCCTATCTGACCTGCGTTGCAATCCACATCCTGTCCGCACATGGCACAGATATACATGCACTCATCAAAATCATTTCTTCCAAAGTAAAGCGACACCACCTCCGCCGCCGCATTGGGATAAGTATGAATCCAGTTATACCGTTTATATTTTTCTTCACATGCCTTCCATGCATCTTCCCAATTGTCAGATTGCGCACAGGCATCCCATGCAAATTTGACGACGGAATAATATTCGCTTTTGGGAGGCATCATCTTGATCGTCTTTTCTAAAATCTCCCTTACATCATTTTCCACATATGCCAAAGATACTAAAATCGCATTGAACACCTCTCCCAGCACACCGTTGTTTACATGAGAAACCGTTCCATCCGTCCAAGCCAGCTGTGTCGCCAATGCAGGATTTCCGGGTGCCACCATTCCGCAGACAGATCCCCGCATCTGTGCACCGATCCATTCTCTCCAGGGATTATTCAAGGTGGCTGACATGGGCGGGAAGATTCCTCTTTTTAGATTCTTAAAGGCTGCTTCTTCTGCCGTCCATGTATATTCAATCCTGCCTACCCATTCCAGACCAATATCCGCCGACGTCACATGCCTTCCCTTTTTCAGGCATGCTTCCAAAAACGCCAGTTCAAACAAAACATCGTCATTATAAGTGCTTGGTTCCCTTAAATAATCCCGTATCTCTCCAAAAGCCTTCTTAAGCTGGTCGCTGCTATAGCCTTCAATGATCGTCCCTAATGCCGCCCCTGCAATCTGTGCCTGCCATCCTGCGTGGATTCTTTCAAACATTTCTTCCTCGGTGTAAGGCGGAAGTTCATAGATTGGAAACACTACCTCCTCCTGATGATCTTCAAATGATGTGTAATAGCGATAGCTCCAATATGGATGCTCCTCCGCCTTGGGTGCATTGGCAAGTACATGAAACAGCTGTGCAGTAAGTTTTAGGAACTCTACATGATCCTCTTCCTCATAAGCCCTCTGCATCAGGGGAAGCATTTCTTCTGCTTCCTGCACATCATATCCCATATTTTCCACTGCCTGCACCGCACCGATCATGACATAGTCAGGCGCCCTGCTTCCGGGTACCTGTGTCTTCCAGCGGATCCGGGTCTCTTCTATATCAATATCTCCCAGACTTACCTTCTGCTGTGTCCATTCCTTTTCTTCTTCAGTCTGCAATACGGGAACGGCACGCTTCGTCATCTCATGCGTATATTCCCATGCTTTCATCAGCAGTCCTTCTCCTTTCCGGCTTTTAATACAGCATCCACCGTTTTCTCTGCCAAAACTCTGAATTTCACGATTTCCATCCCTCTCACGTAAGTTTCCATGTAATCGCCTATCGGATAAGTCCACTTTTCATCGATGCATCCTCTGCCTTGTGCCACTGCAAGGATATTTGCTACCTGCGCTGCGTTGCAGTCGGAATCCAGACCGCACATTGCAATGAGATTCACGAGCTTGTCATAATTATTTTCACAGTAATATAACGCCACTACTTCCGCACAGGCATTGGGATAAGCATGAATCCAGCAGTACTCTTTGTACTTTTCATCACAGTCAAGCCATGCATCCCGCCAATTGCCATATTTCTCACATGCCTTCCATGCATAATCCACCACAGCATAATATTCGCTGTCCTTGGGCATCAGATCGATTGCTTCACGGCAGATTTCGCGCATATCCTTTTTGATAAAAGCAAGAGAAACCATCACTGCATTGAAGATCTCTCCAAGCACGCCGTTGTTATGATGGGACACGATGGCATCCTCATATGCCAGTTTTGCTGCCATATAGGGATTGCCCGGCGCTGCCATGCCGCAGATTCCTCCCCGCATCTGTGCACCGATCAATTCTCTGAAAGGATTTCTGAACTTCCCGCTTTCCGGCGGATAGATTCCATTTTTGATGTTCTTAAGTGCAATACCCTCTGCGGTAAATGCAAAGGGAAGTCTTGCCGCCCAGTCCTCTGCCACATCCGCCGCAGTCAGATCATATCCCTTTCTTATGAATGTCTCCAAAAATACCAGTTCAAACGTCAGATCATCATTATACATTTCAGGATCTTTGATATAACGGTCTACCGTACCATAAACTTCCTCAAGCGCTTTGGTGTGATACCCTTCAATGGCTGTACCGATTGCGCCGGCACATACCTGAGCAATCCAGCCTGCGTAAATCTTATCATACAGTTCCTCTCTGTCAAGGACATAAGACCCGTATTCCGGAAATTTCACCGATGCGGCATACTGCTCAAAACTGTTGTATTCCGTGTATTTCCAATGTACATGATCTTCCTTTTTAGGAGAGTCAAACAGAGTCTTAAAAAGCCTGCATGTATGTCTGTATAATGCAATGTCATTTTTCGTTCTTGCAAGCTCACGCCCCTCTTCGATCATTGCCTCCGCTTTTCTCACGTCATACCCTAAATTTCCGTATTCCTGCACGTACACTGCTATGAAGAACAAGGGCATCAAAGATTCTGTGACATTTCCGCCCCATAAATATTTCATATTGTCAAGATCCCGTCTTCCGTCTCTTATCACGTCATCCCACAGCACACGTCCTGCCCGTTCCGGAAACGGTCTTTCCTTCTCAACGATTTCTCTTCCATATTCCCATGCTTTTTTGCTCATAACTGCCTTCCTTTCTTCTATGCCGTTTTACTGTTATTTTCTCTAATCCGTTTTAACTCTTTTCTCTGCTTTGCTATAGAAAATACCACCAGACCCACAATCGTGGTCACATAGGGGATGGACTGCACGAACTCCGACGGCATCTGTAATGCCTGAAGATTATTCGCCAGCGCATCTGCCGTTCCAAATACAAGGGTCGCACTCATCGTTCCCAATGTGGTGCCCTGCCCCAGCTGCTGTGCTGCCAATGCAATAAATCCGCGCCCTGCCACCATATCACGGGAAAACCAGGATACATATCCCATGGACATATACGCGCCTCCCATCCCGGCTAAGACACCGCTGATCAGCATAGCGATAAACTGATATTTTACCGGCTTAGCGCCCACGGAAAGCGCCGCCTGTTCGTTCTCTCCTACCGCCCTGATCCTAAGCCCGACCACCGTCTTGTTCAAAAGAATATAGGTAAATAAGACGCCTAAGAAAGACAGATACGTCAAAATATTATGTCCTGAAAAAATCTCTCCGATAATCGGTATCTTATTGATCAGAGGAAGTTCCACCGAAGGCATGACCTTGCTCGCCAAGGAAGAGGAAATTCCTTTATCGCCTGTCACAAGATATAGAATGAACACGGTGCACCCCGAGGCAAACATATTGATAGCAATGCCGGTAAGGGTGATATGAGACTTTAAGACCAGCGCAACATATGACATCAAAATGGCAATCAGAACGCCCGTAACCACTGCTCCTAAAAATCCTACCCAGGCGCTGCCTGAAGCAGCGCTGAAGATGACGCCGGACAATGCCGCAAACAGCATGATACCCTCCAAACCAATGTTGATCACGCCCGCTCTGGATGTGATAAGCGCTCCCATGGATGCAAACATGATGGGGGTGGAGATCCGGAGAATCGAATAAAAAAACTGGGTGGAAAAAATGATATTGAAAATTTGTTTCATCCTATGACGCCTCCTTCTTCTCCATCTGCATTTTAGAATATTTTACAATCTGTTTGTGTTTCAGGTTATTTAAGAACATCTTTGCCACAACAAGCATAATGATCGCCGACTGGATGACGGAAATGATTTCATAAGGCACATCGCTTGTCCTGTTCATAATATCCGCCCCGGTACGTATATAAGCCAAGAAAATCGCTGCCACCGGTACAAGAGCAGGGTTATATTTTGCCATAATCGCAATCAACATACCGTCAAATCCGTATTGAGGCAGCCCCTGATACTGGAATCTGTTGTACATTCCGATCATCTCCGTGGCGCCGCCGAATCCTGCCAGCGCACCGCCCATAACCTGTGTCAGCAGCACCACGCCGCCCACACCCATGCCTGCATACTTTGCAAAGTTTTTATTCTGTCCGATAGTTCTGATGGCATATCCAAGCCCCGTATGGTACATCATAATATAACAGAGGATGACTGCCAGAATGACAAAGACAAGACCTAAATGCAGCCGGGTCCCCGGAATCAGATTCGGCAAAGATGCTGTTTCCTTGAATACCAGCGATGTGGTAATTCCCAGGGAAGTGTCCAGCACCCGGGTTCTGATGATATAATTGCCCATATAAAGGCAGATGTAATTGAGCATCAGGGAAGACACCAACTCATTCGCCTGCCATTTTGCCTTAAGTACCGCCGGAATACACATGATGATGATTCCTGTGATGGTTCCCGCCGCCAGGCACACAATTACATGAAGGAAAGCAGGAAGTTCCCACAAAACGGCAATCACCGATGTCACTGCACAAGATACATAAAACGCTCCTTCCGATGCCATGTTACTCTGATCTGCAGCAAACATGATACTTACAGCCAGACCGCAGAACATAAGCGGAATCGACAATTCAATCACATTCGCAAATCTCCTGGCGTTGGTGATCGGACCGATCAGAAAATTATACAGTGCGTTCATCGGGTCATCGCTGACGATAATAATCACGACCAGCGCAATCAGCAGTGCAATGATGACTGCCAATATTGTCCTTATCACGTCAAACCTTTTTTCTATCGTTTTACTGTTCATGCACCGCACCTCCTATCTGCTCCCGGCTCATTTTCTTGATTCCCAGCATATATTCTCCTAACTCCACCGGGTCGATCGTCTTTGCATCTTCAAAGTATGCTGCCACAGCCCCGTCATGGAGAACCACTATACTGTCGCTTAAATTGATAATTTCTGTCAGATCCGCCGATATGAGCAGGATTGCCGCCCCCTTGTCCCTAAGTTCCAGCAGCTTTTTATGCACAAATTCCGCTGCCCCTACGTCGATTCCTCTGGTAGGCTGGTTTGCAATCACAAGCTTAGGATCACTGGAAAACTCCCTTGCTACCACCACTTTCTGCATATTTCCGCCTGAAAGCATCCGCACCGGCTGTTCTCTGTCATCACATTTCACGCCATACTCTAAAATCAGCTGATCCGTCTCCTTGCATATCTTTTTTCTATTTAATAGAACGCCCTTTTTAAATTCCTTCCGATAATAGCGGTCCGCCATAATGTTGTCTGCAACTCCCGCATCGGCAACCACGCCGTAAGTCATTCTGTCCTGTGAAATGTGGGACACGCCAAGTTCCCTGATTTCCCTCACCGATTTACGGCTTATATCTTCTCCGTCAATGAGAATCTGACCCGAACGGTTCTTCTTCATTCCTGTCACCAGCTCGCTTAGTTCATTCTGTCCATTTCCTTCGATGCCTGCAACGCCGAGTATCTCACCTTTCCGCACCGTCATATTGATTTCATTTAAGATTTTCTGACCTGCCGCGTCTGTATAATTTAAGTTTTTGACAGAAAGGAACGCGCTGCCCGGCTTCGCCTCGGTCTTGTCTGTTTTAAGAAGGACGTCCCTGCCAATCATCAGCCTGGAGATTTCCTGCTCGGACACCTCATCCACCATCCTGACATCGATTGTCCTTCCGTCCCTCATGATTGTGATTCGGTCGCAGATTTCCTTAATTTCCCCCAGCTTATGAGAAATGAACACGACTGTATGCCCCAATTCCTTAAGCCGCTTTAATTCCTGAAAGATCTCTACCGTTTCCTGGGGCGTCAGCACCGCTGTGGGCTCATCCAGTATCAATATATCTGCTCCCCGAAGCAGCGCTTTCAAAATTTCCACCCTCTGCTTCAATCCTACGCTCAAATCTCTTATGCGCGCGTCAGGGTCAATTTCCAATCCATATTTTTCCGATACTTCTCTTGTCCTCTTTTTAGCTTCTTCCTTGTCCAAAAAACCTGCCTTTTCAGGCTCTAAGCCAAGCACCATATTTTCTGCAACGGTCATACTCGGAACCAGCATAAAATGTTGATGCACCATGCCGATTCCCATTTTGATCGCACTGAGAGGACTATCTATCTTAACCTCTTTTCCTTTGTAGAGGATTCTGCCTTCCTCACACTGCTCTTCTCCAAACAGAACCTTCATCAGCGTGGATTTCCCTGCTCCGTTCTCTCCGGCAAGTGCATGTATCTCGCCCCTGCGCAATTCAAAATTTACATTTTTATTTGCGATAAAACCATTCGAGTAGATCTTCGTGATATTTTCCATGCTGAGAATGGTCTCCGCTGCCTGTACTTTCCCTCCATTTTCCATTCCGTTCACCTCATCACTCCATCTGTTGTTTAATATGGGGCTGTCTGTTTGTGACAGCCCCATATACCTGCTTACCTACGGTGCAACTTCATTTCTAATTACTTCAAATTCTGCTGTGTCCATGCCAAGCGCCGATTCAACTTCGATCTTTCCGTCGATGATCTGCTGCTCGATATCCTTTATCATGCTCTGTTTTTCTTCTGATAATTCTCTCTCAAAATTTTCACCGTAGATGATGCCTACGCCCAATTCCTTAAGACCGATCACTTCTGTCTTTCCCCACGGCAGGCTTCCATCTTCCGCCATCTTGATTGCACGAAGCAAGGACTGATCCACCCTCTTCATCATGGATGTAACGATCACTTCTGCCATTCCGGGATCAGAATCCTTAAATGCTGCTGCCTGATCTCCGTCTACGCCAATTGCATACAGACCTTTTTCCTTCGCCGCATCCAGCACGCCGATTCCTGTCTGAGATGCAATCTGGAAACAAATATCTACGTTCTGCTGACTCATCTGGGATAATGCCAATTCTTTGCCTTTTGTGGAATCCACGAATGTACCTGCATAGGCAACTGCTACTTTTATTTCAGGTTCAACATACTGTGCTCCTCTGATATAACCAATCATAAAGTCATTAATGATAGGGAGGTCTCCTCCGCCGATACATCCGATGATCTTATCAGGGTTTGCATTCTTGCCTTCTGTGGTCATGACTGCCGCAACTGCACCCGCCAGGAAACTTCCTTCGTTCTGCTTATACTGCACACAGTAAAGATTGCTGAAATCACCCTTGCTCCAATCCACTTCCGTATCAAACATGATGAATTTCTTATCGGGATATTCGGGAATCAAGGCTTCTGCAATTTCCACTGCCGGAGAAGAACCTACAATAATGTAATCCCAATCCTGCTCAGCAACGTCCCTGAAATACGGCTCATACTTGGAAGGATCCTGCCCCATTTCGATGGTCTTTACTTCTGCACCCAGTTCCTTTTCAATCAATTTCATTCCGTCATTTGCGCTGTCATAAAATCCCTTGTCGCCAAGATTACTGGTAATCAGCAGTACGACTTTCAGTCCATCCTTCGTCTCCTCCGCATCTTTTGCCTCGTTTGTCTCTTTTGTATCGTTTGTCTCCTTTGCCTCTTCCGTCTTTTTGCCGCATCCTGTTATGCCTAATACCAACACCAATGCCATAAGAATTGCTATCATCTTACTAATCTTTTTCATAAACTACCTCTCTTTCTTCTCCAGAATCTTAATTTGTTTTGTTTTCCTGCCTGTGATGCCTTAAGATCATGCGAGCAGTTCCGCCAGGACCTCATCCGTCTCTTCCCTTGTAGGTATGGAAGTCTGCGCACCGTTTCTTGTAACAGCGATAGAAGATGCTGCATTGGCAAACATTACAGCTTCGCTAAGTTCTCTTCCCTCTGCAAGTGCCACCGCGAATGCTCCGTTGAAACAATCTCCTGCTGCCGTCGTGTCCACAGCCGATACCTTCCTTGCCGGAAACAGTTCTTCTGTCTCCTTATTGACAAACAGTGCCCCTTTCTTTCCAAGGGTGACAAGGACATTCTTAACTCCCTTCTCAAGCAGCTGTCTCGCCCCTTCCACGTAGTCTTCCACTGACTCGCCCTCTTTTCCGCATAACTTCATGAGTTCCGATTCATTGGGCGTTATGTAATCCAGCATGGAGAAAATCTCGTCGGGAAGCGAATCCGGCACCGGCGCCGGGTTCAATATGATTGTCTTTCCAAGTTCCCTCGCTCTGCTGATTGCATAATAAATGGCATCACAGCAAATCTCCATCTGCAAAATCACATAATCACATTCCTGCAGGGCTTCATCATTCTTTTTCAGATAACTGACATTACATTCCATGTTAGCCCCGGGCACGACTACTACCGTATTATCTCCACATTCATCCACATAAATGCTTGCCATTCCGGTTCCCTGCGTCCCCGTCTGCTTGAAATCGTCCGTATCGACCCCACATTTCGCCAAATTGCTTTTCTGCGTTCTTCCAAAGTCATCTTCACCTATGCATCCCAGCATTTTGACATCCCCGCCAAGCCTTGCCGCCGCATACGCCTGATTTGCCCCCTTGCCTCCCGGCACGTAGGTCATCTTCGTTCCAAGAACCGTTTCACCTACAATTGGCATCCGTTTCATTTCAATTACCATGTCCATATTCAGGCTGCCGATTACTAATATTTTTTTCACTCTTTCACGTCTCCCCTCCTTTTCGTAGAGAAATATTTTTCCTAAACAGTTTTCCTATACACTAATCATACATACATTTCCCCTATTCGTCAACAAGTTTTGTATTCTTTGTATACTTCATTTACTTTTACACCTATTTTTTGTGCATTATGCACACATGCCTTTTTTAAAGACAAAAAAAGCACTGCAAACCATTTCACTCCAAAATGACCTGCAGCACCTTATTCCACCTTTCCCCAAACCTTATCCCCCCTCATCCTACCTCATGCAATTTAGTAACGGGAAACCAGCAGGACAGCAGTGCCGTATGGACGGCAGGCAAACAGACCGGGCGCAGGAGACAGCGCATAGTATCGTTTCAAGTCTCTGCGAAAAATCGGCAATTTCACTTACAGAATGTTAGATTCCCAGGGGGAAATCGCCACGGATAGCGATTTCAGGAGTCGCGCGGCACGGATGCCGCTGACTCCGACCCGTCCGCATTGAAACACCTATCTACATTCTGTTAGTGAAATCCGATTTTAAGAAAAGACTTGAAACGATACTATGCGCCGTCTCCTGTGCCCGGTCTGTTTGTCTGCCGTCCATACGGCACTGCTGTCCTGCTTTTTCCCCCTACTCACCGCACAAAAGTTCCGCCAAATATTCCGCCGTCCCCAAAATCACCTTCTCATCCACCATAAACCCCGGCTGATGAATCAACTGCCCCTTTCCTGTCCCCACCTTAATATAGCAGCCAGGCACCTTTTCTTCATAAAAAGAAAAATCATCTCCGCCCATAGAGCTTTCCTCCGGCACCACCTTTAATCCCCGCGCCTTTGCCGCCTCTATACTCACTTTTACCATCCCTCCATCATTATAGACAGCAGGCGGTCCCGCGATCCACTCCGTCTGTGCCTGCGCCCCATAAGCCCGGGCAATACTTTCCGCAAGCTCCCTTACCCTCTTTTCAGCCAGAACCCTGTCCTGCCTGTCCATAGTACGGACAGTCCCCTCCAATACGGCGGTCTCCGGAATCACATTCCAGGTATTTCCCGCCTCCAGCCTTGTGACACTGACCAGAGCCGGATGAAATGCATTCACATTCCTGCTGACAATCGTCTGAACCCCCTGCACAATAGCCGCCGCTGCCGGGACCGGATCGATTCCGTCGTCAGGATGCGCCCCGTGGCACCCCACGCCCTTCACCGTAACCACAAACCGATCCACCGCCGCCGTCACATATCCTTCCCGAATCCCAATCGTGCCCGCTTCATTGGTGGGATCTGCATGGAGTCCCCATATTCTGTCCACATCCTCCATGACACCTGTCTCCAAAATCTTGAGCGCCCCCAGCGAAGATTCCTCCGCCGGCTGAAAAATAATCTTCACCGTTCCCGCCAGTTCCTGCTTCCTCTCCTTTAACAAAACCGCACATCCGATCCCCGCCGTAATATGAAAATCATGTCCGCACGCATGCATCCTCCCCTCATACAAAGAAACATACGGCAAGCCCGTTTCCTCCCAAATCGGAAGCCCATCGATATCACACCGAAGCGCCCGCACCGGTCCCGGTCTCTCCCCCCGCACAACCGCCACCAAGCCCGTTTCCAAATCACAAGGCAAAATATCAATCCCTTCTTCCATCAGAATCTCCTTAATCTTAGCTGTCGTCTCAAACTCCTCATAGGATAATTCCGGGTGCATATGAAACCATTCAAAGTACGCTGTTAATCGCTCATTAATCTCCATCTAAATCTCTCCTGTCTTACATTATTTTTCGGCTGGAACAGCAGCTTGGATGATGGGAAGCGCCGGCAGGAGCGCAGTGACGCGGCATAGAGGGACCGGGCGCAGGGGACAGCATATTATATCGTTTCAAGTCTTTGTGAAAAATCGGCAATTTCACTTACAGAATGTTGAGTCCCTAGGGCAAAATCGCCATGGATGGCGATTTTAGGAGCCAAGCGGCACGGATGCCGCCATGGCTCCGACCCGACCGCCTTGAAACACCCAAATACATTCTGTTAGTGAAATCCGATTTTGAGGGGAGACTTGAAACGATATAATATGCTGTCCCCTGCGCCCGGTCCCTCTATGCCGCGTCACTGCGCTCCTGCCGGTGCTTCCCATCATCCAAGCTGCCTCCTTCCCCGAAACTATCTTCCGCTATTAGGGTCTAAAGCATCTCTAAGGGCATCTCCGATAAAGTTTATCGCCATCACAAGTACTACGATGAGGATTCCAGCCGGTATCCAGAGCCAAGGTTGTCTGGTGAGGACGGTAAGGGACTGAGCTCCGTTTAACATGTTTCCCAGGCTTGCTGCAGGGGGCTGGACGCCCAGTCCCAAAAAACTTAAGGCAGCTTCGTCCAACATGGAAATGGCTAGCACGGAAGTTGCGTATACCAGAATGGGGGCTACCGTGTTGGGCAGGATTTCTGAAAAGAGGATGTGGCTAAGGGGCATTCCTGCTACGATGTTGCCTTTGATGAAATTTGTTTCCCGCAGGTTCAGTACGTTTCCCCGCACCAGTCTTGCTATGCCCGGCCAGTCTACAAAGCCAAGAATCAGAATGATATTCCAGAGTCCGGGTTTGAAGATTGCGGCTGCCACTAGCACTAAGAGAATGTAGGGGAAGGACATGACCATATCGGTGAAACGCATGATGAGCATATCCGGCACGCCGCCGAAGTAGCCTGCAATCAGTCCAAGGACTACGCCCACCACCGTGGAGATCAGGGTTGCCATGATTCCCACCAGAAGGGAAATGCGCATGGCATACAAAAGCCTGCTGAAAACGTCTCTTCCAATCTGGTCTGTTCCAAGCCAAAATTCCTTGCAGGGAGCGCCGCTGAAAGTCCCCACGATGTCATCCGGTTTGTAAGGAGCAAGGACAGGCGCTAAAAGCGCCGCGCCGCCTAAGACGACGAGTACGACTAGGCTGATCACCGCAAGGTGATGGCGCCGGAAACGGCGGAAAATAGTCTCAAGGTAGCTTTCACTGACAATATCCCTGTTCTCATGATCTGTGCTGTCGTGCACCGCATACGCTTTTTTTCTGTTAAATTTTTTCTTCATTTTGAATTTTTCCATGCTTTTCTCCATCCCGAAGTGTTGTAACACGGGGGATCTTTCTTCCTTCTAGTCCAGCTGAATCGTTGGATCTACCAACGCGTATAAAATATCTGTGACTAAATTTGCAATGAGGACCACCACCGCGGACAACAGGCATACGCCCATAATCACCGGATAGTCCCGGCTGGTGATGGCGCTCATGGTCATAAGCCCCAGCCCCGGCCAGGAAAACACCTGCTCTATAATGACCGCGCCTCCGAACAGTACCGGAATCTCCATGCCGATTACTGTGACAATGGGCACCAGCGCGTTGCGCAGCGCATGTTTGTTGATCACTTTGAACCGCCCGATTCCTTTTGCCCTGGCTGTGCGCAGATAATCCTGCTGCAGGATTTCCAGCATTGCACTCCTGATATATCGGATATTGCTCCCCGCCATGGAAGCCGCAAGGACGATTACCGGCATGATCATATGCCTTAATACATCAAGGAAACCTCCCTGCGTCCCAAGGGTCGTCATTCCGCTGGATGGGAGCCACCCCAATTGAACCGTAAAAATATAAATAAGCAGCAGCGAAAGGAAAAAGCCCGGAATGCTGCTTCCAAGGAAGGAAAAGGTCACTACCGCATAATCGCCTTTTTCGTATTGATGGATGGCGCTGTAGATCCCTGCCGGAACCGCTATCAAAAGGCTTACGATAAGCGATGCTCCCATCAAAAGAAGGGTGGGTCCTAAGTGGCTTTTGATCATCTCGCTCACAGGCTGGTAGGATTTGATGGAGTATCCCAAATTGCCGTGAAAAAGCTGCCCAAGCCACACAAAATACTGTATATAAAATGGTTTATCCAAGCCTAAGGCTATTTTTTTTGCCTCCACTGCCGCCTCCGACACCCTGGGTCCCTGCAGCATTTCTAAGGGACTTCCCGCCATACACATAATCGCATAGTCTATAATCGTAATGCCGATCAGCACCGGAATTGCAATCAATATACGCTTGATAATATATTTAGTCAATTTCCTGCACCTCCTTGCTGTTCATCACGATGGGACAGGCAGCCTCATGCCCGGACCCGCATCTTGTCTCCTGCATGCCAGGCTCTTTTTGCCTGCATATCTCCGTAGCATAAGGGCATCTTGGGTGGAACCTGCATCCCCTCGGAGGATTGGTACTGTCACCGATTTCTCCTTGAAGGACGCTGTGCGTTTTTTCTTTTTCCTTCGGATCCGGCACCGGAACGGCGCCTAAAAGCGCCTTTGTATAGGGATGCACCGGCTGGCGGAAGACCTCCTTTGCTTCCCCCATTTCCACAATCTTGCCAAGATACATGACGGCAATCCTGTCGCTGACATAGTTCACCGCCCCCAGACCATGCCCCACAAAAAGAAGGGTCAGACCAAGCTCTTTTTGCAGACTCTTTAAAAGATTCAGAATCTGCGCCTGTATCGATACATCCAGTGCGCTTACCGGTTCGTCGCAGACGATAAAGCGGGGATTTAAGGAAAGTGCTTTAGCAATCCCGATTCTCTGGCGCTGTCCTCCCGAAAACTCATGGGGATATCTTCCCAGAACATTCCTTGGAAGCCCTACCATATCCAGAATCTTCAAGATATCCTTTTCCACACTTCCTTTTTCGGATATTTTGTGATAAAGCATAGGCTGAGCAAGAATCTCGAAAATATGCTTTCTTGGATTTAAGGAAGAATAAGGATCCTGAAATACCATCTGCAGCTGTGTGCGGATTTTCTGCATATCCTTTTTATTTAACTGGGACAGATCCTTTCCCTTATAATAAATCTTACCCTCCGTGGGTGTCTCGAGCCCCACCAGCTGCCTTCCTATGGTGGACTTCCCACAGCCCGATTCCCCCACAAGCCCCAGCGTCTCTCCCTCCATAATGGAAAAGCTCATACCATCCACCGCCTTCACATAGCCGGTAGTATGATTTATAATTCCCCCCTTTATGGGGTAATATTTTTTCAGATTTTCAACGCTGATCAAAGGGGTCTCGTTCTTTTCGCTCATGACCAAGTCCCCCCTTCTTTCATGACGATGCACTTTGCCACATGCCCGGGTCCAAATTCATAATCCTGCTGCCTCTCTTCGCACTCAGGTCTTCTGTACTTGCAGCGGTCCGCAAACCGGCACCCTTCCCTGTCATCATAATTCTCCGGTACGATCCCGGGAATGGACACCAGCTGCCGGTCCGCATCATCCCGTATGGTAGGAATGGTGTCAAGCAGCGCCCGTGTGTACGGGTGCCTGGGATTTTCAAACAGTTCCCCAACAGGCGCCTCCTCTATGATCTGTCCGGCATACATGACTAAAACCCGGTCCGCCATATTAGCGACCAGACCGATATCGTGGGTGATGAGAATCATGGACATCCCCGTTTCCTTCTGCAATTTTGCAAGCAGCTCCATAATCTGCGCCTGTATGGTCACATCCAGCGCCGTGGTCGGTTCATCTGCAATCAAAAGTCTGGGGTTGCAGGAAAGCGCCATGGCGATCATCACCCTCTGACGCATCCCCCCCGAAAGGGTATGGGGATATTTTTTCATGACTCCATGGGCATCCGGCATCCCCACCTTCGCAAGAAGCGTCTCTGCACGCTTCGCGGCATCCGCCTTGGACAAGTGCATATGCGTCCTGATGCTTTCCGTAATCTGGCTTCCCACGGTAAAAACCGGATTCAGAGAGGTAAGGGGATCTTGAAAGATCATGGTGAGCTGATCTCCCCTTATCTGATCCAGTTCTTTTTCCCCCATGGCAAGAAGATTCTTGCCATCAAAGAAGACAGAGCCGTCTGTAACGGCTCCGCCCCTTCCTAGTAGTCCCATAATCGATAATGAAGTTACACTTTTTCCACACCCGGACTCACCTACAATGCAGACCACTTCTCCCTCATCCACGTGGAAATGAATATGATCTACGCTGATGGTTCTTCCGTAATCGCCTTTGAAGGCGGTGGTCAGTCCCTGTACTTCCAGTAAATGTGACATAGCTGCTCCTTACGTTTACCTATTGTCCTTTATTCTACCACATCCCAGTTATGCACGTTGTTGAAAAATCCATATGCACTGGGTTCTACGCCGGTAAGCCGGTTGCTCACTGCCCCCTGGGCGCTGATGATATATGCAGAGAACATGGGAACATCCTCCTGTACCTTTCTATCTACAACAGCATACAATTCTTTAATCTTTTCCACATCGCTGGTCTGCTGTGTGCCTGCCAGAGCCTCGCTGATCTCCTCACTGTGATAGCCGGTCCAGCTTCCTTCGCCGCTAAGCAGCCAGTCTACATCCGGATAGGGATCCACCGGCGCATACGTATACTGCACCGCCAGAATATCATAATCTGTGGTTCCGGCAATGGTCATCAAGGTTGCCAGATCCACCGTCTGTACTTCCACTTTAATCCCCACCGCTGCCCACTGGGATACCAATACCTGGGCGCCGTTCACGAACGTGCTATCGCCAGAATTAACATAGAAACGAAGCGTCTGGGATCCGTCCCATCCAGCCTCATCCAATAATTGTTTTGCCTTTTCCGGATCATAAGAAATAGGCGTCACCTCTTCACTGAAAAACGGACTTGCCGATGAAACAAAGCCATCCACCACTTCTCCGTGTCCCTTGAGCAGCTGATCCACCAGCTGCTGCCTGTCGATGGCATATAAAAGAGCCTGACGGACTTTTGCGTCCTGAATATTGGCGGTCTGGATAAATGCCGACTGATTGGTGATAGGCGCCCCGTATACCGTCTTTACATTTTCAAGCGCTTCAATGCTGTCAAAATCCTCCTGCGGAATCGCCGTCATGGTATGATGGGTGATATCGATCTCCCCTGACTGAAGACCTGCGTAAACCTGGCTGGCATCCACGATTCTGATATTCAGCTTGTCGATTTTCGGTGCTCCCTTCCAGTAATCTTTGTTCGCTTCATAAGAAATATAATGATCATTATCAAAATCCGTCAAAAAGAAGGGACCGCTGATTACATCGGGATGGTTGAACCAGTCCGCCGTCAAAAGTTCCTCTTCACTGAACTGCTCGATAACATGCTTGGGCATCACATGCAGATACCTTGCATAAGTATTTTCAAAAGTAGTGAGCGCCATGGGATATTTGGACGTAAACTGAATGGTCTTATCATCTATGATCTGAAGCCCTGCCACGCTTTCCGCTCCCTCTTCCACAAATCCGTCATCGCCCACGCCTTCAAATGCATAAAGCATCAGGGTCGTGTTATTGACCACCGGGCTTGCAAGACGGCGCACCGTATATTCCACGTCGGCAGCCGTAACCGGCGTACCGTCAGACCATGTAGCCGCATCATTGATGTGCACCACAAAGTTCAAGTTGTCTTCGGTCGTAACGGAATCTGCCAGCATTCCCTGGAAGTTCAGCTCCGGATCCAGTTCCATCAATGGCAGGAACATCAATCCCACCGCATATTTATTGATTTCTGTCTGATCGATTACAAAGGGATTGATTCCTCCAAGGGAATCTGTAACACCCACATTTACAATCTTCTCTCCTGTCCCTGCAGCCTGCTCTCCTGCACCGGAATTACCGCATCCCGCCATCGCAAAGACAAGCACTGCCGCAAGCAAAAAGCCAAGCAGCCTTCTGGCAAAACCTTTCATAATATCTCCTCCTCTATGCCATACCGGATCTAAACCCCTCCGGCACGATTTTTTATAGTTGGTTCATTATACTGTTACTATATAAAAATGTCAATATTTTCAAATAATTATACCAATGTCACGGCGAAATTCTTGCATTCCCAAGGTTCTTTCGATAGAATAAGATTGAAAGAGGCTTTCGGTCTTATTGGGGCATACAATGGAGGAAATGCTATATGACAACCATCAAGGAAATCGCCAAAGCATGTAATGTCTCGGTGGCAACTGTATCCAACGTATTTACGGGAAAGGGTCGTGTCAGTGAAGAACGCAGGCAGTTTATTCTGCAGACAGCCAAAAAGATGAATTATGTCCCAAATGATCTGGCACGCTCACTCAAGCAGCGCAGCAACCGGACAATTGGAATCATTACGGAAGATCTGACCGTATTTAACTGTCCGAATATCGTAGACGGTATCCATGAATATCTGGAAACCATTGACTATACTTATATACTGGGGAATTTACGGCTATTTCAGAAATATGATAATAATTTCTACCACCATGAAGAATATGCCACAAAAGTTGCGGAAGAGTTTCAGATAATGAAAAGTAAACAAGTCTCCGGCATCATCTATGTGGGCGCCCACAATCGTACGATTCGGTCCATTCCTCAGGATTTCGGGCTCCCCATCGTCATCACCTACGGTAAAGCTGCCAACCCTCAAATGGTCAGCGTCAATTACGACGACGAGTGCGGCGCATACGATGCTGTAACTGAATTGGTGAAAGAAGGACACACACGGATCGGACTGGTTGCCGGAGAAGCGGATAGTATGCATACCGCCGAACGCGCACAGGGTTACCGCAGATCTCTTTTAGAACACCAAATCCCCTATGATGAAAGTCTCGTTTATCAGGGAGCATGGACGCGTGACAGCGGTTATGCCGCTGCCAAAGCCCTCATTGCCCAAAACGTGACCGCCCTGTTCTGCATGAACGACGTCATGGTTGCCGGCGTCTATGATTACGCAGATAAAAATAACATTATTATTGGTAAAGATTTATCTGTTATCGGTTTTGATAACCGGGACATCTGTACGATCTTAAAGCCGGAGCTGAGTACCATTGCCCTTCCTCTCAACGCGCTCGGAGCGCATTCCGCCCGGCTCCTCATTGATATGATTGAAAACCCGGAAGAGCTGCAGATTCCACACGATTTAAAAATCCCCTGCAGTCTGATCCGCCGCGCTTCTACCTGTGTATCCGCTTCATAGCAGAAAAGTCAGGCTATATCAGCCTTTAACGGCACCAGCTGTCATCCCTCCGATAATCTTATTGGTCAGGAATACATACACGATGATCGTAGGAAGAATGGAAATAACCATAGCGGCAAATGCAAAGCTGTAATTTGCTTCAAATGCAGATAAGTATGATTTAATCGCCACCGTAATCGTCTTGGATTTATCACTCTGCGTCAGCAGATTTGCAAAGAACAGCTCGTTCCATGAATTAATGACAATAAAAATGCACACCGTCACAATTCCCGGTCTGGTCATTGGAAGTACCAGCTTCATAAGAATCTGATTCGTCGATGCTCCATCGATCCGCCCAGACTCCATAATCTGCATGGGAAGCGTCTCCATATATCCCCTGATGATCATAATGCTGAAAGGAAGATTGACTACCGCATAAATAAGCCCCAGCCCTCCAAGCGTATCATACCATCCCATTCTTGTGATCATGATATAATAAGGAACCATAAAGGCATTCGCCGGAATGAACAGCCCCACATAGAACATCATGGATAATTTTTTCCTGAACCGGAATCGATGAAGCATGGCATAACCGGTCATCACAGATACTGCCACATCGATTACCATTGCAATCAATGCCACCGTAAAGGTGTTGAACAGATATTTCAGCATAGGCTGCCTTGTAAGCACTTCCCTGTAATTGTCCAGCCCTATTGTTTCCGGTATGCTAAAGGGATTTGACAAAAGTTCCATGTTCGGGCGGAGAGACGAGATGATCAGCCATACGAAAGGGACCAGCATCATAACCGCCATCAGCACAAGAAAGATAAAAATAAAAATTTTACTGCATTTTATTTTCTTCATATCAATCTCCCTTCTTTCCTCTCTGCAGACCGTTTACAAGCACCATCAGGCAAAGCCCTAATAGGACTGTAAAAATACTCCCCACCATAGAAATGCCATACTGGTTTGCATTCATCATCTTTTTGTAAATATATAATGCCAGTGTCGTCGTCGTATTGACCGGTCCTCCGCTGGTCATTACAAAGGGATACTCAAAATTTTTAAGGCAGAAAGCCACATTCAGCATAACATTCGTCACGATGGCTGGTTTTACCAAGGGCACATAGATATGCAGGTCCATCTGCCAGCCCTTTGCGCCGTCTAAAAGTGCCGCTTCTTTCAGATCATCTGATATGGTGGCAAGCTGTGTCATAAAAATGACGGTGGTCAGACCTACATAGATCGCAAAGGGCACGATGGTTGCAGGCAGTGCCGTTCCCAGCTCCGTCAGCCAGCCTTTAGCAAAACGTCCCATTCCAATCCCTTCCAAAAGCCAGTTCAAAAGCCCCATATCCTTGTGATAAATGAAGTACCAAAGAAATGCAAGTGCCGTGATCGATATGACGTTGGGAAGGAAATACAATACCCGGAACACCTTCCATCCGCAGATCTTCCGATTCAGCAAAAGTGCCAGCATAAGTCCCAGCGGAATATGAATGCAGACAGCTGCAAGAATCCAGACAATCGTATTTTTGAATGCCAATATAAAATTTTTGTCCGTAAGCACGCTGATATAATTCTGGATTCCAACCATTTTCATGGCATTCAACCCATTCCATTCAAAAAAGCTGATATATACAATATAAAATAGCGGCACAATAAAAAATACAACTGCAAAAAAGATTGCCGGGAACAGATATAATATCAAATAACGCTTCTTCATGATTGCAAGCCCTCCCTGTCATGATAGTCCGCCGCCCAAAGCGCTGCGGACTATCACCATCCATTTAAATACCCTGCCACATCGTCCGCGGACAGAAGGTTTAGTTCAGCTCATCCAGCTGCTCACAAAACTGTTCCGCCGTAATCTGATCCAGCAGGAAACTTTCCAGCAGCGTCGGGAGCTCTGCCCCTGCCTGTGTAGAAAGATTTCTCTGCAGATTCGTTGTCCTTGAAGGCGCATCTCCATTGGTCTCCAGATATGACGCCATCTGCTCCGTCACCCCTGCAAGATCCGCATCAGAAAGTTCCAGCTTCGCCGAAAGAACTACCGACCCTTCCATCGTCAGGGTCTTAGTGGACTCCTCAGTAGTAATAAATTTCATAAATTCAGCAATTGCAGCTTCTTTTGCCGGGTCTGTCTGAGCGGAAGCAGCCCATGGTGTCTGTGCATCTGTCACCAGATACCCCTGCTGTGCCACACCGTCTCCGTTTGTGGGCATGGGAGCAACTCCTATAGAGGGAATAACAGCCTCATCCTGATAGCTGGTGAACCAGCTTCCATCAATTGCCATAGTCGTCTTTTTAGAAGAGAAATTTGCACCTGCAACAGAATAATTTCCCCCAATCACATCACTTGTAGAATACTTGCAAAATTCTTTATATGTGTTCAGTGCATCGATCATACCGGGCGTATTAAAGCTTGTACTGGCATTAACTGTTACAGCACCGTCATTGGCAATCCATAAAGCAGTGATCAAATTGATAGAATACCATGCATCATCCCCTGTGAACAGTGAAAATCCGCCATATCCAGCATCCTGCAGCGTTTTGCATGCTTCTAAAAGCCCGTCCCATGTATCCGGAAATTCCGTTATCCCTGCCTCAGCGAACACATCTTTATTATACCAAATGACTGCTCCCGCTCCTAAAATCGCCGTCCATGGCGATTTTACCCTAGGAATCTAACATTCTTTAAGTGAAATTGCCGATTTTCGCCAGAGGCTTGAAACGGTATCGTGTGGCAGCCCCTGCCCGGCTGGTGAACCATATCCTGCCCACACGGATGCGCCGCCCTTAGAAGGAAATTGGCACTATCGCTACGTAAAAGTTCAATCTGGATGCAGCTTTCAATGGCTGCTAAATAATGGGGTAGACAGATATCTGTCACCTGAATCCGGCAGGAGGGCGACGATTACTTTTCCCTCATTTTCCGGTCTCTTCGCCAGGATAGAAGCCGCTTTGAGCGCTGCTCCTGATGAGATTCCCACCAGGATTCCTTCGCTCACCGCGAATGCTTTTCCTTCTGTAAATGCGTCTTCATTTTCAATCGTGATAATCTCGTCGTAAATCTTTTCATTCAGCACCTCCGGCACGAATCCAGCGCCGATTCCCTGTATCTTGTGCGCGCCTGGGGCTCCGCCCGATAAGACAGGGCTGGTGGCAGGTTCTACTGCTACCACCTTTATGTCAGGATTTTGGGATTTCAGGTACTCTCCCACGCCTGTGATGGTTCCGCCGGTTCCCACGCCTGCTACAAAGATGTCTACCTTTCCTTCCGTCTGCTCCCAGATTTCAGGTCCTGTGGTTCTTCTGTGCGCAGCAGGATTGGCAGGATTTACAAATTGCCCTAAAATGACTGCCCCGGGAATCGATTCTTTTAGTTCCTCTGCTTTGGCAATGGCTCCCTTCATCCCCTTAGCACCTTCCGTAAGCACCAGTTCCGCCCCGTAAGCCGCCAACAGGTTTCTGCGCTCAACGCTCATGGTATCCGGCAGTGTGAAAATTGCCCGATATCCCTTTGACGCCGCTACTGCCGCCAGTCCGATACCTGTATTGCCGGATGTAGGCTCGATGATGGCGGCTCCCGGTTTCAAAATCCCCTTCTCTTCCGCATCCTCCACCATGGAAAGGGCAACTCGATCCTTCACCGAACCGGCAGGATTCAAATACTCCAGTTTGGCAAGAATGACCGCCTTGGTAACTCCTGCCTTTTCTGCATAGCGGTTCAGCTTCAATATGGGTGTTTTCCCGATCAGCTCCAACGCGCTTTCTTTTACTTGACTCATAACATTTCCTCCTCCATATTCGTAATGTTAATCTTTTGTTTTATATCATACTTATTTAATATGAATACTATGTTTTACATTATATTATTATTTTACCGGGCTGTCAACCATATATTGGCACCAGTTGTTTATTTTTGGACAATATCTGGTTTTCCTCCTTTTGAGATTGGAATGATATGGTCAACTTTCAAAAAATATTAGGCTTATTAAATACTGTCACAATATTAAAGTTTTATTTGCTACATGTATATTATCGGGATATAATATACATGTGGAAATCATAATATTACATATAGCTATGTGTAAAACTAAACGAGGCACACAAGCATATAAAAGTAAATTTAAGAATACTTGACTATTTAGATAGGAAGGTGATTTTATGACAGCTTTAAGACAAAGCGCAATAAAGGAATTAGAAAAGATACCGGAAGATAAAATAAGTTTTATTTTGCAAATTATGCAAGGTATAAACGGTTTGTATCATGACAATCAATCGGAAAGGCAAGAAGCGTTTTCAAAATTAGAAAAGTTACGCAAAAAAGGCACTGAAATCAAATGAAAAATCTACTGAATTACCAGACATCCGAATATGACTGCGGACCGGTTTCTATCTTAAATGGAATCCGCTATCTCTTTGACAGGGAAGACATTTACCCCGACATGATTAAATTTATCATGCTCTACTGCATGGATACCTATAATGAGGAGGGAGAACTCTGCAAACGCGGAACCTCGCCTGCCGCCATGAGTTATGTGACCAACTGGCTGAATCACTTCGGCGTGATCAAACATTTCCCGCTTTACTGTGAACATTTTTCAGGCGAGAGTGTAACGCTGACCCCCGGAAGTCCCATTATGGACGCCCTTAAAAAGGGCGGCGTGGTGGTCTTATTTCTTTACCTTGAAGTCGGGCATTATGTACTTTTGACCGGAATCGAGGACGACCGGGTTCTTCTTTTTGATCCTTTTTATGAGGAAGAAGACGATCCCGAACTGGACGAAGAATACTTCACAGAAGAAATCACCTTTATTAACGACCAGCCCAAAAAGGCAAACCGTTCCGTGGCACTGGAACGGTTAAACCGCACCTCTAAAGATTATTATGAGATGGGAGAGCTGCCCTGCCGGGACGCTCTGGTGATGTATAACACCAGCCTTACAAAGCTTTAAAAATCCCGTTAACCTCTTCATTTTAAACGCATGCCAAACATTCAGCCTGTATCTCATGTGCAAGCTGAATGTTTGTTTTTATGCAGATTTTGAAGTGCTCATTGTTCCATCTGTCTTCCGAGAAACCCTGACGCCGACTGTACCAGCTTCTGTTCCACTTCACCCATTTTGCCTTTTTCCCCGTTGTCGATCAGGACCACTCCTCCAATGATATCTCCCTCGCAGATAATGGGGCTGATTGCCTCCTGCTCAAAGTCGTCCGTCACATCCTGGGTAATGGGAATAAAATTTGTATCATCTTTTGATGCAATGACCATTTCCCTCTTATTCAATTTTTCCTCCAGCTCCTTGCTGATGGATTTCCCCAAAATACTCTTAAAACCGCCCGATACCGCAATAAACTGATCCCGGTCTGCAATGAGCGCAGTCCGTCCCGATACCTGTGCAAGACTTTCCGCATACTGCTTTGCAAATGTATTCATCTCACCAATGGGAGAATATTTTTTTAATATAATCTCTCCCTCTCTGTCGGTAAATATTTCCAGCGGATCGCTTTCCCTGATGCGGAGGGTCCGTCTAATTTCCTTGGGTATTACAATACGGCCTAGATCATCTATCCGTCTGACAATGCCTGTCGCCTTCATAAAAATAAACCTCCATTTACGCTAATAGTAAAAAATTGCTCTTGTACTATTATTTGTAAAAGAAGGTTTATTATACATCAAAATTAATATCAAACTCCGGTATAAAACTCTCCCTAGCCGTGTCCCCTTCCTGAATAAAGGCGTTGCGGATTCCCAGCTCTATGGCAAAATCTACCACCGACTCATATTCCCTTTTGGTGACCTTTCTGCACAATTCCTGATATTCAGGATGCTCCTTAAGCCTCTCAAAAGGCGTGTACTGGTTCATCAGGCTGATGTACACCTTGTCCCCATAAGTTTCATGCACGTATTGAAGAACCTCTTTCGCATTTTTCTTATGCCCCGGGAGCAGAAGATGTCTTACGATCGTCCCTCTGCGCATCATCCCGTTTTCATCAAAAACCGGCTTGCCCGTTACCTTGACCATCTCCTCCAACGCTGCCTTTGCAATGGCAGGATAATCCGGCGCCTTTGAATATTTTTCCGCCAGATGCGCATCCATATACTTAAAATCTGTCAAAAAAATATCTACCACGCCTGCCAGATTTTTTATCACATCCCGCTTTTCATAACCGCTTCCATTATATACGATTGGAAGATGCAGCCCCTTTTTCTCAGCCTCTCTCACTGCCTCGATAATCTGGAGCACACAATGGTCCGGTGTGACAAGATTGATGTTAGCTGCCCCTTTCTCCTGCAATTCCAAAAAAGTCTCTGAAAGTTCTTTGACGGAAAGCAGCCTTCCCCTCTGCCCTCGTGCGATTTCATAATTCTGGCAATAGACACACCTTAGATTACATCCCGAAAAGAACACCGTTCCAGAACCCTGGCTGCCTGATATGCACGGCTCCTCCCACATGTGAAGATCCGCCCTTGCAACAAAAATCCTGTTATCCGAAAGGCAATAGCCCTTCTGCCCTTTTTCCCTCTCCGCCATGCACTGCCTGGGACACAGATTACAGGGACTATCGCTCAATCCATTTTCCCTCATCTATTCCGTTTCCCTTCGTCTATTCCGTTTCCTCGCATCTATTCCGTTTCTCCATATCGCTCTTCCCATTCGTCCCGGGGAATCGCCGTAATGTTTCCCACGTCATAATAGACTTCATAAAACAGATTGATCCAATAATCCTTGTCGTCCTCAAGCTCCGACTCATGGACATTGCTGTAGGGATTTTGAAATTCTTCCCTTAGTTTAGGAACCACCACGATACCGTCCCCATTGGGATCCGCCTTATCCGCCTGTATCATGCCGATCCGCTCCTGTTCCTCCCTGTAAATTCTTGCTAGATTGACCAAATTATCCAAATAGGTAAAGAAAAGCCACACGCACAAAACACTGACCAGACTATATTTTGCCGCCCGCACCGCCAGCTCCATCTGCGCCATATCTGTAATTCCCTGAATACATGCAATAAACAGAAAAATGCCTGCGCCGAAAAATGCCCTGTTCATGGGCGTAGGAGCAATTGCAAGAGCATAGCTTGTCGCCACTGCCGTCACCAGAAACAGGACCGTTTCATTTTCCCGTATCTGCTGCCAGCTGCCCAGTCTTTTTTGAAGTGCCAGAAATACCAGCACAATCACAGTTAAAATAATGACCGCCCAAAACAGCTCTTTTATAGTAAGCGTAATCTTATAGACCCTGGAAGAGAAACCTACTATACCCGTATAAGCATCCTCTGACATGACCTCGCTTCTATTTCTGACACCGGGCGCAGATACCATCCCCAGGATACCGCAGCACATTCCTATAACACCGGATATCATAAAAGGATAAATGCGCCTTTTCCCTGTCTTTTTCTTATTCAACCAGAAATTGAGCCCAAACAAAAGCACCAGCAAAAGACCGCCGCCGGAGGTATTTTCATTACACCAACCCGCAAGCACGCCGAAGAAAAAGGTTCCTGCCGCCAAAGCCCATCCATGCTTTATCTTTTCCGGATGCTCCAAAAAATATCGATAAAAAGTGACGAACCCCAAAATAAACACGCTGCCCCACAAGTAATTACAAGCGCCGCAGATCCACAACATGGTCTGTCCGAAACTCACTGCATACTTCCATAAAAAAGTAATGATTAGCAGCAGGACCAAAAGATCATATTTCCTTTTACGGCGGATATTCTTATACATCAGTAAAACCAGCGCGATGAACATCAGACTGTTCACCACATTAAATATCTGCTTGTCCGCCGCCAGCGACAGCCTCACATTAAACTGTCCGATAATCCTCCCGCTGTTTGACAAGTATTCCCCATACTGCTGTTTCACTAAATCCCAGATAGAGCCTGCCTTTCTCACCTCAATTGCATAAGCATAATCATCTGACATATAAGGCGTCAGCACATTATAGGCAAAAATCATAAGGAATGCCACTGCCAGGATAAACCAAAATATATATTTTCTATGTTTTTCTACGAAAGCCGCCATATCGTTTCCTTTCTTTGCCATCCGATATCCTATTTTAACAAACACCGATTGGGAATGCAATGTTAAGGTCCCGGTTCATCCTGCAAGGGCAACATATGGAGAGGGGACGGCTCGGTGCTGCTGACGACCCCTTAGATGAAACGTTCATGAAAAAGCCGCAACCCTCTGATCTCTCATACGATTGCGGCAATTAATTCTTATGTTACGAATTGCTTACTCCATTATGTTTCATCCTCAATTCCAATTGATCGTTCAAAAATTCGTCCAGCAGTATAACTTTCTAAAATAGTTTCTAGCATTTGAGGGGTAACCGTGCGATATCTTAAAACATATTTTAAGTTTTCAACAAATTCATCATAATCTAATCTATCAATTTTCTTGATGACAACACCCCTATTATCACCGCGCAAAAATTGTAATAAATATGATGCGACAAAATTTTCATTCATAAATGCCAGTTCTGTATCATCATTATCATCTACAATTTGAATTGGCTTACGACGTAATAACCAATATGCAGAATAAGCATGAACTTTTATAAAATTTATTTTTTCAATATGATGAAAGTTTTTTAACCGATCAATATCTGCAAAATAATCTATAACAGCTTGATTTAACAAACTATAGGATATTGTAACATTATTTTTAAATTTACTACGCCCAATAAAAATATTTAAATACTCCTCAAGCGCATTAAATCTGCTCATGATCTTTTCTTTTCCGAAATGCTCAATAATTTCTTCGTAATCATAATTAGATTTGTTCATCGCCATTATAAAATGCCACCTCACACTTCATTATTTCATCTAAAGCAAAACTATTTGCAAAAAAACGATAATTCTCTAAATCCAATTTTTCTTGGCTATCTGAATAATCTGGTGCATTATTAGGGAGAATATGCTTTTTTATTTTTCCTTCCTCTAGTAACTCTACAAATTTTTTTGCATTTTTCATTTTTAATGTTTTTCCTCCATATTAAATCAAGTTATCAATAGCACCATCAAATTCTTTTGTCTGCATTTGAAATTCATTTATATTTCGAACACGTTCCTGCAACTTTTCAAATCTTGCTTTATCCAAAGTGTCATCTCTTTTTAATGGTAAATCTTCTATTTCTTCTTTCTTAGATATCATTTTAGATTTATCAAACATAATATCAGAAATCATTCCCGCTGCCTGAGTCTGCGTTGCAAGACATTCGGAAAGCCTCTCTAATTCAGCTCGCCTTGCTTTATTTTTACACTTATAGACCAAATCATGTGTGCACTCACTCCATGCCTCGTCATAGATTGTCCTTACCTGCACCTCAACATATTTTCCATCATACCATAAGAGATAATGTATACTACTATATCCTTCCCTGGAAGTATGTGATTCAAAAATATCTTTCCCAAACTTTTGATACATCGGCAAATCTTTTGTGTCCCGTAAATACAATTTAGGTTTTTCAACCAAAAAATCATCTGTATCACCAGATGGGTAATCATCGATCCAATTCTTTATATATGATTTATCTACTTTAGAAAAATTTTCCCAAATCCAATTATGAACTACTTCCCACTGTTGTTGATAACGTATTAATATTCTAATACCAATCAAATCCGTAATTATCTTGTAATAATTACTTTGATTCATGGAACGATATTTTTCAATATTATAATCACTCCCATGTTCTTCTGGTAACAAAGCCTTCTTTTTCACATATTTTGTTAATAAACTTTCAATCGTTTTTGTACGATAGCGTGCTGAATGTATTTCTTTTAATTCGCTATCTGTTAAGATTGTCATTAATAATTGTTGCGCCGTTGATTCACACTTTTTTATATATGCTGTTTTCCTTGTCCTATAATGCTCACTGATTTTCAGTAAATGTTTATCTAAATCAGGCTCTTTTCTTACAACCATCTCATATTTGTCTTCTAGTTCTGCCTCACGAATGATTTTCATGATTTCATCAATCTGCATTTTCTTTCCTCAATATTTCCCACTATAGTATATGACTTGGTATTTATCCCATACACATTGACATTATATCAAACCTCTTCATCTTAGACAATAATTTTCGTGTTTACGGCAAAGGCGAACTGTCACTGGTTTACTGCCCAAAAGTATGCTATACTTATGAGAAATAGGCAAAAATAGTAAAGGTCAGGTTTTTATGAACGAAAAAGTTTTACAAACATTAGAATATACAAAAATCATTGGTTTATTAACAGAGAAAGCCACCTCCGCACCCGGGCGGGCATTATGTCAGGAATTAAAGCCAAAGACGGATTTATCCGCAATCCGGACTGCGCAGCAGGAGACTGCGGATGCTTTATCCATGCTTTTTTCCAAAGGCTCCACCTCTTTCGGCGGAAACCGGGACGTTTCCGGGGCGCTGCGAAGTCTGGAAATCGGGAGCACCCTCTCTGCACCGGAACTGTTAAAGATTGCCGGGCTCCTTAGCAATGTAAGCCGAATCAAATCTTACGGCAAGAGTGCACGGGATGAGGAAAAAGAAACCACGCTGACTGCCTACTTTCAGGCATTAGAGCCCCTTGCTCCGCTTTGTGCCGAAATCAATCGCTGTATTCTCTCTGAGGAAGAGATTGCGGATGATGCAAGCCCGGGACTGAAACACGTAAGGCGTTCCATCGCGCTTACCGGCGAAAAGATCCACTCTCAGCTTACCAGCATGGTAAACGGTTCTTACCGGAGCTATCTGCAGGATGCAGTGATTACCATGCGGGACAACCGCTACTGTATTCCTGTGAAAGCAGAATATAAAAGTCAGGTCCCCGGCATGGTGCACGACCAGTCTTCCACCGGCTCCACCTTCTTTATCGAGCCTGCTGCCATCGTCAACCTGAATAATCAGTTGAAAGAACTTGCCATCAAGGAAAAAGAAGAAATAGAAGCCGTTCTGGCTGACCTTAGCGCACAGGCAGGAGAGCATGTCTTTGCACTCTCAGAAGACCAGCGAATCATGACGTATCTAGATTTTGTGTTTGCAAAAGCATCCCTTGCCATGGAGGAAAATGCCACCATGCCCCTTTTCAATACGGATCATTACATCCATATCCGCAAAGGGCGGCATCCCCTTCTTCCTCCTAAAAAAGTGGTTCCTATCGACATTCATTTGGGGAGGGATTTTGACCTGCTCGTAGTGACAGGTCCCAACACCGGCGGCAAAACGGTTTCCCTGAAAACAGTAGGACTCTTTACCCTGATGGGACAGGCGGGACTTCACATTCCGGCACTGGACCGGTCGGAGTTATCTATTTTTACGGAAGTGTTTGCCGATATCGGAGACGAACAGAGCATTGAGCAAAGTCTCAGTACCTTTTCCTCTCATATGACCAGCATTGTTTCCATCCTGAAAAATGCAGATGAAAATTCTTTGTGCCTGTTTGATGAATTAGGTGCGGGCACCGACCCCACGGAAGGCGCTGCCCTTGCCATTGCCATTTTGGATCATCTTCATACCAGAGGCATCCGCACCATGGCGACCACCCATTACAGCGAACTTAAAGTGTATGCTTTATCCACGGATTTTGTGGAAAATGCCTGCTGCGAATTTAATGTGGAGACCTTAGCCCCCACCTACCGGCTTTTAATTGGAATCCCTGGAAAGAGCAACGCCTTTGCCATTTCCTCCAAGCTTGGACTTCCCGACTTTATCATAGAAGAGGCGAAAACCCAGATTACCACTGAGGATAAAAGCTTTGAAGATCTGCTCACCGACTTAGAGCAGAGCCGCGTCACCATAGAAAAGGAGCGTCTGGAGATTGCTTCCTACAAAGAAGAAGTAAAATCTTTGAAAGAAAAGCTGCAGGCAAAAAATGAAAAAATCGACAACGCCAAGGAACGCATCCTGCGGGAGGCAAACGAGCAGGCAAGGGAAATTCTGCAGGAGGCAAAGAACGTAGCCGACGAGACCATCCGCATCTACCAGAAAGCAGGTCCCGGCGCCTCCCTGAAAGATCTGGAAAAAACCAGAGAACGCCTGCGCGGCGAAATCAGCCGCAAAAACGACAAGCTGACATTGAAAACAAAAGAACCGCAGAAAGAGAAGCAGTTAAAGCCCGATCAACTCAAGGTCGGCGACAGTGTCAAAATCCTTTCCATGGGACTTAAGGGAACCGTGAGCACCCTTCCCGACCACAAAGGCAATCTCTTCGTGCAGTGCGGTATCATGCGTTCCCAGGCAAATATAAAGGACTTAATCTTACTTGCAGATGAAACGCCCGCCGGGCTTTCTTCTCTGCAAAAGAGCCATACCAGCAAGGTAAAAATGTCCAAGTCCTTAAGCATTTCTTCCGAGATCAACCTGCTTGGAAAGACCGTGGACGAAGCCCTTTCGGAACTGGATAAATATCTGGACGACGCATACCTTGCCCACCTGTCCACCGTAAGGGTCGTCCACGGCAAAGGAACAGGCGCCTTAAGGAGTGCTGTCCAAAGCCACTTAAAAAGAGTCAAGTATGTCAAGTCCTACCGCCTCGGCGAGTATGGAGAAGGTGACGCAGGTGTCACAATTGTAACATTCAAGGATTAACACGTTTCTAAGAAAGCGAGGTTCCTATGGTAAACAGACAAAAAATCCTGATTGTAGATGACGACAGCAATATTGCAGAATTAATTTCTCTCTATCTGACAAAAGAATGCTTTGAAACCATGATTGCAGGCGACGGGGAAACCGCACTATTGCTTGCGGATTCCTTTGCCCCCAATCTGATTTTGCTGGATCTGATGCTTCCCGGCATCGACGGCTATCAGGTATGCCGCGAGATCCGCGCCAAATCCGCCACCCCCATCATCATGCTTTCCGCCAAGGGGGAAATTTTTGATAAAGTGCTTGGGCTGGAGTTAGGCGCCGACGACTACATGGAAAAGCCTTTTGATTCCAAAGAATTGGTTGCACGGGTAAAGGCAGTGCTGCGCAGGTATAAGCCCTCCTTTTCTTCCCCGGAATCTTCCAATGATAAGTGTGTGGAATACCCGGATCTTGTCATCAACCAGACCAATTACTCTGTCCTGTATATGGGGAAGACGGTGGAAATGCCCCCCAAGGAACTGGAGCTTTTGTACTTTCTTGCTTCCTCTCCCAACCACGTGTTTACCAGAGAACAGCTCCTTGATCAAATCTGGGGATATGAATATATTGGGGACACCCGGACCGTGGACGTACACATCAAGCGCCTGCGGGAAAAAATAAACGACCACGCCGGCTGGCGTATCGCTACCATCTGGGGAATCGGCTACAAATTTGAGGTGCGCCAATGAGAAAGACCCTTTATCTAAAGTTTCTGCTCGCCTACTTTATTTTTGGCTTTTTCGGTTTCATGGTGGTTGCCACCTTTGTGAGCAGCATGACCATGGAACACCTTAAGCGGGAAAAAGCGGATGCCCTTTACAGGGAAGCTACGTTGATTGCAAACACCTACGCTTCGGATCTGTACAATAATGAGACTTCCCTGGACACGGTGAAAAAACAGCTGGATGCTTTGGACACCTATCTTTCAGCGAATCTCTGGATCATCAACCCCTCCGGCCGTATGATTCTGGATTCCCAATCTCCCCTTGACGTAGAAACAGAAACCGTGATTACAGGTTTCGACCCCACTGTCACGGAAAACACCTACTACACCATAGGTAACTTCTTTGACAGCTTTTCCGAAGAACAGCTGAGCGTATTTGCTCCCATCACTTCCGATTATAAAGTCCGGGGCTATGTGGTGATCCATTATCCTATAAGCAGTATAGAAGCCTCCTGCAACAGCCTTCTTAATATCTCTTATCTGATGCTGATCATCCTGTTTCTGCTCTCCATGATCATTCTGATTTTTTTCACAGAGATGGTCTATCTTCCGCTGCGCAAAATTACGGAAGCCACCGAGCAGTATGCCGCCGGCAACATGCATTATGAATTTCAAATTGACAGCGAAGATGAAATCGGCTACCTTGGCGCCACCATCTCCTACATGGCAAGCGAGATTGCCCGTTCCGAGGACGACCAGAAGAAATTCGTGGCAAACGTTTCCCACGACTTCCGCTCCCCCTTGACCTCCATCAAGGGCTACCTGGAAGCCATGCTGGACGGCACCATCCCTCCGGAACTCCACGAAAAATACCTGACCATCGTCTTAAACGAGACCGACCGGCTGACCAAACTGACCAACAGCCTGCTCACTTTAAATAACTTGAACACCAAGGGAATCATGCTGGATAAAAGCTTTTTCGACATCAACAAGGTCATCCGCAACACGGCTGCCTCCTTTGAAGGGACCTGCAAGAATAAGACCATCGCCATCGAGCTGATTCTCACTGGAGACGAGCTGCTGGTAAACGCCGACATCGGCAAGATCCAACAGGTGCTGTATAATTTGCTGGACAATGCCATTAAGTTCAGCCATCCCGATTCCATCATCAAAATTGAAACCACGGAAAAACACAATAAGATTTTTGTCTCTGTAAAGGACAGCGGTATCGGCATCCCCAAGGATAACTTAAAGCTGATCTGGGACCGCTTCTACAAATCGGACCTATCCAGAGGCAAGGACAAAAAAGGCACCGGGCTGGGGCTTTCCATCACCAAGGAAATCATCCATGCCCATGGGGAACACATCAATGTCATCAGCACAGAAGGCGTGGGAACGGAATTTATCTTTTCCCTTCCGGTGGCTGACGATGAGAATGAGGACTAATAACACACGCAGCAGACAAGGAGCTTATCATGCACATTATATTACATCAGCCGGAAATACCGGCAAATACGGGAAATATCGGAAGAACCTGCGCAGCCACAGGCACAGATCTGCATTTAATAGAGCCTTTAGGATTCCGCTTAACGGAAAAAGATCTTAAGCGCGCCGGAATGGATTACTGGGAACACTTAAATGTAACCAGATATATGAACTTTGACGAATTTAAAACGCTGCATCCGGATGCAAAAATCTGGATGGCAACCACCAAAGCGAAGCTGTCTTATACGGATGCCGCCTTTGGTCCTGATGATTTTATTATGTTCGGAAAAGAAAGCGCCGGGATTCCCGAAGAAATTCTGGTCGATTATGAGAGGACCTGCATCCGCATCCCCATGCTTCCCCAGATTCGTTCCCTTAATCTCTCCAACTCCGTTGCCATCGTGCTTTATGAAGCCCTGCGCCAGCAGAATTTCTCGCAGATGCAGCTAGAAGGGGAACTTCATAGGCTCCATTGGAAGGAATAACGTATTTTGCCCTATGCCTTTCCTATTCTAGAACAAAATTCTCTTATTTCTTCCTTCCGCCCCTCCAAGGCTTCTTTGTATTCAATGGAACAGAGCCCCAGCCTTCCGCTTGGCGCGATTTCCATATGTCCATAAAAATGTTCTATGCTCTCCATGATTCTCTCACACTCCTTCATATTAGGACCCGTGCGCAGAGCGATGGAATATCCCTTTTTACCGCCTTTAATCGCGGCATGGGGTTCGTGGGTATTGCACCATGGCGTGCACCTGTCGATAAACGCTTTAAACTGCCCCGGAATATCCGCCCAGTAAGAAGGGGAAACCGATACGATGATATCCGCCCAGTCATATTCCTCAATCACTTTCATCACATCATCATTCTGGACACATTTTGCTGTTTTGTGGCAGTTCCTGCATCCCTTGCAGAACTTGATATCGTAATCGTCAATGCAAATATCTCTGATTTCCCGCTCCTTATCTGTTTCCAAAAAGGAACGGATCATTTTTATAATTTCCGCAGTAGCGCCGTTTCTTACAGGACTGCAATTGATCAGCAATACATTCATAGCATGACCCCTTTACTTTCTTGTTCAAATATTATCATCTTTAAGTAGAAAAGTAAAGAACATTCAACCACTTGCACATCAAAGAAAAATTTTTTAATTTTCCCACAAATTGTTCCTCTCTCCTGCGTATCTTTAACATGACATACAGACAGGAGGATTTTCATATGAAAAAAGTTATTTGTACATTATCAGCCATTGGGATCTTAGCCATGGGGCTTGCCGGATGCGGGAACGCTTCTTCCGAAATCGCAGCGTCAGAGGAACAAACAGCCATCCATTCTACAGTGCCTGCATCGGATTCTTCCGATTCTATGAATTCTATGAATTCTTTGGATTATACGAATCCTTCGGATTCCTCACAGTCCGGCAAAAGCCAAGCCGCCGATGGCACAAATTCCATCATTGTAAACAGCAGTGAAAAAGTCACTGTTGTTCCCGATATAGCCCAAGTTATATATTCTGTCCGCACTACGGCGCGGGAAGCCGCTGCCTGCCAGCAGCAAAATACGGAGCGGGTCAGCCAGGTTATCGAACTTTTAAAGGGACTGAATGTCGCAGAAGCCTCCATTCAGACCTCCGACTATTACATGAACCCTGTTTATGATTACAGCGGAAATACTGCCCGCCTCACAGGTTACGAAGCAATTTCCACCTTAACCGTATCAGACCTGCCCATAGAAGGTCTTGACACGATTTTAGCCCAGTCTGTTCAGGGCGGCATCAATACCATCTCTTCTATCACTTATCAAGCAAGCAGATACGACGAAAGCTATCAGGCTGCACTGACAAAAGCTGTGGAAACTGCCCGTCAGAAGGCAGAGGTTCTCGCCAAGGCTGCCGGCTGCAATGTAGGCGGCGTCATAAACATTCAGGAAACCAGCGGCTATTCCGAGACCCGTTATTCCGACAACGCCCTTGCCAATATGTACCGTTCCACCGCCAAAGCAGAACTTTCCGCAATGAAAGACTCTGCAGGCATCATGCCTGGTGAGATACAGGTAGAGGCAGGTATTGTTGTAGAATATCAGCTCTACTGACCAGACATCAAATGCCGGTTCCGCAGACATCCTTATATCATACAAACGCTGTCACATTCCACGAGTCGGTCAGTGTAATTTTAAGCATGGGATTGTATTTGATATGATTTCATGCTTAAAATAGTTATATCAAAAACTAATTAGATTCCCTCTTTCGCCTTGCGGTATTCTTCTACTGTCGCTCCGACGCCTTCACATGCGTCATAAAAATCCCCGTATCCGCCTGCTTCTCATATTCCCCTGCATCATAACACAACACCCGTAGCGGCAGTGCATAATCGATTTCCTCCTGGTTCTCAATCCCCACAATCGCAAAATTGACTCCAAAAGGCGTCTTCCTCACCAAATCCCGGTAAAGAACCTTCCTCCTCTTCTGCCTTCGCCTAAGTCCCTTCCAGCCCCCAAGCCTTACCTTCGTGTCCATTTCCTGCAGATCTTTTCCCTTCACATGCTGCCTGACTGCTTATGGCGCGCACGCCCCCTTTTGGTCTTCTACTTCTCTTTCCGGAGCCTCTCAATAAACGCCCCAATCTTATCCAGCGCAATCTTAAGGCTCTCAATGGAATACGCATAAGAGATTCTGAGAAATCCTTCCCCGCAGTCCCCAAACGCGGTTCCCGGCACCACTGCCACCTTTTCCTCCTGCAGCAGCCTATTGGCAAATTCCTCACTGCTCATCCCAAATTCCTTAATGCTGGGGAAGACATAGAACGCTCCATAAGGCTCAAAACACTCCAGTTTCATTTCCTTAAATGCATGCATCAAAAATCTGCGTCTCTGATTATAAGACTCCCGCATCATGGCAACGTCTTCATCCCCGTTACGCAATGCTTCCACCGCTGCATACTGGCTGGTGGTAGGTGCGCACATGATTGCAAACTGATGAATCTTAAGCATCTGCTCCATAATCTCCTTAGGTGCACACGCATAGCCGAGACGCCATCCCGTCATGGCATAAGCCTTTGAAAATCCATTGATGAGAACGGTCCTCTCCTGCATTCCCGGCAGGCTGACGATAGAAACATGCTTTTCTTTGTAAGAAAGCTCTGCATAGATTTCATCCGATATCACGAAAATATCCTTCTTGCGGATAACCTCTGCAATTGCTTCCAAATCTTCCTTCTCCATGATTGCACCGGTAGGATTATTAGGGAAAGGAAGAATTAAAATCTTAGTCTTATCTGTAATAGCATCCCGAAGTTCCTGTGCCGTGAGACGGAACTCATTTTCTTCCTTCAGCTCGATAATCACCGGCTTTGCACCTGCCAAAATCGCACAGGGCTCATAGGAGACATAACTAGGCTGAGGAATCAGCACTTCTTCCCCCGGATTAATCATAGCGCGCAGTGCAATATCAATCGCCTCCGATCCTCCAACAGTAACGATTACCTCGTGATCTGCATCATAAGAAACGTCCTGGGTTCTCTTGATGTATTTGGTAATCTCTACCTTCAATTCCTTTAAGCCCGCATTGGAAGTATAAAAGGTCCTCCCCTTTTCCAGAGAGTAGATTCCCTCATCCCTGATATGCCAAGGAGTATCGAAATCAGGTTCCCCCACGCCCAAGGAAATCGCATCCTCCATCTCGCTTACAATATCAAAAAACTTTCGGATACCGGAGGGCTTTATTGTAACGATTGTATCTGATAACGGATTTCTCATGGTGTCACTTTCTCCCTTGTATCTTCATATTTTTTGGTAAGTATGGTTCCGTGGTCCTTATATTTTTTCAGAATGAAATGTGTAGCAGTGCTGAGCACCCCGTCCAGCGTGGAAAGCTTATCGGACACAAAGCTGGATACAGCTTTCAAAGATTTGCCTTCCAATGTTACCAGCAGGTCATAGCCGCCGGAAATCAGATATACACTGTTCACCTCAGGATACTTATAAATCCTCTCCGCAATATTATCATATCCCTGCCCTCTCTGAGGTGTGATTCTCACCTCAATCAGTGCCGTCACCTTTTCAATAGAAGTCTTCTCCCAGTCTATCATGGTGTGATAACCGCAGATCACGCCTTCTTCTTCCATTGCCTTCAACTCATTGGCAATGTCGATCTCCTCTGCCCCTAAAATCACAGCAAGCTCTTTGATGTTAATCCGGCTGTTCTTTTCTATAATGGATAAAATCTGTTCTCTCATAGAATTCTCCTCCTAAATAAATTAAATAAATGATAGCTTTAATATTTCATCCGGTCCTGCAGGCTCAAGATACCTTGTTTCATCCTGATTCACGATTATCTTGTCATTGCTTTTATTGGTGTTTCCAATAATTGCGGCAGGAATCCCTTCCGCCTCCAGCATTCTCACAAGTCTTCCGCCATCGGACGTCACCATAATAAGCGCGCCTCCCGACAATAGTTCATACGGATTCAGATGATAAAACTCACATACCTCTATCGTCTCCTGCTTTACCGGAATCTTTTTCAAGTCAATATATAGTCCAACGCCTAATCTACGGGATAACTCCCACAATGCACCGAATATACCGCCGCTTCTTACATCATGCATTGC
This sequence comes from uncultured Lachnospiraceae bacterium, assembly GCA_949878435.1. Taxonomy (GTDB): domain Bacteria; phylum Bacillota; class Clostridia; order Lachnospirales; family Lachnospiraceae; genus Suilimivivens. The sequence continues at coordinate 185,170 of CATLAK010000003.1, forward strand.
ATAAACGCCGGACTTAAGGGCTATGGCAGCCTCCGACGCCACAGACAAATATCCTTCCATCTCCTGTGCATCATGAATCAAACGAATGGGATAACGTTTTGCAAGTTCCGCTTCCTTCTCCCCCGCTATAAGCGCCGTTCCTTCCATGCCAATCCATTTGCTGATGACCACATCCATTTCATCCGCACGATTTTCCTGCTGCATGGAGGCTCTTTCCGCTTTTCCCATGGCAGTCGCTGTGACAACCGGAACATTTACCGCACTGCTTACTTCTGTATGCCCGCCTGCAATCTGAATGCCCAGCTTTTTGCAGCATTCTTCTGCCTGGTTCATCAATTCCTTTAAAACCGCCTCCTCCGCATCCGGCGGAAGGGTTATGGATAAAGACACGGCAATTGCCGATGCCCCAGACGCCGCCAGATTGTTCGCCGCCGCCATAACTGCCAGGTAAGCCGGATTTCTTATGGGCAGGCTGACTGTTTCCGTGGCGGACGCAAACATGCTTCCCGAATCTTCCCACGACAAAAAGGCGCAGTCAACACCGATGCCAGCGCCTTTTATCACTTCTTTTCTGCTTGTTTCTATCAATTTCAATACCGAGCGCTTCAATACGCTTTCAGCTATCTTTCCGCTTCTCATTACTGCCCCTTTTTATTGTGCCGGTTCTCCTGCTGGTGCATTCTCCGCCGGTGCTGGCGCCGGCGGCGCTCCTTCTGCAGGAGGCTGGACCGGTGTTTCGGCGGCAGGGGGCGCCGCGGCTGCTGCAAGGGCTGCAGCAACATTTTTTACATGATCTATATTATTGGTGGAAATAGCTGCCATGATTTCAGCGTGTGCATTGGGATCAGCAGTTGCAACACCCACCGTTGCCGTTCTAGGCGCAACCTGATAATTGCTTGAATTGATCTTCTCCCGGCTCACTTCCACCCCGTTTTCTGTGACCACTTTCCAGAGATTTGCCTTATATCCTATATGCGCAGACTGAACGGAGACAGAACCAATTGGAAGAGATTCATTTGCATAAATCACCTCTGCATCGGGATACGTCTTGCTTATGACTTCACTTTCATACCGCACTTGATGAGAACTGTCCCTGGTCTCCATCCCGTATATGGTAAAGGTAATGCGCTTATCATCTGATGTTCTCCCCTCGATATAAATGGGCGCATCCGTATTGTTCACAAACTTAAAATCTTTCCCCGATGATTCTGCAATTGCTGCATCTGCAGAAGGATCCACATAAGTCACAATCATAGAATGGTTGTGGCGTTCTGTGACCTCTAATTCTGACAAAAGGACGGCATTGTAAAGCGTGGTGGAAACCTGGCAGATTCCTCCTCCAAGACTGTCTACCACCTGTCCATTTAAATAAGACCCCGCCATATAATATCCATTCGCCGTGGAAAAGGGTGCAACTGCTTCATATGTAGAAAATTCATCCCCGGGATACAGCGTCGTCCCATTAATCAGTGCGCATCCATTGCGCACATTAGCACTCCTTGAAGAACCCGAAGTGCTGAAGCTGGTGGTAAAGGTACCCAGGATATCCTTTACTTTTGAAAGTTCCTCCTCAGTTCCCCTTGCCTCGTCCACTATGACTGCCAGTTCCAAGGTATCATCCTCTCTGTTCCAGCCATCATGAAAAAAATTGCGTATCAGTTCCACGGAAGCCGTCTCATCCACCACCTGCCCTGTCTGCCCGGGACTAATTACGAATGCTTCGTTTTCCCTCACGAGCGTGGCGTCCTTTGCTTCCAGATTAAAAGCAGAGCACTGCTCTGACAAAATCGTTTTAACCAGATTCATGTCCACATCAAACTCCAGCTGATAGACCTTATTCTCATGCTCTAAGTCCTTAGCCGCCTTATAACGCTGTATCACATTTCCCGTCTGACCGATTCTTGCCGCCTCTTCTATAATTTCCGGGTTGCTCCATTTTAAGCCGATCTGCGCAGGGGTGACCTGAATCTCATTTCCATCTACAGCCACCAGCGTGATTACCTTGGTGCTGATTCCCTCCACATAATCTTCTATCATTTCCTGGGCTTCAGCGGCAGTCTTGCCTTCCAAAGACATTTCTTCCGCATAAATTCCCCCCAGTATTTTATTTTCTTCCTGTGCCTTCACCGGTAAGACTGATACCAGAAAGACCAGTCCAAAAAAGACAAGCCCCTTAGTGAATTTTTTCATGATCTATCTCCCCATTTGCTTTATAGCAAAAAAGATGCTATAGTTGGAATTATCATAGCAAGCACTATTAAAATAATAATAATGGATGATACGATTTTCTTGTTTTTCTTGTTATAAAAATGAAACATATTGTTCCTCCGTTTTATCCATCTATGAAAGGATATTATATATGAAATTTCCCATTTTTGCAAGTTTTATTGTATTTTGTATCTGGCTGGGTTATGAAATAAAGAAACACCGCCGTATGGAATCCAAAGCCTATGAATCTTTCTGGGAAAAGGAGGCTGCTGCCAACAGCACCAGACGCAAATCCCTTGATGATCTTGCTTATATAGAGATTCCCTTTGACCGTCTGCCCATGGAGCTTCTGAAGGATGACCCGGTAATTGCTGAATACCATGAAACCTTAAGGGAACTGTCTGAATCTCCTATCGTAAACTTCACAGGCATCAGCAATACAGACCTAAAACTTATGTACGGTGCGCCGAACATCGACCTTCTCTCCCGTTATGATCAAAGCTATACCATACTTGTCCGCACCCTCCAGAACCTTGGCAAGGCTTTATACGAAAAAGGATACGTGAAGGAAGCCTGCTGCACACTGGAATTTGCCGTTGAGACCCGTACCGATATCAGCGCCACTTATAAACTTTTGTCTTCCATTTATCTGGAAAATAATCAGCCTGAAAAGATTAAAGCACTGATTCCCATTGCCCAGAGTTTGAACACCAGTCTCTCCGGTCACATTGTTTCCATGCTGGAAAACACTTTAAATGCATAGTCTACTATCAGTTTATGTCCATGTACCTGGTAATATTACCAAAACACATATTTATAAAGAGGAAGGACGGCAGCGCCATTCTTCCTCTTCTTAATCTACTTCCAGAATTTCTTTTTCTTTGTGTCCTTAGCATCTGCCTTTTCTGCCTGCACATTCTTTGAAATATTTAAGCTGTCTCCTGTCATAGCATCAAACTGCCGCAGCAATTCCTTTGCCTCGTGGGATAATTTATCGGGAGTCTGTACTACCAGTGTCACATAGTGGTCTCCCCTGACATCTTTATTTCTCAAGGTAGGAACACCTTTGCCCTTTAAGCGGACCTTGGTATCCGTCTGCGTCCCCGGTTTTACCTCATAAAGCACCTTTCCGTCAACCGTATCTACCAGCACATCGCCGCCTAACGCCGCCACCGCAAAGGAAACAGGTACGGTGGAATAAATATTGTAATCCTGCCTCTGGAAAATGGGATGGCGTCCCACGATCACCTCTACCAGCAGATCGCCTCTTGGACCGCCGTTTGACCCCGGCTCGCCTTTGTCGCGGATCCGCACGCTCTGCCCATTATCGATACCGGCGGGAATAGATACCTGTATCTTTTTACGGCTTGCAATATATCCTGAGCCATGACAGTCCGCACATTTTTCTTTAATGACCTTGCCGGTACCGTTACACTCCGGACAAGTCTGTACGTTTCTGACCGTTCCAAAGAATGACTGCTGGGTAAATACCACCTGCCCCTTACCGCCGCACTTCTGACAGGTCTCAGGACTGGTTCCGGGCTTTGCGCCAGAACCGTGACAGGTTTTACATTCATCCTTAAGTGTAAGTTCAATTTCCTTATCAACGCCGAACACCGCTTCTTCAAAGGTGATCCTCACACTGGTTCTGATATTGGCACCCTTCATAGGACCGTTGCTTCCTCTTCCCTTACGTCCTCCTCCGAAGAAATCGCCGAAAATATCGCCAAAAATATCACTGAAATCTGCACTGTTGAAGTCAAAGCCGCCGTATCCGCCGCCGCCCCCTTCAAACGCTGCGTGACCAAACTGATCGTACTGCCGCTTCTTCTCCGGATCGCTCAAAATCGCATAAGCCTCCGAAGCTTCCTTAAACTTTTTCTCCGCTTCCGCATCCCCGGGATTCATATCTGGATGATATTTCTTGGCAAGAGCCCTGTATGCTTTTTTAATGGCGGCATCGTCTGCGTTTTTATCGATGCCTAGAACCTCATAATAATCACGTTTCTGTTCTGCCATTTTTATTCCTCCCATGCTTTCAGCGCACAACATGCCGCCAAAGGCGGCACAAAATTAAATATAGTATACAATAAAATGGTTCAAAGCACAAGGAGAATGTAACTAACTGAAGCTGTTACATTCTCCTTGAGATAGCCAGCTATCTGCCTGCCTTACGAGTCTTTTTGTAGAATCTGACCACCTCGTTTTATACTTCTCTATAGTCTCCGTCAACCACATCGTCTGCCGGACCTGCATCTGCGCCCATGTCAGGACCTGCTCCTGCGCCCATATCGGGACCTGCTGCTCCGCCCGCCTGCTGCATGTTCTCATACATCTTGGTGAACAGTGCCTGCGCACTTGTGGTAAGTTTTTCCTTAGCTGCTTTAAGTGCATCTAAATCAGAATCGGACATTTCCTGATCTTTCGTTCTCTCCAGGATATCCTTTACCGCCTGCATATCTGCTTCCACTGTGGATTTCTCGGAAGCATCGATCTTATCGCCGACCTCGTTCAATGCCTTTTCTGTCTGGAATACGAAGGAGTCAGCTTCGTTTCTCGTATCGATTGCTTCTTTTCTCTTCTTATCCTGTGCCTCAAATTCAGCTGCTTCCTTTACTGCCTTATCGATTTCATCGTCAGACATGTTGGAGCTTGCCGTAATTGTGATATGCTGTTCTTTGCCGGTACCAAGGTCCTTTGCGGAAACATTAACGATACCGTTTGCATCGATGTCAAATGTAACTTCAATCTGAGGTACACCGCGCATTGCCGGAGGGATTCCATCTAAACGGAACTGTCCTAAGGACTTGTTATCCCTTGCAAACTGTCTTTCACCCTGTAATACGTTGATGTCAACTGCCGTCTGGTTATCTGCTGCCGTTGAGAAAATCTGGCTCTTCTTGGTAGGAATCGTCGTATTTCTCTCAATCAGCCTAGTTGCAATGCCGCCCATGGTCTCGATAGAAAGAGAAAGAGGTGTAACATCCAAAAGAAGGATTTCACCGGCGCCTGCATCGCCTGCCAGCTTACCGCCCTGGATGGAAGCGCCTAGTGCAACACATTCGTCAGGATTCAGTGTCTTGCTGGGTTCATGACCTGTGAGCTGTTTTACCTTATCCTGTACAGCAGGAATACGTGTAGAACCGCCTACCAACAGTACCTGACCTAAATCTGCGTTGGTAAGACCTGCGTCCTTCATTGCATTCTGTACAGGGATTGCTGTCTTTTCAACTAAATCATGTGTCAATTCATCGAATTTTGCTCTGGAAAGATTCATGTCAAAGTGCTTAGGACCTTCTGCAGTAGCTGTGATGAAAGGAAGATTGATGTTGGTAGTCGTTGCAGAGGAAAGTTCCTTCTTTGCCTTTTCAGCTGCTTCTTTCAGTCTCTGAAGGGCCATCTTATCATTCGATAAGTCAACACCTTCTGCCTTCTTAAATTCGTCGATCATCCACTGTGTCAGCTTGTTATCAAAATCATCTCCGCCAAGGTGTGTATCGCCGTTGGTTGCCAAGACTTCAATGACACCGTCTCCGATTTCAATGATGGAAACATCGAAGGTACCGCCGCCTAAGTCATATACCATAATCTTCTGTTCTTTTTCATTGTCAAGACCGTAAGCTAATGCTGCTGCCGTAGGCTCGTTGATGATACGCTTTACGTCAAGACCTGCGATCTTGCCCGCATCCTTAGTTGCCTGACGCTGTGCGTCATTAAAATATGCAGGAACCGTAATGACTGCCTCCGTTACCTTTTCGCCCAGATAGCTTTCTGCGTCTGCTTTCAGCTTTTGAAGAATCATGGCTGAAATCTGCTGAGGGGAGTACTTCTTGTCATCGATACTGCGTCCTCTGTCTGTGCCCATGTCTCTCTTGATAGATGAAATTGTCTTTTCTGCGTTGGTCACTGCCTGACGCTTTGCAGGCTCGCCAATCAGCCTTTCTCCTGTCTTTGTGAACGCCACTACAGAGGGTGTCGTTCTTGCGCCTTCTGCGTTTGCAATAACGGTGGGCTTTCCGCCTTCCATAACCGCTACACAACTGTTTGTTGTACCTAAGTCAATACCAATTATTTTACTCATAATGATCTCCTCCTGATTTTTATTTATGATACTGATTCATGTTTATTGCTGTCTGATTAATTCATCTGGCTGGCTAGCTTACCACCGCCACCATGCTGTGCCTTACCACGCTGTCCCTGTAAGTATATCCCTTTTGTAATTCCTGGGCGATCACGCCGGTTTCGTATTCCTCGCTTTCCACCTGCATGACTGCATTGTGGAACTCAGGATCAAATTCCTCACCCACAGCGGGAATCGGCTTTACTTCCATTTTTTCCAATTCTGAAATGAGCTGTTTGTAAATCATTTCCATTCCTTCCGCAAAAGGCGAGTTTTTATCTTCCTCGGGGACCGTTGCAAGACCTCTCTCAAAATTATCCACCACCGGCAGAATCTTTTCGATGACGCTTTTTGCTCCTGTTTCAAACATTGCTGTTTTTTCTTTTTCGGTGCGCTTCCGGAAATTATCAAATTCAGCCATCTGCCGCTTTACCCGGTCTTCCAGTTCCTCAATTTTTTCCTTGAGGGCATCCTGTTTCTTATCGCTCTTTAATTTTTTCTTTGCTGCCTTCTTGTCAGCCTTACTCTCCGGCGCCCCGCTTTCCGCCTCCTCTTCACTTCCTGCTATAGGCTCTGCGGTTTCCTCCAGTTCCTGTTCTTCCTGCGCGTCTTCCATATCCTGTAATACTTCCTCTGTATCCAGATGGTCCTCAACGTCCTTTTTCAATTCATCACTCATCCGTTTCATCCCTTTCCGCTTTATGTCTTATTTTTATATAACTCATCCAACTGGTGGGTAATTGTCTTAAGTGTTCCTACGACCTTATCATAATCCATGCGCTTGGGACCGATAATACCTATGGTTCCCCGCATTCCTTCTCCCAGCTCGTAAGTCGCCGTCACCACGCTGCAGTCTTTCATAGTCTGAATCGGCGTCTCATTTCCAATATAGACCTGAATACCTGTATTCTTTTCATCTGAAAGGGTATCCTGTACCAGTTCTGTCAACATCTGCTTTTCCTCAAAGGTATTGATGATCTCACTGGCCTTCTGCTGGTCTGCAAGCTCTGGGTATCTGAAAATGTTATTCGCTCCGCTTGTGTAGATCTCCAGGTCTTCCTCCGCCTTAATGGACGCTGCAATGGCATCTATCACATCTGCCACAATATCGCTGTGTATGCCTGCCTGCTGCTTCATAGCAGAAATCATGCCAAGATTAATTTCTTCCAGCGTCAGACCATTTAAATGCGTATTGAGCAGGATATTAAGTTTAAGGAGCGTTTCATCATCCAGTTCTCCGGATACGGAAATGATATTATTCTTGATTACATTCCCCTCCACCACCACCACTGCCAGAAGCTGGTTCACATCCACTCTGGAAAGCTGTATGAACTTGATCTTGTTCGTGTGAATCGTAGGTGCGGAAATCATGGTAGCATAATTCGTATTTGCTGCAAGGAGCTTTGCCACCTGTTTGAGAAGATGATCCATCTTATCCTCTCGCTCCAGCATCATTTCCTTTAATTCTTCCAGTTCCCTGTCCTTCTCCTCCATCATGGTATCCACATAAAGGCGGTACCCCTTATCGGAAGGAATCCTGCCGGCTGACGTGTGAGGCTGCAGGATGTAGCCCATTTCCTCCAAGTCCGACATCTCATTGCGGATCGTCGCCGAACTTAAGTTTAAATCTGTATACTTGGAAATCGTCCGGCTGCCCACCGGCTCCCCTGTCTCAAGATAGTTCCGGATAATGGCCTGCAATATTTTAATTTTTCTTTCACTTAACTGCACCTCCATCACTCCTTCCCATCCGTTCAATGACAAGTTTTTTATTTTATTAGCACTCGTCTTTAAGGAGTGCTAACATCTTCTTTACCTAAAATAGCACTTACCCTATCTATTGTCAACACATATATATCAAAATAATTATTAAAAAATTATAAAAGATGGATACCTTATAGGATATCCATCTCTCATAATTACATTTCTTATTACTCCGTTTGAACAATCTGATTCTTTCATATAAATGAAATATTAAATAAAGAAGCTTCCTGTCACGTCGCCGTTGATTACATAATATGTAGTGTTCTCTTCCGGCTTTACATATAGCTCGATGCTCTTAATGTCTTCTTCTTTTCCATTTAAATCATATTTCCATACATCCCTGCAGCTCTTTACTAAGTCTTCAGGTGTATATGATTTGCCGTTGAACTGGAAATTAACAGTTTCACTGACTTCAGCCTTCTTTGCTGCGGGCTTTCTGCCAACTGTCTTCTTTTCTGTCTCTTTCTTTGCTGCTGCAGTCTTTTTAACAGCAGGCTTTCTTCCTGGCTTCTTTGCAGGTGCCTTTGCTTCTTTCTTAACTGCTTCTTTTACTTCAGATTTCGTTTCAGCTTTAGGAGCGACCTTAGCTTCTGTCTTAACTTCTGCTGCCTTTACTTCTTCTTTAACAGGTGCTGCCTTTGCTTTTTTTACTTCTGCCATGATTAAAAACTCCTTTCACGCTGAGAAAACTGTTCTCTAACATGTATGCATTGAATAGGTATACAGGATACTCTCCCCCGAAAACACCCTGTTTTCTGGGAAACAGTGTACTCCATATTTTGCTTCTTGTCAACTAATTAACAACTTTTTCACAAATTTATCCCATAATCCCAAAATAAAGCAGAACTATTGTTCCTAATATGATGCGATACCATCCAAATACTTTAAAGTCATGTTTCTTTATATATCCCATGAGAAAACGAATTACAATAATCGATACGACGAACGCCGTAATCATGCCTGTGGCTAATATCATAATCTCATTTCCTGAAAAAGAAAATCCAAATTTTACAATCTTCAAAAGGCTTGCACCGAACATCACCGGAATCGCCAGGAAGAAAGTAAATTCTGCTGCCACAGTCCTTGATACTCCTATTAAGAGCGCGCCAAGTATGGTTGCGCCTGAGCGGGAAGTACCTGGAAAAATAGCGGCAATCAATTGAAAAACGCCTATCATGAACGCTGTCTGAAAGGTAATCTCTGACAAAGAATTAATTTTTGCCATCCTGCCCTTATTCCTATTTTCAATCAAAATAAAGCCTATTCCAAACACAATCAGCGCGGCAGCCACACAAACTCCGTTGTAAAAAAGTTTTTCAAAATATTCATCAAAGAAAATGCCCACAACAGCCGCAGGCAGGCAGGCTGCAATAATCTTAAACCACAATATCCAGATGTCCTTCTTACAATAAGACAAAAATCCCGACTGCTTCACAGGCTGGCTTTTGCCGTCCCTGCCAAATGGCCATATCTGATTCCAGAATAAGACCACAACAGCTAAGATAGCGCCAAGCTGGATCACTACCAGATACATCTGCAAAAAATCCTCCGAAACATCCAGCTTTACAAATTCATCCAGCAAAATCATGTGTCCTGTGCTGCTGATCGGCAGCCACTCTGTGATGCCTTCTACAATACCGAACAGCACCGCTTTTAAAAACTCGATCATAAATCATTCCTCCAAAATATAAACTTTCAACAAGTCTTTTCTTTTATTGATAATTCTCCTCCACGAACCTGCGAAGCGCCGGAAGAGATCGTTTCACCTTTTCCGTATCGATGCAATAAGCCATTCTGAAATACCCCGGCATGCCAAAACTCCCCGAAGGTACCAGTACCAGGTCATAGGCGAGCGCTTTCCTGCAGAATGCCTCCTCATCTGCTTCCAACGCCTTAGGGAAAATGTAAAAAGTACCTCCCGGCTTTACACATGTAAAGCCAAGTGATGTCAATTCATCATAGAGAAGGTTCATATTCGTTTCATAGACAGCCATATCAGAGGTCTCATCAACCACCTCCGCCACTGCCAGCTGGATAATGGACGGCGGACAGTTATGTCCGATTCCCCTTGAGATCTGACCGCATATGGCACTGATCAGCTCCGCATCCCGGCATCTTGGATTTGCCGCCACATATCCGATCCGCTCTCCCGGAAGAGATAAGGATTTTGAATAAGAATAGCAGGACAGAGTATTATCATAAAATTTCGACACATAAGGAGCCTCCACCCCGTCAAACACGATTTCCCTGTAAGGTTCATCTGAAATCAAAAAAATATCGTGTCCGTACTCCTTTTGCTTCCTCTCTAAAAGAGCCGACAATTCTTTCAGTGTTTCTGCGCTGTACACCGCTCCGGAAGGATTGTTGGGCGTATTGATCAAAAGCGCTGCCACCTGCCTTGTCAGCATCTCTTCAAGCTTCTCAAAATTAATCTGAAAATTCCAGGTATTAGCAGGAACTACCTTGAGCCGTGCCCCAGTCATATTCACATATAAATTATATTCAGGAAAATAGGGCGCAAATGTCAACACTTCATCCCCCGCAGATGTAACGCACCGCAGCGCATGCGCCACAGCGCCCGCCGCTCCGGTGGTAGGGAAAATGTGATTTCCAGTGTAATTCATTCCGAATCTGCGATTCAGGGAATCGGCAATCTTTTCCTTCACAGACACAATGCCAAGGCTTGGGCTATAACCATGAAGCTCCATAGAACTTCTGGTCTCAAGAAGTTCCTTCATAACCTCTGTAAATTTTTCCGGGACCGGTACCGAAGGATTCCCCAGGCTATAGTCAAACACATTTTCATATCCGATCTGCCTGCCCCTGTCCGTGGCAAACTCAGACAGCTGCCTGATGATAGATTTTCCTTCCAGCATTTTTTTATATTGTTCATTGATCATTGTTACTATTCAAGCCTTTCTCAAATGTAATTGAGCAAAGCTGCCCCGCCGCAAGGGACAGCTCCTTCTGCTCTTTTCTCTCATAATTGATATACAGATTCTCTACATGTAAAGGAATTGTCTTTCCTTTTCAATCTCTTCGGGAATCGGCTTTCCTGTACTGCGAAGTTTCTGACACAAGTTCTCCAAACGGTGGCGTTTTTGCCCCATACGGATCTCATATCGTTCTGAAATCTCCCGGTACATGGGATTTGCTTTTAGTTTTTCTCTGATGGCAGCCGTAAAGGTACAATAGCTGTATAATATATTTCTTGCAATCTTATTCATTCTGGGGGAACCATTGCTTTCAAAAAGAATCCATGTGGTATAATCCATAATGAACATTTCTTTGAAGCTGTTCTTGGCACGTCCCATATCCGTTTTGATCTTTTCCTTGGCATCCGTGGACAATTCCTGATTTTTCTTGTAGAACTGTATATAGTCAAAGTACTCGCTGGTAAGGGATCTCTCTGAAACATCATTCCAGCGCGCTCCCTGCACACGCTTGCACATTTCCCAGCGGAACTCCCCTGTCAGTCTGATCAAAATCAGGGAAAGGTCTTCTAGCTGGAAGATGGAACTCATCATTCTTGCCGGCGTGGTACGGCGCTTTCCTTCAATTTCCTGCCACATAACGCCTCGCACCCCCACATTAGGCATAAGGATAAAGTCCGGAAGGATTTCCACGTTGACAAACTCCTTCTGTACACCCTGTTCCGGCGCAGAAAACATGGTTTCTCTGTAATAAGCGCCAAAGTCCTTGGTACGTATGCCGTCAAGGGCTGCATGAATATCATCTGCCGACACAAGAATACTGTCTAAGGGTTTCATCACATTGTGTTCTGAGAAGATCGGGCAAAAAGTAGTGATCCTGCCGTACGTAATCTTATTGACCATAGGGAACACATTCTCAAGCTCGTAGACAACTTTTGCCGTGTTGTCCGTCAAAAGGTTCTTTTCTTCTTCCTTTGTAATCGCCCCCGTCTTTCTCTGTTCTACCAAGTATGCCACATAGTCTAAGTCAAACTCATTTCTGCTGGGTTCTTTCTTCCCTTCATAGACAGCCATGAGCCATTCATATATGGAGTAGACCCCCCGCTCCGGCGCTGTAGGAAGCTGGTTGATAATGCTGCAAAGATAAGCGGCATTCTTCTCTCCCGCCAGTTCCTCATCCACATAGCCAAAATTGAACAGCATCTTGACAACCGCAGGAACATCCTGATCCTGAAGGCTGTTCTTAAACGCCGCAGTATAAACCTGATAAAACTCTTTAGTGAGCTTATGCCGCAGCGTGCGCACATCTTCCTCTGTGCCGTTCTTGTTGGGCATCTGTTTGTATTTCTGTACATGCTTGATAAAAGATGCTTCCAGCGCTCCGTCGCATTTTGCATAAGCCAGAATCTTATGCAAAGAACCTGTAAGGTCTTCCACGGCAGGCGTCTGTATCTGACCGCCCTCTTCTCCTGATGCACTCATTTGCTTCATTGCTTCCAGCTTCTTTTCCAAATTACTTTTTCTGGATTTATAAAATGGAATTTCACCAAACCCAAAATTATCCAAAAGTTTGATCACATCATCCATTTTCTTGCGCACTGCAGCCGTGCTGTCTGCCTCCAGCCCGTCTTTTCCTGCCACCTTGCCATAAAGAGCAGTGAGCAGTTCCAGATAATCCACACCCTTCTCATTTGCAAAAAAGCTGCATATGTTTTTCTTGTACGCCTGCATCTGATTGCAAAGTTCTACCACCGCACACATATCTTCACTTGCCCTTAAGAGAAAACCGTGTGCAAAATCAATGCTGTCTTTATCAAACTCCCATACATTCAAAGCCTTCTTGAGCGTAACATAATAGCCGATCATCCAAAAAGGAATGTCCTCCGACAGGCTGATTCTCGACAGTTCTCCAAATCCCGGCAGTTCCCCCGGCGTAAGGCTATACTTCGCACATGCTCCGGCATATTCTTTATAGCTGTTGGTCAGGTAATCAAACAAATTATTGCACTCTGACCAGAGGCGCTTATACTGCCTGAACATCTCATAAATCTGCCTGAAATGAGAGATAATGAAATACTTCAATGCCTCCGCATTGTTAATGACATTCTCCGGCAGCCTTATGCCATCCAAGGGATATGCAATGATGGAAGCAGCTTCTTCAGCCTTATATTCCATCATCGTCTCACCCCGCCCATATTCGCACAGACCGATTACGTCCCCGCTGTTTAAAAGATACTTACCCCCCTTATAAGAAGCGCTGACCGTACCTTTTGTAACCAGATACAGCGCATCTATTTTCTGTCCGCTTTCAACTATGATTTGTCCCTGAGTGACTTCCCTTATCTCCATATTTATCTCCTACTTTTTTATTCCTCCTCTGACCAGGCAAGTGCACATTTAACTGCCCTTTTCCACCCGTTCAGAAGTTTTTCCCTTTCTTTAGCGCTCATTTCATAGGTAAACGCTCTATCCAGCTGCCAGTTTCCGCAAATCTCATCCCGCTCCTTAAAGTATCCGCAGGCAAGCCCTGCAAGATATGCCGCGCCAAGTGCCGTGGTTTCGATGCATTCCGGTCTGCAGACTTCCACGCCCAGAATATCCGCCTGAAACTGCATCAAAAAGTCATTGGCGCTGGCACCGCCGTCCACCTTAAGTCCGGTTATAGAAATGCCTGCATCTTCCTCCATCGCTTTCAGCACATCATAAGTCTGATAAGCAATAGACTCCAGCACTGCTCTGATAAAATGCTCTTTTTTGCATCCTCTTGTGATTCCCACCACAGTCCCTCTGGCGTAAGGATTCCAATACGGCGCACCCATTCCGGCAAATGCAGGCACTACATAAACGCCTGCCGTATCTTCTATTCGTTCCACATACTCCTGCGTCTGGGGAGCGCTCTTGATCATCCTCATTTCATCCCTGAGCCACTGTACGGCTGCTCCGGCAACGAACACACTTCCTTCTAATGCATATTCAACCTGTTCCCCGCTGCTCGCCGCAATGGTAGTGATCAGCCCGTTTCTGGATGCAATCGCCTCCGTCCCTGTATTCATAAGGAGGAAGCAGCCCGTTCCATAGGTATTTTTTACCTGTCCCTTTGAAAAACAGCACTGACCAAAAAGAGCTGCCTGCTGATCCCCTGCAATCCCTGCAATCGGAATGCTGCCTCCTAAAACTGCGCTTTTTGTATATCCATAGATGCAGCTGGAAGGCTTCACCTCCGGCAGCATACACGAGGGAATGCCAAACAGATCAAGGAGCTCCTCGTCCCAGCACAGCCTGTGAATATCATAAATCATGGTTCGGGATGCATTGGTATAATCCGTGACATGAACCTTTCCCTGGGTCAGGTTATAGACCAGCCAGGTGTCCACCGTTCCGAACAAGAGCTCTCCCGCATCCGCCCGCTGCCTTGCGCCCGGTACATGATCTAAAATCCATCCAATTTTGGTGGCGCTGAAATACGCATCCGGTATCAGTCCTGTTTTTTCACGGATCAGATCTCCATATCCCGCCGCAGTCAGTTCATCTATTTTGGAGGCTGTTCTTCGGCACTGCCAGACAATGGCATTATAAATCGGTTCCCCCGTCTTCTTATCCCACACGATGGTAGTTTCCCTCTGGTTCGTAATTCCAATGCCTGCAATATCGGAAGGCGACGCTCCCACCTTTGCCATGGCTTCTGTCGCCACTGCCAGCTGCGAGGACCAGATTTCCATAGGATCGTGCTCCACCCATCCAGGCTGGGGATAAATCTGTCCGAACTCCTTCTGAGCCATACTCAGAATCTCTCCCTTTTTATTAAAGAGAATACACCTGGAGCTGGTTGTTCCCTGATCAAGTGCCATGATATATCTGCCCATGTTCACCCACCCCTTTCTTTTCAGCTTAAATGTATCTCATTTTGTCATTCGTATGATTCCTTGTTCATATTTCCCGTTGCAATTACCGCCACAGAGGTTCCCGCAACATTTTCAATCAGTATGTCTCCCACTTTAACCGGAGCATCTATGACTGCTGCCTTTATTTCCTCCATACAGGCATCTATTTTTCCCTTGGGAATCTCTGATGCCGTCTTCACGGGTATCACAGTTCCTGTTCCCCCATTGACACGAATCATGGAGGTCACCGCCCGCATGGGAGCCGTCAGTTCATTGCGCGCATATGCCTCTCCCTTTTTACAACTGTTACCAGTAATGGAAAAGCTTCCGTCTTCGTTTTTTTGCGCCGTGATCAGACAGCCGACAGGGCACCCGATGCAGATCATCTGCCCCTTTTCATCTCTTCCCTCCGGCAGAGCGCACTTGGTTTTTTCCGGAATCTTAGGGCGCAGCGCTTCCCCCCAATCCTCTTCTCCATGCATAATATAATCTGCCGCAAAAGAACCTGCTTTCTGTGCCTCTTTGGACACATTATCCACCAGATCATGCACATGCAGCACATTTCCGCAGGCAAATATTCCCTGTACCGTAGTTTCCAGTCTGGCATTCACCACCGGTCCCTGCGTCACATCATCTATTTCGGTTCCCGCTCCCCTGCTCAATTCATTTTCCGGAATCAGCCCGCAGGATAAAAGAAGGGTATCACATTTTACAAATTCTTCCGTCCCCGGAATAGGGACCAGTCTTTCATCCACCCGGCTTACGGTAACGCCTTCCACCCTGTCTTTTCCATGAATCCGGGTAACCGTATGGCTGAGTTTTAAGGGAATCCCGTAATCATCCAGGCATTGTACAATATTTCGCTTAAGACCGCCCGAATAAGGCATAATCTCCGCTACCAGTTTCACTTTCGCTCCCTGCAGCGTCATACGCCTTGCCATAATAAGACCGATGTCGCCTGAACCAAGCACTACCACTTCCCTGCCCGGCATTCTTCCTTCTATATTTACATACCGCTGCGCCGTTCCGGCTGAATAAATTCCGGCAGGTCTGAACCCCGGTATATTCATAGCGCCGCGGGGGCGTTCCCTGCACCCCATTGCAAGCACCACTGCTTTTGCATGAATCGTGAACATGCCCTGCTCTTTGTTCATCGCCGTTACGATGCAGGGCGCTCCCCCCTGCACATCCACAGCAATCGTGTTTAACAGGCTTTTAATCTTCTTTTCATGTACCTTATCTATATAGCGGACCGCATACTCTGGTCCCGTCAGTTCCTCCTTGAAAGTGTGCAGCCCAAATCCATTGTGGATGCACTGGTTCAAAATACCTCCCAGCTCCTTGTCTCTTTCCAGAATCAGGATATCGCTGATGCCTTTTTCACAGGCGGCTATCGCTACCGCCATACCTGCAGGTCCGCCGCCCACAACAACAAGATCTACTGTCTTCATAGGTCTTCTCCCTCCTTAGGCGGTAACAGATACCATGCATCCTCACCGGATTTTCGTATCTTACTTACATCTGTCTGTAACTCTCTTGCTAGAATCTCAACCACTTTAGGGTTGCAGAATCCCGACTGGCACCGCCCCATTCCTGCTCTGGTGCGCCTCTTGATTCCGTCTGTCGTTCTTGCTCCTAAAGGTCTTCTGATGGCGTCTAAAATTTCGCCCTCCGTCACCATCTCACAGCGGCACACTACATTGCCATATGCCGGATTTTCTTTGATCAGTCTGTGGCGTTCCTCATCAGAAGAAAGCGCCATGCTGGGTATCCCTTTTCTGGTACTGATAAAACCTGCCTTTTGCGATGGACGAAGCAGATCTTTGACCATATCTGCCACATATTCTCCTATCGCCGGGGCACAGGAAAGCCCGGGCGATTCAATTCCTGCCACATCAATAAATCCCGGCGCATCCGCCGCCTGACCAATGACAAAATCGTCCGTCCTGCCTGCATCATACGCTGTAATATGGGCACGCAGCCCTGCAAAAGATGTAATCACCTGCTTTTCAGGAACCACCCCGATACTGCGGGATGCCTCCTTGGTCACATGATCCAATCCTTCACCGGATGTATCCGTCCCCTCTTTGTCTAAAATATCCTGCGCTGTGGGACCCGTCATCAGGTTCCCATGCACTGTAGGCGTCACTAAAATCCCTTTTCCAAGTGCTGTGGGCAGCTGGAAGAGGGTATGCTTCACCACATTTCCAACATTTTTATCGTAAAGAAGATACTCCCCTCTTCTGGGAGTGATCTTCATCTTGTTTTCGCTCACCATATTGTGGATCTCATCTGCATATACTCCGGCAGCATTAATCACCACTTTCGTTTCATAAGACTGTTTTTCCGTGCGGACCAGATAACCATAAGACTGCTTCTGTATATCTGATACCTTCGCCCCGAATACAAATTCTGTTCCATTTATCGCTGCATTCTCCGCCAGCGCAATGGTAAGCCCAAAAGGGCAGACAATGGCGCCCGCAGGCGCATAAAGAGCCGCCGCCGCGCCATCCCCTATGGCGGGCTCCATCCTAAGCAGTTCCTGCCTGTCTAAAATGGAAAGCCCGTCTACACCATTTGATTCACCTCGTCGTTTCAATTCATAAAGCTTATCTTTGTCTTTTTCGTCAAAGCAAAGTACAATGGATCCATTTTTCTTGTAAGGGAAATCCAGTTCTTTGGAAAGCGCCTCCATTTTACGGCTGCCCTCCACATTTAAACGTGCTTTTAACGTCCCCGGCTTTGCATCATATCCGGCGTGGACAATGCCGCTGTTTGCCTTGGAAGTTCCTTCACATACGTCAAGTGCCTTCTCAAGAACCGCTGTCTTCAATTCTAGACGGGACAATTCCCTTGCTATGGCACATCCGCTCACGCCCGCGCCGATAATGATCACATCATACATAAAAAACCTTCCTCTTACTGTTTTTCAGCCGTAAAGAATACGAAGTACACATCTCCCTCGGAATCATCATCAAAAAGCTCCAGATAAGAAATGGAGAAATCTTTCTCGCCTTCAGGCACTTCAAACACCAAAAGACCTGTTACTTCCTCATTAATAGCAAGCTCATATGATTCGGGAAGCTGCTCATCGCTCACTTCATTTCCATAGTAGCTGATGGGAACATCATAATCCTCTTCCGCATCACTGTTCCACTGAACCTGGAAATCTGAATCAAACATGGGAATAGATTCATTAAAGGTATTCTTCACAGTCACATCAGCTACCAGCAGGTCTTTACCTTCTGCCGGCTGATAACCTGCAAATTCTTCGCATACATATGCGCTGTTAACAGTATAATCAAAGAAATAGGTCTTCATGGTATCTCCCATGCGTCCCTCTCCATAGTCGCCTTCGTTGCTCACACCGTCTTCACTGTCCGCATCATCCACATCATCCTCTGTTTCACGGTCAAACAAGCTTTCCTTGATTTCCTGGGTACCTTCGCTTTCCTGTGTTTCCTCGTTGTCTCTGTTTAAGACACTACTCGCCTTGCTGCATCCTGTCAGGCAGACTGCCAATGCAATACCTGCCAGTGCATAAGAAAACTTCCTCATTTTTCTCTTCCTCCCTTTTGTTTTGTATTATTTTTTATTTTCAAGGTATCAAATCAATACCTCAAATAACGCCATCTTACTATCATCCAGTCATCGTTGTCAAGTCGCTGCCGCCAGAATGTATCACCAAGTCAGGACCTCATGCCCTTCCTGCGTAACCGCCACCGTGATTTCCCACTGCGCCGACGGCTTCCCGTCTTCCGTATAAACAGTCCATCCATCCTTGTCGTCAATATAAATTTCACAGCTTCCCATATTAACCATAGGCTCTATCGTGAACACCATGCCGGGTACCATAAGCATTTCTGTTCCCGCCCTGGTGACATAACTTACGAATGGTTCCTCATGAAATTCGAGTCCGACGCCATGTCCGCCTATATCCACCACTACGCTGTATCCGTTTGCCTTCGCGTGATCGTTGATCACTTGTGCCATATCCCCCAGGAAATTCCAGGGCTTTACCACGGCAAGACCCTTTTCCACGCATTCTTTGGTAACCTGTACCAGCTTTTTCTTTTCTTCGCTCACTTTACCGATGCAGTACATTCTGGAGGAATCTGAGAAGTAGCCTTTATAAAGAGTCGACACATCCACGTTTACAATATCCCCTTCCTTCAGGATTACCTCCGCAGAAGGAATACCATGGCACACCACTTCATTGATGGAAGTACAGACACTTTTGGGGAATCCTTCATAATTTAAAGGTGCAGGAATCCCGCCCATCCTCGTCGTCACCTCATGTACCAAATCGTCAATCTGCTGGGTACTGACACCGGGACCTATCATCTTTTCCACCGCGTCGAGCACCGCCATATTGATCACACTGCTCTCTTTAATTCCCTCAATCTGCTCTTTTGTCTTTAAAATATCCCTTCTGGGTACAATGTGCCCCTGCAGCTCATAATGATGAATCTTTTCATCCAATGCCATATGGCATGTTTTATACTTCCTTCCGCTGCCGCACCAGCAGGGATCGTTTCTACTTATCTTTTCCATTTTTTCCAATTTTTATCTTTACTTTATTCTTTTTCTTTAAATGCTTCCATGAAGTGGGAAATATTCTCACTGATACTCCGTTTTTTAAATACAGCGGAACCGGCAACACAGATATCTGCCCCGGCTCCAATCACCTCTCTGACATTTTTCTTTCCCACACCGCCGTCCACTTCAATCTTGACAGAAAGGTGATGATCGTCAATATAGTCCCGCAGCTTTCTGATTCTTCCATATGCTTCAGGCATAAAAGGCTGCCCGCCAAATCCAGGCTCCACGCTCATGACAAGGACCATTTCCACTTGATCTAAGTACGGATAGACCTTTTCGATGGGCGTGCCGGGCTTTAAGGAAATGCCCGCCTTGACACCGGCGGCATGAATTTCTTCTATGATTTTCTCCACATCTCCAACTGCCTCGAAGTGAAACGTGATGCCATCGGCGCCGCACTGAGCAAATTCTTTGATGTACCGCTCCGGATTGACAATCATAAGATGCACATCGAAGAACTGCCTGCTGGTATCCCTGATGGACTGGATAAGAGGCATTCCAAAAGAAATGCTGGGGACGAAAATACCGTCCATGACATCTATATGAAGATACTGCGCACCTGATTCCTCTGTTTCCCTGATCTGCTGTCCAAGTATATTAAAATCTGCCGCAAGAAGAGACGGCGCTAAAATGTACATAGTTTTTTCTCCATTGTCTACTTTAAGAAGTCTTTTATCTGCTCATAAATTCCCTTGCCATCCAACTTATATTTTTCAACCAGCGCTGCCGCGGAACCGGATTCGCCAAACACATCCTGCATGCCAATCTTCTTAACCGGCACCGGATATGCGCTGCAAAGAGCATCGCACACAGCGCTGCCCAATCCGCCAATCACGGAGTGCTCCTCAGCAGTCACTACTTTGCCTGTTTTTTGGGCGGACGCAATGATCAATTCCTCGTCCAAAGGTTTGATAGTGCAGATATTGATGACTTCTGCGCTGATTCCTTCCGCCGCCAGCATTTCTGCTGCCTCAAGGGCATTTCCTGCACAGATTCCAGTGGCAACGATGGTAAGATCTGTCCCTTCCCTCAAAATGGTGCCTTTACCGATCTCAAAATGGTAATCTTCTCTGTCATTGATAATCGGGCAGGCTGCGCGTCCGAATCTCATATAAACAGGTCCCTCATACTCTGCCGCTGCTTTGACAGCCGCCTTTGCTTCTATATCATCTGCCGGACACATGACCACCATGCCCGGTATCGTCCTCATAAGGGCAATATCCTCGTTGCACTGATGGGAAGCGCCGTCTTCACCTACCGTAATGCCTGCATGGGTCGCTCCAATCTTAACGTTTAAGTGGGGATAGCCCACAGAATTTCTCACCTGCTCAAACGCTCTTCCTGCCACGAACATAGCGAAACTGCTTACAAAGGGAATCTTCCCTGCCGTGGCAAGCCCGGCTGCCACGCCCACCATATTGCTCTCCGCGATGCCGCAGTCTATATGTCTGTCAGGAAATGCTTTCTTGAACACACCGGTTTTGGTCGCCGCTGCAAGATCGGCATCTAATACCACTACGTCGGGATTTACTGCACCCAGCTGGGCAAGTGCATTTCCATAGCTTTCTCTGGTTGCAATCTTTTTTACCGTATTCTCTGCCATTATACTTCCTCCTTCATGAGCGCTTCGCCGATTTTGTCAAGGTCTGCCATTGCCACAGCATACTGTTCATCATTGGGCGCCGTACCGTGCCATGCCACATTGCCCTCCATAAAGGAAACCCCTTTGCCCTTTAAACTGTGGGCGATGATTGCGGTCGGCATTCCTTTTGTTTCCCTTGCCTCCTTGAATGCATGGCGGAGGTCGTCAAAATCATGTGCATCCACATTGATGACATGGAAATTAAATGCTTCAAACTTTTTATCGATAGGATAAGGGGAGCAGACTTCGTCGATTGGTCCGTCAATCTGCAGCCCGTTATTGTCCACGATTACCACCAGATTATCCAGCTTGCGGTATCCCGCAAACATGGAAGCCTCCCATACCTGACCTTCCTGCAGTTCGCCGTCGCCTAAAAGCGTATAAACACGGTAGTCCTTCTGATCCATCTTTCCTGCCAGTGCCATGCCCACCGCCGCAGAGATTCCCTGTCCCAGGGAACCGCTTGACATGTCTACACCGGGAATATGCTGCATACAGGGATGTCCCTGGAGGTAAGACCCAAGCTTGCGCAGCGTCAAAAGATCTTCCACTGGGAAAAATCCTTTGTTTGCCAGCGCAGAATACAGTCCGGGAGCCGTATGTCCCTTGGATAGTACAAAGCGGTCTCTGTTTTCCATTTTGGGATTTTCAGGATCGACGTTCATTTCTTCAAAATAAAGATATGTATAAATATCTGCCGCCGATAAGGAGCCGCCCGGGTGTCCTGCCTTTGCACTGTGAACTGCGCTCACGATGCCCTTACGCACTTCGTTCGCCATTTTTTTAAGTTCCAGATTGTTCATGTTGACCTCCATTCCTGTATGAATCACTTTTGTATGTTTATATATAGAATCCTTATTTCCACACTGACTAGTATTTTATCATATTTTAAGACTATCGTCTATACGCTGTACCATTAAAATCCTGCTTTTACCCACGGTTTACTGCGTATTTTTTTCCTGCATTTTTCATATATTCAAACAAACCCTTACGCGAGGTCAATACTTTGCCATCTTTTGGAAAAACTGGCAGAAAAAGGAGAATTACTTTCCTTGCTGCATTTGTCTTATCTGCCGCTTTCGTTCTGGGTATCTATCTATGCACAAATGACAGCCGTCAATTTCAGAAACTGACGGATGAATTATTTTGCTCAGAACTTTCCGGCAATACCTTAAGCCTGCACTATACACTGGCTTTTCCCCAAAATTATGGAATCGATGAACCTGCCTGCCTTCCTGCCTATGAACCGGAAACCGATCATGGAGCGGACGACATACGTTCCATGCTTGACCGGCTGTCTAAAATATCGCCAAAGCGCTTAAACGATGAAGATGCCTACACATACGAGCTTCTGAACCGTTACCTGGAGCTGCGGCTTGAAGGCACTGCTTATCCATATTACAGCGACCCGCTTTCTCCCTCTTCCGGCATGCAGTCCGGTTTACCTGTCTTACTTGCCGATTATACTTTTCGTTCCGAAAAAGATGTAGATGATTATCTGCATATCCTGGACCAGACCGATACTTATTTTGACGGACTGGTTCAATATGAAAAAGAAAAGTCAGAGAACAGGCTTTTTATGTCTGACGCTTCCGCCAAAAAGGTCATTGAGCAATGCTGCTCTATCATGGACAAAGATGCACTTTCTTCAGGCACTCACTTTCTCCACACCACCTTTGAGGAAAGGCTGGATGCCATGCTGCAGGAGGATATTATTACCGAAGAGCAAAAAATCCACTGGATTTCTGAAAATGACCGGCTCCTTACTACCGTCATGGCTCCTGCCTATGAACGGACAGCCGATGCCTTTACCATTCTGCAGGAAAGCGGATCAAACGATATGGGATTGTGCTATTTCCCTGACGGGCGCGCTTACTATGAATATCTTCTCGCCTCCACCACTGGTTCCTCCCGCAGTATCGCAGACATCAAAACCATGCTCTTTAATGATTTTCAGCAGAACATGGCAGCCCTGCACAGTCTGTTTCTGCGCTATCCTGAGCTATCTGCCCTTTCTTCCCTGGACGCCACCGTCTTTCCCTACGTTTCCCCAGAAGAAATGGTGGAAGATTTAAAGAAACGGATGGCAAATGACTTTCCTCCTTTTCCTGTTTCAGAAGACGCCGGTTTTAACCCAGCCTACACCATCAAAAGCGTCTCTCCTTCTATGGAGGATTACTGTAGTCCTGCTTATTATCTGACGCCTCCTATAGACGACATGAGCAGCAACATCATCTACATCAACCATAAGAATGCTCCTGATGCTCTGACATTGTACACCACACTGGCACATGAAGGCTATCCGGGACACCTATATCAGACGGTTTACAGCCAGCTTTATATGAATCAGGAAAATGCCTCCTCCATCCGCTACCTTCTGCATTACGGAGGCTATGTGGAGGGCTGGGCACTTTACGTGGAAAACCTATCCTATGATTATGCCAAAACTCTGGTACAGGAAAAAAACCCCCTGATTGCCACATATTATGAAGCCTGCCGTTTGAACCGGAATATTCAGCTGTGTTTATACTCCCTGCTGGATATCGCTATTCATTATGAAGGCGCTACCCCTGCCAAGGTGCAGGCAATCCTCCGGAAATTAGGAATTACAGATTCCGAAACCGTCTCCGCCATTTACACATATATTGTAGAAGAACCTGTAACCTATCTAAAATATTATTTGGGTTTCATGGAATTTACCATCCTGCGAAATGCAGCTCAGACATTGTGGGGGGATGCATTCACCCTTCAGCGTTTTCACCGCTTTGTTCTGGAGACGGGTCCCTCCGATTTCCAAGGGCTGCAAGACAGATTGGCAGCGCAGCAGCTTCAATAATGGCGGATTGTGCCCTTGCCTACTCCTCCTCCATCATGCTTTCCATATAACCGCCGTCCCAGAGCAGAATCTTCAATTTCTTTGCCGCTTCCACCGCGGGAGCGGTAAAGTATTGATTGGTCATTACGGCTCCTACCATCCGGTCGTAGTAATCCCGTCCCGCATATGCCTCCTGAACCGCCTTGACGCCTACCGGGGCTGTATAGCGTTTGCATTGAATAGCATATGTTATTCCTTCTTTTTCTGCCAGAATATCGATGCCGTAGTCTCCGCTTCCCTTTGTCACTTCTACATCCACGAATCCTTTCTGCTTAAGAAGGTCGGCACAGAAATATTCAAATTCATGTCCTTCCATATTTTCAAAAAGATCCGATGTCCTGCGTCTTCGCGCAAAAAACTGCCGGGAAATTATTAGCAGAATGATTACAGCAGTGAATATAACAATTGTTATTAATAGTTTTTCGGTGGGGACTTCTAAGTTCATTGTTATTTACCTCATTTGTAATGGTATAGGTTGTGCTCAATGTCAGGCGGGGAAGGGACGGCAGGGGGAGGGGATGGAAGAGGAAGGGCAGGGCGGTATATCTATTCCTCTCCAGTCTCCTCTTAAAATCGGATTTCACTAACAGAATGTGTGTAGGTATTTCAAGACGGTCGGGTCGGAGCCAAGACGGCGTCCGTGCCGTTTGGCTCCTAAAATCGCCATCCATGGCGATTTTGCCCTAGGCTTTCTCACATTCTGTAAGTGAAATTGCCGATTTTTCGCAGAGACTGGAGAGGAATAGATATACCGTCCTGCCCTTCCTCTTCCATCCCCTCCCCCTGCCGTCCCTTCCCCGCCTGACATTGCCTTATACTTTATTTCCTTTTGTTTTATGTATGATTATATCAGATTGGGTGTCCCATAAAAAGTACTTGTTCTTATACTTGCTCTTATACCATCATTCCTGCCAATACTACGCTTGCTATAATTCCTGCGGCGGTGGAAAGGAGAGCTCCTTTTAAGGTATATCTTGTTTTTGTGACTTTGGCAGCTATGAAGTATACGCTCATAGTGTAGAAAATGGTTTCGGTACAGCTCATCATGATGGATGTAATCAGTCCTACCAGGGAATCTGTTCCATAGTTTTTGAAAATATCTAATACCAGACCGGTGGCGGCGGAAGAGGAAAACATTTTGATGAAAGCCAGCGGAACCAGTTCCGCTGGAAAGCCTACTTTGTCACTTAAAGGTCGCACCAGATTTCCCAGAAAAGTCAAAAAACCGGATGCCCGAAGTACACCTACTGCGGTCATAAGCGCCACCAGCGTGGGCAAAATCCCCACAACCGTCTTAAGCCCCTCTTTCGCTCCTTTGACAAAATCCTCATATACATTCGTCTTACTACAGATTCCATAAGCAATAATATAAAAAATAACAAGTGGTATTATAATATTGGAAATATTAGACAAGACAGCTGCCATTTATTTTATCCTAATCCATCTATATTTTCTACAATATATGGCTTTTCCAGCAAATATAGACCACTATCCCCGTTCCTGAATAACATAAAAGGAGTCGCGCGGCACGGATGCCGCTGACTCCGACCCGTCCGCCCTGAAACACTTAAACACATTCTGTTAGTGAAATCCGATTTTGAGGGAAGACTTGAAACGATAGGTTATGCGCTCCCCCTGTACCTGATCCGCTCTCTGCCCCGGTCACTGCTGTCCTGCCCGCGCTCCCTTAGAGCCCAGCCGGAGAGACAGGCGGATATGCGGAGCCGGTTCCTGTCCCAGATTATCCTTCTCCCTCAGTACGTTTCAAACTGGCTCTATTAAAAATTCTCAAATTGGCAGTTTCAGCAATACCAATCATTTGTATAATAAACATATTAAGAGCTCTTTCAAAATATCACTTCAAAAAGAAACGGAGAGATTTATCATGGATATGTTAAAAGACACGAAAGTACTGGCTGTTACCGCCCTGATGGCTGCATTTACCTGCATCGCCACCATGAGCATTCGGATTCCCACCCCAACCCTCGGCTACATACATCCCGGAGACTGCCTGGTTCTCCTCTGCGGCGTGATTTTGGGACCCGTTGCAGGTTTTCTCGCTGCCGGCATTGGCTCCATGTTCGCAGATATTTTATCCGGGTATATCATTTATGCCATTCCTACTCTGATAATTAAAGGCGTCACCGCAGTAATCGCCTCCATAATCTTCCGCCGGCTTAAGCAGATATGGAACACCAACCATTCCTTCCTCTTTATTGCCGCCGGGATCCCCGCCGAACTCAACATGGTGTTTGGTTATTTTGTAAATAAGATCATTCAGACCATGTTTCTTGCCGGGAACTACAATTCTGAGACCTTTGCCGCAGGATTTACAAGCGCTCTTACCGGCATCTTCACCAACTGTGTGCAGGGCGCTGCCGGTGTTATTTTAGGTATGCTGCTACTCCCTGTTCTGGCGCAGATACCAGATGTGCGCATGTGGCTTACGCCCAAGGCAAACAGACTTTTATAGCAAAAATGTGGATGCTTCTTTTGTGAGGGCATCCCTTTTTTCATAATCAAAAAGAACAAATGTAGGTTTTGCACCTTTTTCCCATACAAAATCGTCCTCCCTTTTCCATACAGGATAAAAAAATGCATCCATATGGGTCATTTTCATGGTCTGTCTGGCATGATACTCCTTATAATTCTGTAAGAACATCGGCTCTGCCTCTTCCTTCTGATAAAAATTCCATATTTCCTCTCGGTAAGAAGATAAGTCCATACAAAAGGAGGGACGGCTTTTAGCATTTTCCCGCAGGTAATAATCATAGGTCAGTAATTCCTGATAAAGCTGTGCCTTTTCCGGTACTTTTTCAAGTATGAACGCTAAAAGCACCTGATATCGCCGGCTTCTTGCCGGTGAATTGCCAAAATACCCCTTTTCCTCATAAAACTCTGCCAGCTGCCAAAACATCTCAAAGGCTCCCTGAAATTCCCTTTCCAGAACGGGAAGGGTATGTGTAAACTGATTGGAATTGTAATACAGCTCTACCATTTCTTCTATCCGCTTAAGCTGCAATACTTCCTTATAAGAAAGCCATTTGGTATAAAGTACTTCATAAGGAGCTTTCTCCTGATAGACAATGCCATAATCCTCCGCCTTTTCCCATATCAATGTTCCTTTTAATACTTTTAGAAAGCCAAGTTGAAGCTGCTGCGGCTTCATTCCGTACACCTCATTAAAAGACTGCCGAAAGCTATTGTATCCTTCAAAGGGCAGCCCTGCTATCAAATCCAGATGAATATGGATATTCCTGTTTTGCCGAATAGCTTTCACCGTCCTTGCAATGCGCGCAAGATCTGTTTTTCGATTAATCTCCCTTAGCGTGTCGGAATTGGTGGTCTGCACGCCGATTTCAAACTGGACAAGCCCCGGTCTCATTTCTTTTAAAAGTGCAATCTCTTCCTCATCCATGAGATCGGCTGCAATCTCAAAATGAAAATTTGTGACACCATTGTCATTCTCATAAATATACTTCCATATTTCCATGGCATGATTGCGGTTGCAATTAAAGGTTCTGTCTATGAGCTTGACCTGCGGCACTTTTTTGTCCAGAAAAAACTGCAGTTCCTTTTTCACCAATTCCATGCTGCGCAGCCGCACGCTCTTATCTATAGAAGAAAGACAATAACTGCATCTGAACGGACACCCTCTGCTGGTCTCATAATAAATAATCCTGTTCTCAAAGGTCTTCAAGTCGTTGTAAAAAAAGGGAATCGCGTCAAGATCCGTGACCTTTCTTGCCAGGCAGTCCCCCTCCCTTAAGATCAGCCCCGGTATCTCCTCAAGACGTTTCCCAATCTGCTCTCCCGTGTAGAAAGAAAGCAATTCCTTAAAGGTCTCCTCCCCTTCCCCTGCCATAATGCCCTTCACCATAGGGAATGCATCAAGAATCCCTCTTCCCTCATAGGACACCTCCGGTCCGCCCAGCCACAATTCCGTATCCGGCAGCACCTTGGGCAGCTCCCTTAACAGTTCCTGAATCAGGGGATAATTCCAGATATAACAGGAAAAACCAATCACATCCGGACGCCTTGTATATAAATCTCCCAAAATTTCTTCCATTCTTTGATTAATGGTATACTCAGCCACAGCAATATGCGGCTTAAGCGCTTCCCCGGCATATGCCATAAGGCTGTAAACTGCAGGGTTTGAATGAATATATTTGGCATTGATTGCCGTCAGTAAAAACTGCATGATATATCCTCCTGAAAAAACAGCGTAACCGTAAGGCGAAACCGCATTCCAAAACATCTGCAGCCGCTCCTTAAGCCTGCTTATTATACCACACTGCACCTATTTTCGGCACTACTATTTTTGTCTCCACAAACAGCTGCGTTGCAAGCTGGATACCCCGTCAGTTTGCTATAAGGTGCTGACTAATAAAGCAAATCATAAATCGCAATGCAGTATATGCACGATAGGTAATGTAATGCTAACAAGTAGTTCGTAATAGCAATTATTTGTATTGACAAAACCAGTAAAAATGTCTAATCTGTAATAGATACTTTCTTCAAAATAGATAATTTTTTACCAGCGCACAAGAAACAGGGAGGTAAAAATGGCGGACATAAATGGAAGCGGAAGACGTACAGAAACAGATGCCGAAGCGGTCTGTTCTGCAATCAGTGCTCTTCCGGAAGTGAAAGAGGATTTAATACAGATCAGTCAAAAAATAACAGATATTAGCGACCCATTGGTTGCCCGGTGGATCGGCAGTTCCAGAGATGCTTATCAGATTAACGCCTGCCACATGCAGCAGCAGCTGAATAAAATACATACACAGATTGGCGTCCTGCACGGAACCGTACTGAAAGCATGTAATGACAGAATAACATTAGATAAACACGTAGCCGCAGCAGCTTCCACTGTAAACACATAAGATAAGGAAAAGAAAAAGATGGCATGCAGATGTAGTGAAATAAGAAGATGCAGTCGTGATATGACACAAATTATGATTGCTATATGCAGAGCAAAGAATACTCTGCCCCATGTACAGGACATAGAAACCAACATCAAAACATTGTCCGATCATTCACCCGACGGCTACACCACAGATAACATGGAGGACCTCTGTGCCGCAATGAGAAGGCTTGATGATGAAATCTCGCCGACTCTGGAAGGTCTGATTGCTGCGCTGGAAGCGGAATATGACCGGCTGGCAGATCTACAAGACCGGCTGGAAACGGCATGTAAGGGATACGAAGAATCCGCAGAAAGATTGCGCGGGGATATAGAAGCTTTATATGGAACGGTTGCCAAAACCAGTGAAGACATCTACAGCGGCACGGATGGCGATACCTTCCGCAGTGGATTGACAAATTATACGCAAACCCGCTTTACCAGTTTGTGGGAAGAGACGGAAAAATTGGGAAAAACTCTCTTAAGCGGGCTTGAAGGCGGCTGCGCATGCAGGAAAATCTGCAACGACTTTATCTTGGCATTAGGCGGCGAAAGCTGCGTGAGCTTAGCGCAAGGGCTGCGGGGGATGTTGTACTGTGATCAAGAAATCATTATGGAGCTAAAGGACCTGTGCCGGAAAGCAGTGATGGAAGCCTACACCGTGAGAGAAAGCGCTGATGCCATAGACGACATCCTTTCCGGACTTTCAATGTCACATATAAATTCCTATCAATATACCAACACCATACGAGAGGGCTGCGATAAGGTGGAAAGATTAGAACAGCATTCCCTCAATCTTACCTCCTATGCCGTCGCTGTAGAAAGCGCAGACGACAGCCTCTGGATGGCGCTCAGCGGTTCCCCTTTCCCCACTATGAGCGCTTTCAGCTTTGAGATTATGGACCCCCAGACAAAGACCGTATCTGATATCATGAATCAGCCAGTCGATCATCTGTCAGACGCTGACAAAGAAATCCTTGACAAAAATCTAAGAATCCTCATTGAAAACAATGAGATCAGCGAGCTGGAAAAGCTTGCGGAGCAAATGGGAACCCATCCCAAAGGCTGGACAGCGGGAGATATCTATGTTGCAGCCAGGATTTTGGATTTCAGTGAAAATAACTGCAGCGAAAGAGCTGCTTCGGCAGTCTACGACAGAATGAAAAAAGTAACGCTGGTTGAGAAAACATCGGAAATGCATAATGCTTCTTTTGTTTCCTCCTACACCGTCTATATTTATGAGGTATCTCTGGATGAAACTATCTCCGAGCGCATATTAAATGAACTCCATCCAGCTACAAATGGACTTACTTATTATTCCCTGCAGCGCAGGCGCAATTACACAGAAAGAGTTGAAAAAATTGTGCAGGGACTCACCCCTCAGGAACCGGGAGCTGATTTTACAATTTCTTTCAAATCGGAGGATGGCAGGCTGGTATCCATATTTGAAACAAAAGAAGGCAAATCAGAACTTTCCTCTGTAGATATGAATACTGTCTTAGGAAAAGAAGGCATTGCCTGTCTTGGAAGGCTTGGGTTTACACCTTCAGAAAAACGGGCTCTGATGTCATGCATCTATACGGATGAGGACATTGCTTTTATCGGGGAGCTTGCAAACGCAGATACTGAGCAAAGTTACCGGGAGGTATTCCAAAGCTGCCCAGATGACTTAAGTGTGTACACAAAGCTGGGGCTTTACAACTACTCTCTCGCACTGCTCGATAAAAATATACAATATAATGATAATTTAAAAATCACCAGTCAGAATCTTGATCCGCTGGAGCACTTTGTCAACGGAATGTTGTATAGGAAATCTGACAGCAGTATGTATGACGATTTTGAAAACGGAATCGACCACGCATTTACAATTGACTATCGGGACGGGTATCTGCAGTCAATGATAATGGCAGGCGAAATCCAGATGGACGCAATCAAAAATCAGATGAAAAATAATTACAAAGATTCGGCATATATCAGAGAAAACCTGCCCGTTTTCGATGAAAGCGCGCAGATGCTTTCTCTTTACTCCACACTGGCATGCCGGCAATTTGAGCGTCCCGATTATAGTATGGAAAATTACATCCGAATCAGCAATCTTGATTTAGATAACAATGCCTGGGAAACCATCCTTGGCGAAGATATGAACCAAGTTATGTTCTCTTATCTCGAAGAAATTATGTACGATGATCAGCCAATCAGTCAATCACCTGTGGCAGCAATTGAAATCATCAAATCTTCTGGAAAAGATATTGCAGTTGATTACTTAAATGCAGACTATGTAAAAAAAGCTACCGCGGCAAAATATGCACTTCCAAAAGAAATCCTTGGAAAATGTGTAACTTCGATTACCGATAGCCATCCGAAACTCGCTATTGTAGCTAAGAGCGCTGATCTTATTGAAAGCGGTGTTTCTATTATCAATGCATATCAGGAAGTGGAAGAAACGGGCGACGTAATTTATTCTATGCTTGGCGGAACACAAATCTCTTATATGGAAAAAGAGGGTCTTATATTCAAAGATCCTGTGGCTGTTATAGGAGGTCAGTATGGTGCAAACGCATTTCTTAAAATGACCTGGTTAGAGAATGAAGGATTGAAAGGATTTCCGGGGGTGGATACAATTTCAATGGAATATACTGGAACTAAAATTGAAATGCAAATAAATAAAATAGAGCAAAATCCTAATAAGCGTTTTGAGGAAAACGAGCACACCTTATATGATCAATATTTATTGCTTCAAGGCAAACCATATGTAGACGCAAAAGAAGATTCTTTTAAAGAACATTTTCTTTCTAATATTACCCCTGATAATATACTTGACGCAATGAAAAACCTTGAATACTCATGCTCCACTGCTCTAAATGGATTAGATTATCTTAATTATGACATAATTAGCAATTATTATTTGGGGAACTGAGATGAAAAAAAAACTTAAACGAATTATCTTACTAGGAACTTTAATTTTTATTGCTGTATTTTGTATTTACCTCTTTTGCCAACCAATACATATACCAACACGGCTGACAGCTCCTTATGACATAGTTATACAGCGTGGTACTGCCTCAATAACTGCTTATCTTTCGGATGAAAAAGAAATTTATGTCCCAGATAAAATATTAGGTATGAAGGTTACTTATATAGAGCAAGATGTATTTAAACATTTAGGAACAAATGCTGTCATTCTTCATATACCAACGAGTGTATGTGTTGCGCGTAATTTATATGATTACCAAAGTAAAAGTTATTACACTATCTGGTTTAATGATGTATATTTTGAAAAATATGCGGGAGAAGAAAAAAGTATAAATATTTCGGAAAAAGTATGGGAACGAGACGTGACAATTATCACAACAGATTCTTTCTATGAAACGGATATAGAAAATATTGCTATTCCAGATACCATAACTTATATTGGCGGAGGTGCTTTCTATGGTTGTAAAAACCTCAAACAAATCACTCTGCCGCCCTATTTAGAAAAAATTGAAACTTATACGTTTAAATATAGTGGAATAGAAAAAATCGAAGTGCCACAATCAGTAGCAGAAATCGGTTATGGAGCTTTTTCCTATAGTGCTTTAAAGGAAATAAAAGGATTAGAAAATGTTGAATATATAGATAACTGTGCATTTCGCGGCACCCCTTGGGAAGAAGACATAGAAGGTGATTTTGTTTGTATCTATGATGCATTACATCTGTATAGAGGAACAGAGTCAGAAGTTGTTCTACCCGCCACAACCAAAGCAATTAGAGGCGCTTTCTGCATAGATGAAGGTTATAATTATCCCATAAAAGTGACGAAAGTATTTATACCCGAATCTGTAACTTCCATATCACCGAAAAGTTTTTATGGACAAAAGGATATGGAAGTATATATCCCTAAAAGCGTTACTGCCATTGGCTGCAATGATGCCACTCTTCCACCTGAACATGCTGAAGATATTTTTAAAATAGGTTTTGGTGGAGTCATTATTACCACAGAAGGCTCCCCTGCAGAAGCTTACGCAATTGCGAAAGGAATACCTTATAAAATCATTACAGAAGAAGAAATGCAGCAGGAAATGGAAAAAGCAAGCAATACCTCTAAATAAGATACAAGGCTCCGAAGCCGTCATGGCTCCAGAGCCTTGTATTTTCTACAGCATTCCTTCTTTTAACACATCATGATCCCGCAGAACCTTTTCTATCACCGTTCCTTTGATCACATGCAGAAGCGGTTTCTTCAATGCATTTAACGGTCCGGGGAGTTCCATTTCAAGCGGAGACTTCCCATCCATCAACTTGACGCTGCTCTCCAGCAGCTCGCGGATATCGTAAACGCTGCCCCACACTTCAGGCACCCCTCTGTCCACACCCAGCAGACCATATACGGCTTCCATCGCCGTCCGCACGGAATATTCGGTGGTAAAAACGGTATCTCTCGGTGTATCTGCAAACTGACCTAAGAAAGCAAAATTGATACAGCCATCCGGGATTACATCCGGGCGGTCTCCCTTTGCCCTGGGCATGAAGAACGCCGTGATATAAGGCATCATAGTGGGCACACATACGGCGCTGTTTTCTGCCAGCTCCGGAATCTCCTCTACTGGAACCCCTAAGTGATACAGCCATTCCTGAGTAATTTCCATGCCGGTACATTCCCGCATCGGTTTCTTAATGAAATCGCCGGGTATGTCTGTAAATAATCCATATACCCAGACGCAGACCTTATCTTTATCCTGATCCTTAAACTGCCCCTGACGATTGATGGTCCAGCTCATCAGCCAGCTGGAATCCTTGCAGCTGACAATACCGCCGGTCACTACCTTTCCGCTCTTCGGATCACGCTTGCAGATATCGGTGATATAAGGAATAATCCTGTCGTCCAATGTGGTGATTGTTGCAGACTCCCAGTTAGTCTTTGCTACATCAGAACAGAATTTCTCCGGGTGTCCGAACGCCGGATCCTGCTCTGCAATATTTTTCCACAAATTCCAGCAGCCGCTGGTACGCACCTGCGCATCTCCGTTGGGCGCATGGTTCTGATCCCCGTAAACCGTCCCTTCCGTACAGCTTCCATTGGTGACAAATACAAGATCGTTTTCTGTCAGCATGATTCCCTTCTCCACGCCCTTGACCTTGCATTCAATTGCTTTCGCTATTTTTTGATCACCCACAAATTCAAAAATAACATTTGTTACTTCCGTGTTGAACTGGAAGTCAACGCCTGCCTCCTCCAGATACTTCTGCATAGGCAGAATCAGTGATTCATATTGATTATACTTGGTAAATTTCAGGGCGCTGAAATCGGGAAGCCCTGCTATGTGATGAATGAATCTCTGGAAGTACAACTTCATTTCAAGGGCGCTGTGCCAGTTTTCAAAGGCAAACATGGTCCTCCAATATAGCCAGAAGGTAGAGCCAAACACTTCCTCGTCAAACACGTCTTCTATAGTCTTATCATACAAGTCCTCATCTTTGGTCATGAACAGCTTCATGATTTCCATACAGCCTTTTTGGCTCAAATTAAATTTGCCGTCCGTATGGGCATCCTTGCCGCGGTTTACGGTTGCACGGCACAGGGAGTAGTTGGGGTCTTCCTTGTTCAGCCAATAATATTCATCCAGTACAGATACGCCGGGCGTTTCAAGGGAGGGAATGCTTCTGAACAGATCCCACAAGCATTCAAAATGATTTTCCATTTCTCTTCCGCCCCGCATCACATATCCCCTGGTGGCATCATAAATGCCGTCGCATGCCCCTCCTGCAATGTCCATTGCCTCCAGAATGTGGATGTGGGAACCGGGCATCTGTCCGTCACGGACAAGGAAACACGCTGCTGCCAGCGAAGCCAAGCCGCTGCCTACAAGATACGCATGTTTTTCATCTACACCTTCCGGTTTCCTTGGTCTTGCAAAAGCTTCATAATTTCCGTTTGTGTAGTAGATTCCCTTGCTGTTTTTTTCATCCTTCCCTCTCTCTGTATTGCGGTATTCGTCCTTTAAGGTCGTGCCTGCCCTTTTCCCTGCCGATTTCTTGTCTGCATTTTTGTGATTCTTTACTGCAATGACTGCACCTGCTCCTGCTGCAATGGCTGCTACGCCAATTCCTACTTTCTTTTTACTTGCCATATCCATTTCCACCTTTCCTTACTTGTGTTCGTTTCTATGGCTACATCCTATACCATAAAATTCTTTTTTTCCATTTACAAAACAGGCGTAATGATAAAAAACTTATCACTACGCCTGTTTTGATCAAAAATCAAATGCTCCGCACATATCAACTTTCCCGCATATGTTCAAAGTTGGAAATCGAGACAGCCACCGTCCCATGAAGCGTGGTGCTCATCTTCTCCACGATTTTCTTATAATCCTCTTTCATTCCCCCTGCAATCCAGTCCAACATGACACCCACAAATGCGTATTTATAAAACTCGGCAATAAATGCTTTGTCCTCTTCTTTCAGTCCTTTCCCGACGCTTTTTTCTTCTATAACACCCGATATTAAATCGTATGTAAGCTTATGCAAGAAGCTTTCAATCTTCCCCCGGCTGACATTTTTATATACATTCACGATAAAAGGCTTGTTTTCCATGACTGCCTCAAAAATCTGAAGCGCACCTTCCTGCCATGTGTCATAAGTCTTTTTCCCCTTCAGCGCTTTGCGGCCGTCCTCCACACACACCCACTCTACCAAATCGTAAATATCCTTGAAATGATAATAAAAAGTCATCCGGGTAATTCCACAGTCAGCGGCAAGTTCATTGATCGTTATCTTATCAATAGGCTTGTGAAGCAGACATTTTTTAAGCGATGCTTCCAGCGCAATTTTCGTTGTAGTCGACATAATTTTTCCTCCATATGCATTATTTTAAAAGATAGACAGTAAAAAATCAACGAAAAGCTGATTGCACCGGTGTTTCTAATATGTTATTGTAATACAGTATGAATAAGTGAGGTAGTCAAAATGAATAAACCAAAATTTAACATAAAATCTGTTCTCTTCATTCTCTGCGCTCTTTTACCCATTCTTTTAGCAGGCTGTGGTCCTTCTGAGGAAAAGATTACGCAGGCACAGGCGCTCTACGCACAGCTTGCCGACTTACACAATCAAGTCGTAGAGGCGCACAAGGGCATTGCCGATGACTCCTTAGACCAGAACTTGGTCGCAT
This sequence comes from uncultured Lachnospiraceae bacterium, assembly GCA_949878435.1. Classification (GTDB taxonomy): domain Bacteria; phylum Bacillota; class Clostridia; order Lachnospirales; family Lachnospiraceae; genus Suilimivivens. The sequence continues at coordinate 221,248 of CATLAK010000003.1, forward strand.
TAGGCAAAAAGGTTGAACAAATCGGACAATACGACTTGAGTGAGTTTAAAGATGAGCAGATTGATCTGCTCATGGAATCCATGCGCTCCATCATAGACTCTTACGAAGAATACCTAGAAACCATCAACCAGATTAAAGCGCAGGAAACTGCAGCCGTGCTCACATCCATTCCCGTAACACTTTCAAACAACACGGAATTTACCTTCCAGACCTTACAGTTGTACAGCATAAATGACCCTTCTCAAAATGCCAATGTTTTGGAAGATACCTCCGGTTTCGCCCCCGGGCAGACGATTACCGGTCTGGTCATCTACCGGGATGTGTCCTCCACGCCATGGAATCTGGTCCTGCAAAGCGCGGACGGGGCAAGCCATGAATTTGAACTGAATGTAAAAGGATATAGTGAATCCGGCGTTACCCTGACCCTTACTTACGACTCTGAGACAAATGAAATAAAATGTTCTTGACAAGACATGCCCTATGAATGTAAAATAAGTAATGTGCTTTAAAGCAATCATAGATTTTCATGCGGGTGTAGTTCAATGGTAGAACACCAGCCTTCCAAGCTGGATACGTGGGTTCGATTCCCATCACCCGCTCTTTTTATTTGCCCGTAAATCAAAATTATCTTTGCGATATGCCTTAGCAAAAATAAGCACCCCAAAGACCAAATTCGCTGCCATCACCGCCAATACGCTTATAATGGTATTTTCATCCGCAGTTCCAGCATAGATTCCGCTAAGACTGTTATTTACAAAATGCATAATCACCAGCAGCCATATGTTTTCTGCTTCCATGTACACATACCCATAAAAAATCGCTGTACACACACAATTTACCACAGTCATAAGCAGGCTGACCGCCCACATGCTCGGATTATTATGATAAAACAGGCTTAACGGAAGGTGCCATATTCCCCATATCACACCTAAAATCACAACGCCGCCTCTAAGTCCAAAGCGCTTCTGTAAAAGGGGCTGAAAAAACCAGCGCCATCCATATTCTTCTCCAAAAAAGGCTGTAAATGTAAGAAAAAAGCTGAAACACAACAAAATCATCTGCACATAGACCGCCGGATGGGCAAGAACCTCCAGAAACGCCTTTACCTTGCCCTCCACTGCATACATCACGAAGCATCTTAAAAAATAGAGCGCCAAGAACAGCAGAAAATAGCGCCACGGTCTTGCCCCTTTTTTACCCGAAAAGTTAAGCCCGCAGGTGCTTTTCACTGCCTTCTTCTCTGTCAGCAGCAAAATAAAACATCCAATCCCTGCCACATATACTGCGTACTGCCACGACAGGACCACCTCCGGGCTGATTACACTGCCAATCGCCATAAAGATCATCATTGCTGCCGACAATAGAAATCCTATAAAATACCTTATAGGAAGGATTTCCTCCTTTTCCCTTGTAAAAAGCAGTGCAAGAATAACACCCGCTGCCGGATAATACATCTGGGCATTGGGAAAGAGTTTTACATCATTCCCCTGGTTATAACTATAACCCATCAAAACACCCATAAGCGCCGTCAGACCAAAGACCGTCCCTCCAAAGATCCATAGTCTCTTTTTTTCTTTCTCATTCCACTCCATTTTCCTTCCCTCTTTTTGCCTTATTCCATAATTCAGGCAAGTGCAAACTGGCTATTATAAAGTTCTGCATAAAATCCCTTTTTCTCAAGCAGCTCCCGATGGTTCCCCTGCTCTATGATATGCCCGTCCTTCATAACCAAAATGACGTCCGCATTCTGTATGGTGGAGAGCCGGTGTGCCACAATAAAACTGGTCCTCCCCTCCATCATGGCGGCAAACGCCTTCTGTATTTTGATTTCTGTCCTGGTATCGATGGACGAGGTCGCTTCATCCAAAATCAGCATGGGCGGCAAGCTGAGCATTACTCTGGTGATACATAAAAGCTGCTTCTGTCCCTGGGAAAGACTTCCTCCATCCTCGCCGATCACCGTGTCATACCCCTCCGGCAAACGTCTGATGAAGCTGTGGGCATGAGATTTCTTTGCCGCTGCAATTATTTCTTCCTCCGACGCATCGGGCTTGCCCACCGTAATATTATCCCTTATGGTTCCCTTTTTCAGCCAGGTGTCCTGGAGAACCATCCCGTAAGAAGCGCGCAGGGATTTTCTGGTGATATCCCGGATGTCGCTGCCCTCCACACAGATTGCCCCCTGGTCCACATCATAAAAGCGCATCAGCAGATTGATGATGGTGGTCTTTCCGCATCCTGTAGGTCCCACGATGGCGATTCTCTGCCCCGGCTTCACATGCAGATTCAAATCCTCAATCAGCTTGCGATCTTCCACATAGGAAAACGCTACATGGTCAAGATCCACTTTCCCCTGCACATGGTCAAGGACGAGCGCATCTATTTTGTCCGGTATCTGGGGCTCTTCTTCAATCAACTCAAAAATTCTGGCAGCACATGCCAAGGCACTCTGCAGCTCCGTAATGACCCCGGAAATCTCATTAAAAGGCTTGGTGTACTGATTGGCATAAGAAAGGAAACAGGTCAGCTGTCCCACGGAAAGTCCTCCCCGTATGACTGCAAGGGCGCCCGTAAGCCCTACCCCTGTGTACACAAGGCTGTTGACGAATCTGGTACAGGGATTGGTCAGGGAAGAAAAGAAGATGGCACGGAGAGAATATTTTTCTAACCGCCCATTAATCTCATCAAATTTTTCCAAGGTCTCATCTTCTCTGTTAAAGGACTGGACCACCTTTTGATTACCGATCATCTCATTAATCAGCGTAGTCTGCTCCCCCCTAGTCTCCGACTGAAGTTTGAACATACTAAACGTCTTTTTAGCGATAAATGCTGCTACAAACAAAGAAATCGGTGTAATGACCACAACAACAATGGTAATGGTAACATTCACAGACAACATAAACCCAAGAGTTCCAATAATCGTGATCACGCCCGTGAACAGCTGCGTAAAACCGATCAACAGTCCATCTGCAAACTGATCCACGTCCGCCACCACCCGGCTGACAATATCCCCATGGGAATGAGCATCCATATACTTAAGCGGCAGAGCTTCAAGCTTGCGAAATGCCTTTTTTCTGATATCCTGAATAATATTGTATACGATCTTATTGTTACAGATGCTCATAATCCACTGCGCAAACGCGGTGAGCAAGATGACCACCGCCATCCTTTTTAAGATTACGAACAAATCTGACCAGAAAGATTCCTGTCCGACCCGCAAGAGCATATCCACCGCGTCCCCCGTAAGAATCGGAAGATACAAGGTAAGCGCAACGCTCACCACCGCCATCAGAATCGTCAACGTCATAAGAGCTCCATATGGTTTGATATATTTAAGAACTTTAATCAGCGTATCCTTCTGTCTGACTGTCTTCTCTTTCATTTCTGTTACCCCTTCTATTTCTTACGCTTTACTGTATTATAAATTTAATGCTCCATAGAAGCTTTTCCCGATTGCTGATCTGCGGGGCGCTCAAACTGAGAATAATAAATTTCCTGATACGCCTCACACCCATTAAGGAGCTGTTCATGGGTGCCGATGCCGGCAACGCATCCATCATCCAGCACGATAATCCGGTCTGCATGCATGAGAGAAGAAGCTCTCTGTGAGACGATGAACACTGTGGTTTCAAAAGGCATCTCCCTAACCGCCCTGCGCAGCTTAGCATCTGTGGCATAATCCAGCGCCGACGCGCTGTCATCCAGTATAAGAATCTCCGGCTTTTTGACCAGCGCTCTGGCAATGGAGAGCCTTTGCTTCTGTCCGCCGGAAAGGTTTCTTCCTTCCTGTTCGACATGCGCGTCCAGTCCTCCCTCTTTCTGCAGCACAAATTCTTTCGCCTGTGCAATTTCAAGGGCAGTCCAGAGTTCTTCTTCACTGGCATCCTCATTTCCCCAGAGCAGATTATCTCGGATGCTTCCTTTAAACAGCACTGCCTTCTGCATGACAATCCCTACCTTATCCCTAAGGGCAGTCAGATCATACTCCCTGATATCTGCGCCGTCTATCTTTATGCTTCCTTTTTCTGCCTCATAAAAACGGGGAATCAAATGCACCAGCGTAGTCTTTCCGGAACCTGTTCCGCCGATAACGCCAATGGTCTCTCCTCTCCCTGCATGAAAAGTGACATCACTGAGCGCCTCTTCGCCCCCTTCATGATATCTCATGGAAACATGTTCAAAGTCAATCGTCCCTTTCTCCTGTCCTTCTTTCAGCGTCCCTCCTGCATCTTTCATGCCTGTAGGAATCTCAAATATGCCTGCTACCCTGTTGCCGCAGGCAAAGGCTTTGGTTACAGTGATAATCAGATTCGCAAGTTTGACCAGTTCTATCAAAATCTGCGACATATAGTTTACCAGCGCGACCACCTGCCCCTGGGTCAGGACGCCGGATTCCACCCGGACAGCGCCGGTATAAATCAGCACAATCAATCCGCCGTTGATAATGATATAGGTAAGGGGATTCATAAGCGCTGAAACTTTAGCCGCCAGCACCTGTACCCTTTTTAAATAATCTGTCTGGCTGTCAAACTTCTCAATTTCCTCTTCCTCTTTTCCAAATGCACGGATCACTCTCACCCCGGTGAGATTCTCCCTGGTGATGCCAAGCACCCGGTCAAGCCCATTCTGCACCCGGCTAAACAGCGGAATACTGATTAGAATAATGCCGAAGACCACCACCGACAAAAGGGGAATCACCACCACAAAAATAAGCGCCGCCTTCACATCCACCGTAAATGCCATAATCATAGCGCCGAACACAATAAATGGGGAGCGGAGGAACAGGCGGAGCACCATATTTACGCCCGACTGAATCTGATTGATATCGCTGGTCATCCTGGTAATCAGCGTGGAAGTTCCCTGCGCATCCATATTGGAAAAGGACAGGCTCTGAATATGCGCAAATAAGGCGTGCCGCAGCTTGGTCGCAAACCCCACCGCCGCCTTTGCTGCAAAAAACTGCGCCGTCACGGAGCTGAGCAGTCCCGTCACACCCAGCCCTGCCATAATAAGGCACATCTTGATAATATAATTTTTGTCATTACCGGAAATTCCCACATCGATCATGGAGGCGACCACCAGCGGAACAATTAGCTCAAAAGAAGCCTCCAGTAATTTAAACAGAGGCCCCAAAACACTTTCTTTTTTGTAATCTTTTAAATAAACAAGCAGACTTTTCATCTCAAAATTCACCTATCATCCTCTTGTGGATTTATCTCAGTTCAAGAAATTCTCAATAATAACAGCTTCCGCTTCTTCATCACTTAGTCCAAAGGTATTCAGCTTGATCAGCTGTTCATTGTTGATTCTTCCGATAGCTGCCTCATGGATGATTGCCGCATCCACATGCTTTGCATCAATCTCCGGGATAGAGCATACCTGTGCCTTATCCATGATGATGGAATCGCACTGGATATGCGCATGGCAGAGCGCATTACCGATTGCCTTGGGATGAAAGATTTGCTTCGATTCTCCTCTTGCCACAGAACGAGAGGTAATCTGGGCGCTGCTGCCCGCTCCGTTTAAATAAATATCCATGTTGGAGACGGCACTTTGCTTGTCATGTGTCATAAGCTTTTCCACCACGAACAGCTTGGCATCTGCCCCCATCACGACCTCCGTCTCCCGCTTGGTGGAATCCACCCCTTTAATTTGAGCTGTGTCTAACGTAAAGACAGCATTTTCCTCCATAATGATCTTTGTTACCGGATTTAAAATCTTCGCTCCGGTGCCTTCGCCCTCGCCGTAATGTTTCTCTTCGTAACGCACATTGGCATTTTTCCCTACATGAAAGGTATGGATTCCGTCATGGCGGCTGTCGTTGCATCCGCTGTTATGAATGCCGCATCCTGCGATAATCGTCACCTGGGCGCCGTCCTCTATATAAAAATCATTGTATACTTCATCCGTCATTCCCGAAACTGCAACTACCACGGGAATATGCACCTGCTCTCCCCTGGTTTCACCGCTGATATAAACATCGATTCCTTGTTTGTCTTCTTTGCGCTTAATCGTAATATGCTCTGTATTCCCATGACACAGGGAATATCCGTTATACCTGAGATTGTAAGCGCCTTCCTGCTTAAACCCTTCACTATCAATTTTTTCCAAAACAGATTCTGTTATCTGATCTATGTTTGCCACTTTCTTCTTCCTTTCTCACGAGTCTCACGCTTTATGGGCAGGGTTCATGCAGACACAGCCGGTATCTTCATTCACCAGATCAGGAAATACCTTTTCCCTTTCATCGAGCGCTGCTATTTTTCCATCCCTGACCACCATGATCCGGTCTGCCATCTGAATGATTCTTTCCTGATGAGAAATCAAGATCAAACTTTCCATTTTATTTTTATGAAGCTGTTCAAACTGTTTTACCAGCATGGAAAAACTCCATAAATCAATTCCTGCTTCCGGTTCGTCAAAAATACAGAGCTTGTGCGGTTTCGCTAAAACCGTTGCAATCTCCAGACGCTTCATCTCGCCGCCTGAAAGGGTATTGTCTACTTCCCGGTTCAGATATTCCCGCGCACAAAGCCCTACGCCGCTTAAATAGTCGCAGCATTTATTTTCCGGCAGCTCACATCCCGCCGCCAGAGATAGGAGTCTTTTCACCGTCATTCCCTTAAATCTGGGAGGCTGCTGAAAAGCAAACCCGATTCCTGCATTGGCACGCTGGGCAATGGTGTATTCCGTAATATCCGCATCATCCATTATGATAGCGCCGCTGTCCGGCTTTTCTATCCCCATAAGCAGCTTAGCAAGGGTGGATTTCCCTCCTCCGTTGGGTCCTGTGATGACCAGCATCTCCCCGTCTTCAACCTTAAAACTGACATCCTCTATAATGCTCTTTTCCACTCCATTATCCAGTGGATGAAAGACAAGATTTTTTACCTCCAGCATAACAATCCTCTCTATTTCAAATACGCTTCATACTTCTCGTTGGTTTCATTTAAAAATACGATTCCTAAAATTCCCGGACCTGTGTGGGCACCTATGGCACATCCCACTCTTCCTTCCAAAAGCCCTTTTACATGATACCGTTCCACAAGTTCTTTCTTAATATACGCATACGCCTCTTTGTCCGTACCATAGCATGCGCCTATGACCTGATTCTCTAGGTTCTTTCCCTTCTCCCCAACCATGTCAAGAATCCGCTTCTGTGCTTTCTTCCATCCCCGCACTTTTTCCACGGCTTTCAGGGAACCATTCTCATCCACAATGATGATTGGCTTGATATCCAGCACTGTACCTGCCAAGAAAGAGGTCCTGCTCAGTCTCCCACCCTTAAACAGATAGTCCAATTCTACCACGGTAACGGCATGTTCCATATGTTCACAGAAAAAATGCGCCGCTTCGATCAAAAGCTCCTTAGGCGCGCCGTTCTTCTGCATACGCAGCACCCGTTCTACCGCCAGCCCATACCCCAAAGAGGCGCATCTGGTATCGATGATCGTCATCTTAAAATCGGGATATTCTTCCAGAATCTCTTCATACGCCAGCTTTGCCGCATTGAAGGTTCCTGCTATTCCTGTGGAAAAGCACAGATACAGCACCTCATCCCCTCTTTGTGCAAACGGTCTGAAGTGTTCCTCAAACATATATTGGCTGATATGATAGGTTTTGATATCCTTACCGGATGCCTGTATCTCATAAAACTGGTCTGGAAAAATCGTTTCTCCGTCAAAGTAATCCGTTCCTTCTATAGTAACAGGAGTAGGCATCACATGTAGATCATATTCTTTGATGACGCTTTCCGGTACATCGGAAGCTGAGTCTGTAATTATACAAAAAGCCATTTCTTCTCCTCCATAAATGATTCGTTAAAATTTCAATATTACTATACTACATTTACCAGATTTATGCATCTTAAAAATTTCTAAGCATATGATAATGCAAAAAGACACAGGAAGTTTATGATGTATTCTAATCAAACCACTCCCAGAATCCCCTTTTTGCAGCTGCTGACCTATGAGCGTCCCGATGCGGCAGCCTGGATCACCGGCAGCGCCTCCCATCCCAGACTTTCAGGTCTCGTTAAATTTTACCGCACAACTTACGGCGGTGTCCTGGTGGAAGCAGAAATATTTGGTCTTCCCAACATTGACCAGCAGGGCTCCTCCGATTTTTATGCAATGCACATCCATGAATTTGGCGACTGTTCCGACAATTTCGACAAAACCGGCAGCCACTACAATCCCTCCGGCGAGCCCCATCCCGACCACGCCGGGGACCTGCTCCCTCTCTTAGGCAATCAGGGGTATGCCTGGTCTGCGTTTTATGACAAACGTTTTACCATAGAAGAAATTATTGGCAAATCTGTCATTATTCATTCTAACCGCGACGATTTTACCACCCAGCCCTCCGGCGATTCGGGCACGAAAATCGGGTGCGGGGAAATCAGAAAATTGCTCTGATCCTTTCCGCCAATCTCTTTGCAGCATACAGCCCCGGATTTTTTAACTATCGCCGGGGCTGTGCATTTATCTTATACCTGTCCCAATTCATCACTCATCTTCCAGATCAAAAAGCTTTCCCGTGGCAAAAGGACTCCCCACATCGCATCTGCCATGATGATAGGTCCTTTCCGCTCCTCCTGCCTCCACTTCCTTGGAAACTTCTACTTTCAAACGGCTGATTCCCTTCTCCGACATGGAATCCAGCATTTTCATTACTTCCTCCACTTGATCCATTACCATTCCCTCCTTCCTGACTCTGCTTATGAAAAAGGAGCAGTCGCCCGCTCCTTTTAAATCAAAATCCATATAACTTAATGATGGAATAATCTGATACCGGTAAACGCCATTACCATATCATATTTGTCACAGCACTCGATCACAAGATCGTCGCGAACAGACCCTCCGGGCTGGGCAATGTATTTGACGCCGCTCTTATAGGCTCTCTCGATATTATCCGAGAACGGGAAAAATGCATCCGACCCCAGCGTCACATCCTGATTTCCATCCAGCCATGCCCGCTTTTCTTCCCTTGTGAATACAGATGGCTTTACCTTAAAACGTTTCTGCCATTCGCCTTCCCGCAGCACGTCCTCATACTCATCCCCAATATATACATCAATGGTATTGTCTCTGTCTGCACGTCCCAATGTATCTACGAACTCTAATTCCAGCACCTTCGGCGCCTGGCGCAGATACCAGTTGTCTGCCTTCTGTCCTGCCAGTCTGGTGCAGTGCACCCTTGACTGCTGTCCTGCACCGATTCCGATTGCCTGTCCTCCCTTGACATAGCAGACAGAGTTAGACTGGGTATATTTCAGTGTGATCAGCGCGATCTTCATATCGATTAAAGCTTCTTCCGGCAGTTCTTTATTCTTTGTTACCAGATTAGAAAGCAGATCGCCGTTTATATCCAGTTCATTTCTGCCCTGTTCAAATGTGATTCCATATACCTGCTTCCGTTCAACAGGGGCAGGCACATAAGAAGGATCAATTTGAATAATATTGTAATTACCTTTTTTCTTTGCTTTCAAAAGTTCCATCGCTTCATCCGTATACCCCGGTGCGATCACACCGTCGGACACTTCCCTCTTGATCAGCCGCGCCGTATCTGCATCACACACGTCAGACAAAGCAATAAAGTCCCCAAAAGAAGACATTCTGTCAGCGCCCCTCGCTCTTGCATAGGCACAGGCAAGGGGAGAAAGTTCTCCCAAATCATCCACCCAGTAAATCTTTGCAAGGGTTGATGTAAGCGGAAGTCCCACTGCTGCCCCTGCCGGTGAAACATGTTTAAAAGACGTAGCTGCCGGAAGCCCTGTCGCTTCCTTCAGCTCCTTTACCAACTGCCAACCGTTAAAGGCATCCAAAAAGTTAATATATCCCGGCTTTCCGTTTAAAACGGTAACCGGAAGCTCACTTCCATCTTCCATAAAGATTCTGGAAGGCTTCTGATTTGGGTTACATCCGTATTTCAATTGAATCTCGTTCATATTCTCCTCCGTTTCGGAACGTCTTTATTTCCGATTATTTATTTTTATTCACAATGCGGGTTTCGTATCTGCCCGTGGCAATATCAATATATCTTACAAATAAAGATACTTTATTTTCTTCATTTAAGCTGTTCCAAATCCTGTCCGTGAACGCGTCAATGGTCCCTTCTATTTCCACCAGCTTCGGCTCTCCCTCAAAGCTTGGAAGGGGATTTCCGTCATGCATATAAGTATGGATAAAATGTCCCTCCCCGGCTGCCGGATTCTCATAAGAATAAGTATATCTGTTGCAGCCCTCAGGACTGCCGTTATTACTCTTTAAAATGGACATCACATAGTCATATTTTCCGTCCTTTACATGCATAAGACCGGAAATTCTGGGCGTATAATTGGGACCGTCCGGTTCAAATTCCCGGCACCGCAGCGACTGTTCAAAGCTCTTTCCCTCTTTTACTCCGTCATAAATCGTATCTGTCTGATCTCCGTTTGTCACGATGGTCATGTAATCCAGCACCCTCACTGGCGCGTAAATGATTAAACTTGGATCTTCCAATTTAGAAGGATCGAATGCTTCCGTCCTGATTCCTTCGCCCTCCGTGGCAAAAATACGGTTGCGGCTGTTGGCGCTTCTTCCCATAATGAAGTAAGCCGTTACTGCTTTTGTCCCATCCTCTGACCTTCCAATGACGATGCCTCTTCCCGGATATGCATTATTCGAAAGCTCCTGTGCAAGTGATAACCTGTTCATCTCATCCTCCATTCTTGTTTCCGTCAGTCGTGTATCTACTCCTAATAATAATGGAAGAAAAACATTATTGCAAGCAATTAGCAGATACTTATTTTCGATTTTTTTCGATTTTTGCTATCCATTAAATAGCATTTTATTTATTTCCGCATAAGAAAGGTACTTTTTTCCTATTTATCTTCTTTGATTTACGAACTATAGTGATAACGATACACTTAATTAGAGTGAAAAAGGAGAGAATATTTATTATGAAAAAGATGACAAAGAAAGTATTAGCAGTAGTTGCATCCATGGCAATCATGTGCATGACCTTGACAGGCTGCGGATCCAAAATGGCTCCGGCAAATGAGACAGTAGGTGCATTATTTGAACTTGCTGCAAAGAGCAATCCAGCTCCCATGAAAGACCTTCTTGGTTTTGCATCAGAAGAAGATGTATACAGTGCATTTTTTGAAGAAGGCGCTGAAACAGAGCTTGTAGATGAGTTAAGCAGCCAGCTTACAAGCGCAGGCGTTAATTTAACTGAGGAAGAGCTTCAGAAAATCACAGATTCCATGACAGCAGTACTTAACAAAATCAACTATACTACAGAAATCACTTCTGAAAGCAGCGATCAAGTTACTGTTTCCTTAAAAATTTATGGTTACTCTTTAGACGACATGAATCAGGTTATGATCGATGCTTCCACAACAATGATGAACAGCATCACAGAAGAGGATCAGCTGGCTGCAGCAGGCGGCGACACAGAAGTGCTGACCAAATATATGCAGCAGTACATCAGCGACTTTTTAGCTGGGCTTTCCGCTATGGAACTTAAGACAGAACCTGTGGAAGTAACTGTTGTATGTGAAAAACTTGCCGTTGATGTAAGCGGTAAGGAAACAGCAGCATGGCTTCCCAGCGATATGAACACTTTCTCAAACCAGATTGATGAAGCAATGTTCCAGTAAAATACATATTGAAGATTACTCTTTATAATAAAAACTCCGGCGCATAAACACGCCGGAGTTTTTACTACCCTTTATATAAATAAAACATTTTTATGACCTGCATGCACCGTCAACAGACAAAATCTCACCGGTCACATAGCTTGCAAGATCGCTGGCAAGATACAAAAATGCATTGGCAACATCTTCTGGCTCTCCCGGTCTTCCCAACGGAATCTTAGCTGAGATTGCATCGACCATAGCCTGTGGAAGCGCCGCAACCATATCCGTTTTGGTCACTCCCGGTGCAACCGCATTGACTCTTATATTATCTTTACCGAGTTCCCTTGCAAGGGAAAATGTCATGCCGTTCACTGCCGATTTGCTGGTGGGATAACCAACCCCTGACGGCTGACCTGAAATACTGACCATAGAGCTGGTATTGATAATGCATCCGCCCCCTTGCTCCTTCATAACCTTTGCTGCCGGCAAAATAGCATAAAACAGCGCCTTCACATTCAGATCTATTACCTTGTCAAACTCTTCCGGTGTATAGTCATATAAAGGGGTGCTCTGCGATATCCCTGCATTATTGACAAGAATATCTACCTTTCCAAATTTCTCCTTCACATCCAGAACTGCCTTCTCAACCTCCGCTGCATCCGTAAGCTTTGGGAACATACCATCCACTTCCCAATCAGCATTTTCCTCCTTAAGTTTCGCAAGCGCCTTGTCCACCGTCTCCTTCCTAGAGCCAAACAAAACGACTTTTGCTCCGTTTGCAAGATACTTGCGGACAATCTCAAATCCAATCCCTCTGGTTCCCCCAGTTACAATTGCTACTTTCCCTTCTAATAACATCATCGTACTCCTTCCCTTTTCTTTTTATCCTATATTATAGCACCCCCCGCTCCAATAAAATATCTTTTTATAAAATTTTCATATTTTTATAGCATTACAATCTTTGTTTTCCTCGTGTGATTATCTGGATATATTTGATCATAAGTTTCCACACCGCTTTTCCCGCTAGAAATAGTAACACACCGGTGGCGACAGACAATGGGAATGCCAGGTAGGGAGGCGCCGTATAGGTTCCAAATTGGAAACTGACGAACGGAACGTTTTTTCCAACCAGAAATCCTAAAAATTCGATTACACCAGCTATGGGCGCCATCACACCGCTGATCATCAACCCTGCTGCAAGGACACTGCAAAAGGGGAGTATGAACATTCCTGTAAATCCTGCAAAGCTATAAAATGCGGTGACTGCACAGAATCTGCGCCAGCTGAATGTATTATTTTGGGCAATTGATTCCCCCAGATACGCGCCTGCCAGTTCCTTCGCATCTCCCAGACGCTCTAAAATCTGGTCATCCGACAGACTGCCCTGGTTCTGTAATTCTGTAATTTCACTTTTAATTTCATTAATGATATCTGCACGCTCCGAGGCTGCCATAGGTTTTAAATATTTATCAATTTTATCAAGATAATCATTTATTTTCTTATCCATATCTCTTATGCTCCTTTGATTTGTTCTATTGCGGTCAATAAGTCGTTCCACTGGACAGTCATGGCTTCCAAATATTCCCTTCCCTTATCTGTAATGGAATAGTACTTTCTCGGCGGAAGTCCCTGTGTCGTCTCCTGCCAGAAAGAAGATAAAAAGCCTTCGCTTAGCAGTCTTCTAAGCAATGGATAAATGGTGCTTTCCTTTGCCGTCAAAATAGGATGCTTTTCCAATTCACTTATAATTTCATACCCGTAATACGCCCTTTTATCAATCATAAGCAAAATACTGTATTCTAATGTTCCGCGTTTAATCTGGGATTTCCAGTCTTCTATATTCATATCCTTCCCTCCTTGATATATATCGTACTACATAGTACTATGCTTGTCAATAGTATATTCTTATAAGAGGTATCTATTTAAAACAAAGCATACTACAAACCGATGCTTGACACGCCCCTTCACATTGGATAAAATGACATGGTTAAAACAGAATGACTCGATAGACATCCCATAGGGATACCGAACTGCTTGGCAGGCATACCCTTCTATGCAGTCCAAGTGAAAGGTCAGGCGCAAATGAAGAAAACTGGGCATATAGCGGAGCAGGCGAAGGGAAAGAGGCAGATGTTTTTCTTGTCTGCCCTACGGTGGATATGAAGGACGAGTGGAACATGTCGCTGTCCGATGAGGAAACAAAGGCTTCCTTCCTCGGCGCTTTGAACATGGAGCGCGGCATCTATGAGGATTCCGCAAGGCTGTACGCGCCATATTATAGGCAGGCGGCAATAAAGGTGTACGATCTAAACGAGGCAGAAAGGGAACCTTATTTAAAGACCGCATATGCAGATGTATCGGCTGCCTTTTCCTATTATCTTGAAAATTATAATGAGGACAGACCAATTATCCTTGCAGGTTTTTCACAAGGGGCGGATATGTGCTACCGCTTGATGATGGAATACTTCGGCGATGAGGAATTGTCGGACAGGCTCGTCGCTGTCTATGCCATTGGCTGGGCGATGACGGATGATATGGCGGAAAAATATCCCCAGCTGAAAGCGGCATCAGGCGAAACAGACACGGGTGTCGTCATCAGTTTTGAATGCGAATCGGAGACCGTAACAGAAACCTTCATTATACCTGAAGGCACAAAGGCACTTTCCATCAACCCGCTAAACTGGAAAACGGACAGTACCGCTGCAGCGAGGGAAGAAAATGCAGGCGCCTGCTTTACAGACTATGAGGGAAACATTATAGAGGAAGTGCCGGCGTTATGCGGCTGCTATATTGACATGAACCGGGGTGTGTTAAAAGTGACGGACATTTTATCAGAGGATTATCCGGCTGCCATTCCAGGGCTTCCCGATGGAGCGTATCATGTTTATGATTATCAATTTTTTTATCGGGATTTGCAGGAAAATGTAGAAGTAAGATTAAATCAGTATTTAAAAAAGCGCTATGCAATGGATTCAACCCCTAAGGGCTAAACCCATTGCATGGAACAGTCTATTTATTCTTTTTTATTTCATTTGAAAAGCAGAAAATTCCTGGATGCGCGCTTTTCATACTTTAGGACGATTGCTGAGGTCTTCGGAAGGGTTATGCCAATCTTGCCGGATACCACCGGATATTCATGGGACTGGGTGGAATACCCCTCTTCATTAGTAAACATCAGGCTTTTAACTACACTTTCCTTAGGAATTCCCAGCTGCCATACCGATACATCTCTGGTCACTTCATGGTCATTGTTGTTGATCAGTACTACGATTGCCGCTTTGGGGTTGAATCTGCCATACCCCAGCACGTTATAGGCATGATCGATAAAATTAAGAGAACCTGTCAGAATTTCCGGATTTTCTTTATGGATTCGTATCATTTCCCTGTGGAACTGAATCAGTTCCTGATCCTCGTGCCCCCAAGGGTAGGTTCTTCTATTATCAGGATCCGTGAACCCGCAGACGCCCGCTTCATCACCATAATAAATCGTGGGGGCGCCCGGCCAGGTCATCTGGATGACCACGGCTTCACGCATAACCGCTTTATTGATGCCCTCATCAGCCGCCTGCGCGCCCAATGTGTTTGTCCTGCCCACCTTTTTGTTGGTTCTGGTCAGAAATCTGGAATGATCGTGATTGGAAAGCTCGTTCATGGCAATCTGAAGCGACGGCGTCGTAAAGCTTGCCATGTGATGCCTCATGGCTCCCATAAAGCTGTCCGTATTTCCGTATAAATCCCCGCGGTAATCATCGCTGTGCTTCTGCATGCCTGTAAGGAACCAAGTCACCGGCTCCATGAAAGCATCGTAATTCATTACCGTATCCCATTCCTTTCCATTCAGCCAGTCCCTTGGGCTTCCATAATGCTCCGCAAGCACGATAGCATTGGGATTTGCCTGTCTTACAGCCTCGCGGAACTCCTTCCAGAAATGATGGTTAAATTCAGGGCTATGCCCCAAGTCTGCCGCAACATCCAGACGCCACCCATCTGCGTTATAAGGAGGGGAGACCCATTTCTCCGCAATCCTAAGGACATAATCAAATAATTCTCTGGATTTTTCATAATTCAGCTTGGGAAGCGTATCATGCCCCCACCAGCCGTCATAACTTGTATTATAGGGCCATGCATTCTCATTATAGAACTGGAAGTAAGAATTATAAGGGCTTTCCTTGACAATATGGGCGCCCTTTTCATACCCTTGCGCATTTTCGTATATTCTTTCCCTGTCCATCCATTTGTTAAAGGAACCGCAGTGGTTGAACACACCGTCCAGGATCACTTTCATTCCTCTTCTGTGCGCCTCTTCCACCACCTTGGCAAACAGAGCATTGCTGGCATCCAGATTTTTCTTGTTAGTGACTCTGTCGATATATCTGCTGGCAAACCGATTCTCATGCTGATCATGGCGAAGCAGTTCCCCCTCATCGCTGACAATCTTTCCGATGTGAGGATCGATACAATCATAATCCTGAATATCATATTTGTGATTAGAGGGTGAAACAAAAAGAGGATTGAAATAAATGACATCGATGCCGAGCCCCTGCAGATAATCCATCTTATCCAAGACCCCCTGCAGATCGCCTCCATAAAATTCACGGACTCCCATCACCGCCGGATACTTATTCCAGTCATCCACCTTGACTGTCTTGTCTCCGATATACTCATATTCTGATGTGAGTACATCATTGGTTGGATCTCCATTGTAAAAACGATCCACGTAAATCTGGTACATGACCGCACCCTTCGCCCACGCAGGCGTCTTGAACCCTGGAATCACCCTGAACGCATACTCCGGCGCAGCCTCCTTCGTAACACCTCTGGTATCATAAATACAAGTAATCTTTCCTATCTGGACTTCAAAATGGTACGCATACTCCACTTCCTCCACTTCCGTCTGACAGGCAAAGTAATCAAATACTTCATCATTGCTTTCTTTGTGCATAATTATTCTGTTTCCCCGATTCACCATAAAAACCCGGTCCACGTTATTGAGCGCTGCCCGGAATCTGATGGTAATCTGGGAATAAGGATTGGGTTCTGCAGGAGATAAATAATTTTCCGTCGTATCACTGAATAATGCCTTCCTGTTAAAAACAGGCCGCATGCTTTCTATATATTGCCTGTTATACTCCGCCTTCATCAATCGTTCAAAATCCATATATGCTTAACTCCGTTTCTCAAAAATAAAATTCCATTTATATATTATACTATACCCATAAGATACGCAATACATATTCTTCTTTATCGCCAAAGACAACAGTTCAACCTGCAAGGGCAGGACAGATGCTTGGAGAGCGGAGGGCGCAGCGCAGATGACGGCACACCTTATCTTTTCCAGTCTCCCCTCAAAATCGAATTTCACTAACAGAATGTGTGTAAGCTTTTCAACGCGGTCGGGTCGGAGCCATGGCGGCATCCATGCCGCTTGGCTCCTAAAATCGCCATCCATGGCGATTTTGCCCTAGGCTTTCCTACATTCTGCAAGTGAAATTGCCGATTTTTCGCAGAGACTGGAAAAGATAAGGTGTGCCGTCATCTGCGCTGCGCCCTCCGCTCTCCAAGCATCTGTCCTGCCCTTGCAGGTTGAACTGTTACCATCAAAGTGTCCAAAAAAACATAAAAGACCGCTGTAAACCTTATATGGTCTACAACGATTCTTCATTTAATCAATTATAAATGCACTGACGGCTACCTTCAGTCTATCTGATACGGTCATCAGGTTGTCTGCGCATATGGCAAGTTCGTCCACCTGTTTTTTCTGTTTTTCAACGTCCTCGCCTATATTGATGGTTTCCGCCGTATTTTCCCCTGTCGTGGAAGAAATGGATTGCACCGCGCTCAGCGTGGAATCCTTTGCATTGGAAATTGCCTGTGTCTGTATTACGATCTCATCAATATTTCCAGCCAGCTTTTCCAGATAATCATCCATATCCTTAAATGCACCCACCGCATGGATGACTGCTGTCTTCTGTGAGGTTAGTGCCTTTCCCGTATGCTCTGCGTGGCGCAGCACTTCAACATTAAATTCCTCTATCCTGCTGATAATCTTGTGTATCTCATCTGCTGCACCCATAGACTGGTCGGCAAGCCTTTTTACTTCCGATGCGACCACTGCAAATCCCCTTCCCGATTCTCCGGCTCTTGCCGCCTCAATGCTGGCATTTAATGATAAAAGGTTCGTCTGTTCGGCAATTTCTGATATGACTTGGATAATACGGTTAATATCTGAAACTGATGATCCCAGCCCTTCCAGTTCTTTTACCATTTCATGCAGATTTTGATCGGTCGCCTCAGAGGTTTTGTTTAGCTCTTCCATAATTCCAATTCCTGAGTTTACAAGATTCTTAACCCCATTTGAAATTTTCTGGATTTCCTCCGTGTTATCTGCTACACAAGTAATCTTGTCTGCCAGATTATCCATATTATTGAGACAGTCTCTTGCACCTTCGCCCTGGTCTTCTGCACCTATACGAATCTGGGTGATTGCACCGGATATTCCCTCCATCGCTTCACATACCTGCGTATTCATATCCCCCACTTTGCTTACAGCCTCTTCTACCTGACCGGCTCCCTCCGATACCTGCATAATCAGCTTTTTTACCGATACCACCATATCGTTGATTCCGCCGCACAATGCCGCGAATTCATCCCTGCTTTTCGTCCTGATCTGCACCGTAAGGTCGCCCTTAGATGCCTGTTCCACACCCCTTAAAATATTCTGGATATTTTTCCCTATACTTAGCGCAATCAAAGTCGCGACTGCCGACATGATTACCGTCAGGACGATTACCATAACAGTTACGTTCATCCTGATATCATTTGCCTGCTCCAGCATGGTCTCCTTGGGAATCAAGCCTATGATACTATTTCCGATATCTCCTATGTAATAATAGCACATCCAGTAGTCCTTGCCCCTATATCGTAAATTAAAAGAACCTGACTTATCTACGCCCTGCTGCATTTTTTGATAGGCATTTCCCGAAACAATGATTTTCTCATCCAGAGATGGCGGATAATCCGCCTCCCGTGCCAGCTCTGTATTATCTTGCGCAGTAAACACTACCGTGCTATTGTCCCCCAGATTAATTTCCTCTAAGAGCTCCTCCATAACGCTGCTTCTGACTTCAAGAATAATGAATCCGATATCCTGTCCTGTAAGCACATTATCCACGCGCCGGATAATTGTCAAAATACGGTTGTCATAGGGATTTTCCGCTTCCGGTCTTCTTTCCTTTAAAAATTCACTCTCCCCAAGCCATACCTTGCGGTTTCTTGCCATCACTTCTGCATAATCATTGGAAGCAGCAAAGGCTTCATATGTCGTTTCATCAAAAACAATCTCCTGATTGGTACTGATATGTTCATTCCCGTCTATGGCTATAAAATATCCATTTTCAACATATGCATTGGTACCTAGAAAGGATTTCATTTTCCTGTCCACGTAATCAAAATCCACACCCTCCTTTGGCGTGCCGCTAAAATAGGAAATCAGATCCCCATCCTGAGACAGATCGTACGCTGTCGTTTCCACTTCCAGCAAGAGAATTTCCAGATAATCAGAGGTTTTACCTAAAATCTGCATGGTAGATTCCTTATAATGTTTCTGCAGAAAATCCGCCGTCTGCCGGTAAATGATTCCTCCCAGCAAAATCATAAAAAGCACAGGAAGGGCAAAAGCCAAAAACAGCTTTGCCCTGATTCCTATTCCTCTTTTCTTACCCTTTTGTGTTTTAATCATTTCACTTCCTCTCCGCATGAACCATATAGTCCTTATCTTGCCTTGGAACGTGTTCTTACATCAAATGCAACGGCAATGATGAAAATGATTCCCTTAACGATATACTGATAAGATACATCCACACCCATTAAGTTCATTCCATTGGTCAATGACATGATTACCAGTGCACCGATGATTGTATTTGTAACCTTTCCTATACCCCCGCTGACAGCTGTGCCGCCGATGTACGAAGAGGCAATCGCATCCATTTCAAATGCATTACCTGCTGTAGGAGTTGCAGACTGCAGTCTTGAGGTATATAATACGCCGGCAAGCGCCGCCAAAAAGCTCATGGAACAAAATGCGAACAGAGTCACCTTTTTTACATCGATACCGGAAAGTTCTGCTGCCTGATCATTGCCTCCGATACCGTAAATGTATCTGCCTAGTCTGGTTTTATTCAACATGTAATTATAAATAAACAAGACCACACCCACGATGACTGCTGTCCATGGGATGCCGCTATAACTTGCCAGTACCCATATAATCGCCATGATAATGACAGAAACAAAAATAAGACCAAAGATAAATACAGGAGCAGAAATTACCTGAAAATTATATTTCTGCTTATTTTTTCTGACCTTGATCTGCGAAACCACGGTGAGTACCACTGCAACAATACCGATCAGCAGCGTAAGCAGATGAAACCCTAAATCCACACCGGGAATATCAGGAATAAATCCGTTAGACAATGCATTGAACCCGGCATTGGGTATGATAATCGTACCTGTTTTCTGTAATGCCAGATTCAGCAGTCCTCGGAACATAAACATGCCTGCCAGCGTAGTAACAAATGCAGGAACCCCCACTCTCGTTACTAAAACCCCCTGATATACCCCAATCATGAGCCCGATTGCAAGGACGGCAAGAATCGCGATCCACTCATTTACGCCTGTCTGCGTCATCAATATTGCTGCAATCGCCCCGCAAAAGCCTGCAACATAGCCTACCGAAAGATCGATATGCTTTAAGATCAGTATCAATGTCATGCCAATAGCAAGCACCGCAACATATCCCGCCTGATTAATCAGATTAGAGAGATTTCTTGCCTGTATAAATCCTCCATTGGTCTTCCATGTAAAAAACAGCATGATGATTACAAGCGTTATGTACATCATGTAATCTCTGATATTTGTTTTAACCAAACTGGCGATCTCCCACCCAAGCCCCGCCTTTTTAGGTTCTTTCTTTGTATTTTCCATTCTGTAACCTCCTACGAATTAATAGCCATTGCCATAACTTTATTCTCGTCCGCATCTTCGCTGGACAATTCACCAGTAATCGTTCCGCTCGACATGACATATAGTCTGTCACTCATGCCAAGTACCTCCGGAAGTTCTGAGGAAATCATAATGATACTCATTCCCTGTTCCACCAGACTGTTCATGAGAGAATAAATTTCATATTTAGCGCCAACGTCAATACCTCTTGTAGGTTCATCCAGAATCAATACTTTGGGTTTCACGAACAGCCATTTCGCCAGCTGTACCTTCTGCTGATTTCCTCCGCTTAAATTACCTACCTTCTGCATAATGGAAGGTGCTTTGATATTGATAGAGTCCTTATATCCGTTTGCCACATTGATCTCTTCATTTTCATTAATGGATATTCCCTCTTCGAGTTCCTCCAGATTGGCAATGCTGATGTTATACTTGATATCTTGTATCAGCACAAGACCATTTCCTTTTCTGTCCTCGCTGACATAGGCGACCCCCTTTTGAATGGCATCCTTGGGTTTGCCAAAGGAGACCTTCTCGCCCTCCAGAATAATCTCGCCGCTGGTGATTCTGTAGCCTGTAGGATTGCCAAAAACGCTCAAGGCAAATTCCGTTCTTCCGGCTCCCATCAACCCTTGAAGCCCCACGATTTCCCCCTTGCGGACATTCAAGTTAACGTTGTGAAGAATTTCCTTCCCCTTCACCGGATCCTCCACCGTCCAGTTCTTTATCTCCAAACAAATATCCCCGATGTTCTTCTTCTCTCTCTTCGGATAAATATTGTCAATTTCCCTTCCTACCATGTACTTAATGATTTCTGCTTCCGTAACCGCCTTTTGCGCCGTATCCATAGAGCAGATTGTAGCGCCGTCACGCAGCACCGTAATCGTGTCCGCAATCGCTGTGATTTCCCTGAGCTTATGGGATATCATAATACAGGTGACACCCTGCTGCTTTAATTCTTTGATCAGCTCAAGCAGGTTCTTACTGTCGTCTTCATTCAATGAAGCTGTAGGCTCATCTAAAATCAGCAGTTTGACATCCTTGCTCAACGCTTTTGCAATCTCTACAAGCTGCTGGTTTCCTACGCCAAGGTTTTTAACCTTCATGGACGGATCCACATCCAGCCGTACCTTCTTAAGAACCTCTGTCGCTTTTACAATCGTTTTATTCCAGTCAATGCTTCTGCCGTCCATAATTTCATGACCGAAATAAATATTCTCATAAATACTTAACTCCGGAACCAGTGCCAGTTCCTGATAAATGATTGCAATCCCCTTTTCTTCGCTGTCTGCAATCGATTTGAAGTGTTGTATATCGCCATTGAAAACAATATCCCCGGAATAGGTACCGTAATGATATACGCCGGAAAGTACTTTCATCAGGGTCGATTTTCCTGCCCCATTCTCTCCCACCAGACAATGGATTTCTCCGCGCTTTACCTTAAAATTTACATTGTCCAGGGCCTTTACTCCGGGAAACTCTTTCGTGATATTTCTCATTTCAAGTATATAATCACTCATGCCTGCCTCCCTATCCAAATATGTGGACTACTTTTTATTTGTTATGGAAAGGTCGGCTTTAAACTTAACTATTTAAAGCCGACCTTTTTCATCACTGATTGCTTATTAATTACAAATTATTCTAATCCGGTGAACTCTGATGCATCATAATATCCGGAATCAATAAGTGCTGCCTTAACATTATCTTTCGTCACAACTACGATATTTGTCTGTTTAGCAGGTACGTCTTTTGCTTCATTGTTATAAGTTGTATCTGTAGCCGGTGTCTCACCGTTTAAGATAGATACTGCCATAGCAACTGAATCAGCTGCCAGTGTACGCGTATCCTTAAATACTGTCATGGACTGCTTGCCGTCAATTACATACTGAACGGATGCAATTTCTGCGTCCTGACCTGTTACCACATAGCTGGATACATCCTTATCTGTTGCAAATACGTCTGCGATGGAACGAGCTGTACCATCGTTAGGACCAAGTACTACAACATCACCCTTCATATCTGCCCCAACTGCTGTCAAATGTGCTTCTGCTTTAGACTTTGCAACATTGAAATCCCAGTCAGTTGTAATCTGTCCGATAATAGCAGCTTCTTCATCACGGGTAAGTTCTGCCTTGTCCTGTAAGCCAACTGCTTCAGAAGAGTTGGCAATTACAAATGTGCCATCTGCAATCTTGGGCTGAAGAACACTCCATGCGCCCTCAAAGAAGATAAACGCATTGTTATCTGTTGCAGCGCCTGAATATAAGTAAAGAGGAATACCGCTTCCTGCCGGTGCATTGTCGATCAGATACTGCCCCTGGGCTGCTCCTACAGAAAAGCTGTCGAATGTAACATAGTAATCAACTGCATCTGTGCCTGTGATCAATCTGTCATATGCGATAACCGTTACGCCTTCTGCTTTCGCTGCTTCTACTGCTGCCGCTGCTGCTGCGCCATCCTGTGCACATATGATCAGAACATCGATTCCCTGAGAAACAAGTGTCTCTACATTGGTCTTTTCAGTTGCAGAAGATCCCTGGCTGAACAGTACCTGATTCGTAAATCCGGCATCCCCTAAAATACTCTCAAACTGTGCCTGGTCCTGAAGCCATCTGGGCTCATCCTTTGTGGGAAGTACGATACCTACCTGAACGCTTCCTGAAGCACTGTCGTCACTTGCAGGCTGTGAAGCTGCATCATCTTCAACCACTTCGTCAGCTGCAGGTTCACTGCTGCTTGTCGTTTCTTTGCTGCCGCATCCTGCTAACATGGTTACTGCCATAGCTGTTGCAAGAATGAGGCTAAGTAATTTTTTCTTCATTATTACCCTCCCTTGAATAGAAATAATTTTATAACTTTCTGTTACAAACATTACTATAGCACACACATTGCTTAATATCTTTTTAGGATTCTGCACATTTTTGTGCAATTTTATCTATGGCAGTCATATGTTAGCAGATTTTTAACTTCATTTTTTATTTCGCAAAAAAATGCTAATTTAACAGATCCGGTCTGTTTAAGTAAACATCCTCCTTTAAGTGAAAGCCTTCATCTATAATAACCTCCTGCATGTTCTCTTCCGTCACCGCAATCGGTTCCATTTTTATATAAGGAATCTCTATCCCATCCTCTGTGATATAACTGTCATAGGCAAATTCCCTGCCCTTTGCCATATCCACTGCGGCTCTTGCCGCACGGTCCGCCATCCTTTCTATAGACTTATAAACCGTCATATACTGGGTTCCTTCCACGATCCTCTGACAAGCCGCCAGATCCGCATCCTGACCTGCCACATATACTTCTCCTGCAAGCCTTAGCTCTGCCAGGGCGCTCACCGCCTGTCCCGCCAAATTATCATTTCCGCACATTACGCCCTTGACCTCATGCATCACATCGCCATTCTGCCTCACATACATAGCCGCATACTCGGGCTTCCACCCGTCCGCATAATAGACGTCTAAAATCTCTATTTGCTTCTCTTTCATCACTTCCTCAAAGCCGCTTTGCACTTCCATCGCATTGTTATCCGTTTTCGGTCCGCATATCATCAACACCTTATCGCCCGTCTCCAGCTTTTCACCAAACGCTTCCCCCATCAGTGTCCCCACTTTTCTATTGTCAAAGGAAATGTAAAGATCGGGCTGCGCGCCCAGAATCAGACGGTCATAAGAAATCACTTTGATGCCCTTCTCCCTGGCTGCTTTGACAGAGGCAAGAAGGGGCTCTGAATCTATGGGGATGATGACGATGACATCCACCTCTTTTTCAATAAAATACCTGATAAGTTCTACCTGCTCTTCCACGCTGCTGTTTGCATTTTGGACATTTACCTCTGCCCCTAGTTCCTTTGCCGTGGAAACGAACACATCTCTGTCCCTCTGCCAGCGTTCCATGACGAAATTGTCAAAGATCATGCCAATCTGGACTTTCTCCTCTTCCTCACCCTCCGGCTGCTGCGTGTCCTTTTCTTTCTCGCAGCCGCCAAGCAGCATGACCGCCATCAATGTCAAAAGCAGCATGCCTATTTTGCATATCTTCTTCATCAGCAGTTTTCCTCCTTATACTCAGTGGGTGTTACACCCACTTTCTTTTTAAATGAACGGCTGAAATAATTGGGATCAGAATATCCCACCTCGCTGCAGATCTCCTTCATGCTCTTATTCGTTGTGCTTAGCAGCTCTTTTGCTCTTTCCATCCGGATTGCTGTCACATAATCTATGAAGTTTCCTCCCGTTTCTTCCTTGAACAATCTGCTGAAATAATACGGGCTGATGTTGATTTCCCTGGAGACCTCATCCAGAGAAATATCATCACAGTAATGGCTGTCGATGTAGCTCTTTGCCTGCTCCACAAGGCTGATAGACGTTTTTTCCTTACTTCCGGATATATTTCTTGCCGCCTCTCTGATCTTTGTGAGAAACCAGGAACGAAGTTCTTCATACTGATTCATATGATACAGGATGGTGAGATAATCATGACGATCCTCAAACCGATAGGTACTGCCGCCGCTTTTGATGGAAATCGTTTCTGCCTGTAAAATCAATTCCAGGACTTTTAGCTTGATATCCATGACGGCATCCCCGTGCCTGCTGAGCATCCAGTCAAAAAAACGGTTTGCCTCTGACACAGCCCCTCCGGCATCTCCTCCCTGGACAAGGTTCAGAATCCTTTTTTCCAGTTCCACAGGATAATCATCCTCATACATATTTTTGGCAGAAAGGTCACGGGCATGCGCCACGCTGCCCACGGTATGGCGCAGTACGTTTACTGCCTCCGTATAAGAAAGATCTGCTTCATCCAGCCTTTTAATCGTTCCGATTCCTACCCGGAACGCTACATCAATATCCTTTCTGAGTTTATGAACCATTTTGCGTGCATTTTCAATGATCTTGACTCTCTCCTCATATTCATCCTCCACGCTTTCCTTTGCGCAGGGAACAAATACGATTACCGTGTTTGCCATCATCGATCCCACGATTCCCGGAAAAAATTCCTTTACGTTCTCCCGCAGTTTCACATAATTAGACTGCATTCTTACACTTGCGCCAATGGCATTCGTCAAATGACCATCCTTTTCCATATCCCCGCATTCAATCACCATAACATAGCCATTGTCTTCTTTTATGCCAAGCAGGTTCTTAAAATTCTCCGCCTCTTCCATATAATTTTCCTGGAAAAGAACAGAATAGATTAAACCGCTCTCAATAATAGGAATCACCGTTTCCATCTTTTCTTTGATCAAAAGGTCGTTGCTTCTCTTCATTCTATCCAGATCGATTTTTTCCATTGCCTTCTTTAAGAGCGCAACAATTGTATTTTTATTGATTGGCTTATTGACGTACTCCATCACGCCCAGACCAATCGCTTCCTTCGCATAATCAAATTTATCGTAAGCGGACACTACAATAAAAATAATATTCCGATTATTCTTTTTGATTTCTTTCATCGCTTCGATTCCATTGATTCCCGGCATATGTATATCCATAAGCGCAATATCCGGTCTGAAGCTCTCTGCAAGTTCTATGACACTCCTTCCGGTTTTTGCCGATTCAATAGAACATGAATCCCCAAAATTCTTTTCAATGATAAATTTTAAGGCATCAATGACGATCCCTTCATCGTCAGCTATCATAATTTTGTACATACTTATACCTCTAATGGAATATATATTGCAACCTCTGTTCCCATATCCTGTCCTGCACTTGTAATGTCAATCACATCCTCCCGCTCAAAAAACAGCCTGAGCCTGACGATTACATTGTCCAGACCAACCCCGTTGATCACATCATCCAATTCACTTTCTTCCAGTTTTCGATTCATGATCTTTTCAATTTTTTCTTCACTCATGCCTACCCCGTTATCCCGTATGCTGACACATATGCTGCCTCCCTCCTCATAGACAGAAAGCTCTATCAGCTTTTCCCTGGAAATATCCCTGACGCCGTGATTGATGCAGTTTTCCACGATAGGCTGCAAAATCATACTCGGTATCTGCGCATGAATCAACTCCTCGTCTATTTCTTTTTTGAAATGGATTTCCCCCGAAAATCTCACATTGATAATATAAATATAATGATCGATCAGTTCGATTTCCTCT
Organism: uncultured Lachnospiraceae bacterium; assembly: GCA_949878435.1. Taxonomy (GTDB): domain Bacteria; phylum Bacillota; class Clostridia; order Lachnospirales; family Lachnospiraceae; genus Suilimivivens. The sequence continues at coordinate 247,962 of CATLAK010000003.1, forward strand.
TCCAGCGTCACCGTGTCATGATTCTTCTTTACATTGTACCGAAAAAAGTCGGCTACATTCTGCACATACTGATAAGTCTTATCTGCACCCTCCATCATGGCAAGCTGCGCCCCCGCATTCAATGTATTGAACAAAAAATGAGGGTTGATCTGTGCCTGGAGATAGTTCAGCTTGGCATCCCGCAGGTGCGTCTCCATCATAAGCTGTCTCTCCTTCATGGCGCTTTCCAATTCCATGCTTCTTTTTAACTGCGCAATATAGTTTTTCAGACTCTTCACCATCTGGTCAAATGCATTGGTCACAATCCCCACCTCATCCCGGGGTCTTCTTTCCGATAACTGGATATCCAGCGTACCCTTTGCCACCTCATCCGCCGCTTTCGCCAGTTCGATCAGAGGATTGGTAATGCCCTTTGTGAGAAAGATGATGAGGATCACATTCAGCGCACTGACCATACAGAGTATCAAAATGTTTGAAGTTTCCGAAAATTTCAGCGTTGAGAACAATTTCTCATAATTCTGTGAATTATTTTGAAATTGTTGATTATTCAGGCTGTACAGGTACGCATTAAGATATCCATACAACTCGTCCGCATGAACAAAATACTCCTTATATTTTGCAATATTCCGCCCCCGCTTTGCTTCGATTGCCTTGTCTGTAATCTCTATGTATGACTGCGACATATGATAAATATTTTTTTCCATGATCATAGTCTCATCATCAAGAATATAGGTATTAAGATTTTCCAGCTGATTCAGATACTCCTGCTCATTGCGGAGATATTCCTCAATGGCATCCGTATCCCTCGTATCAAGGAATCTTTCCAAATTCCGATGAATCAGCGTCAATCCGTTCTGCAGTTCATTGAGCATGGCATTGCTCTCATACACCTTGTCAATATCGGCGATCATCTTGTTGATATTAAAATAAATATACCAGTTTACGCCGAGAATGATCAACGCAATCGTGAGAAACATGAGAAGCAGCTTGGTTTGAATACTGATAAAAATATGCTTTTTGTTATTCTTCATTCTGCTCCCCAGCATCCTTTAAATACCCTTTCACATTATTTGGTGTAACCGCATTTACGTCCATGGTAAAAAAGTCATTTACATACTTGGTCTCAATATATTCATCCAATGCTTTTATACAATAACACCCTACCTGCTCTGCATCCACCACAATCGTGGATGCTATTACCTTTCTGTTAATCGCATTTAAAATCGTGTCCGCATCGGAGTATCCTAAGATACTGATCTGTCCCACAAGATTATAATCGATTACAGCCTGGTAAGCGCTGATCGTGTCTTTTTCATTCAAACAGATAATAATCTCTGGCAGTTCCTCCTTATTGAGAAAAATCTCCCTAATCGCTTCCTCCTTGCCAAAAGGAGAATCCTCCTTCAATACCACCGTTTTGAGCTCCAAATTCAGATGGTTGCCTTCGTTGTCCAAGGTATCTCTAATCCCATTATAGACGAGATTTTTCCCACTGTCCTCCATAGAGGTATCCATTAAGATCAATGCATCCTTCGTATTCTTGTTGGCAACACGTATGATCTGCCTTCCATATTCCCTGCCCAGATTATGATTTCCGATTCCAATAAAGCTCTGCCTTTGAATAGTCTGCCGTAATGCCGCTGCCCTCCCATTCAAGGTAGATATTTTCCTCCTTCGCGTAAGCCTTTGCCTCCTCATACACCTTGCTCCAGAAAACATCTTCCTCCGAATCAGCAATGAAAACATAATGTCTTTCAAAATGCTCATATGATTCAGCATTCGTCTTACGCCCATCATCTGACCATTTCCCTACATAAGCCAGACTCAGAATCGTCATAACTGCCATGATCAGAATAATCGTCCCCAGTATGGCAAGATACCTGCGTTTTGTTCTGTACAAATCCTTTTTTTCCTTTTTCATATCCACCTTTTATTCCGCCGCAAAATATACCTTTATAATCATGGTCTGCTTGATATCACAGAACGGTAAAAAAGACAGTAACGAGTTACTGTCCTTTTTAGAGAAGGTATTTCTTTCTTATGGGGTATAGCAAAAAACTATATAATGTATTGGGGGGGGTTACAAGTAGTATAATAGCATATGCCACCTTTTGCGTAAATACTCACGATTCACAAATATTACAATTTCAGTCTTTGATTTTTGTACATTTTGCACAATCACTCTTCAAAGAAGGCTTCCGGAGAGGTATCTTCCCTTTCAAACAGTGATTCAAACTCCTCTCTTCCTATCTTTTCCTTCTCAAGAAGGAGTTCCGCGCACTTATGAAGAATGTCTATATATTCCACAATGATCTCCTTCGCTTTACCATAGCAGTCATCGATAATGTTCTTTACTTCTTTATCGATTTCTCCGGAAATCAATTCGCTGTGGCTCTTGGCATGGGCTAAATCCCTTCCGATGAACACCTCATCATCATCACTGTTGTAATTGATGACGCCGATGTTCTCTGACATGCCGTATCTCGTCACCATATCTCTTGCCGCCTTGGTCGCCTTCTTGATATCGCTGGATGCGCCCGTTGTAATATCGTTAAAGATAATCTCCTCTGCAATTCTTCCCCCCAGGGAAACCATGATATCCTGCAGCATTTTCCCTTTTGTGATGAACATATCATCATTTTCAGGAAGAGGCATGGTGTAGCCTGCCGCGCCTAATCCGGTAGGGATAATGGAAACCGTATAGACCGGTCCCACATCGGGAAGCACATGGAACAAGATTGCATGACCAGCTTCATGGTAAGCCGTAATCTTCTTTTCCTTGTCGGTGATGATGCGGCTCTTTTTCTCTGCACCGATACCAACCTTGATAAACGCCTTCTTGATATCCTCCTGCATCACAAAACTTCTATTCGTCTTAGCCGCCACAATAGACGCTTCATTTAAAAGATTTTCCAGATCTGCCCCGGTAAATCCTGCTGTTGTCTGGGCAATCTGTTTTAAATCCACATCCTCTGCAAGAGGTTTATTTTTGGCATGTACCCTGAGAATATCTTCTCTTCCGCCCACATCCGGTCTGTTGACGCTGATCTTTCTGTCAAAACGCCCGGGACGGAGAATTGCCGGGTCTAAGATATCCACACGGTTGGTAGCAGCAAGTACAATAATTCCTTCGTTTATGCCGAAACCATCCATTTCTACAAGCAGCTGGTTTAAGGTCTGTTCCCTCTCATCGTGACCGCCTCCCATGCCGGTGCCTCTGCGTCTTGCCACTGCATCGATTTCATCTATGAATACGATACAGGGCGCATGCCTTTTTGCATCTTCAAACAAGTCACGCACTCTGGATGCACCCACGCCCACAAACATCTCTACGAAATCTGAACCGGATATGCTAAAGAAGGGCACTCCCGCTTCCCCTGCAATCGCCTTGGCGAGCAGCGTCTTACCTGTACCAGGCGCTCCTTCTAAGAGCACCCCCTTAGGGATTCTGGCTCCCACCTTGGTAAACTTGGCAGGATCACGCAAAAACTCCACTATTTCCTCCAGCTCTTCCTTTTCTTCCTTCAATCCGGCAACATCCTTCAAGGTAATCTTCCCGTCACCCATGGATAACCTTGCCCGGCTTTTTCCGAAGTTCATCATCTTGCTGTTCCCGCCGCTGTTCTGGCCATTCATGATCACAAAGAAAAAGACCATCACGATAATCGCAAGCAATACCGGAAATACGCTCGTCAGAAACCAGCTTTCCTCCTGTACCTTCTCCACCTCCGGATCGATGCCGTAGGAAATCAGGACCTCTTCAATCTCAGAAACATCCGTCACATACAGCGTTCTTTCCGCCCCGTTTTTCAGCCTGAAATCAACCTCGCCCGTGGGCGTCTGCCGGCTGGGGCTGATGCCAGCATACACGATATTATCGTTCTCTAAATCTTTAATCATTTCGCCCCGGGTGTACTCCACATGCCCATTGTCCAAAAGACTTGGAATGATCAGCAGTGCGAGCAATAAAAAGACGAGTATAAAATATGCATTATATCCTCTGTTTTTCTTGTTCAATGTTGTTACCTCACTTGCCGGTTCTTCTCCGGCTCCGCCTTTACTTATTCAAATTCTACGATTCCGATGTAAGGAAGATTCCTGTACTTCTGGGCATAATCCAATCCATATCCCACTACGAACTCATCCGGAATCTGAAAACCCGTATAATCTACATGGACATCCACGACCCTTCGGTCAGGCTTATCGAGCAGCGTACACAGTTTGATGCTTGCAGGCTTTCTCTCCTTGAGCAGATCCAGCATATAGCTTAACGTGCGGCCTGAATCTACGATATCCTCTATCACGATAACATCCTTTCCCATAATAGGCTCATCCAGATCCTTTACGATCCTTACCACACCGCTCGACTTGGTCTGGCTTCCATAACTGGACACAGACATAAAGTCTAAGGAAACCGGCACCGTGATTCTCTTTGCCAGTTCACACATAAAAAAGCTCCCGCCCTTTAAAGCACAGATCAAATGAACCTGTCTGCCTTCATAATCCTTACTGATCTGTTCACCGATCTGCTTGATTTTGGCATCTACTTCCTCCTCCGAAAGCAGTACCTTGATTGTTTCAGCCATACTACCAGCTCCTTTCTCTTTTATGACCGATACGCCTTTTGTATCCGCCACTCGTATCTATCCTTCACAACCGCCTACTACCTTTACAGCCACCTGCAAAACAGTCCTGGTATTCTTATGTATCTTATAATATTCGCTTATCCGGTAACCAGGAATCCACATAACATGGCTTCCTTCTGTCAGCAGGTATATCCTGCTTCTATCTTCCCTTGGAACCTTTTCATTTACAAAATAATCCTGCAGGGATTTGTGTCCCATCTGCTGATTGATTGTAAGGTAATCCCCGGGTCTTTTGGTCCGAAACATAACAGACGAAGTTATTTTATCATAATCGAACCATTTCGTATACGTTTTTTGTGGAATATTTTGTGAATCTTTTCGGGAAAACACTGTAAATTCCGCCTTCCCGAGTCCCGGTATGCATACAGTGAAAGGCTTAAGAAGCGGAAGCGGTATCTGGTATGTTTCTTCCTCCTGCTGCCCGGGAAATTCCCTATCTTTTCTTTTCTCCTTCCTTTGTATCATACCCAATTCATATTTTTTATAAACCGTGATGTCATAAGGAAGGTGTATTTCCTTATTTCCCTCCCCCTCAAAGAGCATCTCCATGCTTTTAATATGGGCGGCGGTGATGTCCTTTTTGCATCCTGCTGCCATTGCCACACTTTCCAAAAGGATCCTCCCCCTGATATAGGCATCTTCTTTTAAAAATTCCGGTATCTTTATGATGACTTTGCGATGTTCTTTTTCCTTAAGGGCACACCGCTTCATTGCCTCTGCGGTCTGCCTTCTGATATACTCCTCTGCACCCAAGAACTGATCTGCCGCCCGGTTCATATTGACCACCGCTCCCTTGCAGATTTCCTTTTCCGCGTAGGTTAAGATATGGTGTCTGATACGATTTCTGGTATACAGATCTTCCGCATTGGTGCTGTCCTGACAAAAAGAGATTCCTTTTGCCTCCAGCCACCTTTCTATTTCTTCCCTTTTAAGGCATAAAAGCGGGCGGATGACCTTTCCATTTACCGGGGGGATTCCCCCTGCTCCTGCAAGCCCTGTTCCTCGGAACAGGTGGAACAGCATCGTCTCCGCCCTGTCATTGCTGTTGTGGGCGACTGCAATCCTTCCCTGTTTATCCGAAAGAGCCTCTTCAAACGCCTGGTACCTGACCTCTCTCCCTGCTTCCTCCTCACTGATGCCGCGCGCCTTTGCCCTTTCCTTTATATCTGCTTCCACAAGATGAAAAGGAACGCCTTCCTTCTCACACAATTCTTTTACAAAACAGGCATCCTCTGCCGCATCCTGCCGGATGCCATGATTGATGTGCACCACCTCTAAGGAAAATGGGATCTGTCTTTGTATTTCAAGCAGCATAAAAAGGAGGCAGACAGAATCTGCGCCCCCTGAAACTCCTGCCACTATGGTATCTTTCGATGCAATCATCTGATACTTTTCAATATACGCCAGTACTTTCTTAATCATACTATTAATATAGCGGAAATACAGGGAAAAAGAAAGAGTCAATCCTCCTTTTTCCATATTCCTATCACTAAAATCGTCATATCATCCCGAATGCGCCCCCTGCACTGGTGAATACAGAAATTCAATATGGCATTTGCCATCTCTCCGGGATTTTCCAAATTTGTACTGCCGATGATTTCAGAGAGCATGTCCTCGCCGATTCCCTGGGAAAGTGCATCCAGCACCCCGTCCGATACCATGACGATATAGTCTCCATCCATCAGTGTCCTGCCCACCGCTTCCATATCCGGCTTCTGGAAAATGCCAAGGGGCAGATTACCGGAAGAAATTCTGTCCACCAAGTGCTGGCGCTTAATATAAGAACTGGCGCTTCCCACTTTTACAAACCGGCATTCCCCGCTGTACAAATCCATGCTGCACAGATCCAGCGTGGACATATTGGAATTTTCTTCCCCCGTAAGGAGCGCATTGTTGATCATCTGAATCGCCATTTCCATTTGGAATCCTGCCTCTAAGAACTTTTGCATCAATTCCACCACCATGGTACTGTCGCTGCATGCCTTGTCCCCCGACCCCATTCCATCAGAGAGCACCGCAGTCAGATTTCCCGCTCCCGCACGGAAAAATGCATAATTATCCCCCGAAATCTTTTCCGTCTCCTTCACTGCGCTTGCCACCCCTGTCAGTACATGGAACCTTGCCTCCTCCACATAATAAAAGGTCTTCCAGTCTGCCCCCACGAAAAAGGCGTTATCCTGGGCGCTCACAAGGCGCATATTTAAAAGCACAGAGAGAAGATCCCCGATCTCCTCCGAAGACAAATTGTTTTTCTTTATATTTCTCATGGTGAGCGATACTTCCATCCGGCCCGCCTCATTTTCAATCAGATATAGATTCTTAAGCTGGATATCCACTTCGCGGAGTGCATGAGAAATCTGCTTGAAGCGCCGCTCCCCCATGGGCACACATTTTCTTGACTCTTCTGCAAGCTGTGTCATGATCTGTGCCATTTCCTGAAGATGCTCCACCATCAGATTCTTATTTTCATTAAGGCGCTTCTGCCATATGTAGTCTTTTCTGTCTGCACCTTCTTCTCCTGCCACGATTCCCCTGCCCCGTTCCGTTTCCCTGAAGCTCTCTGCCAATTCTCTGATGGAATCCGCATAGGTGAGCAGTTTTCTTCTTCCATACTCCGGCAGTATACTGTTAAATTCTTCTCTTTCGCCTGATATCTGTCTTTTCATAACCGCTTCCTCCTGCAAAGGATTATTATACACAGTAAGCAGAACGGATTTTGTCAGAAAAGCGTATCAAAAACAGAAAATATTTTGACAAAAAAAGCAGGCGTTTCATCCGCCTGCCTTAGTTCTCATCTTCAAATAGAATCTCGCCCTCATATACCAGTCCAAGTTTGTCTCTTGCCACCTCTTCGATGTACTTTTTGGTGTGGGTATATTTCTCAAACTCTTCTATTTCCTGCGCCCGCTCCTGCTCAGCAGCAATCTGTTCCTCCAATGCCGCTTCCTTTTGCTGGTAAGATTCCTTTTTCGCCATCAGACCTATACTGTTGAAAGCTACCACGATCAGCAGCATCACCACCACCAGCGAAACCAAAAACATGCCAAAACGGTTCTGCCGCCTTTTTCTGTACGCAACTTTCCTTGCCATACAAACCCCTTCATTCTTTCATATCCCGAGGATATCACTTGCTAATGTTTACGTAATGTTATTTTAAGTAATTTTATTCTTTCCGTCAACTTGTTTTTCACACATTTCCCTGCTTTCCTTCCCTTCCCGGAAGAAAACTTAGCGGCTCTGCCTATCTTTCGGCATACAAACCGGAAAGGCTTTAGCACAATCCTGATCATGCGAAACAGCACCCGGAAAATACGTGCTATCATTGCCGAGAGGAAATTCACTAACGGACGGCTGATGCTCTTTTTGTATGCAAGCATCCCAAGGGTAGCGCCAAACACGGCAAACCACCTTAAAATCCCGTTATTTTCCTCATAAAGCATATAAAATACGCCGATGGCACAGGCAATCCAAAAAATCAGATCCTCCAGGGAAATCAGAAAGAGACTGTGCCTTATCAGTCTGCGCAAAATCAAAAAACCATCATACACAAATGTTATTGCTATCCCCAGCAGGAAGGAGTGCAGGAGAAAGACTACCTCATTTATTATATTCTGGCTCATAAACACCTACTTGAACAATCTCGACAGCAAAGACTCTCCCTTAGCGCTCATACTTGACTGCTCCGAATAAGTAAAACTGTCGATCCTTCCGTCAATATCTACTTCTCCCTTATCCAGTGTGAGCCTGTTCACGTGAAGCTCCATCCCTTTGATCATCAGCATGCCCTGTTCCGTCTCCAAAATGATCTCATGCTCATCAAAGGACAGAACATCATTGACACCCGTAAGATTACAGCTCCTTCTATTATTCAGTATCAGCTTATGCGCACGCTTATTTACATTGGTCAAATCTTCCATGATAAGTCTCCTGATACAATCTTCTCTAAAAGATTATATTAGGAGACTTGCTCATCTAGAATCAATTTTGCAAAAATCATAAAGAATTATAGATATCGGAACAATTCCTTCGCTTCTTCCTTCCTGACCGTCTCCTGCACGCTCAAAACTTCTACCCTCACATCCTTATTTCCGAATGCGATCGTTATGACATCGCCTTCCTTTACATTGGCGGATGCCTTTGCCGGCTTGTCATTGATAAGAACCCTCCCGGCATCACATGCCTCATTGGCAACTGTCCTTCTCTTAATCAGCCGGGAAACCTTTAAATATTTATCTAATCTCATATAATTCCTTTCCTGATAGCAAAAAGGACCTGCGATGCAGGTCCCTTCTAATCCTTCGTCTTATTCGTTTACTAAATCCTTTAAAGCCTTACCAGCTTTGAATTTAGGTGCCTTGGAAGCTGCAATAGGCATAACCTCGCCAGTCTGAGGATTTCTTCCTTCTCTTGCTGCTCTCTTGGATACTTCAAATGTACCAAAGCCAACCAACTGAACCTTTCCGTCTTTCTTTAATTCGTCGGATACAACATCAACAAAAGCCTTTAAAGCCTTCTCTGCATCTTTCCTGGATATTTCGGCCTGATCTGCCATAGCTGCGATTAACTCTGTTTTGTTCATTTCGAACTCCTCCTCTTTATATGAGTGTTTTTTTCATAGATGTCTCTTTTGAAACGCCTATATTTATATATAGCGTCTTTAAACCTATTTGTCAAGAAATATTTCCTGTTTATCCACTTTTTATGCGGTTTTTGCGGATTTTTCCATCTATTTCCTATCAACAATCGAATTATCGCTTACCGAATTACCGCTAATTGTATTGCCGCTCACAGTTTCCTTTATCAGTCTGTTGCCGCTTACCGTATAATTTCCCAAAATGTCCTCTGCATTTTCAGGATCCAGATTCGGGAAAGAATAGGTCACATTCTGATTATCATCGGGAACCGTAATACTATAGCTTCTGGTGATATACCCTGTCTTCCTCAGCGTGATCGTGTGCTCTCCAGCCGTTTTTGTGTAAGTGACCGGTGCAATTCCTTTATACATATTGTCCTGATATACATCCACCCCTGCCGGTGCTTCAATCGTGATTGTGTTCTCTTTATTTGTACTTGGCGTGATAGCGTTTCCTGAAACCGTGCCGCTCTGGCTCTCCTCTAAATTCATTCTGACCGTCATCGTCTCCCCATCCACCTCAAAGTACTCTGAAAGGGTATCATACCCTGAAGCCTTTGCCGTAATCTGATGAAGCCCAATGGGGAGTCTGACAGGATAAGCGGTATCTACCTTATCATCATCCACATACACTGCCGCCGACTCTGGTATAATCTCAAATTTAACCACACCGCTGGTCGGTTCCGGTATCTTGATATCTTTAAGATCAAGCACCGTCTCTTTATTTCTCTCGATAGTGACCTCCCGCGTTTCATCTATTCCTTCGCTGGTGAGCCTGACGCTGTATCTTCCTTCAGGCAAAGTAAAGAGCATATCCGGCGCAATCTGGGAAATAACGGTTTGTCCGATTTCAATCCATCCTCCCAAAACAGCATCGTCATTTACAAGATCCAGATAGCCATGTCCCCTGTCCACGGTAATGCTTACGACCTCATGTCCTTTTCCCCTGATAGTAAGCACATCCTGACGGATAATCTGATCCGCCGTAATCGATCTGCCATCCGAAAACGCCAGCACTTCTTCATCCATGCTGTATACTTCATCGCCGATGGAAACGCTTCCCTTTCCTGTGTCCAGATTATATTTCACGACGCCTTCATAACTCCATGCGTCTCCGGAAAGCGTAACGGAACCTGCCCTGCTAAGCTCGCTGTTATAGGTAAGATCCGCAACATCTCCTGCCCTAAGCTGCGCCATGCTCATAGCGCTGCCGTACTTATCCTGCACCAGCGTGGCTCCGTCGTAGCTTAATGTTTTATTTTCATTTCTCTCAATCAAATGCACCACTATGGTATGATCCTGCTCATTAACAGACTTGATGACTGCCGATGCCGCAGAAGTATAGATATTCACAACCTCCTCCTGCTCACCGTTTTCATAGGCGCTCTCAAAGGTCGATTCATGCGCCATGCTGGCAGCGCTGCACCCTGTCAGTATCAGACACAGTCCGCAGAGAGATGCTTTGATTATCTTTTGTATTTCGTCTCTATTTCTCATTTTCCGATTCCTCAACTAAACAGCATCCTTACAGTCCGCCATCCGCCGGCACACATAAATCAGGATGCCCAATTACAATCTGGGTGTTCTCATTTAGAGTATACCACGTCGCCGCAATTAGTCAAACCTTTGTATGAATTTGTTAAAAGCTGGCATACCGATTTTTGAAGCCTCTCAAAAATTCCTGTTTGTCCTTTTCCTGCTCCGCCACTTTATTCAACTTTTCCAGATTTTTCCCAGGGATCCATGCTTTGCCGGAATTATAATAAAAATTGACAATCTTCCAGAACTTTTCCGGATAGGCAAGCCGGTAAAACAACTGCTGATATTCTTCTTTTTCCAGCGGGCGGACTTTCTCATATGCGTCTACCAGTTCATAGCCGATTTCCTCTGCCCATCCGCTCTTTTCAAGGAGTTTTCTCATGAACAAGTAAAGATCCCTGACCGGGCTTTCGCAAACACATTTTTCAAAATTGATCAAATGCATCTGATCGCCGGCAAGCATAATATTATGATATTGATAATCTCCATGGCAGATGAACTGCTTCCCCTCTCTTTTTTGATGAAAGCGAAGTTCTTCGGTAAGCTGCAGCGCCAAGTTAAAGAAATAGTCATAATGCTTGATCAGACAGATTTCAAAGTCTGTCTTCTGCCCTCTGTCCTTTAAGTATTTTCTGACCCTTCTAAGTTCCTTGTTGTGTTTCTCAAATTCCATGTAGGCATAGCGCGGCGCGGCTGCATCCGTCAGCAGAGAACCCTCTACATAAGATGCATTATGAAACTGGGCAAGCGTCCTTACCGCCTGCCTGCATTCTTCCCTGTCTTTAACGTTGCACTCCCGCCCTTCAAAATAGGTTTTAAGAATATAAAGTGTTCCATCCTGATCCCGGGTCAGAAGTTCCTGATCTTTGTTTCTAAGGATACTCTCTACATTCGTAAACCCGCGTTCCTTTACTATGGTAAGCAGCGCATCCTGAAAAACGGCTTTTTCCTTATGCCCTGCATATTCTTTAAAAATAAGGATTCCCTGCTTTGATTCACAAAGAATAGCGCCCCGCCCCTTCCAGGTACGAAGCACTTCTATATCATAATTTTCCAGCAGACTGATGCTTCTGTCATTCACGGCGATTACCCCCAATTTGTGTCATATCCTATCATATGAGTAACCGCCTTAAAGTATTACTGAAATTCCTTTGCCGCTTTCAATAGAATCTCTCTCTCATTGCGGGAAGGATCTTCCATTACATAGTCCAACAGTCTCTTAAGCATGGCACCGACTTCCGGTCCCGGTTCCATGTCCATTTCTTTCATCAGATCTTTTCCTGTAACCGCCAGCGTCTTTAATGAAACGCACTGCTTTTGTTCTATAATTTCTTCATAAACCTGCCTTATATCCGCAAGCCGCTTTTCCTTCTCCGTGCGCATATAGCCGCTCTGGGCTTTCATATCTGCCCGCTTAACCTCAAATAAAAGAGGGAAAATATCCTCCCCCGCTTTCAAAATCGCCCGCCTTACATACTTAGGCTCCGGCTCTACATCGTAGTCGTGGTATTTCACCAGATTTGTCACCGTATAAATGGTATCATTGTCAAATTTGAGCCTTTTTAATATATCCCTGGTCATCTTCTCGGAAACATCCGGATGTCCGTGAAAATGAACGGTTCCCTCTGCATCTACCGTAAGCGTCCTTGGCTTGCCTATATCATGAAAAAGCATGGCAAGGCGCAATACCTTATCCTGCTGCACTTCCTGCATGGCTTTGAGTGTATGTTCCCCCACGCTATAACAATGATGGGGATTATTCTGGTTCGTCTCCATACAGACATCAAATTCAGGAAGTATCACTTTCGTAATTCCCGTTTCATAAGCAATCCGAAGCTTTTCCGGGTGAGGTGAAACCAGGAGCTTGACCAGCTCTGTCTGAACCCTTTCTGCACTGACATGAATCAGGTTCGGCGACAGTTCTTTCATTGCTTCTAAAGTCCCCGTTTCAATCTCATATCCAAGCTGGGCGGAAAAGCGCACTGCCCGCATCATCCGTAGGGCATCTTCACCAAAACGCTGCATGGGATCTCCCACACAGCGGACGACTTTCCTTTCCATATCTCCAAGCCCTTCAAACGCATCCACCAGTCCTGCCTTATCATTGTACGCCATGGCATTGATCGTAAAATCCCTGCGCTTTAAATCCTCCAGAAGGTTTGCTGTAAAGGTCACTTCCTTAGGATGCCTGCTGTCTTCATATTCTCCGTCGATCCGATAAGTGGTGACCTCAAACCCTTCCTTGTCCAGCATCACCGTGACCGTCCCATGCTGTATTCCAGTGTCAATGATCCGCCCAAAAAGCGCCTTCACCTGCTCCGGCTTAGCAGAAGTGGTGATATCCCAGTCATCCGGTGTTCTGCCCAAAATCATATCACGGATGCAGCCGCCTACTGCATATGCTTCGTAGCCGGCTTTCATGATTGTATCTATGATGTAATTTACTTTTTCGGGTAAATGTATCCTGATTGTATTCTGCATCCGTAAGTTTCCTTTTTATTCACTTGACCGCATTAATATGCTCTTCCCCAATATACCATTTTCTTTGCAGGTTTCCCGCAGTAAACACAATTTTCCGACAGACATTCCTGCTCAAAAGGCATACATCTGCTGGTGACTGCCATATTTTCTTTGATGGCTTCCTCACATGCCGTCTCACCGCACCACATTGCCTTTACAAAACCTGCTTTTTCCGCAAAAATCTTTTCAAACGCATTCCGGTCTGTGGCAGTATAGGTATGTGCTTCAAGGTGTTTCCTTGCTTTTTCCAGCATATCGCTTTGAATCTTTACAAGCAGCTCTTCTACGGTTTCTTCCAGTTTATCAAGTTCTACCTCGATCTTTTCTCTTGTATCCCGGCGGCAGATCACGCATTTTCCTGCTTCTATATCCTTCGGTCCGATTTCTACACGCATAGGGATTCCCCTCATTTCCTGCTCGGAGAACTTCCAACCGGGACTCTTGTCACTGTCATCCACTTTGACACGGAACCCTTTTAATTTGTCGCGCAGCTCATATGCCTTGTCAAGGACGCCTTCCTTCTTCTGTTGAATAGGGATGATCATTACCTGCGTAGGCGCAATCTTGGGAGGCAGCACAAGCCCTGAATCATCTCCGTGTACCATAATGATTGCACCGATAATTCTGGTGGACATCCCCCACGAAGTCTGATGTACATATTTCAGCTGATTATCCTTGTCTGTAAACTGAATACCGAACGCCCTTGCAAAGCCGTCTCCAAAGTTATGGCTGGTGCCGGACTGCAATGCCTTTCCATCATGCATCAGCGCTTCTATGGTATAGGTCGCTTCTGCCCCTGCAAATTTTTCTTTGTCCGTCTTACGTCCCTTGACCACGGGGATGGCAAGCACCTCCTCACAGAAATCCGCATATACATTCAGCATCTGTTCGGTTCTCTCCTGTGCCTCCTCGGCGGTAGCATGAGCGGTATGCCCTTCCTGCCACAAAAACTCTCTTGAACGCAGGAAAGGTCTTGTCTCCTTCTCCCAGCGTACCACACTGCACCACTGATTATACACCTTTGGCAGGTCACGGTAAGAATGAATATCTCCTTTATAAAAATCACAGAACAATGTTTCTGAAGTAGGTCTGACACACATTCTCTCCTGAAGTGGGTTCAGCCCCCCATGGGTCACCCATGCAACTTCAGGCGCAAAGCCTTCCACATGATCCTTTTCCTTCTGTAAAAGACTCTCTGGAATGAACATAGGCATATAAACGTTCTCCACGCCGACGGCTTTAAACCGGTCGTCCAGCTGCCTTTGAATATTCTCCCAGATTGCATATCCGGCAGGCTTAATTACCATACAGCCCTTTACATTAGAATAATCGATCAATTCTGCCTTTTTCACCACATCCGTATACCACTGGGCAAAGTCTTCACTCATGGACGTGATTGCTTCTACTAACTTTTTCTCAGCCATTTTCTCCTCTTTTCTGTACGGTTCTTTTTTGCCTTTCAAACTGACACTGCCTTAAATCCTGCCTCCCGTACCGAGCACAAAATTTTCAGACAGTCCAGTGCTTTCTTTTGCACCTTATCGTGCAAAAATACAACACAAAGGGCGGCACACCTCTCCACCCCGCAAGGGACCGGAAACCGGCGGTACCACCCTAATTAATGCAACAAACCAAGCCTGTTGTAAACATTCTCTTTTCTTACCGTTATCGCCGGTGCTACGCTGTATTTTCATACAGGGCTCCAAGGCAGGTTCCGGATATTCCACTTGAAAATCTTTCAGCTCCTCTGGGCAGATGAAACTGCATAATCTGCCGGGTAAGGGATTTTCTCTCTGGAAGCTTCCTATCTGTACTAATCCTTTTCTTCGCCACGTTTGTGATGCTATTATATTCTGATCCGCTGTGCTCGCGGAACTGTACCATGATTGTAGAAAAAAAACAGGGATTTGTCAACAGACTTTTGGGGATTTTGTGATAACATTTTGTGTTAGCTTGTGGTATTTTGGTCTGCAGGGAATGTGGTGAGGGCAGTTAATGGATGGCGGGGAGGCAGGACCGTATCGGTGGGGCAGACCGGTGGCGGCGGCGCTGCATAGTATCGTTTCCAGTCTTCCCTCAAAATCAGATTTCACTAACAGAATGTATTTAGGTGTTTCAAGGCGGTCGGGTCGGATCTAGGCGGCATCCGTGCCGCTTGGATCCTAAAATCGCCATCCATTAACTGCCTTTTCTACGTCTTTCCCCCATCCCTAAAAACAAAAATAAGAACGGGAGGTTTAGCACTTGCGCAAAGCTTACCATGTTATGTGCGAAATAGCATATGGTACACACCGCTAAGGCATAGCGTTCTGGATTTTGGGCTCCTTGTTTCATGCATTTTTTTATAAATAATATGAAGATACTGATAAAAAGGCATGTTCCGGCGGCTCCTGTATTGATGAGGGCGGTCAGTAATTCGTTGTGGGTGTTTGTCAGGCGGTTGGCTCCAAAATAGTCACGCAGTTCTCCTGCGACTTCTGGGAGGGAGTATGCATATACGGAGAAGCAGTCTGGACCTGCCCCGAATAGTTTTTGAAAGATTGGCATCTGGCTGTATATCTGTAGACCGCTGTAAATGGCGGCTCCTCTTCCATTTCCCCATTCTCTGTCAAATGTCAGGCTATTTCTGCCTTCCAATCCTGGAATGCCTTTCCAGGTATTGATTCCTATCACGGTCAGGTAGCATATTATTCCGCCAAGCAAGAGGAGGAGCATGATCTTATGTGCGTTTTCTTGCTGCTTTTTATTTCTGTATCCCTTCCATTTCAATTGCAAAAGGAAGTATGCGCATAGAGCAGCGGCGCCTATGAACAAAGTGGTATTGGAGTCCGTCAGATAGCTGCACAAATTATTCTTGTCATAGTTGTATCCCTCCGGCACGATCAGGCGAATCAGACGTACCAGCTGGGCTGAAAGGCTCCATAGAGTTAGAAGCAGGAAATAGTCCGTCGTCCATTCTTTCTTTTTAATGGCTATCCACAATAAAACGAAAAATAGAGCGCCCCAAAAGAGAAAAATGCTGCTTCCTCCCTGGCAAAATCCTGCCATAAATGCGATTACCGCATAAGCACCATACAATTTTCTTCTTTTCTTCTGAAATAAGAACAGGCATATTCCCACAGGCGCCCAAATTGTGAGGTACCCGCAGAACCAGTTAATGTTTCCCAGGGTGGATATAAATGCAGGGTCTCTTATTTCCAAGGAGATCAGATAAAGGGAAAAACGATCCACAACGCCAAGCAGGAAAACTATCGCCGATGCTGCCAGCCCCACATACCATACCAGCCTTTCTCCTTCCCAAAGTCTGGAAATGAGGAAGTATAATCCGCATAAGGTAAGCAGGAGGACCAAACCCATATACCATCCCTCCGTTCCCCAGAGCGCCTCTTCTCGAAAATCCGAAAAAGCATAAGAAACAAAAAGTTCTGTCGCATACAGCATCACCAGTAAGTCTATCGCTGACACTGCCTTCCAATCTATCAGATAAGCTTCCTTGTTCCTGATCCGCCTGAATAAAGCCTGTCCTAAACAAATCGCTCCGATCAGCCCAAGAATCACCAGCGCCGCCAATGATGCATAAATGAAAAATTTGAACTTCGCCTCTCCAATTTCCACATACCCTTCTTTCATATAGAAAGGATACACCCCAAAAATCAATAGCAGATATGCAGTTGCAAATAGGTTTCCCGCTCTTTTTACCAATGTGCCACCTCTTCCCGCCCTTTTATGGCGGCACCCTCAGTATAACAGCCCCACAGCTGTCCTGTAAACATCACATTTTCTTTTAATGCTATTCCATTTCAGAGGCAGCCTCCTGACTGCTTTCCCTGCTCCAGAGGTATCTGCAGGTCTCACAGATGATTACCAGCGACAGCGGTCCCTTAACGATTCCCCATACGCCGAACAACTCAATTCCTGCAAAAACAGCAAACAAAATACCTACCGGCCATACCCCCACCTTTTCTCCAATAAGTTTTGGCTCCAAAAATTCCCTTACCAATGCGCACACAGCATAAAGGCAGAAGCAAAAAAACGCCTGCCAGTAGTTTCCGCTGATCAGTCGGAAAACCGCAAGAGGAATCAGCATAATGCCTGTTCCAATAAAGGGAAGCATGTCCATAATTCCCGTTAAAATCCCGTACAAAATGCCGCCTTCCATTCCCATAAGGGCAAGCGATACGGCGCATATTGTACTGATAATGCCAAGGATGATAATCTGCGCTTTTACAAAGGTCTTCACATAAAGGACCACCTTTTTTACCACTTCTCTTACCCCCTTAAGTCCCTCCTCCCTTTTCCATCCGGCAATATACCGGTCGTAATCCTTCATGATCAGCAGCACTGCTATCATCATAACCACGACAATGCTGATAAAGCTCACAATATTTTTCATATAGTTGACAGACTTTCCCATCATCTCGGGCAGGACGTTGACCTCAAGATTATCAATGAAAAGATTCACCTGTTCTACAATAAATTCCTCTATCTGGACACCATCCACCCCAAATTTCTGTCCCATCATACTGCAGCAGTCTCCCAAAAAGACATTAAATTCCTTTTGATAGTCCGGAATCTGTCCCGCCAGGCGGCCTCCGCCGGAAATCAGCGCTGACAAGATCACCCAAAGTAATATGACCATAAAGACGCCGGCGGCAAACAAAAGGAGACCGGCAAGAACAGACTTCCTGATTTTGATCTTATCATGAAGAATCCGCACCACAGGGTTTAAGACACCTGCCAGTAAAAAGGCAAAAAGAAAAGGCGACACCACAGGACTTACATATTTCATCCCCAGATACACCGCAAAAGTTACTGCTGCCACCGTCAGATACTTCTTCCAACTTTCGCTTATGTTTATTTTGTCCATTCCAATTTTATCCATAAAAAATCACCCACACCTTACCGATTTACACAAAAGACTACTGGTAGTATGGGTAATTTTAATTGAAATATGACCTAAATATTTTTAAATTCCTTTGGAAAAGAAAGGAAGAAAAATTTCTTCTTCCGGCTGTTTTTCAAAAACCATTTCATTCCCCTGTATAGGGTGCTCCAATATCAACTTATACGCGCAAAGAGCTACATTTCTGCATCCGATTTCCCTGCCAAGCTGTTTTGCATTTTCACTTCCATATTTGCTGTCCCCTAAAAGCGGCATGCCATTATGTGCCAGCTGCGCACGTATCTGATGATGCCTGCCGGAAAGGAGTTGAACCTCCACCAGCGAAACCTCTTGTTCTTCTTCCAATATCATAAGCGTCTTGATTCTTTTATAAATCAAAACTGCCCTTTTTGCATTGGGAAAATCTTCTTTTACAATGAGAGAATGATTCGTCTTTGCATCTTTGTATAGGTAATTCTCCAGTTGCTCTTCTTCCTTGCTTGGAGCACCATAAATGACGGCATAATAATATTTATGCATTTTACCGCTGCTTACCTGGCTGCTTAAGGCGGCAGCCGCCTGCTTTGTCTTTGCAAAAACCAATATTCCCGCAACCGGCTGGTCTAATCTGTGAATGACACCTAAATATGGCTCGCCCTTCCCCCGATATTCCGGCTTTCCTGCAAGATAATTCTTTAGCTCGCTGACCATATCCTGCTGACCGACTCTCGCCGTCTGGGTAGCAATTCCCGCGGGCTTAAACACCACAATCATACATTCATCTTCATAAATAATATTCTTCTGCATTGCTCTTATGTCCTTACACCTTAAATCGGTAGCCAACACCCCAGATTGTCTCAATATACTGAGGCTTTGCAGAATCATATTCTATCTTTTCACGTATTTTCTTAATGTGTACCGTCACCGTTGCAATGTCCCCGATAGAATCCATATCCCAGATTTCCCGGAACAATTCCTCTTTCGTGTATACATGATTCGGATGCTCTGCCAAAAAGGTCAAAAGGTCAAATTCCTTTCCGGTAAATGCCTTTTCCACGCCATCCACAATCACTCTTCTTGCGGTCTTATCAATGCGGATGCCGCGAATTTCGATAATATCATTATTTTTCTGTGTGGATCCCACAAGCCTGTCATATCTTGCCATGTGCGCCTTCACTCTGGCAACCAGCTCACTGGGGCTGAATGGCTTCGTCATATAATCATCTGCGCCCAGACCTAATCCTCTAATTTTATCAATGTCATCTTTCTTCGCCGATACCATGATAATGGGAATATTTTTTTCCTCTCTGATTCTCTTACAGATTTCAAATCCATCCATTCCGGGCAGCATCAAATCAAGCACAATCAAATCAAAGTCTTCAGACATTGCTGCTTTGAGCCCCTCGTCTCCCTTGTTCTGGATCTCAACATCAAATCCGCTCAGCTCAAGATAATCCTTTTCCAGATCAGCAATTGCCTCTTCATCTTCAATAATTAGAATTCTGCTCATTTTAAACCATTCCTTTCAATTTGTATCTTTTTAAAACCAAAGCATCTGTGCACGGCAGCGCTTTTATTCCTTCTCCTGATATTTGCGGATTACGAAATGCATACAAGTCTCTTCACCTTCCTTACTGGTCGCCCAGATGTACCCGCCATGATCTTCAATAATTTTCTTTACAATGGATAATCCAATTCCGCTTCCCCCCTGCGCCGAATTTCTGGAAGCATCAGACCTGTAAAAACGCTCAAATATCTTGGGCAGATCCTTCGCGGCAATGCCCTTTCCATTGTCCTCTATTTCCACACGTATGGAATCTATTTCATCCAAAATGCGGATATCGATCTCGCCTTTCGGCTTATCAAGATACTTAATACTATTTCCTATAATATTGTTGATTACTCTCTTAAGCTGTTCCGGATCTGCAATGATCTGCGTGCCCGGTGCAACCAGATTCGCATAATTGAGCTCTATATTTTTAGACTCAAGGTCAAGCCCTACTTCCTCGATGCAGTCCCCAAAGTATTCGGATACGTTGATCTTGTGGAAGTGATACGGGATCCGATTAGAATCGATTCCGGAATAGACCGTCAATTCATTGATCAGTCTGTCCATATCGTTTGCTTTATTATAAATGGTCCTGATATATTTATCCATTTTTTCCGGAGTGTCTGCCACACCGTCCATGATTCCTTCCACGTATCCTTTGATCGCGGTAATCGGTGTCTTAAGATCATGGGAAATGTTGCTGACCAGTTCCTTGTTCTGTTTTTCCGCCAGAATCTTTTCGTCCGTAGACTCCTTCAGCCTAAGCCGCATATCCTCATAGTTGCGGTACAGTTCTCCAATCTCGCCGTCATCCTTATCGGGAAGCCTGTATTCAAGATTGCCCTCTGCAATATTCTGCATGGCAATGTTTAACTGGTTGACAGGAGCAAAAACGCCCCGGCTGATCCAGTTCGTAAGAAATAAACTAGTAAAAATCAAAATCAGCATAATGGCAATTGCCATATCCACAAACAACTCTCTCGAGATAATAGAGTTTGTCTTGGTAATTACAAAAAAGCTGCCCTCGCTGTCATCAGAAAAATAAAAGTCCATCTGCCTGACCAGCTTTTTCATATCATCATAATAAAAACTCGGTTTCTCTCCCTGACCGATATTCTCTTCCTGGAAATCCGGAAGCTTCTCAAAGATCTGCTTTGCCGCAATTTCATTTCCAGTATAGTACAGTTCATTTCCCCTGCGCACAATGACATAGGAAGATTTATTAGCGATTCTTTCATTAATCTGGATAAGGATACCCTCTTTCTCAAGTCCTGCCGGATCTTCCTCCAGAATCTTATCCACTTCCCGAAAAATCTCATCTGAAATCAGTCTTGATGCCTGCGTAGGATCAATCAACATATTATAATCGTCATTCCTGAATCCAAACTCCTCCTGCTCCTTTATCAGAAATCCTCCTATACAGATGAACGCTGTACAGGCAAGCGCCAGGGGAAGCAGGATGATCGTCAGAAATGTTATCACCAATCTGGTCTTAAACTTCATGCTCTTACCTCATATCTTTTATATCGATTATATCACATACCATAAAAAGCTGGTTATTAAAGAATCAATGAATCTATAAAAATTTTATAAATTATGAAGATGATATTGACTTTTATCGTGTATTTTGTATAATAAAACAGTAATCATTACTATTTTAGAACCAGAAAGGAATCTTATGAATCTCAAGCACAGCAAACAGCGGGATTCCATTAAAGCATTTCTGGCCACCAGAAAAGATCATCCCACTGCGGATGTAGTCTACAAGAATGTGCGTCAGTCTTTTCCGAATATCAGCTTAGGAACGGTGTACCGGAACCTGACCCTGCTTGCTGATCTCGGTGAGATCACGAGGATTCGCGTAGGCGATGGCGTAGATCATTTTGATTACGATACCTCACCTCATTACCACTTTGTCTGCTCTGCATGCGGATGCGTGACGGATTTAGATATGCCAATGACAGATCAAATCAGCAGGGCGGCACAGGAATATTTTGAAGGTGAAATTGAAGGACAGGTGACCTACTTTTATGGCCGCTGTGATAATTGTATTCCCAAAAATTAATATAATAAAGAAAAGGAGATAAGTATTATGAAATTTGTATGTCAGGTATGTGGTTATGTTTACGAAGGAGATGCAGCACCGGAGAAGTGCCCCGTTTGTAATGCACCCGCAGAAAAGTTCACCGCTCAGGGCGATGAGATGGTATGGGCTGCAGAGCACGTGGTAGGCGTTGCCAAGGGCGTAAGCGAAGACATTCTCGAAGACTTAAGAGCAAACTTCAACGGTGAATGTACAGAAGTCGGCATGTATCTTGCAATGGCAAGAGTTGCCCACAGAGAAGGCTATCCTGAAATCGGTTTATACTGGGAGAAAGCTGCTTATGAAGAAGCTGAGCATGCCGCTAAATTTGCTGAACTGCTCGGTGAAGTTGTAACTGATTCTACCAAGAAGAATCTTGAAATGAGAGTAGAAGCCGAAAACGGCGCTACAGCTGGTAAGTTCGACCTTGCTAAGCGTGCAAAAGCTGCTAACCTCGATGCAATCCATGACACCGTTCATGAGATGGCTCGTGATGAGGCAAGACACGGCAAAGCATTTGAAGGTCTGCTTAAGAGATATTTTGGCTAAGAAAGGAGCAATTAAAAATGAAAAAGTATTTTTGCAACCCTTGTGGTTACACCTATGATCCTGAAAAAGGAGATCCCGAGCACGGCATCAAACCCGGTACCGCTTTTGAAGATCTTCCGGACGACTGGTGCTGTCCTCTCTGCAGAGTTTCCAAGGACATGTTCCAGCCCTGCATAGACAATTACAACTAAATCCATTCTAAAATATGAAAAGAGAGCATTGATGTCAACAAATCAATGCTCCCTTTTTCTTTATAAATCGCAATACACCGCATCAATGATTGATGATAGAATACCCAAATCCATTCGCAAATGCATCGATCCTCTTTCCTTCTTTGCACAAAGAACAGCCTTCCGGATTATAGGTCTTATAATCTGGTATATCCGTGATCGTGAACAATGACTTGATAGGAATGCCCATCGCGCTGTTCGCCGCGCTGAAGACTGCGCTGATGCCGCTTATGGTAGCCCCATAATAACTCAGTGCCTGCGCCGCCTTGACAATCGTCTGTCCTGTCGTAGCAGATGCCATAAGCAGGAGAATATTCTTGTCGCTGATCATGGGAACCATATTCTCCCTAAAAACAAGCTGACCCGAATTTACATATTCAGGCGTTACGATATAAATGGTGTTGTGGGAATTCATGGAATAAACCCCCGCTCTCGTCAAATCCTCGGCGAGAAAAGCGCCTATGATCTCGCATCCGTCAATACATACAATCGTATCAACTATCGTAGTTGCCGTTATCTGCTCACTGAGCGCTTTCGCTACTGCGGAAGCCTCGCTCAATCTGGACTTTATGGTAGTCATGTCCAGAAAATAGTTTACGTGAGAATTGGGCGTCACGAAATGTCCGGGAATGGCTTTAAGCACAACGTTGCGATGATTTGGTGATTTAATTTTGATAGTCTCTTGCATAGGCATATCCCCCTGCTTCATTTTATTTACTTTTCGCCTCTGAATTGTGCGATAACTGTATAATAATATAGTAAATGATATGACATTATTATGCAATCATTTATTTTGTCAGATAGCCAAAAAATAACAGTGAAGCCCATAGACCTCACTGTTACGCAATTATTGCAGTTTAAACTTATTTACTTCATCGTTCAATTCCTGAGAAACGTCTTTGTTTGCATCCGCCTCGCTGCTGATATCCTTTACGCTCTCCGTCAGCCCTGTTGACATCTCGGCAACATTCGCAACACCCTTTGCACAATCTTCCACCGCATCATTTACCATGGATATCGCATCCTTGATACTGTCGATGTTGTCCCTGATCTGCCTGCTCTCATCCGCAAAAGCTTCCATGATCTCACCCATATTTCCAACATCGCTTTGATAGTTTTCGCTGGTTTCGAGCAGTTCCTGATAGCCTGCGACCGCCGTCTTATTCATAAAGTCGAGCATAATCTCCGCTTCTTTTGCAAGTTCATTGACCGCCTCCGTCACATTGGCGCTTACCGTGCGGATCTGGGCTGCCGCTTCCGCCGAATTGGTCGCAAGTTTTCCGATTTGATCTGCGACTACCGCAAATCCCTTCCCCGCTTCTCCCGCTCTGGCTGCTTCTATACTTGCATTCAGCGCCAGCAGATTGGTCTGGCTGGTAATGCTGATGATATTGGCGGTGAGTCCTCCTATCTCTTCCACCGCCCTGGACTTCTCGATCTTCTCATTGACCGAAGCTGCCATAACATGTGTCTGTTCTATAGCGCTCTTCTGGTTTTCCACTGCACTCTTGTAAATCTGTGCCGCTTTTTCAATGATCCTTACAGAGGATTCTTTTCCGTCTTGTACCTTTTGCGAGATTTCAGCAATCGTACTGTATACCTCTTCTATGGATTCATGGACCTGCCCCAGCGAAACACTGGTTTCTTCCATCGCAGCGCTCATCTCCTCCATCGTAGCAGACACGTCTGCAATATTGCCCTCTGCACTGAAAAGACTCTGCACCACCTTGGCAGACGAATCGCTGAGTTTTTGCGCATTATCAGAAATATTCAGCATAATCTTTCTGATAAACGCAAGCATCGCATTTACATTTTGCGCAATCAGCTCCATTTCATCTCCCGTCCGGATATCCAGCTGCTGTGTCAGATCTCCTTCGTTATGAACAAGTTCATAAATCTTGCCATCCACAGCGCGAAGGCTTCTCATGATTCTTCCAACAATTAAATAAAGGACAAGAATAGCCACAGCCAGACAGACAGCGCCGAGTTCTATCACCCAACGCCTTAAGGCATTTAATTTTGAAACCACATGTGCCGCATCATAATCACAGCCAAGTACTGCCGCAGCCTTGCCATCCTCAGACAGAACAGGCTTGTATACCGAAATAAGATCCCCGTCTTCCGTTGTGTCGATATAATCCTGCACATATTCACTTCCCTGAAAAACATCCTCAAGTTCTGCATAGGAACTTTCAAACAAATCTCCTGGCGCATGCTGATTACTCGTCTCGTCCGTATCAACGCCATAGTATACTTTGCTTCCATCCGTATACAACGTATACATAAAGGCAATACCGCACCGTTTCTGAAGACTGCGCATCATCGTCAAAAGTTCTTGATACTCCTGTGTGTCTTTGCTATCTTCCCCTATTAAAGCGGCTATGTCTGCGTCTATCATCTTTGCGGCAATTTCAGCCGCCATATCTGCCTCTTCCACTCCCATTTCAATCATAGCTTCTTCCATGTGCCCAAAAGCGCTGATTCCCATGACCAGGCAGATTGCAATCACCAGAAGACTCGCCGGAAGCAAAATTTTTACTTTAATACTTACCCTTCTCACTCTTTGCTTCATATACCTTCCCCACCCCTATCATTTATCTATTTACTATCTGTTTACCTTTTACCCCAATGTATAACTGTTCAGATATTTCTCCTGTTCCGGCGTAAGCACATCGATCTTTTTGCCAAGGAATGCCAGCTTTCTTTTTGCCACATCCTGATCCACTTCTCTGGGCACATCGATCAGCTTCTCCTTCAGCTCGCTTCCATGTTCCACCAGATATTTGGCAGACAACGCCTGAATCGCAAAACTCATATCCATAATCTCTGCCGGGTGTCCGTCACCTGCTGCCAGATTTACCAGTCTTCCTTCTGCCAGAATAAAGATCCATTGTCCGGAAGGCAGCTTGTAACCCATAATATTTTTTCTCTGCTCTCTCGTCTCAACTGCGATTTCACGGAGTCTTGCCATATCAATCTCACAGTCAAAATGACCTGCATTACAGAGGATCGCCCCATCCTTCATCACCTTAAAGTCTTCTTCATCGATAACCTTATCACAGCCTGTAACTGTTACGAAGAAATCACCCACCTTAGCAGCTTCATTCATGGGCATTACGTCAAATCCGTCCATCACTGCCTCTATCGCTTTGATAGGATCGATCTCTGTCACGATGACTCTGGCGCCAAGCCCCTTGGCTCGCATTGCTGTACCCTTGCCGCACCATCCATAACCTGCTACCACCACGATCTTGCCTGCCACAATCAGGTTTGTCGTTCGATTAATACCGTCCCATACAGACTGCCCGGTACCATAACGGTTGTCAAACAGATGCTTGCAGTCTGCATTGTTGACACGTACCATAGGGAATTTCAGTTCTCCTGCATGGTTCATTGCTTCCAGGCGGATGATACCCGTAGTAGTTTCCTCACAGCCGCCGATAATATTGGGTATCAGTTCCGGCATCTGTGTGTGCACCATATTTACCAGATCGCCGCCGTCGTCAATGATGATATTAGGTCCTGCCTCTAGCACATGGCGGATATGGGTATTGTATTCCTCCGGTGTACAATCATACCATGCATGTACCTCAAGACCTGCCTTCACCAGTGCAGCTGCCACATCATCTTGTGTGGACAAAGGATTAGATCCTGTCACATACATCTGTGCTCCTCCTGCCTTGAGTACCAGACAGAGATAAGCCGTTTTTGCTTCCAAGTGTACGGAAAGCGCTATTTTCTTTCCTTCAAAAGGTTTCGTCTTTGCAAACTCTTCCTCAAGCGTGCGGAGCAGGTCACAGTTTCTTTTTACCCACTCAATCTTGCGCTCCCCTGATTCTGCTAAATGAATGTCTCTGATTTCACTGTTCATTATTTATGTCCTCCAATCTTTTATATATAAATCTCCCGTAAAGTGCGGCATCTGTTTAATACTCTTTCTTATCCAGTCCCATGCGGGCTATGATTTCATGAACCTTTTCATATACAAGCCCTTCATCCATAGTCAGGATCTTTCTGTTTTCCATGGTTATCTTCCCGTCGATCAAAACAGTTTCCACCTCTGATCCGTTTGCAGAATAACACAGTCCGGCGAGAAGATTATTTCTGGGCGTCAGAGAAGGTGTATTTAAGTCAAGGATTACGATATCCGCTTTCTTTCCCTCCTCAAGGGAACCGATTTCCTTCTCCAGACCGAGCGCTTTTGCTCCGTTGATGGTGGCGATTCTGAATGCCTCTTTTGCACTGATGCACTGCGGCGTCTTATGAACGCCCTTATGAATCAGCGTCAGCAGGCTCATTTCATGGAACATATTAAGACTGTTGTTGCTTGCCGCCCCATCCGTTCCAAGACAGACATTGATTCCTTTTTCAAGCAGAGCCGGAACAGGTGCAAATCCGTTGCCCAATTTCATGTTACTGGCGGGATTGGTCACCACACTGACATTCTTTGCCTTAAGAATATCCATATCCTTTTCTGTGATCTGTACACAGTGCGCTGCTATGGCAGGCATATCAAACAGTCCGTTTTCATCTGCAAGTTCAATAGGCGAACATCCATAATCATCATCGATCTGTTTGATTTCGCTTTCGCTTTCTGCAAGATGCACATGGATTCCCATGTGGTTGTCCTTTGCCTGCTGAGAAACAATCCTCATATAAGCGTCGTCACAGGTATACGGAGCATGGGGTCCTAGCAGAAAAGACAGTCTGTCGCAATCTCTTGCCTCGTCTCTCTCATCGTATGCCTCCCGCAGTCTTGACCGTCCTGCTTCATCCTTTCCTTTTCCAATCAGACCGCGGCATATGACAGCGCGCATGCCGGATTCCCTTACCGCTCTTGTAGTCTGGTAAATATTCATCTGCATGTCATTAAAACAGGTGGTTCCGCTCTTCATCATTTCAATGATAGCAAGGCAGGCGCCCCAGTAAGCGTCCTCATCTGTCATCTGCTGCTCGATTGGATCGATAGTTCCAAAAAGCCAATCCATAAAACTTAAATCGTCTGCCACATTCCGCATGAAAGCCATATAGGAATGCGTATGACAGTTTATAAGCCCCGGCATGGCAAGCTTGTCTTTTCCGTCAATCACCTTGTCGGCTTTAAAGCCCTCAGGCTGCGTGCCGATGGCAGCAATTCTGTTACCCTCAATATAAATATTTGTTTCCTTGATTAAATCTTTGTTTCCTTCCGGCAGTATGGCCAGAATATTTTTTAACAATATGCCCATCTATGACAGCCCTATCCTTCCTGCATTCCGCATTTTTCTTTTTTATTTTATCACATCATCATAACTGAAACAATAAAAAGCCCCACAGGATTTCAAATGAATTTTTCTGTGGGACTTTTATAAACATTTATTTTATTTATGGTTGTTTCTTGTACTTATCTACGATAGCTGCCATCTGTTCCCATTTTGCCTCCATATCCGCTACCAGCTTAAACTGTGTCCTTGCCCGATCCAGATTATGACCTTCCCTGTGAATCTTAAAATAGACATCTCCCTCCAGAAAATCCGCCAGGAACCGGATCCCGCACTCATAAGTCATCAGCTTTGCCCCCATGGGAAGCATTTCAATTTCTTTTTCGGTCAGGCTTCCTTTACATCCTTCCAGAAATCCCTTCGTAAAGGCTTCAAATAAATCTAAATCCAGTTCTATTTTCGTTAAATCCTTCTCATCCTCCGCTCCCGTACTTGCTCCTGTGCGGATGGAATCTCCAAAGTCATAATGGGAAAGACCCGGCATTACCGTATCAAGATCAATGATACATAATGCCTTCTTCGTATCGGCGTCAAACAAAATATTATTTAATTTGGTATCATTATGTGTTACGCGAAGCAGTAAATTGCCCTCTTCTAAAAGATCCAGCAGCGCCGATGTATCCTTTTCCCTTTCCATCGCAAATGCTATCTCCTGCATAGCAAGCGATGCTCTTCCCATCTTGTCCTCCCGCACAGCTTTTTGGAAATCACGAAACCGGGAAGGAGTATTGTGAAAATTCGGAATCGTCTCATGGAGTTCGCCCGCAGGATAATCTGCAAGCATTCTCTGGAAGTTTCCAAATGCTACCGCACTGTCATAAAAATCCTTGGCACTTTCCGCCTGCTCAAAGCACAAAGTCCTTTCTACGTACAGGAAAACCCGCCAAAAATTATGTGCACTGTCTTCGTAGTAATTCCCGCCATCACGCGTCTTTACTACATTCAGCGTCTCTCTATCGGGATTCCCGCCCTGCTTTTTGATCACTTCACGCAAGTACCGTGTAACATTCACCACATTTTCCATAAGCTGCTGCGGATTTTTGAAAATTGAGTGGTTCATTCTCTGCAGAATATAGCGCCTGCTGCCTTCCTTTGTTTCGCAAGTAAGCAGAAAGGTATCATTGATATGCCCATTCCCATAGGGCTTTCCATCTATCAGCTCTCCCTCTAACTCAAACGCTGCTATTGCTTCTTCTATTTTGGCACAAGCCGGATTTTCTACCTTCATTTTTACCTCTCCTTATAATCCACCCACCGCATTTCCATGGGCTCTAAATCAAGATGCTGCACCAGTTTGCCCTGTACATACAGATCCGTCTGCCTCGGCTCTTTGGAATTGTTGATCACTGCAATTTTGCCTGTTTTCTCAAAAACAGCAAGTTCTGTATCCATATCCGTAACATAAAACTTCTTCATTTCTTCTTCCTGATGCGCTGCGTAATAAATTGCCCGCAGCAGAATACGGCAGTTCTGAGGCGAATAGGGGAGTCCTGCAAAATAAACGCTTCTTCCTTTTCCATATTCATTGACCACCAGGCGGCTGTAAGGTTTATCCATATTGAGTATCTGGTAATGATCCCCCTGGGCATAGATGCGGCTCTTACCCTCCCCAAAATCGATCTCTCCGGGCGTATCCTCTAAGATAAAGTGTCTGCTGTCTTTCTCGTTATACTTATCCGTACTCATAGAAAAACCAAGTTCCCTGTCCACGCCAAGCACATCGCACAGCTGGAAATAATGCCCCTGATACTGGCATGCGCTGGGTTCTCCCACGCCGATAAATCCGCCGCCTTCGTCCACAAACTTACGGATCTGGCATACGATTTTTTCATCCTTCCAGTTTTCTGCGCCGCTCCAGGACGTGTAAGCATCGCCTGCATTGATGATCACTTTGATTTCCGGGTTGATTCCCTCTCTTACCTGATCAAAAGTGATAAACTCTACTTCTATGGGCATACCGCTCAAACACTCGATTACGCCCACATAGGAATAAATTTCCCTATACCACAAGGCATGATGGACCTGATTTGCCATCCACCTTCTCAAATTACCCCAACAATTTAAAATACCCACCTTAAAAGGAGCAGTATATGCTTTACTTCCCTGCATATTCTCATGAATCTGACGGAACTCATCCACCACACGCCTGATCTGATCGATAAAACCCGGCCACTGGGCTGCCAGCTTCAGATACCCCCCGTATCCGATCCGGTCTAAGGGAGAACGAAGAATTGCTCTCCTTGCCTTTATCCAGTTGTCCTGGGCTTCCCCCATAGGGTCTCCGCCTTCTGTGAAGACATCGGGGAAAAAGTAAGGAAGAAGACGACCTTCCGTGTAGTTCACCCCTTTAATATCAGAGATCATGCGCAATGTAACACCATCCCCTACAGAACCTACAACAGCGTCCAGACCAATACTTTCAAAGTATTTTCCGTAGGGCTCCGTCCCTATCCAGTGATCTCCCAAAAACATCATGGCTTCCTTACCATAACTGTGTACGATATCCACCAGCTCTTTTGCCAGAGCACACACCTCAATCTGCTGAAATTCTATGAAATCCTTAAATTCCTTTGACGGCACTCTGAAAATGGAATTATGGTATCCCTGATCCACAATAAATTCAGGGCGGAATTTATATCCTGCCCACCTCTCAAATTTCTCTAAGATATAGGGACTTACACTGGCGCTGTAGCCAAACCATTCCACAAACTTTTCCCTCTTCTGATCATCAAAGGTCAATGTAAACTGATGGAAGAAGGTGGTAAAGCGCACCACGTTTACATGCGGATTTTGTTCGCACCATTTTTTCAGCTTTTCTTTGACATAAGCCTGTGTCTTAGGCTGCCTGACATCGTAGGTCAGCTGGTGAGGTGCATTTTTCCAGTCATTCGTAATAAAATTGTACATATGTACCGGATCCCAGATCAGAAAAGCCAAAAAGCTTACCGTGTACCGGTGATAAGGAACTGATGAAATTACAACCTCCCCCGAAGCCTCATCATATTCCCATTGATCTGCAGGTACCACCTCTCCCGTTGTTCTGTCAATCACTTCCCACCACCGCTTGGGAGAATCGATTGTATTTACCTTAAGCTGCTCCGTGTGGAACCCCCTCATGATTTCTATACGCAGACAGTCACTTTTCGCCGTAACACAATCGCTGATCAGATATTCCTGCTGTACCTCTTCCGGATTTTGCATTGCCCAGTCGTTATCCTTCCGGGTCGTATAATATGTGGCATATATTTTCACATCCTGGTCAAGAAGTTCCTCCGGCATAGTCGTTCCGTCACAGTCCCTTAAGGCATCCGCACCCAGCAGATTTTTTAGGCGTATTGTTTCGTCAACCATATCTACATCTGTAGGCAGTGTCAATCTGCCTGCATTTTCCATATCCATTCCTCCATTCTTTTGCTTGATCGTCATTGAAATTTCTTATTATATAGAAATAGGAGCACCAATATCCCCGCAAGTCCTGCCAGCATACACAAAAGCCCTGCCGGTCCTATATTGCGCTGTCCTGTCACAATAAGTGCCATGCTGCCGATAAAAATAATGACATATATTAATCTGATTATCCATTTCATAGCATTTCCTCCTTTAACCCTTCAATCCGCCAAGGCTCATACCCTGGGTCAGTTTCTTCTGAACCATAATGTATAAAATCAAGGTAGGAAGCATTACGATTACCAGCCCGGCATAAAGCTGTCCGTAATTTGCTGCTGCCTTCTGCGCCTGCATCAGCTGCATAAGACCTACCGGAAGGGTCTTGGCATCCTTTGTGAGCAGCGTCATGGAGATAATGTATTCATTCCAGAAGGACAGGAAGTTAAACAGAATAACCGTAATAATGCTAGGCAGTGCCATGGGCATCATAATCTTGACCATCGTCCTGAAATAACCGCTTCCGTCCACGTATGCCGCCTCTTCATAATCTCTCGGTATGGTAACAAAAAAGCCGGACAGCAGATAAATGGTAAACGGCAGGGCTGTGGATGCGTATACCAGCGCCACCACAAAAAGATTATTCAGGAAAAATCCATCTCCGCCAAGACCCTTTAAGAACTTATCTGCATCCACGAACATCAGGAAAATGGGCACCACGATATAGTTCACATTGATAAACAATCCGCCCATGAACATCACATTAATAAGCTTGCTCCCCCTAAACCGATACCTCGCAAGCACATAAGCTGCAGGCAGCGCCACCACCAGCAATATGGCAAGGGCAAGAGCCGTGACCAGCACAGAGTTCATAAAGTACTCGCCCATCTTTGCTTTTTCAAAAGCATCGATAAAGTTCTGGAAATAAATTCCCTTCGGCATCGTCCATGGATTTCCATAAAATTCCGAATTTTCTTTAATCGATGCAAGGAATACCCATCCCACCGGAACAATAATACTGACTGCGAGGGTAATCAGGGCAACATAAATAAAAAGTTTGTATAAAGCGTCAAAACTCATTTCTTTTTTCTTTTTCATATGCACCCCTCCTTAAAATTCCAGTGGTTCTCGTTTGGTAACGAAATTGACAACAGCCGAAAGACCAAAAGAAAATAAAAATACGATAACGCCGATTGCCATACCATATCCATAGGAGGAATTGGTATATGCCTGTTTATACATATAACTTAGGAACACTTCCGTAGCCCCGTCCGGTCCTCCGCTTGTCAATGCCTTTACAAACAAAAAGCTTAAGTTGATGGAACTGATGACAAAGAATGTCAATGTGGTCCTTACATTGGTCCAGATCAGCGGAAGGGTTATGGAAAAGAACTGCTGAATACGCCCCGCTCCTTCCAGATTCGCTGATTCGTAAAGACTCTCTGGAACACTTGCCATACTTGCCATATACATAACCATGTAGTAACCAATCGCCTGCCAGATCATGGCAATCACAAGACTGTAAATAACCAGCTTCTGGTCTCCCAGCCAAAGGATCGGCGTCTTATCGCTTCCTCTAAAAATCCCGATAATACTGTTCAAAAGACCATTGTTAGGATCGTAGATTGCTGAAAAGATTGCCGAAATAACCACTACCGACAAAATGTTGGGGATATAAAATATAATTCTGTAAAAATTCTGTCCCTTGATTTCCTCCCTTGATAAAATCGCTGCAAATATCAAAGAAAGCGCCATTGTCACAATGGTCACACAGACAATCAAAAGTACTGTGTTCTGGAAGGAACGGAAAAAGTTCATATCCTCCATCAATATCTTAAAATTATTCAGTCCCACAAATTCCTTGGTGTTAGAATATCCCCCCCACTTATAAAGGGACATCTTAAATACATTAAAGGTTGGAATCAGCATAAAGATTATAAATAAAATAACCGCCGGTGCAACACATACCCCAATAAAAACACTTCTTGCTTTGCCCTTTTTCACATTCATACCTCCGTTTCCCACAACAGCGAATGCCTCACATTATGAATCGCCCTGCCTGCCCTCATCAGGTTAAAAAAAGTGCTCCAAAGGCGGAAACCTCTGGAGCACCCCTTAAACTCTTATTCCATTGCCGCTCTTAATTTATCACTTGCTTCTTCTACAGCCGCCTGCCACTCAGCAACAGTCTTGTCACCGCTTACGATACTGTTAACTGTTCCGCACAGTGTATCCAGCATGTTTACGCCTTCTACCGGTGCTGTAGCTGCAAATCCGCCCATAACTGCGGTTGCGCCGTTGTCATAAATGCTGTAGAACATCTTGTTATCGCCTTCAAGATAATCGCTAACACCAGTAATCGGCTGAATTGCGGTTGCCTTAGCAAAAATCTGTGCTGCTTCATCAGAATACATATATGCTACGAATTCTTTTGCCATATCCTGATTCTGTGCTGCTGCAGGAATCCACATCTGCTCAAACCAGCAGAAGGAGCAGCCTGCTCCGCCATCATTTACTGCGGGAAGTGCCATAAAGCCCCACTCAAAGCCGTCTGCTCTGGGTGCTTCTGCCATTTCGCCGGGCAGCCATGTGCCGTTCGGGCAGAAGATTGCTTTGTTGTCAAGAATCAGCTGCTGATTCTTTGTAAAGTTGTCATTGTTTGCGTTTGCAACGGTAGTTGCCTCTGTATATCCAGCCAGCGTGCCAACCAGTTCAAATACCTTGGTTGCGTCTGCACTTTCCCAAATGCCGTCTTCGTATGTCATACAGCTGTCAAAGAATTCTGATCCGCCTGCTGAAGCCAGCGCTGCATAAGTGAATGCATCAAAATATCCGGTTGTAGGATATGTAAACAGTGCGATGCCTTCTGCTGCTGCCGTATCGCCTAATTCCCACATCTCGGTCCATGTTGTAGGTACATCCCAGCCTTTTTCTTTCAGCAATCCTGCATTGTAGAACAGACCGCAGGGGCTATAGAACATAGGTGCATAATAGGTTACGCCATCGCCGTAAGGATTGGTTGCCAGTGTGTCAAGGAAACCGGGAATGATTTTATCTTTTACTTTTACGTCTTCGCCAGGTACCGTCATCTCAAGCACATCTGTCAAAGGAAGAAGTGCATTTTCCTTCGTCAGCGTTTCCGTAAGGGCTGCTTCACGTCCTGTAGCAAGATGTACCACATCGGGATAATCGCCTGCCTTCATGCTGGGGCTGATTACGTCTTCCAGCTTCTTATCGATGGTAAGTTCTACGGTCACACCGGGATGGGATGCTTCAAAAGCTGCCACAACCTCCGACCACATATCTGCGCCGTAACCGCCTTCAAAGGCTGCTACCTTGAGCACTTGTTCTTCCACTTCAGGAGCCTCTTCTGCATCTGCCGGAGCGGGCGCCTCTGCCTGCGTCTCATCTGCCGCATTGTCCGCTGCGGGTGCCGGAGCTTCCGCGCCGCCGCCTGAACCGCCGCATCCTGCCAGCATCGCTGCTGTCATGGTGGTCACAAGCAAAGTTGAAATAACTTTTTTTACTTTCATAATAAATTCCTCCTTAAAATTTGTGTCAAACACTTATTTTGACCGGTTCCACTGCTAAATGTATCTTAAGTATATTAAAAAAAATTTTTTTAATCAATCTTATTATTGCTCGATATTTTATATATCTTGCTTTTATGCAACTTTATTTAAATTGTTTTTTCTCATTGTTTTTCTTTGTAAATATGTACATATTCCTTTTTTATTTTATTAATTTTTTATTCATTATGAATTAAGTATTGTGCCAAACGCCTATCTTTTATTTATTATTTCTATATATTGTGGTTTGATTTTTATCTATATACTTGTATATGCTTTTTTATTCTTTTAGTACATTATAAAAGTGTGGACAAAATATATAAATTCTGATATATTATTTAAGCTGCACATTTTTTATCAGTATTTTTGTAAGAAAAAGGAGCAAATATGGGAAATACCAGACACCGTATAGAAAATAATAAAATCTCTTACTCAGAGCGTTCAAAACTTTTATATGTTTCAACCTCAAAATATGAGGATGACTGGCAGAGCATTCTTCATTCCCATCCTTTCAGCGAACTGTTCTTTGTGGTAAGCGGAAGCGGTTCTTTCATCGCGGAAGGCTCTGAATTTCCTGTATCCCAAAACGATATGGTGATTATCAATCCACATGTACAGCACACCGAAAAGTCCCTGCACACCACCCCTCTTGAGTACATCGTGCTGGGCATAGAAGGTCTTTCTTTTTCATTTGAAAATATCGCCTCCGCCCAGGACGGCATTTCCATGCACACCGCCCTTGGCAACGTTTATAAATACAACATTCAAAGTTCCAACGTTTACGCGTACCTGAATATTATGCTGGAAGAAATTTCACGCAAGGAGGAAAATTATGAGAACGTCTGTCAGAATCTGTTAGAAGTGCTCCTAATCTGCATGCTCCGGAATGATAACCTTTCCGTGGTCACAACCAATAATACCATTTTAAACAGAGAATGCACCCAGATCAAAAACTATCTGGATGCAAACTATTCGGAAAACATCACGCTGGATACGCTGGCTTCCCTCACACATATGAATAAGTTTTATATGGCGCACGCCTTTACCAAATATACCGGGCTTTCTCCCATCAATTATCTCCTGCAGAAAAGAATCCAGGAAGGAAAGTCCCTCTTAGAATCTACTACCCATTCCATTGCACAGATTTCAACCATGCTGGGATTTTCTTCTCAATCTTATTTTTCCCAGGTATTCAAAAAAGCCACCGGGAAGACGCCCATCCAGCACAGGAATGAATTTAAGAAACTAAAATAAGCATCGATTTAAAGAAATTGTCAGGGATTTACGATGTTCCTGTCTTCTCCTTTCAAAAACGCCTCAATATTTTTGCAGGTCTCAGAAACACATCTGTTCCTCGCCTCATTACTTGCCCATGCAAGATGGGGCGTAATGATAAGTTTATTACTGTCCATGATCTTGCTCAGTGGATTGCTGTCCTTCATAGGTTCCGTGCCGGTCACATCCAGACCGGCTCCTGCAATATATTCCTGTGTCAGCGCTGTATACAAATCTTCGTCCTTTACTACCGGTCCCCTTGCCACATTGATTAAAATGGCACTTTTTTTCATCTTCTTTAAAGCATTCAAATCAATCAAGCTCCTTGTCTTATCACTGAGCGGACAATGAAGGGATAAGAAATCTGATTCTCTAAGCAGGGTATCAAAACTAACTCTCTCATAATCTGTACAGGTACTGTTGCCGGAGGCAGAATAAAAAATGACCCTGCATCCAAAAGCCTGGGCGATCTTTGCCACCTTTTTTCCGATATTGCCCATGCCTATGATCCCCCATGTTTTTCCCGCCAGTTCTGTAAAAGGAAGGTCAAAGTTTGAAAAGCGGTCCTGCGCCGCATATGCTCCCGACTTGACATATTCGTCATAATGGCGGAGCTTTTCAAGGACATAAAAGCAAAGTGCAAAAGTATGCTGCGCTACAGCATCCGTAGAATAATTCACCACATTTGCAACCTTGATTCCTCTTTTTTTGCAATATGCCAAATCTACATTATCATAACCGGTGGCGAACTCGCAGATCAGCTTCACCTGTCCGGCATCCTTTAGCGTCTCTTCATTTAAAGGTGCCTTATTGGCAACTATGATCTCCGCATCTTTCACTTTTTCTTTCACATCTGCTGCCGTAGTATTTGGATAGACCGTCATCTCCCCCAATTTCCCAATAGCGTCCATCGGCACATCCTGACCCACGCTGTTTCTCTCCAAAACAATAATCTTCATTTGCTCTCTCCTTTTCACTCTCTTTGATTTTTATTATACCTAATCCTTTCTATATTGAATAGTTTAAAAATTTCTTAAAAAACATTGTTGACATAATGATATCAAAATGATATCATCAAAATATCAAAACAAAGGAGATCAGATATGATGGAAGAAAAAATACTTAACAACAAAAAAAATGGTATGGCAATGTTATTTCTTTTTGTAATTCTATATGTACTTGCTATTGCAAGCATTGTGTTAGGCGGATTTATGATCAACGCCCACCAAAGCCCCATCCCGCTTATTATCGGCATTATCTATACAGCGCTGGGATGGATTCCTTTATGCGGACTAAAAGTCATAA
This sequence comes from uncultured Lachnospiraceae bacterium, assembly GCA_949878435.1. Classification (GTDB taxonomy): domain Bacteria; phylum Bacillota; class Clostridia; order Lachnospirales; family Lachnospiraceae; genus Suilimivivens. The sequence goes on from CATLAK010000003.1 coordinate 285,387, forward strand.
AGCCCCAGGAAGCGCTGGTGCTTACCCTTTTCGGCACCTATGTGGGAACCTTAAAGGATGCAGGTTTTTATTTCGTCAACCCCTTCTGCTCCGAATTTAATCCCGCTGCAAAGACAAAGCTGAATCAGAGCGGCGACGTAAACGAAAAGAACCTGCTCGGCACACTTACCATCGGCACGGACAGCAGCGCTTCCCTGACGGATTCCCTCAACAAAAAGATTTCTCTCAAAGTGATGACCCTAAACAACAACCGCCAAAAAATCAACGATTGTCTGGGAAATCCCGTGGAGATCGGCATTGCCGTAATGTGGAAGGTAGTAGATACCGCAAAGGCAGTCTTCAATGTGGATAATTATAAAGAGTACTTATCCTTGCAGTGCGACAGTGCATTAAGGGATATTGTAAGATTGTATCCATACGATGTAGCTCCCAATGTAGACACCACCGGCGACGGTATTGCAGATGAAGGCTCTCTGCGAGGCTCCAGCGAAATCGTTGCAGAAAGAATCCGGTCCGAAATCCAGAAAAAGGTAAATGAGGCCGGCCTGGAAATTATTGAAGCCAGAATCACTTATCTTGCTTATGCGCCGGAAATCGCAGCAGTCATGCTCCAGCGCCAGCAGGCATCTGCCGTCATCGACGCAAGAAAGATGATTGTAGACGGCGCCGTGGGTATGGTGGAAATGGCCCTTGAACGACTCAGTGAAAAAGAAGTAGTCACATTAGATGAAGAGCGCAAAGCTGCCATGGTCTCCAATTTACTGGTAGTTTTATGCGGAAACCGGGATGCCCAGCCCATTGTAAACTCAGGAAGCCTATATTAATATGGCGGACAATTCCAAAAAGCAGGTTCCCCTCCGGCTTTCTTCCAAACTTTATAATGCCATAGCCGCATGGGCAGAAGATGACTTCCGTTCCGTCAATGGGCAGATTGAATATTTACTGACGGAATGTGTCAGACAAAGGAAAAAGAACGGAAAGCCGGTTCCCGGCGAATTTGATATTCCGCCGGAATTAGACATTGAATAAAAAAGTATAATATTATAAAGGAGTCAAAAATATGATTTTAGTAAACACAGATTATATCAACGGAAAAGAACTCGAAATGCTGGGGCTGGTAAAAGGCAGCACCATCCAGTCAAAAAATATCGGCAGGGATATTACCCAGAGCTTTAAGACCCTTGTAGGCGGCGAATTAAAAGCTTACACCGATATGATGAATGAAGCCAGAGATCTGGCAACAGAGCGTATGATCGCAGAAGCAGAACGCCTTTCGGCTGACGCAATTGTCAATGTCCGCTATGCCTCCTCCGCAGTCATGCAGGGCGCGGCAGAAGTGATGGCATACGGAACGGCAGTTAAATTTAAGTAAGTATTTAAATTTTAGTCAAAATACAAGGCGGATGCTTTACCTATTGTTTCAATCAAAAGCATCCGCCATTTTCTTAATATTCAGTTTTTATTATATATGATCTCTTTTTTGTTTTAGCTCTTCCGGGAACATTCGTGTCTTTAGCATAAGCAAAATCTTATATAAGGGTTTTCCCAGCACAGCCGTCAAAACAAAATTCCATACCCCATGCCACACATCCCAGGGAAGACCCGATATCCAATAAGCCAAAGCGTACGACGGGTCTATGGGAAGATAGGCTATGGCAAACAGCCCTCCAAATATCAGTCCGAAGCAGCCTGCCACTACGCTCCAAATGAGAAATTCTTCTTTTACCAGCTTCTTAAGCAGCAGAACGCTTAAGCACAGCAGCGGCCACACGTACAGATAGCTTATCCACCAGCTTCCAAATCCCCACTGTATCAATTCAAACAAATTAAATACCGTTATAATCAGAAACGTTTCTGCTCCAAAGACCAGCGTATATACGAGAACAAGGACAGAAATCAACTCCACGTTGGGGAACGCTTCCAATGCCACTTTTGACACATAGAGGATAGCGCTAAGAAGCGCTATCCTCGTCATTTTCCTGACCGGCATCTTACTGCCACCCCTGCTTTAAGGTAAAGCTATATACATCTCCGTCCCTAAGGGGAATCTCATCCGCTCCCGTCATGCTGGATTCTCCGTTTACAAACACGCACCACCAGTACTGGTTCTCTAAATCTTCCTGCATTCCGTCAAATCCCGTGATGTAAATTCCATAGTCCGATTCCTGCCATTCGCAGATTTCTAATGTCCGCAGAAATTCTCCCAGATATTCCGCATGTGAGCGATACGTTTCCACCTGTGCGTACGAATCCCTTTCTGAAACAATCTCAACCTGAAATTCCTTCATGCCTGACTGCGCAGCGCGGTAATTCAGCGCACCCGCTGCTACTGCTGCAATCACGAGAATTGCCGCAAATACACCTACCAAAGTAATCTTCTGTTTTTTGCTCATCCTTTTCTCCTTTCCTTCCTACCAAAGAAACAGATTTATGATTACGGCAAGTCTTAGGACTTGGCTTCTTCTGATTCTCCGCCTTCTCATATCTTTTGCTTTTCAAGCAGCATCCCTGCTGCATACACGCTCGATACAATGGCTGGCATTTCTGCCCCGGAGTCTCATCCGCCTTACCTCAGAGTAAGCTGTCAATGATTCTCACATTGTTCCTTTTTATGCCGGACCCAAATCCGGCACCGCAATCATCGACGGAGTTCCCGTCTGTTACCAAATTCTTATGATGTTGGGGTCAAAAGCCCCGCTATAGTACCTTGAAAAGTTCATATATTTTGTAGTAAATACAAGCTTAAATAGTTTATTTGCTGTATAATAGAGGTATCAAAGCTACAGTGTAGCTTGGGAA
>CATLAK010000004.1 GCA_949878435.1 uncultured Lachnospiraceae bacterium
CATATATCCTCCAAAATTTGATAAACATTTTCCGAATTATAACAACAAAAAGCCACACAGTTATCAAACTGATAACTGTGTGGCAAAAAGATGACATATCAATCCGGAAAAGTCCACTCAAAATTTTCTTTAAAAAAGTATAAGGAAATTTTTTTTGCTTGTCAATAGTTTTTTAGAAATGTTAAGTTTAATGAAAATGCAAAAAGAATATATAAATATTACTTCATATCTTCAGCAGGCAGAAACACAAGCACGGCAAATTCTTCTTTATGCCTTTCACAGACTATCAACGCCAAACAGCCAAGTCAAGGACGTAAACGCCGCTAAAGCGGTAAATCCTTGACTTGACTGTCTGTTATTGATAAAGGGTAATTAAGGCATAAATGAATATCTGTGTTGTAGCAACCTCTTTTCCTTTCCATTCCCTTCATGCGATAGGGAAAAACCAAGCTTGTCCTTTCTTTTGGGGCGAAAGCTGAAGTCCACAGCTTTGAGGGGCGTGTGGGTATGCGTCTTAGTGATTATATTGTGCGTGTTCCGATTTACTGCAATCTTCCCGGTTTGCTTCACCGAAACGCTGGAAGTGAACGACCTCGCGGGCACGCAGGAAACGGATGGGATCACAGACATCGCTGTCGTGTACTAAGCGCAGGATGTTGTCGTAAGTAGTGCGGGCTTTTTGCTCTGCTGCCATATCCTCGAACAAATCTGTAATCGCATCTCCTTTGGATTGAAATTCGCAGCTGTTAAAAGGAATCCCTCCCGCTGCCATAGGCCAGATGCCGATTGTATGGTCAACGTAATAGTTGGCAAAACCAGATTCTTCAATTTCTTCCATGGATAAATTTCTGGTCAGCTGATGGACGATGGTAGATACCATTTCAAGGTGTGCCAATTCCTCGGTGCCAATATCCGTCAATATGGCAGCCACCTCATTATATGGCATGGAATACCGCTGTGAAATATACCGCATGGAAGCCCCCAATTCCCCGTCAGGACCGCCATATTGAGACATGATCACCTGGGCGATCTTGGCGTTGGGCTCTTTGATATTAACCGGAAACTGTAATCTTTTCTCATAACTCCACATAATTTAACATCCTCCTTCCCAAGGCCAGGGCTGGGTCGCCCATTTCCATTCATCCTGGTTACAGCCGTCTGCGTCAGAGATTCTAAGGGGACCGTATTTGGCGGCATATTCCCGCATAGCCTGATTTTTCATGCGGACATAGTGGCTTAAATATTCGATGGCTTCTTTGTCTGTGGGATGAGTGTCCAGATATTCATTCATCTCCACAATAACAAAATCGATTACGCCGATATCATGGAACAGTCTGCGCTGTTCACTGTTATTTGGGTTTGTCATTTTACGCATCTCCTTCCTGTAAACGGTTTTTCCAGTTCAGGGAATATTGTACCTGCTTTATATGCCTCATCCAGATTTTCAAAGACATTGGTAAGATGCTGCCAGGGAACATATGCCATTGCAATAGGAAAACGATCAAAATACTCGTTAAAACTGTAATCCTGCATAATTCTCCTCTCATAAATCAGAAAGTAATTTAATAATATAGTATGATAGGAAAAATTCCGGGTTCCGATTAAACACAAATTTTTCACACTTTCTTTTCATTTTTAACACAATTTGGAATTAAATTAAAAAAGAAATTTAGCAAAAGGAGGAATGCAGTCTTGATAGAAGTGGAGAATCTTGTAAAAAGATATGGAAATCACTTAGCGGTAGATCATCTCACTTTTCAAGTGGAGCCGGGCAAAATATATGGATTCTTGGGACCGAACGGAGCCGGGAAGAGTACTACCATGAATATTTTGACGGGATACATAGCGGCGACAGAGGGGAGTGTGAAGATTAACGGTTATGATATTTTAAAGGATGCGGATGAGGCAAAAAAGTGCATCGGCTATCTGCCTGAGATACCGCCTTTGTATCAGGATATGACCGTCAGGGAATATCTGATTTTCGTTGCAGCACTTAAGAAGATTTCCAAAACCAAATTCAAAGAGCAGATGAATGAAATTATGGAGCTTACCATGATCTCAGACATTCAAGACCGGTTGATTAAAAATCTGTCTAAGGGGTATAAGCAGCGTGTGGGGCTGGCGCAGGCGGTGCTGGGCTATCCGGATGTAATTATTTTGGACGAACCTACTGTGGGGCTTGATCCCAAGCAAATCATTGAAATCAGGGAATTGATCAAAAAGCTGGGAGAAAAGCATACCGTCATCTTAAGTTCCCATATTCTGTCAGAGGTACAGGCAATCTGTGATGAAATCATGATTATTTCCAAAGGAAAGCTGGTGGCGTGCGATACGCCAGAAGGGCTTACCGGATGGATGGCGAACAGCACCCAGTTAGAATTGGTGGTTTTGGGAAGCGAAGAAAAGGCGGAAGGTGTTTTGAAAGAATTAGAAGGCATACAAGCCGTTCATTTTGAAAACAGCAGTGAAAAAGATTGTGTGAAAGCAATTTTGCAGACAGATTCAAAGAAAGATATTCGTCCGGAACTCTTTTATGCACTTGCAAAGGCAGACCTTCCGATTATGTCTTTGTGCAGAGGGGAAAAGTCTCTGGAAGATGTATTTTTGGAACTTACCGGAGAGGATGCGCAGGTAAAGGAAGGAGGAGAAAATCATGATAGCGATTTATAAAAGAGAATTGAAATCCTATTTCTGCTCATTTCTAGGATGTCTATTTATTGGCGTAATGCTGTTTTTGATGGGAATTTATTTTTCTGTTTATAACCTTTTTATGGGGTATCCATATATTGGCTATGCATTGTCGTCTATTGTATTTTTGTTTCTGGTCGGCATTCCCATTCTTTCGATGCGTATATTGGCGGAAGAACGCCACCAGAAGACAGACCAATTGATTCTTACTGCGCCTGTTGGCGTGGGAAGCATTGTGATTGGGAAATTTTTGGCACTGGCGACGATTTTTGCCATTCCGGCAGGGATTATCAGTATCTATCCGCTGATTTTAAGCCTTTTTGGAACAATTGCATTTGGGGAGACCTATGTTGCCGTGCTTGGATTTTTCCTCTATGGGCTTGCATGTATTGCAATCGGCGTGTTTGTATCTTCACTCACAGAAAGTCAGGTGATTGCGGCAGTCATTACATTTGGCGTGCTGTTCTTAGGATATGTGATGTCGGGAATCTGCAATATGATTTCCACTACAGGAAACTTGCTTACTAAAATTTTAAGCGCATTTGATATGGTCAGCAGATTTGACACCTTCCTGAACGGATCGCTGCAGATGACTGGCGTTGTGTATTTTGTATCGGTTATTTTGCTGTTTTTGGTTTTGACGGTGCAGTCTATTCAAAAGAGACGCTATCAGGTTTCGGTGAGGAATTTTAGCATGAGTACCTACAGCGTGGCGGTGGTGCTGATTAGTACGGCAGCCGTAGTATTGGTCAATGTGCTGGCAGGAGAGCTGCCGCTGCGTTTTACCTCCTTTGATGTTACTTCCAACAGGCTCTATTCCCTTACAGATGAAACAAAGGAAATGGTTTCTTCACTGGAAGAAGACGTCCGGCTTTATGTGCTGGCAAATGAAAAACAGGCAGATGCCACCTTAGATGCTGCGCTGAAAAAATATGCAGACCTAAATGCACATATTAAGGTCTCTTATGTGGATCCTGCGGTAAATCCGAAGTTTTTTACCAAATATACAGATTCTGACCTGTCATTTAACAGTATCATTGCGGAGAGCAGCAAGAGATATAAAGTAATCGACTATAGCAGCATCTATCAGACGCAGATCGATTATTACACTTATTCCTCCACCGTAACGGGATATGACGGCGAGGGACAGCTTACCAGTGCCATTGCATATGTGACATCGGACGATATGCCGAAGATGTACCTTTTAGAGGGACATGGGGAGGCGGTTTTCGATGCAGAATTTACGGCGGCGATAGAAAAGGAAAATGTAACTTATGAAACCATCAATCTTTTGAACTATGATTCTGTGCCGGAGGATGCATCCTGTGTGATCGTGTATGCGCCCTTATCGGATTTTTCCGATGATGATACAGAAAAAATGCTGACATATATGGAAAATGGAGGGAATGTTTTTCTGATTACTGCATACACGGAAAATGACATGACCAATTTTAACAAATTGCTTGCGTTTTATGATGTGGAGGTCACAAAGGGGCTTGTCATTGAGGGAGATGCAAATTGCTTTTACCAAAGTCCGTTTTTCCTCCTTCCCCAGATTGCATATCATGAAATAACTGAAAGTGCGTATAACAGTGGAACTTATGTTTTTGTCCCTTACGCCCAGGGGCTTACGGTGCATGAAAATGAAGCGGTGAGTGCGAGCATACTTTTGGACACATCGGATGACAGCTATGCCAGAAACGATATGGAAAGCAGCGCAGGGTATGAAAAACAAGACACGGATCAGCCGGGACCTTTTGCCGTTGGCGCAGCGTGTGAAAAAGTGATAGGAGATAAACAGTCAAATGGGGTAATATATACCAGCGCAGATTTGTTTACAAGGGATGCAGATGCAATGGTAGCGGGGACCAATTTAAAACTTTTTACAAGTACGATTGGAAGTTTTGCCAATCACACGGTCAGCGTTTCGATTCCGGTTAAAAGTTATGAAATCAGTACATTGACCATGTCCCAAAACGTAATTTTCCTGTTGGCATTATTTACAGTCCTTGTTCTTCCGGCTGCATTCTTAATTAGTGGATTCGTAATCTGGCTTAGAAGAAGAAAACGGTGAGAGGGTACGCGGATGAATCGAAAAAGAAAAAATCAATTGATATTTTTAGGTATTCTCCTTTTGGCTCTGCTTGCAGCACTTGGGGTGATTAAAATATTTGAACCGGATGCAGTGGAAAGCGAAATGGCGGATGCAGAAAGCTATCCTGTCATGCAGATCGATCCGTCGCAGGTGAAAGAAATCGGCATCATAAACGCTGCAGAATCTGTCAATCTGTTAAGAACAGGGGATGAATGGAAATGTCTTGAAGATGAAAGTGTGAAGATCGACAGTGCGGCTGTGACTGATTTCCTTGAACAGGCAAAAGATATAACCTCAGCTGTCAGGATAGAGCAGGCGGAAGATATGGCACAGTATGGTCTTGCCCAGCCGCAGCTCAATGTGACCTTTCAGTGGGATGATAATATGTATACGATTAAAATCGGAGACTACAATTCCGTCATAAACAGTTACTATATCAGTCTGAATGATGAAAAAACGGTATATACAGTTGATACCATATTGTACAATGCATTAAATAAGACGCTGGATGATTTTAAGCAGATCGATGAGGAAGGGGGTGAGACTTTGGAATAGCACTTGAAAACAATGGTGTAATGTGCTTTAATGTTATTGAAAATCGTCATAGATAACAAAAGAGGGATATACAATGTCATTGTTTGAAGGTATAAAAGGAACAAATTATGAAATCAAGGGTCTGTATGTTGAAGAGGGAATCACTCGCCGGCTGCAGGCTCTTGGTCTGAATGACGGGACGATCATTACGGTCCTTAACAGAAAGAAGAACGGAGCACTGATCATCCGCGTGAGGGGGACAAGACTGGCTATGGGCAGACATATCAGTCAGGGAATCGAAGTGGAGGAATGCACATATGAAATATGATGAGACAGTCCATGTAGCGTTCGTAGGAAATCCCAATTGTGGAAAAACGACTTTATTTAACGCAATCACAGGCTCTAAGCTGAAGGTGGCGAACTGGCCGGGGGTCACGGTCGAGAAAATCGAGGGAGAAGCGGAGTATGAGGATGTCCATATGACGCTGGTGGACACCCCGGGAATCTACTCCCTTACCTGTTATACAATTGAGGAAAAGGTCACAAGAAGCTGTGTCATGGACGACGATATTGAGGTGATTGTAAATGTGGTGGATGCATCTTCCCTTGAGCGGAATCTATATCTTACCCTGCAGCTTTTAGAACTGGGAAAGCCGGTGGTGCTTGCCTTAAATATGATGGATATCGTGGAAGAGCGGGGAATGGAGATCGACCTGCACAGGCTTCCTGAACTTCTTGGCGATATTCCGGTGGTTCCGGTTTCGGCGGCGAAGCGGAAGGGGCTGGATATCCTGCTTCATGCCGTGATTCACCATTATGAGGAGGGGTCTAAGGGAGATATCCTCCATTACAGTGAGAAGATTGAAGACAAGATTGATAAGTTATCTGTAATGATGCAGGCGCATTATCCAACTCATTCTTCCGTGAGATGGCATGCCATCAAACTGCTTGAAGATGATGAGGACGTGAAGAACGAACATCCCATTCAAGTTACCAATATCGTGGACCGCAGCTATGAGAAGGAGATTATTCAGACCAAATATTCTTACATTGAACAGATTATAAAAGAGGCGTTGTTTTACAGGAAAAAGAAAAAGGACAGTACAGACCGGGTGGACAAGATATTAACACATCCCATCTGGGGGGTGCCGGTTTTTCTGTGCATTATGGCGTGCGTGTTCTTCTTTACGTTTGCCATAGGAGACTGGCTGAAGGGGTATTTTGAAGCTTTTGTGGATTATTTTTCCGTGGGTGCAGGGAACTTTCTTGCAGGCATTCATGCGGCGGACTGGCTGATTTCCCTGATTGTGGACGGGATCATTGCCGGCGTAGGGGGAATCCTCACTTTTATTCCCAATATAGCGATTTTGTTCCTTGCGCTTGCTATTTTGGAAGACAGCGGATATATGTCGCGGGTTGCCTATGTGATGGATGGAATCATGGGAAAGGCAGGACTTTCGGGAAAAGCGTTCCTTCCGATGATTCTGGGATTTGGATGTACGGTGCCGGCAATCATGGCGTCCAGGGCGCTTGAAACAGAAAAAGACCGGAGGCGGACCATGATCATAACGCCGTTCATGTCCTGCTCGGCGAGACTTCCGGTGTACGTGCTCTTTTCCGGGATGTTCTTTGGAAAATACGCACATATAGCTGCATTTTCCATGTATGTAATCGGCATGCTCTGTGCCATACTTGTTGCCAGAGTGCTTCACATCATTGAAAAGGAGAAAGTAAACGATAGCCTTTTGATTGAGCTGCCGGAATATAAAAGACCTAATGCCAGAACCATCAGGATTTATGTCTGGAATAAATTAAAAGATTATCTTTCAAAGGCGGGAACGACCATATTTGTGGCGTCCATTATTATCTGGGCAGTGCTGAACTTTGGATTTTCGGGGATGGTGACGGATCCGGCGGACAGCTTTGGGGCGGCAATCGGCAGATGGCTTGAGCCTGTCATGCGTCCCGCAGGTCTTGGCATGTGGCAGATCATTGTCTCGCTGATCGCAGGGATTTCAGCGAAAGAAGTGGTGGTATCAAGTTTTACTGTTTTATTCGGCGTGGGAGGTGCAGAAACAGCGGCAGGGCTTGGTATGGTGGCGGATAATTTAAAGCATATCGATCCTTCTTTTGGTCCCTTAAATGCTTATTGCATGATGCTGTTCGTCCTTTTGTACGTGCCCTGCGCAGCGGCGATGGCAACCATACGAAAGGAGAGCGGGTCTGCTGCATTTACAGCCAGACTTGCAGTTTTTCAAATCCTGTTTGCCTGGCTTGTATCCACCATCGTTTTTCAGGTGGGAAGCCTTATTTTATAACAGGCTTCGGGGTTATTGACTTCCTAGTGGGTTTATGCAAAAATATACAGGTAAAAGCTTCTTTAGACAATATTTGAAAGAAAGGCAAACATATGAGAGGAATAGATACCCAGGTCCGAAAGAACAGAAGGCGCATTTTTAAAGAAGTGGCAGACTTGGCTTATACTTCCACGAATTTAAAAGATGACGTCGAGGCGCTGCCTTACAAGATCGTGGATTATGATGAGTCGGAATATGAAAGCATCTACAGGGAACGTGCCATCGTAAGAGAGCGGATCCGCTTAGCGATGGGCTTATCCCTGCGTCCGGAAAATGCACCGGTTCATGTCACGCAGGGGCTTGAGGAAAGCAATATTGATGAAAAATATTATGAACCGCCCCTGATGCAGGTCATTCCATCTGCCTGCAATGCATGTCCTGAAAATAAATATGAAGTTACCAATAAATGTATGGGGTGCGTAGCGCATCCGTGCAGGGAAGTCTGTCCCAAAGGCGCTATCAGCATGGTCAATGGAAAATCGGTGATTGACCAGGAGAAATGCATCAAATGCGGCAAGTGCAAATCCGTCTGCCCTTACGATGCGATTTCCCATCAGACGCGGCCCTGTCTGGATCATTGCGGCGTAAATGCCATCAAAAGCGACAAAAAGGGGCGTGCCTATATCGACACGGAGATTTGTGTCTCCTGCGGGCAGTGTATGGTAAGCTGTCCTTTTGGCGCCATTGCCGATAAATCCCAGATTTTCCAGCTGATCCGCGCGATGCAGACGGGCAGGAAGATCATAGCCCAAGTTGCGCCTGCTTTTGTAGGTCAGTTTGGAAAAGCGGCTACTCCGGATAAGATCAAGGCAGCGCTTAAAGAACTTGGATTTTTTGATGTGTATGAGACGGCGATCGGTGCGGATATGGGCGCGATGGCAGAAGCAGAGCATTATGTAAAAGAAGTGGCAACAGGGGAACTGCCATTCTTACTTACTTCCTGCTGTCCTTCATGGTCTATGCTTGCCAAAAAGTTTTTCCCTGAAACCATTGATAAAATTTCAAATGCGCTGACGCCCATGGTGGCAACGGCGCGCAAGATTAAAGAAGATCACCCGGATGCCAGCGTGGTGTTCATTGGTCCTTGTGCTTCCAAAAAATTGGAAGCTTCCCGCAGGACGGTCCGCTCTGATGTGGATTTTGTCATTACCTTTGAAGAATTGGCAGGGATGTTCGAGGCAAGAGGGCTTCTGCCTGAGGCAGTTTCGGCGATTGACCAGATGAACGATGCCACCGGTGCAGGAAGAGGCTACGGCGTTGCGGGCGGTGTCGCCAGCGCCATTGAAGAATGCATTCGGGAATATTATCCTGACGTGGATGTCAATATAGAACATGCAGAGAGCCTTACAGAGTGCAAGAAAATGCTGATGCTTGCAAAGGCGGGCAAGAAGAACGGCTGCCTGATCGAGGGGATGGCATGCCCCGGAGGCTGTATCGCAGGGGCAGGCACGAATATAGCGATTCCGCAGGCAATGAAAGAGGTTGCCGGCTTTAAGGCACAGGCAGAAAGAAAAATCCCAGACAGGGAAGAAAATCTGTAAATAGAAAGGAACGGTCACGGGATGACGAAAATAAGAACGAGATTTGCACCCAGCCCCACAGGCAGGATGCATGTAGGAAATTTAAGGACAGCTCTTTATGCTTATCTGATTGCAAAGCATGAAGGCGGAGATTTTATTTTAAGAATCGAGGACACGGATCAGGAACGCTATGTGGAGGGCGCCGTTGACATTATTTACCGCACCCTTCAAAAGACAGGGCTTATCCATGATGAGGGACCGGATAAGGATGGCGGCGTAGGTCCCTATGTGCAGTCGGAGCGTCAGAAGGCGGGTATTTATCTCGAATATGCCAAAAAGCTGATTGAAAAAGGAGAGGCTTATTACTGCTTCTGCGATAAGGAGCGTCTCGCCGGATTAAAGTCCCAGATTGTGGAGGGAAAAGAAATTACGGTGTATGACAAGCACTGCCTTTCTTTATCGCCCCAAGAGGTGGAAGAGAAGTTAAAAGCAGGGGTTCCTTATGTAATCAGGCAGAACAATCCAACAGAGGGAACGACTACCTTTCATGATGAAATTTATGGTGATATCACGGTAGATAACTCAGAACTGGACGACATGATTTTAATCAAATCAGACGGTTATCCCACCTACAATTTTGCAAACGTGGTGGACGATCATCTGATGGGAATCACCCACGTGGTGAGAGGAAATGAGTATCTTTCTTCGTCCCCTAAATATAACCGGCTCTATGAGGCGTTCGGGTGGGAGGTTCCGGTGTATGTACACTGTCCTCTTATAACCGATGAAGAGCATCATAAGCTGAGCAAACGGTGCGGACATTCTTCTTATGAGGACTTAATCGAACAGGGATTTTTGACGGAAGCGGTAGTCAACTTTGTAGCGCTGCTTGGATGGAGTCCTTCTGAGAGCAACGAAGAAATCTTTTCTTTGGAGGAACTGGCGAAAGTATTTGATTATCACCACATGTCAAAGTCTCCTGCCGTCTTTGATTATACGAAGTTAAAGTGGATGAACGGGGAATATATCAAGGCAATGGAAGAGGATGCTTTCTATGAGAAAGCAGAGCCGTTCTTAAAACAGGCAGTCTCCAGGGATATCGACTTAAGGAAGGTGGCATCCATGGTCAAGACCAGAATAGAGACCTTCCCCGATATTCCGGCGTTGATCGATTTCCTGCAGGAATTGCCTGCGTACGATCCTTCCATGTATGAGCACAAGAAGATGAAGACCAGCAGGGAATCTTCCCTTGAGGTGTTAAGGGAGCTTCTCCCTTTGTTAGATGAGCAGGAGGACTATTCAAACGATGCGCTTTATCAGACGCTGATCTCTTATGTGGAGAAAAAGGGCTGCAAAAACGGTTACGTGCTCTGGCCAATAAGGACAGCCGTTTCCGGAAAACAAATGACACCTGCAGGCGCAACGGAAATTATGGAACTTCTTGGAAAAGAAGAGTCCATTGCCAGAATAAGGAAAGGGATCGAACTGCTTGAAACAACCAGGTAAAACACAGAAACAGGCAATCGTCCATTTGTCGGGACCGGCACAGGTAATCGCAGGTCCCGGCAGCGGCAAGACCTTTGTCATTATCCAGCGCATTTTATATCTGGTCAGATGCTGTCATATCCCGCCGGAGAGAATTTTAGTCATCACCTATACAAAAGCGGCGGCAGCCGAAATGAAAGATCGTTATGAGAAAGAGTGCGCAGAAGAAAAGGCACACATGGCAAACGTTCATTTCGGGACTTTTCACAGCATCTGTTACAATATCTTAAGACAATGCGGCTGTGCCGGACCGGATGCGCTAATCAAAGAGAGCGATAAACGAAAACTTCTTCAAGTCATCTTACACAATCATGGATTGTCTTCCAAATGTTCCTACGATACAATCACAAATCTGCTAAGTTCCATCAGCCGTATGAAAAATCTGTCTGAAGGTGCTTCCAATAATTTTGCATGTAATGCAGAGATCTCTTTTGAGGCGTTCCTGAATATAAAACAAGAATATGATCAGTATCTGCGGGAACAGGGACTGCTTGATTTTGATGATATGATTCTGCAATGCTTTGAAGTGCTTTCAAAACATTCTATGCTGTGCAGAAAATATCAGGAATTGTTTAAATATATTCTGGTGGACGAATTTCAGGATATCAATCTTCCCCAGTATCAGCTTTTAAAGCTGCTTGCGCAGCCTTCGGATCATCTTTTTGTGGTGGGGGATGATGACCAGGCAATCTATGGCTTTAGGGGAGCCACGCCGGGAATCATGAAACAGTTCTTAGATGATTTCCCGGATGGCAGACAGATGCTCCTGACGGAAAATTACCGCAGCGGACTAAAAATCGTCAGACTGGCGGAATATATGATCGGGGGGAACAAAGACCGCTTTGCAAAGGAGTTTATTCCCATAAAAGAGGGCGGAACGGTGCAGATTTGCTGCTTTGACACCCATCGGGAAGAAGAGGAACGTCTTGCGGCAGAAATAGCAGTCCTTAATAAGGAAGAACTGCAAAATACCGCAGTCATTTTAAGGACCAATCGGGAGGTGATACAGTTTGGCGAGTTTTTAAAAAGCAAGGGAATTGGGGTAAAAGGGAAGAAAATTGCAGATACAGACCTTTTTCATGGATTCATAATGGAAGATATGCTGGCTTTTTTGTCTTATGTGTATGAGGGAAACCGTAGGGATAGCCTGATTCGGTTCATGAATAAGCCGAATCGTTTTCTGACCCGGTCAGCATTTTTGAGTGAAATAGTCAATGAGGAACAGATTAGACGATATTATCAGAACAACGTTCCGATGCTGACCAAGATCCAAACGTTTTTTGGGCAATTGCACATAGCTGCCTCACTTACGCCTTATCTTTCCTTGTCTCTGTTTAGAAATGGACTTGGATATGACCGATATCTGCTGGAAAAGGCAGAAGACGAGAGATCCTATCAAAGATTTTTAAGGCAGGCGGATGAAATTCAAAGTCTTTTCATGGAATTTCCCGGCGCGGGTTCCGCCAGAGATTTTGCAGAGCACAAGGCAGCGCAGGCAGGAGAGGCGAAGGCGCGGATGACGGAAGAGCAGGGACTTTGCATTTTGACTATGCATAGCGCTAAGGGGCTGGAATTTGACAGGGTATTTTTGCCGGATGTAAATGAGGGAATCATCCCCGGGAAGGACTGCATAGGGCAGGAAGCCGTTGAAGAAGAAAGAAGGCTCCTGTACGTTGCCGTTACAAGAGCCAAAAATGAATTGACGATTTACTACACAAAAGAGCGCGGAAGAAAGCCCTCCAGGTTTTTAGATGGAATCATTCCTCGTCCATGACCTCGTCAAATTCCACGCTGTCAAGGTATTCGTCAAAAGCGTCTGCGACGATTTCGTATTCCTCGTCATCTTCAATAAATTCCAGTTCGGGATCCTCGTTTGGATCCGCCTCGTTCTCGCTGTAACGGTAAAACCAGACTTCGCCGTCGCTGTTTTCTCCGTTTTCATCGAGGGGGAGCAGGACGATGTAATCTTGTTCCTTTACCGTGAGAATGGTGACGATGGCGCAGGTGATGGAGGTGCCGTCCATAAGATCTAAAGTTACGGTCATCTCTTCTTTAGCGTCTATCATCTGATCCTGTTCGGAATTTCTTAAATTGTCTTCATTTTGATTGTTGTTCATAAGGAGTCTCCTTTATCTGTAATCAAGGTTTAAGTGGTATAATTTCATTTTACTAGCGATAGGGCATCTGCGCAAGAGAAGCGTAAATATTTTTTGTACATTTGGCTCGATTTGTGGTATCATATATTGTGAGTAATTAGTCTTTACTATACGAACAGCGGAGGGCGCATGAAATCAGATTTGAACATAACATATTTTAAACCAGACAGACAGGGTGTATTTCTTGCAGAGAACAGTGTAAAATTTGCGACATATTTACTCACGAATAAAGAGTGCGGGGTCGTTTTATACGATAAGAAAGGCACTTCGCGCCGTATTCCCTTTCAAGATGAGGGAAGGCGGGGGACACTTTATGGGCTTCAGATAGACGGAGAAGAACTTGATACCTATACGTATAATTTTTATATAGAGGATCAGATTATAACGGATCCCTATGCACAGGAAGTGCGCGGACTGGAAAAGTGGGGCGCAGGAAAAACAAAAAAGCGAAATACTTACGGAACGCTGGCTAGCCATACATTCGACTGGCAGGGGGACATGCCCCTTATGACAGCGCCGGAAGACAGCATTTTGTATGGAATCAATGTGCGTGCTTTCACCATGCACAAAAGTTCCGGTGTCAAGAACAGGGGAACTTTTGAAGGCATTGTTGAGAAGATTCCATATTTAAAGGAACTGGGAATCACAGCGGTAGAGCTGATGCCCTGCTATGAGTATGACGAGTGTATTTTACAGGAAGATTATCACTACAAGCCTTATACAAAGCAGGCGCCGCCTGCGGCTGCTTTGGCGGCGGGAGGGTCCTCTTTGTCCTTGAGCTTAGAGACGGAAGAGGCACGTTTAAATTGCTGGGGGTTCCAGAATGGATTCTATTTTGCTCCCAAAGCTGCTTACAGCGCTTCTAAATCACCGTCGCGTTCGTTTAAAGAATTGGTGCGGGAATGCCATAAAAACGGAATAGAAGTCATGATGCAGTTTTATTTTCCGCCGGAAATAAGGCAGCTTTACATGCTGGATGTCATAAAGTACTGGGTCATGGAATACCATATTGATGGTGTGAGAATCAGTGGATTTCATATTCCTTTCAGGCTTCTTGCAGAAGAACCTATTTTAAAAAATACGAAGATCTGGTGCAGCTACCTGCCGGAAGAAGACCTTCCGGTGATTTCCAATCCGGTTTTTAAAAATTTTATTTCTGATAACCATAATTTCCGATATGATATCAGACGATTTTTAAAAGGGGATGAAGGGCTTCTTAATCAGGCGATTTTTTATCAGCGCCGCAATCCGCCGGAGTATAGTGTGGTCAACTACCTTGCAGATTATGATGGCTTTTCACTGTATGACTGTGTTTCTTATGAGAGAAAGCACAATGAGGCAAACGGTGAGGATAACCGTGACGGAATCGATATAAACTTAACCTGGAACTGCGGCATAGAAGGTGATACCCGCAGAAAATCTGTTTTGGATCTTCGCCTGAAACAGATGAAAAATGCATTGTCCTTTGTCTTCCTTTCCCAAGGGATTCCGTTTCTCTTTAGCGGCGATGAATTTGCATCTTCCCGCGGAGGTAATAATAATTGTTATTGCCAGGATAACGAGACCGGATGGGTCAATTGGAAGAACACGCTTTTTGCAAAGGAAATTCTGTCATATGCGAAATTCTTGATTGGACTACGCAAATCACATGCCATTCTCCATATGAAAGAAGAGATGAGAGTGATGGATTATAAGGGATTGGGCTATCCTGACATATCCTATCATGGAACTGAGGCGTGGCGGCCGGACTTAAGTTATATCGGCAGGATGATCGGCATTGTCCTAAATGGGCAGTATGTTCCCGGCAAAGAAGACGCATCTTTTTATATCGCCTATAATATGCACTGGGAACCTCATAAACTGGCGCTGCCAAAGTTTTCCAACGGCGAAAAATGGATGAAACTGTCGGATACATCCCTTGCAACAGAACGTTCCATGGCACAGAGCGATTCCCCGATTGAAGATTTTGTCGTTACAGTGAACAGCAGGAGCATTTCTGTCTTTATGACGAAGAAGTGTGAACCTGCTCCGAAAAGAGCAAAAAGAAAAGAAAGACAATCAAAGACATGAAAGCATGGAGTCATTTTAAAACCATAACCTATCACAAATATCTGGTGATGAAAGGCTGCTTTAAAGTGGGATTGTATAAGCAGGGGATTCTTCACGACTTGTCAAAATACAGTCCCAGCGAATTTTGGGTGGGTGCAAAGTACTATCAGGGCAACAGGAGCCCCAACAATGCAGAACGGGAAGCGATTGGCTATTCTTCGGCATGGCTTCACCACAAAGGCAGGAATAAACATCACTATGAATACTGGATTGATTATAGTACCAGAGACATTGCAGGCGGGATGGCGCCGGCGCCTATGCCTGTAAAATATGTGGTGGAAATGTTGATGGACAGAATCGCAGCGTCAAAGGTCTATAATAAGGAACGGTATACGGATGCTTCACCGTGGGAGTACTATGCCAAAGGGAGGGAGAACGTCCCCCTTCACCCAAAGACCAAAAAGCTTCTGGAAAAACTCCTTCACATGCTTTCCGAGCGGGGGGAAGCGTATACCTTTGCTTACATCCGGAAAAAGCTTCTTCACAATGCTTAAAATCGCAATTTCACCATTTTTGTCACTGCTGCATATGATAAAGCATATGAAAAAGGAGTGATAAGAGCATGAATTGTCTGATTTGGGTATTATTACTATTGTGCTGCGGAAATAACGGAAGTTGTTTTGATGGCGGCTGCGGCTGTGGGCGTGAAAGGAATGAGGGCAGAGAGCGCGGCAGAGGAAATGACGGCTGTGGGTGCGGCAGCATGAACAGCGGCTGCGGCAATGAACGTCAGAACGACAGACAGAATGACAATGACTGCGGATGCAGGACAGAATTTCGTTCAGAACCCCGTTTTGAGCAGAGACCCTTTGTATTCAATCAGAACGCAGGCTGCGGATGTGACGAATCATAGGAAAAGTTAGAAATAATTAAAATTTAATATTTAAAAATAAGAATGTCATGTTATAATAGCCTATGTATGCATGGCATTCTTATTTTATGCATGCAAAATGATATAAAAACAACAGATGACACGCGCATGCGTCGTCCAATGAACGGAGAAGTTATGAAAAATTTGTTGAATCAGATACTTAAATTTGGCATTGTAGGTCTTTTCTGCTTTTTTATCGATTTTGGAATCACCACTGGACTTGCCAATTTCTTTGGCGTCCATTATCTGTTTTCCAAGTTTCTTGGTTTCGTTATCTCATCGGTAGTAAATTACCTTTTGAGCATCAAGTTTGTCTTCACCAAGAAAAAGGAAATGGATCAGAAAAAGGAATTTACCATCTTCCTTATCCTTTCCGCATTTGGTCTTGCCATCAATGAAGCCGTCATGTTCCTTTGTATCGATGTGGTTTACAAAAACAGTGCTCCCCTGCAGGGTCTTATTTCAGATTCTCTCATGGTTTCCATCGGCGCTATTGTTGCAACCGGCGTGGTCATGGTCTACAATTTCATTTCAAGAAAATTGTTTTTGGAAAGAAAATAGGCAATGGACGCAGAGCGTTTTGAGAAAATAAGAAAGAACATTGTGGGAAGCAAAAGAGCTCGCAGCGGAATCGGGACCTTGCAGGAAAAGACGGTCCATGCCATATTGAAAGACTATTATGCGCCGGATAAGGACATGCAGGAGATTCGGATGTGCGGATATGTAGCAGACATTTATACCGGAAAGGAAATCATAGAGATCCAGACTGCCGGCTTTCATAATCTGAGGGACAAACTGGATGTTTTCCTGCCAGGCCATCAGGTGACGATCGTATATCCAATCCCCAGAGTCAAATACTTGATCTGGATGGACGAAGAGACAGGGGAATGCTCCAAACCTAGAAAAAGCAATGTCAAGGGCTCTGTTTACAGGGCTTTTTACGAGTTATACAAGATAAAACCTTATTTGTCCGATGAAAATCTTCATCTGTGTTTTCCCCTTCTGGAATTGGAAGAATACAGGCTCCTTAACGGCTGGAGCCGTGACAGAAAGCGGGGGTCGCGGCGTTATGACCGGATTCCGATTACCTTGCTGGAGGAAGTGAGGATTGACGGCGTCGGCGATTATGCAAGACTTATTCCGGAGGATCTTGCAGAACCCTTTACTGTGCAGGAATTTGGAAAGGCAGTGGGCGAGCGGAAGGAAACGGCGGCAAAGGTTTTACATATTCTGCATTACCTTCATGTGATCGAGCGGCGCGAAAACAGGGGAAAAGCCTATACTTATTGTACCGTAAAGAAAGGTTAAGCATCGTTATGAGAATTACCGAAAAATTTAAGGGACCGGAAGAGACGGTCCGGCAGATTGCCTATATAGAAAAAGCAAGCGTTTATGTAAAAGAATTATCCCGTAAGCTGGGACGAAAGCCGTCCTGCTGCGTGACCACCTTCGGATGTCAGATGAATGCCAGAGATTCGGAAAAGCTGGCAGGTATTCTTGAAAAGGTAGGATATGCGCTTACAGAGGAGGAAAACGCGGATTTCGTCATTTTTAATACCTGCACCGTCAGAGACAATGCCAATCAGCGCGTCTATGGGCGTCTTGGGCATTTGAACAGCCTGAAGAAAAAAAATCCCCATATGAAAATTGCCCTCTGCGGCTGCATGATGCAGGAGCCTTCTGTGATCGATAAAATCTGCCAGAGCTACCGCTTTGTGGATCTTATCTTCGGAACCCACAATATCTATAAATTTGCCGAGCTGCTGGTAAGGATGTTTGAATCTGACCGGATGGTGGTGGATATATGGGAAGACACGGACCAGATTGTGGAGGATCTTCCGGTTGAACGGAAATATCCCTTTAAATCGGGAATCAATATTATGTTCGGATGCAATAATTTCTGCAGCTACTGTATCGTGCCTTATGTAAGGGGGCGGGAGAGGAGCCGCAGCCCTGAGGACATTATAGCGGAAATAAAAGCGCTGGTTTCCGACGGTGTGGTGGAAGTCATGCTCCTTGGACAGAATGTAAATTCCTACGGGAAAAACCTGGAACATCCCATGACCTTTGCCCAGCTCCTTAAGGAAGTGGAAAAAATCGACGGGTTAAAGCGGATCCGATTTATGACGTCCCATCCTAAGGACTTGTCGGATGAACTGATTCAAGTGATGAAAGAATCAAAAAAGATATGCAGGCATCTGCATCTGCCCTTGCAGTCGGGTTCTACCCGGATCTTGAACGCCATGAACAGGCACTACACCAAAGAACAGTATCTGGCGCTTGTAGAGAAGATCAGGGGGGAAATACCGGATATCGCCATTACCACCGATATCATTGTGGGATTCCCCGGGGAAGAGGCGCAGGATGTGGATGAGACCATCGATGTGATCAGGAAGGCAGCGTACGACAATGCCTTTACCTTCATTTATTCCAAGCGGACAGGTACGCCGGCTGCTGCTATGGAAAATCAGGTGCCTGATGCAGCCGTCAGGGAAGGCTTTGACCGGGTCCTTAAGGAGGTACAGGATACCGCAAGAGCCCGGGTTGGCCTGTTACAAGGGCAGGTGCTGGATGCCTTGGTGGAAGAGGTAAATGAGCAGGATCAAAGCCTTATGACGGGGCGGCTATCCAATAATACGATTGTGCATTTTAAGGGAGATAAAAGTCTGATCGGGCAGATTGTGCCGGTTTATTTAAAGGAGTGTCACGGCTTTTATTATCTGGGAGAAATACAAGAATAAACGGACGGTGAAAAAATGGCAGAGCTAACACCAATGATGAAGCAGTATCTGGAGACCAAAAAGGAATACCCGGACTGTATTCTCTTTTACAGGCTGGGGGATTTTTATGAAATGTTCTTTGAGGATGCCCTTACTGCATCTAAAGAACTGGAGATTACGCTTACCGGCAAAAACTGCGGTCTTGAGGAAAGGGCGCCGATGTGCGGCATTCCCTACCATGCGGTGGAAGGATATTTAAATAAGCTGGTTTCAAAAGGCTATAAAGTGGCAATCTGTGAGCAGATGGAAGACCCGAAACAGGCAAAAGGACTTGTAAAAAGAGACGTGACGCGGATCGTCACTCCGGGAACCAACTTAAATGTCCAGGGGATAGAGGAAGGGCGCAATAACTTTATCATGAGTATTGCTTACTTTCAGGGGAAAAGCGGCATTTCCATTGCAGATGTGACTACCGGCGATTATTATCTGACGGAGACAGAAGATAATAAAAAACTCTTAGATGAAATCAATAAATATAGTCCAAGCGAGATTGTATGCAACGACGCCTTTTTGGTGAGCGGCATTGACATAGAAGATTTAAAGGGGCGGCTGCACATTGCCGTATATCCCCTTGAACCGCATTTCTTTGATGAGGACAGGTGCCGAAAGAGTCTGCTTAAACATTTTCATGTGACCACCCTTCAGGGGATGGGGATTGAAGATTTTCCCTGCGGTCTTATTGCTGCCGGAAGCCTGATGCTGTACCTGACCGACACCCAGAAGACCTCTCTTTCCCATTTTACACATTTATATCCTTATCTCACCAGCAGGTATATGCTCCTTGACAGCTCTACCAGAAGAAATTTGGAACTTACCGAGACGCTGCGGGAAAAGCAGAAAAGGGGCTCTCTTTTGTGGGTGTTAGATAAGACAAGGACGGCAATGGGGGCAAGGAGTCTTAGGCAGAATTTAGAACAGCCCCTAATCGATAAGGCACAGATCGAGAAGCGCTTAGACGGGGTGGAGGCTTTGTCAAAATCGGCTATGGCAAGGGATGAAATCAGGGAATACTTAAATCCTATCTATGATCTGGAACGGCTTTTGGGGAAGGTCAGTTACAAAACAGCAAATCCAAGAGATTTGATTGCCTTCCGGAATTCCCTTCAGATGATTCCCCATATCAAGACTATCTTAGAAGATTTTGATGCGGAATTGCTTGTAAGTATCAGGGAAGAGATGGATGATCTTTCCGATATCTGTACGCTGATTGAAAATGCCATTATGGATGAACCGCCCATTGCAATTAAAGAAGGGGGCATTATCCGGGGCGGTTTTGATGAGACCATTGACAACTTAAGAAATGCCAAAACCGAAGGGAAGGACTGGCTGGCAAAGCTGGAGGAGGAAGATAAGGAGCGGACCGGCATCAAAAACTTAAAGATCCGCTACAACAAGGTGTTCGGCTATTATTATGAAGTGACCAATTCTTACAAGGATATGGTTCCGGATGATTATATCCGCAAGCAGACCCTTGCCAACGCGGAGCGCTACACCAATGCAAGATTAAAAGAATTGGAAGATACGATTTTAAATGCAGAGGATAAACTTTTTACTCTGGAATATGATCTGTTCTGCCAGATCAGGGATGCCATTGCAGGAGAGATGGAACGGATTCAGAAAACGGCTAAGGCAGTTGCACGGCTGGATGTGCTGGCTTCCCTTTCTCTTGTCGCAGAGCGGAATCATTTTGTGCGTCCCTCTATCAACGAAAAGGGCATCATCGATATCAAGGCAGGGCGGCATCCGGTGGTCGAACAGATGCTTTCGGACGATATGTTCATATCGAACGACACCTATCTGGACAACCACAAGTATTGCGTAGCCGTTATCACCGGTCCCAATATGGCGGGAAAGTCTACCTATATGCGTCAGGTGGCGCTGATTGTGCTGATGGCGCAGATCGGCTGTTTCGTGCCGGCATCCAGCGCCAATATCGGATTGGTGGACCGCATTTTTACGAGGGTAGGTGCATCCGATGATCTTGCCAGCGGGCAGAGTACCTTTATGGTGGAGATGAATGAGGTCGCCAATATTTTAAGGAATGCAACCTCTGACAGTCTGCTTATTTTGGATGAGATTGGAAGGGGGACTTCCACCTTTGACGGACTTGGCATCGCCTGGGCTGTGATCGAGCATATCAGCAACAAAAAGCTTTTAGGCGCCAAGACCTTGTTTGCCACCCACTACCATGAACTTACGGAGTTAGAGGGCAAGATGAACAACGTAAACAATTACTGCATTGCCGTCAAGGAAAAAGGGGATGACATTGTATTCCTTCGCAAGATCATCAAAGGCGGTGCAGATAAAAGTTACGGGATCCAGGTTGCCAGGCTTGCAGGCGTACCGGAGATGGTCACCGACAGGGCAAAGGAAATCGTGGCGCAGCTGTGTGACAACGATATTCTTGAAAAGGTGCAGAATATAGCAGTAGATCTAAAAGAGGGAAAGCATAAGCCTGTAAAATATGATGAAGTGGATTTAAGCCAGATGTCTTTATTTGACACTGTGACGGACGAGGATGTGGTGAATGAGTTAAAAGAGATCGATGTATCCAACCTTACGCCTTTAGATGCGCTGAATACATTGTACCGCCTCCAGAACAAGTTAAAGAACAGATGGTAATTTGCGCCGCCTTTGCGGCAGAATGAGAGGAATTATGCCGGTTATTCATTTACTGAGTCAAAATACAATCGACAAGATCGCTGCCGGGGAAGTGGTGGAACGTCCTTTAAGCGTGGTGAAAGAGCTTACCGAAAATGCCATTGATGCGGGGGCAGGCGCCATTACGGTGGAAATAAAGGACGGCGGGATTTCCCTGATCAGAGTGACCGACAACGGATGCGGGATTGAAAAGGAGCAGGTAAAGAAAGCCTTCCTCCGGCATGCCACCAGCAAGATTACTTCCATCGAAGATCTTGATTATGTAAAAAGCCTGGGCTTTAGGGGAGAAGCGTTGTCCAGCATTGCCGCGGTAGCCCAAGTAGAGGTGGTCACCAAAATCAAGGAGGACTTGACCGGCGTGCGGTATCAGATTGCCGGGGGATGCGAAGAGGAGATGGAAGAGATCGGCGCCCCCGATGGCACCACCTTTATCGTGCGCAACCTCTTTTTTAATACGCCGGTGCGAAAAAAGTTCTTAAAGCAGCCCCAGACGGAAGGAAGCTATGTGGCTGATATGATGGAACATCTGGCTCTGTCCCGCCCGGATATTGCCATTAAATATATCCAGAACGGTCAGGTCAAATTCCACACATCGGGCAACGGTAACTTAAAAGAGGTGATCTATCGGATTTACGGGAAAGATGTGACCGATGCGCTGCTTGCCATTGCCTATGAAGAAAACGGGTTTTCTGTCAGCGGCTTTTTGGGTAAACCGGAACTGAACCGATCCAACAGGAATTTCGAGACCTATTTCGTCAACGGGCGCTACGTCAAAAACGATATCCTCACCAAGGCGGTGGAAGAGGGGTACAGAGCCTATCTGATGCAGCATAAATTTCCTTTCTGCGTGCTTCATTTCACCATGGAACCGGTTATGCTTGACGTCAACGTGCATCCTGCCAAAATGGAGATCCGGCTGAACCGGGGAAGCGAACTATATGACAAGATTTCCAAAATCGTGGCAAAAAAGCTGGGAGAAATAGAACTGATTCCCGGCATCAAACTGACGGAACATCCAAAAGAACCGGAACCGGTGGGTAAAACCCCGGAGCCTTTTGAAATCAGGCGCTCTGCCATGGTGATGGAAGAGCGGGAGGAATACCGGACCGTGGCTGCCGCCAGAGAATTGCCCAAAGAGCCGAAGGTAGGGGACTTCCTGCAAAAAATCGTACAAAACAAAGTGATCGGCAATGAAAACCCAGGCAATGCTGCCGGGAATGAAAGCATTCATGCAAATGTCATCAAGGCAAACGAGCATATATTGATTGAAAAACCGGCACAGCTAGACTTGTTTGAAGAAAAATTCCTGACCAGGGATGCAAAAGAAGCGTATCAGATTTTAGGGCAGATTTTTGACACTTACTGGCTGGTGGCATTTAAGGACAAGCTGTTTATCGTGGATCAGCATGCCGCCCATGAGAAGGTAAAGTACGAACGTCTGGTGAAGGAACTTAGCGAAAAGAAGATTTCCTCACAGATGTTGAATCCGCCTGTTATCCTGACCTTGTCAGGAAGAGAGGAGAGCCTTATTTCGGAATACCGCTCTTACTTTGATGAAATGGGATTTGAAATTGAAGATTTTGGGGGCAGTTCTATTGCTTTAAGAAGCATACCGGTTGATTTATATGGCTGTGATGAAAAGGAACTTTTTACGGATATACTGGATGAACTTTCGGAAAACGAGGCAAAAGGGACGCCGGAGGTAATTTTGCATAAACTGGCATCTATGGCATGTAAATCGGCTGTAAAGGGAAACAATAAGCTGGATGAGAAAGAAATGGAGGCGCTGTTTGAGGAACTGCTTACCCTTGACAACCCTTATCACTGCCCCCATGGACGTCCTACCATTATATCCATGAGCAAATATGAGATAGAAAAGAGATTTAAACGGATTGTCTAAAGTAAATGAGGAAGGAAATGGGCTCAAAAAATAAGCTGATCATTCTTACCGGTCCCACGGCTGTGGGCAAAACTACATTATCGATCCAGCTTGCAAAGCGTATCGGAGGAGAAATCGTCTCGGCTGATTCCATGCAGGTTTATAAATACATGGACATAGGATCCGCCAAAATAAAAAGAGAAGAGATGAACGGGGTTTCCCATCATCTGATCGATGTTCTCGATCCGGACGATGAATTTCACGTGTTCCGCTTTCAGGAAATGGCAAAAGAGGCGATAAAAGGAATCTACGCCCGCGGACATATGCCCATTATCGTGGGAGGCACAGGCTTTTATATTCAGGCGCTTTTGTATGATATTGCATTCGGGCAGGAGGAAGACCATAACGACCTTAGAGAAAGGCTGGAGCGGACGGCAGAGGAAAAGGGCAGCGCATTTTTACACGCATGTCTTAAAGAGGTTGATCCTGATTCGGCACAGGCAATCCATCCCAACAATCAAAAGCGGGTCATCAGGGCACTAGAGTTTTATGAATTGAACGGGTTCCCTATTTCAGAGCACAATAAAAGAGAACGGGAAAAGGAAGCGGCGTACGATTTCTGTTATTTTGTGCTGAACGATGAACGGGATCTGCTGTATCGAAAAATTGACCTCAGGGTAGATGAGATGCTGGAAAAGGGATTGGTGGAGGAGGTCAGGAAACTAAAAGAAATGGGATTTTCTAAAGAGATGGTTTCCATGCAGGGGCTTGGCTATAAGGAAATTTTATCCTACTTAGACGGCGCATGTACCCTTGAAGAGGCGGTTTACCTGATCAAACGCGACACAAGGCATTTTGCCAAAAGGCAGCTGACCTGGTTTAGGCGGGAGCGGGATGTGATCTGGATAGAAAAGAAGGCATTTGACTACGATAACAATAAAATCTTAAATTTTATGATAGAAAAATTTGATAGACTGCAATAAGATGGAAAGGATATACAAAATGGAACATTCAGATATAGAATCCATGTATCGGGACATGGGAATTTGTCAAGAGGTCTATGAATACGGCGAAAAGATATGGGATTCCTTAAAGGAACGATGGGAAGAAATCGACGCTCTTTCGGAATATAATCAGCTGAAGGTCATAAAAGCCATGCAGAAGAACCGTGTCAGCGAAGCCTGCCTGCTTGGAACTACCGGATATGGGTACAATGACCTTGGGCGTGAAACGCTGGAGAGGGTATATGCGGATATTTTCCATACGGAGGATGCCCTGGTACGTCCTCAGATTACCTGCGGAACCCATGCACTGGCGCTGGCGCTCATGAGCAATCTCCGCCCAGGAGACGAACTGCTGTCCCCTGTAGGAAAGCCTTATGACACTTTGGAGGAGGTCATTGGCATCCGCCCGTCGAAAGGTTCTTTAAAAGAGTACGGAATCAGCTACAGGCAGGTGGATCTGCTTGTGGATGGAGGATTCGATTATGAGGGCATCCGTAAGGCAGTCAATGAAAAAACCAGATTGGTGACGATACAGCGGTCTAAGGGATATCAGACCAGACCTACATTATCTGTGAAAAGGATTGGAGAACTGATTGCTTTTATAAAAGAGATCAAACCGGATGTAATCTGTATGGTGGATAATTGCTATGGAGAGTTTACAGAAACCAAAGAGCCTTCCGATGTAGGTGCAGATCTGGTGGTAGGCTCTTTGATCAAAAATCCCGGAGGCGGTCTTGCGCCCATAGGAGGCTATCTGGCAGGAACAAAGGAGTGCATTGAAAATGCGGCGTACCGGCTCACTTCCCCAGGGCTTGGTAAGGAAGTGGGTGCCTCCCTGCAGGTGCTTTCCGCCTTTTACCAGGGCTTGTTCCTCGCACCTTCCGTGACGGCGAATGCATTGAAAGCCGCCATATTTGCAGCTAATTTATATGAAAGACTGGGCTTTGCGGTGGTGCCGAGCGGCAGTGAACAAAGACATGATATCATTCAGGCTGTGACCTTCGGCGCTCCTGAAGGCGTGATTGCTTTTTGCCAGGGAATACAGCAGGCAGCGCCAGTGGATGGACATGTGACGCCGGAACCGTGGGATATGCCTGGATATGACAGTCCTGTGATCATGGCGGCAGGCGCATTCGTGTCGGGTTCTTCCATAGAACTCAGCGCCGACGGTCCCATTAAGCCCCCTTATGCGGTGTATTTTCAGGGCGGTCTGACTTGGCAGCATGGAAAGCTGGGAATTATGAATACCCTACAAAAATTAGTGGAAAAAGAAATTATTATGAAGGATTTTGACAGACGAAACTTATAAAAAATACATGAAATCAGTATACATAAATTTCCAACTGTGTTAATATAAATGTTGGTTATGGGTTAAACTCATGCTATACAAAAGATATTCCGGAGGTACAGAATGCGTAAAAATAACTGGGCCTGTTTCCTGCTTATTTTAGCCGGCATTGTGATTGGGGGCTTTATTGGGAACCTGTTCCCCAGCACCTGGCTGAATTACGGACAGACATTCGGGCTTTCAGCGCCAATTATTTTTGATATAGGAATCATGTGTATCACCTTTGGCCTTACGATTAAAATTACAGTTGCCAGCATCATAGGCATTGTAATCGCACTGGTAATATATCGGTTTATCTAGCTGCTTTTCTTTTTGGTTTTGTTGAGAGAAGAGACCGGAAAGGACATGCACCATGCAGACAGCTAAACAAAATACGGAACTTCCCTACGAAAAATTTTTGAATCAAGGTTCAGCATCCTTGACCGAAGCGGAACTTCTTGCCATCATCTTAAGAACAGGGACGAAAAATTGTCCCGCCCTGGAGATGGCAAAAAAAGTACTTACCCTTGCAGGGGGAAAGGACTTTAAGCTAAACACCCTGCACCATTTATCTTTAAAAGAACTTATGGATATTCCCGGAATCGGAGAGGTTAAAGCAATTAAGATCAAATGCCTTTCAGAGCTGGCAGTGCGGATGGCACTTGAAAAGGCATCGGTGACGCTTCAATATGATTCTCCTAAAACGGTGGCGGACTATTACATGGAAAAGCTGCGCCACAAGGAAAGGGAAACAGTTTTATTGCTTTTGCTGGATAATAAACTGCGATTGATAGAAGAATATACTTTGTCACAGGGAACGGTGAGGGCTTCGCTTTTATCCAGCCGGGAAATCTTCATCGAAGCGCTTAAATGCCGGGCATGCCACTTGATGCTTCTGCACAATCATCCAAGCGGAGATCCAAGTCCCAGCAGGCAGGATATCGCAGTCACACAACAGATAAAAGAAGCAGGGGAACTGATGGATATACCGCTGATCGACCATATTGTTTTAGGCGACGGGTGTTATTTCAGTTTCAAAGAAAAAGACTTATTATAGAAAGGGGTATCAAACTTTGTCAAACAATGCATTTGGTATTGATTTAGGAACCAGTAACATAAAAATCTACAGTCGTTCAGATGATACGATCTTAGTGGAAAAGAACATGATTGCCATTGAAAATAAGAACACCTTATTTGCCTATGGTGATTCTGCATTTGAAATGTATGAAAAAGCGCCTGCCAATATTCACATTTCTTATCCGCTTTCCAATGGCGTTATTGCAGATATCAAAAATATGCAGCTTTTGGTCAAATATTTCATCAACGATTTGACCAGAAGCAATGTAAAGCAGGGGGATTACTATATTGCAGTTCCCACAGATGTCACCGAAGTTGAGAAAAGAGCCTTTTATGATCTGGTAAGAGACGCTGGGGTAAAGGCAAAAAGAATTTTGGTAGTTGAAAAGGCGGTAGCCGACGGATTAGGTCTTGACATCGATGTTAAAAATTCTCAGGGGGTTCTGATTGTCAATGTGGGCTTTGACACCACTGAAATTTCCATTCTCTCTTTGGGCGGGATTGTACTGAGCCGTCTGATCAAGGTAGGCGGTCAGAAATTTGATGATGCCATCCGCGCTGCTGTAAGGAGGGAATTTAGCCTGATTATCGGAGGCAAGACCGCAGAAAGTGTGAAAATGAACTTGAAGGATCTTGAAAAGGAAGGAAAAGGAGCTGTGGTATACGGCAGGGATATCGTCACCGGACTTCCCGTTGAGCGGGAACTTCCCACGCAGCTGATTGATGAGTCCCTAATCGAGCACTTTTACACGATTATTGATAATATCAAGGTCATTCTTGAAAGGACGCCGCCGGAACTTGCAGCAGATATTTACCGCCACGGCATTTATCTGACGGGAGGCGCATCCCAGGTGAATCATCTTCCGGCATTGATTCAGAAGGGAACCGGACTTAAGGTCAATGTAGCTGAAAATCCTGTGACCAGCGTGGCGTTAGGGCTTTCCAAGATTATTAAGGATGATAATTATAAATCGATTGCCTATGCAATTGAAGGAATGAGCAAATGAGTCCAATCGTAAAGAAAAAAGGAGAGAAGTTTACATTACCCGGTAAATATCTCCTTTTTATTTTAACATTACTATGTACGGGTTTAATTGTAATAACTTTTAATACCGATTTGCTGAGCGCGCCCATAAGTGCGGTGGGAGGTTCTTTTATTGCGCCCTTGCAGGAGGGCATCAGCAAGGCGGGAAGCTGGATTGCTACCCGCTCGGAAGAACTGGTACAAATCAGATCCCTGATTAGGGAGAATGAAGAGTTGAAAGCCCAGATCGATGAACTGACTATGGAAAATATCCGGCTCCAGCAGGACCGGTATGAGCTTACTAATTTAAGGCAGCTTTACGATCTTGACGAGCAGTATGACGACTATGATAAGATCGGTGCCCGCATCATTGCAAAGGATTCCGGGAACTGGTTTCATTCGTTTGTAATCAATAAAGGGTCTGATGACGGTCTTAAGATCGATATGAATGTGATGGCAGGCAGCGGTCTGGTGGGGCGCATCGTGGATGTGGGACCAAACTGGGCTAAGGTCATGTCCATCATTGATGACAATTCCAACACCACCGGAATGGTGCTTTCCACCTCGGACAATCTGATGGTCAGAGGGGATCTGGAACTTTATGCGGATGGGCTGATCGGTTTTGAAAAGCTGATGGATAAGGCGGACCGGGTGGTGGAGGGCGATAAGATCGTCACTTCAAATATCAGTGACAAATATCTTCCGGGAATTTTGATTGGGTACATATCCAGCATCAATGTGGATTCCAATAATCTGACCAAGTCGGGGCTGATTACGCCGGCAGTTGACTTTGAGCATTTAGAAGAGGTTCTGGTGATTACGCAGCTGAAGCAGACGCCCGGAAGTTCCAAAGGAGATTCTTAAGTGAAACGAGTTATTGTATCTGCATTTTTGATCGTTGTATGTTTCCTGCTCCAGACAACGGTGTTTAAGGGGCTCAGCTTTGGGGGAATTGTTCCCAATCTGCTGATTATATTGACCGCGTCCTTTGGCTTTATGCGGGGAGAGCGCACAGGGCTGCTCATTGGATTTTTTTGCGGTTTTCTGGCGGATATTTTTTTTGGAAATGTACTTGGATTAAATGCAATGATTTATATGTACATTGGCTATGCAAACGGAAAATTCAACAGGATCTTTTTCCCGGAGGATATCAAACTGCCGATTTGCCTGATTTTTGTCAGTGATTTAGCCTATGGACTTTTGTACTACATCACTTTATTCCTGATGAGGAGCAGATTCCATATTGGTTACTATTTCCTTAATATTATTTTGCCGGAAATGGTGTATACCATTTTGATAACTTTGCTTTTGTATCCTCTTATTTTGTGGCTCAACAAAAAATTAGAGGATTCTGAAAAAAGGAGTGCACGAAAGTTTGTTTGAGAATTTTAAAGAAAATTTTTTGAATATGGTCACTTCCCGGGTGTTTGTTCTGATTCTTGTCATCATGTGCATCGGCGGTATTATGATCAACAGGCTTTTTGATCTGCAGATCGTGCACGGGGAGGAATATGTTGATTCTTTTCAGATGAAGATCATGAGAGAGCAGTCCATCAAGGGGAGCCGGGGATGCATTTATGACCGGAACGGAAACCTGCTTGCTTACAATGAACTCGCACATTCGGTGGTGATTGAAGATGTCTACGAAAGCGGCAAATTAAAAAACTTTCATCTCAATTCCACGATTTATAAGCTGATCGGCATCATCGAATCAAACGGTGATTCCGTGGTCAGTGACTTTAAGGTTGTCTTAGATAAAAACGGACGTTTTGTCTATACCGTTGAGGGCACCCAGCTTTACCGCTTCCTTGCAGATGTATACGGGCGTCTTACCATTGATGAACTTGAAGAAAAGGAGCGTACCGCTACCGCACAGGAAGTGGTGGATTATCTTTGCGGATGGGACAGGTTCCGAATTGGAAACTATACTTCGGATGACAGTAAAGAAACTTTCATTCCGGGAAATGGATATACAAAGGAAGAAGCCTTGAAGATTCTTACCATCCGGTACGATATGAATAATAATAGTTATCAGAAATTCATCCCCACCACAGTGGCGACAGACGTCAGCGAAGAGACGGTTGCCGTGGTCATGGAAAATAATGCGGAATTAGAAGGGGTCACCATAGTGGAGGACACCATCCGCAAGTATGTGGACAGCATGTACTTTGCGCATATTTTAGGATATACAGGAAAGATTTCCCAGGAGGAGCTTACTGCTTTGCAGGCAGAAAATGAAAACAGTACCTATGATTTAAATGATACGGTAGGAAAACTGGGCATTGAAAAATCAATGGAGGATCAGCTGCAGGGAATCAAAGGAAGCCGGACGATCTTTGTCAACAGTGTGGGAAAGGTGACGGATATCACGAATTATGTGGAACCTGTTGCAGGGAATGATGTTTATCTGACCATCGATAAAGATCTGCAGATTGCTGCCTATAAGATCTTAGAGCAAAAACTTGCCAGTATTCTTTACACCAATATTGTCAATGCAAAAGAATTTAATACTGCCAATGTGAGCAGCAGCAATATCAAAATTCCCATTTATGATGTCTATTACGCGCTGATCAACAACAACGTGATCGATACGGACCACTTTAAGGCAAAGGATGCCGGTGAAAACGAAAAAGCGGTTTATGCAGTGTATCTTGACAGGAAAAAGACTGTTTTTGATGACCTGCGCATGGAATTGATGGAGACGAAGACGCCTTATGAGGCGCTTGACATGGAATATCAGGTCTATGAGAGTTATATAGCAGAAATGCTCTATGATAACAGCATCATCGTAAGAGACAGAGTAGATGTAAATGATGAGACATATATCGCATGGACCACCGAGGAAGTGATCAGCTTAAACGAATATCTGAATTATTGTATTGCCATGAATTGGATCGATGTCACAAGATTAAATCTAAACAGTCAGTATTCTGATTCTGAGGAAATCTATGCACGGATTATAGATTATATTTTTGAACAATTAAAGGATGACGCGGATTTCAATAAAAGAATCTACCGTTTTATGATTAAAAAGGATATTATTTCAGGAACGCAGATTTGTAGAATCCTGTTGGAACAGGAGCTTGTCGAAATCTCCGATGAAGAGAGGGAACAGTTTGACAGAGGGAGTGTTTCTGCATATACATTTATGATGAACCGCATTCAAAATCTGGATATCACGCCGGCACAGCTGGCGTTAGACCCTTATTCTGCATCCATGGTCATTACAGATGTGAGGACAGGTGATGTACTTGCTCTTGTTTCCTATCCGGGATATGATAATAACAAAATGGCAAACGGTGTAAATGCGGCGTATTATTCACAGCTTTTGAACGATCAGTCCAAGCCGCTGATCAATTATGCGACCATGCAGATGACAGCTCCCGGTTCCACCTTTAAGATGGTTTCCTCAACTGCAGGATTGATGGAGGGAATCGTAAATCTGAACACCACTTTTTCCTGTACCGGGATATTTGATAAGATCAGTCCTCCGCCCACCTGCTGGATTTATCCGCGAGGCAGCCACGGGCTGCTCAATCTTACAGGGGCGATAAGAAATTCATGTAATCCCTTCTTCTATGAACTGGCATATCGTTTGGGAACAGTGGGAGATACTTATTCTCCTGATACGGGGCTTCAAAAGCTGGAACAATATGCGGACATGTATGGACTGACAGAAACTTCCGGCATTGAAATCGAAGAGTCCGCACCCCAGGTGTCTACAGAAGATGCGGTGCGTTCGGCTATCGGACAGGGTACCAATAACTATTCCACTGCAGGTCTTGCCAGATATGTAACCACTGTTGCCAACAGCGGCACCTGTTATAATCTCACGCTGGTGGATAAAATCACCGATCACAGCGGAATCTTGCTTGAGGATCGGAGCGCTGAGGTGCGAAATACCATCGATATGGAGCCTTCCTACTGGAATGCGATTCATCAGGGAATGCGCCAGATGATTGAGGATAAAGCCTATTACAGAGACCTGACCATCAGCGTGGCAGGAAAAACGGGTACGGCGGAAGAGAACAAGAGCCGTGCCAACCACGCATTGTTCGTATGCTTTGCACCTTACGAAGAACCGGAGATTGCAATTGCGACCAGAATTGCATATGGATATACTTCAAGCTATGCAGCCCAGACGACGAAGGACGTGATTAAGTATTATTTTGAACTTGAAGAGGAAGAAAAGCTCCTTTCAGGGACTGCATCACAAATGAGCGGAAGCACTGCCGTTACCGATTAATCATAGAGTCAAAGGAGTATTATTATTTTGAAAAATTCAGTCATAATCAAAAGTTTTCAAAGTGGAATCGTGCTGCATTTAGACCCGGACCTTCCTTTTACAGAGTTAATTGTTGATGTTGAGGATAAATTCAGAGAGTCCAGCAGTTTTTTCAAAGATGCAAAGATGGCGCTTTCCATCAAAGGAAGAAGTCTTTCAGACCAGGAAGAAAAGCAGATTTTGGACGCTGTTGCTGCCAATTCAGATTTACGGATCATCTGTCTTGTGGGAGAGGACGAGACGACAAGCCAGAATTTCGTCAAAGCACTGCAGCAGGCAGATTTTTCAGGCGGCGAAGGTGCTGGAAGCGAGGGACAGTTCTACCGCGGAACCCTAAAAAACGGTCAGATTCTCGAAACGGAATCGAGCATCGTGATTTTGGGGGATGTATACCCAGGTTCTGCCATTATTTCTGCAAGAGACATCATTGTCCTTGGGGGGCTGTATGGGGAAGCCTATGCGGGAGGAAACGGAAGCAGAGCACATTATGTTGCAGCGCTTGAAATGTCACCGGAAAAACTTAAAATCGGTGATTTCAAATATAGATCTAAAGAAAAGATTTCCAAATGGTCCATAAGACCTAAGGTACAGCCGAAAATAGCATACATTAAAGATGAAAAGGTCATAATAGATTCTCTCACGAAAGAATTACTGAGTGAATTGCCCGTTTAAATAAGGCTTTTCTCAGGGGACGATTAATTCATTATAAGGAATAGCCGCCTGGCGGTGAAACGGAGGTAAGTATGAGTGAAGTAATTGTCGTCACATCAGGGAAAGGCGGTGTGGGAAAGACCACCACATCCGCAAACGTAGGGACAGGTCTTGCAGCTATGGGAAAGCGAGTTGTGCTGATCGATACAGATATCGGACTTCGCAATCTGGATGTCGTGATGGGATTGGAAAACAGGATCGTCTATAATCTTGTGGACGTGGTAGAAGGGAAGTGCCGGATCAAACAGGCGCTGATTAAGGACAAGCGTCATCCCAGCCTCTATCTGATGCCCTCTGCACAGACAAAAGATAAGACTGCGGTAAATCCTGAGCAGATGGTGAAAATGATCAACCAGCTCAGGGAGCAGTTCGACTATATCATTCTTGATTGTCCTGCCGGAATCGAGCAGGGATTTAAAAATGCCATAGCCGGTGCGGACAGGGCATTGGTGGTGACTACGCCTGAAGTGTCTGCCATTCGGGATGCGGACCGGATCATAGGTCTTCTTGAAGCCAATGATTTCACCAAAATCGACCTGATCATCAATCGTCTGAAGGTGGACATGGTCAAGCGCGGTGACATGATGAGTGCCGCAGACGTGGTAGATATTCTGGCAATCAGTTTGATTGGGGTTGTGCCTGATGATGAAAATGTAGTCATAGCAACCAATCAGGGCGAGCCTCTTGTGGGAAACAGTACACTGGCAGGAAAAGCATATCAGAACATATGCTTTCGGGTAACCGGAAAGGAAATTCCGTTTCTTGAGTTTGAAAAGGGCGTTTCTTTCTGGACCAGAGTGTCAGGTATTTTCCATAAAAATTAGGAGGTGGGCGATATGGGAATCAGAAACTTTTTTAACAGAAGAAAATCCAGGGAAATTGCAAAGGATCGTTTAAAGATACTTCTCATTTCTGACAGAGTCAATTGTTCGCCGGAAATGATGGAAATGATCAAGACGGATATCGCTAAAGTGATATCAAAATACATGAAGATAGACACACAGAGTATGGAAATCCAGATCAGCAAGACAGACAGCAAAGGACGGGATAAGACGCCGACTCTATATGCCAATATCCCGATTTTGGATTTACATAAGAATGTGAATTGACGAAAGCGCTTAAGGCGCTATGAAAGGTGAATGGAAATGCTCAGACAGTATAAAATACGCTACTATGATTTTAAACTGGTGATACTGGTGATTACACTTGCAGTAATCGGCATCATAGCCTTGGGCAGTGCCGAACCGGCACTTCAGAACAGACAGATCGCAGGTTTTGCGTTCGGTCTGTTTCTGATGCTGGTTATTTCTCTGTTTGATTATTCGGTGCTTTTAAATCTTTACTGGCTGATGTATCTGGTCAACATAGTGCTCCTTGTACTGGTGGTCCTTATGGGAAAAAATACCAACGGTTCCCAGCGCTGGCTGAAGCTTGCAGGAATCCAGTTCCAGCCGTCAGAAGTGGCAAAGATATTGCTTATTTTATTCTTTGCCCAGTTTATTTATAAACATAAAGACGAACTCAACACCTTCAAGTATATTTCGCTGTGTGTGATTCTATTTGCCATTCCGGCGCTCTTGGTAGGGTACCAGCCTGACTTGTCCACCACCATCGTTATCAGCCTGATCTTTTGTGTGGTCATGTTCGTCGGGGGATTAAGCTGGAAGGTGATCGGCGGCATCCTTGCCGTGGCAATTCCGGTGGTCATGATTTTCATGTATCTGATTTTGCAGCCAGATCAGAAGATCATTCCTGAGAAACATATGTATCAGCTTAACAGAATCATTTCTTTTTTCAACAAAGAGGAGTTCGCCAACTCCATCGGCTACCAGCAGGAATATTCCGTTATGGCGATTGGTTCCGGTCAGCTTACCGGGAAAGGGTATAAGAACAACGAAATCAGTTCTGTAAAGAATGCGGATTTCATTGCGGAACAGGAGACCGATTTCATATTTGCAGTGATTGGAGAAGAATTTGGATTTATAGGCGCCTGTGCGGTCATCATCCTTGTGGTTTTGATCAGTGTGGAATGTATGCTGATCGCCAGGCGGGCAAAGGACATAGCGGGGACGATTATTGCGGCGGGAACCGGCGCCATGATTGGTCTGCAGGCTTTTATCAATATTGGCGTCGTTACCTATCTGCTGCCCAATACGGGGCTGCCGCTTCCTTTTGTCAGCTATGGTCTGACTTCTTTGGTGAGTTCCTTTATCGGAATTGGATTTGTTTTAAATGTGGGGTTACAATGCCGGCAAAAATGATGTATAATGAAAGAATACATAAAGGGGTATCAGACATAATAGGAGGGGTTTTTCATGAATATCGCGCTCATTGCACATGATGCAAAGAAGAAATTAATGCAGAATTTCTGTATTGCTTATCGGGGGATATTAAGCAAACATGATCTGTATGCGACAGGTACTACGGGGAGATTGATAGATGAGGTTACAAACTTAAGCATTCACAAATTTTTGGCGGGACATCTTGGAGGGGAACAGCAGATTGGGGCACAGATCGAGCATAACCAGATTGACCTTGTTATTTTTCTGCGGGATCCGCTTACTTCTAAGACACACGAGCCGGATGTCAACAATGTTGTCAAGCTTTGCGATATGTATAATATTCCGCTGGGCACCAACATTGCAACAGCGGAACTACTGATCAAGTCCCTGGACAGAGGAGATTTAGAGTGGCGTGAAATGTACAAATAGAACCGGAAAGAGACCATCTAAAATATTGTCTATGGCGCTTTTGACCGCCGTCCTAACGCTTACGGGATGCGGACAGGCACAGTATGCACTTGGCTACAGTGTGGATTCTGAAGTGAGCAGCTTCCGGGTGGTCGACTTGGAGGAAGAGCGGGGAACGGCTGTACCGTTTGCCGCAGATTTGTGTGTTGTAAATGGAAATATAACATCCGGGGATGTGGATATGACAGCTGCGTCGGGCGCAGGACTGTTTGATTTGAATAACCGAACCACGCTTTATGCCAAAAATGTCCACGAAAAGCTATATCCGGCAAGTATGACCAAGGTAATGACTGCGCTTGTGGCAATCAAGCACGGTTCAAACGATATGCGGCTGACTGCTTCTGCAAATGTAAAGATACAGGAGTCCGGCGCCCAGCTCAGCGGGATCAAGGAAGGGGATCAGATGACGCTGGATCAGGCGCTGCATCTTTTGCTGCTCAATTCCGGTAATGATGTGGCTATTATGATTGCGGAGGGAGTTGCAGGCTCTGTGGAAGCGTTTACCAATATGATGAATGAGGAAGCGTTTGCACTTGGCGCAACGAACACACATTTTGCAAATCCTCATGGACTTCCTGACGACAATCACTATACAACCGTTTATGACATGTATCTGATTATGAATGAGGCAATCAATTACAATTCATTTAACGAGATCATTCATACAGATGAATACACCACTGTGTACACGGACAAAAACGGCGCTTCAAAGGAAATCACCGTGACCAACACCAATCGGTATATCCAGGGAAGCGCAGATGCACCGACGGGCATAACGGTTATGGGAGGAAAGACAGGCACCACAAATGCCGCGGGGCATTGTCTGGTTCTGTTTTCCAAGGATTCCTCAAGTAATCCGTATATTTCGATTATCATGCGTGCGGAGAGCGGGGATCTGCTTTATTCCCAGATGACAGATTTATTAGAGGAAATAAACAAATAACTGTTGTCTTTTGCCATGCAATCACTTATAATAAATTTAAGCCGTAACCTAAATTTACGTGCTGCCAATATACTTCAGGAGGGATTACCAATGGTTCAATTAATAGTTGGAAAAAAGGGAAAAGGCAAGACCAAACATTTATTAGATAAGGTGAATACAGAGGTACAGAACGTATCCGGCAATATTGTATATCTGGACAAGAGCACGAAGCATATGTACGAACTGAATAATAAGATCAGGCTGATTGATGTATCATCCTATCTGATTACGAATTCAGATGAATTCATTGGCTTTATAAGCGGAATTATTTCACAGGATCACGATTTAGAGCAGATGTATTTCGACAGCTTTTTGAAAATCGCTTGTCTGGAGGAAGAGCACTTAAGCGAGATTATTCAAAAATTAGAAAAGATCAGCAACACATTTAATATAGACTTTGTCATAAGCGTTTCGGTAGACGAAGAAGACCTTTCAGACACGGATAAAGATAAAATTATTGTTTCTTTATAAATTACATACCCCCGGAGGCATCCGGGGGATTTTTCTGGTATTGTCTTTTGGTTTCGTCAATTTGTTTAAGGAGTGGCAGCGTGGAAGATAACAGAGGAAATAAAATCGTCAAATACAGAAAACCCCTGCGTATCAATATAGGCATGGTTATTTTTGCTGTTATTTTTGTGTATATCGTTATTTGTGTTTTTATGTATTTTACACAGAAGCACATTGAAGCGCACCAGGTGACTATGGGTTCTCTTTCGTCAAACAATATTTACAGAGGCATTGCCCTGCGTGACGAAGAAATCGTAACTGCGCAGAAAGCAGGCTATGTGAATTATTACGCCCGGGAGGGAGAAAGGGTAGGTGTTGGAAATCTGGTTTATACGCTGGATGAATCAGGCAGGCTTGCAGATTACATCAGCACCGAAAATTCCGACAGCACCCTAACTGACAGAGACTTAAATGAGTTAAAATCTGAAATCCTTGGTTTTAAGAATAATTTTGACAGGGAATATTTTTCTTCTGTATATGATTTCAAATACAGTGTGAAGGGAACGGTGCTTAAACTTGCAAACGCCAATATTCTGGAGAATATTGATAAGATCAACGCCGCCGGCATGTCTGAGCTGATTTCCTTTTGCAGAGCGCCTGCGACTGGAATCGTAATCTATTCGGTGGACGGATATGAAGCTCTTAAGCTGGAGGAGTTTACCAGAGACTTGTTTGACCCTAAAACCTATGAAAAGACCCAGCTGATCGGCAATGACCTTGTGGAGGCAGGACAGCCTGTTTACAAAATTTCTACCAATGAGGATTGGTCAATCGTCATCCAGACGGATCGGGAAAAAGCGGACGAACTCTTAGAGGCAGAATATGTGAAAGTCAAATTCCTAAAGAGCCAGGATACCTCATGGGGGGAGGTTTCCAGCTATACCAACGCCGACGGGGATATTTTTATTAAACTTACCTTTACCAACTCTATGGTAACATTCTGCACGGACCGTTTTATTGATATTGAATTGATTTTGGAGGAAGATACCGGACTTAAGATTCCCAATTCTGCAATCGTACAAAAGGAGTTTTTCATTGTACCGAAGGATTATGTGGTACAGGGCGGAAACAGTAATTCTTACGGGGTTATGCTTGAAACTTACGGAGAAGACGGCACTGCCACGACAGAGTTTATAGAAACTACGATTTACGGTGAGACGGAGACAGAATATTACCTTGATGATATGGTCTTGCGGATCGGCAATTATATTCTTAAGCCGGAATCCGCGGAAAAGTATGCTATCAGTAAAAGAGGAAGTCTTAAGGGTGTCTACAACATCAATAAAGGCTACGCCGATTTTAAACAGATTAATATCTTGTACCAGAACGACGAATATGCCATCGTGAAGTCCAACACACAATACGGTCTCAATGTTTATGACTATATTGTGCTGGATTCGGAAGCGGTGGAGGACAATGAATTTATTTACTAAACAGGAGGCTTTATCGTGATAAAGGATAATCTTGATCATGTTTACCAAGTTATAAATACCGCATGTGATCATGCGGGAAGATGCAGAGAAGATGTTTCTTTGATTGCTGTCAGTAAGACCAAGCCTGTCTCTATGCTGATGGAAGCGTATGATCATGGATGCAGGGCATTTGGCGAGAACAAGGTGCAGGAACTGGTGGATAAATACGAAGCCATGCCCAAAGATATCAAATGGCATATGATCGGGCATCTGCAAAGAAATAAAGTGAAATATATCGTAGATAAAGCAGCGTTAATTCATAGCGTGGATTCGCTAAAACTTGCAGATGAGATCAGCCGCGAAGCCGTAAAAAAGCAAGTGGAAGTTTCCGTCCTGATTGAGGTAAATATTGCCGGAGAAGATACGAAATTTGGCGTAGCAGCGAAAGATACTGAACAACTGGTGCGCGATGCGGCATCTTTGCCCGGAATACGCATCGAGGGGCTTATGACGATTGCGCCGCTGTGCATGAACCCGGAAGAAAATCGACAATATTTTGCGAAGCTGAAACAATTATCTGTTGACATAAATCAAAAAAACATTGATAATGTTAATATGAATGTTCTGTCCATGGGAATGACAGGCGATTATATGGTTGCCATTGAGGAAGGCGCTACTTATGTCCGTGTTGGGACAGGCATCTTCGGAGAACGGCAATATCCAGTTAAATAAGGAGTACTTTAAAATGGGAGTAATGGATAAGTTTCTCAATTACATGAAACTGAATGAAGATGAAGACGATTTTTACGATGACGATTACTACGATGAGAGTCCAGCGGAAGAAAAACCCAAAAAGATTTCTGCCGTAAAAGAAGATTCCATATTAGATGAAGATAAAGCAGCCAAAAAGACAACACCCAAAGTTACACCAATGCGTCAGACCAAGAAGACTGGAACGGGCATGGAAGTATGCGTAATCAAGCCCACCTCCATTGAGGATGCAAGGGAGATAACAGAAACGCTTCTAGCAAACAGAACAGTAGTACTTAATCTGGAAGGTCTGGATGTGGATATTGCACAGCGTATCATTGATTTTACCTCTGGTTCCTGTTTCGCTATCAGTGGTAATCTTCAGAAGATTTCTCATTACATATTCATCATAACCCCGGCGATTGTTGATATATCGGGTGATTTCCAGGAAATTTTATCAGGATCTTTTGATGTACCTATCAATAACGGTATTTAAATTTCATTTATTGGTTTAAAACTT
The DNA here is from genome assembly GCA_949878435.1 of uncultured Lachnospiraceae bacterium. Classification (GTDB taxonomy): domain Bacteria; phylum Bacillota; class Clostridia; order Lachnospirales; family Lachnospiraceae; genus Suilimivivens. The sequence goes on from CATLAK010000004.1 coordinate 39,548, forward strand.
CCTGTTGGTGCAGGAAGTTTTTTTGTAATTTATAACAGAAAGGATAAATCTATGAACAGTCGTCTTACAATTTTATATGACAAAAAACCATGTTACGATATCGTGTTTGATACCAGCTTTCATGAACTGCTTTCAGAACTTAAAGGGCTTGATATTGAAAACAGAAAGGTATGTGTAGTTACGGATTCCCATGTGGCATCTCTTTACGGGGAAGAAATCATGGCGCTTCTAAATGGGAATTGTGTGAAAAATGTTTTGTATACCTTTCAGGCAGGAGAGGAGCAAAAGACACTCGCTACCGTAAAGGAAATCTATGCTTTTTTAATTGAAGAGAAATTTGACAGAAAAGATCTTCTGCTTGCACTTGGAGGAGGTGTCACAGGTGACATCACTGGTTTTGCAGCGGCAACCTACTTAAGGGGAATTGATTTTGTTCAGGTTCCCACTACGCTGCTTGCACAGGCGGATTCCAGTATTGGAGGAAAGACGGGAGTCGATTTTGACGGTTATAAAAATATGGTAGGCGCCTTTTATATGCCTAAGCTCGTCTATATGAACGTAGGAACCTTAAAGACTTTAGATGACCGCCAGTTTTTCAGCGGGTTTGCTGAGGTCATGAAACACGGTCTTATTAAGGACAGCATGTTTTACGAATGGCTTCTCGATCATATTTATGAGATCAATGACAGAGAGGAAGAAACGCTGCTGGAAATGGTGGAAAGAAGCAGCAAGATCAAAAAACTGGTAGTGGAAAAGGATCCTTCCGAAAAAGGAGACAGGGCGCTTCTCAATTTCGGACACACAATCGGTCATGCCATCGAAAAATCTAAAAACTTCACTATGACACACGGAGAATGTGTTGCCCTCGGAATGGTAGCGGCGGCTTTTATCTCATGGAAGCATGAATGGCTTTCCATGGAAGAATACTATGAAATAAGGGACATGCTAGTGCCGTTTAATCTGCCGATTTCCTTGGAGGATATGAATCCGGAGGAAATTCTCAAATTGACTAAGTCAGACAAAAAGGTGGAAGGAAACAGCATTAAATTTGTCCTTCTTAAAAAGGTTGGAAAGGCATTGATTGACAGGACTGTGACAGACGAGGAAATCTTAAACGCCATTTCTGAGATTCATTATGTGGAAGATTGTGAATAGGAGACGTTATGAGTAAGCATAAAGTGAAATTACTAATCATGGATTTTTTGTTGTTGATTCTGCTTGTGGGTATGGATCAGTTTACCAAATATACCGCTGTCCTAAAGCTGAAGGATCAGCCAGCTTTTAATATTATTAACGGCGTCCTTGAATTTAATTACCTTGAAAACCGGGGCGCGGCTTTTGGAATGCTTCAAAACCAAAAAAGTTTTTTTGTATTTGTGGCGGTAGTCTTTCTATGTGTAATTGCCTATGTGCTCGTAAAGACACCGGATCATAAGAAATATACACGGCTTCATATTCTGCTTGTATTAATCGCCAGCGGGGCAATCGGAAACATGATAGACCGCCTGCAGCACGATTATGTGGTGGATTTTATTTATATTGTATTGATCAATTTTCCTATATTTAACGTTGCAGACATGTATGTCACCTTTTCCACGGTTTTGCTGATTATTCAGATTTTGTTTGTTTATGGTGAAAATGATTTTCATTTTCTTAGCTTTAAAAAGAAAAAATTTAGAGAATTGAAATAAATATGATGGATTTACAGAAGGAATTTCATTTTATCATAACTGAAGAGATGGAAGAGGAGCGGATTGATAAGTGCCTGAATACCCTTATGGACGCTTTATCGCGCTCCTATATTCAAAAACTTTTAACCGAAGGTAAAGTAACTGTAAACGGCAGAAGCGTGAAGGCAAGCTATCGTGTCAGCGCAGAAGATGAGGTCATACTGATTCTGCCGCCCAGCATCGTTCCGGATATTCGCCCTGAGAACATTCCCCTTTCGATTCTTTATGAAGACCAGGATGTGATCGTGGTTGACAAGCCCAAAGGGATGGTGGTCCACCCGGCGCCGGGACACTATGAAGGGACTTTGGTCAATGCGCTGCTGTACCACTGTAAAAATGAATTGAGCGGAATTAACGGCGTCTTGAGACCGGGCATCGTTCACAGGATAGACCGTGATACCACCGGCTCTGTTATTGCCTGCAAAAATGACCATGCCCACAACGAGATTGCAAGACAGCTCAAGGAGCATACCATTGTAAGGAAATATCAGGCGATTGTGCAGGGTGTGCTAAAACAAGATGAGGGGACCGTCCATACGCGGATTGGAAGACATCCGGCAGACCGGAAGAAAATGGCAGTGGTGGACAGAGGGGGAAAGGATGCAATTACCCATTACAGAGTGCTTCAGCATTTTCAAAATACCACCTATATAGAATGTACGCTAGAGACAGGGCGGACGCATCAGATCAGAGTTCACATGGCATCCTTAGGGCATCCGCTTTTGGGAGATTTTGTATATGGCGCCAAAAACAATTCCTACAAACTAAGCGGACAGACCCTGCATGCAGGGGTTCTTGGATTTATCCATCCTTCTACAGGTGAATACGTGGAAACAAGGGCGCCTCTTCCGGAATATTTTGAAAAGCTCTTAAAGAGACTTCTCTGAATGATAATAAGGAATTAATAAACACAAAATTAAATATTTATAAATTTTTGTAAAGCATTTATGTAGAAAATACTTGTTTTTTTACATATTAAGAGTATAATTATTAATAAATGCAGATACAAAGAGGTATCGCGATAACGGCAGGTATCCCTTGGAGGATGCCTGTTTTTTATTTTGCAGGTATAACCATGCATATTTTTCAGCAGGGAGATTTTAATACCTATGAACAGAGATGAAATCTTGGAGAAGCTATTTAGTTCCTTTCAGGTTTACTATGATGTCAAAAGGGAAGGAACAGAGCCTCCTTTCATGGCAGAAGCGGTCTTTCAAACGCATGATGAACAGTATTTTCTTGTAAAAAGTGCGGTAATATCAGAAGCGGAATCGCGGGAATATGTTTATTTTGCGTCTGTGGAATGTTTAGACTTAGAAACGCTTCTTAAACTGGACAGAAGCGCATGGATGCGGGGAATGGAACAGGTCAGACCCCATGGAAATCATCGAAATACAGATGTTGCGCTGATCATCGTAGCAGATCAGATCACAGAGGATGCTTTTGCAAAAGTTTCAAAGCTCCGTCATTACCAAAGTTATCGCTTTGGATTTCAGGGATGGAGCAATTACCGATTGGTTGCCATCGAGCAGTCTTCCGGCAGGGCAGCATATAACCGCCTGGGACGGAGTTTTAAAAAGCTCGTTTGCAATATTGTATAAAACATTTATAAGTAAAGGAGAGAGAAAATGACAGCATTATTGATTATTGTTGCTGCAATTGTTTTGCTCATAATCGGCTATGTAACATATGGTTCATGGCTGGCAAAACAATGGGGAATCGACCCTTCTAAAAAGACTCCGGCAGAGGAACTGGCAGATGGCGTCGATTATGTTGCTGCACCGCCTATCGTCCTGATGGGGCATCATTTTTCATCTATAGCAGGCGCCGGTCCGATCAATGGTCCGATTCAGGCTTCTGTTTTCGGATGGATTCCTGTATTTTTATGGTGCATCATTGGAGGAATTTTCTTCGGAGGTCTTCAGGATTTTGGTTCCCTGTTCGCGTCGATTCGCCATGACGGAAAGTCGGTGGGAGAAATCATTAAGGATTCCATGGGTGCGCGGGCACAAAGATTATTTACGATTTTTGCGCTTTTGGTTCTGATTCTGGTAATTGCTTCTTTTGTAAACGTAGTGGCAGGTACCTTTTTTACTCCGGAGGGAGGTATTGGAATCACGGCAAATCCTACGGGAAGCCAGACGACGGCAATGATTTCCGTTTTATTTATTGTGTTAGCCATCATTTACGGTATCGTTACCAACAGGCTTCATGTAGGAACTGTTCCGGCAACCATAGGCGGTATCATCGGTATTGTCATTATCGTTGCTTTGGGGCTTAACTTTGGTCTTGTCTTAGGACGTACTGCATGGATTGTTCTGATCGGCGTATATATTACGGTGGCTTCACTGGTTCCTGTATGGATTTTGTTACAGCCCCGGGATTATTTATCCAGCTTTTTACTTTACGCTATGATGATTGTTGCGTTAGGCGGCATTATCCTTTCCGCATTTACACATACGGCAACCTTTAACATTCCTGCATTTGTGGGATGGAAGGTAAGCATTGGAACGCTGTTCCCTGCATTATTTATTACCGTTGCCTGCGGTGCGTGCTCAGGATTCCACAGTCTGATTGCGACAGGAACTTCCTCCAAGCAGCTGGCAAATGAAAAGGATGCAAAACCTATCGGGTATGGCTCTATGTTGATTGAATCTGCACTCGGTGTCGTTTCCTTAATTGCAGTAGGCATGGTATTTGATAAGTATACCAGCGGCGGATTTGGTTCGCCTTCTGCGGCTTTTGCAGCAGGTATCGCAACCATGTTCGGCACAGAGACGAGTACGGTGTACATAACGATTTATGCATTGCTTACGCTGGCAGTATCCGTATTTGCACTGACCAGCCTGGATACCGGAACCCGTTTGAGCCGTTTTATGTTCTCAGAGCTGTTCTTAAAGAAGGGTGAGACATCTTACAAGGATGCAAAAGGCGTGCGGAAAGCACTGGCACATCCTCTTGTAGGCACTGCATTTATGGTTATCATTGGCTGCGTGCTTGGCGGTTTGAGCTTAAGTCAGATTTGGGGATTGTTCGGGGCAGCAAACCAGCTGTTAGCAGGTCTTGCCCTGATGGCAGTAGCAGCATGGCTGGGCAATGCAGGAAAGAACAATAAAATGTTCTATATCCCAATGATCTTCATGCTTGCGGCAACGCTTACAAGCCTGATTATCACGGTGAAGAATAAACTGGTCATGATTGCAGGCGGAGCTGCTGCATGGGGAGACTGGTTCCAGCTTGTTTTCGCTGCGGCAATGGCAGTCTTGGCAGTGATTCTGGTGGTGGAAGGCTTCCAGACCTTATTTATGAAGAAAAAAGCACAAAAAGCATAATATTGTTTATAAAATTAGAGACCGCATTCGTATATGGTACATTTAATGGTACCGCATAACGGATGCGGTTTTTCTTTACAGTGAAGGATAAAATTATGGATTGGTTTGAGTTTGCTGCTTTTTTCTATGGCAGGTTTTCCTCTCGTAAGCCATGCCGCTGAAATAAATGAAAGCACGCAGGAAGACATGCAGGAAGAGGAAGCACCAAGCCTGAAGGAGCGCATAGAAGGCATTGTCGACTATGCAAAAAAGGACTTTTTATGGAAGCGAAGGACGACAGCATTACAGAAGACGGAGAGTGGGTAAATGGCGATATTGTAGTCGTTGTTCTCTGCGTTTTAGTCGTTCTGATCATTCTTCTTTATATTATTTTTGACTTTATTCGCTCTCCATTTAAGAAAAAAATCAAAATATTGATAGAGCTTGCCCTTGCAATTGGAATTGTAGGCGGAGGTATATGGTTTTTGTGGAATCAAGCATTAAATGAGCAGAAGGAGGATGTCATTGAAGGTGGAATAATCGATGAAACCGATGAAACCCAGAACGAATTTATTGTGCAAGGAAGAAATTTTGTGTATAATAAAGGTATAGTTATCATTGTCTGAACGGCATGATAATTATAAAGTTCAATCATGAACAGGAGGGTTATTTTATGAACACAGTAATTACAATAGGACGTCAATTTGGTTCCGGCGGTCGTGAAATCGGCGAAAAGGTTGCAGAACATTTCGGCATTAAGTGCTATGACAAGGAACTGCTGAGCAGAGCCGCAAAGGAAAGTGGCTTCTGTGAGGAAATGCTTGAAAATCATGATGAAAGACCGACCAATTCTTTTCTTTATAATCTGGTTATGGATACCTATTCTTTTGGCTATAATGCATCACATTTCGTAGATATGCCAATCAGCCACAAAGTTTTTCTCGCACAATTTGATACGATTAAAAAGATTGCCAGCGAAGGTCCCTGCGTGATTGTTGGGCGCTGTGCAGACTATGCGTTGAGCGATGTAAAAAACTGTGTGCATGTTTTTATATACGGCGATGAAGATACGAAGACCAAAAGAATCATGCAGAAATACGATTTGGACGCATCTAAGGCTAAAGACATGTGTGTAAAAAAGGACAAACAGCGTCAAAGCTATTACAATTATTATTCTTCTAAGAAATGGGGACGCGCAGACAGCTATGACTTCTGTATTAACAGCAGTGTTCTTGGTATAGATGGAACTGTTAAACTGCTTATACAGTATATAGAAGATTTTGAAGCCTTGAGATAACCGAAACACAACTATTCGCAAAACACAAGTTTAACGAATAGTTGGTAACTGCGGTGGATGAGGATGGATGGAATTTTATGGGGTTGGCGCAGTCCCTAACTAGTTCGTTAAACTTGGGGGAGGTTGGATGAACGGTGGATATGGTGATTTTGTAGTTTAAAATTGCGCGTTGGTTGACATAAAAAAATTATGTAAACCAACGCGCAATTTATGTTTTTTAATCTTTCATTTCTTCATTTTTAGAAAGGTTAGAATTGTAATTTTTTAGGTTCTGGTTTCTTGGATCTATTAGATTTCTCTTCAGCTTCTACAGCTTCTTTTAAGAAGGCATCCTTTTCGATATAATCTAAGGAGCTATTGTATTTTGTTACATAGCTTGTGTAGCCATCCTGGTTGGGCGTGTTCCGGGAGGGGGAATCCTTTAGGTAATTTTTTCGGAAATTCCCTACGGCATCAATTTGGGTCTTTCTTCGTTTTCTAAATTTCAGATAAGTGTAAATATATATAATCGCTAAAAAAACGATGATAATAACTATTAATAACTTCATAGAGCAATCACCTTTCTTTGCACTTTATTTTGACTTACATATTTGATCAGAATCTAATATGATGGTAAATGGTCCGTCATTGGTTAAAGATACGGTCATATGGCTTCCAAAACTGCCGTGTGCGACGTGCGGTACTTCTTCAGCGCATTTCCTGATGATATATTCATATAATTCATTGGCTGCCTCGGGGGAACCGGCATTTGTGAAGGAGGGACGGTTTCCTTTGCGGCAGTCTGCATATAAAGTGAATTGTGAAATAATTAACAATTCGCCGTTTACACTTTGAATGTCAAGATTGGTCTTTCCGTTTTCATCGGAGAATATGCGCAGATGCAATAATTTGTGAATCATTTTATCTGCAATTTCCTGGGTATCAGAGTCACAGATTCCTGCTAAAACTACAAATCCGTTTTGGATAGCACCGATTATAGTTTCGTTTACAGATACCCTTGCACTAGTTACTCGCTGTATTACAAATCTCACTGCTGCTGCTCTCTTTCTTTTATTTGGTCTTCCGTCTTGGGAGAATTGTCCGGTGGAAAATCATTGCCGCTATCAGCTTTGGGGGCAGATTTTTTTCTTCCCAGTTTAAAAAATGTACTCTTCTTGTCAACCGACTGAGGGATAAATACGGCGTTGTCGTCGATATATTCGACATTTTTGTATTTGGCAGTTTCTAAGGGCAGTCCCCGCTTTTTCAGCATACGGTTGATGATGCGGCGGGCAAGTGCGTATAGAACTGCAAAAAACGGAACACCTATAATCATTCCTGGGATGCCCATGATACCGCCAAAAATCGTAATGGAAAAAATAACCCAGAATCCGGATAATCCGGTAGACTGTCCAAGTATCTTTGGACCGATAAAGTTGCCGTCTACCTGCTGCAGTATCAGAATGAAAATAATAAAGTAAACGCATTTCAATGGATTGACCATTAAAATCAGTATGGCGCTTGGCACAGCGCCTAAGTAAGGTCCAAAGAAAGGAATTACATTGGTGACGCCCACAATGACACTGATCAGCAATGCATAAGGCATCTGCATGATGCTTGTGCCGGCAAAGCATATAACGCCGATGATAATGGAATCAATAATCTTGCCGCTGATAAAGCCGATAAAGGTATCACTTACAAAACGGATATCCTTTATGAACTGGTTGGCTGTTTTGGTCTCCAAAAAGGCAAATACAAGCTTTTTTGCCTGTCCGGCAAAGGTCTCCTTACTGTAAAGCACATAGACGGAAATAATGATGCCTATGATAAAATTCCATAATACCTTTAAAACGCTGATCAAGCTTAAAGAGACCTGCTTTACAAGGGTTTCCATCTGCGGAACCAGATTGTTGTTTAAATAACTCATAAATTCTTCTGAATAGGTATCGAGAAACTGAATCACAAGTTTTTCGATGTCAGGATTATCCTCCAAAAACTTAGCTGACCAGGTTGTCAGATTTTGAATATAATATGGAAACTGATAGGAAATACTCCTGATGCTCTTGACAATATTGGGAATTAAAATAGAAAAAAAGCCATTAATGAGCATACCGACAATGAAAATCGTCAGTATGATGGACAGCATCCGCATGTACTTTTTTTGCTTATGGGAAACCCGGCGGCTTCCATTTGCAGTAAAAATAGGCGTAAGGATGCGCTCTTCTATCCCGTTTATCATGGGCGTCATAAGATAGGCAAATATAATCCCGTATAACACGGGGCTGATTACCTTAAATAAAGCATTTACCTGTGCCGAAAAACGATCTCCGTGAAAAATTAAATAATAGAAACAAATAGATGCGGCAATGACCGTAAAAGCAGTTATGCCGATGCGGAAATATTTCTTATTAAACTGAATTTTCATATAAGTGGGGAAACCCATGCCTCCTTGTAATAAATTATGTTCTGTCAATGACATTGCGGTCTAAACTACAACAATATTATAATCAGTATAACATTTTTTTCCGAAAGATACTATGGCATAATCGTGAAATGTGTTAGAATTAAGTGGGTTTAAGAAAGGATGGTATTATGACATTACAAAAAGTACTCAGTTATATCCGGCGTGCCGCGGATGACTACCATATGATTGAATCCGGGGACAAGATTGCGGTAGGTATTTCTGGAGGAAAAGACAGCCTTACACTGCTCTATGGGCTTCACGGTCTTATGCGTTTTTATCCGAAACCATTTACCATTTGCGCAGTCACGGTTGATCTTGGATTTGATAATCTGAATCTGTCTAAAATCAAGGAATTATGTGCGCAGCTGGAAGTTCCATATACGATTGTTAATACGGATATAGCCAACATCATCTTTCATGAGAGGAAAGAAACCAATCCATGCTCCTTGTGTGCCAAAATGCGTAAGGGCGCTTTAAATGAGGCAATTAAAGCTGCTGGATGCAACAAGGTAGCCTATGCCCATCATAAGGATGACGTGGTGGAAACCATGCTTATGTCACTGATTTTTGAAGGCAGATTCCATACATTCAGCCCGGTCACTTATTTGGATCGCATGGACTTGACGGTAATCAGACCGCTTATGTACATGAATGAGGCTGATGTGATTGGATTTATTAATAAATTTCAAGTGCCGGTAGTGAAAAGCCCCTGCCCTGCTGACGGGCATACCAAACGGGAATATGTAAAAGAACTTCTTAAAAAATTGAATCAGGAAAATCCCGGCGTAAAAGAAAGAATGTTTACCGCAATCCAAAACGGTAATATGGAAGGCTGGCGTAATTATTATGGAAAACAGTAAGAATTATCATGACGAGCAAAACAATCTTAATACCTTAAAAATGCGGGAAGTGGTTTCCACACTGCCCTCTTTTAGCAAGCAGTTTTTCAGGGGGATACAGGAGTATACCTCCTCCCGCACCAGGCTTGCATATGCGTATGATCTCAGGGTGTTTTTTGAATTTATACACAGCAATAACAGCGTCTGTGCAAAGATGGACATCGTTGATTTTCCAATATCCATTTTAGATCAGATTGCAAGAGAGGATATTGAAGAATATCTTGATTATATCAGCTACTACATAAAAGATGGCAAAGAATACTCAAATAATGAAAGAGGGAAAAAGCGAAAACTTTCTGCACTGAAAAGTTTCTATAATTATTATTTTTGCGCGGAGCTTATAAAGACCAATCCGGCGGCACTCGTTCCTCTTCCTAAACAGCATGAAAAGGAAATTATCCGTCTTGATGCGGATGAAGTTGCTATTTTGCTCGATCAGGTGGAAGAAGGGGAAAATTTAACCAAAAATCAACTGAAATATCATAATAAGACTAAGATCCGGGATATTGCCCTTCTTACGCTGTTATTAGGGACAGGCATCCGTGTTTCTGAATGTGTGGGTCTGGATATAAATGACGTTGACTTTAAAAACAATGGAATTAAAATCCGAAGAAAAGGCGGATATGAAACAGTTGTATATTTCAGCGAAGAAGTCGCCGATGCGCTCAGTGATTACCTTGAAAAAAGGTATCATATGATTCCCTTGGAGGGACATGAAAATGCCCTCTTTCTATCCATCCAGAATCGGAGAATTACCGTTCGGGCGGTGGAAAATCTGGTAAAGAAATATGCATCCCATGTGACGGGACTTAAAAAAATCACTCCCCATAAACTCCGCAGTACTTATGGAACAGCCCTCTATCGCGAAACCGGCGATATTTATCTGGTTGCTGACGTTTTGGGGCACAAGGATGTCAACACCACCAGGAAGCACTATGCGGCGCTTGAGGATAACAGGCGCAGGATGGCGGCTAAGGCGGTGCATCTGCGCGAAAAATGATTGTGGGTAATGTGGGATCAGCTTACAAAGTCTGCACTGTAATAAGGAAGAATCAGATGCTGCCCTGCTGTGATTGTATCATCTGACAGCGTGTTAATGCGGATGACTTCCTTGATATAGTCATCATGGCTGTCATAGTACTGCGCTTCTCCGTATTGGCAGGCGTAATTCCAGAGGGTATCGCCGTCCTGTACGACAATGCTCTTATAGTATTTATACAATATCTCTTCATCATTTCCTTGCGCCTTAGTTTTGAAGCTAAAGAACAGGGAAGAAAAGGTGACTACAATTATAAAGGTAAGGATACAAATCAAAAAGCGTTGTCTAAGTTCCCTTCTTCTTTTAATTCGGTTATTTCTGATTCTGCGTTCGCTTGTTTTCGTATTCATCATTGATTCCTCCGCACCAGAACGTGTGTTGCAAACGTTTGTTCTTATAACTGCATTATAGCGAACAAATATTCTGGTGTCAATAGATTTGAATAAAAAATACGAACAAATATTTGGAATATATGTTTGTGTTTTTGCTTTTTGTGTGATATAATTTTTTTAACATCAATAGCAGCTTATTGAAATAACGTTATGTGAAGCACAGGAACTGTATTTAAGGAAGGGGTACTTTTATGGGATATGGAAAAATCAGCAGCAAGCAACAGGAAATTTTAGATTATATCAAAGAAGAAATATTAAAGAGAGGTTATCCGCCTGCAGTTCGGGAGATTTGCGAAGCTGTACACCTTAAATCCACCTCTTCTGTCCACTCTCATTTAGAAACACTTGAAAAGAATGGTTATATCCGAAGAGATCCGACCAAACCCAGGGCAATAGAGATTTGTGACGATAGTTTTCAGATGGTCCGCACGGAAATGGTCAGCCTGCCTGTAATCGGACGTGTAGCCGCAGGCGAACCGATTCTTGCGGAAGCAAATATTGAAAGCTACTTTCCGGTTCCGGCAGAATTTGTTCCCCGCGGAGAATCGTTTATCTTAAATGTTAAAGGAGACTCCATGATCAATGCTGGCATCTTTAGCGGCGATCAGGTCTTTGTCAATTCCTGCAGCACTGCTAAAAACGGAGATATGGTGGTTGCGCTGATTGATGATTCCGCCACGGTGAAGACCTTTTATAAGGAAGACGGGCATATCCGTCTGCAGCCGGAAAATGACACGATGGATCCCATCATTGTAGATGACTGCCAGATTTTGGGAAGAGTTTTTGGGGTGTTCAGAATCTTCCGCTGAAAACGAACGCCGCTACGCTTTGTGAGCCGGCTTACCGTAATAAAACCGGACAGAAGAAAGGCGATATCTTTACCTGTCTTCTGTCCGGCTGAATGATTGCTTGAGAATTTTGTACTGCTTTATTTAAAACGAACATCAATATAAGAAATAATCTCTTCCACACATCGGTCATATCCTAATTTTGAACTGTTTAAGCATAAATCATAATTTCTGGCATCGGTCCATTCTCTTCCCGTATAATGCTTGTAGTAATCTGCTCTGTGTTTATCTGTCTTTAAGATAAATTTTTCCAGTTCTTTGGACGGCATACAATGCTTTTTAGCAGCCTGTTCCATACAGTATTCATGCGGTGCATGGATGAAGACGCTGAGCACATTGTCATAATCCTTCAGTATAAAGTCGGCACAGCGCCCTACAATTACGCAGGATTCTTCAAGAGCAAGCTGTTTGATGATTTTTGCCTGATAATTGAACAGATTCTGGGTAGATACGAAGTCGTCGCTCTCCGGGGGAATCAGTTCCCCGTGATAGACACTATGTGCGACTTTAAAAAGTCTTGTACTCTTCAATTTCTCATCTGCATTGGCAAAGAGCGCTTCGTTGATTCCGCTGTCTTCCGAGGCAAGCTTCATAAGTTCCTTGTCGTAAAAATGGATACCCATCTTTTCGGCAAGCATTTTTCCTATGGTACGACCTCCGCTTCCGTATTCCCTTGCAATCGTAATAACAATCTTTTCCTTCATTTTAACACACCCCCATGATTTTATTCGCCCAGATAAGCCTTCTTGATGGAATCATTATTGAGCAGATCGTCTGCGTTTCCATTGAGAACAATTTTGCCGGTCTCAAGTACGTATGCACGGTCTGAAATGGAAAGCGCCTTTTTGGCATTTTGCTCTACCAAAAGAACGGTGGTTCCGCCGGCGCTCACCTCCTTAATGATATCAAAGATTTCATTAACAAAAATAGGGGAAAGCCCCATGGACGGTTCGTCCATTAAAATAATGCGGGGATGGGACATAAGCGCCCTTCCCATGGCAAGCATCTGCTGTTCGCCTCCACTTAATGTGCCGGCAAGCTGGTTCTGCCGCTCTTCTAACCTTGGGAAACGTTTGTAGACTGTTTTTAAAGTCTCCTCAATCTCGTTTTTGTCCTTCCGGGTATAAGCGCCCATTTTCAGATTCTGAAGAACGGAAAGATTGGCAAACACTCGCCTTCCCTCCGGTACATGCGCCATCCCCATGGATACGATTTTATGTGCAGGCACTTTCGTGATATCTTTTCCGTCAAAAGAAACGCTTCCGTGTTTTGCTTCCAAAAGCCCCGTTATGGTGTGCAGAATGGTGGTCTTGCCAGCTCCGTTTGCACCGATCAGTGCGATGACTTCTCCTTCATTGACTTCAAAGGAAATTCCCTTGATTGCCTGAATCATCCCATAATATACTTCCAAATCCTTTATTTCAAGCATTGCCATAGCTTCATTTCCTCCATGCTCTATAATCGCCTTATTCGCCCAGATATGCCGTAATGACCTGAGGATCGTTGAGAACTGCGCTAGTCGCACCCTGCGCCAGTATACGACCAAAATTCAGCACAGTAAGTTCCTCACAAATGCCTGAAACCAGTTTCATATCGTGCTCGATCAAGAGAATCGTCATATCAAAATTGTCTCTTACGAAACGGATGGTATCCATAAGTTCCATTGTTTCATTGGGATTCATGCCGGCAGCCGGTTCATCCAGCAAAAGGAGCTTTGGCTCTGTTGCCAGTGCCCTTGCGATTTCAAGCTTGCGCTGCTTTCCATAAGGAAGATTTGCTGCCAGGTAATCAGCCTCGCCGTCCAATTCAAAAACGTGCAATAATTCCATTGCCTTTTGGGTCATTGCTTTTTCCATTTTAAAGTAATTGGGCATTCTCAAAATACCTTCAATGGTAGAATATTTATAATGATTGTGAAGCCCCACCTTTACATTGTCGATGACACTAAGCTCTTTGAAAAGCCGGATATTCTGAAAGGTCCTGGCAATACCTGCTCTATTGATTTCTATGGTTTTTAAACCTGTAATATTCGTGCCGTCCAGTGTGATTACACCCTCGCTTGGTTTATACACACCCGTCAAAAGATTGAATACCGTTGTTTTGCCTGCTCCATTTGGTCCAATCAGACCATAGAGCTGCCCCTTTTTGATGGATACCTCGAAATCATCCACTGCACGAAGTCCGCCGAAGGAAATGCCTAAATTTTTAACTTCCAATAATGCCGCCATTTTACTGCACCTCCTTGTTCTTTCTGATCAATCTCTTTAAGGAATATTTTTCCCTTAAGTGGATAAATTTAGGGCTCCAGTTAAACAGCATCATTGCAATCAGGATGATGGAGTATATAAGCATACGATAGTTGCTGAGCCCTCTAAGAAGTTCAGGAAGCAAGGTCAATATAACGGCTGAAATGATTGAGCCTCTTATATTTCCGATACCGCCTAATACTACGAATACAAGGATCATGATGGACATATTGTAACCAAAGTTCTTTGGGGTCGCCATAAGGCTGCTCAGATTATGGGCATACAATACGCCTGCCACGCCTGCCAGTGCCGCGGAAATGGAAAACGCCATCAATTTATACTTTGTAATATTGATTCCTACAGATTCGGAAGCAATCAGATTGTCGCGAATAGACATGATTGCGCGTCCGTCTCTTGAATGGATTAGATTCAGGACAATAATCAATGTAAGAATGATTAAAATAATACCCATAGTGAAGGTCGCGTCCTTAGGAGTGCCTGTAATGCCCTGTGCGCCGTTGATAATCACCGTTCCGCCCTCTTCAAGTCCTAATGACAGGGAATCCTTCAAGGAAAAGTGAAAGCCTTTGCTGTCCTTTCCTATGTAAAGTACATTAATGATATTCTTAATGATCTCACCAAATGCAAGCGTGACGATAGCCAGGTAATCTCCCCGCAGCCTTAAAACAGGCATACCGATCAAAAAGCCAATGATACCTGCCGCTACTGCGCCAATCACGATGGCAAGGATGAAACGCAAAAGACTAAAGGTAATCACATCCTGCATACATTTTGAGAAGAAGGCTCCCGTAAAAGCGCCTACACACATAAAGCCTGCATGACCAAGGCTGAGTTCTCCAAGTATTCCCACAGTCAAATTCAGCGATACTGCAAGGATAACATAGACACATAAAGGTACCAAAAGTCCCTGCATCAGGCTGGAAACATTTCCTGTACCAATCAATATCTGCATAATGAGATAGGCAAGGATGACCATGCCGTAGGTAAGGAGATTATCTTTTAATGATTTATTTATTTTAAACTTTTTCATTGTGCTGTCCTCCCTATACCTTTTCCTGAATCTTCTTGCCCAGAATACCCGTAGGCTTTACAAGAAGGACGATGATCAGAACCATGAACACAATCGCATCTGCCATCTGGGATGAGATATAGGCTTTGCTTAAAATCTCGATAATGCCAAGCACGATGCCTCCGATAAGCGCACCCGGAATAGATCCGATACCTCCGAAAACGGCAGCAACGAACGCCTTGATGCCGGGCATAGAACCGGTGTACGGGGTAAGGGACGGATATGCAGAACAAAGGAGCATGCCTGCGATTGCCGCAAGCGCCGATCCGATTGCAAATGTAAGTGATATGGTAGCATTTACATTGATTCCCATAAGCTGTGCTGCGCCTTTATCCTCAGAAACGGCAAGCATAGCCTGTCCTGCTTTGGTCTTATTGATGAAAAGGGTAAGCCCGATCATGATAACGATACAGGAAATAATGGTCACGATCGTCTCCCCTGAAATAATAATCTGTCCTTCGGCAAGTTTGATTGCCGGAATCGTGACAACTGAGGTAAATGCCTTTGTGTTGGCGCCAAAAATTAAAAGCGCAACATTTTGAAGGAAATAACTGACGCCGATTGCCGTAATCAGAACCGCCAGGGAAGATGCAGCCCCTCTCAAAGGTCTGTATGCAATATATTCAATCGTGATGCCAAGCAGGGTGCACAATACCACCGACAGAATAATGCCTGCCGCCGTGGGAAGCCCCTGCATGCTGACTGCAAAGAATACCGTAAAGCTGCCCACCATAATGACGTCACCGTGTGCAAAATTCAGCATCTTGGCAATACCATATACCATCGTATAACCTAAGGCTATAATTGCATATACACTTCCTAAACTGATTCCGTTAATTAAATAGGATATAAAACTCATACGATCACCTCGGTAAAAAATATATTAATTAAGTATAGCAGATGTTACGGTCTGTTGGCAAGTTTTGCGTCAGATTCCTGTTTACAAAACAGAGAGGACTGCCAAGTGCAGCCCTCTCTGGCTAGCGACACCTTTTCTCAGTATCTATTACTGGATCAAGGAGTAATTGCCGTTTACAATTTCCATAGCCTTAGGAGCTTTGTTGACAGCACCGTCTGCATCCCAGGACATTGCCTCGCCTGTAAGACCGTCAACAGTGATTTCTCCCATAGCGCCTTTTAACTTTTCGCAGAGATCAGAAACGCTGTCAGAAGGTGCAGCGCCGCTCTTCTCGATTGCAGCCTTTAAGATATAGACAGCATCATAAGCGTCAGCAGCAAACTGATTCGGTGTGTCACCGTAAGCAGCTACATATGCGCTTACAAAAGACTGGGTTGCTTCATCTTCTGCATCTGCAGCAAACGGGGTCAGGAGCATAACGCCCTCTGCCAATGCTGTGTCAAAGTTTTCTACGTTAAGGATACCGTCAAGACCGTCGCATCCAAAAAATTTAGGTGCGAAATCCATAGCGTTTGCCTGTGTCAGGATCAAAGATGCCTCTGTGTAGTAAATAGGCAGGAATACAAGTTCTGCACCTGCATCTTTTGCTTTTTGAAGCTGTACAGAGAAATCGGTCTTGTTATCAGCTGTAAATGCTTCTGCTGATACGATTTCAAAAGACTGATTTGCAGCTTCCTGCACAAATTTTTCGTAAATGCCTGAAGAATATACATCAGAGCTGTCATAAATAACAGCAACCTTTTGTGCAACAGCATTTTCACCGATATACTGGGCAGCACCCACACCCTGGTTAGGGTCTGTGAAACATACCTGATATACATTGTCATTGTTATTGATGATATCTACAGAAGAACCTGAAGGTGTGATCTGGAACATATTGTCATTTGCAGATTCAGCTGCAACTGCAATACAGCATCCGCTTGTGGTAGTACCTACCAGCATCTGCATACCCCAGTCTTTTAAGGTGTTGTATGCGTTAACGGATTTTTCGTTGTCACATTCATCATCCTGGAAATTGTACTCAATGAGCGTTCCATTGATTCCTCCTGCCTCGTTGATTTCCTTGATTGCAAGGTCAGCACCGTTCTGTACGGCAAGCCCATAAACTGCAGCGCTGCCTGTAGAAGGACCGATTGCACCAATCTTGAAAACTTCACCGTCAGCAGCCTGTGCAGGAGCGTTCTCTTCTGCTGCGGAAGCATCGCCTGCTGATTCTGTACCAGCAGCATTATCTGTGGTTCCTGTCTGTGCTGAGCCGTTTGAATTGCCGCATCCGACAAGTGCGATCATTGCCGCAACAAGCAAAAGGCTCATTACTTTTTTGAATTTCTTCATAATCATTCCTCCTCAAAAATTTATTTCATGTGCAATAATACCTTAAATGCGTGTAATTGTCAACTTTTTCAAAGTATATAATTCATTTTCACGGAAAGAATAAAATGGAACGTCTGTATTTTAGACTTCAAAAAAATCATGGAGGTGTGCAAAATGAACAATAAATATCTTGACTGTATCGCCCTTACCATTGCGATCATAGGTGCGGTAAACTGGGGATTACTGGGATTTTTTAACTTTGACCTTGTGGCATTTATCTTTGGCAATATGTCGTGGATATCCAGGGTCATCTATGCACTTGTCGGCATCTGCGGTTTATATCTGATCACTTTTTATATGTATGCCGGCGGCACTGCACAGACCAGAGATTCATGAGCCCCGCTTTGATGTAAATTCATTATAAAAAGGAATCAGATTTGACATACATTGCGCTTAAATCTGGTTCCTTTTATACATTTTTTATAAATCTTCCGGCAAAACGACCTTTCCATCGCGCCAGATTCTTTCAAGATCGTAAAAAAGCCTGTTCTCCTTGTCAAAAATGTGGACAATGATATCTTCGAAGTCAAGAAGCACCCAGTTTGCATTGCTGTAGCCTTCCTTCTGCCGGAGCAGATACCCTGCCCTGCCAAGCTTCTCTTCCACTTCATCGGAAAGCGCCTGTATCTGGCTTCTGTTATTTCCGTTTGCAATGATAAAGTAATCGGCAATAACAGAAATCTCACTGATATCGATCACTCTTATCTCTTCGGCTTTTTTCTCTTCCAGTGCATGTATGGCTGTCTTTGCCATCTCTTTTATTTTTTCTGCGGATAAATCTGCCATGTCATACCTCCTGTTCGTTGTTTACATTGTTTCTTCCTATATAGTAATCATAAGTCTGCCGCGTTGCGGGATCCACGGGACTGTCAATGCTTTTTAAGTATACCAGTGTGTCCTGAAGAATCTTTACAAGCGCCTCATCCATATCCTTAAATGCCAGTCTGCGCACCTCATTAAGGTTAGGTGCATGTTTTCTTCCCGGTTCGATATAATCTGCAATATAAATGATTTTTTCAAGCAAAGACATGCCCGGTCTTCCGGTGGTATGGTTTAAAACTGCATTTAAAATGTCTGTATCATGAATGTGGAATTGCTTTTTGGCGATATAGCATCCCACCTTTGCATGCAGGAGAAAAGGATTCTGCCGCTCGATATCAGTGATCGCTATATTCTGTTTCTTACAGATGGCTATTTTCCTTTCATTATCCATACATTTTGCACAGTCATGCAAAAGCCCGGCTACCTGTGCTTTGTCTATATCCGCCTGATGGCACATGGCAAGGGCGCATGCCGTATAGGCGACTCCTAAGGTATGCTCAAAGCGTTTATGGTCTAAATCCTTTTCAAGCTTTTTCCGAATCTTCCTTACATCGACGGTTTCCATATCATTCCCCCGCTATTGATACAGTCTGTTCGTTTCCATATATTCATACACCTTGTCCGGAAGCATATATCGCACGGATTTTCCTTCCCTGATCCGCTTCCTTATTTCGGACGAGGATAGATCCATATATCTTGCAGGCAGTATTCTGATATCCGCCTGATATTCGTAAATCAGATGGGACGCAATCTTTTCAAGACGCATTTCCGTCCCGGTCCCGCGTACAGCAGCAGCTACAATACAATTTTGCAAAATATACTCAGGATTCTTCCAACTCTCTAATGTGAGCAGATTGTCAGCGCCTACAATCAGATAATATTCGTCATCCTTATTCTGGCTTTTGAGTTCAGCAAGTGTATCACAGGTATAGCTTGCCCCTTCTCTGTTGATTTCCATATAGGATAAATGAAAATGCGGATTATTTTCTATGGCAAGGGCAAGCAGATGTGCTCTTACAGCGCTGTCCAATATGGCGGAAGAATCTTTCATATAAGAATTTCCGCTGGGAATAAAAAGAACCTCATCAAGCGCTAAAACCTCTCTTGCCTGTTCTGCTAAAAGAAGATGTCCTACATGGACGGGATTGAACGTCCCTCCCATAATACCGATTTTTTTTCCCATAATATCACCACTCCATTTTTCCTGTTATGCGGGAATTCTGTCCGTTAAGGAAGCTCTATTTTTTTATGGTCTTTACTTTCTTTATATAGAACGATTTTTTTGCCGATGATCTGCACGACCTGGGCGCCTGTTCTGTCGGCAAGAAGTTCTGCCATTTGTCTCGGGTCTTCCATGCAGTTTTTTAAAACTGCCAGTTTGACCAGTTCCCTTGTATTAAAGGTCTCTCTTACAGCCTGTGTGACCTCAGGCGTAAGCCCCCCTTTTCCAATCTGGAAAACAGGTTCTATATTCATCGCCAGTCCTTTTAAATATGCACGTTGTTTACTTGTCATAAGTGCCTCCTATTTATAATAGTCAAAGGATAACCCATACATTCTCACGGTATCCCCCTCCTGTATGCCGAGAGATTCCAGTTCTTCCAAAATGCCGTTTCCTTTTAGGAAATTCTGGAAAAATGCAAATCCCTTTTCAGATTCCAAGTTGGTATAGCCAAGCATTTTTTCAATCCTGGATCCCTCTATCACATATTCTTGCTTTTGTTCGTCATAGACTACGGTATAAGGGTCGTCTGAAACAGAAATCATATATTCAGGGAAAAATTCCTGTTCAAAGATAATGGGCTTATCATCAATCTGATCCAGCATATTCCGCACATGATAAAGGAGCTCGCGGATGCCTTTTCCGCTGATGGCGGAAATCGGATAGACCTTGATTTTCTTTGGCTCAAATTCTTCTTTCAGTTTCTTTACCGGATCTTCCGCGCCATCTCCTACAAAGATCATATCCGTCTTATTTGCGGCGATGACCTGGGGGCGTAGTGCGATATCCGGATTGTAAGCTTCCAGTTCCTTGTTGATGGCATAGATATCGTCGATGGGATCGCGTCCTTCCGTTCCGGCGGCATCCACGATATGGATGATGACCTTGGTTCTTTCTATGTGGCGCAGAAATTCAAAGCCAAGCCCGACGCCGTCGGATGCCCCTTCAATCAGTCCGGGGATATCTGCAATGACGAACCCTTTTGCATCCTGCAGATCCACCACGCCCAAATGAGGATTTAACGTGGTGAAATGATAGTTTGCAATTTTAGGTCTTGCATTGGAGACCTGTGTGAGGAAGGTGGATTTACCTACGTTGGGGAAACCTACCAATCCCACATCGGCAATGACCTTAAGTTCTAAGAGAAGTTCCAGTTCCCTTGATGGCTGCCCCGGCTGGGCATATTTGGGCGCCTGCATGGTACTGGTCGCATAGTGCTGGTTCCCGTTGCCGCCCCGTCCGCCGGCAATAAGCACAAAGCGCCTGTTTGTACCGGACATATCCGTGATGACCTTTCCGCTTTCTGCTTCCTTGATTACAGTCCCTTCCGGTACCTTCAGGACTAAGTCTTCTCCGTTTTTTCCGCGGCAATTGCGTTTGCTGCCGTTCTCACCGTCCTGGGCACGGTATTTGCGCACATGGCGGTAATCGGTAAGAGTGTTTAAACCGTCGTCAATCTCAAGGATGATGCTTCCGCCGTTTCCGCCGTCGCCTCCGTCCGGTCCGCCGTTGGGTACATATTTCTCCCGGCGGAAGGAAACATGACCGTCGCCGCCCTTCCCGCTTTTCACATAGATTCTTGCTCTGTCTGCAAACATCTCATTTCCCTTTCCGTTTAAAAAAGGCTTCAAACATATGTTGTGTTTGAAGCCTGGCAAATTCGTACTATTTTTCTACAGGATATACGGAAGCCTGCTTTTTGTCTCTTCCTTTTCTTTCGAATCTAAGTACACCGTCAACTAATGCAAACAAAGTATCATCGCCGCCGCGTCCCACATTGACGCCGGGATGAATCTTTGTTCCGCGCTGCCTGTATAGAATATTTCCTGCTTTGACGAACTGTCCATCAGCTCTCTTCGCACCCAATCTCTTGGATTCGGAATCTCTGCCGTTCTTGGTAGAACCAACACCCTTTTTATGAGCGAAAAATTGAAGGTTCAGCTTTAACATGATTTACACCTCCTTAAATTTGAGTTTCAAATACTGTCTGCCGTACTGTGATACGACGTTTTTTAATCCAAGTATCATGGAATCAAGAAGAAGGGCAGCATCTGCGCCTAAGGGTTCTTTCAACTGACAGTTTATGAACCCACCCTCTTCGCTGCTTGCAACTTCCATCTTGGTGTCCGTCAATTCTTCCAGTGAATTGATGGTATTGATTACCAGCATGGAAACCGCAGCACAGACGATATCGCTTCCCGCATCTGCATAGCCTGCATGTCCCTGGCAGGTTACTTCTTTATATTCCCCGTTTTTGGATTTTATAATCGTAATGCTAGTCATACTTTTTAAGCGTTGATTTTTTCAATCTTAACCTGTGTGTATGCTTGTCTGTGACCATTTTTCTTATGATAACCGGTTTTTCTCTTGTACTTGTAAACGATGACCTTGCGGTATCTGCCCTGTTCCATAACAGTTGCAGTTACGTTTGCATTCGCTACATCTCCGGCAACCTTAAGCTCCTTATCGCTGATGGCGATAACCTGGTCGAATGTCACAGTAGCTCCGGGCTCAACATCAAGCTTTTCAACCTTGATCACATCACCTTCGGAAACTTTATACTGTTTTCCACCTGTTGCAATGATTGCGTACATATGGCACCTCCTTATACTAATCGGTCCGGACCGATATCAGATAAACTTTTTATCAGCCAAAACGGATTTTACTCGCTAACTTCGGCGGCGCTTTGGGCACACTTTTGCCTCGTTATGCGGCATACTCATAAAATATATCATCCCCGCTGCTTTCTGTCAAGGATTTTTTCTACAGATTTTTCTGCTTTTCAAATCAAATCTTTTAACTTCTTCATTCTATTTTTAATCGCAATAATGCCCCTTGCAAGATTTCACAATTATTTGGTCACCCGCAATCTCATAAACCAAACGGTTAGCTTCATCTATGCGTCTGCTAAATGACCCAGACTTTCCATATTTCAAAAGTTCAGGTTTTCCTATCCCTTGTAATGCTCCATCCCGTGCTATACTCTGCAGTAATTGATTTATCTTTTTCAATATCTTTTTATCCTGTGTCTGCCAATAGAGGTATTCACTCCAGCCATCTTCTGCAAAAATAATCTTCATAGATTATTCCTCCATTGCCAGAAGTTCATCCATAGTTTTTGTTACTATCTGACCATTTTTTATCTGCTCATCCGCTCTATTCAATTTTTCCAAGTATTCAGCATTTTTTCTGGCTTTTTCCAATTCATTATATTCTGCTTCAGATATTATAACAACATTCTTATTTTCTTTACGAGATACAATTACCGGTTCTCCATTAAAAGCCATATCAAAATACTTTTTAATATTTGCCCTTACATCCATCTGTTTGGTTGCAATCATAAAGCACCTCTTTCCGTACTTGAAACCGTACTGTTTATTGTACTATAATTATATGTTACTATTATATACAAGTCAACGAAATTTATTATTTTCTTGTTATAAACAGCAAGGAACCTCTCTTATCCCGATAGGTCAATCTACATTATAACATGTTCCCACCAGAGGCTGTTGTCATCCAAAAACGTCCTGCCGGTCATGGCTCTGTAGGCATCCATAAATTGTTTTTCGGTTATCAGTTCTTCTGTAAAATAGGATTCCGATCCATCTTTTTCTAATTCGGCAGGTGTCTTGGGGCGATATCTTAGGCAGTATAATCCGCTGCCGGATGCTCCAAAGGTGTTGGGGTAAGACGCTGCCATTGACGCCTTTTCTTCCTCAGAAGTGTCCAAATCAGGATGGAAATATAGTAATCTTAAGGATTCTTCAAAAGCAAGATTCCATTTTTCATCAAAATGATATTTGGTAAATTTGGAAGTTTTGGGTCCTCCCGACACATCATATTCGTACATCAGCTCTCCCGCATCCGTCAGAAACAGAAATTCGCAGGCATCGAACAGATCGATATAGACCATGTATACCTGACCTTCCTGCCATGTAAAGATAAAGGATATGGGCTTTTTGTGGTCCGTCCGATCCCCGTTTCCGTTCTGACTGACCAGCTCTGGCAGACCGTCTCCGTTTAAATCCACCTGCCGCCAATCATAGCTTTCTTTTCTCTCTTCCGAAAAGGGAACGTTAATCAGCAAGTCTCCTACCTCGCCATGCATTCCATATCTAATATCTTCGGTATTTTCTATCGGTTTAACCATGGACCAGTCGCCCCATGCGACCTGTTCCAAAGCTTTTTGACAGGCTTCAAACTGCTCTGCATCTTTCACGGCATCATACACTTTTAAGATACAAGGCTCTGCCGCCAATTCTTTTGTGTCTTCGTGCCACTCAAAATCAAGGTAATACTTCTTTCCTGTCGCCCTGCAGATTCCCGATGCAATTGCTTTTAATGGCGGAACGTTGTTCGATTCTCCGTCGGTAAATTCTAAATGGAGATTAGAAAAAGCTTCTTCCGCGCCGGACAGCTGATAAGCATTTGCAAACATCTCTTCAAGAAAAGCCGGGTCAAGAATTTCCTCTGCGGGAGATTCCTTTTGTATATCCAGCAGCGGCATTCTTTCCAAATATTCAAAATCCGCCAGTTCCCGGACAATATAAAGAATGCCGTCCTCCTGATTTACAAAAAAATCTTTCACGGGAAAAATCTGCTGGCGGATATAGGGCGTTTCAATAAATAAGGCATATTGAAAATACAGCAGATTCCCAGAATCACCACACCTATAATTCCCCATTTTGTGAGAATAAACGCAAAGCCCGTTCTTGTCATATATAGCTTCGCAGTCATCGCGCGAAATAAGTCTGGAATCTTCTTCGTACCGGAACACAAACGCCTCTTTTGGATCCCGGTTCTTTTGGGGCAGAGGCTGTCTCTTTCCATATAATCCTTTAACGACAGAAAACGTCTGATTACATTCGTCCAGCATCAGGACAATCTCATGATTTTCACATACATAACGCAGAATGAAAATCCGTCCGCCCCCCACAGGACATATGGCATTCAGATCCAGTTCCCACACATCTTTTGGGTCTGCGTGAACATCCTTCAAATATTGATTGAGGGCATAGCAGCCGCTCCCTGAATGGCTGAAAAAATCGTCCTCGTTTGGGCGGACGGTATAGGCTGGCGCTTCGGTACTTCCCAGTGCCGGCGCTTCATAAGATTTCCAATCCAGCATGGAGTCATAGGACATGGCATAAAATGCAGTCGCTCCTTCTTCCCCATAGTGGAAATCCACCGCGGCAATATACTGGCTGTATTCCTCAATCCCCGCGTTTACGGCATCGCTGCTCATCAGCAGGCATAATTCCCGTTTGGTTTCCAGTTGTTCGCTCTTAAGGGAGACGGCAAAAAGCCCATTCCCATAAGAACAGAGGTCGGTAAGCGTCCATGTACCTGCCGGTATACCCGCTTGTTCGCAGTAATCTGACAAGGCATACTCAATTGCCATGCGCCAGAACAAGTCTACCTCATAACCGTGGTCGGAGGCAAGAGAGGAAGCAGCAGTTCTCGTTTTACATGTGACCCATTTGTCGTTCAAAACAGAAATCCCGCTTTTTTCTTCTCTTTGATCTGCTCTTGCTTCCAACAGGTCGATTTCCCTTATATATGCCCTGTAATCAGGGTTTTCCAAAAGCCTCCAGTCCGGCGCTTCTTCTTTAAGCCATTCCTCCTTGATTCCAAGTGCTTTCCGCCGCGCCGTAAGGAACCCTTCTATTTCCTGCTCCGTATAAAGGGGACCGTATTCCTGTTCATATAAAGCGTAGAATGTTTCCCACTGCTTTGCATCTATATCCTCCCAGCAGGGCTCCAATATCCTATATTCTTTGTCCTCGATGGTGTAATAACTTGTTAAAACAAGAAAGGTTTCGCCAAATACCGGTTCTCCCAAATCGCTTTTGGACGCATCAGAGGCATGAAAAGAGGCTTCGTAAACCAAACAGGCACGTCCGGCATCATCCAGAAATATTTCTTCAGAATAGCTATCATAAGCGCCGCCGCTTCCATCCCGCAAAAGGGAGCCATAGGCATTAAGCTCCGCACTGCTTCTTGCCCATGAATCAAAGGCATAGCGAAGATATAACACATCATCCTCAAATACAATGATAAAGGTCCATTCGTAGTTATCTGACGGAAGCAGTCCGCTAAACCGCACTGCCAATTCTTTCTGCCCGTCCTTACAGCAGTCAAGATAAGCATAGGTAACTGTTTCCATTTGACCGGTATAGCAAAAGGCTTCATTTACCTGTATTAAAAAATCCTCAAGCAGCGCGCCGGACGCTAACATTTCATCTGTCAGGAAATCATCATAACCAGAAAAAAGACCTTCCCCATTATTTTCAATAAAGACCTTCCGCTTTCCTGCCAGAAATTCTTCATAAGCCTTGATCTCTTCTTTTTCTGCGGCACATAAATCCACTGAATGTATGGTCCATAATGCTACAAACCAAACTGCAAGAAGCCCCAAAAGTCTGAAATATTTCACTCTTTTGCACACTTGTCCCATCTTCTCCTTAAAGCGATATTTGTCACTTTCAGTATTATACATGACAGATGCATCAAAGTTGCATCATATGCCCTTAAATTAAATCGTCTAATGAAAAGAAATCGGAAAGGGGGCGGCTTTGTTTTTTGCGGGTGATTTCCACGATTCCCAGCGCGGTCATATCCACCAGCCGGGTTCCGGACTTATCTTCTTTTAAATAGCCGTCTAAGGTTTGAAGGAGTGTCTGGTTATCTTCCTCAGTGTCCATATTGATGAAATCCACCATGATCATGCCGGAATAATTCCGAAGGCGCAGCTGCCTTGCCACTTCCTTTGCCGCTTCAAGATTCACTTTCAGGTAGTATTCCCGGCTTTTTTTGCCTTTGCTTACGGTCTTTCCTGAATTGACATCGATAACTATCATCGCTTCCGTGGGCTCTATGACCAGATACCCTCCGCAGGGCAGCCATACCTTCCTGCCCAGCACTTCTTTCAGGTGTGTCTTCAGGCTGTAGAGCTTTGATAAAGCAAGCAGTTCATCCTGATAAAGCCGGACATCCTTGTCTGTCAAGGCACTCTTTAGTATTTCATACACTTCGGCATCGTCCGTTACGATTTCTTCATAGGAAGAAAGAGGGATATTTTTAATCCTGCTTATAACTTCCGTTTCCCTGCGATGGAAACAAGTGTAGCAGGTTCTGTGCTGATAGGCAGCATGCAAAGTGCGGAAAATAGCAATAAAAGACTTCATTTCCTCAAAAAAAGGGGTAAAGTCCTGCAGGTTTTCGGCATTGGTGCGGATGGTGAAGGAATATTCCTTCCGTCCGTCCAGTTCCCACTGACCCAACGCCTCTTTGATCTGCTGCTTTTTTTCTGCGCTCAATTTCCGGGAATAAGAAATGCCGTGTCCCCAATAATTGCACACACAGTACTGACCGGTCAAGGACAAATCGAGGGAGGCGGAAGGCAGCTTTGTTTTCAGCGCTTCCCCTGTAATCTGGACCACCACCTCATCCTCCTGGTGCAGCACATCTCCTTCCGCCCAGTTTCTGTTTACTGCCAGCACATTCTTTGCATTCCCAAAAGGCAGATATACCATCTGCTTTCCGTCAATGGAGAGGAATGCGCCGTTCATGCCGGGAACAACATCCTTTACTCTTGCAAGATAAATGTTTCCCAGAATGCCTTCTTGCCCGGGAAGGGATGCGGTTTCCATAAGGGAAGGTCTTTTTCCCTCAAATAAGGTTATTAAAAGCCTGTCTTTTATTCTGGTGATCACCAATTTACCCATTTGCAATAAGCGGCATCAGACTGCCGTCTTCCTCCCTTTTGTAGGTTTCCAGCCGGTGTACCCTGAAGGGAAATTCCGGCAGAGCTATATTTAGTGTCTCAAAAAAGGTTTCCAGCACGAAGCCGGGCTTTAGATTGCTTCCGCTGCCGGCGTCTAGCAGCATATAAACGCTGCTGTCCCTGATTTCCAGCTGATAGATACCTGCTTTTAAATCAAGTTCCTTCTCTCCTTTTTTGGTCTTTTTCATTACTATAATCTGGTCCTGACGGTAAAAGGCGTCCAGCTTGTCCTTCCAATCCGGCGGGAGGGTAAGGTGGTCGCTGAAAGATACCAGATAATCGGCGGCGGCAACGCTTGCCATGGCATTTTTTTCTTTTTCATCCAGAACCTTTGCATCCAGAATGCGGATGCCATCCACCATCACCGCATTCAGCCGATGGACCAACTCTTCTATGCTGTCAAGGGAGTTTAGCTCCACGTCAAAATATTCCCCGCTGCTGGTGTGTCCCACGGATAAAGGCGCCGCAAAAGACATGATCTGGTGAGGGGAAAAGCCAGAGGAATAGGCGATGTCGATTTCCACCCTCCGAATCGCCTTCTGAAAATAACGCATCACATCCAGATGACCGATAAACTTAACAGGACCTTCTTTAGAAAATTTTATTCTTACTTTCATACTTACCTCTATTCTTAAATTTCTCTCTTCTCCATGCACACGCCCGTCCGGTAACGCGCCGCGCCGCAGCCGCTGCATTTCATCCGGCAGTTAGGCGTAACCGCTTCCTCCTGCGCCCTGTGCCATTCCTTAAGGAGAAATTCCTTTTTGACGCCGCAGTCAAGGAAATCCCATGGGAAGATTTCATCATCGGCTCTTTGCCTTACCGTATAAAAATCAGGATCGATGCCGCATTCTTCAAACGCGGAGAGCCATACGTCATTTTTGTAATATTCGCTCCAAGCATCATAAAGGCAGCCCTTTTCATAGGCGCGCAGGATCACCTGATTTAGGCGTCTGTCCCCCCGGGCAAAAATGCCCTCCAATACGCTCACATCCGCCTCGTGCCAGTTATATTTGATACTCTTCTGGTTCAGCTGACCGGCAATGGAGGTTCTGGTAAGATACGCCTTGTCCAGAAATTCTTCCTTGGTGCACTGACCCGCCCATTGAAACGGGGTAAAGGGCTTAGGAATGAAAAAGGAGGTACTTGCCACGATCTGCACCCTGCCGCTGCGCTTTTCCTTTGGAACCGTCTCGTAAAATTCTGCCGCAATCTTATTGCAGAGTTCCGCAATCGCCCGGATATCTTCCTCCGTTTCCATGGGAAGCCCCAGCATAAAGTATAATTTCACGCGGGTCCACCCGCCTTCAAAGGCAAGGTGTGCCCCGTTTAAAATGACTTCCTCGGTCAAGCCTTTATTGATCACATTCCGCATCCGCTGGCTGCCCGCCTCCGGCGCAAAGGTGAGGCTGCTCTTTTTCACATCCTGCACCTTGTTCATCACATCCAGCGAAAAGGCATCGATTCTAAGGGAAGGCAGGGAAATATTGATTTTCCGCTTCTCGCAATTCTCAATCAGGAAATCCAGAAGCTCCGGCAGCATAGAATAGTCGCTGGAACTTAAAGAACTTAAAGAGATTTCTTCGTGCCCGGTGTTCTTTAACATTTCCATGGCGTAATGCTTTAGCATCTCCACATCCCGCTCCCGCACTGGACGGTAGAGCTGACCCGCCTGGCAGAACCGGCAGCCTCTGATGCACCCTCTTTGAATCTCCAGGACCACCCGGTCCTGTGTCACCTTGATAAAAGGAACCACCGGCTTGTCGGGATAATAGGTATCCGTCACATCCCGCACCAGTTCCTTTTCAATGATTTCCGGTATGCCGTCCGCCAGAGGAATTCGTTTTTGGATGGTACCGTCCTTGTTATAAACCACATCATATAAGGAGGGCACGTACATACCCGGAATCAGCGCCGCTTTTTTCAAAAAATCTTTTCGTCCAAGACCTTTCGCCTTGCATTCTTTGTATAAATCAAGGAGCCTGCGGTACTGGGTCTCCCCTTCGCCGATATAGAACATGTCAAAAAAGTCACAGATGGGTTCAGGATTGTAGGTGCACGGTCCCCCTCCGATTACGATTGGGTCTTCCGCCCCCCTTTCAGAAGCCAGTAGTGGAATCCCCGAAAGATCCAGAATCTGGAGAATGTTTGTGTAGCACATCTCATATTGTAAGGTTATGCCGAGAAAATCAAATTTCCTGACTGGATCCTGGGATTCTAAGGCAAACAAGGGGATTTGCTCTTTTCGCATCACCTGGTCTAAATCTACCCAGGGGGAATACACTCGCTCACACCATACATCTTCAAAACGGTTGAGCATGTCATATATAATCTGAATGCCAAGATGGGACATCCCGATTTCGTATACGTCGGGGAAGCACATGGCGAAGCGGATCTGTATCTCGTCCTTATTTTTCATGACGGAATTGACTTCGTTTCCAATGTAGCGGGCAGGTTTTTCTACCTGCATCAGTATTTCATCGCTTAATGCCAGTTTTCTCATTTTGCTTGATCCTTTTCGTTTTCTTTTTGGTAGAGCCCCCGAAAATAATTGTTGCTTTTTAGGAGGTCTTCAAATGTTCCATTGCCGATGATTGTCCCGTTTTTAAATAGGAGGATCCGGTCAAAATCAGCGATGGAGGATAGGCGGTGGGCTATGGAGATTACGGTGGCATCCTGGGCATTTTTTAACAGCGTTTTCATGATGATGTGTTCTGTTATGTTGTCAAGGGCTGATGTTGCTTCGTCCAAAATAATGATTTCAGGAGCATCCAGCCAGAGACGGGTTAAAGCCAGACGCTGCTTTTCTCCGCCAGACAGGCAGGTTCCTTTTTCTCCGATTTTTGTATCCAGTCCGTTTGTTAAGGAACTGATCAGGGGCATTAATTGTGTTTTCTCAAGGCTTGCATAAATTTCTGTATCCGAAATTTTTTTGTCAAATATAAGGTTTTCTCTGATTGTGCCGTCAAATACGGGGGCGTCCTGGGATAGGTAGGATACTTTTTCATATAAAGACGCCAGAGAAAACCTTTTTAAGGGAGTCTCATCAAAAAGAATATCGCCCTCATCATATTTAAGAAGTCCGATCAATGCTTTTGCCAATGTTGATTTTCCGGAACCCGACTCACCGACAAACGCTACTTTTTCTCCTTTTTTAATCCTCAGGCTGACAGATTTAAGAACTTGTTTGTCTCCATAGGAAAAAGATAAGTTCTCAACGCGGATTTCATTTGAAAGCGTATGAAAAGAAATGCCTTCTTCAAGCTGTCTGTCCTCCTTCAAGTCCAACAATTCTGTAAATCGCAGCCAAGCCGTTTTGTTCAGCTTGTACTGAACAAAAATGACGTTAAAAACAGCAATAGGTGTATAGGCATTATCAATCAATGTAATCAAAGCAACCACAGAACCGACAGTCAGATGACTATTCTTCCACGCATAAGTCAAAATCCCCACATCCAGACAGGCGACCAGTAATGCAAATATTGTAAAAAACGCTTCATGTATCATGGTCATTTTTATTTTCGATGATACGATGATTCGTTTTGCTTTAAAAGCTTTTTCCACCTCTCTTGAAAAGTAGTGTTTCATACGGAAAACGGGCATTTCCATGAAGCCCCGTACAAGAAAATGACTCAGCTCCTCTTCATTTGTCAAGATGGATTCTTTGATCTGATACAATCCTTTAAGCAATAAATTGGTCACTATAAAGATGACGATATACCCTGCCAGGAGAAAATAGGTGATATTTCTGTCTATTTTCCAAATAAAATACAGACTGAACAAAATCGTCGGCAATAAATTTCTTACAACACAGAAACAAAAGTCATAGAGAACCCCTTTTCCCGCATCAGCGCCGTTTTCAATCTGCTGCACCAATTTCCCTGTCCCCAGCTTTTGATATGCAGCGTAATCCATTTTGCCTATTTTCTGTAAAGCCAGCAATTTAAAATCCAGATAAATCCCATTTTTCAGCTTTGCCGACGGATATTCGTCCAGATAATTCATTCCATAGTTTACCAGAAGAATACCGCCATAAAACAAAATTCCATAAAAGGTTATCGTTCTGTCTGTCAATCCATCCACGATTCTTTGAAAATAATCCGCCTTAAAATTTGCCATAAACGCATTAAACAACCCAATTGCCAGATATACAACCACCCATTTTCTATTTTCTTTTAAAATAACTTTCATATATCGCATAACTGTACTCCTTTTCCGATGTTATCATTTTAAAAGTAAAAGTACAGTTGTGACTGCCAGCAAGTTTCATTATCCTCAGCACAATCTGCTAACAGTTTTCATCAACTGTACTGAGTATTTATCTCGAATCAATCTCATAAACCAATTTCACCTCCAATCCATACATGCACTTTATTGTACCACCCTATCTTATTTCCTGCAAACATACATATATTGACAATGTACCTATACTGTAACAGACAATATGTAATGTTAACAAATCAAGGGAAAAGAAGAAAGGGAACAGATGAGATAATCGAAAACCCCGGTTCCTATCAAACCGGGGCAGCAATCCTTAAAAGAAAATTTTCACAGGCAGCTTTGCAACCTTTTCTCTTACTTCGCCTTTATTTTGGCTTTTCATGGTTTCATAAAGCTTTTCTATTTCTTTATCTAATTCTTCTTCAGACATTTTTTTATATTCTTCAGGGATTTCCAGAATATCGTTTTCATATACCATCCTCTGTTACCTCCTTTACCATAATATCGAACTTCGTGACTAATTCCATAAGAGCCTTTATTTGTGCTTCGCATTCATTGTAGCCTTTTTTCAGATATTTTTCAACAACCATCTTATAATAGTCTTCCCGTATTTCCTGATTTGAAGCATATTTGAATATTTTTCCATCATGGCAGATTACGATGCCAAGACCGTAGTGATTGATAAAATTGGAATTCAAATCATTGATACTCGGCGGGTAACTATTCGGATGGGAATGTAACGTGATTAGATTATCATACTTTGATATTTTGGAACGTATGTTGTTTGAATATATAATCTGTTCTTCAGAACAGCTCTCGGTTTCCTCTGCAATCACCGTCCGGTGCGCCGCATCAATCCAATACATATCCTCAAACTTTGTTCCAGACCTATGCTCCAGCATCTTTTTCGACAATTGAAATATAAGACGGTTCAACTCCGGCGAATCGGAAATAAAATCAAATTTTCTTCGGTAACTGCCATTGTTAATGTATGTATGGTTTATCGCTGTATCCTTGTTTCTGCCATATCTTTGTCCTTCATCCTCCACCTGTGGTAAAAAGCAATCTGCTTCAATCTTTTGTTTTGCCCTTTCCATGAGCTGCTTCGTCTCCTTTTCATGTCCGATTTTTCGACTGATTTCATGCTAACAAAATATACCTGTTTTTGTCAAGTGCGCAAAACACTCTATGTGCAAAACATTCAAAATTAAAGGGAATACGACCTACCATCCCTTGCGGTCAAACTGCCCTCACTCACTCCAAATCAAACTGAAAATCAAACAATTCTCCAATATCCACATTCCGCGTCAATCGCCCATAAATCGTATCGGTGGTTTCTCCTCCATACCTCAAATGATTGATATCGCATAAAATAAACGCCGCCAGAAGCACCACCGCAATGACGAAGCGGATCCGAAAGCTGCTAAAGACTTTTCCGTCCTCAGGAACTACCGGTTTTTCTTCTGCTTCCAAACTGTACAGCTCCCCCCTTTTTACAAGGGGTTCATCCGAATATAGAAATCCTTCTCTTGACCGGAACAACTGTCTGTTATACTGATTCTGCATCCGGATTGCTTTCACAAGTTCCAATTTTTTATTTGTGGTTACTTTACTCATAAAATCGCTTCGTCCATGCTTTGGATTTATAAAAAATATGCACTGCATAATCAAATTATGCAGTGCACAAATCATCTCTTATCCAGTTCTTCCGTGATTTCTTCCCAGGTAACGCCCTTTTCAACCATAAGAACCATCATGTGGTAAAGGAAATCGGCAATCTCGTATTTAATCTCGTTTGCATTGGGATTCTTGGAGGCAATGACGATCTCCGTCGCTTCTTCTCCCAGCTTCTTTAGAATCTTATCTATTCCTTTGTCGAACAGATAATTGGTGTAGGAGCCTTCCTTGGGATGGACTTTTCTGTCTTTGATGACGCCAAGGACAGATTCAAAGACCATCAGCGGGTTGGTCTCGTCATATTCCTTTTTCATGATTCCATTAAAGAAACAACTGTAATTTCCGGTGTGGCATGCGGCACCTACCTGGGAGACCTTGGCGAGAATCGTGTCTTTATCACAGTCGGTAATCATTTCCTTTACGTATTGATAATGCCCGCTGGTTTCGCCTTTGATCCACTGTTCTTTGCGGCTGCGGCTATAGTAAGTCATCCGCCCGCTCCTTAAGGTGTGAAGGTATGCTTCCTCGTTCATGTATGCCACCATCAGAACTTCCCGTGTCTTGTAGTCCTGCACTACCACCGGAACAAGTCCGTCCGCGTTGGGGGTAAGTTCCGACCAGCTGATGGCAGGCTTAAATGTTTTGACGCTGACACCATTACCGGCGCAGAGATCCTTGATATCATTCAATTCCTTTGCATTGGCATTGATTGCCGGTCCGGTGACGCCTGCAATGATGTCAAAGGACAAAAGCTCTATGATCTTGTCTAAAGAAACTTCGGGCAGGGTCACGATAACAGGCAGTCTGGATACATCGATTGCCTGCTTGATGCCCTTTGGACCAATCAGCACAATCTGTTCTACATATTCTGAAAGAAGTTCTTCGTTGGTCTCAATCTCGGAGGCTTCCGCAATACATGCAAGAATCTTATCTTTGCCGAATTTAAGGGAGACTTCTTTGGTAATCTCCACATTGCTTTCTTTAGAGTAATTGAGGGCAGCCTTGGCACAGCCGGCGTAGAGGAGCTTTTTGATATCCTCCATGCGCTTTACGTTGCCGGCGCCTATGACCGGAATCTGCGCTTCCTTACAAATCAGCTTAAGCAGATCCAGGGCGGTTTCGTGGGAAGCATCGTCCGTGGATAAATCGAACACAATCAGTTCGTCGGCGTTGTTTTCACCGTAAAACCGGGCTAATTCCGCCGGATTGCTGCTTATGACGGTGTCGTCCTGAAAGCCTGCCACCGCTTTTTCATTTAAAAGGTAAATACAGGGTATAAATTTTTTGTAATCATTCATCGTTATGTAGGTTTCTCCTTAAAGACTGCCTTTTGTGCTTAATACATCCTTAATTCTTTCATCTTTCTTTACGGCTTCATCCAGCGCCTTGGCAAAGGCTTTGAAGATGGCTTCGATCATATGGTGGTTATTGATGCCGGAGAGCATTTTGATGTGGAGATTCATGCCTGCGCTGTAAGAGAGGGCGTAGAAAAATTCCCGCACCAGCTCCGTATCAAGTCCGCCTGTCTTGTCCGCTGTAAAGGTACAGTCAAAGGCAAAATAGGGTCTGCCGCCTAAATCCACCGCGCATAAGGCAAGGGCGTCGTCCATGGGAAGGATGGCGGAGCCATAGCGTTTGATTCCCGCCTTGTCCCCGAGGGAATCTTTGATCGCTGTGCCAAGAACAATGCCGGTATCTTCCACGGAATGATGCCCGTCCACTTCAAGGTCTCCCTGTACCTTCACATCAAGGTCAAAAAAACCGTGTCTGGAAAAGCCTTCCAGCATATGGTCAAAAAAACCGATTCCCGTGTGGATGCTGCTTTTGCCTGTGCCATCCAGCTTTAAGGTGATGGCAATATCTGTTTCTTTTGTTTTCCGTGTTACCGTGGCATTTCGTTCCATTTTAATCTCCATTCTTACACGATCTCCTAGCTTATTCAAATCTTACTTTAATAGAGTTTGCGTGGGCAGTCAAGCCCTCTTTTTCGGCAAATAGTTCAATGTCCTTATGCACCTTTGAAAGGGCGTCCCGGGAATAAGAGATAATGCTGGTCTTTTTCAGGAAATCGTCCACATTTAAGGGAGAGAAAAATCTTGCCGTGCCATTGGTTGGTAATATATGGTTGGGTCCTGCAAAGTAGTCGCCCAAAGGCTCTGAGGAATATTCTCCTAAGAAGATGGCTCCGGCATTCTTGATCTTTGTCATCACCTCATAAGGATTTTCGGTTAAAATCTCAAGATGCTCAGAAGCAATCTCATTTGCCGCATGGATTGCCTCATCCATATTGGAAGCAATCAGGATGTAACCATAATTTTCAAGGGACTTTTCAATAATCTCCTTTCGGGAGAGGGTTTGCGTAAAGAGATCCACTTCCTTGGAAACCTGCTCGGCAAGCGTTCTGCTTGTGGTGATTAAGATGGCGCTTGCCATCTCGTCATGCTCTGCCTGGGATAGCAAATCGGCGGCAGCGTATCTGGGATTTGCGGTTTCATCCGCAAGCACCAAAATCTCGCTGGGACCGGCAATGGAATCTATGCTCACATAGCCGAAGCATGCTTTTTTGGCAAGGGCTACGAAGATATTTCCCGGTCCGGTAATCTTGTCCACCCGGGGGATGCTCTCCGTTCCAAATGCCATGGCGGCAATGGCCTGTGCGCCGCCTGCCTTATAGATTTCGTCAACCCCTGCAATATCTGCGGCAACCAAGGTTCCCGGATTGACCTTTCCGTCAGCCCCGGGAGGGGTGGTCATGATGATACGGGAAACCCCTGCCACCTTAGCAGGAAGCACATTCATGAGAACACTGGATGGGTAAGCTGCCTTTCCGCCGGGCACATACACGCCGGAAATCTCAATGGGCGTGATTTTTTGTCCTAAGATGGTTCCGTCATCCT
Organism: uncultured Lachnospiraceae bacterium; assembly: GCA_949878435.1. Classification (GTDB taxonomy): domain Bacteria; phylum Bacillota; class Clostridia; order Lachnospirales; family Lachnospiraceae; genus Suilimivivens. The sequence continues at coordinate 75,761 of CATLAK010000004.1, forward strand.
CCGGTACAATCCAGCTGTTATGAAGCTGTTTTTCATGGAATTTCGTGATGTTTGCAGCGGATTTCTTCATGACTTCCACTAAGGCGGGATCCACCTTGGTATAAGCTTCCTTAATTTCCTCTTTTGTGACTTTTATGTTTTCCGGTGTAATGGTACATTTGTCAAACTTCAACGTATACGCAAACAGCGCCTCATCGCCCTTTGTGCGCACCTGATCGATAATCTCATTGACCGTCTGCTCATATTGCCCGTAACTGTTAGGGCTTCTTTTCAAAAGATTTTCCAACAGGTGATTTCTGGTAGTGTCATTTAATTCTACAATATGCATAGCTTGCTCCTTTTATTTTCATATGCATTTCAATTTTAAATCTGTTCCTTCAGCTGGGAAATCAGCGTCTTGATCCGCTCCGTCTCCATCTGCATGCTGACTTGATTGACAATCATTCTTGCGGACAAAGGACAGATTTCCTCTAACACTTCAAGTCCATTTTCCTTGAGTGTGGACCCGGTCTCCACAATATCTACAATCACATCCGACAGTTCCACGATGGGACCGAGCTCCACAGAACCGTTGAGTTTGATGATATCCACGGTCTGATGCTTTTTATTATAAAAATATTCTTTGGCGATTAAGGGGTATTTGGTCGCCACACGGATACGCTCATGATGCTGTAACAGCTCCCTTGCAGATGCAGGTCCGCACACACACATGCGGCATTTGCCGAATCCTAAATCCAGCACTTCATATGCCCTTCTGTTTTCTTCCAAAATAGTATCTTTGCCCACCACGCCGATATCCGCCGCACCGTATTCCACATAGGTGGGCACATCCGGTCCCTTGGAAAGGAAAAAGCGAAGCTTTTTTTCTTCATTTACAAAGATTAATTTTCTGGATTTTTTATCTTTCATCTCCTCGCAGGTGATGCCGATTTTTTCAAGAAGTTCCAGCGTCTTGTCTGCAAGCCTGCCCTTTCCCAGGGCAAAGGTCAAATATCTGTCTTCGCTCATCATGCTTCCTCCCTTTTACTTCCATCCCGGCTTTCCGGTATCAGGGCAACCTTCTTTCCGTTTTTCCTAAGCCCTTTCGCCTCTGAGAGCCTGCTCTCATAATTAGAAGCATTGTAGGTAAGATACTGCAGGTCATCTTTGGGCGCTGTATACGCCTTCTGGCTCTTAAGGGCGGACATCAAATCATCGATTACCACCACAAAGCCTACCGCAGGCGCTTCCTTGCCGAAATAGCCAAGCAGATGGTCATACCTGCCGCCCTTGACGATGGGCTCTCCCACTCCATAGGTATACGCTTTAAAAATAATTCCTGTATAATAGTTATATTTGCTGAGCATGCCCAGGTCAAAAGAAACATACTTCTCAACGCCATATTCCCGGAGCACATGATGAAGCTTTTCAAGACGGTCGATTGCCTTTAAGGAACGGGTATTGCAGACCAGCCCCTTTGCTTCCTTCAAGACATCCACGGTGCCAAAATAATCGGTCACTTTTAAAAGCATATTGCTATAGGAATCCGCCACGCCGCGCCCTTCTAACAATTCCTGCGCGCCGAAAATATTCTTACCCGATATAAATTCCCTGAGCTCATATTCCGTCTGTTCATCCAGCCCGGCCTGATCACAGATTCCCTTAAAATATTCCACCTCACCGATACTAATCTGAAAATCCTTAAGCCCAGCCGCCAAAAGAGATTCCGCCACCATAGCGATCATCTCCCCCTCCGCCTCCACGCTTCCGTCATTCATCAGCTCAGCCCCCATCTGCGTGACCTCTTTCAGCTTCCCCTGAAGACTGGAAGTATTGGTAAACGTATTCCCCGCATAACAAAACCGGATAGGCACATCTTCATCCATAAAATACTTCGCCGCACACCTTGCCATAGAAGGCGTAAAATCCGGTCTAAGCACCAGAGTATTCCCTTCCTTATCAAAAAACTTATAAAGTTCCTTAGAAGGCGTCGTCCCGATCTCCTTAGAAAACACATCAAAAAACTCAAACGTAGGTGTCTGAATATCCTGATACCCATACAGATTCAGCTGCCTATGAATACAATCCTCCACCGCCAGCTTCCCCGCATACTCCTCTCCATAAATATCCCTCACACCTTCCGGCGTATGCACCAACTGCCTATTCATCCCAAACCTCATTTCCGTGCCTCAAGACACTTTATCACTTTAAAGTTCTAATTCGCTACCATGCTACCACACAAAACTATTGCCAGTATACAAGAAGTCCCCCCATTTGTCAAACCATAAATAGAAAACATACAAAAAATATAAAAAATGAAAATTTTCAATAATTCAATATAGTTCCTGCCTTTTTGCTTTTTGCAGGCTGACCATAGCACAGCGAAAATCGGAATGATATGCCATAAGGAGCCCTTTGAAAAACGTCAGCGCTTAGCGAAGTCCTTCACGAGCTTAGCGTCTGCTACGTTTTTCAGAGAGCGAGAGCGCGGCGACGATGGCATATCATTCCGATTTTCACGTCCTATATACCACACCCCCAAAAAGCATCTCTCCAAAAGCACACCCCTCAAAAAGCATCCCCCCGCTCCTCCAGATCCTTCTTCAGCATATCCAAATAAGGCACAAACACCCCATGTTTCTTAGGCAGCACATATTCCGGATTCAGCTCTTCATAAAGGAAGCTCTTCCTCCCCCCTTCTTCCGCCCTATCCCAAAAAAACTTAAATATCTCAAAAGGAAGATAATAAAATTCATCCCTGTGGGAGAAATAAATCAAAAAAAATGCCACCCCGCCCTGCTTTTCAAACTGTTCCATGAACTGCACCTGATGGGCATGAATATTTTGGAGCGCAAACCGGTCCACCGCACATTCCTTCGCGTCAAAACAAACCGGAATCCCCTGTACCGCACCAATATAATCCACAGTACTCTTCTGATCAAAGTAAGCCAGTGTGATATGCCTGGTATTTTTATCGATATTGATGGGGGTGATAGGGGTGGGAATCTTTTGAATCAGGGCAAGCCCATTTTCCAAATATTTTTCATTGGTCCTGTTGATCAGATCCTCTAAAGTAGAACCCCGAAGCCCCCTTGAGCTCCATGTAGCCATAGATCCTTCCTGCCTTTATTTAATCATTGCCATCACTCAAATCACTGTATATATAAGCCGCTGCGCGCTATAACAGCTCCTGAAACTGCGCCGGATAAGGAATCTCAATTACCTTTCTGCTAAGCTTTTCAAAGGGTGCACTCATTTCGGGAAATTCCAGGCGGCAGGCATACAAAAGCTGGGTGCAGATGCCGTACCGGCGTTTGTATCCGTCGTTCCATTTCCGGTCGCCGTATTTGTAATCTCCAAGAAGGGGATGGTCTGTGCCTGCCATATGAATGCGGATCTGATGGGACCTTCCGGTAATCAGCTCCGCTTCCACTAATGTCCTGTCAGGATAATAAGCGACCGGATAGTATCTGGTTTTAATAAAACTGCCTTTTTGCGCATCTGCGTCTTTTACAAGATGTACGGTATTATTCTTCTCCTCTTTCACAAGAAACCCTTCCAGCGTCTCTTCCTTTTCCACCCGCCCTTTTACGAACATACGGTAAAATTTGCGGATCTGCCGCTGGCTGATCAGGCGGTTCATTTCCTGACTTCCGGCAAGGGATTTTGCGCCGATCACAAGACCTTCCGTATTGCGGTCAAGCCGGTTGCAGACCGATGGTTTATAGGTGGATAACTGCTCTGCGCTTAAACTGCCGCAGAAAAGCAGATAACCGATCATCCATTCGTTCAAGGACAGATCGCTTTGGTCCGCTTTCTGGGAAAGAATCCCTTCAGGTTTATTTAAAACCACAATATGTTCATCTTCATAAACAACTTCAATGCCTTTTAACTGCGTATATGCCTCTCCATATTCTTTCGCACTGTCTTGCTGCTTTTGAAAGCTGCTGATCGTCTCGTCTGCGAGATAAAAGGAAATCTTATCGCCCGATGCAAGTTTTTCCTTCCCTTCAGCTTTTTTCCCATTCAGTGTAATATTCTTTTTCCGAAGCATTTTGTAAAAGAAGGAAGCGGGGGCAAGGGGCATGAACTTCATAAGAAATTTGTCCATCCGTTGTCCCGCCTCATTTTCGCCTATTAAAATCTGCTGCATGATTTCATCTCCCAGATGTTGTTACAAACCTGACTTTATACGCCTGCATCCTGAAACAAATCTCCTCGTTACAGTGAAATATCATAAAGAAGTACCCTGACTTCATCATCCTTTACAGGATCATGCTCTCTTTTCGTCTCATTTAAATTCTTAAGCTGGGTTTCATAAGTCTTAAGATCATTTGAAATCTTAACTGTCCTGTTTTTAAATCCGCCCTGCCTAAGCATCATCTGTAAGTGCTCTTCGCACGCCTTAGGATCGCATGACGGACTTTCGGTATATCCTAAAATAACGTCTCCTTCCACAACCATATGGCTCACGGCAAAATTTTTCTGATAAGAAGTAAAATACATATCATACATTCCAATCAGCCTGCCTTCTAAGGGAGAAAGGGCTTCCTTCGCCTTCTGGCTGCACCCGGCGGCACGGATGAGCATGATCATATTGACAAGGCTCTTGCAGGCGGGCAGGCACCCTAAGACGGCAACTACCGTGAGCAGATTCTTTCTCGTACCGGTGGTGATATAACCGGCAGCAAAAACTGCCAACGAAATGCCAAAGAAAATCAAAGTCCGAATGATGACCCAGCGTTTTTTCGCCGCAAGATATCCAAAGTTACCTTTTATTGCTTTTTTCAATTGCTCTCTCCTTACTTATCGCTTTTTCTTGTGGATGTTCCGTATAGTCTTCTTTTTTCTCTGACCGACCAAGTCAAGCTTATTCTTTCCGTTTTTACGTTCTGTTTCCGAAAAAACTGGTTTTTTCCCTTTGGGTCTGATCAGGCACTTTTTATCAAATCCAATCAGATCCTCCCGCCCTGCCTTTGTGAGCGCCTCATAGACCAATTCATAATTTTTCGGGTTTCGGTATTGGATCAATGCCCTCTGCATGGCTTTTTCGTGAGGATTTTGGCATACATACACACTTTTGCCATCTCTGGGGTCGATTCCGGTGTAATACATGACGGTGGATAAGGTAGAGGGCGTGGGATAAAAATCCTGCACCTGTTCCGGCATGTAGCCTAAATCCCGCAGGTATTCGGCTAGTTCCACCGCTTCTTTCAGCGTAGAGCCCGGATGGGAAGACATAAGGTAAGGAACCAGAAACTGCTTTTTCCCCAGCTGCTCGTTTAATTTATAATATTTCTTGACAAAAGCCTCATATACGCTTCTCTTAGGTTTTCCCATCTTGCTAAGAACAGCATCGGAGATATGTTCCGGCGCCACTTTCAGCTGTCCGCTTACATGATGCTCCACCAATTCCTTAAAAAAGGCGTCGTCTTTATCGGCAAGCAGATAGTCGAATCGGATTCCTGAACGGATAAAGACCTTCTTTACCCCCGGCAGTGCCCGGAGCTTTCTTAAAAGCGCCAGGTAATCCCTATGATCTGCATTCAAATTTTTGCAGGGGGAGGGATACAGACACTGTCTGTTTGTGCATACGCCGGATTTAAGCTGCTTTTCGCATGCTGGATGCCGGAAATTGGCGGTGGGACCGCCTACATCATGGATGTAACCTTTAAATTCCGGATCTTTTATGATTTCTTCTGCTTCCGCAAGAATAGACTCATGGCTTCTTACCTGCACAATCCTGCCCTGATGAAAGGTCAGCGCACAAAAACTGCAGCCCCCAAAGCATCCTCTGTTGCTAATCAGGGAAAACTTGATCTCCGCAATGGCAGGGACACCTCCTTGCGCCTCATAAGAAGGATGATAGGTCCGCATATAGGGAAGGGCATAGACATCGTCCATCTCTTCCATGGATAAAGGCTTTTGAGGGGGATTCTGGATCACATAGACACCATTTGGATAAGGTTCAGCCAGTATTCTGGCGGTAAACGGATCTGTGTTCTTATATTGGACGCCAAAACTTTCCGCATATTTAGAGGGCGCCTCTTTCATTTCCTCAAAGGACGGAAGAAGGACCGCATTTAAGGTCTCTTCTTTTGCTCCTGTGATGCCCGATATATCTTTTGTCTTATAAACCGTTCCAGGGATAAAGCATAAATCTTTGACGGCAATACCGCTGCTTAGGGCGTCTGCAATCTCCACAATGGATTTTTCACCCATACCATAGGAAATCAGATCTGCCTGACTGTCTAACAAGATAGAACGCTTCAGGGAATCGCTCCAGTAATCGTAATGGGCAAGGCGCCTTAAGCTTGCCTCTATTCCGCCGATGATTATTGGAACATCTTTATATTTGCGCCTGATCAGATTTCCGTACACCACCGTTGCATAATCCGGACGTTTTCCCATAACGCCTCCCGGCGTGTAGGCATCTGTGGGACGCTTTTTCTTTGACACGAAATAATGATTCACCATGGAATCCATATTGCCCCCGGAAATAAGGAAAGCAAGTTTCGGTCTTCCAAACACTGCAATGCTGTTTTCATCCTTCCAGTCCGGCTGGGAAATAATCCCCACGCTGTATCCATGGGCTTCTAAAATGCGGCTGATAATGGCATGTCCAAAGGATGGATGATCCACATAAGCGTCTCCGATGACGTAGACAAAATCAAATTGCTCAATTCCTCTTTCTATCATATCCTGTCTGGAAACAGGCAAAAATCCATTATGCAAGCAAACCTCCCGGCAATGACAGCCCTTCCATAATATCAAAATAATTCTTTATGTAATAGTCAGAAAGCCTTTTCTTTTCCTCGTCCTGCTCCTTAGAATAGGCATCCCAGACGGCACAGACTTTCATGCCTGCCGCTTTTCCGGCTAAAATTCCGGGAATGATATCTTCAAATACGAGACACATTTCGGGATTTACGCCGCACTGCCTGGCGGCTTCTAAATAAACGTCCGGGGCGGGCTTTCCCTTTTCCACATCACATGCCGTCACGATACAGTCAAAACAACCTAGGAGCCCATGCACCTTTATCACATTTTCTACCAGCTGCCTTGAATTGCTGGTGGCGATTCCAAGCCGGATGCCGCTGTTATGGCAATACGCCACAAATTCCCTTGCCCCGTCTTTTAAGGGAACCTGATGGGTGTACTGCTCCCATGCCATTTCATTCCAAGTCTCCTTGATTTGGTCTAAGGAATCGGGAATGTCAAATCTCGTCTTGAAGTATTGCGCCGTTTCCGAAAAGCTCATGCCTTCGATGGCGCTCTGTAATCCTTCTGGCAGTGAAATCCCGAATCTGCCAAGATAGATTCTGTCGATCTCCTCCCAGATCCACATGGAATCTACCAAAGATCCGTCTAAATCGAATAATACTGCTTCTATATCCCGGAGCATAAATCCGTAACCTCCTTTGGTGTCAATTCTCTGATTTGTCCTTCCGCCAGTGCTTCATCTAAGGCAAGGCTTCCCATGGACATGCGTTTTAAATAAACCACCGTGTTACCCACTGCGCGGAACATCCGCTTGATCTGATGGAACTTTCCTTCTGTGATGGTGATATAACACTCTTTTTTATCTTTTAATGTCACCTGTGCCGGGCGTGTCCGTTCATCTTCCCCAATCAAGACCCCTTCTTCAAGGCGTCTGACCTGTTCTTTTGTGACAGGCAGGTCCGTGCGTACCAAATATTGTTTGGCGATGTGTTTGGCGGGGGAAAGCAGGTTGTGGGCAAGCGCTCCGTCATTGGTGAGAAGGAGCAGCCCTACCGTATCCTTATCCAGCCGTCCTACCGGAAAAATATCTTTAAGGGGCACCCCTGCAGCCTCCTCGTCAGAATACATTTTCAGCTGTTCTTTCAACAAGTCCAAGACCGTCCGCTCCCGTGCATCGACGGTGGCGGTAATCACGCCGGCAGGTTTATTCATCATGTAGTATACATAAGGTCTGTAAACATATTCTTTTCCCATGCAGGTTACTCTTGCGCAGGCTTCGTCCACATGCTGCTCCGGCTTGCAGATCACCTCGCCATTGACACGGACCTGTCCCTTTTTGATCAGTTCCTTTACCTTACTTCTGGTGCCTATATTCATTTCGCATAATAATCTGTCCATTCTCATAAATATTATCATAACACAAAACGGGAAAAGAACCTATTATGAAACTGAAATTTTATCTTTATACCCTTCTTGCACTCACACTTACAATCGTGATTCTTTCTTTTCCTGCGGATTGTCTGTCCCTTGCACTTAATGGTCTGAATCTCTGGTTTGAAAGAATGATTCCCACGCTTTTCCCTTTTATGGTACTCTCCGGAATCATGATCCGCATGAACCTGACCGGTTCCTTTGTAAAAATTTTGAATCCCGTCTTGGGAAAGTTGTTTAATCTTGGACCATCCTGCGTTTATGGCATCGTCATCGGCTTTCTGTGCGGATTTCCCATGGGCGCCCATGTGACGGCACAACTTTACGAACAGAAACAGATTTCTAAAAAGGAGGCATCTTTGCTTCTTGCCTTTTGCAACAATATAGGTCCCGTATACTTTTTAAGTTTTGTCCTGCCGGTGCTGTCCTTAAAAAAGGCACTGCCCTTTTTGATTGGAATGTACGGACTTCCTTTTCTCTATGGGCTTTTCCTTCGCTACGTCCTGTATGCAGACCAGCTTCCAAAGAAAAATGCCATAAGGACCCCAAATGCCCCGGTTCCTCTTATGCAGGCGCTGGATGAATCTATTTTCAGTTCCCTCTACAGCATTGCAAAGCTGGGAGGCTATATGATCTTTTTTAATCTTTTGTTTATTCTGCCCTTCCTTTTGGCAAAAGCCCTTCATCTGGGGCAGAATCTTTCAAACCTGTTTATCGGCGGCACAGGCTGCCTTCTGGAGATTACCGGCGGCATCGGACTTTTAGGGAACCGTGCGCCCTGGTTCGTTTTGTGCATCCTTCCCTTCGGCGGGCTTTCCTGCATCGCCCAGACTTACAGCATGATCAAAGATACCGACCTTTCCCTCACAGAATATGTGATGCACAAAATGATTCTCACCGCCATTACCGTTTTTTATTACCTCTTGCCAGCAAAAATATTGCTCTTGCCATAAAGAAAGAAATAAAGATCATGCACAAGATCAGTACCCCGATAATCACCGCCACATGCACCAGATTACGGTCCGCATGCTCGTCGCCTTCGCCCAGCGCTTCTTCATCGAAATGAATCTGGTTATAGTTCTGCATCTGTTCAAGCAGCCTTTGTGCTTCTTCTTCCGCTTCCTGCTGCGTTCTTTGGAGCGCTTCCTCCCTTAGCCGCTGGGGATCGGGAATGGCGTCTATCTCGATGATATTACTGTCCGTCCATTTATCAAACCCATTGCTTGCCGACGCGAGAAGATGGATTTTTTCATCGAAGGGTACCTTGATTGTAAAGCTGCAGGAAGGAGCTGACTGATTCCACGCATCAGGTCTGGGCCATTCTTCAAGCGGCAGATAGGTAGCTCCTCCATCGAGACTGCAGCGATAATATAAAATATAGCTGTCTGTATCTTCTGCCTCCATTTGAACAGTCACTTCACCTGTGTCTTCATCAACTTGTGTCACTTCAATTTGGCACAATTCCGGTTCTGTCTTATCGGGACGCACGATCCACTCCGGAATCTTTGTCTGAGGCACAGGAAAATCACTGTAATCCACCCCCAGGACATCAGATTGCAGCCCAAAGTATTTAGCCACAGCCGTTGCATCCATACGTCCGAATGCAATCAACTGCTCTTCTCCCTGCTGATAAAATTTTTTATCCTTATCCTGATCCAAATGGCAATGCTCGATCAGCGCTGCCGGAACGCCTTCGCTTGTGCAATATCTCAAAATGCCGTAGTAATTTTCATCCTTGTCATTTAGTCTGGTCTTGATTCCTCTGGAATACAGCCCCAAATCGGTAAATTCACGCATCTGTATCTGTGCAAAGGAATAGCCCTTTGCGTAGTATTCACCGCTGGCAGGAACCCATACTTCTGCCCCGAATAAATTATGTTCCACGGAGGAATTGAAATGAAGGCAGAACAAAAAGTCAGCATTTCTCTCTCCCGCAAATGCCGCCCTGTCCTTAATGCTCATATCCTGGTCTGTTTCATGTGTCAGATAGACGATTACATCATTATACTTTTCCAATTCCTCTTTCATCGCTTTTGCAACTACAAGGGTCATGTCCTTTTCGGTATAACCTTCATACTCGGCGCCTAAATTTTCTCCGCCGTGACCGGGGTCAATTACAATGACAATCGGCTGGTCGGCAGATACCCGTAACGGCATACATAACCATCCTGTTCCGCATAAAAGAATAAATAAAAATATCCAGATATAACTGCTCTTCTTCAAATATCTCTTCCTCTTCAAAAAAAACCGGCTTACATTAATGCCGTAAGCCGGTTTAGACTTTACTTTTATCACAGCAGATCCAGATTTAAATTCTCGCCGTTCTCCTTGGTCTGCTCTGTTTCACCTTCCAAATCATCGCCAATGTAGGTATCCGGCTCAGGAGGATTTAATTCCACTCTGTTTGCGTTGACGATATCATTATAATGATTCATTGCACCGATGAAACTTTCATAGTGGTCTGTCGTCGTCCGCATGGTCTGATTCATAAGATTTTCTACGTTTGCCAGAATGTCGTCGGTATACTGCATGGCGGCCATCCGCATATTGTTTGCTTCCATGGTTGCATTATCCAGAATTTCCTGTGCCTGCTGGGTCGCCATTTTGACCACTTCATTTGCCTGTGCATATGCCTGCTGCATAATCTCATGCTCGTTGATGAGCTCATTGGTATGAATCGTTGCTTCGTTGATCAATGCCTCCGCCTTGGCACGGGCGTCATTTAAGATGGCTTCCTTGTTGCTGATGATCTTCTGGTAGCGTTTGATCTCGTCCGGCGTCTTCATACGAAGTTCCCGGAGAAGCTCGTCGATTTCTTCTTTATTGACAATTATCTTACTGTTTGAAAGAGTCTGGTATTTACAGCCGTCAATGTACTCTTCAATTTCATCAATTAACTGTTCGATTCTGCTGCTCATGCGCTTTCCCCCGTCTACTTCTTCCCATATCCATATTTCTGATACACAAGCTCTGCTACAAAATCAGGCACGCACATGGAAATATCACCGTTAAAACTAGCAATCTCCTTGACGCTGGAGGAACTAAGATAGGCATATTCCAAACTGGTGGTAAGGAAAATGGTATCTAATGCCCCCTTTGACAGCTTTGCGTTGGTCTGTGCGTTCTGAAGTTCATACTCAAAGTCGGTAATCGCACGCAGTCCCCTGATCACTACATGTACATCCCTTGATCTGGCATAATCCACCAAAAGACCGCTGAAGGATTCCACCTTCACATTGGGAATGTCCCTGACTGCTTCCTGTAATATCTTAACACGTTCTTCTACAGAAAACAATGGAGTCTTTAGTTTATTATTTAAAACGCTGACGGTAAGTTCATCGAAGATCTGGGCGGCGCGCCTGATCACATCAAGATGTCCGTATGTAACCGGATCAAAACTGCCGGGATAGATTGCTGATTTCATTCTTCGTTCGCCTTTCTCACAAATACATGCTTATTTGTCTTGTAATTCTTTTCTTTTATGACCTCATATCCGGCTTCCTTAAGGAAGTCCATGGATTTTTCTCTCTGCGCTTCTAAGATCAAAAGCGTATTTTCGGTGACATAGGGCTGTGCCAAAAGTGCCTCAAAAACCTTTTCCTCATACCCCGCCTGATAGGGAGGATCGATAAAGATGATATCCGCTTCCTTTTCGCTTATCATGGACAGCGCCGAAAAAACTTCCTGTTTCAGAAGTGTAGCATCATTGGAAAATTTTGTAAAGGAAAGATTGTCCTGAATACAGGAAATCGCCTCTTTTCCATTTTCCACAAAGTAGGCATGCGCAGCACCCCGGCTCAATGCCTCGATGCCGATACCGCCGCTTCCCGCAAACAAATCGATGAAGATACATCCCGGTATCTCACCCTGAATCATATTAAATAAGGTTTCCTTGATTCTGTCCGCTGTAGGTCTGGTATCCATTCCCTCCGGCGTCTTTAATCTAAGGCTTCTTGCCCTGCCAGCAATCACACGCATTTTAGGATGCTCCTTTCTTGACTTTATACCCTTACCTTGGTGCCTTTTCCGTCTCTTTTGGCTGTTTTCAGCTTATTGAGGTCGAGGGACTTTTCCTTGTACTGAATGACCGCTTCCGCGCCGCTTCTGGTATAGTAGACATTTTCGATAGAATCACTCCCGCTTAACTTCATCCCCCGCACACCGATTGCATTTTTCTTTTTTTCGGGAATCTCTTCCACTGCAAATTTTAGGAAGTACCCTTCCTGCGTCTGCAGTACGATCTGCTTCTGGTCGTTTAAGACGACGACGCTTACCACTTCGTCCTCGTCGGTCAGCTTGGTTGCCGCAACCGTACGCTTTGCAACGTCAAACTCACCGCCATCCACCACCTTCATCATGGCAAGTTTGGTGACGAAGATCATGCGGTAGAGATTTAAGCTCGTCTGGCTTGCCGCAGCAATCACGATTTCTTTTTCCCCATTGAAATTACTGATATTATCTATAGGAACCCCTTTGTCCCTGAATTTGCCAAAGGGAATATCCATGACCTTCACCGTGTGGAGCTGTCCGGTATTGGTAAAGATGCAGATTCTTCCTGTATTTTTGCAGGGCAGCACATATTTATTTTCTGCCTCCGCCGCCTCTTTATTGCGCTCATACGCAGCTGTATCTATGGTTCTGGTATAGCCAAAGCGGTCCATAAGGAAGATTACTTCCATCTCTTCCGCCTTCTTTTCCACATAAACCGCTTCCGCCGCATTTTCAATGACCGTTTTTCTTGGGCGGGCATAACTCTTTCTGATCTCATCCAGTTCATTGATGATGACCTGTGCCATGGAGTCGCGCCGGTCCAGAATATCTTCATAGCGATAGATATTCGCCATGGTTTCCTCATGTTCGTTGATCAGCGCTTCTAACTCCAGTCCGATCAGCTTATACAGGCGCATTTCCAGGATGGCATTTGCCTGTTTTTCCGTGAACATCAGCTGCGCCGCCATAATCTTGGATTCCTTGGAGCGGAACCGGATGCCCTCCACCTTTCCATTCATCAGGCACTCCTTTGCCATGGTTCTGTCCTTGGATCCTCTTAAGATCTCAATCACAAGGTCAATCACATTGCACGCCTTGATAAGACCTTCCTGAATTTCCTTCCGCTCACGCTCTTTTGCAAGGAGGGTAGTATATTTTCTCTTGGCAACCTGGAACTGAAAATCAACATTATGCTTGATAATCTGCCGAAGTCCCATGACTTCCGGACGTCCGTCTGCAATGGCAAGCATATTTACACCGAAAGTATCTTCAAGCCTCGTCTTTTTGTAAAGCATATTGATAAAATTATCTACATCCGCATCCTTCTTAAGTTCAATGACGATGCGAATGCCCTCTTTGGAAGACTGGTTGGAAATATCCACGATATCCTGTGTCTTTTTGGTCTCCGAAAGCGCTGCCACATCCATCAGGAATTTGGAGATATTTGCCCCGATCATGGGATAGGGAATCTCACTGATGACCACATTGGTCTTTCCTGCTTTTCCTTTTTCAATATCCACTTTTCCCCTGACCTTGATTTTCCCTGTGCCGGTCTCATAAATATCCAGAAGGTCATCCTTGTTGATTACAATACCGCCGGTGGGGAAATCAGGTCCCTTTATATATTTCATCAGTTCCTTCGTGGTGATAGATTCATCTTGCATGTAAGCCTTTACCGCATTTGCCACCTCACCTAAATTGTGAGGCGGGATGCTGGTTGCCATACCTACTGCAATCCCTTCAGAACCATTCACAAGAAGGTTAGGGAATTTCACAGGCAGCACGCTGGGCTCCTTTTCCGTCTCATCAAAGTTGGGAACAAAATCCACCACGTCTTTATCCAAATCAGATAAAAAGAATTCCTGGGTGACTTTCGTAAGACGCGCTTCCGTATAACGCATGGCAGCGGCGCCGTCCCCTTCGATGTTGCCAAAGTTGCCGTGCCCGTCTATTAAGGGAAGTCCTTTCTTAAATTCCTGGGTCATGACCACCAGTGCTTCATAAATGGAGCTGTCGCCGTGGGGATGATATTTACCCATGGTATCCCCCACGATACGGGCGCTCTTCCGATAAGGTCTGTCGTACCGGATTCCCAGCTCATGCATATCGTACAGCACTCTTCTCTGCACCGGCTTTAAGCCGTCCCTGGCATCCGGAAGCGCTCTTGCGATGATGACGCTCATGGCATAGTCGATATAAGATTTCTGCATGACCTCGGAATACTCTGTTTTAATGATCTTTTCTTCCATGTAGACTTTCCCTCACTTCTTAAATATCCAGTTCCGCATCGGTGGCGTGTTCATAGATAAATGCCTTTCTGGGCGGCACTTCCGTTCCCATCAGCATTTCCGTCACCTCCGATGCCATACGCGCATCTTCAATTTCCACCTGCTTTAAGATTCTGCTCTCAGGATTTAAGGTAGTTTCCCAAAGCTGGTCCGCATCCATTTCACCCAGGCCTTTATATCTTTGCAGGGTAAAAGGACCTTTATGACGCTTCCGGTACTGGTCTAACGCCTTGTCATCATAAAGATATTCTTCTTTTCCCTTGCTGGGCATGGCTTTATACAAGGGGGGCATGGCAATGTACACATGTCCTTCATAAATAAGCTCAGGCATGAACCTGTAAAACAACGTTAATAGTAAGGTAGAAATATGAGCGCCGTCCACGTCCGCATCCGCCATGATAATAATCTTGTCATAACGAAGCTTTGTGATATCAAAATCATTCCCATAGCCTTCTGAAAAACCGCACCCGAATGCATTGATCATGGTCTTGATTTCCGCATTGGCAAGGACCTTGTCGATGCTTGCTTTTTCCACATTTAAGATCTTTCCGCGGATGGGGAGAATCGCCTGAAATGCACGATTTCTTGCAGTCTTTGCGCTGCCTCCTGCAGAATCCCCCTCTACAATGAATATTTCGCATTTTGATGCATCTTTTGACTCACAATTGGCAAGTTTTCCGTTGGAATCAAAGGAGAACTTCTGCTTCGTCAGCATGTTCGTCTTTGCCTTCTCCTCGGTCTTGCGGATCTTTGCCGCCTTCTCTGCACAGCCTATGATGTTCTTAAGGGTTTCAAGATTACGGTCAAAATAACGCACCAATTCATCGCCAGTCACCTTGGAAACCACCTTGGAGGCGTCCTGGTTGTCCAGTTTGGTCTTGGTCTGCCCCTCAAACCTAGGATCCGGATGCTTGATGGAAATAACGGCAGTCATTCCGTTACGTACATCCGCACCGGTAAAATTGGCGTCTTTTTCTTTTAAGATGTTCAACTCTCTTGCGTAAGTATTGATAATATTAGTAAATGCCGTCTTGAATCCGGTCAGATGGGTGCCGCCCTCTGAATTGTAGATATTGTTGCAAAATCCAAGCACATTCTCATGAAACTCATTGATGTACTGGAATGCGCCCTCCACAGAGATGCCTTCGCTTTCCCCCTTAAAATAAATCACATCGCAGACCGCTTCCGTGGATTTGTTCATATCCTTGATAAATCCAATGATGCCGTCCGGCTCATGATATTCAATATGTTCTGTCTCTTCTTTTCTCTTATCTTCAAAGACAATGGTAAGCGCAGGGTTTAAATAAGCCGTTTCGTGCATCCTGCTCTTTATTTCATCTTCCTTGAATCTAGTCCGGTCAAAAATCGTATCGTCGGGGAGAAAATTGATGCGGGTTCCGCTTCCCTTTGCCCTGCCCACCACCGGAAGCAGACCGTCCACCAGTTCTATGGTTGGATTGCCGCGCTCATACCGGTCTTCATACAGATGACCGCCGTGTTTGACCTGTACCGTCAGATAGGTGGAAAGTGCATTGACTACGGACGAACCTACGCCGTGAAGTCCTCCGCTGGTCTTATAGGCGGTATCGTCGAACTTTCCTCCTGCGTGAAGGGTGGTAAATACCAGCCGTTCTGCGCTGACTCCTTTTTCATGCATGCCCACCGGAATGCCACGCCCATCATCTTCAATGGTGGCAGAACCATCCGCTTCAAGGGTGACATAAATCGTATTACAAAACCCTGCAAGATGCTCGTCCACCGCATTGTCTACAATCTCGTAAATCAAATGATTCAGTCCCTTGGTGGAAACACTGCCGATGTACATTCCCGGTCTTCTTCTTACGGCTTCCAGCCCTTCTAACACGGTGATGCTGGATGCATCATAAACTGCTGCTTTTGACATTTATCGCAAACCTCTTTCTTCATAATGAGTGCTTCTTTTACTAAATCTTTTTGCAGCAGGCAACTGCCAAAGATCCCGGTCCGATGTGACATGCAACGCTTAAGGAAAGAGGATTGATTACGATATCAAATCCGGGAAATTCCTTCAAAAGTTCGTCTGCAAACTGCTTCGCCGCATTTAAGTCTTTCGTGTATGCCACCTGAAGCCAGATGTTATCTGCATTGGCGCCGCCGAAACGGGTTTCCATGTCATTTCTGATGGCGTTTATCATAATCGATTTACCCTGCGTTGCCGTTCTTGCCTTGGCAAAAGCATCCAGCTTATCTCCCTGAATCGTAAGCACCGGTTTCAGCTTAAGAATCGTTCCGATGGCTGCCGCTGCCGGTGTGATCCTTCCGCCCTTTTTCAGATAATATAAGGTGTCCAGCATGATATAAATGCTGGAATTAAATTTGTCATTTTCAAGAAATTCCTTGATCTGTGCTGCGTCCATCTCTTTTTCGGCAAGCATTTTGGCATCCAGCGCCGACTGCCTCTGGGTCACGGAAATCCGCTGATTGTTCACCACCTGAACTTTTCCGTCATAGTCTTCCGAAAGCATGATGGCACTTTGGCAGGAGCCGGACAGCCCGCTGCTCATGGGGATATACACAATCTCATCATATTCCTTTAATGTTTCATCCCAGAGGTTCATCACGGATTCAGGCGACGGCTGGCTGGTGACCACATCTGCACCGCCTTCCAGTTTTTCGTAAAATGCCTCCTGGGTCAGTGTGATATCCTCAAAAAAAGTTTCCTCTCCTATCATAAAAGGCATTGGCAGGACTATAATCCCAAGTTCCTTTGCCTCGTCCTGTATAATGCCGCTGTTTGAGTCTGTAACGACCGCAACTTTATGGTTCAATTTCTTTCACCGTTCCTTTCTTAATATACAACATATTGTGCAGTTCCCCAAAGGGCGCACAAATATATCTTACTGTCAGATTGTTCTAAAGTCAATAAAATTTCCAGCATTTTCATTCAAATACCGTTTAAGCGGAGCACATCTTTCCGTTTCCAGATTTTCATCCTCCAAAAGCAGCCGATCTACCGTCATGCTGATCTTTTTGAGGATTTCTGAATCCTGATAAATGTCTGCAAGACGGAATTCCATGGCGCCGCTTTGCCGGATGCCGAAAAGATCTCCCGGACCCCGCAGCTTCAAGTCCTCTTCTGCAATATAAAATCCATCATTTGACCGATTTAAAATCTTCAGCCTGTCCATGGATTTTTCTTTGTCGGAGCAATTGATAAAAATGCAATAGGACTGTTCCGCCCCGCGTCCGATCCGCCCACGCAGCTGATGGAGCTGGGCGAGACCGAAACGCTCTGCATTTTCAATCATCATCACGGTGGCTTTAGGAACATTGATTCCGACTTCAATGACCGTAGTGGATACCAGCACATGGACATCGCCGGCGGCAAAAGCTTCCATGATTCTTTTTTTATCTGCCGGTTTCATTTTTCCGTGGAGAATCTCCACATGAATGTCCGGCGGCAGCGTACTTTTGAGCTTCTCGCCGTAATCCGTCACATTTTCCAGCTCCTCCATCCCCTCGTCGCTGGCTTCCACCATAGGACAGATCACATATGCCTGGTTCCCTTTCCGCACTTCCTTTGTGATAAATTCGTACGCTTTGTTCCGGTAAGAGGTTCCTACCACGCAGTTTTTGACTGGTAATCTGTTGGCAGGCAGTTCATCCACCACAGACAGATGTAAATCTCCATAGAGGATGATTGCCAATGTTCTGGGAATCGGGGTAGCGCTCATCACAAGGACATGGGTCTTTCCTCCTTTTTCGCTTAATATCTCCCTTTGCCGTACGCCGAAGCGATGCTGTTCGTCTGTAATGACCAGCGCCAGATTCTGATAATTCACCTTTTCCTGTATCAGCGCATGGGTCCCGATAATAAGATTTGCTTCCCCCTCTTCTATTTGACGGTAAATCTCTTTTTTTCTGGCGGCGCTTACAGAACCGGTAAGGAGTACGGGCTTAAAAGGAAGGTCATATTTCCGGGTCATATCGCTTATCTGCTCGAAATGCTGGGATGCCAATATTTCCGTAGGCGCCATAAGCGCCCCTTGATATCCGTTGCTCACCGTAAGTAATAGTGCCAGGAAAGCCAGCACCGTCTTGCCCGATCCCACATCTCCCTGCACCAGCCTGTTCATACATTTGCCGCTTACAAGATCCCGTTCTATTTCATCCCAAACCTTTAGCTGGGCATTGGTCAGCCGATACGGGAGTCCTTCAAGAAAACGCTTCGTCCATGCCGTCTCGATCATGGGATAATCTGCATCGAGAGATTCATTATATTCCTTCATCCGCCTTATGGATAGGAGAAATAAGAAAAATTCATCAAACACCAGCCTCTTGCGCGCCGTAAGAAGGCTGCCTAAGTCCTTTGGAAAATGAATCTGATACACGGCGCGGGTCCTTGAAATCAATTCATACTCTTTTAAGATATCTGCCGGGAGATATTCTTCCTCCTCATAGCCGTTAAGCGCCTGCTCCACTGCCTTTGCCACCGTGCGGTTGGTAAGACCTGCAGTAAGGCTGTAGCACGGCCAAAGCTGTCCCATCTTCTCCTGATATTCAGCCCAGGTATATATTTTGGGCTGATCCATGCGGTATGTACCGTTTTCTGTCTTGATTTTTCCCCGAAACAGATAGGCGCTTCCCGCAGTGAGCTTACTTTTCAAATACGGCGCATTAAAAAAAGTAAGGGCAATCTTATTTTCGCCATCGCTTCCAATCCCTGTGCCAATCGACAGATTCCGCACCTTTTTCCACTTAAAGGAAGCCGGAAGAGAAAGTGCAAGCGTAACCGTTTCCATCTTTGCCCCTTCTGCAATCTTTATGGGCGGATCAAACGTCTGGTAATCCCTTGGATAATAAAGCAGAAGATCTGACGTGGTATGGATTCCGATCCGGTAAAAAAGCTTTGCAGTCTTCTCCCCTATTCCCTTAAGCCGAATGATATCATCCGAATATTTCATTTGGTGCTCCTTATAACCACAACATCTAGATTTTGTTTCTACATTTCATACTACGCAAAAAGGACGGTTACTCCGTCCTTTTTGCTGCTTTTATTCTGCTGAAATAATATAGTAGTAAATCGGCTGTCCGCCGTATTGCAGTTCAATATCGCAGGAAGGGAACGCCTCTGCAATGCGCCCTCTAAGCTGCTGTGCCGCTTCTTCCGTAACGTCCGATCCATAATAAACGCTGATCAGTTCTAAATCGTCATTCATCATTTCCTGAACCATCTGATAGGTGACATCAGCGACATCGCTTCCCACAGACAAAATTCCCGCATCGCCGATTCCCATATAATCGCCCTGTTTGATTTCCTTGTCATCGATCACGGTATCTCTCACAGCATAGGTTACCTGACCGGTTTTCACATTGCCGATTTCCTGTTTCATGGTCTCGGCATTTTCATCCGCCGTCATATCGGGAACATAATTGATGATTGCTGTGATTCCCTGCGGCACCGTCTTGGTAGGCACCACAACAATCTTCTTATCCTCCACCATCATCTGTGCCTGGTTGGCGGCAAGGATGATGTTTTTATTGTTGGGAAGAATAAAGACCGTGTCCGCATTCACCTTCTCGATTGCATTCAACATATCTTCCGTGCTGGGGTTCATGGTCTGCCCGCCCTCAATGATATAGTCTACGCCTAATCCCTTGAAGATCTCATTTATTCCTTCTCCTACAGAAACGGCAATAAATCCTACTTCCTTATGCGGCATAGGCGCTTCCTTTACAGGTTCTATCTCTGCCTGCCCTGCCTTAAACAGCTTTTCCTGATGTTCCAAACGCATATTGTCGATCTTTAAATTGGATAATGCACCATACTTAAGCGCCTTCTGAATCGCAAGTCCAGGGTCATTGGTATGTACGTGCACCTTTACCACGTCATCATCCGCTACGACCACGATGGAATCACCGATGGATTCGAGATATTCTTTAAAATCCATTTCATTTTTAATGTTAAAGTTTCTGCTCAGCATAATGATGAACTCTGTGCAGTAACCGAATTTAATCTCCATATCAGCCTGCGCGTCCACATTTGCCTTTACGGGCGATGTGTGTGTGACAGCGCTGATGGTCAGGTCGATCTCCTTGCCAAGGAAAGCATCATAAGCGCCCTTTAGCACCTGCATCAATCCCTGCCCGCCGGAATCCACGACACCAGCCTGCTTTAATACCGGCAACATCTCCGGGGTCTGTTCCAGAACCTCATCCGCATATTGAATGACCGCATCAAAAAAGGATGCCAGATCGTCACAGCCTTCATTTGCCAATTCCCTTGCCTTCGTGGCAGCTCCTTTTGCAACCGTTAAGATAGTGCCCTCCTTCGGCTTCATGACCGCCTTATAAGCAGTCTCCACCGCCTTCTCAAAGGCGTCTGCGAATACGGGAATATTCAATTCACTCTTGTCCCTGATAGACTTGGTAAATCCCCTGAACAACTGAGATAAAATAACACCGGAATTTCCTCTTGCACCTCTAAGAGAACCTGAAGATATCGCTTTGCAAAGAGATACCATGTCCGGATTTTCCATAGCGGCAACGTCCTTTGCAGCAGACATGATCGTAAGCGTCATATTGGTTCCCGTATCACCGTCCGGCACAGGAAATACATTTAAGTCATTAATCCATTCCTTTTTGGATTCCAGATTTTTGGCTCCGGCTAAGAACATCTTTGCCAGTATCTTAGCGTCGATTGTATTAGTCACGTTTAATCCTCCTTAATCAATCACTCTAACACCTTCAACAAAGATGTTTATTTTTTCGATTTCTATTCCTGTAAATTCCTCGACTTTATATTTTACATTGCTGATCAGATTGTCGGAAACTGCTAAAATGCTTACACCGTAAGCCACAATAATATGAAAATTCAATATCAGCTTATTATTTTTGACCGCTACATTGATTCCCCTGGTCATGCTATCCATCTTAAGCAGTTTTACAAGACCGTCTTTTACATTAATGCCTGCCATCCCCACAACGCCAAAGCATTCCATCGCCACGCTGCCTGCATACTGGGCAATCACTTCACTGTCAATTGCAATACTGCCCATATGCGTATTCATAGAAGTTCCCTTCATGGAAGAATTTTTCATAGGCTGCCTCCTTATATTTTGAACATATATTAGTTATTATAACCGTAAATTGGAAAAAAAGAAACAAAAAAAATTAAATTGTAAAAAACATTGGAACCGTTCAGCCTGTAAGGAATGGAGAGCAGCCCAGGGAGCGGACAGCACGGCGCAGATGGCGGCACACCTTATGTTTTCCAGTCTCCCCTCAAAATCGGATTTCACTAACAGAATGTGTTTAGGAATTTCAAGACGGTCGGGTCGGAGCCAAGACGGCATCCATGCCGTTTGGCTCCTAAAATCGCCATCCATGGCGATTTTACCCTAGGCTCTCTCACATTCTGTAAGTGAAATTGCCGATTTTTCGCAGAGACTGGAAAACATAAGGTGTGCCGCCATCTGCGCCGTGCTGTCCGCTCCCTGGGCTGCTCTCCTTTCCTTGCAGGCTGAACTCATAACAAACCTCACTAAGCGCTGGTGTTTTAGTAAGACTCCCTATGGAATAAATTTCCTCTCTGAGCTGTACTCTGGCGGTCTGCAAAAACAACATTATTTTCTTCATGTCAGAATACGTTTCTACAGCTTATGGTTGAGTGATAACGCAGCACAGAGGTTTGTCTGGGTCTGGCGGGGCGCTTGGGGCTTTGGTAAGGCGGCGGCACATATGATTGGTTCCAGGATTTGCGAAAAATCGGCAATTTCACTTACAGAATGTAGAAACACCAGGGTGAAATCGCCACGGATGGCGATTTCAGGAGTCGCGCGGCACGGATGCCGCTGACTCCGACCCGTCCGCCTTGAAACACCTAAATACATTCTGTTAGTGAAATCCGATTTTGAGAGGAGCCTGGAACCAATCATATGTGCCGCCGCCTTACCAAAGTCCAAGCGCCCCGCCGGACCCAGACAAACCTCTGTGTGGACTATCACCATCTCCACAAAAAATGTAAAATTTTTACTTGCATTCTTATCTAATATCTGCTATTATACAACTGTTGTGTGTGTTTAATTTGAATTGTTAGGAGGTGCAACGATGGCTAAATGTGATATTTGTGGTAAGGGCGTTCATTTTGGAAACAACGTAAGCCATTCTCATAGAAGATCTAACAGAATCTGGAAATCAAACATCAAAAGTGTTAAATGTAAAGTTAACGGAGCTTCCAAAAGAATGCACGTTTGTACAAACTGTTTAAAGTCCGGAAAAGTTGAAAGAGCTTAAATTTAAAATGACTGCAAAAAGCTGACCGCCATAGACGGTCAGTTTTTTAATGCCTATTTACTACGCTCTCTTCCCCATTTCATAATCTCTTTTTAATTCATCATAAATCCGGTTGATCACCAGCACCATTTCATGATCTCCGGCTATGTTGTCGGGATGAAACATTTTAATCAGATCCCGGTATCTCTTTTTCAATGCAAGATGGCTATTGACGCCTTGGAACAGCAATTCTGCCACTTCCATATTTTTTTCCAGCCGTGTATTGCTCTCGTGCACGTTTCTCTCCGCTTCAAGCAAAACCCGGTCCCGCTCCAGCTTTTTGCGCTCTGCATCCAGCTGTGCAAAAGCATTTTTAAGGATGTCCATTTTCTTATCAAAAAAAGACTCGTCCTGCTTTAAGCGTTTTTTCTCAAACAAAAGCTCATGTTCTATTCTTTTCGTTTCCTCTTCAAACTGTTTCCGTTCCCTTGCAAGTGTATCCTGTGCATGTTTCAGTTCGCTCTGTTCCATCTTGAGCCGCACATTTTCCTTAAACAGCCAGATTTTCAACTCATGAAGCTCGTCCTGCGTGGCATCTGCCAGAATTTCTTCACAGTTTTGCACCTCTATGGGCTCCGTCTCATCAATTTTATTCATAATATCCTCCGTTTTGAATTGCAGAGCCTTAAAACTCTTTAATTCAAGTAGCAATTATATCCAATCAGCAATAACAATGCAATAATCAAAAGCGCAATCAGATAGTGATGCGCAAGAAAAAGCATAAGCAGCATCCCTACGGCAATCCAAAATGCAATAAATCCAATCAGTCTCTTCATGCGTATTTTCTCACTTATGCTTTCTTACTTTATCTTATGCATTTTTAGCAGAATTATTGCTTGTCAGCCGTATCTTCCGGAAAAGCAATGTCCACTGCGTCATCATCATCCATCATTTCTTCCTTTGGCGCTGTAAATTTATCAACGATATCGGGAATCATGTCAAGCACTTTCGTTACGGTATCCTGATTTTTGATATTGACCAATTTGGTACTGCCATTTTTGATGACAAGGACTGCACTTGGTGTCAGCTTTCCGGAAAAGCCTCCTGCCCCGCCGTTTTTCTTGTCTCCCACGCTTGCGCCTGCGCCGACGCCGAATGTCACATCCACAAGGGGTAAAATAATGGTGTCGCCGATTTTGGTTGCTTCGCCAACCACCGTTTTCGTAGATAATACGGTATTCATTCCTCTCATCAACGATTCGATGACTCCTGTAAAATTATTTTCTGCCATTTATGCTGCCTCCCTTTTAAATAATTTGATCAATCTGCGTAAATCCTTATTGAAGTAAACAATCCATGCTGTTTTCAGTGCCTTAAATACGGTTATCTTCCCTTTTACATACAGATCACCCTCAACGATCTGCTGCTCAAAATCGGGTACTATGTCAATATGATTGCCAAGCAATGGATATAACATACCATAAACTGCCAGAACCTGACCTGTGCTGGCAGGATCCCCGGTTCCAATCAACAGGCTTCCCTCTATCTTTCGCGGAGAAATACTTTTCAGCAAAGAAAACACCTGCCCTGAACATACCGTCCACGCCCGTTTGAACGTATCGCTTTGGAGAATCTTTATATAATACTGGATATTCTTTACAATATGCTTTATCTTATCACATATTTTTAGAATTGTGTACTTAATATTTTTAATTACTGACCAAAGCTTTTTGATAAATTCCAACAGCTTAGAAAGAATGCCTGCCTTCTTCTTTCCGGAAACGTTCTGCGCCATATCATTTTCTGTCTGCTTTTCGTGAACCTCCGGCTTGCGGTCACTGATGTTTTCTTCGGGTTTGCCGGATCCATTTTCAGATACCGGTTCCTGCAAAAGCGGTTTTGCGGAAGGCGGCTTTTGCGGCTTATGCTCCTTTTCTTTATCCTCTCCTGTCGCTGTGTCCCTATCCTTGGCTTTGTCAGAACGGAAAATGGTAAAGCAGAATATCCTGACCCGCACAAACGCCGCTTCAGGATAAGAAAATGCAGCATTTACAACATGTAAAAGCCATGTCACTTTTAGTTTAACCGACACAGGGGTCTCTTCCTGGGTTTTCCGGTGCACCATGATCCGGTACCTTACCGGCACAAAAAGCACGAGCAGAATAACCGTCAATATGGTCCCAAGCAGAATAAGAATGATTATGCCTAGCACTTTTAAAATCGTAAGCAGCACTGACAGCATATTATGATTACTCCTTTGCCTTGCATTTTAAATACTCTTTCAGATTGCAATTGCCTGTGGCATCCACACACTCCTGGGTGATCTTTAAGATGATCTGCACTGCCTCCTGATAGTTTGAAGCTATGCCGACAATAATAGGCGGATGATATCTGTAATACATCTGCTTCAAATAGGCGCTGTGAAAAATCTCAAGCTGATCTGCATGCGGCGCTATGGTGATGACATAAACCTGCACACCTGCGTGATGCTTTAACTTCCATTTAATTTTTTGCGGATTGGTAACAGTATCGCCAATATAAAGGTATTTATAAAATTTCATAGTCAGACTCCAAAATATGCATCGAAGATTCGCTTGGCAATGGGAACGGCATAATCTCCTCCTGCGCCTGCGCCTTCAATGATGATCGTCACACACACCTGTGGGTCTTCCGCGGGTGCAAAACCGGTAAACCATGCATGGCTTTCTCCCTTGATCGTTCCATATTCAGCGGATCCCGTTTTTCCTGCCGCCGTATAAGAAAGCCCCTTTAATCTGGTGGCGGTTCCCTCTTTTACCACATCTTCCATAAGCGCTTTTAAAACTGCCGCTTCCTCTTTATCCATAATACTGCCATATGCGGACGGTGAAAAGGTTTTTATTTGATTTCCGGCACTATTTTGTACATAATCGATCAAATACGGTTCCATCAGCACGCCCTCATTGGCAATGGCACAGGTAATCATATTCAGCTGCAGGGGTGTGATGGACGTTGTCCCCTGCCCGATGGAGACCTGCATCATATCGGAATCCGTCGTCTGTTCCGACATATCCACCCTGCTGATATTATAGTTAAAAGAAACAGGCAGTTCCTGATTAAATAAAAGCCGGTCAAGGGTGCGCCTGAATCTGCCCCGGTCAAGTAAAAGTCCCATGTTGGCAAAAGAAGTATTGCAGGATTTGGCAAAGGATTTCTCAAATCCTACTGTGCCGTGAACACTCCCGTGATAACATTGAATCCTGTCTTCTCCCCTTTTAATTGCGCCGGTACAGTTATAGGAATAATTCTGGTAGGAATCCGGATTTTCTATAATGTACTCCAGTGCAGTGACAATCTTAAAGGTAGAACCAGGCGGATAAAGCCCCTGGGTTGCCCGGTTCAGCAGGACGCTGCTCTCTTCATCCTGCACCAGTTCATCCCACATTTCTGCAATCTGCTCCGGATTAAAATCAGGCTTTGAGATCATTGCCAGCACCTTGCCGGTAGCCGGCTCTGTCACGATGACCGCCCCCTGGTATATCCCCAGTGCGTTTGATGCGACCTGCTGCAATTCCACATTCAACGTGGTATATACATCATCTCCCGGATATTTCTCACCGCTCACATCAAGCGCCGCCTTCTGGGAAAGGGGCGCATTGGAATTGATCAAATAATAATTTGCCTGTGCCTCCACCCCCATACGTCCGTTAGTTGCATATCCCACCACATGGGAAAATAGATTCTGATAAGGATATTCTCTTTTTTCAGATCCGTCCTCATGCTCCACCGTCTGTGCCAGCAGATTTCCGTCTGCGGCATATATCCTGCCTCTCCTGTTCTGAGCGATCAGCATCTGCTGTCTGCCGTTATAACTGTTATTGATCAGCTCCTGTCTATGGGTTATGGCATAATGTGTGATATATCCTGCCAGACACACAAAAAGGAACGTAAACGCCCAAGTGACAATCATGATTTCTCTATTTTTTTGATTGCTTTTCTTTCTTTTATTCCTCGTCTTCAATCTCATCTCCTGCCGAATACTGCCTGCGTTCTCTTATCTTTTTCTTTTTTCGCAGCGCCCTTCTTTGCTGCTCGCTTTCATCCTGCCTGATCATATACAGCCCTTCAATGATTGCGAACATGACCAGCGTGGTAAGGACGGAACTTCCCCCATAACTGATCAGCGGAAGGGTGACACCGGTCAGCGGAATAAATTTCGTGCCGCCGCCGATTGTAAGAAAAACCTGAAAAATATAGGTGACGCCAAGCCCAAATGCCGTAAGCTGATAAAATTTATCCTTCAAAGCAGCCGCCGTATGCATGAACATGATAAAGCAGCTTACACAAATCAAGATCAGACAAACAGAAAAAATGATTCCAAACTCTTCGGCGATTGCCGAAAAAATGAAATCGGCTTCCACAAAAGGAATTGCCTCCGGCGTCCCTTTATAAATGCCAAGCCCGAACCAGTCTCCGCTGGATATGGCAAACAGCGACTGGGTGATCTGATACCCCGCCGAATCGATGACGCTCCACGGATCCCTCCACGCCTGCACCCTTACCTGCACATGGGAAAACACGGTGTAAGCAATGTATGCCGCCGCAGATCCGCCGGCGGCGCCGGCAAGCAGGTAAAGCACATTTTTCGTTGCCACGAACACCATGAGCACGTAGACCATGAAAAAGATGAGCGCACTTCCTAAATCCTTTGAAATGACCAGCACGATCACATGCGCCGCCGCTATCACCGCTGTGGTAAAAACTTCAAAAAAACCATAGGACTGATACAGCGCGCTCGCAACAAAAAACACAAATATAATCTTTACAAATTCCGACGGCTGAAAGGTGATGCCTGCAATAGAGTAAGAAAGCTTGCTCCCATAAGTAGTCTGCCCTAAAATCATAACGATTGACAAGGCGGCAATCCCCACCAAGGCATAAATCCACTTTAAATTCTTTAAAAACTTAAACTTATGCACAAAAAAGGGAATTATGAGCGCCACCGCCAAAGAACCTGTGACGATCACAAACTGTTTTACTGCCTTACCCATATCCAGCCTTGTCAGAATCACAAAGCTGACGCTGAGCAGCATGCACATATTATTTACGATCAGCCTGTTCGCCTTTGGATAAAGCATCCGGTACAGCACCACTGCCGCATATAGCATAATCTGCTGAAACGCATAAAAGAACAGGTAAGTCATATCTCCCGTCTCAAAACAGATTACCAGAAAACAGGTGAAATGAAAAGCGAACATCAAAAGATTCTGTCCTATATAAATACCCCTCCTGCGTTCTTCATTGTCGAAGCAGAATACAGCAAAGCATTCCAACGTATAGAGCGCAATCAGCAGTGCAATGATGTATTTTGAAAATTCCCCGATGTAAACGACCATCTACTCTACTCCTCGTTTATAATGTCCTGTTGTATACTCTTTATAAGCAGGTTCCCTGTAGGTCTCAAAAATGTCACTGAAATAATGGATAATCTGTAAAGTTTCCCCGCTTTCTTCTGTGGTGAAATCAAGTCTTACAAATTTTGCCGGAAAATGCTTTTCTAAAAAGGCCTTATGAAGAGACAATGGCACGCTGTTGTAGAGAACATTATAGCAGCATGAACAATCCCTATAAACAGGAAATTGTTTTCCGTATCTGTCTTTTAACAGGATAAATCCCGGTGTGCGGCGGCAGCTGTCCATCGTTTTTTGGATGCAGTTTGCCGTTATCATCATCGGAAGCCTTCCGTATACGACCGCAGAAAGCTGTATGTTTCTATCTGGAAAAGCCTTCGTCAGTTCTCTCCATTCATGTATATTGCATTCAAGCGGAAGGCAGCATTCCTCCGCCCGCCCCTCCCAGAATTTTAAGGATTCTCTGTTCCAGATATAAAGACCTGCATCTATGACCATTTTCACAGAATGTTCTCTGCATAAAAAGAAGGAAAAACTTTCCAAATTTCTTATAAGTACACCGTCGTATGCGCCCGTAAGGAGCGCTTCCTCTATTTTGCCCAGATACGTTCGATCCTTCTTTCTGACAATATAAGGGGTTGCAAGATAGAATTCCTGCCTCATTTCTGTACAGGTTTTTCTGCTTGACTGCACCAGCGCAAGGCTTTCTTCCCCAAGAAGGCTGTAATCCAGATAAATCCGCGCCACATGTGCCTTGCACGCTGCCTGGAGCTGTCCCAAAGTATGCACCAGTGCATGCAGAACTTTTGGGAAACTGTATGTGCCTTCTGCACGAGATGGAACAGCGCAGTGATTCTCTTTCGGGGTCATCGCCTTCCGCTTAGGATAAGCAAGTCCGTTTTCGCAGATTATCTCTTCCTCCAAAGCGGCGATTGTCTTTCTGCGCAGCTCATTTAAAGAACGCACGGGCAGGAACACATCCCCTTCTGTATTTACATGGAGCGCCGTTATTTTAACGTGGGTATTTGCGCTCTTTTTCATCTGCTCTTTGATTTTCTCTTTTGTGAGCGGCTGCTTTTCTGCCTTTTGCACCATATCGCCCTCACATACAACCTTAAGTTTTTCTGTCTTAAGGACAAAACGGGCAGCCTGTCCCGGCGCAAGGAATACCTCCGCCGATGCATGATGGCAGAGTTCCCCCTCTATATAAGTTTTTTCCAGTTCCGAAAGAAGCGCCGCATCGGTTTCTGAGTAAGAAGGCGAATGCAGGGTGATCATCTCTTTCCCATTGTGGCGGTGATAGTAGCCATCCCCTGTCTGGCTTCTTAAATACAGCGCATGCAAAAGCTCCCTATCCTTTTGGGAAACACGAAAGTGTTCCTTGTCCCGGTAATATAGATCGATATACTTCCGATAGATTGCTGTAACCCCCGCCGCATAGGCTGGTTTTTTCATCCTTCCCTCTATCTTGAAAGAATCGATGCCTGCGTCGATCAGTTCCGGCAGCAGATCAATGGTGCACATGTCCCTCATGCTTAGGGGATAGCATTGCCCCTTATCCTCCATTTTATAAGGAAGGCGGCAGGGCTGGGCACATCTTCCCCGATTTCCGCTTCTTCCTCCAAGCAGACTGCTGAAAAGACATTGTCCTGAATAGCAGTAACACATAGCACCATGAATAAAGGCTTCTATCTCAACGCCTGTATCTGCCTTTATTTTTTTCATTTCTTCCAATGACAATTCCCGGGCAGGAACGATCCTGCTGATTCCTTCTTCTTTCATGAGTGCTGCGCCAAGGCTGCCCGTAAGCGTCATCTGGGTGCTTGCATGGAGCGCAAGATCTGGGAAGTGCTCCCTTATGAAACGCACTGCCCCCAGGTCCTGTACAATGACACCGTCAAGTCCCGCCTCATATAAAGGCAGCAAAAAAGGATACAGTCCATCCAGCTCCTTTTCTTTCACCAGAGTATTTACCGTAAGGTAAATTTTCTTCCCGAATACGTGAGCCAGATGGATTCCTGCGCAAATCTCATCCTGTGTGAAATTATCTGCATAGGCACGGGCGCCGTAAAGCGCGCCTCCTAAATAGACGGCATCTGCCCCTGCCTTGATTGCTCCCTTTAATGCATGGAAATTTCCTGCCGGAGACAGCAATTCTACTCTTTGCATAGTTTCCCTTTTCATTCATCCGCACAAAAAGCTGCCTTCTTAAGACAGCTTTTAACTATTTTTTAATTCTGTTTCAAGTTTTATGATTTTTTTAGCGCTTTCATTTACCTCATTTTGAAGCGATTTCACGCTCTTTTCGGTGTTTTCCAGCTTAATCTGAGATGCGATCAGTTCATGCTTTAAATTGTACAATTCCTTTTCTTTACTCTGGATTTCCTCCTCAAGAAGGCTGATCTGCTTCTTTGCCTTAAAATAATCGTCTGCAATATTCAGTTGAAGCAAGACGCTCTGGGTATCTAACGGCTGCCTTCTGAAAGATTCCACCTTGCTGTATTCTGACGTCTTGTTGTTGATATAGGATGCAACCTTCTGTAAATATTCTTCGCTTTCATATCCGCTTAAAGTAAATACCTTGCCGCCGATAATAACTTCTGTATCTGTTTTTGCTGACATCAGGCTCACCCCTCTATACACAAAATATATAGCTTATCCAAAGTAGTTTATACAACATCTATTATAAGCAGATTATTCTGGAATTTCAAGTCCTAAATGATGATATGCAAGTTCTGTCACGACCCTGCCCCGGGGAGTGCGGTTGATGAATCCATTTTTTAAAAGATAAGGCTCATAAACATCTTCGATTGTTCCGGGATCCTCCCCGATTGCCGCCGCTAACGTATCGAGTCCCACCGGTCCTCCGCTGAATTTCTGAATCATGGACAGGAGAATATTTCTGTCTATATGATCCAGCCCCATTCTGTCCACATCCATCAGATCTAACGCCGTCATTGCCACTTCCTTCGTAATGACGCCGTCATGTTTTACCTGGGCATAATCCCTGACTCTCTTCAGGATTCTGTTGGCTAGTCTGGGTGTTCCCCTGCTTCTTCTTGCCATCTCCATGGCGCCGGACGACTCCACCGGCGCATCTAAAACCTTAGCGGAATGCATAATGATCGTCTTGAGTTCTTCCACGGAATAAAATTCCAGCCGGTGTATGATTCCGAACCGGTCTCTTAAGGGCGCTGTCAAAAGTCCTGCCCGCGTAGTAGCTCCCACCAGGGTAAAATGAGGCAGGTCCAACCGTATCGATCTGGCGGTAGGTCCCTTCCCAATCATAATATCAATGGCATAATCCTCCATCGCTGGGTAAAGTACCTCCTCCACCTGCCGGTTGAGCCTGTGTATTTCATCTACGAAAAGCAGATCCCCTTCCTGCAGATTGTTTAAGATTGCCGCCATCTCCCCCGGCTTTTCAATCGCCGGACCGCTGGTGACTTTCATATTGACACCCATCTCATTTGCGATGATTCCCGCCAAGGTGGTCTTGCCAAGACCAGGCGGTCCATAAAAGAGCACGTGATCTAAGGAGTCCTTTCTTTGTTTCGCCGCCTCTATATATATCTTTAAGCTATCTTTTATTTTAGTTTGACCAATATAGTCATCCAGCTTTTGGGGACGAAGGGAACCTTCAATCCGTACGTCTTCCTCCTGCAAATTCGTTTCTATCATTCTTTTTGCCATACTTTCTGCTCCAAACTGTAGTTTTAAAACATATTCTTAAGTGCAAGCTTTAAGATTGTCTCTACATCCATATCCTCCGTGACGGAAACCGCCTTTACGGCATGCAAAGCATCTGATGCGCTGTAGCCAAGTGCGGTGAGCGCTTCCACGGCTTCATTTCTGGCATGGCTGTC
The DNA here is from genome assembly GCA_949878435.1 of uncultured Lachnospiraceae bacterium. Taxonomy (GTDB): domain Bacteria; phylum Bacillota; class Clostridia; order Lachnospirales; family Lachnospiraceae; genus Suilimivivens. Next base: position 107,681 of record CATLAK010000004.1, read on the forward strand.
TGTGCCGGATATTCCGGTGCCGGCGCTAAGAGACTGTATTTCCTTGTGAACCAGTGTGTCTTCAAGGGAAATCTTATCCTTAAGGTCTAAGATGACCCTCTCCGCCGTTTTCTTTCCAATGCCGGGCGCTTTGCAGATTGCCGCACTGTCACCGGAAATAATGGCAAAACGCAGATCATCCGCGCTCATGACAGAAAGTACTGCCAGTCCTCCTTTTGGACCGATTCCGTTTACTGTGATCAGCTTCTTGAAGATTTCCAAGTCATCCCGCGTCAAGAAACCATACAAATGAAATAAATCTTCCCTGACACAGGTGTAAGTATACAGTTTGACCTGCTCGCCGATGCCGGGAAGCAAGGCTGCCGTTCCGGCAGAAATTTTCACATTGTACCCCATACTTCCCGTATCTACTACCACATTATCTTCTGTGATTTCTTCTATTGTGCCTTTTACAAATGCAATCATTTAAAGGGTTCCTTTCGATAATATCGTCTGAATATAAGGCAGCACCAGGGAGGCTGCAATTCCAATCAGAATACCTGTCACAAGACCGGCGATCATCAGAATCGGTATATAATAAACGATTCCATAAGTTTCTACCACCCAAAATGCCACCGCCAGCTGACCTAAGTTATGTGCCACACCGCCTGCTGCGCTGACCACAGGTACATGAAACCAGCGGGTTCTATGAAGAATAATCATCACAAGAACGCTTACAAGTGCACCTGATGCAGAATAAAGAATCATGGACAGACTGCCGAACATAAAGCCTGCCAGAAGCGCTTTCGTGATGGTTAAGAGAATAGCTTCTTTCCATCCGAACAGGTACAGGCATAGCACCACTGCAAGGTTCGCCAGCCCAAGTTTGATCCCCGGGATTCCGCTTTGAAAAGGAAGGATCGTCTCAATATAAGAAAGAATCAGCGCAAAGGCTAATAAGAGCCCTAAGTAAGCCGTCTTAGTCTTCATCTTCAGTAAGTGACCGCGTCTAAGTCACTTTCCTCCTTTGATTCAATTTGTATCACCAGCTTGTGGGGAAGACAAATGATACTCTCTCCGCTTCTTTCAATTGCCCTGTGTCTGACGCACAGACCGTCCGGGCAGTCGGCGTCGGACACGGAAACCTGTCCGCCGCTTATTAAAAGAAGGTTGTAGCTTTCTTCTTCGTAAGGAATCGCAATCGTCTGATCTTCCAGCAAACTGTAGGTTCCGATTTCCTGACCGTCCTGAAAGACCCGGATCACTGCAGGCGCATCTTTATTAAGTAACATGGGAATCAGCCAGATCACAAATGCTGTAAGCAGGATTCCCCCAAGAAGGATGAAATCTTTTTTAACATTTTTCATAGGTTTATCTTACCACAAGCGAACATATGTTTCAAGTCAAAAACAGGAATCCCTTTTGAGGATTCCTGCGGTTATTTAGGATAGAAATTTCTTATTCAGCAGTCTCATCTGTGCTGATCACAGCAGTTGTGTCCTGCTCTTGCGCTGCCGCTTCTTCTTGAGCAATCGTGAGATACTTAAGATCGCCTTTTACATCCGTCACCTGATAGGATTCAACAAGCGCTGATATATACTCAGATACTTTTTGACTTGCCATAGTGCTTGAAATGTTGGCATCATCAGCCTCGTCATAGTATCTGTTCACGAATTCTACCACATAGTACTGATGCGTATCTTCATCCTTCAATACGGTAAGATCGCCTTCTTTGCGTCCATCTTCATAAAGCCAGTCGGCAACAACAGTGGGTATGCTTGCGGAATATCTTCCTTCACTGAGACTGTATTCTGTCTCCGCATCTTCATAAGATGCCTTGGCATCCTCAGAAGCATTCTCTATGCACAGCTCTTCAAAATCTCCGCCGTTTTGACGCTCTTCCATCATCGCCTGCGCCTTTGCTTCAAGTTCGTCCATCGCCGCATTTGTTTCGTCCTCTGTCGCCTCTGCTGAAAGTTCTGATGTGAAAGCAAAGCTTCTGTAATCTACTTTATCATAGTCCCGTTTATGCTCTTCATAATATGCCTTAACCTCTTCTGCCGAGGGCTCATTGGTCTTAAGAAGTTCATCATAATATGCATTTGCAACCATGCCCTCTCTTACAAAAGCTTCCACATTCTTTTCCGTTGCATAGGTTCCAAAATTCATCTTATAGAACTCATTTACATTCGTTCCTGCTGAATCGGCGGCTGCCTTGAACTCAGCCAGAAAGCTTTCGTATTCTTCTGCTGTGTCATAAGTAAACCCGGACTTTGCAGCATCGTCTGATAGTGCCTTTGTCTGCTTGATCTGCTCCGCAGTCATCTCGTCGAACATATCTTTCCAGGTCATAGTTTCCGTATACTGCTGTTTTGAGAAATCCCCGGAAGTATCAAGTCCCAGATAAGGCAGTATGGAGGACATACTGTTTAAATAATTATTGACCGTGGTTTCATAATAATAATCATATTCCAGCTTTGTAAGTTCATGTTCCCCTACCTTCACATAGGTTCCGTTCAGCGTCTGATTCTTTTTTACAATCGGCGATACGATAGAAAACACGATGGCTGCCACAACCACGATTCCCACAACTGCCGCAATCGTCTTTGTCAGCTTTGCCTGCCGCTCGTCCTTTAATTTCTGCTGTCTTCTTGCCTCCATCTTGCGGTCATACTTAGTCTGAACCTTCTGCTGCGTTTTTACTTCAGGCGTATTATTCTTAGCCATTTGTAAAGTTCCTCCTCATTTTCAATCATTTATCTTTCACTCTATATACAGTCATATCCTAGCAGGGAAATGTGTCCATCCTGTGAATACCTCTGCTATTTTACTACATTTTCTAAATAAAGTCAAAGATTCTGACGGGCATTCATCTTATGATTGATTAATGTAATTGATCAGACCTTCCGCCGCAATGATCCTTTGCATGAACTCCGGGAACGGCTGCCCTTTAAATTGGGTTCCTTTGGTGAGATTCTTTATGATGCCGGAATCAAAAGATACTTCAACTTCATCCCCCTGCTCGATTCCTTTGGCTGCATCCGGGCATTCGATAATCGGAAGTCCTATATTGATGGCATTTCTATAAAAAATCCTAGCAAAGGTCTCGGCAATCACACAGCTTACGCCGGCTGCTTTAATAGCGATAGGCGCATGTTCTCTGGAGGAACCGCAGCCAAAATTTTTATCGGCAACGATGATATCGCCCGGCTTCACATTCTTTATAAAGTCCTTATCGATGTCTTCCATACAGTGCGCCGCCAGTTCTTCCGGATCCGATGAGTTTAGGTATCTTGCCGGGATGATTACGTCCGTATCCACATTATCTCCATATTTAAAAACAATTCCTTTTGCTGCTTTCATGTTCTTCTTCCTTTCTTTGGGAATGATTCTTATAACTGACAGGGACAGGAAATCTTGCCGGTGACGGCGCTTGCAGCCGCTACGGCGGGGCTTGCAAGATAAATTTCAGAATTCACATGTCCCATGCGCCCTACGAAGTTTCGGTTGGTGGTGGAAACGCATCTCTCACCTTCTGCAAGGATGCCCATGTAGCCCCCAAGACAGGGACCGCAGGTGGGGGTGCTCACGATAGCGCCGGCTTCGATGAAGATTTTCAAAAGTCCCTCTTCCATCGCCTGCATGTAGATTGCCTGGGTTGCAGGAATAACGATGCACCGCATTCCTTTTGCAACGTGCCTGCCCTTTAATACTTCCGCTGCAATCCGCATGTCGTCGATACGTCCATTGGTACAGGAACCGATTACCACCTGGTCGATCTTGATCTCTTCCGTAATCTCATCGATGGTCTTCGTGTTCTCCGGCAGATGTGGAAATGCGATGGTAGGACGCAGCGTGCTTAAATCTATGGTATATTCTTCGTCATAGACAGCATCCTCATCGGCTTCATAGATGGTATAAGGTTTGTCGGAATGCTCTTTCATATAAGCAATTGCCAGATCGTCCACCGGGAAAATGCCGTTCTTTCCGCCCGCTTCGATTGCCATATTGGCGATGGTGAACCGATCGTCCATGGTCAGGTTAGAAATTCCCTCCCCCGTAAATTCCATGGATTTATACAGAGCGCCGTCAACGCCAATCATGCCAATGATATGTAGAATCACGTCTTTGCCGCTCACCCACTTTTGCATCTTGCCTACAAGATTGAACTTAATAGCCGCAGGCACTTTGAACCATGCCTTTCCCGTTGCCATACCGGCTGCCATATCTGTGCTTCCAACCCCTGTGGAGAACGCGCCCAACGCGCCGTAAGTACAGGTATGGGAATCCGCCCCTATGATCACATCCCCTGCCACCGTCAGACCTTTTTCGGGAAGAAGGGCATGTTCGATTCCCATTTCTCCTACCTCAAAATAATTGGTAATCTCATTGCGGCGGGCAAATTCCCTCACGCATTTACAGTGTTCCGCCGACTTGATATCTTTGTTGGGGACAAAGTGATCCGGTACAAGGGCAATCTTATCCTTGTCAAACACACCGTTCACTTTCATTTTTTCCATTTCTTTAATCGCCACCGGACTGGTGATATCATTTCCAAGCACCAAATCCAATTTCGCTTCGATCAGCTGCCCGGCTTCCACTTTTTCAAGTCCAGCATGTGCTGCCAGAATCTTCTGGGTCATTGTCATTCCCATAGTAATATCCTCCTTATGCTAAACAACGGATGCCAGGCTTCGCCGGACATCTTTAGGTTAATTCAACGAAAGACCATTGGAAGAAAACCAACGGTCTTTCTGTCATTCAATAAATTGGCTTGCAAAGCATAACTGCATTTATTAATTATTGATCAGCTTATCATTTTCATTGTTCCAGCTGTACAGCTTACGGATTTCCTTGCCCACCTGCTCTGCCGGATGCTCTGCTGCAAGTTTTCTCATAGCCTTAAAGTGAGCCTGTCCGCCTGCCGGTGACATATCAAGCAGGAAGTCTTTTGCAAAGGAACCATCCTGAATATCCTTCAGGATCTTCTTCATGGTCTTCTTGGTTTCCTCTGTGATGATCTTGGGACCTGTGATGTAATCGCCGTATTCTGCCGTGTTGGAGATAGAATATCTCATTCCCTCAAAGCCGGACTGATAAATCAGATCTACAATCAGTTTCATTTCATGGATACATTCAAAATAAGCATTCCTGGGATCATATCCTGCTTCTGTCAGCGTCTCAAAACCTGCCTGCATCAATGCGCATACGCCGCCGCAGAGAACTGCCTGCTCGCCAAAAAGGTCGGTCTCTGTCTCTGTTCTGAAGGTAGTCTCAAGTACCCCTGCTCTTGCGCCGCCGATGGCAAGGGCATAGGCAAGTGCTTTGTCAAGGGCTTTGCCTGTTGCATCCTGATGAACGGCAACCAGACAAGGAACCCCTTTGCCAGCCTGATATTCGCTTCTTACGGTATGACCCGGTCCCTTAGGCGCGATCATGGTGACATCCACATTCTTAGGAGGCACGATCTGTCCAAAGTGAATGTTGAAGCCGTGTGCGAACATCAGCATATTTCCCTCTTCCAGATTGGGTTCAATGTCTTTCTTATACATAGCAGCCTGTAATTCATCATTGATCAGAATCATGATGATGTCTGCCTTTTTAGCAGCTTCAGCCGCCGTATATACTTCAAATCCCTGCGCCTCTGCTTTTGCCCATGACTTGGAGCCTTCATAGAGACCGATGATGACGTGGCATCCTGATTCCTTTGCATTTAATGCATGCGCATGTCCCTGACTGCCGTAACCGATCACTGCAATTGTTTTTCCTTCCAATAAAGACAGGTTACAGTCTTCCTGATAATAAATATTTGCCATTTTTTCTCCTTTCCTGCGAGGTTCTGCCTCGAAAAAGGTTCCGCCTTCTCAAGTTTTCCATTGAATGGCTTCGCCTGTTGATAATAAAATATATACCCACTGCTTTTACAGATAAGTAACGTTTTCTGTTCCTCTTCCCAGACCAGCAATTCCGGTTCTTGCAAGTTCTAAGATCTCATAGCCTTCCAAAAGGTTGATGAAGGCATCGATCTTATCCTGATTGCCTGTCAGCTCCACGATCAAGCTGTCAGATGCCACGTCGATGATCTTGGCACGGAAAATATCTGCGATGGCGATTACCCCCTGCCTCTCGTTCTGGTTCGTTCTCACCTTGATAAGGGCAAGCTCACGATAAACGCTGTTTTGGGGGGCAAGTTCCTTGATATCTCTTACATCCACCAGTTTTGCCACCTGTTTTTCAATCTGGTCTAAGATTTCATCGTCCCCGGAAGCAACGATGGTAATTCGTGTAAAACGGGGATCTGCAGTGACGCCGGCAGTTATGCTTTCAATATTATAGCCTCTTCTTGAGAAAAGACCTGAAATCCGGCTCAAGACACCGGAAGTATTATCCACTAAAAGCTGAAATACTTTCTTACGCAAGGTTTCATCCTCCTTAACATTTAAAAATTATTTTATCAATATACCAGTGAAAAGTCAACTTACATAATTAATTAATATATTGATTTATTTTAATCTGTCTCGTTGCATTTCTGAAGCGCTAAGGTGCCGGTGCGCGCCACTTCCACGATGCTCACCGTCTTGAACATGCTGATCAGGAGCTGTACCCGCTCCGGCGTATCGCACATCTGAATCAGCATCAGATTTTTGGACATATCCACGATTTGGGCATTCATAATCTCACAGACTTCCATGATGTCCCTGCGGTTGCTTTTGTTATACTTTACCTTCATAAGAAGGAGTTCTCTGCTGATGCTGCTGGTTTCATCAAAGGTCTTCACCTTGATGACATCCAGCTTTTTGTTCAGCTGCTTTTCAATCTGCTCTATGGTGCGTTTATCTCCGCTGCTGACGATGGTCATACAGGAAACTTGAGAATCATCTGTCTCTCCCACTGCAAGGGAGTCGATGTTAAAGCAGCGTCTGGAAAACAGTCCAGCTACTTTGCACAGCACACCGGAACGGTTTTCTACCAATACGGAATAAATTCTTTTCATATCCATGTCCCCCTTACTTTACCAGATCCATAGGATCGATGATGCATTCTAAAAGTACCGATTCATCTTCTCTTAAAAATTCATCCAAAGTTTCCTGCGCCTTAGCCATATTTTCAAGGCGCAGGAACTTCATGTCATAAGCGGACGAAAGTTTCTCAAGGTCTGGGCTTCCTGATAAATCCACTACTGAATAATTATCTTTGTAAGTATAATGCTGATACTCTCTTACCATGCCCAGATAATTATTCTTAAGGACGATGATCTTTACTGCAATGCCGTGCTGGCGCATGGTTGCAAGTTCCATCATGGACATCTGGAAAGAACCGTCGCCGCAGACCGCAATGACCTGCTTTTCCTTGTCGGCAAGTTTCGCACCCATGGCTGCGGGAATGGAATAGCCCATGGTTCCCATTCCTCCGGAGGTAAGAAATTTCCCCTGTTTTACAATATGATAGCCGCAGGACCAGATCTGGTTCTGCCCCACGTCCGCAACGTAAATCCCGTCTTCCTGCATTTTTTCGGAGAGCAGTGTGATAAATGCTGCCGGATCCACATAATCGGGATTGGGATTTCTCCTTGGAACCATAGATTCTTTGTATGTATTTAAAATCTCCAGCCACTTTTTATGTTCACAGCTAAACTCCAGCGCAAGCAGGTCTTCAAAGATATGCTTTGCATCTCCCACCAGTGGAATGGTGGGTCCCACATTCTTGCCGATTTCAGCCGGGTCAACGTCTATATGAATCAGCACCTTATTATTGGTAATCAGGTCGGGCTGACTGACTGCGCGGTCCGCCACTCTTGCCCCCACCATGATCAAAAGATCGGATTCATTCATTGCCCTGTTGGCATAGGGCTTTCCGTTATTCCCCACCATGCCGAAGTAAAGGGGATGTCTGGTGGGCACGACCCCGATTCCCATCATGGTGGAAACCACAGGTATTTCATGCTTTTGTGCAAAGGCAAGCAGCTCCTTTTCTCCGTCTGAAAGCAGGACGCCGCCGCCGGCACAGATGATGGGGCGTTTTGCCTTTTCAAGCTCTGCCGCAACTTTTTTAATCTGCACCATGTTTCCCTTGACGGTTGGCTTATAGGTGCGCATGGAAATGGTTTCGGGGTAAGCAAACTTCTTCACTTCCGCATTCTGAATATCGATGGGCACATCGATGAGCACCGGTCCCTTTCTTCCTGTGCTGGCAATGTGAAAGGCTTCCTTAAAAATACGCGGGATTTCCGCCGCATCCTTTACCAGATAACTGTATTTCACAAAAGATTCCACTGCACCTGTGATATCCGCCTCCTGGAACACATCGCTTCCAAGAAGCTCTGAGTTTACCTGTCCGGTAATACATACAAGCGGTATACTGTCCGCAAACGCCGTGGCAATTCCGGTGATCACATTGGTAGCCCCCGGACCTGAGGTAACTGCACAGACGCCCACCTTTCCCGAAACTCTTGCAAGACCGCTTGCGGCATGTGCCGCATTTTGTTCTGTCCTTATTAATATGGTTCTGATATCCGAATCCAATATGCTGTTATAAAACGGGCAAATAGCTACACCAGGGTAACCAAAAACATATTCAACGCCCTCTTCCTCTAAGCATTTTACAATTGCATCTGCTCCTATCATATCATTTCTCCTTTATTTCGTTTCTTCTTATATATTAAGAAGCTGTTTTGCCACACGCACAGCGTCCGCCGCATCTTTAGAATATCCGTCAGCGCCGATTTCCTGCGCATATTCCGGTGTGATGACAGCTCCGCCAATCATAATTTTTGCATCTACCCCTTTTTCTTTTGCATATTCTACCACATGCTTCATTTCCTGCATAGTGGTGGTCATAAGCGCCGACATGGCAATGATCCTGGCGTGATGCTTCACAGCCTCATCAATGATTACTTCCTTTGGAACATCCTTTCCAAGATCGACGACCTTAAATCCATAATTCTTCAGCATCAATGCCACCAGATTCTTTCCGATATCATGGATATCCCCCGCCACGGTGGCAATCACCACCACAGGCATTTCGTCTTTCTCTGATGTGGTTGCAAGGAATGGCTCTAAATATTCAATGGACAGTTTCATCGCCTCCGCGCTGGCAATCAGCTGGGGCAGAAAGTACTTGCCTTTATCGAACAATTCTCCCACTTCGTTGATGGCAGGCAGCAGCATCTCATTCAAGATTCCGGATGCCTCATGCCCGCTTTCTATCATGCATTTCGTGTGTTCCTTGATCTGCTTCCGATTCCCCTTCATCACATCCTGATAAATCTGATTATCCAGCATGGCGGCGCTGGCGCCTTCCTGTGCCGAAGGCTTTCCTTCTGCTGCTTTGTCCGCATCTGTTTTCTTGTGCACCGCAGGCGCTGCCAAAGCTGTCTGCAGCGCAGCTTTTTCTTTGTAAACATCGATTCTTTCGATATACCGCACATCCGCTTCTTCCTTCTTCATCAGAAGATCAGAAGCAAATGCCATATTGACCAGCAGATCCTGGGATGGATTGGCAATTGCCATGGTCAGTCCTTCCTGTATCGCCATGGTAAGGAATGCCGTATTGACAAAGCTTCTCTCCGGCAGACCAAAAGAAATATTCGACAGTCCGCAGGTAGTTGCCAGCCCCTTTTCTTTGCAATAACGGATCGTCTCTAATACTTCCCTTGCAGCACCTGGATTAGCGCCCACCGTTGTCACAAGCCCGTCTACCACAATATCTTCCTTATTCATGCCGGCTTCAAATGCCATCTGACTGATTTTTTCTATGATAGAAATCTTCTCGCCGAGAGATTCCGGTAATCCTTTATCGGAAAGGGGAAGCAGGATGAACATAGCGCCGTATTTTTGGGCAAGGGGAAGCAGTTTATCAAGTTTTTCCGTCTCTCCCGATATCGAATTGATCAACGCCCTGCCCGGGTATCTGCGAAGGGCAGCCTCCATAACATCCACATGGCTGGAATCGATGGATAACGGCAGATTAGAACTTGTGGTCACCTCATCTAATACCTTAAGCATCATTTCCTTCTCGTCAATGCCGCTCATCCCCACGTTGATATCCAGAAGCGCCGCACCGCACGCTTCCTGTTCTTCTGCAAAAGAAAGGACCATATCCAGCGTTCCCGCCCGCAGTTCTTCCTGCAGCTTCTTTTTGCCGGTAGGGTTGATCCGCTCTCCCACGATCATAAAAGGAGAATCCAGCCCAAAGGATACCGTTTTCCGCTCGCTGGAAAGGTAACGCATGCCGGAGCGGTTCCTTTTTACCGGCTGCATATCTTTTGTATATGCAGCCAATTTCTCAATATATTCCGGTGTAGTTCCGCAGCATCCGCCCAGAATACAGGCGCCTGCATCCACCAGCTTTACCATTTCACGCCCAAAAGTATCTGCATCCATGTCATAAACGGTTTCACCTTCACCATTTAAGCAGGGCATGCCTGCATTTGGTTTGGCAATGACCGGAATGGATACCACTTCAGAAATAGCCTGAATCAGTTCAACCATTTTATCAGGACCTGTAGAACAATTTGCACCTATAGCGCTTGCGCCCAGCTTTTCGAGAGTCACCGCTGCCGACACACCATCTGTACCGTAAAGAGTCCTTCCATCCGACTCAAAGGTAAGCGTCGCCATCACCGGAAGGTCGCAGACCTCCTTTGCAGCAATCAGCGCAGCCCTGGTCTCCTGCAGGCTCATCATGGTCTCTACAATCAATAGATCTACACCAGCGTCGCAGACGAATCTGATCTGTTCCTTATATACATCAATCAGCTCCTCGAAATCCATATCGCCAATAGGCGCCAGCTGACGCCCCGTCATGGTGAGATCTCCAGCCACAAGCGCCTTCCCGCAAGATGCCTCCTTAGACAGCTGGACCAGCCGGTAGTTGATCTTTGCTATCTCGTCTTCCAGTCCATATTCTTTCAGTTTAATCCGGTTTGCCGTAAAAGTCGGTGCATAAATAATATTGCTCCCTGCCTCTACAAACTCCCTCTGGAGCCCGATAAATACATCGGGATGTTCCAATATCCACTTTTCAGGACAGACTCCGCCGGGCATTCCTCTTTTCATTAGATTGGATCCCGTAGCGCCGTCCAAATAAATCAATCTATTTTCTACAAATTTCTGGAATGCTTCCTTCTTCACATTTCCATCCCTATGCCTTTCTCGCACAAGCCTTCCAAGATAAATTCAAGGCTTAAGTGCGTAAGCTTGAAAATCCCCTTTTTTATACTGCTTTTTCAATGTTAGCATAATTTCGCCAAAACTACAATTTACAAATATATTCTTTTTTAAGGAAAATTTTAATATATTGCCTCCCGCTCCCCCTTGTTGACTTCACTTCTCAACTATGGTACTTTTAAATAAGTAAATTTTGAAGAACACAGATTGGAGAATTTATTTTGAAGCATCTATCTTTCAGAAGGAAAGACGCCGTCTTTTTCAGAATGTTTATCCTTCTTTTCATTCTGTTTATGATGACAGGCTGCAAAAAGAACACGGAACTTGAAAATTATAAAGCGAACATGAATCAATTCTTTGAAAATGTTAAGATATTCGATTCCTCTATAAATGCAATTGATCCAAATTCTGAAACCGCCGTATCGGAGCTTCTTGCTCTGCTGGACTCTATGGATACTTCATTTGCACAAATGGCATCCCTTGAAGTGCCGGACGGCTTCCCTGGAGTTGCAGAACTTGCAGACGAAGCAAGCTCATGTATGTCAGAAGCAGTATCTTACTATCATCAGGCTTATGAAGGCGGATATGACGCCTCCCTTGAAGATATTGCCCGCCAGAAGTATGAGCGGGCCAACATGATGCTTCAATATATCGTTTCCATTTTTCGCGGAGACATTCCGGAAGAGCTTTATACTTCCGATGAAGGAACAGAGGAAATACCTGAAAGTACTGAACCAGTTGAAGAATAAAAGTTATATTTTAATGCCAACGATGAAACGCCTGAGATTCATTCTCAGGCGTTTGATTTACAATTATGTAACTTAAATGGGTAACTTCTTATTTTAAGATTCTGATCTTACCGATAAGTGGAACTTCTTTTTCTTCCTGCTTGATTGCAGCTACAAGTCCAAGGATCCAGCATACCATCATGAAGATTGACCAGATTCCTGTCAAAATTCCAACGATGGGAATGAATGACAGCAAAGAAACCAGTGAAAACAACATGATTACCAGTGCTTGATTGATGTGGAACTTAGCGCCTTCCTTGTCTCCTGCAACTAATGCAATGATAAGACCGATCCATGAGATGTACGCTACAATGCTTGTTACCTTTGTGTCCATTTTAATTTTCCTCCTTCATTATGAACATGTACTTTTTTACCCAATTAATGTTTACTATTTCAGGAGTCTGATCTTACCAATGAGGGGAACTTCCTTTTCTTCCTGATTGATGGCAGCCACAAGTCCCATAACCCAGCATACAAGCATGAAAATTGCCCAAATCCATCCGATACAGGGAATTATACCGATGAGCGAAAACAGCATAATCACCAATGCCTGATTGAGATGAAACTTCGCGCCTTCCTTATCTCCCGCAAGAAGTGCAATTACAAGTCCGACCCATGTCAAATACGCCACGATACTTGTTGTTTTTGTGTCCATTAATAATAATCCTCCTTAAGGTAAAAATTAAGTCACTTCATAACTATACATGAAAATATTAAAGATTGCAAGTGAATCTTAAAAAATTATTAAATAAGTAAAATATTTATTATTTTCACTGCCCATTGGAACAAAATGACAACGATTGCTGTGTACATATAATACTGTATGTGTATTTCTTTCGTCTCGATTGTACCTTTTATATGCTTGCGGTAAAAATATAGAAGCATAAAATGCAGATATGCCAGAACGCCGTAAATAACAGTCGGGTTGAGCAAAAAACTTCTTCCTATGTCTCCGCAAAACAGATAATAAAATGCTCTGGTCCCACCGCATCCAGGACATGGAAAACCGGCGATTCTGCGTACCTGACAGGCTGCCAATTCGCCATACCGCTCATACCCGCTATGGGCAAACCAGATACCGGCAAGACAAAAAGGCAGCCAAAATCCTTTTCCTATCTGGTAAAAGATTTCGTCCGCCCTGTATTTTTTATTAGCATTAATTTTAGTAGAAATCATACTGCATTTCATTGATAAGCTCATTATATGCACTGGTTCCGCCTATAACAAACATGGCAATTACAATCAAAAATCCGATACCGCCTGTAATAATGCCTGCAATCGCCATTCCCTTACCGTCATACTTAAAGCACAATGTAATGATACCGATCACTACTGCTGCAATTGCCAGCACTGCGCTGAATAAGGGAAGGCAGCAGCATATAAGGGACAAGATGCCGCATACCAAAGATGCAATAGAAAATCCGATGTTCCCGCCGCCCTGCTTGGTCTCGTTATCGCCTGTGTTGTAGTATTGAGGCGACTGCACATCATAATAAGGATTTGATCCTGTATTGCTGTTGTTGTAACTCTGCGAATCAGACCCGCTGTATGAATTGATCTTAATCTCCTCTGAAGATAAAATCGGTGCCGGCTTCTGCTCTTCCGCATCCGTTATCTTCTCATATACAGGTGACTGCGCCTGACCGGAAACTGTTTCTTCTGCCTGATTATCCTGTTCCTGTCCGGCAGCCGCCTGCAGCTTTGCGCCACAGTTCCTGCAGAACTTGGAATTTTCATCATTTTCATTTCCACATTGTGTACAATAAATCATTTTACTCTCCCTCTTCCACCAAATATTTATATCTATTTTAAAATAAGAATCCCAAAATGTCCATAAAAATATTTTTCAGGGTAAAAAACAGGCAAACTTAACAATTGAAAATCATTTTGAGAAGTGATACTATTATAAAAAAATTGATAAGGAGTACAAAACAATGAAATATTTGAAAAAAACGGGCTGGTTTATTGTCGCCATGCTGCCGGCACTGCTCTCCTTTCTGTTACAGATTGGGATGGCAGTTTTGGTATTAGTTGTCATTATGGTAAGTGAACTAGCCAGCCAGCAAGGGACACTTTCTACCGATGAAATCCTTAATTTTGCTGTAAACAGCTATATGGAAAATGCAGTGTACCCTATATTTTTCTATCACGTATTGGGTATACTGGTATTTGGTCTTTGGTACTACCTTGCATATGGCAGGAAGAAACGCCCCGTTGGCACGGAACAGCCGACGGTGAGCAAAGCAGCAATCATCATCTGGCTTGGCGTATGCATCCAAATATTTACATCCTGCGCGCTTAATCTTATTCAGATACTTGCACCAGACTTACTTAAAAATTATATAGAACTGATGGAAGCTGCCGGTATCACCGAAGCCAATCTGATCACGATTCTTTCTGTCGTTGTTCTTGCACCGATTGGTGAAGAGCTTTTGTGCCGGGGAATCATTTTCAGACTGGCGGGCAAAGTAAGCAGTAAATTCTGGATTGCCAATATCGTTCAGGCATTCGCCTTTGGTCTGATACATGCGAATCTGGTTCAGGGAACCTACGCTTTCTTTATGGGGCTTGCATTAGGATACATATATGGAAAGTATCGCCGCATCTGGCTTTGCATGCTGCTGCACGCATCCATCAATGGTTCCTCCATGCTCCTTGACTCCTATTTTAATCTGTACCCTGAAAAATATGATATTCCTGTCTTGGTGGCACATTTCGTTGTCTCGCTGTTATTTATGGTCGTATGCTTTAAACTGTTAGGGAAACGGAAGCCTATCGATGAAGAAGCCTGAATAACAAGTGCTGCACCTTATGACATATCCTAATGATAATACAGTAAAATGCCCCAGATCTTAAAGTCTGAGGCATTTTTATTATGATAAATTGACTTTCGGTATGAGAATGCGTTTATTACAATTTAGAATTTTCCTTCCTTCGCTGCTTCTTCCACCGAAACAGGCAAGCCTTGAAAATCAAGCATTTTCTCACATTTTGTATATTACTCGTGTTTTACGTTACCCACTTCATACATTTTTACACGTTTCAAAGGCATTCTTATGATGCTTCTATAAGAGTAACAAGGTTGCTATTTTTTGTCAAGTACCAGCCCGACTTTAATTTGTAGAAATCTTCCGTTTCTTCAACAACGGTGAATACTTCTCCATATCCTGCCGCGCCTGCTGCCTCTGCCGCATAATCCGGCGTCGCACGATAGCTTACACCATCATCACCAGTATAGATAATTTTCACATATTTCTTGATTCCTTTTTCTATAAACTGCACGAGATCAGCACGCTTTGTTATGTACCAACCCGACTTTAATTTATAGAAGTCTTCCATTTCTCCTATAACAGTGAATACTGCTCCGTATCTTGCCGCACCTGCTGCCTCTGCTGCATAATCCGGCGTCGCACGATAACTTACACCATCATCACCAGTATAAATAATTTTAAGATTTCCAGTAATTCGTTTAACCTCTTCTCCCTGCTTATCCTGCGTGTTTCCTTTAATAGGCACTCCCGTTTCCAGCATTGCGCTTAAAACGCG
The DNA here is from genome assembly GCA_949878435.1 of uncultured Lachnospiraceae bacterium. GTDB lineage: Bacteria > Bacillota > Clostridia > Lachnospirales > Lachnospiraceae > Suilimivivens. Next base: position 123,162 of record CATLAK010000004.1, read on the forward strand.
CTTTATTTTAGTTCCGTAATCTGCGCCTGCCGCCCAACCTTTCCCTTTTGGATTTTCCTTTTGTCCCAGCCATTCCACGTAGGGGGCACACCCCTTTTCTACCCATTTATACCTCGGATCAATGCAATTCCCATTTAATTGGTCAGCAGTTGCGTATGCTTTCAGATGTTGTATTTGAGCTCTTACACCCTCTCGCATAGTAGAAAAGCTATTTCCCTTTATCCCACATTTTGTAACTCCCATTCCGCAAAAATTATTCTGATCCAGCGTTACCGCCGAACCGCTGAAGGTAAAGTTTCCCGTCTCAATCATAGATTGTGCGGCTGCTATATCTCCGCGCACTCCTTCCTTTTCTCCTTCTTCTATATATATATTCGCAAGTTCTGTTGCGTAGGAAGAAGTGTGCGAGTTTCTACCTATTATATATGTGGCAATTTGGTCTGCACTTGCTACAGCTTTACCCATGATTGGGGTTAGTCTCAAGTCGGATTTACTTGCATCTGTAGATTCAATAGATTCTTTAAATGTTTTCCATGTGCTTTCAAACAAATTGTAATAGTAAGGGTTCGGGCAAATCTTTCCTGTTACGTCATAGTGCCGTATTACATTTTCTGGTGGTATATTGTACTTTTTCATCAACAGCCGTGTTAATTCCATTGTAGCTGTTACAGTTTCCAGCGTAAAGTACCAATCTTTGTCGGTGGCGTTCTGCGTTCCGGTATTCTTTTTCTTTACTGCCATTTCTATTCCAATGGAATTCGAATTTCTGCATGTAGGATGCTTGTACGTTCCAGACGTGCCGCAATGCCACGCTATATCATCATCCTCAACAATTTGAAAAATCTCCCCTATATGACCTACTATATAATGTGCAGACGCCCCTACATACTCTCTCGCCCAATATGCAGCTAAATTTTCAGCAGTGGAAAGACCTCCAAAATAATGAATCACAATGTACTTGATTCTTTCCGTGCTGTTTTTATCCGTGAAATTTATTTTTGTAATATACTTCCTATTAATATTATTCATCCACTAAGCCTTCCTCTCCATCAAATCCCATTGTATCTGGCTGAAAGCCGTTTCTAAATTTGATTAGCATTTCATCATTCATTGTTTTTACATGCTCTCTTATTTTAGTCAGTTCATCCGGCTTTAAATTTTTAGTTTGTTCGCTACTCATGCCGTACCATCCTTTCTGCCGCAAATCCCCACAAGTTTTTTTGTACCTGTGGGGATTAATTCAGTATTATGACTTTTTTCCTACCTTGTCTTTTGCGTCGCGCTTTTCTTCCTTTTCTTCGTCTGGTTCTAATATATCAATACCTGCTTCAATTAGCTTTTCCGTAACTGCTAATCCTTTAATCAGCACATTAGGGATGTTATATCCCAATTCTACGAGATTTTCTAATATGCTGCGTGCTTCATTGACTATCAGCATGGCAAGTACCCACCAACCAATAAAGCGCAGGAACGAAAGGTCAACCCCAAGCATGTCTTTTCCGAAGTTTACAAATACAGATGCAACCAAAAATGCCACAAGAATTACTACCCAATATCCTAGTTTTTTAATGGCACCTATTGCCCCTACTTTGCTACTTTCTTCTTTTTTCTTGTTGGCTTTGACCCATCCCGTGATCCAGTCCGCCACATTCAGCAGAAGGAATGCTGCAAAAACATACCAGTATGTACCAAAAACGATAGTCAGTACCGCAACAATTCCTCCCACAATAGCGTTATACCTGTTTGCAAAAATATTAATGTTGTTCATCCTTTTTCCTCCCTATATGTTGTTTTTGTATATTTCTAAAACAATGAATATCGCGGTTTTTCTTTCCCCATAAGATATCTTAAATAATCATCCAATATAATTGCTGCCAATGAAAGGAAATACCATGCTACGGAAAACGGAATGCATATCTGACCTAAAACATTTAAAGGCATTTCCGAATAGTCCCATACATTCCACCCAAGCCATAAATTTATAATACATCCGCTTAGAAATTCTATCGCTGTGATAATGCAAGCTCCTATAGCACATTGCTTGCACAATGGCATTTCCCACGGTATTATTTCATTCACCAGCCCTACAAGGTAAAAGCATATGCCACCAACAATAAACATTGTCCAATGTGTGCGCCCTCGAAATAACATTTCGATTTCCAAATACAGTAAACCGCCCGTAACTATCAGCACAAGCGGTCTCGCCACCTTCATATTATTTCGGTCAGCATATCTTCAAGCGGCTGACTTCTGTAATTTTTAGGAATTTCCATTCCATAAGTAACGGCTTCTACATCTTCTTTTTCTTTGATATTTCTTATGTAAATCCGCAAGTCCCTAAAATAGGTGACGTGAAATGTGACATATTGCATTGCTGCCGTAATAATCCGCATCATGTCAGCGTTTGAATAATATTTGCAATGTTCCGACTGATCTGACGTGTGCCATTGGATATTTTCTTCTCCTTGTGCTGCCCGTGTCTGCAAGCCCATTAGGCTTATTTGATCTTTTTCATGCAGGGTAAAGTGTTCCGTCGTTCCATCTGTTAGAACTACATCTATTCCCTTTTGAATTATTTTTTGCTGTGCTGCTTCCATTTCCGCAACTTTTGATTCCTGCATTTCTTCCAGCGTCAAAGGGCGAATCCCTGCATCTGGTGTGGGGTCTGTTTCTGCTGGTGGAATATACACGCTGCCGTCATTAGAAAGTTGTAAACCTCCTTCAATTTCACGGTATAGCGTTGTATAATCCAGATACGTCCAGTTATCATCTTTTTCACTCCTAGATAGAATAAAGCCACTGTCATTGAATGGTATTTCACCTAGTATCTGTATAACATGTGTAGATATTCTCGAAAATTTTACATTATATTCATTTTCCGAACCACAATATTTTAGTCTAATCATTATTACCTCTTTTCCCCACAATAATATGTTCTTATGAACCTAATACTTGTGGAATAATTTAATCATTTTAACCGTACAGCTTGAAGGGATCCCATCAACGCTTTTATGTCATTAGCGCTTTCGTTGTATACTTTAAGCTTTAATTCGCCGTCTGTTACCTGTATAATTTGGGTAAAATATACGTGGGAAGTATTGTTAGAACTGATACTATTTTCTACATTTTCACTTTTCCCATCGATACGGACAAAATACCGTCCTTGGGTTATACGGGTATCTGACCGCGCATCTACACAAACTATGTATAGTCCGGGCGGTACAGTTAGCACTGCAGCAAATATATTTGCGCCAGCTGCAACATTAATCCCACTGAAAATCGCACTATAACTTTTAATATTGTTTAAAAGGGTGCTTATCTCTTCAATTTTTTCTTTTACCCCCAGTGCACCAGCTATTTTTCCTTCGTCGGTATTGGCTTCTATCTCTTCTTTCGAATCCAAAATATCAATTGCACTTTCTTTCACCTCTTTGACCAGTGTCTCTTGTGTAACTCTTTTTGTTCCCGAACCATCCCCCATGTTTACTATATAGTCACTGTTTGGTGGAATGGTTTTTGATTCTTCAAGTTGCAAAATCGGTACTCCTGTATTCATTCTCTTTATCCCTCCTTAATCTACTTATTTATACATTTACAGATTGGTCTTCCTATAAGAATCGGTCTTCCTAAGTCGTCTATGATGAAATCATCTTGACTTACTAGAAGTCTTTCGTATATCATCCCTTTAAATAGCATTTCTTGCATATCCGCCACCTTCCCCGTAATTTCATCTATCCTAAGTTGAAATTCACCTGCCGGATCACCGCTAAAAATTCCTTTAATTTCTTCGAACCACTCTAAAAATTCTGCTTCATTTGTATTTCTAAATTCAATGAGTTGTTGGGTAATGGCAATAAGATTCGCATTGCCTTCAGCTTCCATTTGCGAAAAATACTCTTTAAGTGCCGCTTTATGCTTATCATGTAGTGCCTGCTCTTTTTCCTTTAAATCTGTCTGAAATGTATCAAACTCAATCTTTTTACTTTTCTCGTACGCTTCCAAGTCTGCAAACTTTGCATCCAAAGTGCTTTCATATTGTTTCATGAATGACTTGAACTGCGCCGTAATCTGATCAAATTTGATTTCGTTCACCGTTCCGCATACCCAGCCGCACAAGCTGTCACTCATACGCGTATCTTCAATCATTGCCTGCGTGATTTCCGTCGTGCCTGCTGCCGTGTAAATATGTGCGAGTACGATTTCGTGGACTGTCGCCGTAATTTCCGGTGCTGGCGGCGTTGGAGTCTTCGCGTAATAGTTTCCCGTTTTGCAAAATGCCCTGACCCAACGGTTGGTTAAATCCAACCGAATGACTATACTGTCCGCACGGTTCATGTTTCCGCTTGCGGTTTCCAAATCCAGCGTGAGTTCATCCGTCAGATGATACCCGTAACCGTCAATCCATGCGTAGCCTACCTTGATTTTTACGCGCATTCCTCCATTTGCTACTACCTGCAGGTCTCCGTTAAATACACCGGATTTAAAAAGAGGATGGAAATAATCAGCCCAGTGCTGCGCCTTATATTTCCTGTCATGATTTTTAGAGTTGAAAAAACTGTAGCTTTCTGACATTTTCCGTTCATCCTTTCTTTATTTGTCCGTCAAATCTACTGTGTCCGGTAATGGATCCCCGAAAGTCGGTACAATCGATATTCCGCCGTTTTCGTAGACTTCCTGTACTTCCGTAATCCGTTTATTCATTTTGATTCCCCACGCTTTTTTATCCACTGTCACGATATCACCCAGATCATAGTCTGTTTTGTACGTAAAATTCACATTCGGCAGGGTTACAGCTTCCAAGCATTCTACAATGCCGTATTCTTTCAATTTTTCCGTTCCTCTTTGTATGAGGGTAGAAAGATACTGTTCTTCCGTGAGGTTGTCGCGTTGGACGTCCCGTGCATCCACCATCAGTTCACGGCGGTTCCACCCTGTTGCTGTCTGGTCAATCGTTGCCTCCACGACCGTTCGCGCCGTCCCCTCTCCATCTCCAAATACAATTGCATGGGTCTTGTGGTTCTGACTGTTCGTGGTAAAAGTGGCTTGGTTTAAATTTCTGTATACCTCTGAAAAGATAACACGCTTATTTCCAATCTGGTTTTCGCTGTGGTCTTTTCCCTCATATACTTCAAACAGAAATTTCTTTTCTTTAAAATCTCCACGTACCCGGAAACCCAAGTTACTGCAAGCTGATAATTTGGTTAAGTATGTGTATAAATCCTTATATGAAACCTGTAGTGTAACAGCGCCGCCTATCCCCTTTTTCTCGCCTAAAATAAGGCGCGGTAGCGGATTTGTATCACTGATTGCAGAAATATCTACCAGCTTGCGCATAACGTCCTCATATGACCTATTAGACACGTTCACAACGGTTTTAATTCCCCGTTGTGACAGTCCAATAGATAGCATGTGACCTGTAGCCGTAATCTCGCTTGAAAAATCATCTGCCGACACACCTTCAATGATTGCGCTTTCTACTGATCCAGTCATTGTCACTATATTTCCTTTTTGAAGCAGTTCCAGATTCCGGCTAGTTAATGCTGCGTGTATCTCAACCGTCCCAGCTTCTTTGTACTTGCGTGTCCATATGAGTGACCTGTAAACATCAATTACGCCTTGGCGCATAAGATCGATATCATAGACCTTAATCAGCCTTTGCTGCCGCATTTCAATGGTTGATTGTTTCACGGCTGTGCCTCCTTTTAAGCCATTACATAGCAATTTTCAAAATCAAAATTTACATCCATGTAGTCGTCACCACTATCCGCCGTATAGCTTATATGATTCCTGCCTGCCTCAAGCTGGATATATCCTTCGTTTTCTTCATCCACGGTGTAGTTGTAATCAATCTTCTGTCCGCCCCGATAAAGCACGATATCAATACTCCCCTGCTTGGTTGTAATTATAATCTGGTCATTTGGCAGCATTGTGCACAGCAATTTCAAAGTTTCTCCCGTCGTCACGTTCATAATCGACGGGTTTACAACCACATCATTTGCAATAATGGTCATTTGGATGCCAATAGCCGTCGTGCTGTTATTATCAACGATTTTGATCGTCTCTTTTGAACGGATTCCAAATTCCATTCCTTCTTCTGATATTTCCAGCGGAAATTCAAAGTTTTCTTCCCAACTTGCCATTTCAATATGCGTAGCCTCATCATCTTTGAAATAGGGATCGGGACAGATTAAGGAAATTACTGCCGCTCTTATAATTCCTTTTTCTTCTACATTCAGATTTTCCACACGGTAGTCTATTTTCCGTGTGTGTCCATCTTCTGTGTGATAAAAGGTTCCTGTGGAATGTACTTTGAAAACACGCGACAAAAAATCACGGTTTTCAGAATAATTTCTGCGGATATTTACCGTAATGACTATGTTTCTTTGTTCTAACGATTCCCCGGCATAGTTTGAACCGTCCGTAGTTGCATTTTGTGATGTATTTACTGCATTTTTAATTTCATATACACCTTCAAGGGATACAAGAAAGAACTCCGTACTATCATGATTGTAGGTGAACTCAACCGAAACTCCATTGTCATTTACGCACCTTACGCTTTTCACTTCATATCCTCCTTATGCCGGTTTAAGCCTTAATACCGTTTGCCTCATAGCATTTCTGTTAAGTCTTGCAGTTTCAGATGGCGATAGCTCGCGAGGGCTATTGATGGTTAGATTCTGTACAAATCCGCCTGCCGTCACCGCAGCATTGTCATTGCCTGTCCTGCTGCCGCTTGACTTCATATAGCTGTCTATCGTCGTCGGAACGCCGCGCGCCATTGCTGCCTTAATTCTCTTTTCTTCCGCGTCCATTCCATCTTCCACGCCCTGTGCCATTCCTGCTGGCAACATTTTGCCGACTTCATCACGCATGACCTTTGACGGGCTTGCTATTCCAAAAAATTCTTTTACCGATTCTAGCGCCGACGCTGCCAAGTCCTTAAATACTCTGATCAGACTGTCTGCTGCGTTCTTCACGCCCTGTATCACACCAGCTATGATGTTTTTCCCTAAGTCCGCCCAATCAACTTCTTTGAAGGCGGTAATAATAGCGGTGAACACCTGCGGAAGTGCTGCAATCAGTGTTGGAATTGCCTGTATGATTCCGGAAATGAGTGCGCCTAATAATTCAATACCAGTCTGAATTATTTTAGGCAAATTAGCAGTAATTGTGTTGATTGTCGAAGTAATTACCTGCGGTAATGCTGCAACCAGCTGTGGAATTGCCTGTATAATGCCGGAAATAAGGGAATTTAAAAGTTGTATTCCCGTTTCTATGATTCGTGGCAGCATGGAAACTACATTTGAAACTATTGTGTCTATAATCGTCGGAAGCATTGCTATTAATTGGGGAATTGCCTGCACGATCCCGTCTACAAGTGCCAAAAGCAAATTTAAACCTGCTTCGAGGATTTGTGGTAAATTCTCCATGACTGCCTGTACGATTACGGGGATTAATCCCACGATCGCTTCTATTAATGATGGTAGTGTCTGTGTGATTCCGCCTATGAGACTAACAAGGATTTGCGCCCCTGCCGTAATTAACTGCGGTAGATTTTCTATGAGTGTTTGTGATAATGTCTGTATGAGAATTGGCAGCATTTCTATGATTTGCGGAATGGTTTCATTTATTCCCTGTAGTAATCCGCCGAACAATGTAATTGCTGCGTTTAGTATCTGTGGTAAAAATGTAGGCAATAAACCCGTTACTGTTTTTATGAGAGTGAAAAAAGCCTGTGTGAGCGGCGGTAAAAGCTGTTCGACCAGTCCACCCAATTGTCCGGATATTCCTGCAAATGCAGAACTTAACCCTTCTATCAGCTTCGGGACTGCCTCTACAATTCTTGGTACGGTTTCCATAACGCGTGGTAATACATTGTCAACCACGGTTAAGGCACTGTCTACCATATTATCAATCAGCCCGTCTAAATCTGCATTTTCATCAGCAAGCCCTGTCATAAAATTTTCATATGCTGATTTTGCGGCGCCAATTGACCCTTGTATGGTTTCGCTTGCTTCCTTTGCAGTGGTTCCTGTAATTCCCATTTCCGTCTGTATCACATGAATCGCATCTACAATATCTGCATATGACGAAAGATCGTATTCTACGCCGGATAACTCCGTTGCATCAGCCAAAAGCCTTTTCATTTCTTCTTTTGTACCGCCATATCCCAGCTTAAGATTGTCCAGCATGGTATAATTTTGCTTCGCAAAGCCTTGATAAGCATTTTGTATCGCTGACATATCAGAACCCATCTTATTTGCGTTGTCTGACATGTCCGTAATTGCCATATCCGCTTTCTTGGCAGCCTCTTCCGTATCTCCTCCTACACTGCTAATTAGTGCAGCAGAAAAGCCTGTTACGGTTTCCATATATTCATTTGCGGATAATCCAGCGGTTTTATAGGCATTATTAGCATTTTTTAGCACAATGTTCTGCGCCGTCATTAGGTCGTTATATTCTTTTTTAGCTTCCTGCGTCGTCTTTCCAACGCTTTTTGCATATTCTGCTAATGACTGTCCACCAGCGCCGAAGAGGGTTTCCACGCCGCCTACAAGCTGTTCATAATCTCCATATTGACTTACGGCTTTCTGGGTGATTGCCACTCCTGCCGTCAATACTGTTGACGAAAAAGCTGCAAATGCTTTTACTGTACCACTAATCGTCGTTGTCAGCGCCTTGAATCCGCCTTTTGCTGCACCTGCTGCCGCTTCTCCCACTGCCGCAAGTGATTGTTTGAGTGGGGATAATTTACTTTTAACTTCGCTTGCTTTTTCTTTTATAAGATGGAAAGCATCAGCAACCTTTTTGACGTGGGGATGTGATTCTTTAAACGCTTCTACTTTTTGCTTTAGTGTATTCGCTTCTTTTGTCGTCTGTTTCAGTTCTGTGTTATAGCTTGTCAATTGTTGCTTTGCTTTTGCAATTTCCCTTTGCAAATCACGGTATTCTGCGCTATTGTTCGCATTTTTTCCCGTTGCTGACATTTCTTTTTGTGCCTGTGTCAGAAGTTTTAACTTTGTTTCCGTCTGTGCGATTGCTCCAGATAGTACAATTTGTTTTTGCGAAAGCAATTCGGTGCTTTTGCCATCATTTTTTAATGAATTATCTATTTTTTCTAATTCATCCGAAAACGATTTGCTATCTTTTTTTGTGTCTTTTATGGCTTCATCTAAGGTTTTGTGAGTTTTCTGCGTATTTTCAAGCTGTGTATTATATCCTGCCAGCTTTTGCTGTGTAGCCGCAATCTCTCTTTGCAGGTCGCGGTATTCTGTGCTATTATCTGCATTTTTCCCAGCCGCTGACATTTCTTTTTGCGCTTGCATCAGCATCTTTAGCTTATCTTCCGTCTGTTCAATCGCCTGCTTTAGAACTGTCTGCTTTTGTGCCAGCAATTCCGTGTTTTTAGGGTCAAATTTCAGAAGCGTGTTAATGCCCTTTAGTTCACCAGATAGGCTTTTTGTTTCTGAATTAACTTTTGAAAGCGCTTGATTTAGCGGCGAAGTATTGCCATCAATCGTCACTGTGATTCCTTTTAATCCTTTTGACATTTTGCCTATCCTTTCTTTCCGAAAAGCCGCCGCAAGCTCTGTCTGTCCGGTTCTGTCTGTGATAGAGTCCGTGCATTTTCCAGATATTCGCGCCCTTCTTCTGTTTTATTCATTTCATGTACAAACGCATCCCGGCGATACTGTAAATAATCTATATATTCCAGTTCTTCGATTTCATTTACATTTAGTCCTGTATATTTGTAAACCAAATGTTCCCAATACGTCGGGATGTCATAGAATCCCGTTTCTTCTGTTGGGTAGAAGGGCAGCTCTAGTTTGGGTTTGATACCTCACCATTGGCAAATTTGATATACTGTTCAAAGAAATCTTTAATTTCCTTGGTGGTAAATTGTTCTTCCACCCATTCTACTGTTATTTTCTCGCGTTTCAGATTGTTAGAAAGCACTTCTGCCATGAGCACATATAATTCGTCAATGATCTCTCTGTTGACTTCGTTCTTTTCCGTTTCCGTCTGCGCTGCACCTCTTTTGTTAATTACATCCTGCATATCCATCAGCGCTGTGAAGACACGTTTTTTAGGCATGCCTACGCAAATCACTCTTACGTATTCCTCTATTTTCCCATCAACTTCGCGTTCATCGTCAAATGTCAGCGTCATGTAATTTCTTTTGGCTTTCTGAAAGTTTATTTGAAAATTCATATGCTGCTATTCCTCCATTTTGTGCCTATTCCGTTCCGCCCGAATTGGTGCCTGCTGCCTCCTGCGCCGCAATAAAGGATGCTATCTTTGCCGCTTTATCGCTTCCTGTCAGTGTATAGCCTTTCGCTTTTGCAATTACCTCAATCTGGGCAACAGTCAGCGCATTTAATTCCTCTTCTGTGTAGGTAGGTTGAAACTCTTCGTCAATCTCTTCTACAAACTCAATCAGGGTTCCCCGTTCGTTGTGGGGTTTGCAAGCAAACTCCGCATCAATTACGGTTGCGCTATCTGCCGCAAATGTGATAGTGAACCCAGCTGAATTTCTGCCGACTATGAGCAGATAACAATTACCTTCTACGGGATCCTCATGCACGAACAGAATCGCGTACTGTTTGCCGTCGTCATTTGCAGCGCCGCCAATCTGTAGACGGCGATATACCTTTCCATTCGCTCTTTCCGTAGTAATTTTAGCGGTAGCTGAAAGTTTCGCCAACGTTTCGCCATTCCATGTAAACAAGCCAGATTTAAAGGTTGCCTCTTCATCTGTCAAAATCTCTTTCACGATATGTCCAAGATCATCCTTTTCAACGGTCATGTTGGGCTTGTACTCGATACTGGCGCCGCCTTTAATCCATCCGGCATGGTTTTCATCTGTCATAAGGTCCTTTAAGATATCAGCAAAATTTTCAGCAAATGACCCTGTAAACTCTGCCATGTAAAGTTTACCACTGCCCAGCGTTACCTTTTCCTTGGTTCCTTTTCTGTTCATATTCTTTTACCTCTTTTCTGAAAATTTAATATTATAGATTGTTTCAAACATCTTTTCCGTTGCTATCCATGTTCTGTCTTTCGTTGCTTTCCATGCCTGCTTTTCAAAAGCATCTTCAATTTTTCTTTCGTTCTCTGCATCAATCCGCCCGGCATAAAATTCAACTATAAGATCGTGATTTAAAATCCGTGTATGGAAATCGTCGCCGTCGCCATCTGTCCGGTCAATAATTGCAACAAAGGGTAATCTTTGCGGCTGCGTAAATGCCACTTCTGCGGTTGGCAGACCCGTTTGCTTTTCTATGTATTCCCGTATGTCCATCATTGTCCCCACAATCCTTTCAACCGTTCATCTAAAACCTGTTCTGCAATCTGCCGTCCGTATTTGATATGCTTTACGGCTTTTGTCCTGTGCATCCCGTCACGTGTCAAATGCCCATTTTCCAATAAATGTGTTAAACGGTATCTTGGTGCCTCTACATGCCATTCCGCGGAATAATGGTGTCTCGCCTGCCACCTTTTATCTATGGCAAAGCTATTTCTATATGCCCCTGTTCTGACCGGCGCATATTGCTTCGCTGCATCGTTACAGGCATCAGCTGCGGCATCAATCGCTTTTACAAATTCTTTTTCCCGTGTGTCTGCCCATTCAATCAGCACTTCTGAAAGAGCAGATGGTAATTGTTCCGGCTGAATCAATTTTGCAGCATTTACTTTCACGCAAATTCCCTCTTTCTGTGCTTTTCAAACTTGATAAGCGATAGTTTCGTAATGGACGGAAGCGTATCATTGATATGATCTGCTTTATCAATGTCATATTGCTCACTCTCAATCACTACTACTTGGTGTGGCTCTATGTCCTGCTGCCGCAAGATATGTATCACGCGGTCTACACGGGTATCTGCTGCCCGTGCGGCATAAAATCTTGAGATTCCTACATTTTCATTTCCAAAGCGCAAACCGGATTTTACTTTTTTTAATTTATCATCAGCAGTCACATAATAAATCTCCGCTATGCCGTCATTAAATTCTTCAAACTTTTTCTGCATCTGATTCCCCACTTTCCTGTATGCTTTTAACTGCTGATTCCAGTGCAAAAGAAGTCAGCTGGCAAGAAAAATCATGTTCAAATTGTTCAACGGCATTTGAGCGTCCATAACGGCAGAATGCAAAGAGGAGCGTGCGCGCAGTCATTTCTGTAGCGAAGTCAATCTCTGCACCTTTTAGCTGTTCGAGGCGTCCCCGTCCCTGATGCATGAGATCACGTATTTTCTTTTTGGTAGCACGATCTTTAAATGTAATATCTAATTCATTTAAGATATCTTTAAGCAAAATATTTTCTGCTTTTTCTTTTGTTATATCCGCCATATCACACCGCCTTTTTATGACAGGCGGTAAGTTTCACCTCTTACCGCCTGTGCCTGTTTTATACGCTGCCTGCTGCCTCCTGCGCCGCAATAAAGGATGCAATTTTCTCCGTTTTATTGTCGCCCGTCAACTGATACTTCATATACGCCGCAAGTCCCTCAATCTGGGCTACGGTCATACCCTCCAATTCTGCTTCTGTCCATTTTGTCTTTTCGACTGTTTTTACTTCCGTAGCGTTTTCCTCGCCTTTAGCTGCATCCAGTGTCGCCGTATATACCATATATGCAGCCGGGCGTAATTCGCTGATATCGATCACGATAAAGCTATTGTTATCCTTCGGTTTCCCGTTTCCATAAAGAAATGCCGCATACACTCTTTCACGCTGAAGGAACTTGTAACTGTCGTCATATTCTATTACGCCGTCCTTCTTTGCGCCAATTCCCATAAAATACTGCTCGGGGATCCCTAAAACCGCCTTTCCTCTTGACATTTCCTCCGACTGTATGATTTCCGTCGGATACGGAAGCACATCATTTGCATAAGTGCCGTCTGGTCGCTGTAATGTAGTTGCAGGCATCACGCGTTGTAAATAGTCTGTGGGATTGACTACCATGATCACTTTTCCAACTGCACGAGGGCGTCCATTCCCTCTTACCGCTAGCTTGCTGATAAGTTCCCCATATACAGCAGGGGTAAATGTAGTTACCTTAATCGCTTCCTTTTCCGGATATGGTTCATTCTCCTTACGTGCCGCTGCAAGGTCTCTCGTCATGCCTATAGGCATCTTTACTCCCGTGCCGCACACAACACCGTCTTCAAGCCCTACATATAATGCATCTTGAAGAACCTCACGCACGTAGCTGTCAAGCCATGTAGGACCCAAATCCAGCATAGATTTTGCAACGGGCATGAATGCCGTTAGAATATGCAATACAATATCCAGCTTTTCAAATTCGCCGGATAATTCCTCTTCAATCTCTTTCGTGATTTCTCCCCACACTGCCTTCTGTTTACCGTTCTTGCTCAAAATCCATTCTGTCATATATGTAGTGTTTTTAAAGTCAATTACAGAAAGAAGGGGATGATTTGCTCTCAGATTGTCAAAAACATCCTCAATGATAGTTTTCGGCATGGTCACGTCAAGGCTTGTTAATGCCTGCTTTGGATTATCAGACTTCATGGCATTGATCACAGCTTCATAATATTTCTGTTCTTCTGATGTTAAGCGCCTAAGTCCACGGGCTGCCATTGCTGCTGCGTCCAGCTGTTCGATCGCCGCCGTATCTTTCGCACGTTCCAAAACTTCATTCTGGATATTTTCCGCCATGTCTGCCATTGCCTGCGCCACCTGCTCTATGTCCCCACTTTTTAAGGCATTATTAAACTTCTGCGCCAACTCTTTTTTAGTCCGTTCCAACAAGTCTTTGTTCTTCATTTCTTTTTTACCTCTCTTTCAGATATTGCGCGGCTGCCTGTCCTATCAGAGCCGCAAGTTTATGCTGTTTGGTTGATTTCTTCTTTTCATCATCTTCATCGTCGTTATCGTCAGTGTCCTCATTATCATCAGAATCATCAGTGTCTTCTCCATCATCCGCATCATCATCGGTGTCTGTGTCGGTGTCTGTGTCTGTATCTGTATCGTCTTCGCTGTCAGTGTCTTCATCATCTACATCATCTTCGTCGTCTGCATTCTTTTTCTTTTGCCGTGCCCTGCAAAATTCCTTCATTTCCTCCCGGAAAGCCTTTTGTGCCATCATTTCACGGCGCATCTGTACAAGCTGTTCTTGTAACTGCTGCGTCATATCCTGCGGCGGCTTTTCTGCTTTTGCCACTTCATCGGCAAAGCCCTTTTCTATCGCCTGTTCGGGTGTTAAATAGGTTTCACTGTCCAGCATTTCAATCAATTCATCTTCTGTGATATTTACACGTTCCATGTAAATTTGCCTGTTACTTTCCATGAGCACATCCAGATCATCAGCTGCTTTTCGTAGTTCGTTTGCATTTCCTGCTACCTGCATCCACATGTTATGGATTAAAAGGCTTGTACCTAATCCCATAATCCGGCGATCTGCCGCCTGCAAAATAATTGAAGCAATGGAATATGCAAACCCATCTACGTATGCCACTATTTCTTTACACTTTTTCTGCTTGAGCTGATTGTAAATAGCAATGCCTTCTTTTACTGATCCGCCATACGAATTAATATGTAATTCTATGGTTGCATTGTCCGGGATTTCGGCTAATGCCTTTCTGAAAAATTCTGCACTTGTTTCGCTTTCAGTATATTCCCACGTCCACCAATCAAACGTGCCGTATTCCGACACATCATCATAGATATATAGCTTGTGAACGTCGGTTCCTGCTTCCTGTCTAAAGCAATAATGCGCTTTCTGCTGTCTCACTTCTCCGCACCTCCTTCCGTATCGCCTAAATGCGCCATTTTTTTCGCTTCGGCATAATTTTTAGTAATATAATGCTTTTGCGACCAATCGCTTTCAATCGCCGTATCGCCTAACTTAGTACGCAATTCATCAATACAGTACAAACCACTGGATAGCAGCTTGTCGCTGTTTGTCGCCTGCTCAAAGATATCTATGTGTTGTATACAATTTGTGTTGATATCTATGTAATTGCCTTTGCAAAACTCCGCTTCTCCATATCGCTTTCGCGTCGTTTCTTCTCCCAATTTTTCTGTAATTGGATCAATCGCGAAAGTGAGGAAGTTTTTAGTAATTTTTTCTACTTCCACCACATCCCCCAAAACTAGCGCTTTAGGAATGCGCCACGCACGCCCTGCCATTTCAAATTCATAATTAATTCGCTCGTTTAAGTTTGCAGGTGTTTCTGACGTCCCTTGTGTAGATACGTCTGTGTATGTATATCCCTGTGTCAGCGGTAGCACCGCGTTTCCACCTTCATAAAATGGCTTAAAACGTTCATTCATTAATTCTTTTAATTTCTCATTAAAATCTGGTCGCTGGGACGTCTGCGCGTCTATGTTTAAAATGCCTTTATGCGTGTTTTGCCGTAACATGTTTCTGACCGCTTTTGCTATTGTTTTCCCATAGTTTGTATAGGAACCTTCCAAGCGCTGCCTTGCATCAATATTGTTAAGCTGCATATATATCACTTCCCTTGACGTGTACGATCTTTGAAGCGTCAAATCTCCGACTGTGATATTTGAAAATACATCTTCATAAAATGCATATTTCCTGCGGTTAAAACTATCAGCAACATACAGATATCCATTCATTTCTATGATTAGGGCTTCATTTTCGTAGCACAAGTTGGATATGAAGTGCTGCATAAAGTCGCTACTATTTTCATTCGGATTTGGAGCATAGTTCCACAAGTAATACTCTGCCCCTCTTGTCGGTGTTCCCTCTACAAATGTTCTGATTTCACATTTTCCAATAGTATTTGCTATCATATTGATAGCGCATGCCGTTGCCAGTTCTTTAAAGAAAACCTCTGTAAATTCTTCCGCAATCTGTGTTTTCACATTGATTGTAGATTGCCTCCCGAACGCTTTTAGAAAGTAATCCGTCATATTCATTTTGTCCCACCTCCCTTCTAGAATTGATATAATGGAAGCACCGTGTTAACTACCTGCTGTTCAGGAATAAGTTCATGTTGTGTCATTGCTGCTACAAATGCAAAGAAACCATCTGTTTTTCTTTTTCTCGCTTCGATTTTCTGATATTCGTAATTGCCATATTTTTTTGACTTAACTTTTTTCGTATTGTTGGTATACCACCGCATTATAGGGCAGTCACCGTATACTATATTGTGATTGCGGAAAGCGCTGTCAATGATAGGTTCTACTTTGATTTTGTCTGAAGGTCGGACAAGTTTTATATTTTTACTTTCGTATGTGAACCCAATCTGTGATAATGCCTTTTTCATTAATGCAAAGCGGTAATCATCCAGTGCCAGCATTGGTATACTATAAAATCCAAGCTGCACCGCAATCCAATCTACCATTAATTCCGGTGGAATTTCCAATGCATCTATAATTTCTGCATCACCTGCCGCAACTGCCTCATGTACTGGAAATTTTATTCCCGGCAGATCAGCACTATTTGCACATATCCATGTATGCTGTTTAAATATGAATTTTTCACCGCGTTTAGTAAGAACGCCTGCTGCCGCAAAGTCATTAATTTTAGTGTAATCAATGCCAATTACTGCAATTTCCCTTTCGATCGGAGGGGTCACTTTTTGGTTTGTCGCTAAGATATTTTCCCATGTGGTCAGCTCTACTTCTCCATTTCCCTGTCTTATGTTCATACGCTTTGTCATAAAGTCGGATGCTGAAGACCTGTTTTCTTTCCACTCCCTATATTCTTTACGCGTTTCTTCCAAAAGATTTGGTAAATACTGTAAGCTGGGATTGGCTTTGTACCAATTCTCTTCGTCGTGAACCTCTTCTGGATCATCCAGCATGCACATAAACGGAAGGAAACCATTATCTTCAATTTCAAAATTTAGAATACGCTTTGCCTGTTCAATCAGATCATCTAAAACACCGTCGCATATGTCCCCATTGGTAGTAAGGTATGTAACACGTGGATGCGGTTTTTTCCCTAACGCGGTTTTAAATACTTTAATGTTGTCATAGCTTTCAAAGGCGTGTACTTCGTCAAAATCTACTTTTCCAGACCGTAAACCATCTTTTGACTTTGCATTATTTGTTCTGTATTTAATCTTTGACCGTGTTTTTCTACACTGTATTTCTGATTTCGTCCACCGGAAAAATTTGATTAATTTTTTTCGGTTCTTTTCCAGCACATTATAGATATCATCAAAAGATGTACGTGCCTGTTCTTCCGCCGTGGCGCAAATATCTATATCATATTGCGATATTCCGTTGTAAGGACTGATCAGTGCAAAATCTTCAAATGCCAGATATCCGTTTTTTCCTGCACCACGTCCGACAAAAACTAATAAATCCGGGAAACGTGGCAAACCATCTTTTCTATATACGCAGCAATGCAATGTAAATACAAATTTTTCCCATGGAAAAAGTTTATAATCGAAATATTTTTCCAGCTTCATATATTTTTGAAGCTGATCGGTATATATGTTCAAATCTTCGGTTTCAAATACCTTTTTGACGAATTTAACCAGCTTTTTCTGCCATGAACAGACCTTTTTCAGTCCCTTTTTACCCTCATTTTCCACTAAAAAAATGTAGTTGCTAATCTCTGGAACATCTTTATAGTTCGTCGTCAAAGTCTCCACCACCTATCGTGGCATTTGCCTTTAGTCCAAGTTCAGATAGCAGTTTAAGCATTTGTGCGTTTGTCTTATTGAACATGTCAACAGCTTCATTTTTCTTATAACCTTCCTGTCCTCCACCATTGTTGTATTTTACAATAGTTCCGCGCTTTTGAATGTCTTCCACAAGCAGGGTTTTGGTAACATACATAGCCATGTAATCGCTTATCATATCGTCAAAAAATTTACCAAATGTCCCATTTGCTTCCAACTGCTGCCGCAAGTCATTTTCAATGTCTTTATATTTCTTAGTACGCAAAATCCGCTTTACATCTTCGCGTCTGACGTCCGTTTTTTTTGCCATGTATACCACCCCCTTACGTGCGCGCGAATTTCTGCGCGCGCTAGCCTATGCCCCGTTTCCCACCCGGCGTTTAAAATCCAAAACTTTTTAGCCGGGGGGGGATGAATTTACCAACGCTCTTCATTCGTGAAACCGCTTTTCTTTCGTTTTCCTATGCCCCGTCCTTTTTCATGTTCCTTATTGTGGCAGTTTTCGCATAGCGGAATCAGATTATTATATATCATTCCTTGATACTCATATGTTCTGGACAGGGCTAACCGCGGATGCTTACGCACCCATTGTACATGATGGACGCTGCGCGCTGGTGTATGGAATCCACGTTCCTTGCATTGTTGACACTCATAATTATTCTCTTTCATCACCGCACCAGATAGTTGCCGCCACTCTCTGCTTTTATAAAATTTATACAAAGTATCTTCTGCTATCAGCTGGTTAATCCACTTCTCAAGTTCATCTGGTGTCATGGTTAAGTCTCAATATATTTGTGCGATATAAAAATAAAAAAAGAAGAAACAAACAACAACCTTAAAGTTGTATTCGTTTCTTCGCGTAATTGTTTCTGCGCCGCATATTGCGGCATATTTCTTTTCTTTATTCGATATTCATTTGTGTGACTTTATTCTATCACAGCTGTCACAGTTCCGCAACTTCTTTTTCTTTATGCAGAGTATTCTTTTATGCTTTCTCTTCCCTGTATAGTCCTGCTGCCAGTGCCGTTTTACATTCCGGCGTTTATGCCTGCTGCCACACGTTTTTACGAAAACGGCAGTTCTTCGTCTATTCCATCCGGTATATTCATAAATCCTTGACCGTCCGTTGGATAGTCGTCCGCTGCCGTCTGTCCGTTTCCCTGCTGTGCCCTTTCTGCTGCCGCTTTGCTTTCTGCAAATTCCTGTTCTTCCACAATAACATCTGTCGTGTATACTTTAACGCCGTCGCGGTTTGTATAACTGCCCGTCTGAATACGTCCTGCAACAATTATCTTCGTCGCCTTATGTAGATACATTTCGGCAAATTCTCCGGCTTTACCAAATGCAACAATGGAAATAAAATCCGCTCCTGTGTCTTTGCCCTTGCGGTCTACTGCCAATGTGTACCTAGCAACACACATTGATTCCTGCGAATTTCCGCGCTGTGTATATCTGATTTCCGGTTCACGTGTCAGCCGCCCCATGAGTATGACTTTATTCATAGCCTATCCCTCACTTTCCCTTCTTATTTGTCCCAATCCATGCAAGAACAATAATTGTTGCACATATGATTGCCGTAATAATCACTGCTGTCATGTTTACGTTCATTATATTTTCATCTCCTTTCTGCCGCCTTATTAGCCAATAATATTGCGAACGTCACAGGAAAAGCCATTCCTGCAATAATGCTATATCTTTTAATTAGACGTTTCTGCACATTATCTGCGTTAGGCGTTTTTTTTGATGTAAGTAAGAACATATAGTAGCCAAATCCAATCGCTAATTCTATGTATATCAAAAATAAAACTACACATATTATGACAATACTTATTGCGTTCATTTTTTTACCGCCTTCTTTCTTTTTTCTTCTGGATCAATCCAGCTTTTCCCGTCCCTCTCCCGTTGCTGCATATATTCAATCAGATTTAATATTGCAACAATTCCCATTCCAGTAACCGCCACCAGCACAATGATTGCAACTGCTATTATGATACCTTGTACTTTACCCATTTTCAGTCCTTTCTTTTCTCGCTTCCGCCTTTTGAATCATCAGCCTTATTTTAATAATCTCGCTATCATCCAGATATTCACATACATTTGCAAGGTCAGACACTACGACGTGTCTTTCCGTTTCGTCTTCGTCACTTTCTATGTGCCACTCGCTATCTTCCGCATTTCTTATGCCTGCTACCGCTTGTGATACTATTTCTCCATTTTCATCTACGGTAACGGTGGTTGTGATTTGAATAGTCTTCATTAGTTCATTTCCTCCTTGTTTTCAGTATTCACACATATATTTCTTGCGCAATATGGGCACCCATCCGATATACAGTGACCGCATTCCGTATATATGTAGCCGTCAATACAGTGCCATTCACATTGTGTATTCGGTATACCTTGTGCTTTCGCATAATCAGCCACAAACATGACGCACAACATAACAATGACAATACACGCCATTATTTCATGCGCGTGAACGCGTCTTTCTTTATCTCTTTTAATCATCACATTGTCCTTTCTTGATTTTTTTATATTTCTGTCTGCCTCAAGCTGGATATATCCTTTCAAAGCATATCATCCATACCCACGGATTAGCATCCCAGCTATAGTATTCGCGGTCTGCCTTTTTCAATGTTTTGTCCCATATCTCTTTGGCAAAAATGTGCCTTGCTTGTTGATATGCATTTTCTGGATCATTAAATGCTTCCGGCCGAAGAGTAACGCCCTCTGCAAGAAAATCATCTAAAGTCATTTCTTGAATCGGATGGGGTATTATATCCCGTACTTTCAAAAAGATTCTTGCTGCTGCCTTTGGCATGAAAATTGACGGGTTCCATTCTCCTTCTTTATCCCATTTTCTTAAAAAATTATCGTATACGTCCCTATCTGCATTATCTGATCTGGCATTCGGGAATGTAAGGATAGATTCTTGTCCGCCAGCTTTAAACATGATATTCACGTTAGCATCAAACCTGCGCGCCGCTCTGACCGCCCATGTCTCCCGAACATGCAAGATATCATTGACCTTAAAGGGCGATTCGCATCTTAAAAGATCGTCTAAAGATAGATAGTCAATATTTTTAGTCTGCACACCGTTTTTCTCGCGCGTTTTGTGTAGGATAAGGCGTATATCATACCCTAATTTGGAGTTTCGTTTTATCTTTCCGGGAATCTTCCGCCTTGTCTCTGTTTTCCGGTTTTCTAGAATCGCTTGAACCATATCTGTATTAAAAAGAATAGGTTTTGCGACCTGTAATAATTCTTCTCTTGTCATGATTTCTCCTTTCGCTTTTAAACTGTCTGTCCTACATCTTCCAAGCCATATTCTCTCTTTCTGCGCTTGCAGTCTTCCAGCATACGTTCTAAAATGCCTACCTCTTCATCACTCATGTAAATATAATATTTTTCAAGCATTTTTAGGGCATGAAGGCGGCGTGCATTTCCTTTTTCTTCCTCGCTTGTGTCGGTATCTGACATATGCTCCGCTTTTTGTTCGGTAATACTCCGCTTTTCTTTATTTTGCTTATCTATTTTTACATCCTGTGCACCTGCTGCCGCTTCCGCTTTCTTTGCGTCAACCATGTTGCGGATTTCCTGCGCTTTTACGTCTTCCCCTGCTGCCACCCGTTCAGCAATTTCTTTTTGCTCATTTTCCGGCAACTGGCTTGCTGCGGCTGCTGCCGTAACTCCAATTGCACCGCCTTTAAACTGCTCTTTGATTTCCGGCGTCGCATTATTATTAATCCGGTTATAGTCACCGATTACCGCCGCCGAAGTACCCATAACACGCGCCACATAGTCACGTACACGTTCGCCGCGCTCCAAAATCAATAGCTTTTCCTCCTGTGCCGCCTTTAGGGCTTTTTTCCATTCCTCTGCTTCCATCATTTTGTCATAATCCGTGTAATGACGGTTAAAGGCATTGCCAATCAGCACATGCAGTCGAAATTCTGCTTCTGACATGTCCTTGTAACGGCAGTTGACCATGCGGAAGTAATCCGCGCCGCCCTGTACCAGCATTTCAATTGCTTTGTGCCGTCTATGACCACTGGCAAGCCAGTACTCACCGTTTACACGTCCCAAAATTAACGGTTCATGCAGACCGCCCGTCATTTCTATTCCTGCTGCCAATTCCTCTATTTCGTCCATACTGTACTTGTTTTGATCTGTTACCACAATGTCCTCATAGTCCATACGGATTTCTTTAAAATCTTTTTCCAAAGTTTCCACTGCACTTTCATTTGTTGCAGCGTTCATAAGGTCTTTTATTGAAAAACCCATTATTCATTCACCTGCCTTTCTAACTTTCCATATATTCCTTTACAAATTTTCTGTATGTAACTGCCGCTGCGCTGCGTGGGCTGTATTCTTCCAATGGCTGCTTATAGTAAGTTGCCGCTATCGCTTTATCCGATCTCCTAATCTGCGTCTCGAATACCCTGTACCTGCAATGCGCCCGAAGCCACTTTTCAGCCACTTCATTTTCGGGCGTTTTTCTATAATTAGTCAGAAGGACCCCGGCAATTTTTAATCTGTTATTTAATGCCTGTAATTCCTCAATCTGCGTTGCAAGCATTTCAATACCATCAAGTGCCCAATTATCAAGGGTGATTGGCACTATAACTTCATTCGCCGCGCACAAAGCGTTAATTGTGCACATAAGCAGCGCTGGTGGATTGTCTATGATGCAGTAATCATATTCCCCAAGTATACTTGCCAGATAATTTTTCATTCGATCGTCCTGCCGTTCGGTGCTTGTGCGCAAAGTATTGTCTGCCTTTAAAAGGGAAATATTGGCACTGATAACATCAATCCCTTTTTTACTTATAATTTCCGGTTTTTCTCTTTGCAGAATTTTTGCTGCGCCGCATGTATCTGCTTCGCCGTCATAGCAATTGAAAAACTGGCTTGCATTGCCCTGTGGATCATTATCTATCAGCAGGACGCGCTTTTTATGTTTTAGTGCAAGCAGAGTTGCCATATTGATTGCGGTTGTAGTCTTTCCTACACCGCCTTTTAAATTGATGATTGCAATGGTTTCCATATGTCTTTTTTCTCTCCTTTTCTTTGACAATCTGACTGCTTATTTTTTCAGCTTTTCCAGCTTTTCTTTAGCTGAAGATATTAGGATAGTTGGCGTTCCCAGAAGATAGGTTTCAAGTTCTTTTGCAGCTTCCACGCCTCCATTACATACCACGGCTTTGTACCCCTGCTCTTTCAACGCTTTAATCCATTCTTTCTGCTTTGCTGTGGTTGTGTTTTTTCCATATTTTATTTCGATGTAAAGCCCGGCATATCCTCTTCTTGGAACTGGCAGACAGAGATCAGGAACACCTGCTTTAACTCCCATAGCCTTAAAGCGCGCCGCTTCCCGTGCATCCCTTTTCCCTCCGTTTGGGATGTGGAATAAAAGTTTCAGTTCGGGGAAGCGTCCAGTATTCCAGTTTGCCCAGTCTATCACACCCATTTGTTCCGTATCTTCCCCACGTTTTAGATTTCCGTACATTTTATTGCTCCTTTCTATGCGCCATAGTAAAGCCCTAGCCCATTTGCAAGCCCAGCTGCCGCTGCTTCTCCAATCTTTAACGCTTCCCGTGCCGTGTAGCCTGCTGCCGCGTCCGCTGCCCGTATCATCCGTGCCCCGTCCGGTATTGTGCTCTGCACGGCGCTTTGTCCTGCGTCTACTGCTGTCGGCGCTTCCAGAAACGCCGCACCTTCAGCAAGCAAGTTGAATTTATTCGCACTGTACCAGTCTTGCCTGCCTAAATCATTTTCTACCTTGATTTCTTTTATCACCCACGGTCTTTTGCCTGTCTTAATATCCAGCACGTCGTACATTTTCCCGAATGTCAACGGAAGTCCATCCGCTGTCTTTGTCCTCTTAAATTCTGCTTTCACCCTGTTTCTTTCTCCTTTCTTGGTTTTTCTATGATTTCGGTTTCTCCTGTTTCTAAATCCAGCATATACGCGTCTTTAGTCTCCTTTCTGGTAGTGCCATCCCAAATCAGTGTGTATGTAAAATACATGAATCCTGTTACTTCATGCCACGCTTCCGCAACGCTGTCTTTATCAAGATACCATCCCTTAGGAATTTCTATAGTGTGGTTGTAGGCATTCCTTGATCTGACCGTTGTTTTTGTGGGGATAGGTATTTTCAAATTTTTGCTGGAATTGTACCGTTTACCAGAAAAGCCTTCACAGGTTCTCATGGTCTTTTCTGAATATTTCACAAAGTACGACGCCAACTTGCGGTACTGTCCGCTATCATCCAATGGTTTAATATCTATCCATCCTTTTTTCCAGATTTTCTTAAGCTGTGAAATTTCTACGGCATTTAAGACCATGTGCACATGTACCGCGCCTCTCTCTCCTACTTCCGGCACCCACACATATTTCAGTTCTTCGCCTGCTGCCCTGTAAATGCTTCTTAGGCTCCTTATCAGCTTGTCAATATCTGTCCGCAACTCTTCTTTTTGGGATGGACGATTTTCCTTTGCGTACGAATAAGTCACATAAAGGCTTGTACCGTCAAAATTTTCATTAAATATCCATGTCAGCTTTTTTACTGCCTGCCTGCTATTTACCTTTTTCTGTGCTTCACTTGTCTTATTTTCTTTTTTTCTCCTCGAACCTTCCTTTGTGTCAGTTCTCGCCGCATAGTAGAAGGTATGCTGCTTTGTTTTGCCTGCTTTACATATTTCATGTTTATATGGCACGTTCCCACCGCCTGTCGTTGAAATAATATACTTATCGAGTTAGAACAGCGGCTTGTATGCCGCTATTTTTCTTGACTTTCGGCTGTGCATAGCGTATCCTATTATTAGGTTTTAATTTTGCTGTGCGCAGCTTGACCGACTCGAATATGCCGATTCGAATCGGTCTTTTTTCGTCTTTATTATGACTTTTTTTCAATGTGCACTTTAATTTGTTTCGCCTGCTGCCGGATTGTTAAAAATGATATGTATGCAGAATAAAACCACTGCGTGTAGAATGAGATCACTGTACATATTCATTGTTGTTGCTGATTTCGCGCACAACTTTAATCTTATCTTTCGCCATCTGCATTATTCTACAGGCAAGTCCGGTTCTGACCGTAATTGTGGCAGCCTTCATTTTTTTGTCACAGATAGCATCTACAACATTTATCATGATTGCTTTTACCTCTTCCGGTTGCCGAAACTCACCGGCATCTTTGCCAAACAGTTCATCAATACGTTGCTTTGCCAGTGTACGGCGGTTCGCACTTTCTTGATATTTAGTCGCTTCCTCACATTCGCACCGCATTGTTGCCGCCTCTTCCAGCTGCGGTGCGGTCATTCCTGCTCCGTCTTCCAGCATGACATTCTGACCGCAAAAGCGGCAGGAGCCTATATTGCTTCCTTTTTTCATGGTTTCACCCTCCTTTTTTTTTCAAATTAAACGCGATTACCATCAGCACTGCATCCATTGCCAAAGCTGCTATGATTCCTACTATTGATATGATCCGGTTTCTGCGTAAACATTCCGTTTGATGTGCCAGCATTCTTTCTTTTTCTGGATTCAGTGCCCTGTCGTCTATATATTCATGGGCGTATATTTTACGCGTGTCCACGCCGCCATAAAAGGCTATATTTTCCACTGTATTTTCATTTACATAGTCAAATGTCAGCCCCTGCTTACCGCACCAGTTCACCGCATCCAGCAAATCTTTTCCTTTACGGCATGTCCACAGAATGAGAATTGCACCGTCTTCTTTAAGCTGCTTACAATAGCTGATATTTTCAGTTATGGCGCTTATGATTCTTGGAAATTTTGTTTTTGCCAATGTTCCGTCAAAATCTACTGCAACAATTCGGCGGTGCGCCTGTGTGCTCATGCTTTTGCCCCTTTTCTTAAAATATGATGCAGGAAAGAATGGTTCTCGGCTTCAATCCGGTATATCGCCTTTTCGCCTGCCTGTTCAATCAGTTCAATCACATTTTCTAATTCTTTTTCTGACATGAGGTCAAAATGATACATAGCGTTCGCATAGCCCGTCGCAATCCCTGTCTGTGCCGCTACGCTTTCACGGTCTTTTTTGTTCCCGACTTCCTGCAACAATCTGTTTAACTTTCTAATCCCTGCCTGCTGTGTCTGCATAAGTCCATACCGTGCCATGATACGGACGGTTTTGGGCATTTCCACGCCTGCTGCCTGTGCAATCTTTTCTACATCCCTTTTGGCAGATTCATGCATAGCAGCATGCTCTGCCCGTGTCATAATGACAATGGCTACTCTTTCCCTTGGTGTCTGTGTGTTCATACATCTGTACTCCCTTCTTTATTCTGCTTGGTTTTCTTTTGTTCCCTGCTGCTATTTTCAATCTCAATAGCATATACCTCGTATGTAGTGCGCAGGAACGGAACGTCGTGTCCTTTAATCCGCTTTTTATAACCTCGAGCATGGAAACGTCCGTAGACTTCAATGTAATCACCTGTCTTCATTTCTTTTGCAACAAGTGCCTGCTTATCAAAGCATACGCACGGAACATAGCTTGTACCTGTAGGTGTCTTTACAGCGATCAAAACATTTGTAATATCTATTTTCTTGCTGGTTGACTTTTGCCGGCTCCTTTTCCTTGATAGCGGCGGCTTACATATATGTCCGCATATCTTGACTTCGTTCTGATCGTCTGCTGGTGGGTCATTCACGGAAATAATTTCAGCATATATATAGATTTTTACACTATTTTCTTCCGGTAACGGATTATGCAGATTTTCCGTTCTGATTTCTCCGCCTACCAGCACTTTTGTTCCCTCTGTAATTCTTTGGATCATTTCTTCCGTTCCAGCCGCGCGCCCGTCAAACTGCAAAATATAAGTATCTTCGGTTTCGCTGGGACGCTTACGAACCAGCGTGGTTTCATATACCTTCTTTTTCCAGTCTGCCGCGTCAACTACCAGCCGTGGCGGAGTCTCAACAACCCCTGTAATCCCAATTGTGTTATTTCTGCTCATTCTTCCTTTTGTCTCCTTTCATATTTTGGCAGCTTTCCTTCTTTTACATAAAAGTCATATAAAGCGGCTTTGTAATGTTCCAATTCATCCCGAAGAAGCAAGATTTTTTCTTCTGCCCTTTCTGCCCTTTGCTCTGTTTTGATGGATGCAGATAAAATGCGGTCTTTTTCCTCGTTCAAATCCTTCACGCGTTTTTCATATTTAGCAGTAACTTCCGCATATACATCCGGTCTAATCCAGCCTAAGCTGTCAACTTTTTCTGGTTTTATACATGCTGTCATGCGGTTGATTTCAGTAAACGCTATGCGCGCGCCAAAACATGTGGTAAGCAACTCTGTCATTGTATCTGGATCCATTTCATACACTTTCAGCAATGCGTCGTCGTCTGCTTTTGTCAAATAGTCCTTTAACGCCATCTGGCTTTTTAGCCCTTGCATTCCCTCTTCTTTAAAGGTTTCCAGCACTTTCTTTAAGCTGTCAGCATCTACGCCTAAGCCGTCGCGCTCCCAAATCTGTAGATTGTCCATTCTTCCTGTACTCCTTTCATTTCTGCCCAAGCTTTCAGTTCTTCGATCGCCTTTCGGTAGCATTCCGCAGGGCTCTCTTCTTTCACCCTGCATATGTATGTTCTTTTATCCTCCTTTTCATGTTTCCATATTTCAATAAGACCATCATCATATATGTCAAAATGTTCATGCAGCCTTAAATTATGCTTTTTCTGTAATGGTCTATATATTTCATAAAATGCTTCGATTAGTCCGCTATATTCATCCTCCATGCAATGCCCTCCATGCACATTTAAAGGAAAACACGCAAAAACATGTGCTGTCTATGTACTTCCAACAAAATCTAAAAGGTTCATCTGTGCCGCTTCCTGCATATATCTTTCCTTTGATAGCCCGAAATAATATTCGCTTAATTCAAAGCCTACAAATTTATGTCCTGTATTCCGGCAGGCAATCAGCGAAGAAGCAGAACCTACGTGTGTGTCTAGAATCGTATCACCAGCTTTTGTAAATTCATTTAATATCCATTCATACAACGCTACGGGTTTCTGGGTGGGATGGATGCGATATTCTTTGTCCCTCATGTTCTGCTGAATCATGCCCTGCCATCTGTACCTGTATCTGCGCACAGAACATTTAAAGGAAGTCCATGCAAGCTCGCAGTCCGCAAAGTCATTATTCCCGTTGTCCTTATCCCATACGATCCAGCACGGGCTATCATAAGGGATTCGGGATATAAAGTGATTTGCACCAAAAATAATCTGATTCTTGCTCACCCTGAATAATTCGTCGAAATACTCGGCGTCTGGCGGCTCAAGGTCTTCTCCCTCAAAGGGAAGGTAATCTTTGGCTATGGTAAGTTTTGAACGTCCTTTTTTCCTGCCACGGGTATCTACTCTTATTCCATAGGGTGGATCAACAATTGCAAGGTTAAAATAGTTATCTGGGAACTCTTTCATTCCTTCTTTACAGTTCATGTTGTAATAGCCATAATCAAGCATCATCGGCATTCCTTTGTTCTTCCAACTTTTCTTCCGCAAGTTTGACAAAATTTTTTAAGTCTGCAATCCTCTGTTCGTATTTTTCACGTGCTCTTTTTGCCTTTTGATACTGCCACAAAAGGAATATTCTTTCTTGCGAAGTTTCTTTTTCCTTATATTCTGCTTTAGCTTTTTCAATTTCCTGTTCTAAATCGCCACTATAACTATAATTTGTTCCTTTTTTTGTCCTTTTTACCCTCATATATCCCTCCGCGTACTAAAACAGGCTCATTTGCGCTGTTTCATTTAATATAATTTTTCTAAATATGCTTTCAAAAATCGGTACCGCAATACTATTTCCTGCCTGCCAGTACAATGGCATTGTGTAACGCCCGTTTTTCTTCTGCACTGCTGCCGCTGCGTTAAAATCCGCGTCCGTGTAGCCCTGCAATCTCCAGCACTCCCTTTCCGTCAAATATCGATACCGCCCGGCGCCGCAGTCAATAACCTGTGTTGGCGTTCTGTCTTGTCTTGTCGTGATTGTATAGGCATAATCTTTTATAATATTTGCACGCCGCACTACTCCCTTTTTGCCGATTGCATTGTATACGCTTGGTTGGGTAACATCGTATACTTCCGGTGCGTCTGGCAGAAGAAATTCTTTTATATTCCGCATTGGTAACTTTATCAGATCATCAAAATCAAATTTTTCATTTCCCAGTATCGAAATTGTAAAAACGCGCTGCCGCGCCTGTGGAAGTCCAAACTCCCTCGCGTCCAGTACGGCGTAGCTGTTCGTATATCCCAGCCGCGTCATTTTCTCTATGTATTTATTAAAATTCGCTACCATATGCCGCGATAATACGTTTTTGACGTTTTCCCATATTACAACGCGCGGCTTCCATACTCCCATTTGTTCTATTATGCGAATTGTTTCCCACATAAGGCTCGAACGTGTCCCACTTCCCTTATCTGCGCCTTTTCCCCTGTTTATTCTGCCACCTGCTGCCGTCGCTTTTCCTTGATGTCCTGCAATCGAAAAGTCTTGGCACGGGCTGCCGTGTATCAAAATATCCGGCTTCAAGTCCCAACCCACAACCGACTGCGTTTTGTTCTGCAATTCATTTTTAAAAATTGCATTGTATGATCTGACCGCCTTTTCATCGATCTCTACATAATCAATGCTTTTCACAGATATTCCTATATTCCGCAAGGCGCAGCGCGGTGATCCGATTCCGCCGAATAGTTCAAGTATTTTTACCATTTCATGATTCCCTCGCCCTTAAAAAGACCGACGTCTTTTTTTATATATTTTTAGTTTCCTCTGTGTCCTCATACTATCTAGGTGGCGCTCTTACTTTCATACTCTGCCACCTCGCTTTCCGGCGTGTGCATTGTGTCGCGGCTTTTCACATTAAAAAGCTGCCGAAAACCTGTTGACCTTCTACGCGCTTTCTAGCAGGCGCGAACGCTGCCATTTTCCCACAATGCCCTGTACTCCGGCTATTGGCTTGCCTTCATCAGATACAAGGTTGCCAACCTTGTATGACGGGGACTCCTGCCCCGTTTCGGCTGTTTGCATTATTGTGGCGATTCAGCTTTTTCATTCCGTATCACAGCTAATTCTTCCGCTATGTCAGCGCCGCTATAATCTGCTAACAGCTTAGGAGTAATGTTATAAGTCCATTTCCTTGACATTTTAATTGCTGTGCCTATCGGCAATATTCCCCTTTGCAACCCAATTCTGACATATTGCTGTGATACATGAAGGACTGCTGCCGCTTCTTTTACTGTGATCTTTCCTACTCTCATGTTTCTGTGCCTCCTTTGTGGTTTCTATGGTTGATTGTTTCTTGGTGTCGTATTAAACGTTTATTTGTCACTGTATGCATCCCTGATTAGTTCACACGCATGTTTCACTAATTCTTTAATCTTTTCCATTACATCCTCTACATAGCCGTCTATTACCTCAAGGGTATAGGCGGCAGCTCTTCTGTTGATAACAATCGAAATCACCAGCGATACAACGCTTGCTACAATTGTAGCCACTATAATTTCTTTCATGATTACTTCGCTTTCCTCCTGCATTCCTATTAAGGACAGGATAAAATTATTTAACAGGCATTCCGTAGTTCTTGACGGGCATCTGTTACAATATCCGCACACTCGGCAATTGTAAGTTCTGGAAATCTTCCAGCCAGATAATAAAAAACATTAGAATTGTAATAATCATCTTCCTTCAGATGCGTTGCTTTAAGCAGCTCTTTCAAAATTTTACTTTTATCCATATCTTTCTTCTTTCTCCCTGCATTGCCCGGTAGGGACGGGATAAGCCGTTAATGCTCGATCAGCTGTTTGTAAATCTGATCTACTGCTTCTGGATCAGAGTCAAGCATATCGAATGTGTCCTTGATTCTGGCGTATACTTCCAAAACAATAGCTTTTTGGGTGGCTTTTCTATCCTGTATGTTTTCTCTTCCAGTCTCAAAAGCATATCCGTCAATCAGTTCCTTTAAAGATTTTGTCCTTTAATTCATATCTCTCATATATTCCCTTCTTTCTCCCGGTGCAACCCCACCGGGTGGTTATCTGTCTTCAACACCTTTTGTGATTTCAAGGGTTTCTTTATCAATCCTGTCATAGGTGGAATAATTTGCCTTAATATAGTGATCTCCACAATCCCTTACAGCGCCATACGGTGTAAATTTTCCTTTTACAACTCTGTAGCCGTTTGTAATATTTCCTACTTTAGAATCCGGATATTCAATTTCTATGATTTCTCCTGTGTACTCAAAGCCTTTCCAATCCTGCACCGGAACTGGCATTTCATAAATTCGTTTTACCTTCATTTTCTATAACCTCCATTATTTTTCTGTGTGACAGTTCTTTCTTTATGCTGTTTTACTTATCATGCAGCCTTCAATAATAAATGTTTGTATTGGCACCTCCAAAGCTGTGCATATCCTCACATACTCTTCTACATCACATTTTCTTTTTCCTGAAAGAATTAGCGATAATTGACGTTCGCTTATTTGTGCCCTTTCCGCAATTATTTTTTGCTTATACCCCTTTTCTGTAATCATTTTCTTCATTGCTTTTCTATCAAACATGTTACGCTCCTTTCTTAGTTCATTTTTCTTGACTTTATTAAACTATAATTCATTATTATTGACTTGTCAATAATAAAAATCAAAAATATTGAACTAATTATTTACAAAATCAAAATGAAATGATAAAATATAACAAACAAAGGAGCGAAAACATGAATCAGATTTTAATTGAAAAATTGCGAAGTGCCCGAATTAGTAATAACTTGAAGCAATCGGATGTTGCAGAACTTTTAAATGTGAAGAAGAATACTATTAGTAATTGGGAAAATGGGAAATCAAATCCCGATATTGATTCACTTATAGAACTATGTAAAATCTACAATATAAGCTGTTCGGCTATCCTCGAAGAATCTTATGCCGATCAAATAATACATAGCTTATCCGTTACAGGGTTTGAAAAAGAAATAATAATCGCTTACCGAAAAGCTGACGAGATTGGAAAAGCTGTTGTGTTACGTTCTTTAGGTTTAGATTCTTCATCTATAAAAGGGGACAAAGAAAAAATGGCATAAAATACCGTAAGAACAAAAATATAATACATATTGAATTTTAAGGCGTATGACATGAGAAAAAGAATTTACGAAATTACTGAAAGGGCAAAGGCTACTGATAGTGTAAGCAAAATTTATGACATTTTTATGATGTGCTCTATCATAACAAGTATAATTCCTTTGTGCTTTTCTACACAAAATAATGTTTTTTCTATGATTGATAAATTAACAGTTGCAATATTCATTATAGATTACATTCTTCGATTTATAACTGCTGATTATTCATCATCTAAAAACGGGATTATTCCTTTTATTATTTATCCCTTTCGCCCCATGGCAATTATTTATTTATTATCAATCTTGCCATCCATTACAAATTTAAACTATGCCTTTAAAGTTTTTCGTGTTTTTCGTCTTTTTAAGACAATGCGTATCTTTAAGTTTTTTAGATATTCAAAAAATATACAAATAATAACAAATGTATTATCCAAAAAGAAGGATGCTCTGGTTACTGTCGGTATTCTAGCTTTATCGTATATATTTTTTACTGCATTAATTATTTTTCAAGTTGAGCCTGCCACCTTTGGAAACTTCTTTAACGCAATTTATTGGGCTACTGTTTCCTTAACTACCGTTGGTTATGGGGATATATATCCCACATCCAATATAGGAAGAATAATAAGCATGGTTTCATCATTTTTAGGCATAGCAGTTGTTGCCCTGCCATCTGGCATAATAATATCTGGTTATCAAGATGAAATAGATAAATAATTTAAGATATTTTATATGCATAAATCAAAAAACAAAAGACAAGGGGGATTATGAATCATGAAAAAGAAAGGAATTGTTGCAAGTTTTATAGGTTTAGCCTTTTTATCCGGCTGTTATATGACGCCAGATAAGAAATTAGAATCAATCGAATTATCCATTCCAGATTATCAAACCGAATATGACATTAACACGGAAATTCCTGTAGATATTTCTGTGCTACCAGAAGATGCAGACACAGATTCTTTTGAGTATGTTGTAGATGGGGATGCTGCTATTACATTTTCCGACGCCGGAATCATAACAGGATCACAGGAAGGAAACTACAGTCTTTATATTACGTCCGACGATCTAAAAAGCAATGTCATATCTATCAACGTTGTAGATATTTCTGCCCGTGAGGAAGCTGCCGAAGCTGAACGCTTGGCTGCGGAGAAAGCTGCTAAAGAGGCAGAGGAAAAACGATTGCTGGAAGAACAGGCAGCTAAAGAAGCAGAGGAAAAACGACAAGCTGAAGAACAAGCCGCCAAAGAAGCGGAGGAACAAAGGCTGCTGGAAGAACAAGCAGCTAAAGAGGCAGAGGAAAAGCGACAGGCTGAAGAACAAGCAGCTAAAGAATTAGCTGAACAGCAAGCTGCTAGTGAAAATGGATCCCATAATCAGTCGGAAAATTCCCCGTCTTCCGAAAATACTGCGCCTCAACCTCCTGCACCAGCGCCGGAACAACCAGTACAAGAAACCAGTCCCCAGAATAATGCAACTGCCTCTTCTGGTGGTGATAGCAATTTTAATACATATGACAATGCTTCGCAACAACAAACAGAAGCTACATATGTGCTAAATACCAGTACAAAGAAAATTCATCATCCAAGTTGTTCCAGTGTTAAAAAAATTGCGCCTCAAAATTATTCCACTTCCAATAGTTCTGTTGACGAATTGATTTCTCAAGGGTATTCTACTTGCGGAAATTGTTTTAAATAAAATACTATAATATAAAAGGAGGGTTTTACATGTCAAAGAAATCATCTATACCGGGTCTTTCTTTCAGCCCTAACAAAGCGCTGGGAATTACCAATGCAAAAAGAAAAGTAGCAAAAGCTACTGGTGTTCCAACATCCAAGAGCGGCAGACGTGCCAAAGCAGGAAAAATATTTGGGCTATAAACCTTTTATCTTAAGTACCGCCTGCACTAATGGTGCAGGCGGTAGCAAAAACTAAATAATCTATTTACCACGGGAACCGAAGGGGCGATATGTCAGCCGCCAGATTTTGAAAGGGGGGCTGGTGCCAATGGTTACATATTCGGATTTAATCCAGTTTGTAATTATGCTTTGCGCTGTAGTAACTCTTGTTATATACATACAACGTAAAAAGTAGCGCCCTCGCTCTGGTAAGGTAAGGCGCTACTTTTTTTAACTTATCTTCCGGCGGCTAGGCTTTATCTAGCTTTCGGTTCTCTTGTTAAGTATATTATAACAAATTATATTGTATTGTCAAATTCATCATTGAAGAGCCGCCCATGCTGGCTACACGGGCGGCGGCAAACTCCGATTGAACGGGCTTGCTATAATATATATCTTTGGCAAGAATTATTATAGCATAAAGCCCTTCGATAAAGCAATGGGAAACGGGGCTTTATTTTTTACGCCTTTTTTTCCGAATAATTTAGAAAGAAGGTGTTTTTTATGTCTATGAAACGACCAAACGGCGCCGGATCAGTATACAAACTATCCGGTAAGCGCCGGAAACCATGGGCGGCGCGCGTTACTGTAGGATGGGATTTATCAGAAGACGGACGTCTCCGGCAGATATATCAGCCAATTGGCACATTTCCAAGCCGTGTTGCTGCCGAAACTGCGCTTAACAACTATTTGCAAAATCCCTACGATATCAATTCGCGGCAACTGACGTTTTCGGAAGTATACAACTTGTGGTCTGCGGAGTACTTTTCTACCCTCAAAAGTAAATCATCCGTGCGCACCGTAACAGCCGCTTACAATCACTGTAAGCCAATTCATAATATGCGTATGCGTGATTTGAGGGTTGCGCACCTGCAAGGTGTAATACGTGACGCCAAGACAGGCGATTCTACAAAAGGGCGCATGAAATCTCTTTTCAACATGATGTACAAATATTGCCTGATTCACGAAATCGTTGACGTTGATTACAGTGCCCTTTTCGTGCATAAGGTCGGAAAGAGAAACAAATTAAACCGCTGCCCTTTCCTCAACAGTGAAATTGCTTCCCTGTGGAAATGGGAAAATTACGGAATCACAGATATGATTTTGTTTTGCCTTTATTCCGGTTTTCGTCCTTCCGAAATGCTGCTGCTTGAGAACAAAAACGTTGATTTTGACCGCTGGATGGTTGTTGGTGGAATGAAAACCGAAGCTGGAAGAGACCGCCTTGTCCCAATTCATGAAAAAGTTCGTCACATTGTAAAAAGGCATTTTGACGCTAACCGCCGCTATCTATTCCGTAATGAAAAAAACGAGTTCATGACCTACGATCAGTACCGCGGACGCTTTAAGCATATCATGTCGCAGCTCAACATGACCCATACGCCCCATGAGACGCGACACACATTCATTACCTGTGCAAAAGCCAAACACATGGATGATAACTTGCTAAAAATGATTGTTGGGCACGAAATAACAGATATAACCGAATCTGTGTATACTCACCGCCCCGCTTCTGACCTTGCGGTGGCTATGGCATTAATCGACTATTCCGGTGACGATCCGGCAGCTATTCCGGCAGGATTTGATTGGGACTAGCATTATTTCCCGTGGACTTCTTTAATATGATACGATAAAATATAAGAAAGAAAGGCGGTGCAATATGGCAAAGGATGATTATTTTGTTTTAGTATATAAAATCTTGAAATACCTTTATAAATGCTTAAAATCCGGTGTAACCCCAGATTTGAATTACCTCACCTTTGAAACAAAAGATTTCCCTATACACAAAGAGTATTGGGAATATATTCTCGAGAACCTATCGGATGAAGGATATATTGAAGGCGTTTACGTAATCCGTTCTGACACAGGCTTTACTTCTGTAAAATATTCTCCAAGCATCCGCATAACACCGCTTGGCATTGAATATCTTGACGATAATAAAATGATGAAAAAGGTAGCGAACACTGTTAAAGATATCGCCTCTTTAATCCCTTAGTTAAAAGCAAAACGGGCTTTCCTTCTGCCGTACATGGCATTGGATGCCCGTTATTTTTGTATATTACCTCTGTGTATTACCTGTATATTACTCGTGTATTATACATGAAATTTTATAGGTTTTCACAAGATTTTGACCTTAGCCACGCATTCATAGCAAAAGCCCGTAAACATTGAATTTACGGGCTTTACAAGGCTTTCCATGATTCAAATTTTAGAACTTGCCTTCCTTCGCTGCCTCTTCCACCGAAACAGCAACCGCTACGGTAGCACCTACCATCGGGTTATTTCCCATTCCGATCAGTCCCATCATTTCAACGTGAGCCGGTACGGAAGAAGAACCTGCGAACTGTGCATCTGAGTGCATACGTCCTAAGGTATCTGTAAAGCCGTAGGAAGCAGGACCGGCTGCCATGTTGTCAGGATGGAGGGTACGTCCTGTACCGCCGCCTGATGCAACTGAGAAGTATTTCTTGCCGGCTTCTATTCTTTCTTTCTTGTATGTACCTGCAACAGGATGCTGGAATCTTGTAGGATTGGTGGAGTTTCCTGTGATGGAAACGTCTACGTTTTCTTTCCACATGATTGCAACGCCTTCCGGAACGGAATTTGCGCCATAGCAGTTAACTTTTGCGCGAAGTCCTTCGGAATAAGGCTTGCGCTCTAATTCCTTTACGGTATTGGTGTAAGGATCATATTCTGTCTCAACAAAAGTAAATCCGTTGATTCTGGAAATAATCTTTGCTGCATCCTTGCCAAGTCCGTTTAAGATAACGCGCAGGGGTTTCTGACGAACCTTGTTTGCCTTTTCTGCGATACCGATTGCACCTTCCGCTGCTGCAAAGGATTCATGACCTGCCAGGAAAGCAAAGCACTCTGTCTCCTCTTCAAGGAGCATCTTGCCAAGGTTGCCATGTCCAAGACCGACCTTACGGGTATCAGCTACAGACCCCGGAATACAGAAAGCCTGGAGACCTTCTCCGATTGCTGCCGCTGCGTCTGCAGCTTTTCTGCAGCCCTTCTTGATTGCGATTGCAGCGCCTACCGTATAAGCCCAGCAGGCATTTTCAAAACAGATTGGCTGGATTTTCTTCACCTGTTCGTAAACGTCAAGTCCAGCATCTTTTGTAATTTTTTCAGCTTCTTCGATAGAAGAAATGCCGTAAGAATTTAAAACGGAATTGATCGTATCAATTCTTCTTTCATATGATTCAAATAATGCCATTTTTACATTCCTCCTATAATTATTCTTTTCTTGGATCAATGATCTTAACAGCATCATCTACACGACCATACTGTCCGCATGCCTTCTCGTATGCAGTAGCCGGATCATCACCTTTTTTCATGAAGTCTGTCATCTTACCAAAGTTTACGAATTTATATCCAATGATTTCATTGTCTGCATCGAGTGCGATGCCTGTAACATATCCTTCAGCCATTTCAAGGTAACGGGGTCCTTTCTTTAATGTTCCGTACATGGTACCAACCTGACTTCTAAGCCCCTTGCCTAAGTCTTCCAGACCTGCACCGATAGGAAGTCCGTCTTCTGAGAATGCACTCTGAGAACGTCCGTAAACGATCTGTAAGAATAATTCCCTCATAGCTGTGTTGATTGCATCACACACAAGGTCTGTGTTCAACGCTTCCATAACTGTTAATCCGGGAAGGATTTCAGATGCCATAGCTGCGGAATGGGTCATTCCTGAACATCCGATGGTCTCAACTAACGCCTCCTGGATAATTCCCTCCTTGACATTGAGGGTCAGCTTACATGCGCCCTGCTGAGGTGCACACCAGCCTACACCGTGTGTCAATCCTGAAATGTCTTCTACTTTTTTAGCCTGAACCCATTTTGCTTCTTCTGGGATAGGAGCACAGCCATGATGAACACCCTGTGCAACTGTACACATTTCTTCAACTTCCTTTGAATAAATCATGTGAAAACTCCTTTCAATATGTAGATAATATATGTGAATATTTGTCATAATCACAATTTATATTTTCGCATAGATCACGCAAAAAATCCAGTGGTTTTGATGATTTTTTACATTATCTGTTATACTTTCCTGCAATTTCCCCCTGCTTTTTATAAATGCTTTTTGCCGGAATGCATCCCCGCACCATGCTGGTGGGATAAATGTTGGAATTTCTGCCGATGACTGTTCCCGGATTCAAAACGCTGTTGCACCCTACTTCCACGTGGTCCCCTAACATTGCTCCAAATTTCTTAAGCCCGGTCTCTATCTGCTCTTCCCCGTTTTTCACCACCACCAAAGTCTTATCGCTTTTTACATTTGATGTGATGGAGCCTGCCCCCATATGGGATTTAAAGCCTAAAATACTG
Source organism: uncultured Lachnospiraceae bacterium (assembly GCA_949878435.1). GTDB lineage: Bacteria > Bacillota > Clostridia > Lachnospirales > Lachnospiraceae > Suilimivivens. The sequence continues at coordinate 161,134 of CATLAK010000004.1, forward strand.
TCTCCCACATAATTGTAATGGGGAACCTGCACCTTGTTAAACAATATGACATTTTTAAGTTCTGTAGAATTGCCTACCACGGCGCCCTTCCCCACAATGGCGTTTCCGCGGATGAATGCGCAGTGCCTTACCTCCGCCTCCTCATCGATGATCGCCGGACCGTTTATGAATGCGGTAGGCGCCACCTTGGCAGATACGGCGATCCATACGTTTTCTTTCACCTGTGTATAGCGCTCCTTAGGGAGCATCTTTCCCAGTTCTAAAATAAACCCGCTGATTTTGGGAAGCAGTTCCCACGGGTATACCCCTTCCTCAAAGAGAGGCGCTGCTATGGTTTCCTCCAGGTTGTATAAGTTTTTGATTGTAAACTGTTCCATCATTTCCCTCCATTTTTATAATTTCCAGCAGCTTTGCGAAACTGCTGATTTAAAACCCATTGATTATTCATTCCCTTTACGATATTTGTTCTTCTGGATACAAAGTCATCCAGCTTTTTCATATATTCTTCTTCTGTGATGGTCCCTTCCGCCACCATGGTAAGCCCCTTTTCCCAACTTGCCGTCAGGGCAGGGTCTAAAAGCGGACGGATGGAATTGTTCACCACTTCATAGATCATCTCGCCCATCAAAGTCGGAGTTATGATCTGGGTCTTTTTGTTCAGCGCCAGATAATTAATATTTATGAGTTTCTTTAAGATTTCAGCACGGGTTGCAGATGTTCCGATACCGCTCCCCTTAATCTGGGCGCGCAGTTCCTCATCCTCAATGAATTGACCTGCATTTTCCATTGTCAGGATCATGGTCCCCGAATTATAGCGTTTGGGAGGGGAAGTCTCGCCTTCCTTAATCTGCATTTCCCGCACCGGAAGCATCATTCCTTTTTTCAGGCGTGTGATTCCCTCTATAAAATTTTGATCGACGCCTTCTTCCCCATCCTCATCTGTTCTATTTTCCTTCTTTTTTCCAAAAGAGGTATCTGCCACCTTCAAATACCCTTCTTCTTCCAGCACTTTAAAGCTGGCAAAAAAGTGTTCTCCTCCAATCACCACATCCAGCGATACCTTCCGATAGACAGCCGGCGGGAAAAAGATGCTCAAAAATCTGCGCGCAATCAGCTCGTAGACCTTTGCTGCCGTGGGATTAACGGAATTTAAACCGGCAAGCCCCTGCCCCGTGGGAATAATGGCATAATGATCTGTAATCTGTTTATCATTCACGTACCGGGTCTTTGCAATCGACTTGTAGCTGCCGCTTTCCAGAATCTTTGCTGCCGCTTCGCCAACAGTTTCAAAATTGGTAAGCCCCTTGATGTTCTTATATATCTCTTTGGCTACCGCCGTGGACAGCACCCTTGCATCCGTACGGGGATAGGTGGTCATCTTTTTTTCGTATAATTCCTGGACAATCCGCAGGGTCTCATCCGGACTGATCTTAAAATACTTCGAGCAGTCGTTCTGTAATTCCGCCAGATTATATAAAAGCGGCGGATTTTTGTTTTCTTTCTTTTTCTCAATGGATTCCACTGCCGCCTGTACATCCGGCGGAGCCATAAGCGTATCGATCAGCGCCTGTGCATCTTTTTCTTCTTTAAAGCCGTTTTCTTTGTATAACAGCGGAGAATTGAAATACCGGCTGCTCTCTACCGCTTTCCATTCGCACGCACATGCCTTTTCATTTACAAGCACATCCGCAAGTACACGATAAAAAGGAGTTTTCACAAACTCCCTGATTTCCCGCTCTCTGTTCACTACCATTCCAAGGACACAGGTCATGACCCTTCCCACACTGATGACTGCCTTGTCTGCCTTCAGATAGGATTTGACGCAGTTCCCGTATTTTAAAGTCAATACTCTGGAAAAATTGATTCCCATCAGATAATCTTCTTTTGCCCGCAGATATGCGGCAGAGCCCAGATTATCATACTCTGACAGATCCTTTGCTTCTCTGATTCCCCGAAGAATCTCCTCCTGCGTCTGGGAATCGATCCAGACCCGCTTGCGCTTTTTGCCCGTCACATGTGCCTGCTGTTCCACCAGACGGTAAATGTATTCCCCCTCCCGCCCGGAGTCCGTGCAGACATAAATAGTTTCCACGTCTTCACGGTTCAAAAGCCCGCTGACGATGCCAAACTGCTTTTTTACGCCTTCAATGACTTCATACTTAAATTCGGAAGGTATAAACGGAATGGTCTCCAGGGACCATCTTTTATATTTTTCATCATAAGCTTCCGGATAGCTCATGGTTACCAGATGTCCCACACACCACGTAATGACGGCTTCAGGAGACTCCATATATCCGTCCCTGTTGCTCGCATTGATCTGCAGCGCCTTGGCAAATTCTCTGGCAACGCTTGGCTTTTCGGCTATATAAATACTTTTTCCCATTACATCTCATCCATACTGATTAATCTAAGGTTATGTTTATCCTTGGCTTCCCGTTTCAGCTGTTCATCAAAACTGCCTGCTGAAAATAAATAAATGTAATCTGCCCTGATCTTAGCTTTTTCCGCACAGAATAAAAGCCACTCGTAATCATCATACCGCATGATGGGATTTTCCCAATTACAGATACTGATCAGCGTTTCCCCGCTGTCATTCTGGGCAATAATATCAATGTTCCCCAGCTTGCCGACCCACTCGCCGAACTTGTCTACCCTTATCGGAAGCCTTTCCCACTTGTTCCACTTTTCCAGATACTGCCGGCAGACCTTCTTGTAATACTCCGCCACATAGCTTCTGAAAAAAGGTTCGATATACTTGTTGTAAAATTCCCCCGGCGTCATTTGCTCCAGACTGCTAAGATGTGGATATAGATAGGTAAAATAAAAATGCACGAAATGACTGCTGATCCTGTATATCCCTTTCTGGGCATTTGCTTTGCCCTCCGTGTCATAGGAAAAAACTTTTTCTACAAGTTCCAGTTCCATCAGGTTTTTAATATAAACACTTATTTTAGCTCTGGAAAATCCCGTATGCTGATACAAATCGTTCAACTTGTGATTTCCTGCGGCTATAGATGCCAGAATCGTATTATATACACCGGTTTCGCGCAGCTCCTCTTTACCGATTCTTTGTCCTTCTCCGTATAAAAATGCATCCTGATTTAAAATACATCTACAGATATTTTCTTTTACCCCCAGCCTGTCATCAAAACATTTCCAAAATCCCGGCACTCCTCCCAGAACTGCAAATGCTTCGACGCTCTGCTCCGTGGAAAAGGCTGGAAAATAATCTCTCATCCATTCAAAATCAAGTTCCCGCACCTTGAGGAACCCGGATAGTCCATGTGCCGCTTCGCCGATTCTGGCGACCATGTCATTCTCCACCCAGCCAATGGAAGAACTGCACACTAGGAACATGACCGGTGCATCCTGCGGAAGGCTGTATACAAAGTCTGCCAGTTCTTTCATAAAGGCGCTGTCCGACTTGACGATATATTGAAATTCATCGATTATGATGACCGTCTTGCCTGCCTGTGCCTGCCGGATTGCGCGGAAAATCTCCGTAAATGCAGGATACTTTGCTATTTTTGTACCTTCTTTTTCAAGTTCTCTGCTCCACTGATACCGCTGTTCCCTCTCGGAAGCAGACCTCGCCCTATAATAAAAGCAGGATTTGTCCTTGACGAACTGACGCAGAAGAAATGTTTTTCCCACATTCCTTTCTCCGTAGACCACCATGATCTGACTTCCGGCACGATCATAATATGTATTCAAATATTTTAGTTCCGATGTCCGCCCCAAAATCATTATGATTCTCCTGCCTGTCTATTATTCCTGACGCAATAAAAGCTGCTCCATATCTTCCTTGGGCATTGGTTTGCCCAACAAATATCCCTGTATACATTCACAGCCGATTTCTTCAAGATAGTCAAACTGTTCCTTGGTCTCCACACCTTCTGCAATAGTCTCAAATCCCAGCTTTTTCGCCATGACAATAATGGATTCCATGATCACTTTGGTGTTTTCATCTGTGATGCTGGTATCTATAAAACTTTTATCTATTTTCAGCGTATCAATGGGAAGTCCCATCAGGTAAGAAAGGGAAGAATATCCTGTTCCGAAATCATCAAGTGAAATTCTGACGCCGTAATCCCTTAAAATGGACATCTTTTCTGTAATCTCCTTGAAATTTTCAATCAGAACACTTTCTGTAATCTCAAGTTCCAATTCTTCAGGATTCAAATCATATCTTTTGATGATGGCAAGTATATTATCCACAAATTCATTCTGCATATACTGAATCGCTGAAATATTAAGGGAAAGAATTACGCTGCAGTCAAATTTCTTTTTCCAGTCAGAAAAGGTCTTGATACTCTCCTCGATTACCCACATTCCCATGGGAACGATGGTGCCGTTCTTCTCCGCTATGGGAATGAACACCGACGGACTGATCATCTTTCCATCATTATCCCTCCACCTGATCAGCGCTTCCATTCCCCGCATTTTTTTATCATTGACATAGTACTGGGGCTGAAAATTCATGGTAAAGTTCTGGCTGAAAACGGCTTCTTTTAATTTATTTTCTATATTGACATTCAAAAGAAATTCTTTCAAAATGGGGGCATCAAAATACTGGATGGTATCTTTGCCCAGTTTTTTTGCTTTGAACATGACGATTTCCGCACAATTGATCAGATCCAGCGTGGTCTTAGCCGCTTCCGGGTACTCTGCAACGCCTGCGCTTGCTGAAATCAGGATCTCCTGTCCCGTGCTTAAGGTGAAAGGCGTTTTGACACGCTCATGTATGGTCTTATATATATGCTGTATGCTTCTGTTTCCTCCGGGATTATAAATGGCAATACAATAAATGTCTGCATTAAAATGAGACACCAGAACATTTTCGCTCTGAAAGCATGACAAAAACTGCCCGAACTGCTGTACTACTTCATCGCCCACGATCATTCCCAGACCATCGTTGATCTTCCGAAAATCATCGATGTCAACAAACATGACTGCGACAATGACATTTTCTTCCTCCGCCTTGCGGACGTAGTCCGTCAAAAGCCTTACAAAATAGTTCCTGTTATAAAGTCCCGTGAGCACATCATAATATGCCATATAGGTCAATTCTTCATTTTGACTCTTAAACTTGGATATATCCTTAAAACGGATGACCTTATCCGTCGCATCGCCCTCTTCATTGTATAAAATGGCGGACTCACATTCCACCCACGTCCTGCCGTCTTTGAGCTTGATGATTCCGCTGTCGGCATTCAGTTCTGTCTTTTCAAGAAACAAAAGATCCCGAAGCGGCAGTACATACTTATCTTCCACCTGGGAATACAGCTTTGCCAGGTCCTTCATATCCCTTATCTCCACTTCCGGGAAAAAGAACTCCCAGTTGGCAAGGGTCCTGACATCATTTTCAACAAAATTAACATACAAAAATGCATTGCTGGATGTATCACAGATCAATCGATACATCTTCTCATCATTTTTCAATCTTTGATTCATTGCACTCAGCAGATCTACCTGATAACGCAGTTCATCCATAAAACACCTGTTCCTTCTTTTGACTTCGTGCACAGGTCCTATGCCCTGTGCACGATGCTGATAGTTTCCCTTTTCTTATTTTTTGGTGATATAGCCCTGTGCCTTCAAAAGCTCTGCACAAAGCACTGCTCCGCCGGCTGCACCGCGGACTGTGTTGTGGGAAAGTCCTACGAACTTCCAATCATACACACTGTCTTCCCGAATCCGTCCCACACTGATTCCCATTCCATTTTCAAAATCAACATCCAATTTTACCTGCGGTCTGTTATCCTCCTCCATATACTGGATAAACTGCTTCGGCGCGCTGGGAAGCGCCAGTTCCTGAGGCAGCCCCTTGAAGGAAACCAGTTTTTCGATCAACTGTTCTTTCGTAGGTTTCTTCCTGAACTTTACAAATACCGCTGCAGTGTGTCCATTTAGTACCGGAACTCTAATACACTGACAGGTAATCACTGGTGAAGTCGCAGGAACGATCACGCCGTCCTTAATCTCGCCCCAAATCCGGAGCGGTTCTTTCTCGCTCTTTTCTTCCTCACCGCCGATATAGGGAATAATATTTTCAACCATTTCCGGCCAGTCCTTGAAGGTCTTGCCTGCACCTGAAATTGCCTGATAAGTCGTCGCCACCACCTCATAAGGTTCAAATTCCTTCCATGCAGTAAGGACGGGTGCGTAACTTTGGATGGAACAATTGGGCTTTACAGCCACAAAGCCTCTTGTCGTGCCCAGCCTTTTCTTCTGGAAGTCGATGACTTTCATATGTTCAGGATTGATTTCCGGCACCACCATAGGCACGTCCGGTGTCCAGCGGTGTGCAGAATTGTTGGAGACCACAGGTGTCTCCGTCTTTGCATATGCCTCTTCGATTTTTTTGATTTCTTCCTTGGTCATATCCACTGCACTGAAAACAAAATCTACCTCGGATGCCACCTTTTCCACTTCATTCACATTCATGACCATGATCTTTTTTACTGCCTCCGGCATAGGCGTCGTCATTTTCCACCTGCCGCCTACAGCCTCTTCATAGGTTTTTACCGCTGACCGCTCGCTTGCTGCGATGGTGGTCACCTCAAACCATGGATGATTCTCAAGGAGAGAGATAAACCTCTGTCCTACCATACCTGTTCCGCCTAAAATCCCTACTCTCATTTTGTCACTCATTTTTTCTTCTCCTCTTTGCATTTCCTCTTTACATTTCCTGTAATTTATTTTCCTTGATCCAGATATCTGCCAGGAAGTCTTTGTTGATCCTTATGACCTCTTCCATTGCTTTTTGACCCGGCGCGCCTATCGTAAGCCTCTTTTCCACGCATGTTTTCAGACTGACCGCATCATAGATATCCGCCTCAAATACCGGACTGATGGACTTTAATTCCTCAAGACTAAGGGCATCGATGCTGCTATTTTTCTCAATACAATATAACACCAGAGCGCCGATGATGCCATGGGCATCCCTAAAAGGCACTCCTTTGTTTACCAGATAATCTGCCGCATCTGTGGCATTGGTAAAGCCTTTCATTGCACTTTCTTCCATGATTTTATTGTGAAACTTCATGGTGGAGAGCATTCCGTTAAAAAGCACCAGACAGTTCTTTACCGTGTCTATGGCATCAAATGTAACTTCCTTGTCCTCCTGCATATCCTTATTGTAAGCAAGAGGAAGCCCCTTCATGGTGGTAAGGATGGACATCAGTGCCCCATAGACCCGTCCTGTTTTGCCTCTCACCAGTTCCGCGATATCTGGATTCTTTTTCTGCGGCATGATACTGCTTCCAGTGGAAAAGCTGTCATCGATCTCCACAAAGCGGTATTCATTGGAATTCCAGATGATGATTTCCTCTGAGAACCGGCTTAAATGCATCATGATGGTGGAAAGCGCCGATAAAAATTCTATCACATAATCCCTGTCGGCAACCGAATCCATGCTGTTGAGCGTAGGACCTTCAAATCCCATAAGCGCCGATGTATACGATCGATCCAAGGAGTAAGTAGTTCCCGCAAAAGCCCCTGCCCCTAAGGGACAGTAATTCATTCTTTTATATAAATCTCCAAGGCGCAGCACATCTCTTTTGAACATCTCAAAATAGGCGCCCATATGATGGGACAGTGTGGTGGGCTGTGCCTTTTGCAGATGGGTAAAACCGGGCATATAGGTGGTCAGATTCTGTTCCATGATTCTCATCAAGGTCTCAAGCAGATCCCGAAGTGCTTCTGTGACATGCAGTACCTCTGCCCTCACATACAGTTTCATGTCCAGCGCCACCTGGTCGTTCCTGCTCCTGCCGGTATGCATTTTCTTGCCTGCATCGCCAATCCGTTCAATCAGATTTGCCTCCACAAAGCTATGGATATCCTCGTATTCATCGGTAATGGAAAGGTTTCCGGTCTCGACGTCACTTCGTATGCCGGCAAGTCCCTTCACAATGGCATCCTTTTCCTCACAGGTGATGATTCCCTGCTTTTCCATCATCACAACGTGCGCTATGCTTCCCTCTATATCCTGTTCAAAGAGCTTTTTATCAAAGTTGATGGATGCATTAAATTCATAGACCATTCTATCCGTCTCCTTGGTAAAACGCCCTCCCCACAATTGAGCCATACTATCGTCCTCCATTATTAAATCTGAATTTGATACTATCACATTTTGCCCCTCATTTCAATCTTAACTTGCAAAAGGGAACCATAAATGTCGAACGCGCATAGTTTATATAATATAAGGAAGGTAATTAAAAAAGGGAGGAACTATGAATCAGCCTATTCTTGCATGTGAAGACATTTGTTTCTCTTATCACAATTTAAGCGGAGAAACAAATGCTTTATCTCATATATCGTTTCAGGTTGAAAAAGGAGAATTTCTGGCAATCGTGGGACCCAGCGGCTGTGGGAAATCCACACTGCTCTCCATCATTGCCGGACTCTTAAAGCCAGAGTCCGGCAGTATTGTTTTAAATGACCCTGATCACGTGCGGATCGGATATATGCTCCAGCAGGATCACCTGCTAGAATGGCGGACCATCTGGAAGAACATTCTTTTAGGTCCGGAAATCACCAAAACCCTCAGCCCCGAAAAAGAAGCGCTTGCTTTAAAGCTGCTGTCTGATTATGGGCTGTTAAAGTTTAAAGATAAAAAGCCCGGAGAACTGTCTGGGGGAATGAAACAACGCGCCGCACTGATCAGAACCATGGTCATGGAGCCGGGGCTTCTTCTTTTAGATGAGCCTTTCAGCGCCCTGGACTATCAGACCAGACTCATGGTGTCAGCGGATATCGGGAATATCATCCGTGCTTCCGGCATCACCGCCATATTGATTACACATGATCTGTCGGAAGCAATCTCTCTCGCAGACAGAATCCTTGTCCTGAAACGGCGCCCCGCCACTATAAAGGAGGAAATTCCCGTTCATCTCACATTAAAAGAAAACTCACCCCTTGCGGCAAGAAGCGCTCCTGAGTTTCAGGAATTATTCACCTTATTATGGAAGGAGATTTCTGATGAATACCACGAAGAAAACTGAAAAGGAAAGCCTTTCCCCCCAGCAGCTTTATGTTAAAAATCATCATAGACACCACCACATCGTCACTTTTCTCAGATTGCTTGTCCTTATTCTTTTCCTGCTCATCTGGGAGGCATCCGGCAGGTGTGGATGGATCGATACCTTTTTTTTCAGCAGCCCCAGCATGGTTGCCTCCTTCTTCATCAAGATGATCATGGACGGCTCCTTTTTTACCCACACCGGAATTACCCTTATGGAAACCTTGCTGAGCTTTTTGCTGATTACGATTCTTTCTGTTATGATTGCCACTTTGCTATGGTACTCTAAGACCCTTTCAGAAATCTTAGAGCCTTATCTTGTGGTGCTCAACAGCCTTCCCAAATCGGCCCTTGCACCGTTATTTATCGTCTGGCTGGGCACCGGCATCAACACCATTATCGTAGCAGGCATCTCCGTTGCAATCTTCGGTTCGATCATCAGCCTCTACACCGACTTTAAACATGTTGACCACGAAAAACTAAAGCTCATCTACACCTTAGGCGGAAACCGCTTCGACGCCTTTCACAAAGTCGTCCTCCCCTCCTGCATCCCCATGATCTTAAGCAACATGAAGGTCAATATCGGTTTGGCTCTGGTAGGCGTAATCATCGGCGAATTCCTGGCAGCAAGACGCGGACTTGGTTACTTAATCATCTATGGCTCACAAGTATTCCAGCTCAATATGGTCATCACTTCCATTATCATTCTATGCGTGATTGCCATGGGATTATACCAGTGTATTCAGTGGATAGAACACCTTTACAAAAAAAGAGCCGGCTTATAAAAAGCCGGCTATAAGCTACTGAGGGGACTTGAACCCCTGACCTGCTGATTACGAATCAGCTGCTCTACCAACTGAGCCACAGTAGCATCACAAAAAACATTATAACGGCATAAGGGAGATTTTGCAAGAAGTTTTTTTGCCCCGCCGCTGCCAATCCTCACCTGCCTGCCATTGCGGCAAATGGGACAGATTAATAACTCAAACTTCCCACATTAAAAATGGGATTTGCTCCTTGAAAAATCAATACTATAGATTATAAAATAGCAATCAGGCAGCCGCTGAACCATACTCCAATGCTTTTTGCATGTACTTTGGCAGTCTCT